>CAVPLZ010000007.1:0-451245 GCA_963706185.1 uncultured Actinomycetota bacterium | reverse complement strand
CACCATCCTGCTGGCTGTCGCGTTGTTTCTTCGCAGGGATCACGTCGTCGTTCCGCTACATCCCGCCCGGGCGTTCCTGTTCTTCCTCGCCCTCGGCACCCTGCCACTCGTCGCGACAAGAGTCTCGGAAGCCTGCGAGCTTCGTCGGATCGGATCTCCCCGATCACCCGCCTGGGTGGCCGCCGCGGTCGCCCCGGCCGGCCCCCTCGTGCGGCGTCCACAATCGCGACGATCGTTGAAGGTCGGCGGCACGCGCCACCCTGACGGCACCCGGTGGGTCAACGTGAATGTCGGCGGCACCATCACGGTGACGCGTCACAGGAGTCCGCGCTCGAGCTCGTCGAGGCACTCCGCAAGGACCGACCAGCTGGGTCGCCCTCCCGGACCGGGCGAGTAGTGGGCCGCGGAAAACCATTGCTCCGCAACGACTTTGTGCGGGACCAGCTGGACCGGGGAGGTTGGCCCCGAGTAGCGATTGCAGGCACTACCTTCGGCATTGCAGTTGATCACAATCGCAGCTCTGGCCGGCACGGCGCAATCCGTGCCGATCGTTGCGGGTCTGGGCGAGGGCAACCGTGCCGTGCCCCACACCCGAAGGGGGCGGACGTTCATCTCAGCGTGGTGCACGCTCCCTGCGATCCTTGGAGGTCGAGGGTTTGCCGGATCCGCTCCAGCCTCGAAGTGATCTCCGAGAGCTGCGCACTCAGCTCCTCGACAGCCACCGCCACCGCGGTCTCGGAGTCGGCGATCTCCTCCTGGCGCGCCCGCTCCACGATGCTCGGCCATCCGACGCCGGGCTCACCCGTCATAAGTCGAGTTGGGTGACAGCGTTGCCGAGCAGTGGTTCGCACTCCCGCCGATAGACCTCGCGGGAGCGCGGAATCGGGATTGTTCAGCGCCCTCCTAGGACGGGAGGTCGGGGGCCGAGCATCAGTTCGGCGACGACAGCGGAACGGGTCCGCAGGCCGGTGCGGTCGAAGATGTGCTCCATGTGCTTGCGGACGGTCGCGACCGAGGTGCACAGCAGCCCGGCGATCTCGGCATTGTGGAACCCGTGGGCCGCCAGCTCGAGCACCTGCCACTCCCGAGGGGTCAGTTTGGGCGTCCCAGCTCGCCGGCGCCGAGCCAACTGGTAGGCCTCGAAGATGTGCGGCCGCAACAACTCCATCAGCTGCACGTCCCGCCGGCTGAAATCCGGCACGTGTTCACGGCACAGCATGAGCCGACGGGTTCGGCCTGGAACGGCGGGCAGCTCGACTACCAGCCCGTAGCTGAAACCGGCCCGACGTACGTCCTCGGCATAGCAGGGATCGCCCTGCAGTTCGGTCGGCGTGTACGGATCGGACCAGCGTCTGACGTCCCGCGCCGCCCCGCCCCGGTCGATGCAACCGAGGAACCCTGGCGAGAGGTCCCAATACCTGGGAGCGTCGTCGACGCGGTGTACCGCCAGTCGGATCCCGTCGACGACCGTCTGCTGAATCGGACGGTGCCCTCCAGCAGTTTCCACCTCGCACCAGGTCACCTCGTCGCACGGGATCAGGGCCGCCATCGTGTCCAACAAGGCCCACGGCACGGCCGGGCCGGGTGGCTCGGTACGTCCGGCATCGATGACGGCAAAGACGGCCCGCAGGTCGATCTCACTGAGCAGGTCTGCGTTCACGGCAGCTCCCTGGGTGGTCAGAGAAACGCTACTGCAGCAGACCGGCCACGGATATCCGGCCGCGTGGCCCACGGATGATTCGCCTTTCGGCGAATAGTTCTCGAACCTCCGGAAGGCAAGGCTGGCGGGGTGCCAGCCGCACAGCCACTCGGCAGCTCAGCCGCGAAGTACCGGCATCCGGAGCCTGCGCGATCGCGGACCACAAGGAGTGCAGCAATGGAACAGCACGATCTCGCCCGGCGGACACTACTGAAGGCGGGCGCCGCCGCCGGCCTCGCCGGCCTCGCCTCCGTCACCGTTGCAGGTCCGGCAGCGGCCTTCGGGGACCCGGGAGGCGCCGACGAGGTGCTCCTGTGGCTGGACCAGCCGGATCCGATCCCGCCGGGCGCGGTCGACATCGCGGCCCACCTGCTCACGTGGGAGGCGCTGGACTCGTGGCGCACGCCCAACGGCGAGTTCTTCACCGTCAAGCATTACAACTTGCCCGCGCTGACTGGCGGCTCCTGGCGACTGGACATCGACGGCCTGGTCGAACATCCGGTGTCGCTCAGCCTGGCCGCCCTCAAGGCCAGGCCCAGGCGCGAGGTCGACTTCACTCTCGAATGCTCGGGCAATCACGGCCTGCCCTTCTTGATCGGCGCGATCGGCAACGCCAACTGGGCAGGCACCTCGCTGGCCGACGTGCTGAGGCGGGCCAGGCCCCGGCCGAACGGCGTCGAGGTGGTGTTCTGGGGAGCAGACCAGGGCACCGTGACCATCCGGGACGACTCCGGAATCACCGGCGCCGGGCATCACCGGCACGACCACTCCGGACGGCACCGGCGGTCTCGACCTCACCATCACCGAGCATTTCGCCCGGAGCATGACGCTGGCGGACGCGATGAGCCCGGACAACCTGCTCTGCTACGAGATGAACGGGGTGGCATTGCCCCCGGGGCACGGCTATCCGCTGCGGCTCATCGCGCCCGGCTGGTACGGGGTGGCCAACGTCAAGTGGCTCAGCCGCATCGAGGTCCGCGACGGCCGGTACGCGGGCCGGTTCATGGCCCGCGACTACGTCACCATCAGGGAGGAGCAGGACGCGGGGCGCACCGTGTGGACCTTCACCAACGTGTCCCACGCCCGGCTGAAGTCGGCGCCGGCGAAGGTGACCCGCCGGGGGAAGCACTATGTGGTCCACGGCGCCGCCTGGGGGGCTCCGATCAGCAGGGTCGAGGTCCAGATCGACGGTGGATCCTGGCGCCGGGCCCAGCTGCACCGGCAGCGGCCATTGGGCGGTCACGGCTTCAGCTGGGCCTTCTGGACCTGGAACTGGGGCACACCATCGGCCGGTGAGCACACGGTCCGCTCCCGGGCCTTCGACCGTCAGAACCAGCTGCAACCGCCGCCAGAGGACCCGTACCTCGCCAGCCGTCGGACCTACTGGGAGAACAACGGCCAGGTGACACGAAGGGTCCTGATCCCCTGACGGGCGGACCGGTACCGGATCGCCCCTCAGTCCGTGGCGGTGGACAGGAACTCGCCCATCCGGGTGACGCCGGTGACCAAGTCGTCGTCGCCGAAGGCCTGGGAGAGCCGGACATAGCCGGGCGTACCAAAGTCATCTCCGGGACCGACAGCCACGTAAGCCTTTTCCAGCACCGGCGTCGCAAGTTCAACGGAGGACTGCGGGCCGGAGCCCCAGAAGTCCTTGCCGATCAGGGCGGCCACCGTCGGGTAGGCAAGAAAACCCGAAGTGCGGCAAGTGCCTCCCTCGCGGTCCGCAACTCGTAGCAGTGCTACCCCTAACGCGATCATGCGCCCGGTCATTTCTCAGCTCGCTCAGATTGGCGGCAGCTCGTCCGCTCCCTCTGCCTGGCGCAAGTATCGTACGCAGTTCAGCCAGCGGCTCGTGGTCTTGCAACGCTCCGAACGGGCCTGCAGTCGCGACGTCACTTACGATCTTTAGCCAGTCACCAAGTGAAGTCCCTTTGGTCTGGTTCGCAGCTTTTGGCGCAGACTGCGAGTGCGGTGATGTGGAGACCAGCCGCTCGGCCAATTACCAGAGCGAGGTCAGTGAAGCCCTGGACTTGGCGGCGCGCGCCGCTGATGTGTCCCCAGCCAGTTGTAACGGCGTGCTCGCTCGTCGGGACCCGGCAAAGACTGCCTGACATCTGCGGTAATTCGAACGTGGAGACGAAGAGAATCGAACTCTCAACCCCCGCCTTGCAAAGGCGGTGCTCTGCCAATTGAGCTACGTCCCCGTGGCCACCGACGTGGCCGCTGCACCCGACCGGGACGGCCGGGTGCACAACTGCGGTCAGGCGACGGGAGCGGCCGGCGGCACCGGTGCGGGCGGCGGGGTGGTCTGACCCGTTGCCTCGTCCCACAGCTTCGCCTCGGCAGCCGCGGCCTGCTTGCGCTTGTTGACCAGCACGAATACCGCGGCGCCGGCCGCGGCCACGACGATCAGCTTCTTCATCCGGTTCCATTCCTACTCATCGAGCCCTGCTTGTCGGCACCGCGGGCCTGTCGTCCGCAGGATACGAGGGTGGGCCTAGGAGGACTTGAACCTCCGACCTCTTCCTTATCAGGGAAGCGCTCTAACCGTCTGAGCTATAGGCCCGCATCACCCGGCTGCCGCCGGACACATCAACGGCGCCTCGATCAGGACTGCTGCCCGTCTCCCGGCGCCGCGAGCACCAAGGTTACCGCACCCGGTCGACCGCTCCCAAACGAACAAATCAGGCGCACCAGGCGACGCACCCGCCGCTCACTCCAGCAGCAGAGCCTTCAGCTGCTCCTGGGCCGCCGCATCCAGGTGCAGGCCGTCGGCGAAGTAGGACTCCACCGTCCCGTACCGGGCGCGCATCTCATCGACGGCGGCGTCCAGGTAGGACGCGTCGACACCGAGCAGCGGCCGAAGCAGCCTAGGGTCACCGCCGGTCGCGGCGAACAGCTCGAACACCGGCCGCAGCGCCGGCAGTAGGTGCTCGTTCGTCAGCAGGTACTCGGCGCGGACCGCGTCGTCGGGCACGCCGAGGAGCATGAGCAGGGCCGCGGTCGCCCAGCCGGTCCGGTCCTTCCCGGTCGCGCAATGGAACAGCGCCGGGAGCGTCCCCGGTTCGAGCAGGGTCGAGAACAGCCGCCGGTACGCGGCCAGGGCGCTGGTCATCGCCACGAACTGCCGGTAGGCGCCGACCATGTAGGCCATGCCCTGGCCGTCGGCGAGCAGGGCGGTTGCGGCCGTCGGATTCGAGAGCACCCCCTCCATCTGGGCCGGTGCCGCGCCGGTGGCGTCGGCCATCACGTCGCACGGAATCAGCGTGACCCCGTCTGGCAGCAGATCAGGCTGGGTCTGCTGCTCGGCCGCGGTGCGCAGATCGAAGACGGCGTGCAGGCCGAACCCGGCCAGCGTGGCCCCGTCGGACTCGGACAGCTTCGACAGCTCGGTCGACCGGTAGAGCAGGCCCCGACGGACCGTGCGCCCGTCACGGGTGGCGTGACCACCCACGTCCCGAAGGTTGGGCAGGGACGCCAGGTCGATCAGCGCGCCCGGCGCCCCCATTTTCGTCATCCGAGGCTCCTCACACCGGCCGCGTCGCCCGACTGGCCACCGACCCGCCACCGTAACCAGCGCCCGTCGCGGGGTCCCATCCAGGATCATCGGACGGGATCATCGGACCGGTCGGCGCAGGTCCGAGCCGGCGACGGAGGCATCGTGATCGACAACCCGTACGTGATCAAGACCTACCGGTACCTCCGGCTGGCCATGGTCGGGCTGGTGCTCTTCCTCCTGTTCGCGGTGCTGATCGAGTGGTGGCACACCGATCCACGGTGCCTCCAGACCACGCTGTCGGCCTACTACTACACGCCCGCGCAAGGGGTGTTCGTCTCCGCGCTGCTGGCCATCGGCATCTGCATGGTCGTGCTCAAGGGCAACACCGAGATCGAGGACGTGCTGCTCAACGCGGCCGGGATGCTCGCTCCGGTCGCCGCCCTGGTGCCCACGCCCGGCGTCGGCGACTGCTGGTCGACCCCGGTCGATGCCGGCAACACCACGGCCGACGTCGCGAACAACATCGCCGCCCTGCTGGCGATCTCCGTCGTGGCCCTGGCAGTGGTGTTCCACGCGGCGACGCGGCAGGGCCTGGCCGTCGTCGTCCCGGGTCGGTTTCCCGCTGGCCGCCCTCCTGGTGGTGGCGTTCGGCGCGTGGTTCTACCTCGGGCGGGACAGCTTCCTCACCGGAGCGCACTATGTGTCGGCAATCGCGCTGTTCGTGTTGATCGCGGTGGTGGTGTTGATCAACGCCCTGCGCTACCGGCGGCAGGGCGACGCCGGACGGGTGGCCGGAAATCCGTACTCGATCATCGCCGCGTTGATGGCGTTGTCCGCCGTCGTCTTCGGGCTGCTCGCGTGGCTGACCCCCTGGCAACACGCGATCCTGTGGCTCGAGGTACTGCAGATAGCCCTGTTCGCCACGTTCTGGCTGATCCAGACGCGAGAGCTGTGGGACGACGGGTTGCGGGCGATGCCACCTGCGGCCCGCGGGTAAGGCCGCCTCAGGGCCGGCCCACCCGCTCGGCCAGCTGCGCCGGAGCCTGCAGGCAGTACGAGTCGGTGAGCAACTCGGCGAGCTCGGTCCAGTTCGTCCCCCGATCCAGGACCAGCCCGACGACGTTGGATCCCCACCCGGCCCGGAAGTACGGCGGCCCGAGATGCTCGAAAGCGAGCACCTCGGAGGGTTCGGCGCGGAAGGTGACCCGGAACAGCTGGTCCTCGCCGCCGAAGACATGTGCGACCGTGGCCCGCCGCACCCGCCAGCACACGCCCACCCAAGCGCGTTCCTGGGTCGTCTCGGGAAATCGGGCGATGATCGCGGCGAGGCGTTGGACCCACGCGTCCGGCACGTCCGGTCGTTCGACTCTCGCGGCCACACCGCCAGCCTCCCACCGGGCACCGACACCCCGCGTGCTCTCCGGTACGAAGGGGCAGCGACGGCTGCCCGTTCCGAGCGCTCGGCGGCCCTGCCGCGCCGCCGCAGCGACGACTACGGTTCTGTCCATGAGCGCGCGCGAATACGAGCGCGACGCCCAGCAACGAGCGAGTCCCGCGCACCCGACGCACAGACCCGAATCCCCGTTCGGCGGGCTCCAGGGGGCCGGAAACCGGGCGTTGGCCGATCTGTTGGCACCACGAGTGCAGCGGTTCGACACGGGCGAGATCGCCGACTCCGGCTCGGACACGGCCCCAGCCGGCGAGGTCGAGACCACAGAAGCAACCGGTGATGCCCCGGTCGACGAAATGGCTGCGGCCGTCGCGGCGGGCGTCGACGGCGGCAGCACAGCGGCCCTGCTGCAGCAGGATGCCGCGGGGCAGAGCGCCGGCGGTGCGATCGCGGCCACGGCCGACGACTCCGGGTTGGCCGACAACTCCGACACCGCCCTGGGGGACGACGGAGCATCGGTGCAGAGCGTCAGGGCCGACGTCCAACGTGACGGCACTGCCGACCCCAGCCAGCCGCGACCGGCGTCGCCCGGTGACCTGCTCGATGCGGTACTCGCCCTACCGAGCGTCAAAGCCGTGCTCGATCGGTTGGCCGACTTCGCGATCGCCCAATTGAAGAGGGCCGGCGCGCCGGCGACGGTCACGCTCGCGACGTTTTTCGTCCCGGCGGGCCTCATCGCCGCAAACCAGGGGCTGGGTGTCACGAAGTTCACCTTCAAGACCCCCGCCATCGGTCTGGGCACCGACCGGCAGGGCGGCAAGCGCTCGATCACCTTCACCCTGTCGGTCGATGTCGACCCGAAGACCGGGGGCGGGGGGGCACTGGGAGCCGAACTCAGGTTCTGACGACCCGTCATCCGAATCCGGCAGTGAACCGTCCGATTGCGCTCCTACGATCCGACCGACGGCTGGCAGGTCGACGTCGCGAAATGTCCAGAGAGGAGGGGTCATGGCTGCCCAGTTCGGCTATCGGTTCTCGGCGGGCGAGTTCCCGCCGGCGCACACCGACGAGTTCCGCGAAGCCACGTTCGAGGTGCGCGACCTGCGCGGCGCCCGGTTCGTCGACTGCGACTTCAGTGGCGTGCGCGCAGTCTCCGGCACCTTCGCCGACGTCGAATTGTCCGGCTGGGTGCAGCGTCTGGTCGTCAACGGCGTGGACGTCACCGACTACGTGGCGGCCGAACTGGACCTCCGTCATCCCGAACGCGTGCAGCTACGCAACCTGCAGGGCCCGGACGACTTCCGGGCCATGTGGGCGACAATCGAGCACTTGTGGGCGGACCTGGCCGAACGCGTGGCCGGCTCGCCCGATGGCACTGCGCAGGCGCGCGTCGACGGGGAGTGGTCTTACCAGCAGACGTTGCGGCACCTGATCTGGGTGACGGACGGCTGGGCCGCGCGGACCGTCCTCGACCAGGAGCGGCCCTACCACCGGCTCGGGCTGCCGCAGGACTGGTTCCCCCGCGCGGATGCCGCAGCCTTGGGCATCGACGTGGATGCCGAACCGTCGCTCGAGGAGATCAGCGAAGCGAGAGCCGTTCGGATGGCTCAGATCCGGCAGATCCTCCAGGACTTGACCGGACCCGAACTCGGTCGCGTCGTCACCCGCACGCCGGGCCCGCACTATCCGGACGAGCCCCGCGCGGTGGCCGAGTGTCTGTGGGTGGTGATGGAGGAGGAGTGCGAGCATTACCGTTACGCCGTCCGGGACCTCGATCGGCTGGCCGCCCTGCAGGCCGACGAGTGACACGCTCTTCATCCCGGTAGATCGCCCGGACCCGGGCGGTCGAAGATCCAGCCGGATCACCGATCAGCGGTACTCCGGATTGGCGAAGTCGAAGCGGCATCCGGCATCCCACGCCGACCGCTGGTTCCCGTGCACCGGAACGCCGCCCGCGTCCTTGAGCAGTCGCGCCAGGTGCAGCAGGTTCCACGTCATGAACGTGGTGTTCCGGTTGGTGAAGTCGTTCTCCGGCCCACCCGAACCGGCGTCCAGGTAGGAGGGTCCTGGACCTGCCTCACCGATCCACCCGGCGTCGGCCTGTGGCGGGATCGTGTAACCGAGGTGCTGCAGGCTGTACAGCACGTTCATGGCGCAGTGCTTGACCCCGTCCTCGTTGCCGGTGATCAGACATCCGCCCACGCGCCCGTAGTACGCGTACTGCCCGGAGTCGTTCAGGATGCTCGAGCAGGCGTACAGCCGCTCGATCACCTGCTTCATGACGGAACTGTTGTCGCCCAACCAGATCGGACCACACAGGACCAGAATGTCGGCCCGCATCACCCGGTCGTAGATCGCCGGCCATTCATCGACATCCCAGCCGTGCTCGGTCATGTCGGGCCAGACGCCGGTGGCGATCAGGTGGTCGACAGCGCGGATGCTGTCCACCTGCACACCATTGGACTCCAGGATGTGCCGACTGATCCGGGCCAGTCCGTCGGTGTTGCTCGCCTCGGGCGATCTCTTGAGCGTGCAGTTGATGAACAGCGCCGACAGGTCGGCATAGTCAGCCGGAGGACTTCCGGTGATTGGACTGGACATGAAGGGCCTTTCCACGATGACGCGGGCGGCGGCACGGTGCTGATGAGTCCCGGTCCAACGACCTTCGTTACGGTTGCGCCGTCCGGAATCCAACCTGGTCCAGACGCAGGTGCGGATCCACCCAGCGCGAACCCGGCCGCTCGGCCGATCCGTCCGTAGCGGTGGTCTCGACGTGCAGCGCGGCGGCCCGATCCTGGACCAGCGCCCGGTCCTGGTCATCGGCACCTTCGATGAGTTCCGGGCCGGCGTTGGACAGCCAGAGAGCCGACTCGAGCGGATCACCGACTTCGGACACGGTCGACCACGCAGCCGGCCGGGCCAGAACCTTGCCGAAATGGTGCGCGTAGGAGTGCGCCTGCTCCGCGGTGAGGCCGGTCGCCGGGTCCAGTTGACCACCCGGTTGCAGCCGGACCGTTTGTCCGGTGGCCTTGGCCCAACCGGAGACCTGCCATCGTCCGGCGCGCAGCAGCGAGAGCCAGCCGACCGAGTCGGCACAGGGGTCGGGGTGGTGGACGGTGCGTGCGGCGAGATCTCCGGCCCGGCGAGGGACCAGCGTCATGACGGCGACCTCGGCCGGGTCGAACCACAGCGACCAGGCCGCGGCATCCATAGGCGGCTGGGGACCCAACGCGCAGCGACGCCCGTCCCAGACCGATGGCCAGGCACCTTCCAAGGTGCTGGAGCGGGCTCCGGGACTCGCGTCGAGCAGCTTGGCCAGGCCAACGAAACCGGCCGCCCGTAGGGCCGGTGCCAACCCGCCGCGATCGGTGCCCGCCAGGTAGGCGGCGAACGCTTCGGACACCGATTCGGGCATTTCGTCACTCCCTTCGGGTAGCAGCTGCAGTCCGCCGCCGGTCGCGGCCCGGAACCCGGGCTCACCGGCGCGTGGCTTCACCCTCCGCACATCGTGCCCCCAGCGCCGCGGGGCCGGTCGCGACGGGTCATCCAGCTGCGGGTGTGGAATCACCTCGGACGATGGCCACGCCGGTCTAGGGGCTACCGGAAGTTCATCACCTCAGGTGGCCGCGACCATCACCCGCCGGAGCTCTCCGTGGTCGACGAGGCCGACTCGAGACAGACCAGCCACTGCCCGTCGTCCTGTCGGGTCAGGGGCATGGCGTCGGACTTCTTCTCACCGGCGTCGGTGTAGGTCACCGGTACGGTCGCCTTGTCGCCCGAGATGGTCGGATCGCCCGACGTCGCCATGTCCTTCGCGCGGTCGACGACGCTCTGGGTCAGCAGGGCGGCGAACTCATCGCAGGACGCCGCCTTGGCAGCGGCCAGGTCGCCCTTGTGCACAGCGTCCAGGAACTTGTCGGTCGCCGCCATGACCGCTACCACGTCGGCATCGTTCTGGCCCTGGGTGGCATCCGTCGTCTCGACCGCGGTGGTGGTCGGGACGGGCTCCGAGGTGATCGGGTCGGTGGTCTGCGGGGCGGTCGTGACGCTCGAGGTGGCCGGACCGGTGGTCGGCTCGAGTACCGAACTCGTCGTCGACGGGAAGGGACTGGGGGCGTCGCCCGCGGTCGAGGTCGTCGCCGCCGAGGTGGCCGCCCTGTTGGGGCTTCCGGCCGTGCCTTCCCCTGAGTCGCGGGTCAGGATGATCGCCGTCGCCCCGCCCACCACCACCAGCACGGCGAAGATCGCGAGCAGGACGTTGCGGGTGGTGTTGTTGGGCGGCGGTTCCTCCGCGGGCGGCCCGAAGGCGGGCGGCGGCCCACCCGGCGGGGGCTGGGTAGGGGAATTCTGTGCCGGGTAGTGCGCGGTCGGCGGGTACTGACCAGGGGGAACCTGACCCGATGGGTACTGCCCCGCCGGGGGTTGACCGGCCGGGGGTCGACCTTGCGCTCCGGACCCGTAGCCGGGCGGGGACTGACCCGGTTGGCCGTAGGGCTGCGGCTGCCCGGGCTGCTGACCGGCGGGCTGGCCCTGCCCGGGGTAGGGCTGCTGTCCGTCATCCGGATTCCACGGTCCCGTCACGGCCGATCCCTCCCACGTCTCGCCGACCTTGACGTCGACCTGACGAGCATTGAACCAGTCCACTCGTTCCTACCTGCTGCTGCCGCCCGGAAATCCCACGCACCGCGGGTCAATACGGTGCTCCGGGAGGGCGGTGGGCCGCCCCTCGCCCGGTTTCGTCGAGCACAGCGCATGCCCAGATCGCGCAAGACACAGCGCACCGGGCACCGCGCACCACCACGTGTCGACCGACCATTCGGTGAGGGTGGGTCGGAGACTTCCGAGCCTGGAGATCGCGACGCTACGGACCGACGGTGAGCGCTTCGAGTCGGGAGGCCAGCCGAAGCATGGTCGGGATGCCGCGGGACGTCACCGGCACGCCCAACAGGCGTCCGAGCACCGTCGTCCCGTTGCTGCCCACCAGCTCGTCGTCCCAACTGCTGACCGCGTGTGCCCCATCGAGGGCGAGCACCGTCAGCGCCCGCCTGGTGGGCTCGACCCAAGGCAGCTCCAGCTCGGGCACCGACGGGGCGTCGAACAGACTCACCTCGCCCTGAACCCCCGGGGTGATCCGGCCGGACAGCTCGACCACCCAGCGCGCACTCCGGACGACGACCACGTCCTGGTAGCCGGTCACTGTCTGCAGGGACCTGCGCACCGCACCCACGGTCGCGGCCGGGTCCGTCGAGCCGAACATCACAGTGCCGTTGGTCTGCATGTTCACCGCAGGCTCGGCGCCGGCCTCCACGAACGCCGCGAGCAGCTCCGACGAAGTCGGCGACTTCGACCGCCGCTGCCCCAGGTTCATGTTCCGGAAGAACGCCACCCACAGCCCGCCGCCGTCAGGTTCGTCCACTTCCCGACCGTAACCCGCATCTCCGACGACCCCCGGGTTCAAGATCACCATGTCAGGCCGATAGTGCCTTCCTGAGCGTGCTTATCCCCCCACCTGAATGATCTTGTCCAGGTTCTCTCTTCACCCACTCCGCGAGCACCACCCTGGCCCAGCCGGACAGCCACCGCCGGCGAAGCCAGGCGGAGTTCATGGGTTGGACACCGGATAGACACGCGACCAGGGAGGCGGAGGTCAGAGGTGATAGGGCCGGGCGTAAGCCCAACCGAAGCCGGGCTGGGTCAGAGCGACTGGTGCCAGCGCACACGGCACAAGCCCGGCCCATCACCTCTGACCGCAGCCGACCGCACACACGGCACCAGCCCGCCCCGCGGTCTATCGGCACGGCCGACCGGAAACCGGACCAGCCCGCCTCACCACTGGCCGTCGGAGCCACACAAAGCGACGAAGGCTCAGTCCCGCTCGCCCAGGGTGAGCTCGACCCCACCCGCCATGCCGGCCGCCGCGTTGTAGACGAACGCGGCGATCGTGGCGAGCGCGGTGAACAGCACGATGTTGATCGCCCCGACGACTGCGGTGATGCCGAACACCCGGCCGGGGGTGATCAGGTCCGACCCGCCGGTGGTGGCGTCGGAGGTGGCCAGCGTGTTGTACGTCTCGTTGATCTTGGTCCAGACGTTCATCGAGCCGAGCGACAGGTAGAGCACGCCGACCGCGATCATCCAGACGAAGAACATCACGATGGTGACGATCAGACTGATCTTCAGCACGGTCCACGGATCGATCCGCTTCAGCTGCAGCGAGGCCAGCCGCGGCGGCCGGCGGTTCGCCTTCTTCGACCGTCGACCGGCGTCACGGGACGGGGTCGGGGCTGCTCTTCGGTGCACTGTTCGTCCGCGTCCCGCCGGTGGCCGGCGGCGCCGGAGCCGGACGGGACGTCGTCGGCGTCGGTGCGCTCACCACGGGGGTGGACATCCGCGGCACCCCCGCGGCGGGCGACGGGCCCGAAGCAGGCGCGGTCACTCGGTCACTCCGGATCCATCCGGCTCGCCGTCCGCCTCGACCTCGTCCGCGTCGGCGTTGCGGGCGATGGCCACGAGGCTGTCGGTCTCCGACAGGTTCATCAGCCGCACTCCCATGGTCTGGCGCTTGGTCCTGCGAACGTCGCGTGCCGGGGTCCGGATGACCCCGCCGCTGCTGGTGATGGCGAACACCTCGGCGTCGGCATCAACGATCAGCGCGCCCACGAGTTTGCCACGTGCCTTGCGGTATTCGATCGTCAGAACACCCTTGCCGCCGCGTCCCTGGACCGGATACTCCTCGATGTCCGTCCGCTTGGCGTAGCCGCGTTCGGTGGCCACCAGGACGAAAGCGCCGGCCCGGGCGACGTCCATCGACAGCAGTTCGTCGCCGGAGTTGAACCGCATGCCGAGCACCCCGGAGGTCGCACGTCCCATGGGGCGCAACGCTTCATCGGTCGCGTGGAAGCGGATCGACTGGCCCTCGGCACTGATCAACAGCAGATCGTCGTCGGAGGAGCACAGCACCGCGCCGACCAACTCGTCGTCGTCGCGCAGGTTGATCGCCACGATCCCGCCCGACCGATTCGAGTCGAATGCGGAGAGTTCCGATTTCTTGACCAGTCCACCCTTGGTGGCCAGCACCAGATACGGCGCGGCGTCGTAGTTGCGGATCTGGATGACCTGGGCGATCTTCTCGTCCGGCTGGAAGGCCAACAGGTTGGCCACGTGCTGGCCGCGGGCGTTCCGATTCGCCTCGGGCAGCTCGTAGGCCTTCGCCCGGTAGACCCGGCCCTTGTTCGTGAAGAACAGGATCCAGTCGTGGGTCGAGCAGACGAAGAAGTGGGCGACGATGTCGTCCTGCTTGAGCGCCGCGCCCTGCACCCCCTTGCCGCCACGCCGCTGGGCCCGGTACAGGTCGGTCTTGGTGCGCTTGGCGTAGCCGGTGCGGGTGATGGTGACGACGACGTCCTCGACCGCGATGAGGTCCTCGATGGACACGTCACCGTCGTAGGGCACCAGCTTGGTGCGCCGGTCGTCGCCGTACTTGTCGACGACCTCGGTCAACTCGTCGGCGACGATCCGCCGCTGCCGCTCCGGGCTGGCCAGGATGTCGTTGAGATCGGCGATCGTGAGCTCGATTTCGGCCAGGTCGTCGACGATCTTCTGCCGGTTCAGCGCGGTGAGCCGTTGCAGCTGCATCTCCAGGATGGCGTTGGCCTGGATCTCGTCGATGTCCAGCAGCTCGATCAGGCCGGTACGGGCGATGTCCACCGTCTGCGACGCCCGGATCAGCGCGATGACCTCGTCGAGCGCGTCCAGCGCCTTGACCAGACCGCGCAGGATGTGGGCGCGCTTCTCGGCCTGGTCCAACCGGTACTGGGTGCGCCGGACGATGACCTCGATCTGGTGCGCGACGTAGTAGCTGATCATCTGGTCGAGCCGCAGGGTGCGCGGCACCCCGTCGACGATGGCCAGCATGTTCGCGCCGAAGTTGGTCTGCAGCTGGGTGTGCTTGAACAGGTTCGCCAGCACCACCTTGGCCACCGCGTCGCGCTTGAGGGTGATGACGATCCGCATGCCGACCCGGTCGGAGGACTCGTCGGCGATGTCGGCGATGCCGGTGAGCTTCGCGTCCTTGTGCAGCTGGGCGATCGTCTCGACCAGGTTGTCCGGGTTGACCTGGTAGGGCAGCTCGGTGACGACCAGGATGGTGCGGCCCTTGGCGTCCTCCTCGATGTCCACCACGGCGCGCATCCGGATCGAACCGCGGCCGGTGCGGTACGCGTCGGCGATCCCGTCGGAGCCGACAATCAATGCCCCGGTGGGGAAGTCGGGTCCCTTGACCCGCTCGACGGCCGCCTCGAGCAGCTCCTCGTGGCTGGCCTGCGGGTGCTGCAGGGACCAGATGACGGCGTCGGACACCTCGCGCAGGTTGTGCGGCGGGATGTTGGTGGCCATGCCGACCGCGATGCCGGAACTGCCGTTGACCAACAGGTTCGGGATCCGCGACGGCAGGACCGTCGGCTCCTCGGTCTTGTTGTCGTAGTTCGGCATCATGTCGACGGTCTTCTCGTCGATGCCGGTGAGCATCAGCATGGCCAGGTTCGACATCCGGCATTCGGTGTACCGCATGGCCGCTGCCGGGTCGTTGCCCGGCGAACCGA
Source organism: uncultured Actinomycetota bacterium (assembly GCA_963706185.1). Classification (GTDB taxonomy): domain Bacteria; phylum Actinomycetota; class Actinomycetes; order Mycobacteriales; family Nakamurellaceae; genus Nakamurella. The sequence goes on along the minus strand of CAVPLZ010000007.1, from coordinate 436,057 downwards.
AGTTGCCCTGGCCGTCGACCAGCGGGTAACGCAGCGACCACGGCTGGGCCATCCGGACCAGGGTGTCGTAGATCGAGCCGTCGCCGTGCGGGTGGTAGTTACCCATCACGTCGCCGACCACGCGGGAGGACTTGACCCGACCGCGGTCCGGCCGGAACCCGCTGTCGTACATGCCGTACAGCACGCGTCGGTGCACCGGCTTGAGCCCGTCCCGGACGTCGGGCAGCGCGCGGGAGACGATGACGCTCATCGCGTAGTCGATGAACGAGCGCTGCATCTCCTGCTGGATGTCGACCGGCTCGGTGCGGTCGTGCTCCGGCGGCAACGGCGGCTCGGTGGGGGCTGTCACGGTGTCCTACGACCTTCCCGGATGTATCCCGGGCTCGGGAAATCCATCCACATGTGGATCATTGCTGTGGGTAACTCGACTGGTCTGACCTGCGGAGACGCGACGCACGGTCAGAAGTCCAGGAAACGGACGTCGCGAGCATTCCGCGTGATGAACGAGCGTCGCGCCTCGACGTCCTCACCCATCAGCACGCTGAACAGTTCGTCCGCCGTCGCGGCGTCGTCCAGCGTCACCTGGAGCATCAGCCGGTTGCCCGGGTCCATCGTGGTCTCCCACAGTTCCTTGGCGTCCATCTCGCCCAGACCCTTGTACCGCTGCACCGCGTCGTCCTTGGGCAGCTTGCGACCCTGCCGCAGGCCCTCCTCGATCAGCGCGTCGCGCTCCCGATCGGAGTAGGCGTACTCGTGGTCGCCGCGGGTCCACTTCAACTTGTACAGCGGCGGCTGCGCGAGGAACACGTGCCCGGCCTCGACCAGCGGCCGCATGAACCGGAACAGCAGGGTCAGCAACAGGGTGCGGATGTGCTGGCCGTCCACGTCGGCGTCGGCCATCAGCACGATCTTGTGATACCGCAGCTTGGCCAGGTCGAAGTCGTCCTGGATGCCGGTGCCCAGCGCGGTGATCAGCGACTGCACCTCGGTGTTGTGCAGAACCCGGTCGATCCGGGCCTTCTCGACGTTGATGATCTTGCCGCGGATCGGCAGGATCGCCTGGAACATCGTGTCCCGGCCGGACTTCGCGCTGCCGCCGGCCGAGTCCCCCTCCACGATGTACAGCTCCGACCGGCTCGGGTCGGTGGACCGGCAGTCGGCCAGCTTGCCGGGCAGGCCGCCGATCTCCAGGGCACCCTTGCGGCGCACCAGGTCTCGGGCCTTGCGAGCGGCCGCCCTGGCCTGGGCCGAGGAGATCGCCTTGGTGATGATCTGCTTGGCCTCGGTGGGGTTGCGCTCGAACCAGTCGGTCAGCCACTCGTTGCAGGCCTTCTGCACGAACGACTTCGCCTCGGTGTTGCCGAGCTTGCGCCTTGGTCTGGCCCTCGAACTGGGGTTCCCGCAACCGGATCGAGATGATCGCGGCCAGGCCCTCGCGGACGTCGTCGCCGGAGAGCTTCTCGTCCTTCTCCTTGAGCAGCTTCTTGTCGGTGGCGTACTTGTTGACCACGGTGGTCAGCGAGGCCCGGAAGCCTTCCTCGTGGGTGCCGCCCTCGATGGTGTTGATGGTGTTGGCGAAGGTGTGCACGGACTCGTTGTAGGTGGAGTTCCACTGCATGGCGACCTCCACCTCCATGGTCTCGCCCTTGGACTCGAAACCGATGACCGAGGGGTGGATCGGGTCCTTGGTGGCGTTGAGGTGCTTGACGTAGTCGATCAGGCCGCCCGGGTAGTGGAAGGTGCGCTCCTTGACCGCCGCGGTGACGCCCTCGGCGTCCTCGGGGTCCTCGCCCTCGACGACCCGCTCGTCGCGCAGGACGATGGTGAGACCCTTGTTCAGGAAGGCCATCTCCTGCAGCCGGCGGGCGATCGTCTCGATGTTGTAGGTGGTGGTCTCGAAGATCTCCGAGTCGGCCCAGAAGGTCAGGCTGGTGCCGGTGCCGGTGGCCGGGCCGACCTCCTCCAGCGGGCCGGGCTTGGCGTGGTCGTACACCTGGCGGTAGAGGGTGTTGTTGCCGACGGATCTCCACGTCGAGCCGGGTGGACAGCGCGTTGACCACCGAGACGCCGACGCCGTGCAGCCCGCCGGACACCGCGTAGGTGTCCGAGTCGAACTTGCCGCCGGCATGCAGCACGGTCAGGGCGACCTCGACGGCCGGCTTCTTCTGCGGTCGGGTGCATGTCGACCGGGAAGCCGCGGCCGTTGGTCGGTGACCGCGACGCCGCCGTCGGCGCTGCAGGGTGACGACGATGCGGTCGCCGTAGCCGGCCATCGCCTCGTCGACGGCGTTGTCGACGACCTCCCGCACCAGGTGGTGCAGGCCGCGCTCGCCGGTGGACCCGATGTACATGCCGGGCCGCTTGCGGACGGCCTCCAGGCCTTCCAGGACGGTGATGGAACTGGCGCCGTATTCCTTCTTGGTTGCCACGAGCGGTGGGTTCTCCCTCGAACGTCAACGCGGCCCGGCCGCGGGTCTGCCCGCGGTCGGGAGCGGTACCGACAGCGGGCCCCGACGACCGTCCACGACGCTGTCGGACCGAGACGGTCCGATGCGTCAGCGAGGCTGTCAGGGCCCACTACGCGCACTGCCTTGTTGATTCTACCGCTAGATCGCGCTCCAGCGGTGGCACTGTGGATGCTGAAATCGCCGTGGCTCGCCGAACGACCCTGGGTCAGGGTCATCGGCCGAGCCGGCAGGTCCGCGGTGACGGCTCCGGCGCGATCAGCCGGTCAGCGGGGCGGGCCGTCCGGCGCCGCCACCGCGTCCAGGATCTGCACCTCGTCGCCCACCCGGATGCTCGCTCCCGGGCTGTCCGGGACCAGGTTCATCCCGAACCAGGTCTTCGCGTCCCATCGGCGATGCCGGGCCAGGGTGGCGATGGGTTCCTTGCCGCGCGCCGCGGTGTCCGGGTCGGTCGTGGTCAGCACGCACCGGTCACATCCCTTGACCGCCCGGAACACCGCGTCGCCGATCCTGATCCGTCGCCAGCCGTCCTCGGACCAGGCCTCGCTGCCGCTGATCACGATGTTCGGCCGGAACCGGCGGATGGGCAGCGGTCCTTCGTGGGCCAGCGGACCGGCCGCGATCAGGTCGTTGAGTGCGTCCAGGGAGGCCGTGGTGGCCGCCAGGAGCGGGAAGGCGTCCGCCAGGTTCACCACGTCGTCCGGGTGGGTGTACTCCGGGTTCGGGTGCCGGCCGGTCGGATCGGCCTGGTAGACCAAGCGGGCGTCGACGCCCAGGACCGCGCTGAACCAGGAATGAGCGGCGGTGTCCGCCGGGACCGCGGTGAGCTCGTCCTTGTGCACGCGTACCTCGATCGCCGGGCCGGTCGGCCGGTCGACGACCAGGTCGTCGGCGCCGGAGGCGGAGAACCGGATCCCGTCGGGCAGCAGTTCCGGGGTGATCAACAGCATCCGCGGCAGTTCCCGCGCGGTGAGGCAGTCGCCGTCGGCGTCGACGACCTGCCACCGCCGATCGCCGGCCAGTCCCCACGGCTCGACCAACGCTTCGGTCAACGACTCGCCGCGGCACGATTTCACCGGGTAGCGAAAGAGGGCATCCACCTGCACCCGTCGAGCTTAGGGCCCTTGCCCCAGCTCAAGATCCCCGAGCACTGCCCGGATCAAGAGGCGAAACGAGGATGAAGTCGACGTCTCCTGTCACTCCAGCTGGATTCCGGCTGGCGGAAACCACACGGGCGCCCGCGCCGCTAGACCACCCGGCCGGCCTGGATGACCGTGCGCTCGTCACCCCAGAGGAGATCCGGGTTGTCCAGCACATTGCCGGGCAGCAGCACCAGATCGCCGGCGGCCCCGGGTTCGACGACGCCGAGGTCTTCCCGGCCGAGAATGGTCGCGTTGACCAGGGTCGCCGACTGCAGGGTGCGGACCACACCCTCGACCTCGGTCTGCAGCTTCAGGCCGTTGAGCTGCTCACGCTCCAGCTCGCCCATCAGATCGGTACCGAAGCCGATCGGCACACCAGCGGCGCGGGCGAAATCGATGGCCCGCCGGCCATGCTCGAGCACCTCGGAATTCTTGGCCAGCGAGATCGGGTTCATGCCGATCTCGACGCCGAGCCGGCCCATGGCGTCATAGGTGGCCAGAGTTGGCACCAACACCGCTCCGCGCTCGGCCATCAGCTCCGCGGTGGGCCGGTCCAGCAGGTTGCCGTGCTCGATCGACCTGACCCCGTTGCGTACCGCGTGTTGGATGGCTTCCGGCGAATAGGCGTGGGCGCAGACGTAACTACCGCGGCGGGCGGCTTCCTCGGTGACCGCGCGGATCTCCTCGGCCGAGTACTGCGGCACCCGGATGGGATCGGTCAGCGACATCACCCCGCCGGACGCCATGATCTTGATCGCATGAGCGCCCCGGCGGAAGCGATTGCGCACCGCGGCGCGCAGCGCGTCGACGCCGTCCACCACCTCGGTGCCGATCGCCCCGACCGGACACCCGCAGCCGTGGTGGTCGGCTTCGTCCACCGAGCGCATGTCGCCGTGTCCGCCGGTCTGCGACAGGCCCGGCCCGGTGTACAGGTAACGCGGAGAGGGCAGGCGACCCTCGCGGATCGCGGTGGCCAGGCCGGGATCGCCGCCGGCCACATCTCGGACGGTGGTGAAGCCCCGACGCAGCGCACCGCCGAGCCGCTGCGCGGCGACCAACGCAACGTAGGACAGTTCACGCGACTCCATCCACGCACCGTCGAGCGAGATACCGTAAGCGTGGCAATGGTTGTCGATCAGCCCGGGGATCACGGTGCCGCCGTCGCCGCCGAGTGTCTCCCCGGAGGTGTCGACCGAGGGGCCGACGGCCTCGATCACGCCGTCGACGATCCGGACCGGTCCCTCGCGGAGCTCCCCGGTCCGGCTGTCGAAGACCTGCACCTCGGTGATCACCAGACTGGCCATGCTTTCCCACTCCTCGCACTCACTCGCTGAACACTCGGCTACCGTGCCAGGACACGGCCGTAGGCCTGGGTAGCGTTCGTTCTTCGCGACCCGTCGGGCCGCATCGGCGTGTCGCGAAGAACGAACGCTACCTGCCTGATTTGGCGGTCGGGAGTCAGGACCTGGCCTTCAACCGAGCCGCGTCGGTGGCGGCCGGGTCGACCTCGAAGGAATCCGGATCGATGACGACGCCGTAGTGCGCGAAGGCCGCGTCGACCGACACGAACCCGTTGCGTACGTCCACGGCCAATGCGGCGGGGTCGCGTTCGAAGGGATTGCCGTAGCCGCCGCCACCACCGGTGTTGTTGACCAGCACGTCTCCGGCTGCCAGGTGGTTGTAGCTGCCACCCTGGACCGTTTCCCGATCGGTGCCGGGGTTGAGGATGATGTGGTTGTTGTCGCCCGGCTCGCCCTCACCGATCGGCCAGGGCTTTGTCTTCGTCTTGTAGACGATGCAGATCCCCACCGACGGCGCGGTGAACCGATAGGTGCGCCCGACCCCGACTCCCCCTCGGTGCTTTCCCGGGCCGCCGGTGTCCGGTCGGTATCCGTAGGACTCGATGTGCATGGGGGACTTGGTCTCCAGCACTTCGACCGGATTGTTTCGACAGCCAGGCTCGGTGAGGTGCATGATCCCGTCGGCGCCGTCGCCGCCGGCGTGCCCTCCGAACCCGACGGCTTCGTTCGTGGCCTCCAGCCAGTCCTGCCCGTTGCGCGGGTTGACCCCGAGTCCCATCATCGAGCACACATCGCCACCGGAGGACGCCGGCACCCGGTCCGGCATGCCCTGGGCGAGCGCCTTGAGCACCACCTCGCCGCCGAGCAAGCCGGTCCACAGGGTGAACGTCGGCATCGGCGGCACCGCGTGCATCACCGAGCCCGGCACGGTGATCACCCGCATGGGGCGGAAATTGCCTGCGACCACCGGAGTGTCGGGGGTGGTCAACGACTTGAAGATCAGGCTGCAGAACGCCTCGGTGTTGCCGACCGGCAAATTGATCGGACCACGGACATGATCGTCGCTCCCGGTCCAGTCGATGATCATCTCGTCGTCGGTGATGGTCACCGTCACCTTCATCTTGATCATCCGGTCGAGATCGACCCCGTCGGTGTCGACGAAGTCTTCGGCCGTCCACGTGCCCTTGGGCAGGGCGGCCAAGGCCAACCTGGCCAGCCTCTCGCCGTGATCGTTGATGATGTCCATCGCACTGGACAACGCGTCGACGCCGTACTTGTCGGCGATCTCCTGGGTACGTCGAACCCCGGTCACGCACGCGGAGACCTGAGCCTGCAGGTCGCCGAGCGTCCGCTCCGGGAAACGCGAATTGAATCGGATGACGTTGATGATGTCGTCGTTCGGCTCTCCCGCCTGGTACAGCCGCACGGCGGGGAAGAACAGTCCCTCCTGCGACATGTCGGTGGAGTCCAACACGTACCCGGCGTCCTTCTGCTTGAGGTCAAGGACGTGCACCCGACAGGACGCGAACCCGATGAGCCGGCTGTCGCTGTGGATCGGCGCGAACACCAACGGGTCCAGTGTGTGGGCGCTCGACCAGTACGGGAAGTTCAGCAGGAACACGTCACCGGGCCTCATGTTCGCCTCCCCGACGAACTGGACCGCGCGCTTGATCCCGTGATCGTTGCCACGAGTGAACACGGCGATGCCCGGTGCGTCGGCAACCACGTCACCCTGCGCGTCGTGGATCCCGATGCCGTAGTCGTGGATCTCGTAAACGACAGTGTTATAGGCGGTGCGGCACAGGTTGCGGGCCATCTCCTCGGCCGCGGCCAGCAGACCGTGACGGATGATCTCGACGGTGATCGCATCCACCAACGGGACCTCCGCTTCGGCGCCGACCTCGGACGAATTATCGCCGACCCGGTTCTCGACGGTTTCGGTCATGACGCTCCTTTCGTGGCAGCCGAGCCGCCGACGGTGATCACAAGTTCGCCGTAGGTGCCGACCACCAGGTGGTCGCCGCGGTGCAGCACAGTGGTGGCGGTGTGTTCTGCGACGACGGCCGGCCCGGAGATCTCGTCGCCCGAAGCCAGGGTCTCGCGCGTGTACAGCGCATAGGGGACGCGCCGGCTCGGTCGCCGAGACGTACACGTCCCGAGTGCCTTCGGCTTCGAGGACGTCGCCGGACGGGCGGACTGCCACCGTCGGCAGTTCCGGCCGGTCCATCGAACCGGTGGATCGCAGGCGCACTGTGGTCACCTCCACCGGGTCGGTCATGGTGTGTCCGTATTGCCGCTCGTGCAACTCGGCGAAATTCTTGTCGACGGCAGAGCGCACGGTCTCCTGGTCGCCGTCGGGATAGTCGATGGTGACCGAATGTTCCTGCCCGCTGTAGCGCACGTCCACCCGACGGCTGTCGGCGCGTCGATCGGCCGGGAAGCCCTCCGCGTCCAACTCCTTCGAAGTCTCGGCTGCCATCTCGGCGAACTGGCGCTCGACCTCCTCCAGATCCAGCTCGGCGAGCGGGGCGACCATCGTCCGGGACGCATCGTGCTGGACATCGGCCATGAGCATGCCGAATGCCGAAAACGCGCCCTGACCGGGCGGCACGATGACCGTCGGGATGCCGAGTGCCTCGGCGACATCGACCGCGACCAGGCCGCCGCCCCCGCCGAAGGACAGCAGCGCAAAGTCCTTCGGGTCACGGCCGACGTCTACGGTGATGGCTCTGACCGCACCCATGATCTTGGTGGTGGAGATGCGAACCACACCGTGGGCCAGTTCACTCACCGTCATGCCCAGAGTTGCCGCGATCGGTGCGAGCGCATCGACGGCCTTCTCCCGGTCGAGCGTGAGCCGCCCGCCCAACGGCGTCTCCGAACCGAGATAGCCGATCGCCAGGGCCGCGTCGGTGAACGTGGGCCGGGCACCGCCGCGTCCGTATGACGCCGGACCCGGATCAGCCCCGGCGCTCGCCGGCCCGACCTGCAGTGCTCCGGCCTCATCCAGGTAGACCAGCGAGCCACCGCCCGCCCCGATGGTGTGGATGTAGAGCGAGGGCGTGTTGATCGGCATCTGTTCGAACTCGGCGCCCTGGTACAACACCGGTTTTCCGTCCAGCACGAGAGAGGCGTCGAGGCTGGTGCCACCCATGTCGACGGTGATCAGGTTCGGCAAACCGAGCAATTCCGCAAGTGCCACCGCGCCGATCACCCCGCCGGCTGGGCCGGACAGGATCAGCGACACCGGCTGCTCCCTTGCGGTGTGCGCGGTCATGGCGCCGCCCCCGGACCGGGTCATCAGGAATCGGCCGGTGAATCCGCGGGTGTCCAGTTCGCCCTCGAGACGCTCCAGGTAGCGCCGCACGATCGGTTTGACGTAGGCGTCGAGGACGGCCGTGCTGGTCCGCTCGTACTCCCGGTACTCCCTGGACAATTCGTGCGAAACGGTGACAACGACCTCTGGGGCCTCCTCGGCCAGAACCTCCCGCATCCGCTGCTCGTGCGCCGGATTCGCATATGAATGAAGGAAGGCCACCGCGACCGAGTCATACCCACGCGCGGCGACGGTCCTGGCCACCGCCCGTGCGTCCGCTTCGTCGATGGACCGGTGCACGGACCCGTCGAACAGCATGCGCTCGTCGACCTCGAAGGTGTCGTAGCGCTCCAGGAGCGGCTTCGGCGGACGATACTTGATGTCGTAGTTCGTTCGCCGGTCGGTCCGACCGAGCAGGTATACGTCCCGGAATCCTTTGGTGCCGATGACTGCCATCCGGGCGCCATTTCGCGTCAGCAATGCGTTGAGGCCGAGCGTGGTGCCGTGGGTGAAGGTGTCGATGGCGCCGACGCCCTCTGGACCGGTGGAAACCAGGTCCAACGCGTCCAGGACGCCCTTGGTCGGCTCGGCGGGCGTGGTGGGAACCTTGTCGAACCGCAGCTCGCCAGTTTCCGGCTGCAGTTCGACGACATCGGTGAAGGTGCCGCCTACGTCGACGGCGACCCGGCTTCGTGCCATGGTCAGTTGTACCTTTCTGTCCGTTCCATTCGGATCGAAGCGCCGGGCCCGCCGGTCGGCCCTGGGCGAGGTGCCGGGCGGAATGCGCATCGAACCTGTTGTCCACCAATGGATGACGACGTTTGTGCAGGGCACACACGGCCGGCGGCGGTGATCGCCGCTCGTGGACGGAGAGCTCACGCGGCCGCCGCGCCGTAGGAACTCACTTGTCGGTGGGTAACCGTGGCACGGCCGTCCGAACAGTGTCAACGAGCTGACCGGATGCGTCCGAGCTCACTGATGACCGCCGCAGGTCTCGGCGCGATGCGCGTTTCCTTCGAGAAACTTCAAGGCCTACAACAAATTTCCCACAATGGGTCCGGAGCCGGCTCGGTACGCCGAGATTGCTCCCTGTATTGCCGCGTCGACCCGACTCTGCGCGAAGCCGTGTCGATCCGTGCGTCAACTGGATGACAGAGCACACCCAGCGGGTCCTGGAGTGTGCGCCGCAGCACATCGGCCCGCGACAGTGGAGTACCAGCATGCTCTGCAACCCCAGTCCTCTCACCAGTCAGGAGGATCGATGATCCGCAGTGTGCTGCCGCTGATAGCCGGCCCTGGCGCGGCCGTTCCGCTCGAGAACTTCTACCGCGAACGCGGCATTCTCGACCGGGCGCGTCGGTTCCCCGGCTGCCTCGACAGCACCCTCTGGCGCTTGCTCCCGACGGTGCCGGATCCCGCCGCGGACCCGGCATCGAGTTCACCGACCGTACACCCACATGGTGTTCGCCGACTGGGAGACTCCTGCCGACTACCGCGGCTGGGTCGCCGACCCGTGGCGATCCTCCGTCGCCGGCGATCTGCGCAACCTGCTCGATCTGCGCGCCGGTGAACAGATCACCGGAACCTTGCTCGAACCGGTACCGGACGATCACGCCTGACCACGACCGTTCGGGACCGACAACTCTGGCCCGGCGGCACATTCGCCACCACCCCCGTCTCCCCACCCACGATCAGGAGCAGCTGTGACCCCCACTCGAAACACCCATCGTCGCCTCGCGGTCATCGGCGCCACGGTCGCGACTCGTACTCGGTGCGTCAGCGTGCAGCCGCCCGTCCACCGCCACCAACACGTCAACCGCAGCGGCCACCACGGCCGAGACCAGCGCCGCAGCCTCCACGGCGGCGGCCTCGAGCACGGACTCGTCGACCGCGGACACCGGGTCCGCGTCCGCGCCGGGCTCCTCCAGCGAGACGTCGGGGTCTTCGGGCGCCTCGGGCTCGTCCGCCGGCTCCTCGGGAGCCGTCTTCACCGCTGTCGCAGTGCCCGAGGGCAAGGCACTGCCGAGTCGGATACTTCGGCTTCGCCAAGGCCAACTCGTTCGCCCAGGCCACCTGGGCCGGCGTACAGGAGGCGGCGAAGGAGAACAACGCGACCGCTGAGTTCCTCGACCCGAACTTCGACGGACCTACCCAGGTCAACCAGATCCAGGATGCGGTGACCAGCAAGCGGTTCGACGTGATGGTGATCCAGGCCAACGACGGGACGGCCGTCGTACAGCCGATCAAGCAGGCCCTGGCCGCCGGCATCACCGTGGTCGTCGAGTTCACCCCGGTCGGTGGCAAGTACGACACCACCGAGGCTCAGGTGCCCGGCGTGATCTCCATCGTCGACGCACCGACCATCAACGGTCAGGGCCTCGCCGACCTGTCGACCGGCGCCTGCAAGCAGCTGGCCGTCACCCCGTGCAAGGTCGCGTACCTGCAGGGCTTCGCGAACTACCCGTTGGACGCCGCCCGGACCAAGGCGGCCGAGGACGGAATCAAGGCCGGCGGCAACGAGCTGGTCGCCAGCGTGGTCGGCGGGTACACCCCGGACTCCGGACGGGCCGCGTTCCAGAACGTGCTGCAGGCGCACCCCGACGTGAACGTAGTCATCGGCTCGTCACAGGCCATCGAGGGCGCTGCGCCGCTGGCCGAGGGCAAGAACATCCTGTTCGTCGGCAACGGCGGATCCACCCAGGCGTTCGAGGGCATCAATTCGGGTAAGTGGTACGGCACCTATGTCATCCCGGAGAAGACGGAGGGCAAGGTGGCCACCGAACTCGGATTGGCGAAGGCCCGCGGTGCCGACGTTCCGACCTCGACCGACGCCCGGACGCTGACCTCGTACATGTCGCTGGGCACCAAGGACGCCATCGCGGGCCAGACCGCGGAGTACTCGGACTGAGCCTCGGCCGAGCGCGCCGTCGAGTCGACGCGACCGGCGGGCGATCCGGGCCGACGCCCGGCCCGGATCGCCCGTCCCCACCATCGCGAGGAGGCTGCGTTGTCACCGATCGGAACCCAGCGACGCGCGCCGACGATCGCGGTTCGTGGCGTCGGCAAGAGCTACAGCGGCGTCACCGTGCTGCACGACATTGACCTGGACATCCCGCCCGGGGAGATCCACAGCCTGGTCGGGGAGAACGGCGCGGGCAAGAGCACCCTGCTCAAGATCCTGGGCGGGGCGATCCGGGCCGACGCCGGATCGATCGAGTTCGACCAGGTAGCCGGCGACGCTGGTCACCCCACGAGACGCCATTTCCCATGGAGTCAGCCTGATCTCGCAAGAAGGGAGCGCTGGTGCCGGCTCGTACCGTCCTGGAGAACGTCTTCCTCGGGCGCTGGGCGAACACCGCCGGATTCGCCCGCCGCCGCGACGACCGTCGACGCTTCACCGACCTGCTCGCGATCACCGGATTCGACCTGGACCCGAGTGAGCGCGTAGACCGGCTGTCGATCGGGGCCCAGCAGCAGGTGGAGATCCTGCGAGCACTCGGCCGCGGTGCGAGGGTGATCGCGATGGACGAGCCGACCGCGGTCCTGGCCGAACACGAGAAGCGGAACCTGCTCGACCTGATCCGCCGCCTGGCCGCCGACGGCACCACGATCCTGCTGGTGTCCCACTTCCTCGACGAGGTACTCGCGGTGTCCGACCGGATCACCGTGCTGCGCGACGGCGCACATGTGGTGACCGACGACGCCGACCGGTTGACCAGCGCAGAGCTGGTGCGGCACATGGTCGGTCGGCAGATCGACGTGCTCTACCCGACGCCCCGACCGGTGCCCGACGACGCGCCGGTCCGGTTGCGCGCCACCGGCGTGTCCCGGCGGCGCCATCCAGGACGTCGACCTGCAGGTCCGTGCCGGGGAGATCCTCGGCATCGCCGGCCTGGTCGGCAGCGGACGCAGCGAGACGCTGCAGCTACTGTTCGGCGCCGACCGCGCCACCTCGGGCGTGATCGAGGTGGATGGCACGCTGCTCGCAGCGATGACCCCGCAAGAGCCATGCGGGCCGGCGTCGCCCTGGTTCCCGAGTCGCGCAAGGAGCAGGGGCTGGTGCTGGGCAGATCGGTCAGGGAGAACATCGCCCTGGCCTCGCTGAGCCGGCGGACGATCGGACCGCTGGTCCGCCGCGGCAACGAGAACTCGGCCGTAGCGAAGATCTCCAAGGCGGTCGACATCCGGGCCGCTCAGCCCGGACGCCCCGATCCGAACGCTGTCCGGCGGCAACCAACAGAAGGCGCTGTTCGCGAAGTGGTTGTTGCGAGAGCCGCAGGTCCTGCTGATCGACGAACCGACCCGCGGCGTCGACATCGCGGCCAAGTCAGCCATCCACCGACTCGTCGTCGACCTCGCCGCCGAGGGTCTGGCGGTGGTCATCGTCTCCTCGGAGATCGAGGAGCTGCTGGAGCTCTCGCACCGCGTGCTGGTGCTCCGGCGGCGGACGCCTGGTCGGCGGAGTTCGACCGCGGCACGCCGCGCGAGACGGTGATCGCCGCCGCATTCGGTGACCGGAACCGAACGCCGGCAGACCCGGCAACGATGCCGCCCGACCGCCCTCCCGCGTCGCCGTCGGCACCTCCCGATGGCACCGTGTCGATCCCCGAACGGAGACCAGGTCGTGAGTATCACTACGCCTACCCAGGACCCGGTGGCCGCGGCTACGGGGTAGCGCCAAGGTCCGACGCGGCGCGCGGCTGCGCGACTACGGCATCGTGATCGCGCTGCTGATCGCCATCATGGTCGCGCTGTCGCTCTCTACCGACACGTTCCTGACCACCTCGAACCTGGTCAACGTGCTGGACCAGGTGTCCGCGCTCGGGTCTGCTAGCCACCGGCGCCACCGTCTGCATCCTCGCCGGAGTATTCGACCTGCACGGCCAGTGCCAGTCTCGCCGTCTCGGCCATCGTCGGTGTGCAGGTCGGCCCGGATCTCCTCGGTCCCGCTCGGTTTCCTGGCTGCGATCGTCGCCGGCGCGTTCCTCGGCCTGCTCACCGGGAACATCGTCGTGCGCAGTGGCGTCAACTCGTTCATCGCGACGCTGGCCACCAGCATCGTGTATCGCGGGCTGGCTGTGGTCGTCACCGCCGGCGCCATCGCCTATCCACTGGCCGATCAGGCCGAGGACTGGGGCATGTTGACCTGGCCGTCGCTCTTCGGTCTGACGTCGGCGACGTGGGTCTTCATCGTCGTGGTGGCGATCATAGGGATCATGGTGGCGGCCACCACCTTCGGCCGGCGTATCTACGCCGTCGGCGGCAACGCCGAGGCGGCGAGACTGTCCGGCGTCCGGGTCGGCCAGGTGCAGATCGCCGTCTTCGTGGTCAGCGGGATCTGCTCGGCGCTGGCCGGCCTGATCCTGTCGTCTCGGGCCGGATCCGCGCAGTCGAGCATGGCCACCGGGATGGAGCTGTCGGCCATCGCCGCCGCCGTGATCGGCGGCACCAGTATCCTCGGCGGAGAGGGTGCGGTCTGGCGCGGCGTCGTCGGTGCCGTGCTGCTCACCCTGATCGGCAACGGATTCAACCTGCTCGGTTGGGACACCACCTATCAGCAGGTCGTACAGGGCCTGCTGATCCTGCTGGCGGTGACGGTCGACCAGTTCCTCCGCCGGCGGGCAACATGACCAGAGCCAACGGCCGACGCGGATAGTTTGGGGCGGTGATGCAACCGGTCCCGTCCCGTTCTCCGGTCGCCACCGGCGGTCCAGTGCGAGACCGGCGGATCGGGATGAGCCTGCGTCCGGGACACGGAACCGTGGTGACACTCACGGACGGCGAGGTGGACAGCGTCGTCCATCTGGATGCTCCGGATCCGGCGGCGCTGCTCGACGCCCTCGGCCCGTTGCACGACATCCAGATGATCGGGGTCGACCTGAGCGAACTGCTGGCCGCCGGAGTGGTCGACGGCACAGCCGACCCGGTGGTGATGGTCCGCATCACCCCCCGCCCAGCCATAGACCGGGTGCTTGCCGGTCATCCGTCTCCGCGGGTCGAGCACCTGATCGCCCACCGGTTCACCGTTCGCGGCGGTCACGACCTGTATGGACGCGACCTCGCCGATCTGGACGTAGCCGCGGCTGCCCTGCTCTGCGATCGACCAGAGCTGGCCAGCGCCAAGGGCATCGCGGTGCTAGCCACCGGGTCGGCGGCACAGAGTCGGCACGAGCGCGATGTCGCCGACCTGTTGCAGTTCGCGTTCCCCGACACGCACATCTCCATTGCCGGCGACTTCGGCGGTCTCGGGCTCGCGCCGCGGGAGGCGACGGTCGTGTTGGATGCCGCCTTGTCGGGGGTGGCGGGTCGGCTGGCCGGCCAACTGCTGGATGCCACACGGCGGCTGCCCGAGGTGCCGGTGATGATCGGCCGCGGTGACGGCGGGTTGACCACTCTGACGGCGCTGCGCACCCATCCGGTTTCCGTGCTCCAGTCCGCCCCCGCACTGCGCATGCTCGCCGCCGCGCACCGCTCCGGGCACAGCGACTGTCGTGTCGTCCTCACCGTCGGCCATCCGGAATCGGACCCGGTAGGGGTTCCGTTCATCGGCGAGGTGCGCGATGGCCTGGTCTCGGCACAGCCGTACCTGACCACCGCACTTGCGGCCGACCTGGTCATCCCCACCGCCCAACTGGCTCCGTTCACCGGCTATGTGGACGACGATGACGTGGGGGCGACCCCGCTGGTGATCAACAACGACGACCCGGACGAATTGGCCGCCGCCGGACGCCGCCCTCAGTCGGCCCGCGGCCTGGCTCGACGAGATCGCCCAGATCGAGAACCAGGATCAGCTCGACCGGATCCGACAGGCCGCCAGAGAGCGTGCGGTAGCGATCGCGATCGCGAACGGAACGGCACCGGGTACCGCGGAGTTCGTAGATGTGTCGACCGTCGCCGTGCCGTACTCCCCGTCCGGCACGGTCCGGCTCCGGGTCCGGGTCGCCGGCCGCCATCCGCGATGCGGTCCGGGAGAAACGGTGACGACCGGCTATGTCGGCACCACAACGGCTATCGCCGCGGCGGATCTGCCGGCGTTCTACGAGGGTGCCACCTTCTATGCGCCGGCGGTCGGCGAAGCGAGTCGAACGACCATCCTGTCCTGGGTGGCCGGTCTGCTGGAGGACAACGGACCGGTCTCGGTCGTGCGGCCGGACAACGTCGCCCCGGATGTCTGGGCGGCATCGTTGTGCTGCATTGGTTCCGGCGCAGCCATGGCCGACCTGCCCCCGGCGGGCGACGAGTTCATGGTCGGCGTCCAGCAACTGGAGCGGACCGTTGGGCACCGATTCGGAGCGTTGTACCCTTTGGCGGCCGCCACCATCAGCGCCGTGGTACCCATTGCCGCCGCCGCCCAGCTAGGCGTTCCACTGCTGGACGGTGACGGCATGGGCCGGACCTTTGCGCTCATGCACCACACCGCGATGCACCTTGGCGGTATCGCGCCCAGCCCGGTGGTGATGTGTGGAGCGACCGGCGAAACCGTCGTGCTCACCGCGGATCTGCCGTACCGGGTCGACGCCCTCGCGCGTAGATCCGTCGAGGTCCTCGGTGGATGGGCGGCCTTCGTCGGCTACCCGGCTCCCGTCGGCCGGCTACGCGATGCGCTGCTGATCGGAACGGTCAGCCGGCTGTTGAACGTCGGCAGGCTGCTGCTCGATACTCGGGATGCCGAGACGCTGCTCACCAGGCTGTCCGTTCTCACCGGCTGTCGCCGGATCGGTCGGGGCCGGATCGTCGAGCTCGAGCACCTGAGCCGGCCGAACGACGTGACCATTCCCGCGCATCCGTCGAGCGTCATCCTCACCGAGACCTCGGGGCCCGGGAGGCTCTTCCGATTGGAACTGCGCAGCGAGATCGTCGCAGTGTTCGCCGATGGCGCTTTGGCGGCGGCCACGCCTGATCTGATCTGCCTGGTCGACGTGCTATCGGGGCGAGTGGCCTCTCTCGACAGCCTGCAGCCGGGCACCGTCGTCGACATCGTCGCCACCCCGGCGGATGCGGCCTGGTACTCGCCGCAGGGTCTGGCGATGGTCGGCCCGGCCACCCACGGCATCCGCGTTGCCCCATCCGCGGCAGCGATGAGCGGGCGGACGGGCACCGGCGCCACCGGATCGATGCGGCCGCTGACCCTGGCCGAACTGTTGCAGGTCGAACCCCTGTCCCGGGCCGAGATCGGTCACCGCGGCAACGTCGATCGCACGGTGGCGGCGGTCGACCTGACCGAGACGTTCGACCGCCTGCGCAGGCTGGCTCCGCACTCGCTTGCGGTGCTGCACGGCGAGGCCGCGGCCGGAGGTTGGTCCCTGGCCGCGGCACTGCAGGTGGCCTGGGAACGCAATGCCGCCGGTGTCGTGGTCCCCGCCCGGCGATGAGCACTTCGAGTCGGGTGCTGGCCGAACGTCTCGGTATCACCCTGTTGATAAGCGCCGACGATCCGGTGACCACGGCGCTCACGGTTGCCGGGCAGATCAGCGCGCCGGCCTCGGCCCGAGCGTTGCGAATGGCCCGGTGCGCAGAGCGGCTGGCGGACGAGTCGACCGTCCGCGGCATCCTCGGTGTGCTGAACAGCGAGCTGCCGGGCATTCCGGTGGCCCTGGTCGACGGGTCGGCGGTGATCGCCGGGCGATCAGCCGCCGCAGCAGCCGGACCGGACACTCGTCTCGAGGTGCCGGTGGCCGCCGCGTCGGGCCGGGTGTGGGCAGAGCTGGTGGCCACCATCGACGACGGCACGTCCGGCGACGCCGTGATCGTCGAGTCACTGTTGCGGCTGGCCCGGCAGCCGCTCCTGGCGGCGTGGGCGCAGAGCCGGCTCGCGCCGGCCGAACTGATGGCCGAAGAGCGGGCCGCCTTCGATCGGTTGCGTCGGATGGCAACGCCGGGCCCAGCGCCGATGACGGAGGCCTCGATCCACCAGCAGGGCGATCAGCCCGTCTGGCGCAGTGAACTGGGTTGGAAGGTCAGCGGCAACAATCGGGCCGTGTGGCTGCTCCCGCTGGACGCCGACACCACCCCAGAGGCGGGCACCTTGGTGCGGTCGGCGTGGGCCCGGCACCTCGTCGACTGGCCGATCGCCCGAGACGACGACGGGTGGGTGTCCTGGTCGACGACGCCGACCGACCGGCCGACCGCGATGCGAAAGGCGCTGCCCGGCATCGTCGAGATCGCTGGGCGTCTAGGGCTGGCGGTCGGCATCGGACGCGCCCATCCTGGACCGCTCGGAGTCGTCCGCTCAGCCTCCGAGGCCAGACTCGCCGCCTATGCCGCGGCCTCCGCCGGTGCCGGCGCTGTGCAGTGGTTCGAGCAGGTCGGCGTGCTGGCCACGCTGGCCTGGTTGCCCGCCGACCGGATCGCCGAGGTCGCCGATCTGGTGCTGCCCGACCTCGTCGCGGCGAAGGACCGGGACGCCTTGGCGCGCACCGTACTGGCCGTGCTGGACGCCGGCGGCTCGCTGTCCCAGGCCGCCGGGCACTGGGCGTGCACCGCAACACGGTCCTGTCCAGGGTGGCCAGAGCCCGTGAACTCGGGCTCCGGCCCGACGACCCGGAACAGCGCCTGGCCCTGCACGTCCTGTGCCATGCCCTGGTCGCCCGCTGGAGCTGACCGCCGGGAGGCGACCGCGCATCGGGACCGCGGGCAGGTCTACAGTTCCGTCGCGATGCCGTACCGCCGCAGGGCCATCTCCTCGGTGACGTGACGGTCGGCCACGTCGGTCTTGACCGCTTCCGCCTGGCGCTCGGTGGGGTCACCGAAACCGCCGCCACCGCCGGTGGAGCACCGGATCACGTCACCCTCGTGCACCTTGAGACCGTTGACCTTGAGCATCCGCCGCTCGTCCGGCCCGCCGGGGTTGATCACCACCTCCGGCCCGATGGCGTCCTCGCCGCCGAACAGACCCCAGGCCGGCTGACGGGAACGTTCGAACCACAGCGACAACGGACAGTCGGTGAGCGCCTCGTACTCGCGCACCACCCCGTTGCCGCCGCGCCACCGGCCCGCACCGCCGGAGTCCGGTCGGATCCGGTACTCGTTGATCCGCCACGGATACCGGGTCTCGTAGCACCTCGATCGGGATGTCCTTGAGCGAGCCGTTGACGTTGTTGATCAGCGCGCTCTCGCCGTCGGATCCGTCCCAGGCACCCCAGCCGCCGACGGTGGCCTCCAGGCTGACGAAGTCACGACTGCGTCCGTGGATCGACGCCGGACGTCAGGATGATCATCGAGTCGCCGTGGCTCGCGCCGGCCACCCGGTCCGGCATCGCCGGGGCGAGCGCCCTGGCGACCATGTCGATGAGCAGACCGAGGTGGGAGAAGTACCACTGGCAGGCGGCCGGGGCGACTGCACCGAGCACCGAGCCCTCGCGGACCTGGGTGGTCATCGAGCGGAAGGAGCCGCCGTTGCCGGGCAGGTCCGGGCTGACGAGCAGCTTGTAGCCCACCCGCAGACGCCGAGACCGCCTGTGCCACACCGCAGTTGACCGGGCCGACCGTCTGGTCGGCGGTTTCCGGTGACGTCGAAGTCGATGGTCTCGCCCGGACACCGTCACCGTCAAGCGGATCGGGATCGGGGTGTCGAGGTCGATCCCGTCGTTGTCGAGCACACCCTCGGCCGGTAGACGCCGTCCGGGATGGCCGCGATGACGGCGCGCTCCAACTCCTCGGTCTGCCGGAAGATCTCGTCCCTGGCCGCCTCGAGGGTCTCGCAGACCGAACCGGGCGACGAGTTCCTGCAACCGCTTCTCGCCCATGGTGATGCAGGCGATCATCGCGTGCATGTCGCCGCTGGTCGGGTACGGGAAGCGCACGTTGGTAGGCGATGGTGTCCATCACCGAGCGGACGTGCTTGCCGCCCTCGACGAGCTTCATCGCGCCGAGCCGCAGGCCCTCCTGGAAGATGTTGATCGAGTCCATCGAGCCACCGGGATCCTTGGAGCCGACGTCGATCCAGTGCGCCCGTGTGGCGGTGAACCCGACCAGGGTCCTCGCCCACGAACACCGGGCCGAAGATCGTCACGTCGTTGAGATGTGTTCCGCCGAGGTAGGATGTCGTTGAGGATCCAGACGTCGCCCGGCTCCCAGACCTCCCGGCCGAACCGCTCCTCGGTCGCCCGGGTGCAGGTCTCCAGGTTCCCGAGGAAGATCGGCAGGCCGGCCGACTGACCGAGCACCTGGTGGTCGGCGTCGAGCAGGGCGACGACGCAGTCGCCGCACTCGTAGATGATCGGCGTGTACGCCGAGCGGATGAGGGTGGCGTTCATGTCGTCCGCGGCGGCGTTGAGCGCGTTGCGGATGATCTCGACGGTGACCGGGTCGATGCGACGGTCGGTGGTCTGCTGCGGACATCTCACACCTCGTTGCTGTGCGCGGACGATCAGGGACCCGATGCTCGTCGACGGTGACGTCGTAGCCGGGCGGGACGACGGTGGTGGCGGTGGCCTCGACGATCACCGCGGGTCCGCTCGAACCGGTGGCCGGCGAACAGCTCGTCCCGGTGCACGACCACCGTGTCGATGCTGCTCGCCGGCGAACACGACCGGACGGACCTCGTGCGGGAAATCGGGTCGCGGACGCCGGCGGGCCAGGCCTGCGGTGCCGGCTTGCCGAGGTCGCCGCAGCCGGCGGTGCGCAGCGTCACCAATTCGATCGGTGCGCCCAGATTGGCGTGGCCGTAACGGCCTTCGTGCATCTTGGCGAACCGTTCGGCGACGCCTTGAGGAAGTCCTCGTCCGGCGGGCTCGGTCGGCGCTCTCCAGCGGCACCGTCAGGGTGTACTCCTGCTGCCGCGTAGCGGATGTCGACCGCGTGCGCGACGTGCGGTGCTCGGGCCGCACTCCCTCCTCGCCAGGGTCGCGGCCGCGTCGTCCTCCATCCGTCGGCCAGGTTCTGCCGCCATGTCGGCGGCGTCGAGATCGGCGTCCAGGCGGAAGTACGGCTCGGTGAAGTCCGCGGATCCGGGTCTGCAGCATGCCCCACGCCGAGAACGCGCCGGGGAAGCGCGGCACGATGGTCTCGCTGATGCCCAGTTCCCGCGCCAGGAACACCGCGTGCATCGGGCCGGCGCCGCCGAACGCGACCAGGGCAGAGTCGCGCGGTTCGATGCCTCGCGACACCGTGATCGTCCGGATCGCCTGCGCCATCTTGGAGTTGGCCACATCGCAGATGCCCTCGGCCATCGTTCGACGCGTCGCAGAGCCGAACTCGGTGCCGAGCTCGGTCGACCGCCGTCGTGGCCGCTTCGGTGTCGAGTGTCATCTGGCCGCCGGCGAAGCCGCTCCGGGTCGATGCGGCCGAGCACCAGGTTGGCGTCGGTGACCGTCGGTTCGGTCCCGCCGCGGCCGTAGCAGGCCGGGCCCGGCCGCGCACCGGCCGAGCGCGGGCCCGACCCGCAGTCCGCCTGCCTCGGTCCAGGCGACCGAGCCGCCACCGGCGCCGACGGTGTGGATGTTGACGACGCGTCATCAGCATCGGCAGGCCCTCGAGCTGCGCCTCCGCCGATGACGTCCGGCTCGCCGTCGACGATCAGCGAGACGTCGAAGCTGACGTGCCGCCCATGTCGACGCCGATCAGGTGCGGCCGGCCGGTGACACGCGACAGCTCCGCGCAGGCGATCGCGCCGCCGACCGGGCCGGACAGCAACGTCTGCAGCGGCTCGCGCCGCGCCGACTCGGCGGTCAGGATGCCGCCGGATGGACTGCATGACGTGCAGCGGGACGGCAGCCCGTGGTCGGTCAGACGCTGCTCCGAGTCCAGCAGGTAGCGACGGACGATCGGGCCGGTGTAGGCCTCGACGACCGCCGAGGACGGTGCGCTCGTACTCGCGCCACTCCTTGGCCGCCTCGTGCGACAGCGAGACGGTGAAGTCCTCGCCCAGTTCCTCGCAGGATGATCTCCCGGGCCCGCAGCTCGTGCGCCGGGTTGGCGTAGCTGAACAGGAACGCGACCGCGATCGCGCCGAGCCCGCCGTTCGCGGCGCGCGCGCCGCGGCCACCGCACGGCCTCCTCGTCGAGCGGGTCGAGCTCGGTGCCGTCGTAGGCCGATCCGGCCCGCCGATGCCGACCACGTCGCGTCGCGGGACGAGCGGCGTCGGCTTGCGGTAGTGCAGGTCGTACAAGCCGGGTCCGCGGGCCGCGGGCGATGTGATAGCGTCCTCGACCCCGTCGGTGGCCAGCAGCAGCACCTGGAACGCCGCGTCGCTCGAGGAAGGCGTTGAGCCCCTGCGTCGTCCCGTGCACCAGGAAGGCGATGTCGGCCGCGGACGGTCGACCACCGCTCCGAGACCGGCCAGCACCCCATCGGACAGATTGCCCGGCGTGGTCGGACGCCTTCCCGGCGGTGAATACGCCGGCTGCCTCGTCGTAGGTGACCACGTCGGTGAACGTGCCGCCGATGTCCATGGCCACGCGGTATTGGGTCATCCGAATCCCCTCTCGGCAGGGTGCTGGAACCGATGCAGGTCACCCTAGGAAGGCCTAGGGCGGACGCGGGTGTGCGTGCGGCACAGGTCAGTGACCACCCACTGTGCAGTGGCGCCGAACCTGGGACAGGCACACACGAGCCGGTGGTGTCGACGTCAGGTGGGCAGCAGGGCCGGCAGGAGCCGACGGAACTCCTCGGCGGGCAGCCGCGCCGGGCCCGACGGCAACACCTGTATGACGAGTTCGTCGGCGCCGGCGTCTGCATGCGCCCGCAAGCCCGCGGCGACGGCTGCTTCGTCGCCCCACGGGATGAGTGCGTCGACCAGGCGGTCGCTGCCACCGTCGACGAAATCGTCGTCGTCCCAACCAAATCGGCGCAGGTTGTTGGTGTAGTTGGGCAGCACGAGGTACCGACCCATGTAGGCCCTGGCGGTCCGGCGGGCGACGTCGGGATCACTCTCCAGTACGACGGCCACCTCGGGTGCGAGCAGCGGACCGACGCCGAGCTCATCGCGGGCGAACCGGGTGTGCTCGACCGTGCTGAAGTACGGGTGGGCGCCGACGCTCCGGTCGGCGGCCAATCGCAGCATTCGGGGTCCGAGTGCGGCGAGCACCCGTCGCCGAGGGCCGGCCGCCGGTTGGCCGACAGCGTCGAGTCGGTCGAGCCAGTCGACGGTCGCCGAATATGGCTTGTCGTACCGCCGGCCGCCGGCCTGGACGATCGTGGCGTGACTGTTGCCGATCCCCAACAGGAAACGGCCGGGAAACCGTGTCTCCAGCCCGGCGACGTACTCGGCGACCTCCCCGGGTGCGTTGATCCAGAAGTTCAGAATGCCCGAAGCGACCCCCATCCGGTCGGTCGCACCGAGGATGTCCGCGTATGCGTCGGAGACGCCCAGGCTGCTGGCCACCGCCGATCCACAGCCGGTGGCAGCCGAGGTCCTCCAACTCGACAGCCAGCTCGGTCACCGCGCCGCGTTGCTCCGACGCCAGCCAGGTCGCGGGGCCCCAGACGCTGACAGCGGCCGCAGCGACCGTCGATTCTGCACCCATGACTCCCAGCGTAAGGACCTGCCGGCGCCCAGTCGGACGCGGGGAACCGACCCTGGTGCATACGAAGGCGGCGCCACCCACCCGCAGGTGGCTGACGCCGCTTTCGAGGGGTCGTCCGCTCAGGTCCAGAGCGCTGCGGTCCGCGCGCGCTCCTTGCCGAAGTACACCGCCCGGAGCAACCACACGGCCGGGGTCGGGACCTGGCCCAGCATGACGTTCTCGCGCCGGGCATCGAGCCCGTCGAGCATCCAGTACATCGTCCTGGCCCGGTCCCGGATGGTCGGAGTGCCTGCGGCGATCGTCACCTCGATCGACTTCCAGTCGGCCTCGGTGAGCACCGAGCACGCCACTGGCATGGCCTCGTCCTCCTCGTGCTCCAGGTGTTGGTCGAGTACCCCGACCAGCCGGGTCAGGGCATCGACGAGTTCTTCGCGGCGCCGGTCACTGCCGTCGTACGACCAGGTGAGGGTCGCGTCCCTGAGGTTGCGGGCGGCCGCATCCAGGGCGTCGTGCTCGGCTTCGAACTCGTCGACCAGTCCGCTCAGGTCGGGGCGCCGGCGCAGCACGGCCGGCCAGATCGCCGTGTCCTCGACGGTGTGGTGGTGGTGCAGCACCTGCAGCATCCACTGCAGGTGCGCGGCCAGCGCCCGACGGTGCTTGGCATCCGGCCTGCCACCGAGCATCCGGGCAGCCCGGGCGAAGTCGCGGCGCAGCGCGCTGTGCAGCACCGTGTTGCCGACCTCGTGGCGATGGGTTGCGGTGCGCGCGGCACGGGACAGGGCAGGAACATCGTTGATGACTGGCGCGACGAGGGTCATGACTCTGTGCTCCAAGGACTGGCTGGCTGCGGGTCGGCGGGTGCGCTGTCGGCCGAATTCCTGCTCCGACGGATCGCCAACCGCGGCGGTTCCCTGGGGGGTGGATGGGCACCCACCGCGGTTGGACGACGGTTGCAAGAGCAACGTCCGTTGCGGCCTGATACCGCGACCCGGACGAGTCAGCCGTAGGTATCCCGCGGCCCGCGCCCGGATACATGCCGAACGCCGAATCGCCAGCTCGGGCCGGACGGGCCCAGTGCCCTGATCCGCCGTACCGAACCGTCTCCCAGCTCCTGGTTGATCCGCTTGACGACGGTGGGAGCCAGCAGACGCAACTGGGTTGCCCACGCGGTGGACTCGGCCTGCAACACCAGTTCGCCGTCCACCAAGGACACCGGTACGCAGTGGTCGGCGACTTCCCGGCCGACAATCTGGTCCCACCGACCGAACAGTTGTGCCTTGGTCAGGTCCGCGCCGACCCCGGCCTGATCGACCCAGCGTTTGAGTACCGCACCGAACGGCTGGGGGTCCCGTCCGGCGTCCGGACCGGCCCCGGACCAGCGGCGACGGCCACCGCGGGTCGTCCTACGAACCAGCGGGGTGCGGCCGGCCGCTTTCCGCTTCTCGGCGTTGCGGCGCCTGGCTTCGGCCAGGGCCTCCCGGGCCAGGTCGGAACCCCGCGGAAGCTGACCGCTTGTACCAGATTCTGGCCCGGGGCCGTCCGGGACTTCAGTCATCCGGGCACCGCCGTTCACGAAGATCTCTGGCCTGTGCCGGCCGGTTCGCATCCGCACTCATTCCGGTGCGACCGTACCGTCGACCACCCGGAGGCGGCTTCCGACCAGGGAGGGGGGGACGTCCTCGTCGACCGCCGCGGTGATCAGCACCTGATCAGCATCTGCCACCAGCGCAGCCAACCGGTTCGCGCGCGGACGACGTCCAGCTCGGCGAACACGTCGTCCAGGATCAGCACCGGATCGACCCCGTCGGAGCGCAACAGCTCGAAGGACCCGAGACGCAGGGCCAGCGCGAACGACCACGACTCCCCGTGCGAGGCGTAGCCCCGGGCCGGCCCCGGGCCCGAGCACCAACTCCAGTTCGTCGCGGTGTGGGCCGACCAGGGAGATCCCGCGGTCGAGTTCGGCGGCGCGCCGCTGCCGCGATCTCGGCCAGCAGTGCGGCCCGCAGCGTCGGCCTCGGCCGGCCGCGCCCGAGACGGTCGCCGGCCGACGACCGGTAGATCAGGTCGACCGGCTCCGACGTCGGCGCCAGGTCGGCGTAGGCGGCCGCCGACATACGGGCGCAACTCGGCCACCAGGGCCAGCCGCGCGCCGAGCAGCGCGGCACCGATGGTGGCCAGGTGCTCGTCCCACACCTCGAGCGTCGACAGGTCCCCGCCGCGGCGCGCGGCCGCCGCCGACTTCAGCAGCGTGTTGCGCTGCTTGAGAATCCGGTCGTAGTCGGCCCGCACGCCGGCCAGCCGTGGGGTGCGCATCACCAGCACCTCGTCCAGGAAGCGGCGCCGCTCGGACGGGTCGCCGCGGACCAGGGCCAGATCCTCGGGGGCGAACAGCACCGTCCGCAGCACGCCGAGCAGGTCGCGCGGCCCTGGTCCCAGGGTGCCCGGTTCAGCCGCGCCCGGTTGGCCTGTCCGGTGGTGATCTCGATCTCCAGCACGCAGCTCCCGATCGTCGGACACCACGGCCGCCCGGACGATCGCGGCGGTGGCGCCCCGCCGGATCAGCGGGGCGTCGCCGGCCACCCGGTGCGAGGAAAGCGTGGCCAGGTAGCCGACCGCCTCGACGAGGTTGGTCTTGCCCTCGCCGTTGCGCCCGACGAGCACGTTGACGCCCGGCGCCGAACGGCACGTCGACCGACTGCCCAGGACCGGAAGTCGGCGACGGACAGGTGCCTGACGTACATCGGGTGGCCGCTACTCAGCCGGTCGACAGCGTGCTGCGCGGATCGACTCCGCGCTTGGGGGGCTCGGAGTGACGCAATGACGTCCCGTCGAGCCGAGGGAGCGGGGCCACCATGAGCACGTGGAGCGCGGACAACGGACAGCGGCAGCCGGGCAGGCGTCAGGAGACCGGGACGGCGTCGTCGGAGCCGGCCTTGCCGACCGCGTGTCCGCCGAACTGGTTGCGCAGGGCGGCGACGACCTTCATCGCCGGCGACTCGTCCTGCCGGGAGGCGAACCGGGCGAACAGCGCCGCGGTGATCACCGGCAGCGGCACGGCGTTCTGGATCGCGGCCTCGATGGTCCACCGGCCCTCGCCGGAGTCCTGGGCGTAGCCGCGGATCTCGGTCAGACCGGGGTCCGACTCCAGCGCCCGCACCAGCAGGTCGAGCAGCCAGGACCTGATCACCGTGCCCTGCCTGCCAGGAGGCCATCACCGTGTCCGGGTCCGGCACCAGGTCGACGGCCTTCATCAGCTCGTAGCCCTCGCCGTAGGCCTGCATCATGCCGTACTCGATGCCGTTGTGGACCATCTTGGTGAAGTGCCCGGCGCCGACCGGGCCGGCGTGCACGAACCCGCCGTCGCCCGCGCGGCTTGAGGGTGTCGAAGATCGGCTGCACGACGGCGACCGCCTCGTCGGGCCCACCGACCATCAGCGCGTAGCCCTCGGTGAGACCCCACACGCCGCCGGAGACCCCGGCGTCGATGTAGTGGATGCCCTTCTCGGACAGCTTCTCGGCGTTGAGCCTGGTCGTCGGTGTACCGGGAGTTGCCGCCGTCGATGATGATGTCGCCCGCGGAGAGCACGTCGCCCAGGGAGGCGACGGTGGCCCTGGGTGGGCTCGCCGGACGGGCACCATCACCCACACCGCCCGCGGCGCCTCCAGCGCGGCGACCAGGTCCTCCAGCGAGTCGACGTCACGCGGCGAGTCGGCGTTGCGGTCGTAGCCGACCACCTGATGACCGCCGCGGCGCAGCCGCTCGGCCATGTTGCCGCCCATCTTGCCCAGGCCGATGAGTCCGATCTGCATCGCGGTGCCTTTCGACGGAGTTGCGGGAGGACGCCGTACGCCCGAGCGGTGGGTCAGCCGGGCAGCCGGGCCGGCATCACCAGGTAACGGTAGGCCGACCCGTCGACGGCGCCATCCGAATCCATCGGCAGCAGCAGCGCCGGCCGCGACGGAGTGGTGAACGCCAGGCGCACCCGCTCCGAGTGCAGCACGCCGAGCCCGTCGATCAGGTAGCCGGGGTTGAACGCGATCAGCAGCTCGGCGCCGTCGGCCTCGACCGGCAAGCTCCTCCTCCGCGCGGCCTTCGTCGTCGCCGCCGGCGGTCAGCGTGAGCATGCCGTCGGTCACCTGCATCCGCAGGTGGTGACCGCGGTCGGTGACCAGCGCGACCCGACGGATCGCCTCGACCAGCTCGGAGACCGGAACGTCGACGGTGGTGGTGTGCTCGCTGGGCAGCAGGGAACGGTACTTGACGAACTCGACGTCCAGCAGGCGCACGGTGGTGCGGCGGCCGCCGGCCTGCAGCCCGAGCAGCCCCTCGCCGAGCGCCACGGTCACCGGCGCCGCGCCGCCGAGCGTCTTGGCCGCGTCGGCCAGCGTGCGGGCCGGGACCAGCACCGCGGTGGACATGTCCGGCGCGTCCGGGGTCCAGCCCAACTCCCGGACGGCCAACCGGAATCGGTCGGTGGCGGCCAGGGTGAGCTTGTCCCCCTCGATCTCGATCCGGATCCCGGTGAGCATCGGCAGGGTGTCGTCCCGGCCGGCCGCGACGACCGACTGGGCGACGGCCTCGGCCAAGGCAGCGGATTCGACGGTGCCGGACGCGGCCGGCATCTCCGGCAGCGGGGGGTAGTCGTCGACCGGCATGGTCGGCAGGGTGAACCGGGCCGAGCCGCCGATGATGCTCACCCGGGAGCCGTCGACGGCGATGTCAACCGGCTTGGCCGGCAGTGCCCTGGTGATCTCCGAGAGCAGTCGTCCGGAGACGAGCACCCGGCCGTCATCCTCGGCGTCGACCGACAGCTCGGCGCGGGTGGACACCTCGTAGTCGAATCCGGAAACGGTGAGCGTGCCCCCGTCGACCTCGAGCAGGATGCCGCCGAGGACCGGCACCGGGGGCCGGCTGGGCAGCGACTTCGCCACCCAGGCGACAGCGTCGGCGAGGTCATCGCGGGCGACACGGAACTTCATCGACGGCCTCCATGCCTGACGACACTGCTGCGGAAAAGCTTGCCGGAGCCTGGATGTCCGTCCTGGTCCGCTGCGGCGCGCGACCCGGGCACGGGCGGCTCACTCGAGAGTGAGCCACTCGGCAGGGGGCGCCGACGGCGGGCCGGACGACGGTGCCCGGGGCGTCCCACCGTACGGCCATTCCCGGTCCCCGTCACCACCGGGTGGCCAACCGCTCCGGGACCCAGCAGGCAGCTCGAGAGTTGTCCCCACACCAACTGTTTTTCAGAGCTCTTGAAGAGAGAAAAACAGTAGTAGTAGTAAGCGCTGTGGACAGTGTGGAAAGCCGTTGTCCGCGCAGGTCGGCCGGAGTGGCGCGGAGGTGGACGGTCGGTGGGCAGGCTGCGCGCAACCTGGCCGCGACGGTGATGACTTCCGTGACCGTGTCGTTATCCCCGGATGATCGGCTGTTGTCCACACAGTTGTCCACAGGATGTGCATTGTGCTCGTGGTCCCCGGTCACACCGAAGAGATTCGGACACTCCCGGTCACGCCGCGATTCGCGTAGCTCGAACTCCACTGTTGATCATGGAGAACCTGTACGGGAAACGTCGGCGTGTCGCGCAACACGCCGGGCCGTGGCGTACCGGTTGCCCATGATCAACACGAGATGGGCTCGCCGGCGGCCCGCTGACAGTGCCGCTGAGAACCGACGCCGGCCAGCCGTGCCGCTCAGGGACGAGGCGCGTCAGCGGTGCGCGGCGTTCACTGCGGTGCTCAGCGGGCGCGGTTGCGGTCCCGGACGCGCGCGGTCAATTCCTGGACCTGTTCGTAGGTCTGGCGGCGTTCGGCCAGTTCGGTGCGGATCTTCTTCTGTGCGTGCATGACCGTGGTGTGGTCGCGGCCGCCGAACGTCTTGCCGATGGCCGGCAGGGTCAGGTCGGTGAGCTCCCGGCACAGGTACATGGCGATCTGCCGGGCCGAGGCGATGTGCTTTGGTCTTCATCGGGCCGCACAGGTCGTCGATGGTCAGGGTGAAGTACTCGGCGGTCACGGCCATGATCGTCGGCGCGTCGAGGTCGTTGGCCACCGCGTCGCCGATCAGGTCGCGCAGCACCACCTGGGCCAGGGCCAGATCGACCGGTTGCCGGTTGAGCGAGGCGAACGCGGTCACCCGGATCAGGGCGCCCTCGAGCTCGCGGATGTTGCGCTCGATCCGGCTGGCGATGAACTCCAGCACGTCGTCCGGCGCATCCATGCCGTCCAGCGCGGCCTTCTTGCGCAGGATGGCGATGCGCGTCTCCAGTTCCGGCGGCTGGATGTCGGTGATCAGGCCCCACTCGAACCGGGTCCGCATCCGGTCCTCGAGCGTCTCCAGCCGCTTGGGCGGCCGGTCGGAGGAGATGACGATCTGCTTGTTGGCGCTGTGCAGGGTGTTGAACGTGTGGAAGAACTCCTCCTGGGTGCCTTCCTTGCCCTCCAGGAACTGGATGTCGTCCACCAGCAGCACGTCGACGTCGCGGTAGCGGCGCTGGAAGGCGACCTTGCGGTCGTCGCGCAGCGAGTTGATGAAGTCGTTGGTGAATTCCTCGCTGGAGACGTAGCGCACCCGGATGCCGGGGAACAGCCGCTGGGCGTAGTGCCCGATGCCGTGCAGCAGGTGGGTCTTGCCCAGACCGGAATCGCCCCAGATGAACAACGGGTTGTAGGCCACCGCCGGCGCCTCGGCGACCGCGACGGCGGCCGCGTGCGCGAACCGGTTGGACGCCCCGATGACGAACGTGTCGAAGCTGTACTTGTCGTTCAGCCTGGTCAGCGACGGATTGGGCGGTTCGCGGCGACCGGTGTAGATGGGCCACGGACGGGCCAGCCGCGGTGTCCTCGTCGTCCTCGTCGTCCTCGTCGTTGCGTCCGCTGTCGGCGTCGCCGAGTGCAGGGTCGGCCACCACGGTGACCGCCAACGAGACCGGCATCTGCAACATGTTCGACAACGTTGCGGTGATCGGGTCACGCAGGTGTCGCTCGATCGCGTCCTTGGCGTAGTCCGTGGGGGCGGACAGCAGAGCCGTATTGCCCAGCAGTCCGACGGGTGAGGCCATCGACAGCCACGCGCCGTGCTGCTTGGTCAACGTGGTGGTCAGGGTGGTCACCGCCTGGGGCCAGACAGTCGCCAGTTGGTCTCCGGCCTCGTCCGCCACCGTCGCGTTCCTCCCTGCTCTTCCCCCCGAACGCAGACCATCCACAGCAGCTGTCCACAGGAGTGGACAACTGGATGCGACGGCGACGGGCCGGCTCGGGCCCGCCGTGTCCGTCCAGTGATGACGACCGAGTCAGTCCACTGGGGCGCAACGCGAAGGGTCCGGAAGTCCGGTCCGACCGCCGGGACGCTAACAACTAACCGGCCAGTCCCACAAGACGGCATCCGGATGCAAGGATCGAAATCGGCGTGTCGCAGAGAATCTTCGGCTGCCTGGCGCGAGAGAGCAGTGGCCTCGGTTTGACCCTGGCCGGTACCGATCCGTACCCTGGGAACGTGCCCGGGCCTCTCCGGGCTGCTGCGCGCTGTCCGGATCGTCACCTCGATGTTTCGGTCCGGCGAAACGCGCGGTCGCGAGCGGGTCTGCCGGCTGAGGATGGGGACCACCAGGCGCTCAGCCCCCGTGAGGGAACCTGCCTCAGCACCACCAGCACGACCGACATGACGTGGAGAGACGACCGTGAGCAAGCGCACCTTCCAGCCGAACAACCGCCGGCGGGCCAAGACGCACGGCTTCCGGCTGCGTATGCGGACCCGGGCCGGCCGGGCCATCCTGTCCGCCCGGCGCCGCAAGGGCCGCGCCGAGCTGTCGGCCTGACCAGTTCGTCGACGAATCGTCCTGACGTGCTGCCCGCCGCTGCTCGGCTGCACACCGCGGACGAGTTCGCGGCGGTGGTCCGTACCGGTCGACGGGCCGGCACCCCGCGGATGATCGTCCACCTGCTGGCCTCCTCACGCCCGGGCGCTCCCCGCGCGGGGTTTGTCGTCTCCGGCAAGGTGGGCAACTCGGTGACCCGGCATCGGGTGACCCGACGGCTACGTCCCCTGGTCCGTGCTGCGCTCGGCACTCTGCCCGCCGGCACCGACGTGGTGGTCCGTGCGCTGCCGGCTGCCGCGGTCGCGTCCAGTCGGGAGTTGGCGGCGGACCTGAGCACGGGTATGACCGCCGCGGCCCGCAAGGCAGGGTTGACGTTGTGATCCCGGATCAGTCGGACGTCCAAGGCCCGGTCGCCGATGACCGGAGCGAGAGCGACGTCGCGGCGACGGCGGTGGTCGAATCGGCACGCCGGTTCCGGTTCTCCGCAGTGCTGATCGCGCCGATCCGCTTCTACCAGCTGTACATCTCGCCCGCCCGGCCGCCGACCTGCCGCTACTACCCCACCTGCAGCCAGTACGCCGTCGAGGCGCTGCAGTTGCACGGCGCCGCTTCGCGGGAGCTGGTTGGCCACCCGTCGGCTGCTGCGCTGCCATCCCTGGCACGACGGCGGCGCGGATCCGGTGCCGGAACCGAAGACGCGACGGGAACGCGGCGGGCGGATGCAGAGTTCAGTCAGCAGTGCCAGTAAGCCATCCAGTTGTTCCAGCACCAGAGAGCAGCGGCCACCGAAGGCCGGGGCCACGATCGGGAGTGCCGCGGCGTGACGTTCAACTTCTTCTCGCTCGACTACCTCTACTACCCGGTCTCCGGGATCATGTGGGTCTGGCACATGGTCTTCGGTTCGGTCCTGGGCAAGGACAACGTCTGGGCCTGGGTCCTGTCGGTCGTCTTCCTGATCTTCACCCTGCGGGCGCTGCTGTTCAAGCCGTTCATGAAGCAGATGGACAGCCAGCTCAAGATGCAGGCCGTCCAGCCGGAGATGAAGAAGCTCCGGGAGAAGTACAAGGACGACCGGCAGCGTCTCGCCGAAGAGATGATGAAGCTGAACAAGGAGGCGGGGGTCAACCCGATCTCCGGGTGTCTGCCGGCGCTGGTGCAGGCGCCGGTGTTCATCGCGCTGTTCCACGTGCTGCGGATGTTCCGGCCGGTGCCGCTGGCCGGCGGCGGATTTGCCGTATCGGGAGAACGTCTACTTCTTCGGCGCAGCCGACGTGCAGTCGTTCTCCGGCGCCAAGTTCTTCGGTCACGCACCGCTCGGCTCGTTCATGACCATGCCGCACGGCGAGCTCGCTGTTCATGCAGGGCGACCGGGCCTGGGTCATCGCCATCGGCATCCCGCTGACCATCCTGGCCGGTATCGCCACGCACATGACCAGCCGCCGGTCGGTCGCCCGGCAGGCTCAGCTCAGCACCAGCGGATTGCCCACCGGGCAGGCCGCGATGATGAACAAGCTGATGCTGTACGTCTTCCCGCTGTTCGTGATCCTCGGTGGTCCGTTCTTCCCGCTGGCCATCCTGATCTACTGGTTGGCCAACAACAGCTGGACGTTCGGTCAGCTCTAGGTGGCGCACCGGATCCAGGACAAACGGAAGGCCGCCGAGATGCAGGTGGTCGAGCAGGCCAAGGAAGTCACCAAGTTCAGCACGCCGACCACCGGGCGCCAAGCCCAAGCGCGCCACCGACCGACCCGTGGTCCAGCCCTCGCCGGTGGACAGCCCCGACGACCGCCAATGGCGACGCGGCAGCGGCCGGCAACGGCGCCGCAGCCACGAATGGGTCCAGCGGCGGCCTCGACGAACGGTGGTCCGAGCAAGCCCAAGCCCGGGGCGCGACCGGCCGGCAGTCAGCAGAACCGCAAGAAGCGCAAACGTTGACCGGCGGCCCGCAGCGGCCGCGGTCCCCTGCTCGAAGTCAGCAGCACGACGAGCAAAGAAGGTCATCATGAGCCAGACTCTCTGTCCCGGTCGACGAGCAGAGCGGTAGCACCGACGACGTCGTCGACGGCGAGCCACCGCCGAGAGCACCGACAGCCGCATCACCGGGGACGACAAGCACGACCTGCTGGTCGCCGAGGGTGACGCTGCCGGCGACTACCTCGAGCGGTTGCTCGACATCCTGGACTACGACGGGGACATCGACCTCGACGTCGAGGGCGAGCGGGCCGTCGTCTCGATCATCGGCGAGGGCGAGCTGGACAAGCTGGTCGGCGACCGCGGCGAGGTTCTCGACGCCCTGCAGGAGCTCACCCGGCTGGCGGTCACCGCCGAAACCGGGCAGCGGTCGAGGTTGATGCTCGACATCGCCGGTTACCGTGCGCGTCGTCGGGTCGAGCTGGCGGAGCTGGGCGCCAACACGGCGCGGACCGTGCTGGCCGAGGGTGAGCCGGTCCGGCTGTCCCCGATGAACCCCTTCGAGCGCAAGGTCGTCCACGACGCGGTCGCCGAGATCGATGGTGTCACCTCGTCCTCGGAGGGCGAAGAGCCGCGGCGCCGGGTCGTCGTCAGCCTCGCCTCCTGACGCTGCGATAGCGCCGCCGAAGTGTCGCTCGGAGACCCGGAACCCGTTCCGGTCGAGAAGTTCTCACCGCTGGGTGAGCGAGAACTCTTGCAGGACAACGAGATTGAGCCTGAGCCAGCCGCGGTGAGCTCGGTGTTCCCGGCCGATCGGTTGCCGCTGGTCCGTGCGTACGTCGCGGTGCTCGCCGGTGACGCCGTGGTGCGCGGGCTGATCGGCCCGCGCGAGCCGGGCCGGCTGTGGACCCGGCACGTGCTGAACTCTGTGGTGGTGGCGCCCTTGGTGCCGCCCGGCGCCCGGGTGGTCGACGTGGGTACCGGCGCCGGCCTGCCCGGCATCGTGCTGGCCATCGCCCGGCCCGATCTGCGGGTCGACCTGGTCGAGCCGTTGGAGCGCCGAACCACTTTCCTGTCCGAGGTGGTCGAGCAGCTGGGTCTGACCGGCTGCCGAGTCGTGCGAGGACGCGCCGAGGACGTCATCGAGACGGTCGGTCGCGCCGATGTGGTGACCTCCCGGGCGGTGGCCCCGCTGGGCAAGCTCGCCGGCTGGTCGGCCCCGCTGGCCCGGACCGGCGGGCTGCTGTTGGCGCTCAAGGGTGCCTCGGCTGCCGAGGAGGTCGAGCGCGACGCCGCCGCCCTGCGGTCGGCCGGGCTGACCGACGTCGAGGTGATCCCTGTGGGCGAGGGCGTCGTCGACCCCGTCACCTACGTCGTCCGCGCCACCATCAGCGGCCGCCACTCGTCCCGTCTGCCGCAGCGCCCGCCGCTAGACCCGGTTCGTGCTCGGTCCGACGTCCGCCGACGTGGTCGCGGCTGCCGGGTCTCGGTCCGGTCGCCTCCATCAGAGGGTGGTAGTGCGGGCTTGTGCCGTGTGCGTTGGCTGCAATCCGCTCTGACCCAGCCCGGCTTCAGGTTGGGCTCTACGCCCGCACTACCATCCTCCGACTCCGCCGCCCTCGGTGTGCTCGTGGCGGCATCGAGCTGGCGGTTTCACGTGAAACCGCGCCTCCCGGTGATCGCTTGGCGCGCGCGCAGGTGAGGAGCGAGGTGCCCGGCGTAAGCCCAACGCGTACCCCGCTGGTTCGGAGCCGGGCGTCCTGACGTACACGGCACAAGCCGGGCACCTCACCTCTCACCGGAGGCGGTCGACCCACCCAAGCGGTAGTCAGGGGAGTTGGCCGCCGGCGAAGTGGGCGGGACCATTGGTGGAGGCGGCGGCGCGGTGAATCCGGTCGGGGTGGGTACCGGGCATGGCCGGCAGTGCGTCGAGCGGATACCAGCGGGCGGCGGTGTTCTCACCGTCGGCCGGGTAGGGGTCGCCGGAGATCCAGCGGCAGCGGAAGACAATGTCCAGGTACTGGGCGCGGTCGCCGTTCTCGTACTCCATCGGCGGGAGGACGTTGATCCAGGCGAGGTGCTCGGCGACGGCAACGACGCCCGCCTCCTCGAGCACCTCGCGAACCGCCGCATCCGCCGGTTGCTCCCCGGGGTCGACGATGCCGGTCACCGGTGTCCACCAGCCGTTGTCGGTGCGTTCGACGAGCAGGACCTCCCGGCTTCCGCTCGGCGGTCGCGCAGAACGACCGCGGTGACGCCGGTGAGCCAGAGCAGGTCCGTGCCCACTTTCGCGCGCAGGTCGAGGATGAAGTCAGGAGTAGGCACGTCGACCGACCCTACCGTCGTTCCTCAGGAACGCGTCGCGCCTCTTGATGCCGCTGTGCGGACCCAGCGACCCCAGGAAGCCAGGTTTGAGCGACGTTTCACGTGAAACAGCGGCGACGCGCCGACGACGTTTCACGGTGAACGCGCGGCTCCGCTTAACGTCGGGACGATGCCGCACACCCCGGGTGGCTCAGGAGGTCGGATGAACACCAGCACAGCGGAGCGAGCGGTGATCGCGCCGCCCGAGCCGGACACGGAAGTCGGCGCAGAAGTGGGCAACGACGGCCCGTCGCACCCGACCGAGTTCCCGGTGGAGTCGGACTTCTCGTTCGACGACACCCCGATCGCCACGAGCAGCACGCCAGGCGCTCGAGGTCCGCAACGGCGACCTGACGCTGCCCCGCCCGCGTCATCGGCGGGTCATCGGTATCGCCAACCAGAAGGGCGGTGTCGGCAAGACGACGACCACCGTCAACATCGGTGTCGCGCTCGCCCTGGCCGGACTGAACGTGCTGGTCGTCGATCTGGACCCGCAGGGCAACGCGAGCACGGCACTGGGCGTCGAGCGCACGAGCGGCACCCCGTCCATCTACGACGTTCTGCTCGACGAGATCTCGGCGGCGGAGGCCATCCAGATCTGCCCGGACGCGCCGCGCCTCGGGTGCATCCCGGCCACCATCGACCTGGCCGGCGCCGAGATCGAACTGGTCTCCATGGTGGCACGTGAAACCAGGCTGAAGAAGGCGCTGGATGCCATCGACGGCGAGTACGACTACGTCCTGATCGACTGCCCGCCCTCACTGGGACTGCTGACGGTGAACGCGATGGTCGCGACCGAGGAGGTGCTGATCCCGATCCAGTGCGAGTACTACGCACTCGAGGGACTCGGCCAGCTGCTGAACAACATCGAGATGGTCAAGTCGCACCTGAACCCACGCCTCGAGGTCAGCACCATCCTGCTGACCATGTACGACGGACGGACCAAGCTCGCCGACCAGGTGGCTGCGGAGGTGCGCCGGCACTTCGGTCCCAAGGTCCTCGACGTGGTGATCCCGCGGTCGGTGAAGGTCTCCGAAGCGCCCGGGTTCGGTCAGTCGGTCATGACGTACGACCCCGGCTCCCGGGGTGCGACCAGCTATCTCGACGCAGCCAAGGAAATCGCCGTGCGCGGCGCGAAGGAGACCCGATGACCAGGGCGAAGGGCGGACTCGGACGCGGTCTGGCCGCGCTGATCCCCACCGGACCAGCGACGACGACGGTGTCCGACGTGCTGATGAACGGGGGAGACGTTCGGTCCGAGGAGGACGGAGCCGCAACGGCCGGCCTGTCGACCCGGTCGCCGGACCGCCCGGTCGACCGGCGCGCCGGCTGGGGCGCATGGTCCACGTGGAACATCGCGGAGCGAAGCATCACGCACGGATGGCCCCCGCTACCAGGAGGTCGCCATCGATCTCATCGACCCGAACCCGCGGAACCCGCGCACGGTGTTCGACGAGGACGCGATGGTCGAGCTGGTGCACTCCATCCGCGAGTTCGGTCTGCTGCAGCCGATCGTGGTGCGGCCGGCGGGCACGCGCTTCGAGCTGGTGATGGGCGAGCGGCGGTGGCGGGCCGCGGAACGGGCCGGCCTGACCGCGATGCCGGCCATCGTCCGCCGGATCGAGGATGCCGATCTGCTGCGGGACGCGCTGCTGGAGAACATCCACCGGGCCAACCTCAACCCGCTGGAAGAGGCCGCGGCCTACCAGCAGCTGCTCGAGGAGTTCGACGTCACCCACGAGGAACTCGCCGCCCGGCTGGGCCGCAGCCGGCCGGTCATCTCCAACACCATCCGGCTGCTCAAGCTGCCGGTGCCGGTGCAGCGCCGGGTGGCCGCCGGTGTCCTGTCGGCCGGCCACGCCCGGGCGCTGCTGGCCCTGGATGACCCGGCCGCGCAGGAGGACCTGGCCGCCCGGATCGTCGCCGAAGGGCTGTCGGTCCGAGGCACCGAGGAGGCGGTCACCCTGGCTGCCCGGCTCCCGCCGACCGAGCCGCCGGTCGCCGGCCCGGAAGCTGACCATGCCCGGCCTCGAGGACCTCGCCGCCTCGCTGTCGGACACCTTCGACACCCGGGTGCTGGTCGATCTGGGTCGTCGCAAGGGCCGGATCATGATCGAATTCGCGACCGTCGACGACCTGGAGCGCATCGTTTCGATCATGGCACCCGGGACGCGGCCCGATGCGGCCGTGGTCGCCGAGGAGGTCGTCGGCGGGCTGACCAGTAACCCGAGGACTGTTTCGTCACGGTGACCAATTGACTCGGCGCCGCCAATGTGGCTGACGAAACACCTTTCATATCAAGCAGTTTCGAACGACGGTCGCCATTGACCGGCCCGCCGGCTCAGCCCAGTCGATCGGACGGGCCCCGGGTGATCGACCGCTCGATGAGGTCGGCGTAGACCGAGCCGAGATCGAGCCCGGCGGCCGTCACGGCCATCGGCAGCATGGAGGTCTCGGTCAGACCCGGCGACACGTTGGCCTCGAGGAAGTGGACGGCTCCGTCGGCGTCGACGATGGCGTCGGTGCGCGACACATCGCGAAGGCCCAGGGTGGTGTGCGCCGCGACCGCCAGGTCCGCCGCCTCGGCGGCCGCCGCATCGGTCAACCGGGCCGGTGTGTAGTACGTCGTGGTGCCGGCGGTGTAGCGGGACTCGTAGTCGAAGTACTCGCCCGGGATAGTCGATCTCGACGGCGGGCAGGGCGCGGGGCCCGTCGGCGTCCTCGATGACGGTGATCGCCAACTCGGTCCCGGTGACGAACCGCTCGACCATCACCACCGAGCCGTAGGCGAAGGCACCGACCAACGCCGCGGGCAGGTCCTCGGGCCGCTGCACCACGGCGGCGCCGAGCGCGGACCCACCCTGGTGCGGCTTGAGCATCAGCGGCAGACCCATGTGGGTCACAATGGCGTCGATCACCGCAGCGGCGCCGAGATCGCGGAACGTGTTGTGCGCCAGCGTGATCCAATCCGGAGTGCCGGTAGCCGGCCCGCTGCAGCAGCGTCTTGGCCGTCGGCTTGTCCCAGGCCAGCCGGCAGGCGTGGGATCGGCTGCCGGTGAAAGGCGTCTCGGTCATCTCGAGAATGCCTTGGACCGCGCCGTTCTCGCCACGGCCCCCGTGCAGGGCGATCACCGCCGAGTCCGGCCGGTGGGCGGCGATCCAGGGCAGCAGGTCCGCGTCGGCGTCCCGCAGCGTGACCTCGACGTCATGGCGGCGCAATGCGTCGGTGAGCCGGGCACCGGAGCGCAACGAGACCTCGCGCTCGTGGGTCAGACCGCCGGCCAGCACCAGCACATGGCGGTCGGTCACAACGTCACACTCCTTGTCGGAAAATCAGCGTGGAACGGCCCGATCAGGCGGTGTCCGGCGACGGCGACGACGGCCCCCGTAGGGCCCGGGCCGCCAGCGCCCCGGTCCCGAAAGTGCGCATGACGTCGAGTTCGCCGTCGATCACCCCGGCGAGCCGGCGCACGCCCTCGTCGATGCGTTACGGCGTCGGGTAGCAGTACGACAGTCGCATCTGCCGCGATCCGAGACCGTCGGCGTAGAAGGCGGTTCCGGGTACGTAGGCGACCCGCGCGGTCACCGCCCGGGGCAGCATGGCCGCCGTGTCGAAGCCCTCGGGCAGGGTCACCCAGACGTAGAAGCCGCCGGCCGGCCTGGTCCAGGTGGTGCCGTCGGGCATGTGGTCTTCCAGAGCCTCGAGCATCACGTCGCGACGCTCCAGATAGAGCTGCTGATAGGTCTTGATCTGGCTGAGCCAATCGAACCCGGACAGGTACCGGGAGATCATCATCTGGTTGAACACCGGTGGGTTCAGCAACGCCGACTCGTTGGCCAGCACCAACTTCTCCCGCACCGCGTGCGGGGCCAGCACCCAGCCGACCCGCAGCCCCGGCGCGAACGTCTTGGAGAACGAGCCGAGGTAGATGACGTTCTCGCTGTCGTCGGCGCGGATCGCCCGGTAGGTGATGTCGTCGAAACCCAGGAGTCCGTAAGGGTTGTCCTCGAGGATGGCGATGCCGGCCCGCGACACAGCTCGGCGATGACCGGCCGGCGCTCGACGGCCATGGTGACGCCGGCCGGATTGTGGAAGTTGGGAATCGTGTACAGGAACTTGATCCGGCGCCCGACGCGGCGACAGGCGTCGATGGCAGCTTCGAGCGCCTCCGGCACCAGACCGTCGTCGTCCATCTCCACGTGCACGACGTTCGCCTGGTAGGCGGCGAACGTGCCGAGCGCACCGACGTAGCTGGGCGCTTCGGCCAGAATGACGTCGCCGGGATCGCAGAAGATCCGGGTGGTCAGGTCCAGTGCCATCTGCGATCCGACGGTGACCACCACGTCGTCGGGATGGGCGTCGATGCCCTCCAGTGACATCACCTGGCAGATCTGTTCGCGCAGCTCACCGATCCCCTGCCCGGACCCGTACTGCAGTGCGACGCGCCCGTCGGTGCTCACCATCTCGGCGACGTCAGCGGCGAGCGCTTCCAGCGGTAGTGACGAGAGGTACGGCATGCCGCCGGCCAGCGACACCACCTCGGGACGGTTGGCCACCGCGAACAGGGCCCGGATCGCGGATGCGCGCATGCCCGACGTGCGTTGGGCGTAAGCCATCACATGCGGATCGAGACTGTTTCCGGTCACCGGGCACCTCGAGGTTGCCGCCTCCGGACGGAAGGGCGAAGTGTGCCGGGACGGATCCGGCCCAGTCTACGGTGGCCGACCGCCGGATTCCGCGCCTCGGCCCCTGCCCCGTAGACACCCGGAAAGCTCCGTCGCACCTATCCTGGGCACGGCGGGTGGCCACCTGCCGCTCGTCGGGTGGTCTTTGGTGCCGCCACCTGGTCGAGCCGAGCAGGCGAGGCCGTCATCGGAGTCGGACGGGAGTGGTCGGTGACGCGTGCGCTGCATTCGCTGTCGATGTCGTCCATCGCCCTGCTGCCCGAGCCGTGCCGGTCGTGCGTGGCCTGGGAGCTGTCGCCCGACGCCGTCGCCGAGACGCACAGCTCAGGGCTGTCCGCCTTCGAGAAGGAGGTCTGGCTCAGCGGCGTCATGCTGACCTGGGGTTCGGCCGGCACTCTGGTCACGGTCGACGACCGTCCCGCCGCGTTCGCACTGTTCGCACCGCCGCCCGCGGTGCCCGGAGTGGCCGCCTTTCCCAGCGGTCCGGTGTCCCCCGACGCCGTGCTGCTCACGGCCGCGCGGGTGCTGGGCGAGTTCCGCGGCCAGGGACTGGGCCGCTACCTGTTCGCCGGGGTGTTCGCCGAGCTGATCCGCCGCCGCGTGCGCGCCGTGGAACTCTTCGCCCGGACCAGGCCGGTCAAGGGCCGTCGCCCCTCACGGGACGGGGTCGAACCAGAGCCGGCGGACCTGCCGGACGGGCCGAAGGCCTGCACCGTGCCGCAGGGCTTCGCCGAGGCCGTCGGTTTTCACACGGTCGCCGAGCACCACCGGTACCCGCGGATGCGGATGGAGCTGTCCGGAGAGAGCGGCTGGAAAGCCGACGTCGAGGCCGCGCTGGACCGGCTGCTGGAGAGCATCCAGCTGCCACTGACCCCGGTCCGGGAGCCCGCTTTGGCCGGCGCCTCCCCGGCTGCGTTGAGGGCGCGGTCACCAGGGCGAACCGGCCCTACAGGCCCTGGACCCGCCGCTCCTGCTCCATCAGATCGGAGAAGGTGAACGTCCCGGTGTGCGGATCGTCCCGACCGTCCAGATAGAGCCGCTTGACCGCGACCAGGATGCCGTCGGCCAGGGTGTTGCGGAAGTCCTCGCGCAGCAGGCGGGCCCGATCCGCCGGGTTCGACAGGTAACCGAGCTCCACCTGCACCGCGGGCATCCGGGTCATCCGCAAGATGTCCCACGGCCGGTGGTGCACCCGGCAGTCGATCATCTGGGTGCGTGCCACCAGTTCGCGCTGCACCAGCTCGGCCAGCGCCTCACCCATCGTCGAGGTGTTGCCGGCGTCGGTGCCGAAGTGGAACGTTGCGATGCCGGCCGCCTGCGCCGACGGTGAGCCGTCGATGTGCAGGCTGATCAGCAGGTCGGCGTCCAGGTCATTGGCGATGTGGGCGCGTTCCTCGGCCGACGGGTTCTGGTGAGCGCCCCTGGTCAGGAACGTCGACATGCCGGTGGCGGTCATCCGCGCCTCGAGCCGCCGCGCGATGTCGAAGCTGAGGTCCGAGCCGCGCAGGTTCCCCTCGACCCAGCCGTGATCATCGGCGCCGTGGGCCGGGTCGATGACGATCCGCTTGCCGCGCAGTCGTGGGCCCGATTGCCGGACGACCTGGTACTCCCGCAGGTAGACCGGCCGGCCGCCGGTGACCATCCGCCCGATCCGGGTCAGGTCGCGGAACGTCTCCGGGCCGAACACGCCGTCCTCGGGCAGCCCGCGGTTGCGCTGGTACTCGCGCACGCAGCGGTCGGTGGACGGGCCGAACACGCCGTCCGGCCGCCCGGTGTCGTAGCCCATTTCCAGCAGTCTGGTCTGCAGCGCGATGACGTCGTCGCCCGTCATCCGGGCGGACAGCGTGTAGCTCAGGGTGCGGTCGCCCAGCGACCAGCGCGCGTCGTTCAGGGCCCGCATGGTCACCGGCCCGACGAGCCCGTCCACCAGCAGCCCGCGCTGCTGCTGGAAGGCGCGGACTGCGGCGTCGGTGGAGGCGTCGAAACCGGCGTCCTCGGGGTCGGCGCCGGGTTCGGGCGGAATCAGGCCGAGCGACGCCAGGGTGACCCGGACGGCGGCGACGGCCGGTCCGTTGTCACCGCGTCGCAACACCATGCACGTCTCTCCTTCGACCTCCGGTCCTTAGGCCGCCGGTCGACGTCCGCTGGACGCCGGGCGGCCGGCTCGTCGACCCGGCAGGTCGACGGCCGTTCACCATTGTGCAACGTGTCCGGCGTCGGGCTGACCAGATGCCCGGGCGCGTCCGGGTGGTCGCACCAACCGGTGCGCCCGGACGCCCGGCACTGCCTCGCGTCCGGTCGGAAGGTCTGGCGATCAGGCCAGCACGTCGGCGAACTCGGCGATCAGCGCAGCCTTGGGCTTGGCGCCCGACGATCTGCTTGACCGGCCGACCGCCCTGGAAGACCAGCATGGTCGGGATGGAGAGAATCTGGTACGCCTGCGCCGTCTCAGGGTTGGCGTCGATGTCCAGCTTGGCCACCGTCACCTTGTCGGCGTGGGTGGACGAGATCTCCTCCAGCACCGGGGCGATCATCCGGCAGGGTCCGCACCAATCGGCCCAGAAGTCGACGATGACGGGCTTGTCGGACTGCAGGACGTCGGCCGTGAAGCTGGCGTCGGTCACCTTGATGGTGGCCATGGGATTCCTCGTTTCTCCTGGTGGTGCCAGGCACTGGAGTGCTGGGTGGATCGGGAAGGGGTGAGCGCGGCGGGTCAGACGGCGATCGGGTCGGACTCGGCCGGCGGGTACAACGGATCGGTCAGGCCGACGTGGGCGTGCGAGGCCAGGTAGTGCTGGGTGTCCAGCGCTGCCGCGCAGCCGGAGCCGGCCGCGGTGATCGCCTGACGGTACGTCCGGTCGACCAGGTCACCGCAGGCGAACACGCCGGCCAGGTTGGTGCCCGTGCCCGCGTCGGCCCCGGCGCGCAGTCCGGTCAGCACGTAGCCGTCCTCATCGGTGCTGACGACGTCCCGGAACAGCTCCGAGCGCGGATCGTGCCCGATGGCCAGGAACAGCCCGGTGGCCGGCAGCCGGCGTTGGTCACCGGTGCGGGTGTCGGTGAGTGTCAGGCCGGCCACGGTCTGCTCGCCCTGCACACCGGTCACCGCAGCGTTCGTCGCCCAGTGGATCTTCGGGTTGTTGCGGGCCCGGTCCAGCATGATGGCGCTGGCCCGGAAGTCCTCGCGACGGTGCACCACGGTCACCGAAGAGGCGAATCGGGTGAGGAACGTCGCCTCCTCCATCGCCGAGTCGCCGCCGCCGACGACAGCGATGTCCTGGTCGCGGAAGAACGCCCCGTCGCAGGTGGCGCAGGCGGACACCCCGCGGCCGATGAGTCGCTGCTCGTCGGGCAGATTGAGGTAGCGGGCCGCGGAACCGGTGGCCAGCACGATCGCCCGGGCGTGGTAGCTGCACGCCGGACGACGGTCACGCTCTTGACCTCGCCGGTCAGGTCGACCGCCTCGACGTCCTCCGAGCGAAGCTCGGCGCCGAACTTCTCGGCCTGGGAGCGCATGTTGGCCATCAGTTCCGGCCCGTCGATGCCGTCCGGGAAACCGGGGAAGTTCTCCACCTCGGTGGTCGTCATGAGCGCGCCGCCGTACACGTAGCCCTCGAAGACGAGCGGACTGAGCTCGGCGCGGGCCAGGTACAGCGCCGCCGTGTAGCCGGCCGGTCCGGAGCCGATGACGATGACGTCCCTGACGTCCTCGTCCACCCGGGCGGTCCCGTTGGTCTGCTGGTCGGTCACTACGGCAACCTCTTCTTCGTCTCGCTGTCGCGCAGCCGCCCGGGCGCACCCGGGGCCGCAGACCGGTCAACGCCAGACTACCGAGCGGCATTCCGCCCGGCGCCCACGCGACCGACGGGTGAGGTCAGCGGGTCACGGTTTCCTGGGCGAGCAACTCGGGGCCGTCCGGCCCGCATCCGGTGCCGACCACCAGCACCGTGGCGTGCGTGGTGTCGCCGGCGATGGCAACCGCGATCGCCATGGCCGACTTCTGCTCGTAGGTCACATCGGAGACACCGAGCACGTCGGTGCCGGTGATCTTGTTCGCGGCCAGACAAGCGGTGAACACCGGCAGTTCGGTGAGCTTGCCCTCCTTGGTTCCGTTCAACTTCGCGAAGGCCTCGTCGAACTTGCCCGGCTCGATGGTGAACGCCTGGAGCTGGCCGCCGTCGGAGCCGCCCCCGGGGGGCACGGTGGTGGTGCTCGACACGGTCGTGGCCGGCAGAGCGACGTTGGCGCCGCTGGACCCACCATCGCCGCCGCGCAGGCCGATGACGCCGACGATCACGACGGCGGCCACGGCCGCGGCGGCCAGCAGCCCGCCGCCGACCCGGCGTCGGCGCTTGGCCCGCGCAGC
This sequence comes from uncultured Actinomycetota bacterium, assembly GCA_963706185.1. GTDB lineage: Bacteria > Actinomycetota > Actinomycetes > Mycobacteriales > Nakamurellaceae > Nakamurella. The sequence goes on along the minus strand of CAVPLZ010000007.1, from coordinate 392,226 downwards.
GTCCAGCGAACTGACCGTGCCGGGGCGATCGCCGGTCGGGCCACGACCGGTCTGGCCACCCGCCCGACCGGGTCCGCTGCCGGGTCCGACCGGGTCCGGGACCGCCGGACCCGTAGGGCGGAGCCTGGCCCCGGTCGGCCGGAGCATAGGGCGGAGGACCGCCCGCCCGCCGCTCCGGCTGCGGCGCCCGCGGCGGTTGGTACTGCGTCGCACCTGGGAGAACGCGCGGAATCAAAGGGGCATGCCGCGGGGGCGGGCTGCCCGGTTCCATCCGGGGCGGCTGGGCGCGCGGCGCCGGGACCCTGGACCGGGTGGCCGTCAATGTGGGCAGACCGGGCTGCGGTGCGCCGGCCGCGGACGGATTCAGCAACGCCGCGAACCCGCCCTTGACGACCGGGGTGGTCCGGCCCTCCGCGCGGGCGCGGACCTCCGCGGAGATGGCCTGGTCGATGCGCACGGCGTACTGCGGGGGGATGACGAACCCGGGGAGCAGGGAGAGGTCGTCGACCGTGGAATCCAGCGCCGCGAGGATCGCCGCGCCGTCGGGGTCGGCGGCGATACGCGCGCGCAGGTCGGCCGTGACCTCGGGTGGGTACAGGCCGGCGTGCACGTCGGCTACGTCGTCGACGGACCACGGTGGACCCACCGGGGTACCGCTCACCCCGGGCTCGATACTCATGCCGCCACCCTCCCCTCGCCGGCGCTCGGGTTGGGTTGCGTCATGCAGCGCCCATGATTCGCTCGCTGGCGCTCGCTCATGCCGCCACCCTCCCCTCGCTGGCGCTCGGGTTGGGTTGCGTCATGCAGCGCCCATGATTCGCTCGCTGGCGCTCGCTCATGCCGGCCCTCTTCCTCGCACGCGTTCCGCCGCCCCCACCCCTCGGTCACCCGGCCCGCGTGGGCCGGTCCCGGGGGCGGCGATCGCGGGTTCGACGTCGGGCGCGGCGTCCGGGTTCCGGAGATGTCCGAGAAGTACTGCGAGTTTTGCCCGGCCCCGGGCGCAGCGGCTCTTGATCGTGCCTTCCGCGACACCGAGGGCGACGGCTGCGTCGGCGACCGGGTAGCCCTCGACGTCGACCAGCACGATGGCCGCACGCTGCTCGTCGGGGAGGGTGGCCAGCGCGCCCTCGATGTCCATGGCGAGCTCACGATCGGCCGTGCGCGTCCCGCGGGGTCGCCGGTTCGCCGGGGCCCTCCTCGGGCAGCGGGCTGGTGGGCCGGCTCTGCCGCCGCCTGATCCGGTCGAGGCAGGCGTTGACCACGATCCGGTGCAGCCAGGTGGTCACCGCCGATTCGGCACGGAATCGTGCGGCGCCGCGGAACGCCGAGATGAAGGCATCCTGCAGCGCGTCGGCCGCCTCTTCCGGATCGCGCAAGGTGCGCAGCGCGACGGCCCACAGCCGGTCCCGGTGCCGGTTCACCAGTTCGCCGAACGCGCGCTGATCGCCGGCCACGTGGGCGGCCAGCAATTCCGCGTCGGTTCGTCCGGAATCGAGCGCTGGCACGGGCCGAGCCTACTGGCCGAGCGCCCTGCGGCCCGGTAGCCCGGTCACGACCCGGTGACCGAGATCTCCGACAGCGCGCCCTGCCACTTGCCGTCCACCTGGACCGTCTGCGAGATGAACACGCAGATGTACTTGGACTTGGTGGAGCCGCTGGTCGGGATGGTCACCGGATCGGTACCGGCGATCGGTGGCCGAACCGATCACCTGGGTCTGTTCCAACGGGGTGTTCACGTCACCGCTGGGGATCGAGCGGATCTGCACCGTGATCCCCGGCATGGATGTGGTCACCTGCACCGTGTTGACGGTGATCGGCTTCTCCAACTCGAGCAGCAACCCGACACCCTCCTTGAGCCCGTTCGGGGCCGAACTGCTGGAAGTAGGCGAAGGTCAGCCACTGGGTCGTGGGGTCACCGTCGTAGGCGCGGTCGACCAGGTCCTCGTAGTCCTTGTTCCCGTCGCCCTGTGGGTCGTAGACCGCGCCGCCGACGATCTTCACCGGCGTCACGGCCGCCGGCGCCGTGCTGGCGGCCGCGGGCGACGAGGCCGTCGACGAGGTGATGCCGCCGGACGTTGCTGCGGACTTGCTGGGCGCGGTGCCGGTGCTCAGCGGGGCGGTCGACGTGGTGCGGGCGCTGGTGGAGATCGGCGCCAGTCCGTCCGAAGCCGGGTCGGCGACGCTGTCCATGAACTGCTTCATCAGGCTGGCGACCACGATGATGATCAGGGCGGTGAACGCGGCGAGCATCACCGCAGCGACGCTGAGCTTGGCCCGCCGCTCCTTGACCAGGCGCTTCTCGGCCGGGGTCAGGGTGCGCACCGTACGGGCCGGCGGGGCGGTCTGGCTCCGCGCCGGCGCGGCCGGCACCGCGTCGGGTTGGCGCAGCAGCGCCGCGATCGCGCCGACCGCATGGATGCCGTCCGGCTCATCGGGATGCAGCGCCCGTGTGGTCAGGGCGGACAGCGCGGCCGGAACCTGCGGTCGCAGGTCGATGACCGGGACCTCGCGACCGCGACCTCGTCGGCGCCGGGGGCAGCTTGTCGTCGCCGCTCTCCGGCAACGGCCAGGTTCCGGTGAGCATCAGGTAGAGCAGCCCGCCGACCGCCCTGATGTCCTGGTCGGGCGGTGCCGACCCGTGCGCGATGACGTGCGAGAGCCGGACCTGGCCGTCGAAGTTGACCCGGACCAGCGAGGGGTGGATGGCGCCGAGCGCGATGCCGTTGCGGTGCGCCTCGGCGACCGCTTCGGAGATCTTGGCCGTGATCGAGGTGGCCACGTTCGGTTCCAGCGGGCCCTGGGCGAGCAGGTCGGTCAGGGTCGCGCCGTCCACCCACTGCCCGACGACGTAGGACTGGCCGTGGTCGGTGCCGACATCGAGCGTCTGCGGCAGGCCGATGTGGTGCAGCCGGCCGGCGCGCAGGGTCCGGGCGACGGTGGCCGAGGTCGACGAGCCGCCCGGCAGCAGGGTCACGGCCATGTCCCTGGGCAGCACGGTGTCCTTGGCCCGCCAGAACCGGTTGCCGTGCGAGTCGTTGGTGATCAGGCTGACCAGGCGGTACCGACCGCCGACGGTCTGGCCGGGGGCGAAGTTGTTGGCCACGGAGGTCTGCAAGGTGAGCCCACCGTCGACCAGCAAGGTCACCTCGTCCACCCCGGTCCGGTCCCCCGGTGCCGCCGGTGTCCCAGGCTGGCCACCGCCGGGCGGTGAACCGTTCTCGACGCTCACGGGTGCTTCTACCTGCGCTCTCGGTCTCAGAATCACGGGTGGTGCGGGCGCCGGCACGGTCCCCGCCGCGGCGGCGATGCTCGCCGGAGCGGCTGCCGCATCATCGAGGGTGCCACGACCGGCCGGGACAGCCGAGTCCGCGGCGGGCGGCGGGTTCCGTTTCCTGGCCGGCATCGGTGCTGGTGGGCCCGGACGAGGCGGCGCTGCGACCGCCCAGGCCGATGAGGCCGCCGATGCGGCGGCGGACCGGGACGAGTTCCTCGACGCCGAGCACGGTCGCCAGCACGGCGATCACCACCAACCCGACCACGGCGCCGACGAGCAACTCCAGCAACGCGTCGCCGAAGCTGTCGATGGTCGGGTCGAACAGGGCGATCACCGCGTAGTACCCGGCCACCCCACCGGCGGCCGAGGCCACGACCATCTTGCCGATGGTGACCAGGGTGCGCGCCGTGTGCATGGAGCCGTACCGGGCGCGGAGCCAGACCTCCCCGACGACGGCGCCGACGAGGTACGAGACCGTGGTGGCGGCGGCCAGGCCTGGAACGAGGTGGACGTCGTCGAGCTGGGTGCACAGGAGGAGCAGCGGGACCCGGACGGCCACCATGATCGCGTTGATCAGGGTCGGCGTCCGGCCGTCCTTCATGGCGTAGAACACCCGCATCTGGACCAGCGTCATGGCCAGCGGGAGCAGGCCGACGGCGAGCGCGGCCAGGGTCTGGCCGATGATCGCGGAGTCGTCGGCCTGCACCGAGCCGTAGCGCGAGGACAGATAGGCGAGCTGGGCGGCGAGCGCGACCATGGCCGCGGCCACCGGCAACAGCGCGACCGCGGACAGGCGGTTGGCCAGGGACATGTCGGACTTGACCCCGGCCATGTCACCGGCCGCGGCGTGCCGGCTCATCCGCGGCATGATCGCGGTCAGGATGGAGACGCCCAGGATGCCGTAGGGCAGCTGGAAGAGCAGCAGGGTGAACGCGTAGACGGTGATGCCACCGGCCATCCCGCCCGAGGCCACCCGGGTGACCACCACGTAGCCGACCTGGGAGACCAGCACGTAGGCGATCGCCCACAGCATCAGGCGGCCGGCCTCCAGCAGCCGCCGGTCGCCGCCCCACCGCCAGCGGAACCGGAAGCCACTGCGGAGCAGCGAAGGCACCATCACCAGTGCCTGCACGACGATGCCGACCGTCGTCCCGATACCGAGTAGAGCCAACTCCGGGACCGACATCGTGCTGTCGGGGTGGAACACACCGCCGTGCAGCCGGAGCAGCATCACGGCGACGGCGATGACGACGATGTTGTTCACCACGGGCGCCCAGGCCGGCGCGGCGAACTTCTCCTTGGTGTTCAGGATGGCGCCGAACAACGCGGCCATCCCGTAGAAGAACACCTGCGGGAGCAGCAGGTAGGCGAGTCGGGTGGCCAGGACGGGGTCCGACGTCGCGCCGTGGCCGGAGAGGTACAGATGGGTGAGCAGCGGCGCCGCCGCGATCGCCAAACCGGTCGCGCCGAGCAGCCCGACGAAGGCCATGGTGACCAGACGTTGGGTGTAACCCTGGCCGCCATCCGGGTCCGATCGGGCCCGGGAAAGCAGCGGAATGGCCACCGAGGTGAGCACGCCACCGATGAGCAGTTCGAAGATGATGTTGGGCAGGGTGTTGGCGATCGTGTAGGCGTCGTTGATCACGGTGACGCCCAGCGTGGCCAGCAGGATGGCCTTGGCCAGGAATCCGGTGGCCCGGCTGACCAGGGTGGCCACCGCCATCAGGGCACCGGCCCTGACCACTCCACCGGTTCGTGCCGTGCGCATGCCGGCCACGGCCGAACTCTCCGTCGCCGTTCCTGACGCCACCGTGGTCGTAGCTGCAGGAGCGCCGGACGCCGATGTCGCCGCGGCCGGGCCGACCGATTCCGGGCCCGCGCGGCCTGTTGTGGGGGTGGCCGGTACCGGCCCCGACTCGGCCGGAACCACCGGCAGATACGGCTGGGTGGTCTCGCCCAGGCCGGCATCGGAGATCCGCTGGATCAGCTGGGTGGCGTCCTCACCGCCGCCCGGCCACATCGCGCCGGGTGACACCGGGTTCGGATCGTGGTGTCGGCTCACGTCTGCACCCTCCCCTGCATGACGCTCGGGTCGGGCTGCGCCGTGAAGTGCCGATGGTTCGCTCGGCAAGCCTGGCTCACGACGTTCCCCCATGCGGCTCGCCCGGCCCCGTGGACACGTGGGCCTGCTGCTCGTTCGACTGCTCGAGGCCGGGCCCATCGGGGCCGTCGGGCTCGACCGGATCGTTGGCCGCGGCGGTGATCGAGTCGAGGGCCGGCGCGTCGTCCACCGGCTTGTCCGGGCGACCGCGCCCACGTACCCGTTGCACGATACGGATGACCACCATGAGCAACAGGACGCCGCCGGCCACCGCGATCAGGATGACGGTCAGCGCTCCGTAGGCGGTCGACCGGATGGTCAACTCGACCGGTTGACCCCAGACCGTGCCATCGGTACCCACCAGGCGCGCGGTCACCGAGAACGTGCCGGCCCGGGTCACCGTCGCGGGCAGCCGCACCTGCTGGGTGCGCCGGGCGGACAGCTCGATGATTCCCGGGTCCTCCACGGTCAACCCGGCCCTGGCTGCGCCGACGAGCTGGATCTGGATCCGCGCCACGTACGGCAGGTCATTGCGGAGCGTGAGGATGAGCGGCGACGAGCCGCCGGTCAGGGTGTACGAACCGGCCGTTGACCTGATGGTCACCTGGTCGCGCAGGCCCTGCAGGCTGGACTCGATGGTCGACAACACCTGGTTGCCGGGCTGTTGGTCGGTCCGCAGTGCCGCCGACCCGAGGTTCTTGGTGGCGGCAACGAGTTCGGCCAGAAACGCGTCCGGGTCGGGTGAACCCGGGACGTCGGCCTGGCGCACCGTGCCCCGCATACCAGCGATCCCACTGTTCGCGGCCTGCCAGCGGTCGAGGTACCGGATCGGCAGCTCGTCGGCCGGGGAGACCGAGTACTGCAGTGTGCCCTCCACCACGGCACCCTGGGCGCTCGCCTGGGGATCGAGTTCCCGCACGGCCCCACCCCGGGCCATGGTGGCGAGCAGGTCGGCCACCGCTTTGGTGCCTGCGGTGTTCGGGGCGGCGGTGGTCTGCGCGCAGATAGGCGACCGGGTCGGTGGTGCCGTCCAACGCGCGCTGCCCGAGCCGGGCACCGAGGGCGTTGATCCGGCTGGCGATGGAGCTCCCACGGGCCCCCGTGACCAGGTCGTTCACCGCGGTCAGCAGCGGCGAGTCGGCCACCACCGCCGGGAGGGTGAGCGTGGCCGACGGCAGCGCCAGAGCGATCTTCACCGCACCCGCCGGTTCGGCCGTGTCCACGCTGGCGCCGGCCAACACGACCGAGCTGTAACCGGCCCGCTGCAGCGCGGCGGCAGTCGCGTCGTCGAGCGCGCCGCCCGGCGGCACCGCCACTGTTGTCCGGTGCGGAATGTCACCCAGGACCCGGCCCGCCACCGCGGCTCCGGTCCGGACGGCGGCGCTCAGCTGCGCCGTCATACCCTGCCGGATCAGCGCGACGGCATCGACGTCGCCATAGGGCAGCACGAGGACCTGGTGCCGCTGGAGTTCGGTACGCAGTCGCGCGAGGAAGTCGACGGCTGCGGCGGACCCGGTCCCGGCGACGGTGTTCGCGTCGGCGGCCGGATCCGTGCCGTCGAGCGCCTGGGCGGTGGTCGCCGTGCCGACAACCGTCTGGGTGGCAGCCGGAGACCCGGCGGTGCTCGGCCGGGTCGAACCGGGCGACGAGGTGATGGCTGACTCCGTGGAGATCGACGAGGTCGGTTGTGGTGGTTGCGTCTGCCCGTCCCCGGTCGGGGCGGTGAGCGGCAGGCTGCGCTCCTGGGGTGGCGCTCACCCGGTAACCGCGGGTCATCAGGTCCAGCTCGTCCAGCAGCGCCGGATCGATGACCACCGTGAACGACCGCGGCGAGGTCATCTTGGTCAGCTGGGTGAGCAGCGCGGACAGCCGGCCCTTCGGGGAGACGGAGACGGCCAGGTTGTCGTTGAGGAACACGCCGCCGACGCCCAGATGCGGCACGTCGGTGATCGGCCAGAACAGCCCGACCGGAATCGCGGCACCGCTTGCCGCCGGCGTCGCCCGGCGGGCGGATCCGATCGACAGGCCGTCCGGCGCCGCGCCGGCTCCGCCCTGGGCGGTGGCGCCCGGCAGGCCGAGCACGGTGAGCAGCAGGTGCAGTTCGCCGACCCGGGCCCGGCCCTGCGTGTTGTCCAGGTCGCCGTTGAGGTTGAGCAGCAGCGGGTAGACGCCGGGCTGGTCGACGGCCAGCCCGGTCGTCGGCGTCCCGCCGATCGGAACGGTGGCGGTGAAGGTGGTGGTGGCGTGTGCGTCGAGATGATCGGACAACACGGTGAAGGTGGGTTGGATGACGGCGATCGGCTGGCCCGGATCGGCAAGTTCCTCGTCGACCGCGGCGGCGTCGGCGAGCTTCGCGCCGCGCTGGAACTTGTAGGCCAGATCGTCGAGCGCGACGTCGCCCCCGTTGGTCAGCCGTCCGTGGATGGTCAGCAGGTCGGGTCCGTCCGCGGTCACCACCGACGGGCTGATCTGGGTCACGGTGAAGCGGACCGTGTCGGCAAACTCCCCGAGCGGAGCCGCCGCCTCGGCCGTGTTGCCTGCAGTCCCGGCGAGGGCAGGTCCGGCCATCGCCACGGTGCCGAGCAGAACGAGGACGGCGGCGACGGCGCAGCGCCGCCCGCCGGGTGCGCGCACCTTCACGCGTTCGCCCCGCTCCGCCCCGTACGCCGGTCCCGGTCGTTCACGCGCTCTCCGCCAGCAGTTCGGTCGCCCGTCGGGCCAGTCGCCGCTCGCCGGCGTAGGCCAGCCGGTCGTTGAGCTGGTCGAGCGGAACCCAGGCAACCTCGGTGACCTCGACGTCGGCGTCGGACAACTCTCCACCGACCGCGACCATCAGGAAGTGGTGGACGCGTTTGTGGACCCGGCGCCCCTCGACGGTGAACGTGTAGTCGACGCTGCCCAGCCGCGCGGTGATCCGTCCGTCGATCCCGGTCTCCTCGGCGACCTCGCGGATGGCCGCCTGCTCGGTGGTCTCTCCCGCCTCGACGTGGCCCTTGGGCAGCGACCAGCGAAGCCGACCACGTCGATCCAGCCGCCCGATCAGCGCACCGGAGGGCACGCCGTCCTCGGTGCGAACCACCAGACCACCGGCCGATGTCTCATCCGCCCGGCGACGCCGGGGCCGCCTGGTCGGAGGGTCGGACATGATTGTGATGGTAATGGCGCAGGGTTCTCGATCCGGGGACTCGCGCCATCTGGCGGACGGTGCCGGAGGGTTCCGCACGAGCCGGTCACGGTGCGGCTCGGCGCCCCGGCCTGCTGACGATGGAGCGTCCCTCAGCCGGCCCGCACTAGACTGGCTCGTCGTGTCCACGCCCGTTCCCGCCCCCGATGCAAACGAGACCGACGTGCCGGGCTCGGCCGATGGCGTCGGTCTCGCGCTGGACGGGCTGGTCCGGGTACCCGCCGTCGCCGACGAACTCGGCCGCCGCTTTGCCGCTGCCGGACACGAACTGCACCTGGTCGGCGGCTGGGTGCGCGACGCGGTGCTCGGCCGGGACGGTGGCGACCTCGACTTCACCACCGACGCGCGGCCGGAGCAGACGCTCGCCGTGGTCGACGGCTGGGCCGACGGTACCTGGGATCTCGGCGTCGCCTTCGGCACCGTCGGCGTGGTCCGCCGCGGCGTCGCGATCGAGATCACCACGTTCCGGGCCGACGTCTACGACGGCAAGTCCAGGAACCCCGACGTGGCCTTCGGCGACACGCTGACCGGCGACCTGGAACGCCGCGACTTCACCATGAACGCCATGGCGGTGTCCGTTCCCGGCCATGAGTTCACCGATCCGTTCGGCGGCCTCGCCGCACCTCGCCAGGGGCGTGCTCGACACACCCGGCACCCCGCAGCGTTCCTTCCATGACGATCCGCTACGGATGATGCGGGCCGCCCGGTTCGTCTCGCAGCTCGGCGCGAGCGCGGCCCCCAGGGTCGAGCAGGCGATGATCGAGCTGGCCGATGAGATCGACCGGATCACCGTCGAGCGAGTCGCGGCCGAGCTGACCAAGCTGCTCCTCGGCCGTGATCCCGCGGGCCGGTCTGGTGCTGCTGACCGACAGCGGGCTGGCCGACCACGTGCTACCGGAACTGCCGGCCCTGCGGCTCGAACGCGACGAGCACCACCAGCACAAGGACGTCTACGAGCACTCGCTGACCGTGCTGGACCAGGCGATCGCGCAGGAGCAGGACGGGCCCGATCTGACGCTGCGGCTCGCCGCCCTGCTGCACGACATCGGCAAGCCGGCGCACCCGGCGGTTCGAGCCGGGCGGAGGTGTCAGCTTCCACCACCACGAGGTGGTCGGGGCGAAGCTGGTGCGCAAGCGACTGCGCGCGCTGAAACTGCCCAAGCAGTTGATCGACGACGTCGCCACCTCACCTTCCTGCACCTGCGGTTCCACGGTTACGGGACGGGCGAATGGACGGACTCGGCGGTGCGCCGCTACGTCACCGACGCCGGGCCGCTGCTCCCCCAGCTGCACAAACTGGTGCGGGCGGACTGCACCACCCGTAACAAGCGCCGCCGCGCCGCGCTGCAGCAGGCCTACGACGACCTCGAGGCGAGGATCGACCGGCTGGCCGCGGCGGAGGATCTGGCCAGGGTGCGGCCGGACCTGGACGGCAACGAGATCATGCAGATCCTGGGGCTCCCGCCGGGCCCGCAGGTCGGCCGGGCCTGGGGGTTCCTCAAGGAGCTGCGCCTGGAACGCGGGCCGCTGGACCGCGACGACGCGGAACGCGCGCTGCGCGCCTGGGCCGCCCGCGAACTCTGAGCCTCGACTACTGCGGGCGGCGGCCATGTCATCCTGCTGGCCGGGCCGCCGGATCGATCCGGATCTGATGGGCGCACGGCGGGCCACCCGCGTCCTCGTGCGTGCGCTCCGACCCGAGCTGAGGCGGGCCGCGGACTCTGGTCCGAATGGGTGGAACACCGCACGCTCGGGTCAACGCTGCGCTTCCGATCCGGCCGAATACCGGTGTATCAGCGCCGAACCGGTGAACCTCTGAAGAGCCCGGAACCGCTTTGGTGACTGGGCGCGTCCGAAGCGGCATTCGCACCTCAACCCCCCGGATTCGGAAGGAAACTCCTCCCCCATGAGCGTCATCAGCATCACCGTGGCCGACCAGGTCTACACCGCCGAGCCCACCCTCGACGTGGACGGCGACGGTCACCCTGACGGCGTCCTTGTCGACTTCGACGGCGACGGAACCGCCGACGACATCGCCTGGGACTCCGACGGCGACGGCGTCATCGACACCATCCTCGTCGCGTCCAACGGCGACGGGAACTACGACACCGGCTACTACGACCCGTCCGGCCACGGCGAGTGGAACGAGTCGGGCCACGTGCCCGGCGGCCAGGTCCTCGGCCCGATCGACGACGGTGGTTCCAGCGACGGCAATGGGGCGGCGCTGACGCCGACCATGGTCGACCACGGCCCCGCCCTGACCTACGCCTTCGGTGACTCGCACACCCCGACCGAGGTCTACGTCTCCGAGGCCAACGTCGACATGGACGGCGACGGTGTCGGCGACGCGGTCGCGATCGACATGGACGGCCACGGCGGCCACGACGACGTCGCGTGGGACTCCGACGGCGACGGCGTGGTGGACGTGATCCTGGTCGACTCCGACCACGATGGCCACATGGACACTGCGTACACCGACCCGAACGGCAACGGCCACTGGGACCAGGCGTACAGCCTCGGCTCCTGAGCTTTTCTCCGAGCGGCTCGCCGACCCCGGAAATCCGGAGCCTTACCCCTTTTCGGGGTGCAGACTCCGGATTTCTGCTCTACTCGTCGGGGTTCCGTCGTCGGCGCCGGGCTCGGCCGGTGGCGGGAACGCGGCGGTCGCCGGTAGCCGCCCGGTTCGCTCCAGCCGTCGCATGCAGAGCCCGTAGCCGGCCGCGGTGACCAGGTAGACGGCGGCGATCAGCAGCGCGGCGAACACCCCTTCGCCATCCGCCGGCACCACGAAGATGCCCAGCACGAACGCGCCGACGTACAGCAGGTTGTTGGCCGTGTCGTACAGCGCGAACACCCGGCCGACGTGGGCGTCGTCGGAATCGGACTGGACGATGGTGTCGACACACACCTTCGCGGACTGGTAGGTGAAGGCCAGGACGAATGCGGTGAACAGCGTCCAGAACAGGGTGAACCTGGTCCCGCACACGGCGACCACGGCGGCCGACACCACCATGACGCTGATCAGGTACGTGGTCCGCGGAATCCGGCGCAGGATGGCCGCGGTGGACACCGCGCCGATCAACAGACCGACGGCGGAGACGCCGAGAACCGCGGCGATACCGTCCATCCCGACCCCGAGATGGGCGCCCGAGCCGGCGAACTTGTGCTGGGACAGCAGCAAAACCATCAGGCTGGCCAGCCCGAAACAGAATCGGACCAGGCCGACCAGCAGCACCGCCAGGCCAACCGTCGGGCGCTGCACCAGGTGATGGAAACCGCCGGCGAAGCCCTGCAGGACGGCCAGCAGGGTCTGCGGCGGCTCGTCGGTCTCGTCGGGTCCGAGCTCCTCCCGCCGGAACCGCCGGGAGGCCAGTGCCGCCGCGACGTAGAACAGGATCACCGTCGAGGTGACGACGGCCATCGGACCGTCCTCGGTGCCGATCAGCCCACGCAACCCGATGGCCAGGCCACCGCCGGCGACCGTGCAGACCGAACCCACCGTGGTGGCCAGCGAATTCGCCCCGGCCAGCGAGTCGACCGCAACGGTGTGCGGCATGGCTGCGGACAGTCCGGAACCGACGAACCTGGACGCACCGGTCACCAGCAACGCGGAGATGAACATCACCTGTTGGGGAGCGCCGACGGCGATCTGAACTGCCACCGCGGCGACCAGCACCGCGCGCAGCAGGTTGGCCCAGACCAGCACCTGGCGACGACTCCAGCGGTCGAGCAGCGCGCCGGCGAACGGACCGATCAGCGAATACGGGAGCAGCAGGACCGCGAAGGTTGCGGCGATGGAGGCCGTGGTGGTCTGCCGCTCGGGCGAGAACAGCACGACCCCGGCGAGCGCGCCCTGGAACGCGCCGTCGCCCAGCGAACCGAGCAACCGGGCCGAGACGAGCCGGCGCAGGGCGTCGACCCGCAGCAACCCGACCAGGCCACGGACGGACGGCCGGGACCGCGCCGGCACGGCGGCACTCGTCGTCCGATGGGTCGTCACGCCCAGACGGTACGTCGATCGGCGGGTGGACGGCAGTGGGTCGGGCAATCTGTGGACGGCGCCGCGGGCCGCGCGCCCTTCTGCTCGGCCGTCCGGCCGATCGTGCGCCGGGTCAAATCGGACCTGCCCGGTCAGTTCCGGGTCAGGTCACCGGGGTGATAGGCCTGCCAGGCCAGCGGGAAGCCCTGCCGACGCAGCACCCGGAACCACAGGTCGACCGGGGCCGGGACGAGGAGGTCGTCGGGCAGTGAGTCGAGGACGTACCAGGAACCCTCCTCCACCTCACCGGTCAGCTGTTCGGCCGACCAGCCGGCGTGCCCCGCGTAGATCCGCAGACCGCGCAGCAGCGGGGTGATGGCCTCCGGTTCGCCGTCCAGGTCCACCAGCACCACCGGCCCGGTGACCGTCGCGATCCCGCCGGTCTCGTCCGGGTCCACGCCGGTGCGGCGGACCCCGACGCACATCGCGCCGTTGGTCTGCACCGGGCCGCCGACGTAGATCGCCCGGGGTGACGACACGTGGTCGGCCCAGCCGGGCAGCACGTTGAAGACGGCAGTCTCACTGGGACGGTTGAGGACGACCCCCACCGATCCTTCGTCGCCATGGGCGACCAGGAACACCACCGTGCGGCGGAAGTTGGGGTCGGGCAGCTCGGGGTGGGCGACCAGCAATGCCCCCGCGCGCAAGCGGTCGACCGGGCTCATCGAACCGCCTGCCGCTCGTTCCTCGCACTGCCGATCCGATCGGTGGCATCGCTCGATCGCTGGCGCTCGCTCATCGCTGCCCATTGTCGCCCCTGGCCACCCGGCTGGTCGGTAACGGGGCGGGTGGCAGGTCTGCGACCTCCGGGTACACGTCACCGGCTCAGTCAGTCCACGGTCCGTCGGGAGCAATCTCGAAATACAGGCCGACGAGTTCGGGGCCCCGGGTGAATGTCGACGCTGCGGTGAGCAGCAGCACCGTGGCCTCGTGCGCTCCACGCTCGTCGGCCGGCAGGGTGAGCCGGGCCGCGTTCTCGTCCTGCTCCGCGTCCGCCCAGGGGCCGATCGTCACCGGCGGGTAGGCCTCGACCACAGTCACCCACTCACCGTCGTGGTCGCGGATCACCGAGGCGCGGGTGGCGGGCAGGGCGAACTCGAGCAAGCCTCCGGTCGCCAGCACCACCGACTCCCCGCGGCGGGCCGCCTCGGCGACAATGCGTCGTAGCCGAGCCGTGAACACGGCGTTGTCGGCCGCGCCGGCTGCCTCGGTGAGCAGCACCGCCGGCCACACCTGGTCGTCCGGGCCTCGGATGGTGCGGCCGAGCTGGTCGACCATCAGCACCTCGCCGGACAGCCCGCCGCCGAGGTCGGCCCGGCCCAGGGTCGCCCGGCCGACCAGGTCGATGAGCTCGTCCGGCACCCGCCAGATCAACGACGTTCCGCCGGCATCCCAAGTGGCCAACCGGTCGCCGTAGGCCAGCCCGATCCGCACCAGCACCACATGGGAGCCCTCGTCCGGGCTCTCGGAGTCCGGGCTCTCGGAGTCCGGGCCGCCGGGTTCCAGGTCCGCGTGATGGGGGTCCTCTGGGTCGGGGCCGGTCATGGCCGGCCGGCTCGCCGGGCCAGCGCCGTGTTCACCGGTCAGCCGGCCTCGGCCACGGGCCGGCCGGAGAGCTTTGCGGCGCAGCCGCCCTCTCCGCAGCCGCAGCCGCCACACGAACCGCCGCCCGCCGGACGCCGGGCCGGGATCGGCACGGTCCTGGCCGCCCGCTCCCCCATCGCGCCCGCGGCGAGCAGCAAGCCGATGGACCCGATCAGGCCGAGCAATCCGATGAGCAGGGTCGCGCCGGTGCCGAGCCCGAGCACCAGCAACAGGACCGCGACCACGGCGGACACCACGGCCGCGCCGAACACCACCGGGGTCGCCACCCGGTTCGCCAGATCGAACGCCCGGTCCGAGGCCATCGCGGCCGCCGAATGAATACCGAGTCGGCCGTCGCGGCGCAACGTCCCGGCGCTGCCTCGGATGGCGGTGATGGTGGCCAGCACGGCAATCAGCAGCAATACGGCGGCCAGCGGCACGACGAGCGCCAGGGGAGCCGAGGACATGCCGTGGATGCTAGCCGTCCGGCGCGATCCGCTTCCATCGCGTCGTTCCGTGCGCGCGGGGTCCGCCGGGCGCACGGGTCGGATCTGCACCGGGCTGTTCCGGATGCGCGGGCCGGGTGGATGGGGGGTCCGATGCGGAGGCGGGCCTGGTGCGGATGGGTGGCTGTTGCGGATGGGTGGCTGTTGCGGATGTGCCCGAGGGGATCCGGCCCTAGGCTCTGCGGGTGCCGTCCGAGTCGCTGATCGATACGCCGTCCGGGCCCGCGCGGGTGATCCGGCACCCGGTGGCCGATCCGCGCGGCCTGTTGGTCCTCGGCCACGGTGCCGGCGGTGGGGTGAGCGCGCCCGACCTGACCGCCGCGACCGCCGCGGCCCGCGAGTCCGGGGTGGAGGTGGCGCTGGTCGAACAGCCCTACCGGGTCGCCGGACGCAAGGTGCCGTCCCCCGCCGCGCAGCTCGACGCGGCGTGGTTGGCCGTCATCGCCGCGCTGCGCTCGCCCGACGCCGCGGTCCCGCTGTTCACCGGCGGCCGCAGTTCGGGGGCCAGGGTCGCCTGCCGGACCGCCAAGGTCACCGGGGCATCCGGCGTGCTGTGCCTGGCGTTCCCGCTGTTCGCCCCGGCCCGGCGGGACGGTGTGCGGCCCTCGCGGCAGGCGGAGTTGGACGACGCCGGCGTACCGGTGCTGGTCGTGCAGGGACTGACCGACCCCTTCGGCATGCCCGAGCCCGACGCGGGCCGGGATGTCGTGCAGCTCGTCGGCGACCACGGCCTGAAGAAGGACCTGGCCGGCGTCCGCGCCGCTGTGACCACCTGGCTGGCCGCCCGGCTCGCCACCCCGCCTGATCGACCCGCCTGACCCTGACCCACCCATTGCCCCCGGCCTTGCGAGGATGAACAGGCGCTTCGAGGATGAAGTCGACGTCACGCGTGACTCCAGCCCCAAACCGTGGAGTTGATCCACGCAGGACGGTGCAGAAACGGGTCTGGACGCCGGGCGTAGACTCACCCTCATGGCGGCGAGGCAGCTCCTTCCCAGGCCGCACTGACACCTGGCCCGCACCGCGGGCGTCGGGCATGACAGTGCGGCGATCCCCTCCTGAACCAGGAGGGGTTTTTTGTGCCCGCGGAGCCCCTTTCGCCGACCTACCGAATGGAGAGCACCATGACCGCCTCCGGCCACTATTCGGCCGCGCCGACCGTTGGTCCCGACGCCGCCGTCGCCGACGACATCCCGCCGCACCGGTACACCGCCG
The DNA here is from genome assembly GCA_963706185.1 of uncultured Actinomycetota bacterium. Taxonomy (GTDB): domain Bacteria; phylum Actinomycetota; class Actinomycetes; order Mycobacteriales; family Nakamurellaceae; genus Nakamurella. The sequence goes on along the minus strand of CAVPLZ010000007.1, from coordinate 376,323 downwards.
CCCTGGCGAACCGGATAGAGGCCTACTGGCAGGACTATTGGGACGAGCACGGCACATTCTTCTCGCCCAACCCGGTCGGGGTGCTGGCCCCCACAGATCCGGCGGACGTGCCGGCGGACAAGTTCTACGTGCTGGACATGTTCCCGTACCCGTCGGGCAAGGGCCTGCACGTCGGGCACCCGTTGGGCTACATCGGTACCGACGTGCTGGGTCGGTTCCTGCGAATGACCGGCCGGAACGTGTTGCACACCATCGGCTACGACTCGTTCGGGCTGCCGGCCGAGCAGTACGCGATCCGCACCGGGACCCACCCGCGGGCCACCACCGAGGCGAACATCGCCCGGTATCGCGCCCAACTGCGCCGGCTGGGCTTTGCGCACGATCCGCGACGGAGCGTGGCGACCACCGATCCGGAGTTCTTCCGGTGGACCCAGTGGATCTTCACCCAGCTGTTCGAGTCGTGGTTCGACGACGCCGCCGGGATCGCCCGTCCGATCAGTGCGTTGGTCGACGAATTCAGCACCGGGGCCCGGCCCACGCCGGACGGCCGGCCGTGGTCGGAGCTGTCCGCCGCGGAGCGGGGCGAGGTGCTCAGCGGCCACCGGCTGGCCTACATCGCCGAGGCGGCGGTGAACTGGTGTCCGGGGCTGGGCACGGTGCTGTCCAACGAGGAGGTCACCGCCGACGGGCGCAGCGAGATCGGCAACTTCCCGGTATTCCGCCGCAACCTGCGTCAATGGATGATGCGGATCACCGCCTATGCCGACCGGCTGATCGGCGACCTGGACCGGCTGGACTGGCCCGAGTCGGTGAAAGCCATGCAGCGCAACTGGATCGGCCGGTCTACCGGCGCGCGGGTGTCGTTCCCGGTGTCGACGGTGTCCACCCCCACCGCGATCGAGGTCTACACCACCCGACCGGACACGCTGTTCGGCGCGACCTACATGGTGCTGGCGCCCGAGCATCCGCTGGTGGACGTCATCACGACGGCGTCGTGGCCCACCGGCGTCGACCCGCGGTGGACCGGCGGAGCCGCGACCCCGACCGAGGCGGTGGCCGACTACCGGCGCGACGCGTCGCGCAAATCGGAGCTGGATCGGCAGGAGAACCGCGACAAGACAGGGGTTTTCACCGGCTCCTATGCGATCAACCCGACCACCGGCGGACCGATCCCGGTGTTCATCGCCGACTACGTGCTCATGGGGTACGGCACCGGTGCGATCATGGCTGTGCCGGCGCAGGACACCCGGGACATCGAGTTCGCGCATGTCTTCGGACTGCCGGTGGTGCAGACGGTGCAACGTCCGGACGACTTCCCCGCCGACGAGGCCTACACCGGCGACGGTCCGGCGATCAACAGCGCCAACGACGAGATCTCGCTGGACGGGCTGTCGGTCGCCCAGGCCAAGGCGACCATCATCGAGTGGTTGCAGGCCAAGGGCTTCGGTCGACCGGAGAAGCAGTACAAGCTGCGCGACTGGCTGTTCTCGCGCCAGCGCTACTGGGGCGAGCCGTTCCCGATCGTCTACGACGCGGACGGGGTCGCGCACTCGCTGCCCGACGACATGCTGCCGTTGGAACTGCCGGAGATGGTGGACTACGCGCCCCGGGCGCACGACCCGGAGGACGCGAACTCGGAGCCGGAGTCTCCGCTGGCGCGGGCGACCGAGTGGGCGACCGTCGAGCTGGACCTGGGCGACGGCGTGCAAACCTACCGTCGCGAGCTGAATGTCATGCCGCAGTGGGCCGGATCATGTTGGTACGAATTGCGTTACCTGGATCCGACCAACGACAAGACCTTCTGTGACCCGGATGTCGAACGCTACTGGATGGGCAAGGACCCGTCTCGGCCGGACGACGTCGGTGGTGTCGATCTGTACGTCGGTGGCGTGGAGCATGCGGTGCTGCACCTGCTGTACTCGCGGTTCTGGCACAAGGTGCTGTACGACCTGGGCCATGTCTCGAGCGAGGAGCCGTATCGGCGGCTGTTCAATCAGGGCTACATCCAGGCCTTTGCCTACACCGACCAGCGCGGCGTGTACGTGCCGGCCGAGGAGGTCGTCGAGTACTCGCCCGGGATCTTCACCCACCACGGCAAACCCGTGCACCGCGAGTACGGAAAGATGGGCAAGTCGCTGAACAATGTCGTCACCCCTGACGACATGTGCGACGCCTACGGTGCCGACGTCTTCCGGATGTACGAGATGGGCATGGGGCCGATGGATGCCTCCCGGCCCTGGCAGACCCGGGATGTCGTCGGGTCCCAGCGCTACCTGCAGCGGCTGTGGCGCGCGATCGTCGACGAGCACACCGGCGAGACCACCGTCGTCGACACCGATCCCGACATCGAGACGGCGACGTTGGTGGCTCGCACGGTCGACGGGGTACGTGCTGACTACGCGGCGATGGCGTACAACACCGCCATTGCCAAGCTGATCGTGCTGACCAACCACCTGACCAGCGCCGGCGCTCGGGTGCCGCGGTCGGTGGCCGAGGCGTTGGTGCTGATGACCGCACCGCTGGCGCCCGCACGTGTCGGAGGAGCTGTGGCGCCGACTGGGCCACGACACCTCGCTGGCGCGCGGACCGTTCCCGCGAGGCCGACACCGCGTTGTTGGTGGCCGAGACGGTCGAGTACCCGATCCAGGTCAAGGGCAAGGTGCGGGCCCGGATCACCGTCGCCGCCGATGCCGCGCCGGCCGAGATCGAGGCCGCGGCGCTGGCGGAGGACCGGATCGTCGAGCTGCTGGGCGGGGCGGCGCCGCGCAAGGTCGTGGTGGTGCCGGGACGCATGGTGTCGATCGTCCCCTGATGCTTGTCCGGGCTGCTCCTGCGGCTCCGATCGATAGTGGTAGTGCCGGCTGGTGTGGTGTCGGTTGGCAGCACGCCGCTCTGACCCAGCGGGGCTTCGGTTGGGCTCTACGCCGGCACCACCACTACCGATCTGCGCCTCCGGCGTCAGGGTGGCCACGTCAGTGTCCTCAGGACTGGCCGGGTGGTGGGCTCGCCCGGCCCCTGACCTCCGTCCTCCGCCTCCGGCGTCAGGGTGGCCACGTCGGTGTCCTCAGGACCGTTGGGCGCGCGGCTCACGTAGCGGTCATCGCCTGGATCCCCGCTGGTCATCGCCTGGACCACTGCGCGTCATCACCTGGACCTCTGCCCGGCCTTGCGGGCTGGCAGGATGGGGGCCTGGACAGCGGAGCCCAGGGGCTCGTCGCCGCGGAAGGAAGTGGTCGTGGTGCGGATCGCACTGGCACAGTTCGACCCGGTTGCCGAGCCGATGGCCAATGCCGAGAAGATCCTCGAGCTCGGCGCCCGGGCCAGAGCAGAGGGCGCGCGCATGCTGCTGGCGCCCGAGGGTTCGCTGGTGCGGTTTCTCGACCAGCCGTCGGCCCCGGCGCGGGCGGCCGAGCCGCTCGACGGCGACTTCGTCACCGCGTTGCGGAAAGGGTCGGCCGAACTCGACATCGCCATCGCGGCCGGCACCTTCACGCCGGACGACGACACCGGCCGGGTGCACAACACCCTCGCCGTGCTCGATCGGGGGGAGTTGGTCACCAGCTACCGCAAACTGCACCTGTACGACGCGTTCTCGTTCACCGAATCCGAGACCGTCGCCCCCGGCGTCGAGTCGCCGCCGGTGATCGACCTCGACGGCGTCCAGATCGGCTTCGCCACCTGCTACGACCTGCGCTTTCCCGAGCTCTTCCGGGTGCTGCGGATGCACGGTGCCGACGTCCTCGCCCTGGCCTCGGCCTGGGTGGCCGGCCCGGGCAAGGAGGAGCACTGGCTCACCCTGCTGCGGGCCAGGGCCATCGAGAACACCGCGTACGTCGTGGCCGCCGATCAGGTCGGCCCGCACGGCATCGGGCGCAGCGCGGCCTTCGATCCGTTCGGCCTGCCGCTGCTCGACATGGGCATGGCCCGCGACGCCGTCGGCTACGTCGACATCAAGCCGGAGCGGATCGCCGAGGTTCGGACGGTGCTGCCGTCGTCCAGCCACACCCGCTTCCGCATCGATCCGCACCCGGACCTGCGGTTCGATCCGGCCGCCCGATGATGTGCGACCCGAAGCCGGCGGGCCACTGACCCGTGGGTGGTCCGCCCGCCGGTGTCCGGGTCGTCGAACTGACAGGTCTGGGACCTGCGCCGCACGGGAACGGGACGAGTGGGTGGAGATCTTCGCCGAGTGTGACGCCCGCGTCACCCCGGTGGTCACACCGGCCGAGGCTGCCGAACAACCCCACCTCGCGGCGCGGGGCACCGTGGTGACGATCGACGGCCGAGTGCAGGCCGCTCCGGCGCCCCGCTTCGGAGGCACGCCGCCCGACCCGGCGCATCCACTGCCGGGAGCGTCGACCACGGTCAGCGCGGTCCTCGAAGAGTGGACCTGATCAGGGTCGATGTTTCGCCGCCCTCTTCGTCGGGGCACGGGCGGATGGAGACGTTGTACCCGTCGAACGCTAAGGAGCGCCGTGAGCGATCTGGTTCTGGTCACCGGCGCGACCGGGTTCATCGGTCGCCACCTGATTCCCGCGCTCGTCGACGGCGGATACCAGGTGCGGGCGATGACTCGGCATCCCGATGGCTACGACGGGCCCGGCGAGGTGGTCTACGGCGACGTCGCCGACGCGGACTCGCTGCCCGGCGCGCTGGAGGGTGTCCGGTTCGCCTACTACCTGGTGCACTCCCTCGATGCGGACGATTTCGAGGACCGCGACGCCGCGGCCGCGCTCCGCCTTCGGCGCCGCCGCCGCCGGCGGCCGGCGTCGAGCAGATCGTCTACCTCGGCGGCTTGGGCGCGGACTCGGACGAGCTGTCGGCGCACCTGCGCTCGCGTCGCGAGGTGGAGCGGCTGCTCGCCGCCGGTGGCGTGCCCGTGACCACGCTGCGCGCCGCGGTGATCATCGGGCACGGCGGCATCTCCTGGGAGATCACCCGGCAGCTGTCGAGTCGGCTGCCGGCCATGGTCGCGCCACGCTGGGTCCAGCACCCGGACGCAGCCGATCGCGCTGGTCGACGTGATCCGTTACCTGGTCGGCGTGCTCGGACTGTCCGAAGCCTACGGCCGGGTGTTCGAGATCGGCGGGCCGCAGGTGCTGCGCTACGACGAGATGCTCACCCGCGCCGCGCATGCCGTCCACGGACGGCCCGTTGCCGATCGTCGTGGTCCCGCTGCTGACGCCCCGGCTCGTCGTCGATGTGGCTGGCCCTGGTCACCGACGTCGACGTGCCGACCGGCCGAAACCTGGTCGATTCCATGTCGACCGAGGTGGTGGTACGCGACCCGGCGATCAGGACGCTGCTGCCCGGGGAACTGCTGGACTACGACGAGCGGCCATGCAGGTCGGCCCTGACGGGAGCGGCGCGGCCGCCGCGGACATCGGCGACAGTTGACCGGGCGCCTGGCGCGGGCCCTGCAGTAGTGGGCTGCTCGCGTCGGGTCCCGCAACCCGCCCTGCTGGAGCGGAACTCGTGTTCCGCCGGCGGCTGGTGGTGGCCGTCACCGTTGGTCGTCGGCGCCGTCCTGCTCGGGTTCTCGCTCGGCGTCGACCCGGGCGACCCCGCCTTCTACCCGCTGGCGGTCGGCACCGCCGTGGTCTGGCTGGTCGGTGGACTGCTGTCCGGCCCGCTCCGGCTCGGCCGGGTGCGGGGGCCGGCGACCGGTCCTGCTGCCGATCGTGCTGGGCGTGGTCGCCGCCGCGGTGTTCGTGCTCGGGCGCGTTGGTCGTGCGCGACGATCCGCCGTTGGCCGATCAGGTCCAGGGCATCCTGGACTTCGCCCGGCAGGGCAATCTGCCCGTTGTGCTTGTGGTGACGGCGATCTCGGGATCGGCGAGGAGGTGTTCTTCCGCGGCGCGGTCTACTCGGTGTTCGCCCGCTGGCACCCGGTCGCGGTCACCGTCGTGCTGTACACGCTGGCCACGGTGGCGTCGGCCAACATCATGCTGGTGTTCGCGGCCGCGGTGCTGTCGGTGTTGTGGGGTTTGCAGCGCCGGTCCAGCGGGGGAGTGCTGGCTCCGATCCTGACCCACCTCACCTGGTCGCTGACCATGGCGGTGGTGCTGCCGCCGTTGTTCGGCTGACCCGGCCCCGCTGTGCGGCAGGGATTCCGGTCCGGGAAGGCCGATGGAGCGCGCCGGCGTAGCGCGCCCCATCGGAGCTCGTCTGCGAGGAGCAATTCGACGATCTCGGGACTGGAGTGACGCTGTCCTCGTCGCGACTGTTGATCCTCGCCGGGTTCGGGTCAGGCGGTGGCTTCGCCGCGGATGAAGGCCTCCACCGAGTCGCGGGCGACGTCGTCGGCGTACTGCACCGGCGGCGACTTCATGAAGTACGACGAGGCGGACAGGATCGGGCCGCCGATGCCGCGGTCCATGGCGATCTTGGCCGCGCGGACGGCGTCGATGATCACGCCGGCCGAGTTGGGCGAGTCCCAGACCTCGAGCTTGTACTCGAGGTTCAGCGGCACGTCGCCGAAGGCGCGACCCTCGAGCCGGACGTAGGCCCACTTGCGGTCGTCCAGCCAGGCGACGTAGTCGGACGGCCCGATGTGCACGTTGCTCTTGCCGAGGTCGTGCTGCGACCTGCGAGGTGACGGCCTGGGTCTTGGAGATCTTCTTCGACTCCAGCCGCTCGCGCTCGAGCATGTTCATGAAGTCCATGTTGCCGCCGACGTTGAGCTGCATGGTGCGGTCGAGCACCACGCCGCGGTCCTCGAACAGCTTGGCCAGCACGCGGTGCGTGATGGTCGCGCCGACCTGGCTCTTGATGTCGTCGCCGACGATCGGAACGCCTGCGGCGCGGAACTTCTCGGCCCACTCCGGGGTGCCGGCGATGAACACCGGCAGCGCGTTGACGAAGGCGACGCCGGCGTCGATGGCGCACTGCGCGTAGAACTTCGCGGCCGTCCTCGGACCCGACCGGCAGGTAGCAGACCAGCACGTCGACCTGCGCCTCGCGCAGGGCGGCGACCACGTCGACCGGCTCGGCGGCGACTCGGTGATGGTCTCCTGGTAGTACTTGCCGAGGCCGTCCAGGGTGTGGCCGCGCTGGACGATGACGCCGGTCGGCGGCACGTCGGCGATCTTGATGGTGTTGTTCTCGCTGGCGAAGATGGCCTCGGCCAGGTCGAAGCCGACCTTCTTGGCGTCGACGTCGAACGCGGCGACGAACTGCAGGTCGGAGACGTGGTAGTCGCCGAACTGGACGTGCATCAGGCCGGGCACCCGGGACGCCGGGTCGGCGTTGCGGTAGTACTCGACGCCCTGGACGAGCGACGACGCGCAGTTGCCGACGCCGACGATGGCGACGCGGATCGGGTGCGAACCCATGGTGGGTCCTCCTTGGAAATCGGTGGTGGTGGTCGGTGTGGGCGGATCGGTGGTGCGTTCGGTCGGTGATCATCTGCGGGTCCGCGGACCCGGTGTCCGCGGACCGAGGGCGGCGAGGCGCCGTCCGGTCCCGGGGGATCGGGGTCGGAGCCGGCCTGCTCGTGGGCGATCAGCTCGTTGAGCCAGCGCACCTCGCGCTCGGTCGCCTCGAGCCCGAGCTGCTGCAGTTCCTGCGGTGTAGCGGTCGAGCCGGTCGGCGGCCCGCTCGACGGCATTGCGCTGACCCTCCCGGCGCTCCTCGACCCGGCGACGTCGGCCCTCCAGAATGCGCATCCGCACCGCCGAGGGGGTGCGGGAGAAGAACGCCAGGTGCACACCGAAGCCGTCGTCGGACCAGGACTGCGGGCCGGCGTCGCCCAGCAGCGTGACCAGGCGTTCCTTGCCGTCCGCGGTCAGTCGGTAGACGACCCGTGAGCGGCGGGAGGTGAGCGGGCACGGCGTCCAGGTCGACGGGCGGTGCCTCCTCGGTGATCAGACTTTCGCCCAGCAGCCGCCGCAGGCGTCGGGTACAACGAACCGAAGGAGAAGCGCGCGGAAGGTGCCGAGCGTGGTGGTCAGCTTCTTGCGCAGTTCGTAGCCGTGCATGGGGGACTCGGACAGGAGACCGAGGACGGCAAGCTCCAGTACGTTCGCAGTGTCCTTGGCCATCCCGTCACCCCCTGTTCGTCGTGAGCCACCATGAGTTCACTACCGTCAATATATCGCAACGATACATCCGCTGATGTGTCGACACGGCGCCCACCCGGATGTTGCGAGGATCAACTCCACAGTTTTGGGGCTGGAGTGACGCCTGACGTCGAGTTCGTCCTCGAATCGCCCGTTGATCCTCGCAACACAAGGGGGAGTTGGGAGGGCCGAAGGGGGTGTGGACAGCCCGCGCCACCCCAGGAGCGCGCGCGTACGCTCAATCGGGTGCGGACGGTACGTGGGCTGGTCGACTACGCGTTGCAGCGTCGCGCGCTGCTCGCCGAAGTCATGTCCGGTCGCGCGGGTCTCACCGACGTGTGCGACGCGTCGCCCTATCTGGTCAGGGCGGCGAAGTTCCACGGCGTCGCCACCGACGTGCCCTGCCCGGTGTGCCGTAAGGAGCCGCTGACCCACGTCTACTGGGTGTACGGCGACGAGATCAAGCACATGGCCGGGTCGGCCCGGCTACCCGAGGAACTGGAACGGATGGCCGGGTCGTTCGGCGAGTTCAACGTCTACCAGACCGAGGTCTGCCGGACCTGTTCGTGGAACCACCTGGTGGCCTCGTTCGTGATGGGCAAGAACGGCGAGCAGGTGGAACCGCGGCGGCGCCGCGCCGCCAAGTGAACGGGGCGGCCAACTGAACGGGGCGGCCAACTGATCGGGCGGCTGCCCGCGCATCGTCAGGCCTTGACCACCTTCTTCCTCCGGCGTCCCCATGGGAACACCGAGCCGATGATCACGCCGAGCAGCACGAGGATCAGGATCCACAGCCACCCCGGCATGGTGAAGCTCCACCCGAAGAAACTGACCGTCGCCGAGTTGTGGTTCTGCACGATCAGCAGCACGGCGAGCGCGACGATCACGATGACGATGATCAGCCGCACCGGACTCTTCCGATTGACCGGTTCCGGGCCGGCGACGCCGGGACGGTCGGGTCGGGGACTGCGGATTCATGGCGACTCCTCGACGGCCGGCACCGTGCCCGGGTTGATCATTCGTCAACGGCACTGGTGTTCATTGTTGCCGATGGTGGTGATCACCGGCCTCCGAGCGCGTTCGTATGGGGGATGAGCTCGTCGCTTGCCCCGAGATTCAGCCCGAGATGTGCGTCGGTTCCGGTCGGCACACCCGGTATCGCAGATGCAGCACCCGCTCTCCCTGGATCACCACGTGTGGATCGTGTAGGAGCTGCTGCCCCGTGAAACCGCCGAAGTAGCGCTTGCCCGACCCGAAGACGACCGGTACGACGTCCATCGCCACTTCGTCCACCAGGCCCGCCGCCAGGAGCTGCCCGCCGGCATCCCCGGCGTTCACGCTGACCGTCCGTTCCCCGGCGAGCTCCTTGGCCTTGTCGATCGCGGCGGTGGTGCTGTCGACAAAGTGGTACGAGGCCTCGGGGTGCCAGCCATCGGGCTTGGGTCGGTGGGACAGCACGACCACATGGTCACCGGCGGGTGGCTGCCCCTCCCACCCGTTGACCAGGTCGAACAGGTGGCGGCCCATCACGATCACGCCGATCGACTGCCACATCGGCCGGACATAGTCCGCCGACGCACGGGAGACCAGGAAGCCGCTCCCTCCGCCGGAATGATCGAACTGCTCCTCGTCACCCGGGCCATTCTCGGTGATCGGGGCGATCGGGGTGTTGCCCCTGAAGTACCAGTCGTGCAGTGGTCCGACGTCGTCGTTGTCGCCGGCGATGAAGCCGTCTACGGACACGACGCTGTGCATGATGACTGCGCCCACCACGTTCTCCTCCCGTAGCGTTTTTCGCTGTGATCCCATCCCATCCCACCGCAAACCGGATAGCCCCGCTTGTAAGAAATCAAACGACGCGCATGGGACCGCGGTCCGGCGAGATGATCGAGGTTCGATCCCGGTGAACACCCTGGGTCCCGACCCACACAAAGTTCCTGGAGCTCGGAAAGGGCCGGCGGCCGGACTTTCCCGAGCGGGCCGAACCTTGGAGTGCGAGCCAGTAGGCTCGCGCGGGTGACCGAGGCCGCCGACCGGGAGCCAGCTGCTCCGGACCCTGGTTCGGATCTCGCTACCACGACGCAGCCCTCCGGCGACCCCGACCGCCTGCTGTTTCCCGACGAGCAGCTGCCCGCGGATGAGTCGGCCCAGGTTTCGGCCGTTCCGACCGAGGGCGACGACGTGCCGGACCGGGCAGCGTCGCTGTCGCCGTTCGACCGGGTCATCCCCACCTGGACCGATCCGACCGTTGCCCGGGCGTCGGACCTGATCGGCGGGCCGCTGGGGCGGCACGCCCAGGTGGGTCGCGCGTTGATCTTCACGCCGCTGCGGGTCTGCCTGTTGATGGCCATCTGCGCGCTCATCGGCGGCTGGCTGTTCAAGGCCGCCTGCATCCAGCAGGACTCGAACGGGGCCGGCGGCGTCACGCTGGACCAGAGTGGCGAGCGCCCGTGGCTCACCGCCTGCTACAACGACGTCGTCCCGCTGTACGGCAGTCGAGGCTTCGACCACCCCGAGCAGTTCCCCTACAGCCACGCGTGGATCGAGGTCGACGGCGAGGGCGACAAGCCGATCTGGGACCCGGCCGACGTGAAGACCGCCGACGGACAGTTGGTCGCGGTGACCGCGGGCCGGACCGTACCGGTCGAGGACGGCGACTTCGTCGGCACGCCGGACGACGGATACTCCCGGGTGACCGGCGGAGCACTCTTTCCGGTGACCGACATCTCCGACGTCGGGCAGGTGCGCTACCTGGAGTACCCGGTGCTGACCGGGGTCTTCCAATGGGGTGTCGGCTGGGCGACCAAGGCCTACCTGGACTTCGCCACCGACACCGGCGTCGTACCGGTGCCGCTGAATGTCGCCGCGTACTTCACCATCGGCGCCCTCTTCCTGGGCCTGCTCTATCTCTGGGCGGTGGCCAGCACGGCCAAGATCGCCCGGCGGCGGATCTGGGACACCGCGCTGATGTGCCTGTCGCCGTTGCTGATCGTGCACGCCTTCACCAACTGGGACGCGATCGCGATCGCCTTGTGCGCGGCCGGCATGCTGGCCTGGGCGCGGCGACATCCGACGCTGGCCGGGGTGCTGTTCGGCCTCGGCATGGCGGCCAAGCTCTATCCGATCCTGCTGCTCGGGCCGCTGCTGGTGCTGTGCCTGCGCACCGGGAAGATCTCGCCGTGGGTCAAGGCGGCGATCGGCGCCGGAGTGGCCTGGGCTGTGGTGAACGTCCCGGTCATGCTGATGTGGCCGCAGGCCTGGTACGAGTTCATCCGGCTCAACTCCGAGCGCGGACCCGAGTGGGACACCTGGTACTTCATCTACGCGCGACTGTCCGGGTCGAGCGTCTGGAACAACGCCCCGGGTGCGCGGAGCCCCGAGTTCCTCAACAACCTGTCGCTCGCGCTGTTCGCGGTGGCCTGCGTGGCCATCGGCTGGTTCGCACTCTCGGTGCGCCGCCGGCCCCGGTTCGCGTCACTGGCTTTCTTGGTGGTCGCGGCGTTCCTGCTGACCAACAAGGTGTGGTCCCCGCAGTACTCCTTGTGGTTGTTGCCGCTGGTCGTGCTGGCCCTGCCGCGGTGGCGACCGCTGCTGCTCTGGCAGTTCAGCGAGGCGGTGACCTGGGTCCTGCTGATGTTCCAGTTCGCCGGCGTGCAGAACAAGGGACTGTCGGTCTATCCGTTCATCTGCGCGGCGATCCTGCGGGACATCATGGTGATCACCCTGGTGGTGATGGTCATCCGGGAGGCCATCCGTCCGGAGCGTGACCTGGTCCGGATCGCCGGCGACGACGATCCGTCCGGCGGCGTGCTCGAGGGGCTGCCCGACCGCTGGACCGTTCCGTCGGTGCCGACCCTGGTGCGCCGGATCGCCGGCGGGTCGGGGCGGCACCGCGACCGCTCCGGGGAACCGCCGCCGCCGGCTTCGGCGGAGCCCGAGCTGGAGCCCGTGCCGTCCTGAGCGCCCGGCGTCAGCGATTCGCCAGCCGGATGACGAACTTGAGTCCGGACCACGTCGCGTCGATCGCGGCCACCTTCACGTCGACCCGGCCGTGGGCCAGCCCGTACGCACGGACGCCGTTCTCGGTCAGGTCGGTCGGCACGCGCGAGGCCTTCTTCGGCCAGCAGACCCAGATCATCCCGTCGGTGGTGTGGCAGGCGGCCGCCTGCTCGAAGCTGTCGTGCAATGTCACGGCGTCGGGGCAGAACAGCAGGACGATGTCGTAACGCCCGGGACCCGGCTCGGTGTCGAACTCGGTGTCGTAGTCGGTGCCGAGCTCCAGCCCGGCCGGCGGGTGGATCGCCAATACCCGCGAGCCGTCCTTGATGCCCAGCTTGCGGGGTAGCGGAGTGCTCGAGTACCCGGCCGTCACGCTGGTGCCTCCCTGGTACCGGCGTCCGCGGACGCCCTTGCTCGCCGCCTGCCGCTCGACCTCACTGTGTCGCAACGAGATCAGCCCGATACCGCCGGCACCCCGTTCGGGCCACAGGTTCTTCGGTCGCGACGCGGCCGGACCGAGCGGAAGCAGGCAGCTCGAGTGGCCCCGCGGAATCGGGCAGCGGCTCCATCCCGGAAATCTAGGTCGGACCGACGCACGATGCGCGTGGGAGACCGCGGATGGACGACCGCCGAGCAGAACCGGATCGTCCGGCCGCGTACTCCCGGCGCCGGAGCCGGCGGGCCGGGTTGCCCACAGCGCCCAACGGCGGGCGTGACCGCGCCGTTCTCGCTGGTAAGATCGTCCTGTTGTCCTTCGCGCCCGCCGGAACGATGGTGGGCGTTATGTATGTGGGACGACGTCCTCCTGCCGCGGACCGACCGCGGCCGATGAGTCCATAGGAGGTGTCCGTGAGCGTATCCACCGCTCCGCGTCACTATGAGCTTCTGCTCATCCTCGATCCCAGCCTCGACGAGCGCACCGTCGCTCCGTCGATCGACACGTTCCTCAACGTGATCCGCCAGGGCGGCGGCACCGTCGAGAACGTCGACGTCTGGGGTCGTCGCCGGCTTTCCTTCGAAATCAGGAAGAACGCCGAGGGCATCTACGCGGTCATCAACGTGACCGCGCCGTCTGCCGTGGTTTCCGAGCTGGATCGTCAGCTCAACCTCAACGAGTCGGTGCTCCGCACCAAGATCATCCGTCCCGACGCCAAGTAAGGATCCCGGACATGGCAGGCGACACCGTCATCACCGTGGTCGGCAACCTCACCGCCGACCCGGAGTTGCGTTTCACTGCGTCCGGCGCCGCCGTCGCCAACTTCACCGTCGCCAGCACGCCGCGTCAGTTCGACCGCGCGTCCGGCGAGTGGAAGGACGGCGAGGCGCTGTTCCTGCGCTGCAACATCTGGCGTCAGGCGGCCGAGAACGTGGCCGAATCGCTCTCCCGGGGTTCCCGGGTAGTGGTCACCGGACGGCTCAAGCAGCGGTCGTTCGAGACCAAGGAAGGCGAGAAGCGCACCGTCATCGAGCTCGAGGTCGACGAGATCGGCCCGTCGCTGCGGTACGCGACCGCCAAGGTCAACCGGGCCCAGCGGTCCGACGGCGGGTCCGGGGGCTACGGCTCCGCCGGCTCCGGCGGCGGACAGAGCAGCTCAGGCGGCTCCCGCAACCAGGCACCGACCGACGACCCGTGGAGCTCGGCCCCCGCGGCCGGCGGCAGCTTCGACGAGCCCCCGTTCTGATCGATCGAGCATTTCGCGACTGGCACGCGAGCGTGCCGCGCACCGACCCTGATCCCACGGCGCACCGGTCTCCCGGACCCCGCCGGCACTGAATTCGAAAGAGAACACCATGCCCAAGCCCCCAGTTCGCAAGCCCAAGAAGAAGGTGTGCGCCTTCTGCAAGGAATCGGCGCCCGCCATCGACTACAAGGACACCAACCTGCTGCGCCGGTTCATCTCCGACCGCGGCAAGATCCGCGCCCGTCGGGTGACCGGCAACTGCACCCAGCACCAGCGGCGTATCGCCACCGCGGTCAAGAACGCCCGCGAGGTCGCGCTGCTGCCCTACACCTCGACCGCTCGCTGACGCGCGAAAGGACGGACACCATGAAGCTCATCCTCACCACCGACGTGGCCGGTCTCGGCGAGCCCGGCGACATCGTCGACGTGCGCGACGGCTACGGCCGCAACTTCCTGCTGCCGCAGGGCCACGCCATCCTCGCCACCAAGGGCGCGGAGAAGCAGGTCGCCACGATCAAGCGGGCCCAGCTGGCCCGGGAGATCCGGGGTACCGAGCACGCCAACGAGGTCAAGCAGGCGCTGGAGAAGCTGGCGGTCTCCATCACCGCCCGCACCGCCGACGGCGCCAAGCTGTTCGGCTCGATCTCGGCCGCCGACGTCGCCGCGGCGATCAAGGCCGCCGGCGGCCCGACCGTCGACAAGCGTGCGGTCGATGTCGGTGGCCACATCAAGTCGACCGGCTCGCACCCGGTTGCGGTCACCCTGCACCCCGGCGTCACGGCGAACCTGGCGGTCACCGTCGTCGCCGCCAAGTAGCCCGCTCTACCCGACAGCCCCGTCCGGATCTCCGGGCGGGGCTGTTGCTGTCCCGGTCGACGTTCGGTCGCCCATCATGGGGTGGTGAGCCCGGACCAGCATCTGTCGACCCTGGCCGAGGCCGTGGACGGCATGCTCACCGGCGGACGGGACAGCGTGTTCGTGGGCCTGGACGGCCGATCGGGCGCAGGGAAGTCGACGCTGGCCCGGGCGTTGTCGGCCCACCTGGACGAGAGTGGCGCTGCTCGCGGTGTGGCCGTGATCGAGGGTGACGACTTCTACGCCGGTGGAAGTGCGGCGACCTGGGACCGCCGGTCCGTCGCCGAACGGGCCGACCGGGTGATCGATTGGCGTCGGCAGCGCATCGTGCTGGAGGACCTGCGGAGCCGCGGGACGGGCCAGTGGCGGCGGTTCGACTGGGAGGCGCCCGACTGGGACAGCGACGTGGTCCCGCTGGTCGACACGCCGGCGCGGATCCGGCTCGGATCCGTAGTCCTGCTCGAGGGCGCGTATGCGTGCCGTCCGGAACTGCACGACCTGCTCGACCTGCGGGTCCTGCTGGACGTCCCGGTCGAGGTGCGCCGCGCGCGGCTGCTGAGCCGGGACGGGGCGGCGTATCACGCGGACTGGGACGCGCGGTGGTCCGGCGCCGAGGACCACTACTTCGGCACGATCATGACACCGGACCGGTTCCACCTGGTGCTGCGCTCGCCCTGACTCGTGCTCCGCACGGGCCGGGCCGGCCAGGTTGCGACTGCATGTACACCACTTCCGCCCATCGACACCACTTTCGCGGCGTCAGAACGGGTGTCGATGCGCGGAACGGGTGTCGATGCGGCGCGTGGGCGACCGCAGCCCGGGCGCCGGCCTCAGTGGGCGACGGCAACCTTGACCAGGTAGCGGCGGCCGAGCAGCACCAGGACGGCCAGACCAGCGGCGACGCAGGCGGCACCGAACCAGAACGGGGCGGCCTCGGAGACGTTCTCGCCGAGCTTGCCGCAGATCCACGGCGACACCGCGCCACCGAGGAACCGGACGAAGTTGTAGCCGGCCGAGGCGACCGGGCGCGGCACCGGCGCAGACGTTCATCGCGGTCTCGGTGAACAGGGTGTTCAGCACGCCGAGCGGAATGCCGCAGAGCACGACGCAGGCGGCGATCACGGCCGAGTGGTGCACGTTGGTCGCCATCACCACGAGGATCACCGTGAACAACGCGAAGGCGACCGCGAACGCGTTCGTCAGGCCGAGCCGGGTGCGCAGCCAGGGCGCTCCCCAGACGGCGAAGACGCCGACCAGCACGCCCCAGCCGAAGAACAGGAAACCGATGCCGTAGGCGCCGAACGGCACCACGAACGGGGTGAACGCCAGCACGGCGAAGAAGCCGCCGTTGTAGAGCAGTGCGGCGATGCCCAGCACCAGCAGGCCGCCGTGGCTCAGCGCCCTGATCGGGTCGGCCGGGCGGATGTTGTGCGAGATCTTCACCTTGTCCTTGAGGAAGAACACGATGGCCAGCAGCGCGATGGCCATCAGCGTCGCGACGCCGAAGAACGGTGCCCGCCAGTTCCAGCCGCCGAGCACGGCGCCGACCAGTGGGCCGACCGACAGGCCGATGCCCAGGGCCGCCTCGTAGAGGGTGATCGCCTTCTCCGCACCCCCGCGGGCGACGGCGATGATCGCGGCGAGCGCGGTGGCGATGAACAGGGCGTTGCCCAGACCCCAGCCGGCCCGCCAGCCCACCAGTGCGCCGACGGTCGGGGAGGTGCCGGCCAGCGTGGAGAACACGATGATCACGCCGAGGCCGATCATCAGCGTGGTGCGGCCGCCCAGTCGGCTGGACACGTACGAGGTGATCAACATGGCGAACGCGGTGACCAGCAGGTAGCTGGTGAACAGCAGCGAGACCTGGCTGGGAGTGGCGCCCAAGTTCGCCGCGATCGGCTTGAGGATGGGGTCGACCAGGCCGATGCCCATGAACGACACCATGGCGGCGAAGGCCAGTACCCACACCGCCAACGGCTGCCGTCGGCCGGAGGTGGATTCGAGCCGGGCCGGGTCCGGCGACGGCAGTGCCTCCGGCGGAGTTGCCCGCTGGTGACGAAACGCCGGCTGCCCGAGCGTCCTGCCGGGTGGTGGGCATCGCACGTTCGGTGGTTGACGACTCGGTGGGGAAGGTCATTCGGGTCCTGTCGGTGGTGTCATTAGCCTGGCTAAGCGATCGTAGCGCCCGGCGGGGCCGCGATCCACTCCGGCCCGTGCGGCCTGACCAGCACGTTCCCACGATGCGGTCGGATCACCCGTTCGGGCTACGGCAGACGCGTCCCGACACGCCGCTGCACGCCACGCCGAGAACCCAGAATTGAATTTCTATCCACAGGGGCTGCGGTCGGTGGGTAGGCCCTGACCTGCGGAGATGGAGTTATCCCCGGCAGAAATCCCCAATCTTGTCCACAGGAGCCCACAGCTGCGTCCTGCGGCGATGCGCAGGCATCCCCAGCCGATCCACCGGCTGTGCACAGGGGCGGCTTGTGGTCACCGTCGACTCCGCTCTACGGTCCCGGAGGTTCTCCCGCGACCACGGTCCGCGATGCCCGTCGTCGACGCCGAACCGGCGCGCACGGGCACTGTCGGCACCTCCCGGTAAACAGGGAACATGCGTTCGAGCGAGGTTCAAGCGCCGGTCATGGCCGGTAGGGCGGGAGGCGGCGGCATGGCGCTGGTCGACGAGCGGTGGCCGCAGACGGATCGCCGTCCGGCACCGACGTACGACCGGCAGCCACCGCAGGACGAGGCCGCCGAGATGTCCGTGCTCGGCGGCATGTTGATGTCCAAGGACGCGATTGCCGACGTGGTCGAGACCGTGCGGGCCGCCGACTTCTACAAGCCGGCGCACACGTTGATCTACGAGTCCGATCGTCGACCTGTATTCGCGCGGCGAGCCGGCCGACCAGATCACCGTCGCCGCCGAGTTGGACCGGGCGAACACCTTGCACCGGGCCGGCGGCGGGGCCTACCTGCACAGCCTGGTCGCCACCGTGCCCACCGCGGCCAACGCCGGGTTCTACGCGCAGATCGTCGCGGAGAAGGCGATCCTGCGGCGCCTGGTGGACGCCGGCACCCGGATCGTCCAGCTCGGCTACGGCGGCAGCGAGGGCCAGGTGGGCGGCGGCGAGGTCGACGAGATCGTCGACCGGGCCCAGGCCGAGATCTACGAGGTCACCGAGCGCCGGACCACCGAGGACTACGTGGTGCTGGAGGAACTGCTCCAGCCGACCATGGACGAGATCGACGCGATCGCCAGCCGGGGTGGCATGTCGGCCGGGGTGCCCACCGGCTTCGCCGACCTGGACAAGGTCACCAACGGCCTGCACCCGGGCCAGATGGTGATCATCGCGGCGAGACCCGGCGTGGGGAAATCGACGCTAGCACTAGATATTGCGCGGCATGCCTCGGTGCGCCACCACATGTCCGTCGGTGATCTTCTCGCTGGAGATGTCCCGCACCGAGATCACCATGCGGCTGCTGTCGGCGGAGGCGGGCATCAAGCTCAGCCACATGCGGGCGGGCACGATGGGCGAGCAGGACTGGCAGAAGATCGTCCGGCGGATGAGCGAGATCTCCGACGCGCCGCTGTTCATCGACGACTCGCCGAACATGACGATGATGGAGATCCGGGCCAAGGCCCGCCGGCTCAAACAGCGCAACGACCTGAAGCTGATCGTCGTCGACTACCTGCAGCTGATGACCTCGGGCCGCAAGGTCGAGTCCCGCCAGCAGGAGGTGTCGGAGTTCTCCCGGTCGATGAAGCTGCTGGCCAAGGAACTCGAGGTGCCGGTGATCGCCATCTCCCAGCTGAACCGTGGGCCCGAGCAGCGCACCGACAAGCGGCCGATGCTCTCGGACCTGCGCGAGTCCGGCTCGCTGGAGCAGGACGCGGACATGGTGATCCTGGTGCACCGGCCGGACATGTGGGAGGCCGACGACCCGCGCGCGGGCGAGGCCGACCTGATCCTGGCCAAGCACCGCAACGGACCGACGACGACCATCGCCGTGGCCCATCAGCTGCACTACTCGAGGTTCGCCGACCTGGCCGGCTGACCAATGGCGCGCCGCGGGCCGGGCCACGGACGCGCCGGTCAGGCCGATCCCACCGGGAAGGATGGCGCACCGCCCGTACACCGGCGACCCAGTGTGATGGTGGCGACACCGGTTGTGCTCGCACGCCGCTGACCCGGCAGTATCAGCCGGGTGTCGACCGCTGCCGAAGAACTCGAGATCACCGGTACCGCGCAACGCGAAGCGTGGGTGGCCAAACGGATGCCGCCCATCGAGCGGGTCGCCGAGGGCGTGTGGTCCATCCCGGTCTCGGTGCCCGACAACCCGATCCGGCTCACCTACAGCTACCTGCTGGGCGGCGACGAGGGTGAGGCCGTGCTGGTCGATCCCGGCTGGCACACCGACCGCGGCTGGGACGAGCTGCTCACCGGCCTCGGCCGGGCCGGCGTCGCCCTCTCGCAGATCAGTGGCATCGTCATCACCCACTCCCATCCTGACCACCACGGTCTGACCCGGCGGCTGAGTCAGGCCACCGACGCGTGGATCGGGATGCATCCGGCCGAGGCCGACGCGCTGCCCTCGCACCACGACCTCGGCGGTGGTGCGGACTCCCGGTGGCTCGTCCAACTCGGCGTCCCCGAGCGCGATGCCGCCACCATGACGGTCGACGTGTCGCGGATGGGCGATTTCCTGGCCATGCCCGATCCCACCCGCACGTTGGAGGACGACAGCCTGCTGCCGTTGCCCGGCCGGCGGATCCGGCTGCTCTGGACCCCCGGCCATACCCCGGGACACCTGAGCTTCCACGACGAGGACAACGACCTGCTGCTCACCGGCGACCACGTCCTGCCCCGGATCAGCCCGAATGTCGGGCTGCACCCGCACCACGCGGGTTCACCCCTCGGGCCGTACCTGAACTCCCTGCGCCGGCTCCTGCCGTACGAATCGGTCGAGGTGCTGCCCGCCCACGAATGGCGGTTCCGCGGCCTGCCCACCCGGGTTCGACAGCTGTTGCACCACCACGACGAACGGCTCGGGGAGATTCTCGCCGTGCTGGACGACGAGCCGGGCGCGACCACCTGGCAGATGGCCCAGCGATTGACCTGGTCCCGCGGCTGGGACGCGATCGCCGGCTTCCAGCGCCGTGCGGCCCTGGCCGAGAGCGCGGCGCATCTGGACCACCTGGTGGAGACCGGGGTGTTGGAACCGGAGCGCGACGACGCGCGGGTCGTGCATTACCGCCGGACGAGCACCGCCACCGGCTGACTCTCGCCGGGCTACGGGGACACCACGCAGTCTCGGAAATGGGACGCGGCAGGATGGGGGCATGGCGAGCGACAGCAGCACCGAGGACGGGGTCGACCGGCAGGTCGAGCAGGAACGGAAGTTCGATCTGGAGACGGGTGCGGAGCCGCCGGACCTCACCGCCGCGTTCCCCAGCGGCTCGCGCGCGGCGTCGGACACGGTCCGGCTGGTCAGCGCGTACTACGACACCGCCGACCGCGACCTGCTCGCAGTCGGTATCACCCTGCGCAAACGCACCGGCGACACCGACACCGGTTGGCAGCTGAAGGTTCCCGTCGGAGGCAGCCGGACCGAACTGCGGCTCCCGCTTTCCGCGGCTCGCGTCCGGGTGCCCCGCAAGCTGGCCGACCTGGTCGCCGGCGTCGCATTGGGCGCACCGCTGGTCCCGCTGGTCACCGTCCACACCCAGCGCCGCCGGCAGCGCTGGTCGACGCCGGACGGGGCTCTGCTGGCCGAGATCGCCGACGACGATGTCAAGGCCACCGCCCCCGACGCGCCGACCGACATCTGGTCGGCCTGGCGCGAGCTCGAGGTCGAACTGGGCCCGGCCGGGGACGGGCCGTTGCTGGACGCGGTCGCCGACGAGCTGGTGAAGGCCGGCGCAGCCCCGGGGGCTTCGGCGAACAAGGTGGCCAAGGCGCTGGGCGACCCACCGGACCGCAGCCCGTCGGCGAAACCGAAGACCGCGGGCCGGGCCGTCCTGGACTACCTGGCCGAGCAGCACCGCGCTCTGTTGGCCGGAGACCTCGGTCTGCGCACCGGCACCGGCGACGACGTCGTGCACGACACCCGCGTCGCGGTCCGTCGGATGCGTTCGACGTTGCGGGTGTACGGCGGCCTGTTCGACGACGATCGGGTCGCGGCGTTCGACGAAGAACTGAACTGGTACGCCCACGTGCTCGGCGACGTCCGGGATGCCGAGGTGCAGCGCGCCAAGTTCGCCGAGGCGATCGAAGGACTGCCGGTGGAGGTGGTGCTCGGCCCGGTGGCGGCCCGGATCGACGAGCACCTGCTGGTCGGTCAGGTGCAGGCCCAGCGGGTCCTGACGGACACCTTGGCCGACCGGCGCTACCGCGTGCTGCTGCGCGAGTCAGCGGGGTGGCTGAGTGAGCCGCCACTGTCCGAGCGGGCCGGCAAGAAGGCGCGGTCGCTGGGCAAGCCCGGTCGTCAGGCGGCGAAGAAGGCGGT
Source organism: uncultured Actinomycetota bacterium (assembly GCA_963706185.1). Lineage (GTDB taxonomy): Bacteria > Actinomycetota > Actinomycetes > Mycobacteriales > Nakamurellaceae > Nakamurella. The sequence goes on along the minus strand of CAVPLZ010000007.1, from coordinate 355,220 downwards.
CCGCCGGCTGGCCGCCGGTCTCGAACGCGGCGACGATGAGCTGTTGCACAAGGCCCGCAAGGCGGCCAAGCGGGCGCGGTACGCCGGGGAACTGCTCGCCGTGGCCGGGGTGAAGGGCCCCCTCGCCACGGACGGCGCCGCGGCGTCCTGGAAGGAGCTCCAGGACGTGCTCGGTGAGCACCAGGACAGCGTGCTGGCGTCCGACCTGCTGCGCCGGCTCGGTGCGGCGACCGCCGGCCGTCCCGGCGAGAACGGTTTCACCTACGGCGTGCTCTACCAACGCGAGCAGGACACCGCCGCGGCGAGCCGGGACGCCGCCGCGGCCTGGACGTCCCCGCTGGACTGACCCTCCAGCGTTGCCGACCCGACCCCCACTGACCCGCCCTCGACTCCGGTGCGTCTCCCGAGGTCAGGAGGCGCAAGCTGTTCGTCGGTGTGCGGCCCGTTGATCCTCGCAATAGGGGGGGTCGGGGTCGGGCACACTGCGGGGGTGGCGATCGGGATGGACAACCTCAGTGACGGCATCACCGTGTTCGGCGGGGCCACCGTCCCGACAACGGTGGACCGGGTGGCGATCACCCTCGGGGTCGAGATCATCCGGCCGGATGCCGGTGAGGCCTTCCGGCTGGCCGCCGAAACCGTGACCCGGCTGCTCGCGGTGCTGGCCGACGACGGCGTCGACGCCAGGGCGGTGCGCACGCTGGACCTCAGCCTCGGGCCGCGCACCGAATGGGTGGACAACCGCGAGGTACTGATCGGCTACCAGGCCGGCCAGCGGTTGCTGGTCAAGCTGGATGGTCTGGCCGGACTGGAGCGCTTGCTGTCCGACGCGGCCACCCGCACCGGCCACGGCGTGCGGATCGAGAGCGTCACACTGACCGCCGAGGACGCCGACGCCGCGCTGGAGCAGGCCAGGGAGCAGGCGTGGTCCGACGCGCTGACCAAGGCCCAGCATCTGGCCCGACTGGCCGGGCGGTCGCTCGGCCCGGTCGAGTGGATCCAGGAAGGCTCGACCGACCACGGTCCGCTTCCCCGCCCCGTCGCTGTCGCGTTGGCCACAGGCGGACACGCCAAGGACATGCCGGTGGCCGGGGGCGACACCGACGTCTCCGCAACCATCACCGCGCGCTGGCGGTTCGCCGATTGACGGGAGGCGCACGACGGCCGGCGGCCGACCGGGCGAGCGACCCGTGGGTGGGGCGAGTCGGCCCGATCACCCGCTCCTCGCCGATCGAGCCCGCCGTCCTGATGCCGGACAGGTCGGCCACCGGCGCGCCGAGCGGAGCCCGACCGATGAACGCGGACGGACTCATCAGGAACGGCATGTCGACTCCTTCGGATGGTCCGCCGCTCGGCGGGGAATGATCGAACCGTAGGCCGCACGCTCGCATGAGAGAAGCGAAAGTTTTTGAAGCCGCCTTAGTCTTTCTTCATGAACTGGGATCGTGGGCAACTCGCCGCCCTGGCCGCCGTGGTCGAGCACCAGACGTTCGACGCGGCCGCTCGGGCGCTGACCATCACGCCCTCCGCCGTCTCACAGCGGATCCGGGCGCTCGAGGCCCAGCTCGGGCGGGTTGCCGTCACCCGCTCGCGGCCGTGTCGGCCGACCACCGCCGGGGCCGAACTCGTGCGGCTGGCCCGGGAGTTCGCCCTGCTCGAGGCCGAGGCCGACCGGCGGCTGGGAGCCGGCACCGGTCGGATCGAGCTCGCCGTGGTGGTGAACGCAGATTCGCTGGCGACCTGGTTCCGTCAGGTGCTGGGCGTCGTGGCCGACCGGGACGAGGTCACGCTGCGGCTCTACATCGACGATCAGGAGTTCTCCGCGGCCCGTCTGCGCTCGGCCGAGGCGTTGGCCGCGGTGACCTCGGATCCGGACCCGATCCAGGGCTGCACCGTCCATCCGCTCGGCGTCATGCGCTACCTGCCGGTCGCGGCCCCACAGCTGGTCGAGCGGTTCCTCGGCGACCACTCCGGGGGTTCGGCCGGCGCGCCGATCGACTGGGCCGCCACGCCGATGATCCGGTTCGACGCCAAGGACCAACTGCAGGACGACCTGCTCGCCGTGCTGGCCCCGGGCGGCGCCAGGCCCCCGGTGCACTGGGTGCCATCGTCCGCCGACTGCGCTGCGGCCGTCCGGCTCGGTCTGGGCTGGGCGATGCTGCCCGAGGCTCAACTCGGCCGCTCGCTGGACGACGGCACGCTGGTGCGGCTCGCGGGGTCGCGGCACACGGACGTCCGACTGTTCTGGCAACGGTGGCGGGTCGGCTCGGAGAGCCTGGACCGGCTCACGGATCTGGTCGTGCGGGCCGCGCGCCGTGAGCTGCGGACTGCGTGAGGACTGCGGGCATGACGATGACGTCATGCTCGAGCTGCAGCCTTACCGGCGGTGAAGTGCGGCTAATACTGCATGAGAAACATTCGCTGGACTGTTCTGCGGCGCGCTTCTACCGTCGGACGCATGGGAGCACTCGTTGCCGGTCTGGGGACCGGGCTGTCGCTGATCGTGGCGATCGGCGCGCAGAACGCGTTCGTCCTCCGGCAGGGTCTGGTCAGGTCTCAGGTCACTCCGATCGTCCTGGTCTGCGCCGGGTCCGACCTGCTCCTGATCGTCGCCGGCGTGGCCGGCCTCGGCACCCTGATCGACCAGCGGCCCTCCTTGCTGACCGCCATCACCTGGGGCGGCGCTGCGTTCCTGCTGATCTATGCGGTGCGGGCGGCCGCACGGGCGATGCGCCCGTCGAGCCTGAGCATCGACGGCGCGGCGATCGCCCGGCGCCCGGCCGCGGTCGGCACCGCGCTGGCGCTGACCTGGCTGAACCCGCACGTCTATCTGGACACGGTATTGCTGATCGGCACGCTGGCCGCCGCCTGGGGCCGGACCGGGCAGTGGTGGTTCGCGGCCGGCGCCGGGCTGGCCAGCGTGCTGTGGTTCTGCGGCCTGGGCTATGGCAGCCGGCTGCTGCGCGGGTTCTTCGGCTCGCCCCGCTCGTGGCGGATCCTCGACCTGGTCATCGCCGCCGTGATGCTCGGTCTGGCCATCGCGCTGGTCCTGGGCGGGTCGCGGCAATGAAATCGCCGTCGGCAACCTCCGGCGGACGTCCGCGGGTCAGCCGTAGGTCGCCCGCACCCACGCGGCCCAGGCCCGCTGCACCTTCGCCTCCGCCAACGTGTGGGTAGGTCGATCCGGGTCCGGCACCAGCTCGAACGGGGACCGGCCCGCGTGCGCCGCGGTGGCCACGTCGAGGGATACCGTCAGGCCGTACCGGACCGCCAGATAGTTGTAGACGGATGCGGCGATCTGGTACCAGAAGAATCTGCTGTTCCGGTCGGCGGCGTAGAGCTGGGCCGCGGTCGGCGGGCGGTCGTGAAAGTCCCGGTCCAGCCGGTCTCCGGTGATGCCGACGCCCGATTCCTTGGTGCCGACGGACCAGTCGGCCATGGCCACCGCCTCGGCCGGCGTCCCCACGTAGATCTGCTGCACCATCTGGGCAACACCCTCCTCCAACCAGGCGTTGGTGGTGAGGAAGCCGTCCGCGGTCGCGTCCGAGGACAGGCGATAGTGCACGAGTTCGTGAACGAGAAACTCGGTGGTGCCCTCGAGTGCATCGGGACCGAGCAGGATCCGGGCGCCGGCGTAGTCGCCACCGTGCTGGATGCCCGGCGCCGGGCCGTCGTAGCTGCGCAAGTAGTAAGTGAATGCAGGCGGCGGGTGTCCCCAGTAGGCGTTCCGGTCCGGGTCGTCCGCCCTTCGCGCGCGGAACCACCCGGACATCAGCGTGGGTTGCGCGGTCACGAACGCGACCGCGCCGGTCAACGGGGGCCACGTCGCGTCGACCGACGCCCCGAACGTCGCAGTCCAGTCGAGCGCGGCGGCAAGGCTGCCGACCACGTCGTCGGCGAGGGTGGCCTCAGCGGGATAGGCCGCGACGACCGCTGCCCCCTGGCGCGCGACGTGCAATCGGCATCCGCAGTCCCACGGTGCCTGCTGCAGGCTGGTCCAGCTGGTGACGGTCAACCGGCCCGACGAGTAGTGCACGCCCCATCGATAGGCCGTGGTCGGGACGAACCTGGCGCCGTCGGCGCCGACCCGGTCGCTGTCGGCGTGGACGCCCGCGAGGACGATCGGCAGGGTGCCATCGCCGGTTCGGTCCAGGGCAACGGAGTCGCCGCGGTTGCGGTAGGTGCCGACGGCCCCGCCCTCGAACCCGATGGCCTCCAGGTTGTCCCACCACTGGCCGGCCGAGGTGGCCGCGGCCCCATGGAATCGGCGCAAGAACCCGGCACGGTCGTGCCGGTCCAGCGCCGCGGTCAACGCACCGAACAACTGGCCGGCATCGACCCCGGCCGGCACTGATGGTGGCACCGGGGTGGTCGACGGCGCAGTGGTCGTCGGCGTGTTGACGGCCAGTGGTCGACGGCCCAGTGGTTGACGGCGCAGTGGTCGTCGCCGTAGTGGTCGTCGGCGTCGTCACGGTGCTCGGCGGGCCGGTGACACCACCGCCCCCGGGCACCGGCGGCGGCGAGGTGGAACCGGCGGCCGTGCTCGTGGCGGTGGGCAGGGTGGCGGGTGCTGCTTTGGTCGTGGATGGCGCCCCGGTGGTCGAGGCCACCGTGGTCGAGGCCACCGCGGCCAACCCTGAGGCGACGACCGGGTCGGGCCGGGCGACTCCGATGACCGGACCGGAGCAAGCGGTCAGCAGCGCGGCGCACAGGGCCACGCCGGCCGGCCATCCACGGACATTGCGCACGGGTCGATCATCCGCCGTGGACCGACCGCGTCGAGCCGAACCGGGCAGATTGCGCCAGGTGCAGACGTGCACCGCGAGACCGTGAACTCAGCCGGACTGCGCGGCGCTCGGCCAGGAAATCAGCGCAGTTGGTTGGGCACGGCCTGAACGGTCCGGCGCAGCGAGGGATCCGTGGCCCTTGGATTCAGCGCTACCTCGGCCCCCGCGGACCGGGCGCCCGGCACCTGCCCATCGGCAACCGATCGCGGCGGGGCAGGACGTGTTCTGGCCGCCCCGGATGAGGAGCCCGCCTGCGGTGTCACGGCGAGGTGCACCCGATTACGCAACGAACTGAACGATGTGCTCCCGGAGCCGACCCCCGCACTGATCTGGGCACCTGCCGCGATCAGCCCCGCCGCTGTTGAACCCGTCGATGACTTCACCAACACTCCTCTCGCGGATGTCTACCCCCTAGGCACCCGCTCGTAGGAGAGTCTTGTCGCCACCTTGATGCGGGCGCAACGTTTCCCCGACCAACTCATCACTTCAGGCGAACAGACCAGCAGTGTTACCGAGCATCCGGGTGAATCTGTGGCACTCGAGCGGCCAGCGAACGGAGTGCTGTGGTGAAGCACTCCATCGGAGGAGTGACGAGACCGGCACCCACCTGCCCGGTGCCCGCGACTCGTCCGGCCATCCCGGTGTTGATCTGCGGCAGGATGCCGGTGCGCACGCACCCTGGTCACGTCGATGCCGGTCGGCGCACCCCGGAATTCCAGGATCGGGACCGCGAACGCCGGGTTCTCCGCCAGGGTGATCTCGTACATCCGGCGGGTCACCGCCAGGGCGTCCGGGACGGCACCGCCGACGAATCTGACAATGGCCGGTGCGGTTGCCATCACCATGCCGCCGATGCCCATCGTCTCGGTGATCGCCGAGTCGCCGATGTCCGGGTTGGCGTCGTCCGGGCCGAAGCCGGCCAGGAACAGGCCATCCGGGTAGTTGGCCGGGCCGGTGAACCACTCGTCGCCGGTGCCGGAAACCCGGATGCCGAAGTCCGTGCCGTTGCGGCACATCGCAGTGACCACCGCCGACCCGGGGATGCCGGCGGCGGCGTCGCCCATCAGTTTGCCGGTGGGCATGCCGAGGTTGAGGAAGAAGTGATCGTTGCCGCCGACGAATCGGGCGACCTCGGCGATGTCGGCGGGCGGCAACCCGGAGCCGATCAGCGCCGGCAGGATCTCCCGCAGGAACATCAGGGTGCCGGCCCGGTTGCGGTTGTGTCCCTCGTCGCCCATCTGCACCATCTGGCCGATGATCGCGGTGATGTCGATCGGGGCCGCGGCCCGCACCGCCAGCGCAAGGGCGGGGCCGAGCACGCTCGGACATCCAGCGCAGCCGGTCGATCACCTCGGGCCCGTAGGCGCCGTACCGGAGAACCTTGCCCAGCCCCTCGTTCAGCGAGCAGAACGCCGCGTTGCCGGTGGTCTCGTCGACCAACCGGAACAGCCACATCGACGGCGAGATGACCCCGGCCATCGGGCCGACGGCGTGCCGCTCATGGCACGGGGTCAGCGAGATACCCTCGCCTGCTTGCAGTTTTGCCTCGGCGTCGGCCGGGTCGGTCGCCAGTCGCTCGAACAGCATGGCCCCGATGAGCGCGCCGCGCAGCGGCCCGGAGGCCCGGTCCCAGCCGATCGGCGGCCCGGCATGCAGGAACTCTCCCGGCTGCAGGCCGAGCGCATCGGCGGCGGGCACGACGTCGACCAGCAGCGCCCTGGTGGCCAGCATCCGGCGCACCGCCTCCGCGTCGGCCGCCGGGCGACGCGGATCGGCCAGCACGGCGGCCAGGTCGTCGGCGAGGCTCCCGACCGGTGCGACCGTCGCCGACCGGCGGTCGGAAGTCGACGGCGGTCACGTCCACGGCCTGAGCCCGGAGTGCGTCGGCGAGCAGGTCGATGCCGGCGGTGATCACCGCCGGCGGTCCGGCGAGCAGGTCGGTCATGGTTCGCTCCCGGGGTGGCCGGGTCGCTCGCCGGCCGCCGATTGGACGGCCGCTGCCCGAGCGCCACCGCGGCCGCGGCCCGGGCCGCGGCCGCGTTGGACGCGAAGACCGCGGCCCCGGCGTCGGCCAGGTCGGTGGCCTGCCGGTCACGCTGCTGCGGATCGCCGCGGGTGCCGATGAGAGCGACGACGACGGTCAGCGGGCGGTCGGCGCCGCGCAGCGCCTGCCGGACCGCCGGCGCCAGCCGAGCCGCCGGATCGGCCTCCGCGCCGTGGCCGAGGACGACGTCCAGCAGCAGCACCCGGACGTCCGGGTCGGCGGCCTCGGTGGCGAGCAGGTCGAGGCGCAGCGACGGGTCGATCATCGGGTGCGGGCGGCCGCGGGTGAACGCGTCGTCACCCAGGTCGACGACGGCATGGCCGGCCCCGGTCAACTGCGGTCGGCCGAGCCTCGCCTCGGGCAGCGCCAGGTCGGGCCGCAGCGGGATGTTCGACCGCAGGTCACCGACGAGCGCGCCGGCGACCAGCATGGCCTCGTCCGCCAGGGTGCCGCCGGCGTACAGGCCGCGCAGATCCCCGGGTACGCCGTCCGGGTCGGCGTGGTCGGCGCCCCAGGCCGGCCAATCCGGGACCGGGACGCCGAGCGCGGCCAGCACGCCCTCGGCCGCCGCGGTCAGGTCGGGTTCACCCACGCCGAGCAGCACGGTCGTCACCGGGGTGCGGGCCGCCGTCGCCGCGGCCCGCACCCGCGCGGCCACTGTCGGGTCGGGCGGCTTGGAGAGCACCACGATGTGGCCGGTGTCCGGATCGTCGTCGAGCATGGCCAGTGCGCGCAGCGCACTGCGGCCGCCGACCCGGGCGGACAGGTCGCGGCCGCCGAGACCGAGCACGTGGGAGACGGCGACGCCGGCCTCGTCGAGCAGGCAGGACAGCTGCTGGGCGCCGGTGCCGGAGGCGGCGACGATGCCGACCTTCGTGCCGGTCGCGCCGCGCGGTAAGCACGTTCGCGAAGCCCAGCCCGACCCCGGAGACGACGGCCGTGCCGCAGTCCGGGCCCATCACCAGCAGCCCGGTCTCGTCGGCGCGCTGCTTGAGCAGGACCTCATGCTCGATCGGCACGTTGTCGGAGAACACCATGACGTGGCGGCCGGCGTCGAGGGCGTCCAGTGCTTCGCCCAGCACGGACGGGCCGGGGACGGACAACAGGACCAGGGCGGCGTCCGGGGCGGCAACCGCAGCCGCGCGGACCGTTCGGGGCGCGGCGAGGGCGCCGAAACCGGCGGCCACCGGATTCCGGGCGTCTGCGATGGCCACGTCGACCGCGGCCAGGCCGGCCTGGACCGCGGCTTCGTCGTCGCCGCGGACGGCGATGAGCAGATCGGTCGGCGAGGCATCCGGGACGTCGAAACCGAGGCCGCGGGTCAGCTCGACGTTGAGTTCGGTGGCCATCGCCACCTGCGCCGCGGTGACGCCCGGGGTGCCGGCGACCGCCTGGGTGATCCGCAGCAGGGTCACCGAGTCGTGGTACTCACCGCGGCGCAGGAGGACCTGGTCGGTCATTGCTCAACTCCCCTCAGGGCGGGCCGAAGGACGATCATGCGGCTTCCGTCCGGTCGACGGGGGGTGGGTCCACGGCGAGGCCGAGCAGCAGACCGGCGGTCAGGTCGGCGCCGCTGGTGTGGCCGAGGGCGAGCAACGTCCGGACGGGGTCGTGTTCGGTGATCATCTTCTGCGGACCCGTGTACGTCGGAACGTGAGCTTTCGGTCCGCCGGTGTAGATCCTGCCGGGATGTGCGGGCCGGTGCAGCCGATGCAGCACCGCCAGCGCCTCCAGGGCCGCATGACCAGCGGCGGCAGCGGCCAGCAGCGCCGCCGAGTAGCGCGTCGTGCGCGAGGGGTCGATCCCGGCGGACACTCCTGCGACCAGGTCGGCCCGGCCACGCGCGTGCAGCCCGACCAGCAATCCGGCGAGCACATCGTCGCCGGCCGGGGTCGAGCCGGAGCCGAGACCGACCAGGCTTCGAACCGTGTCGAGCAACCTCGTCCGGTCGTCGCCCCTGATGGCGCCGGCCAGCTCCCTGAGTCGGGCGGAGTCGAGCCCCAGTGCTGCCGCACGGGCCGGCTGGGTCAGCTCGGCGAGCCGGTCCGGCCCCGGATCGATCGTCGGGACCCGCGATGACCAGGTCCGGACCAGCCGGAAGGTCGTCCCGGCCAGCGTGAGGCCACCGTCGCCGACCTGGGCCGGCGCCCCGATGTGCGTCGGGGGAAGGGGTTCGGTACTGCGGACCCCGAGCGGTACCGCGGCGGCTCGGGGGGCGAGCAGCACGACCGTCGCGCCGCCCGATCCGGTGCCGCCGAGAACGGGTTGGGTGCAGTCGAGAACGATCGCCACGGAGAACACCGCACCGACCACCGCGGGGCGCGCCGAGCCGGCCAACACCGGGGCGACGTGTGCCGCCGCGGCAACCGGAACTCTGCGCATCCCGCGACGGTAGTGCCCCGGCCGGGCCACAGCGTCGTCCGGCCGGTCCGGCCCCATCACGACACGCCGAATCCAGCGGCGCGGCTCACAGGGGTCCTTCGAAGGTCCGCGGGTTCATGCTGTCGCGAGCAGACACAGATCGCACCTTCATGGCGGGTGCGGCCAGGACCGGCGGCGCGGCGTGCGCGACCGCAGCTCGGCGACAGGAGGACAGGCATGGCCATCGGCTGGAAACCCGTACCCAGCGACGCGCCCCCGGGCACGGTGGTGCGTCCGAACGAACGGTTGAGCTGGCCCAAGACGATCGGCATCGGCGCCCAGCACGTGGTCGCGATGTTCGGCGCGACCTTCGTCTTCCCGCTGATCATGGGGCTGGACGCGAACCTGGCGATCATGATGTGCGGGGTCTGCACGATCCTGTTCCTGCTGATCGTCGAACGGGAAGGTGCCGTCCTACCTGGGCACCTCGGCGTCCTTCGTCGCGCGCCGTGGCGGCGATCCGGGCCGGCGGCGGCGACAGCGCGTCGGTCACCGGCGCCATCCTGGTCGCCGGCGCTCACCCTGGCCGTGGTCGGCATCCTCGTCCACTTCGTCGGCGCCCGCGCGCTGCGCACGGTGCTGCCGCCGGTGGTCAGCGGCGCGGTGGTCATGCTGATCGGGTTCAACCTGGCGCCGGTGGTGGCCGGCACCTACTGGCCGCAGGACCAGGGCGTCGCGATCGTCGTCATGCTCTTCACCATCGTCGCCGCGGTGGCCTTCCGCGGGTTCTGGTCCCGGATCGCGGTGTTCCTCGCGCTGATCTTCGGCTACCTGCTGTCCTGGGTGCTGGACAAGACCGTCGGGATGATCACCTCGCCCAACGGCGCCGGTGACGTCAGCACGCACTACCGGGTCAACCTGGACGGCGTCGGCCAGGCCGACTGGTTCGGCCTGCCGACCGTTCCACGCCCCGAGCTTCCAGGTCAACTTCATCCTGCTGGCGCTGCCCGGCGTGATCGCGCTGATCGCCGAGAACACCGGCCACGTCCGCGCGGTCGCCGAGATGACCGGCGACAACCTCGACCCGTACATGGGCCGGGCGCTGGCCGCGGACGGCATCGGCACCGCGCTCTCGTCGGCCATCGGCGGCTCGCCGACCACCACCTACGCCGAGAACATCGGCGTGATGGCGGCGACGAAGGTCTACTCGACGGCGGCCTACTGGGTGGCGGCGATCGTGGCCATCCTGCTCGGGCCTGGTGCCCAAGTTCGGCGCCGTCGTCAACGCCACCCCCGGCGGCGTGCTCGGCGGCATCACCGTCGTGCTCTACGGCATGATCGGCCTGCTCGGCGCCAAGATCTGGGTGGAGAACCGGGTCGACTTCGGTAATCCGGTGAACCTGGTGCCGATCGCGGCCGGCATCATCGCCGGCATCGGCGGGGTCACCTGGCACATCGGCGCAGTCGTTCGAACTGAGCGGCATCGCGCTGGGCTCGATCATCGCCATCGTCGGGTACCACCTGGCCCGGGTCCTCGCCCCGCCCGAATTGCGCGAACCATTGGGTGACGGCCGCGTCTACGTGGGCGGCACCGGTCTGTCCCTCGGCAACATCGAAACCCCGGAGGGGCTGGAGTCGCCGTACTACGAGGGTGGCGAGGAGCAGCCGCCGCGCAGCCCGTGAGCGCAGCGCCCCGCCCAATTACCCCCGGCCGCGGGGACTTAATCCGCCCAAATCGGACGCGACCTGGGGCGAAAGTTCCCGCGGGCCGGGGGGACTTAATCCGCCCAAATCGGACGGAATCCGGGGTGAAAGTCCCCGCGGCCGAGGGAGGATGCCGGGCTCATCCCACGCCGTGCCGGGCTGGGGCAGGATGTCGGGATGAAACCGGCGCCCTTCGCCTGGCACGGCCCCGAGACGGTGGCCGAGGCCGTCTCGCTGCTGGCCGAGGTCGGACATGACGGGAAGGTGCTGGCCGGCGGCCAGTCGCTGGTGCCGGTGCTGGCCATGCGGCTGGCCGAACCCGCGCACCTGGTCGACATCAACCGGATCGCCTCGTTGGACACGGTGACCGTCGACGCCGCCGGGTGTGCGGGTCGGGGCGCTGGCCCGACACCGGCGGGTCGAGCGGGATGCGTCCGCCGGCCGGGTGCAGCCGCTGCTCCCGCAGGCGCTGGCGCTGGTGGCGCACCCCACCATCCGCAACCGCGGCACGTCGGTCGGGTCGCTGGCGCACGCCGATCCGTCCGGCGAGCTGACCACGGTGCTGGCGCTGTCCGGTGGTTCGGTGACGGCCGTGTCCACTGTCGGGTCCCGCGAGATCGCCGCCGCCGACTTCTTCGTCGGGCCGCTGGAGTCGGCGCTGCGCCCGGACGAGTTGGCCATCTCGGCGTTCTTCCCGGCGTTGCCCGCCCGGTCCGGCACCGCGTTCGTCGAGGTGTCCCGGCGGCACGGCGACTACGCCCTCTGCGGGGTCGCCGCGATCGTCACCCTCGACGAGAACGACGAAGCCGCCGTCGGTGCGCTGCGGCTACCTGTCGGTCGCCGAGACCCCTTTGGTGGTGGACCTCACCGCCGCCTGGCAGTCGGGACCGGACGATGCGGCCGACGCCGCCCGCGCGGCGATCGACCCGATCACCGACCTGCACGCCACCGCCGACTATCGCCGTCAGCTGGCCGGGGTGCTGACCGGGCGGGCGGTCCGGCAGGCGATCGCCGCGGCGCACCGCGGGCAGGAGGCGGCGGCATGACGGCGGCCGGCCCCGGGGGCAGAAAGCATGCGGGCGGCGAACAGCAGCATGCGGTCACGCTCAGGGTCAACGGACGTGCGGCCGCGGCCACCGTGGTCGCCCGCCGCACGCTGTCCGACTTCCTGCGTCACGACCTGGGTCTGACCGGCACGCATGTCGGCTGCGAGCACGGCGTCTGCGGGGCGTGCACCGTGCTGCTGGACGGCGAGCCGGTCCGGTCCTGCCTGCTGTTCGCGGTCAGCGTGGCCGGCCGTGAGGTGACCACCGTCGAGGGACTGACGCCGCCCGGCGTCACGGCCGGCGCTGACGGCAACCTCGACCCGGACGCGTTGTCCCCGGTGCAACGCGCCTTCCGCGACTGCCACGCGCTGCAGTGCGGCTTCTGTACGCCGGGCTTTTTGACCACCATCACCGCCGGGCTGCGGGAGAATCCGCACCCGACTCCCGACGACGCCGTGCAGATGATCGCCGGGAACCTGTGCCGCTGCACCGGATATCAGAACATCGTGGCCGCCGTGCTGCGGGCCGCCGAACTCGCTGACGCCGAGCGGTTGCCGGCAGCCGAGCCCTCCGAGGACGGTGGGCTGATGGCCACTCGCTACTTCGGTCAGTCCGATCAAGCGCACCGAAGATCTGCGGCTGACCACCGGCCGTGGTCGCTATACCGACGACATCGGCGTCGGTACCGGCACTCTGGAAGCGGCCTACGTGCGCTCGCCGCATGCGCACGCCCGGATCCTCGACATCGACGTCACCGACGCCATCGACGTGCCCGGCGTGGTGGCCATCTACACCTGGGAGGACCTGGAGGGGGCCGCGGCCGAGCCGCTACCGGTGCTGATCCCGCACCCCGCCCTGCACGCCCCACGCACCGGCTACCCGCTGGCCCGCGACGAGGTCCACCACGCCGGCGAGCCGATCGTCATGGTCGTGGCCGAGAACCGTTACCTGGCCGAGGATGCCGTGGCCAAGATCCGGGTCGACTACCAACCGCTGCCGGCCGTGGTCGGGTCTGGACGCCGCCCGGGCGGCGGCGCAGGCGGTGCACGCCGACGTGCCGGACAACGTGGCCGCCCGCCTGGTGCAGACGGTCGGCGACCTGGACGCCGGCTTCGACGCCGCGCCGCACACCCTGGAACTGGACCTGCAGATCGAACGGTCCTGCTCGATGCCGTTGGAGGGCAAGGCGGTTCACGCCCGGTGGGATGCCGACGACCGGAGCCTGCGGGTGTATTCGTCGACCCAGGCGTCGACCTCGGTGCGGGCGGCGATCGCCGCCAAACTCGGCCTGCCGCTGGGCAAGGTCGAGGTGATCGCCCCCGACGTCGGCGGCGGGTTCGGGGCCAAGATCGTCCATCCGTGGCCGGAGGAGATCACCGTGCCGTTCGCCGCCGATCCGGCTGGGCCGCCCGGTCAAGTGGACCGAGGACCGTCGCGAACACTTCGTCTCGCTCCGCCCACGAGCGTGGTCAGCAGCACCACGTCCGAGTCGGATTCGACGACGCCGGAAGGATTCTCGGCGCTGGACGTGCAGTTCTGGCACGACAACGGCGCCTACACGCCGTACGGGATCATCTGCCCGATCGTCACCTCCACCCAGCTGCTCGGGCCGTACAAGCCCGGCGCCTACCGGGTCGAGTTCGTCTCGGTCTACACCAACACGGTGATCGTCACGCCCGTACCGCGGCGCCGGCCGGCCGCAGGGCGTGTTCGCGATGGAACGGACGATGGACCGCGATCGCCGCCCGCCTCGGGCTCGACCGCACCGCGGTGCGGGCGGCCAACTTCATCCAGCCCGACGAGTTCCCCTACGACCAGGGGCTGATCTTCCAGGACGGCCGCCCGCTGATCTACGACTCCGGCAACTACCCGGACCAGCTGGTGATGCTCAAGGAGCTGATCGGCTGGGACGCCTTCGACGCCGAACGGGCGCAGGCCCGGGACGAGGGCCGTCTGCTCGGCATCGGTCTCGGCTGCTACGTCGAGGGCACCGGCCCCGGGCCCTACGAGGGCGCGCACGTCCAGGTGCAGACCGACGGCACCGTCGAGGTGGCGATCGGGCTGACCTCCCAGGGTCAGGGGCACCAGACGGTGTTCGCCCAGATCGCCGCGGACGAGCTCGGCGTGCCGATCGAACGGGTCAGGGTGACCACCGGCGACACCCGCCGCTTCGGTTATGCCGTCGGCACTTTCGCGTCGCGGGCCGCGGTGATGTCCGGCTCGGCGGTGGCGCTGGCGGCCCGGGCGGCCAAGGCCAAGGCCCTGCGGGTGGCCGCCGACATCCTCGGAGTGTCGACCCGTCCGACCTGGACATCGTCGACGGCGTGGTCGTCGATGAAGGGCAACCCGTCCGACGCCATCCCGCTCGGCCAGGTCGCGGTGCTGTCCAACCCGCTGCGCTACGCGTTCGACGAGGCCGCCAAGGCGGCGACCCAGTTCGCCAGACCGGCCGACCCGGACAAGCCGCCGGTCGCCGAGGACGACGAGCCCGGCCTGGAGGGCAGGGACTACTACTCGCCGCCGCGATCGACCTTCGCCTCCGGGATGCATGCCGCGATCGTCGAGATCGACCCGGACACCAGCGAGATCGCCATCCGGCGCTACGCGGTGGTGCACGACTGCGGGAACATGATCAACCCGATGATCGTCGCAGGGACAGGTGCACGGCGGCGTCGCGCAGGGCATCGCCGGCGCGCTGTACGAGACGATGGCGTACGACGCCGACGGGCAACTGCTCAACGCGTCGTTCATGGACTTCCTGATGCCGTATGTCACCGAGATCCCGCAGGCCGAGCTGGGCCAGCTGATCCTGGGCCACCAGGAGACGCCGTCGCCGCTGAACCCGTTGGGCATCAAGGGCGCCGGCGAGGCCGGCGTCATCCCGGTGTCCGCCGTGCTGGCATCGGCGGTCGAGGACGCGGTGGGCGTGCCCATCACCGCGATGCCGCTGGATCCCAGCACCCTGTTCGAGCTGAGACGCCTGCATGCAGCCGGATCCTCGCTGGCCAGTGGATCCCGACGCCGAAGGAGTTCGAGGATGAAGGTCGCCGGATCCGCGGTGCTGCACGCCACCCCCGAGCGGGTGTGGGAGGCGCTCAACGATCCCGCTGTACTGGCCGGCATCATCCCCGGCTGCGACGCGTTCACCCCGCTGGGCGACGGGCACTTCGCGATGACCGTGTCGCTGGGTGTGGCGTCGATCAAGGGGTCCTACACCGGCGAGGTGCAGCTCACCGAGCGGACGGCCGCCGTCCTCCCTGCTGATGATCGCCAACGGTGCCGGCAGCGCCGGATTCGTGGACACCGAGGTGACCGTCACCCTCACCGACCTGTCCGACGGCACCACGAAACTCGACTACGACGCCGATGCCACCGTCGGCGGCATGGTCGGCGGGGTGGGGCAGCGGCGTGCTGGCCGGCGTGGCCAAGAAGACCGCCGGGCTGTTCTTCTCCGCGATGGACGACGTGCTCACCGGCAAGCGCGCCGTCTCGGCCGTGGCCGCGGGCGCGGTGGCGGACACATCCCTGGCCGCCCCCGGCCGCGCTCCCGGGCAACCGGGTGCTCGACCCGGTCCCGGGTTCGGCGCGGGTCACCTCGGTCGAGGGCCGCGGCGTGGTCCGCCGGCGCTACTCGGCGCGGCCGCCTTCGGCGCGCTGTCCATGTTGGTCGGGGTGTTGGTCGGCGCGAAGATTGCCCGCCGCGGTGAGTGACCGTCGGGCCGAGACGGGCGCCGGGCTGCGGGCGGCCGAACCGCCACAGGTGACCTGCGCCCGATGCGGGGCATCGATGACCTGCTCGCCGACCGCCGACTGCTGGTGCGCGACGCTGCCGGTCCGGCACCCGATGCCCGCCGACCCGTCGGCTGGTTGTTGGTGCCCGGCCTGTCTGCTCGGCGCTGCCGGGGCTCCGGCTGCTCCCGGAAGGTCCGTCGATAGTCGAGGGGGCTGACTCCGACCGCTGCCGGAAGTGCGGCCGGAGCGCCACCGCAGACCGAACCCGGCGCGGCCGGTTATGCCGCCGCCGCCGTCGCGATCGCACCGGCCAGGATGTCCAGCCCGGCGTGCAACTCGTCCTCGGTGACGGTCAGCGGTGGTGCGATGCGGAAGATCCCACCCATGCCGGGCAGCTGGACGATGTTCAGGTGCAGGCCGCCCTCGAGACAGTCCCGGGTGATCGCCTGCCCGACCGCGTCGGCCGGGGTCTTGCTCCGCTTGTCCGTGACCAGTTCCAGGCCTTGCAGCAGTCCGCGGCCACGGACGTCGCCCACGATGTCGAACCGGTCGCGCAGCTCGGCCAGCCGCCCGGCCAGTTGGCCGCCCAGCGACGCCGCCCGGTCGACCAGGCCGTCCCGCTCGATCACCGTGAGCACCGTGGCCCCGACCGCGGCCGCCAACGGGTCGGAGACGTGGGTGGTGAAGAACAGGAACCCACGCTCGTGGCAGACCTGCTCGATCTCCGCGCCGGTGAGCACGGCCGCCACGGGCAGGCCCGCGCCGAGCGTCTTGGACAGCGTGAGGATGTCGGGCGTCACGCCGTCACGTTCGAAGGCGTACATCGTCCCGGTGCGGCCGAGCCCGGTCTGCGCCTCGTCCAGGATCAGCAGCATGCCGCGGCGCCGGCACTCCTGCTGGAGCGCAGCCAGATATCCCGGCGGGAGGTCGATGATGCCGCCGGAGGACAGGATCGGCTCGATCAGGCAGGCCGCCAGGCTGCCCGCCGACTGCTGATCGACCAGGGCGAATCCGTAGGCGAGTTCGGCCGCCCAGTCGTAGCTGCCGTCGGCGTTGCGGAACGGTGAGCGGTAGGAGTTGGGCGTCGGCAGCGCAAGATTGCCGGGCGTCGGTGGCCCGTAGCCGTGCCGGCCGGCCGAGAACGTGGCCGAGGCCGCGGCCTGGGTCATGCCGTGCCACGAGCGGTCGAAGGAGACGATCTCGTACCGGCCGGTGTACAGCTTGGCCAGTTTGATGGCGGCTTCGTTCGACTCCGCGCCGGTGGTGAGCAGCAACATCCTGCTCAACTCGACCGGCAGGGTGGCGGCGAGCTTGCCGGCCAAATCCAGTACCGGCGGGCTGAGCATGCCGCTGTAGAGGTGATCCAGGGTGCGGACAGCAGCGGACACGGTGGCGACCACGTCCGGGTGCGCGTGGCCCAGCACTGCGCTCATCTGACCCGAGGTGAAATCGAGGATGGCCCGGCCCTGTCGGTCGTACACGTACGAGCCGGCCGCCCGTTCGATCACCCGCGGGGCGAACCCGGCCCCGTACCGGATGAGCAGTCGATCGGCGTCGCGCCAGAATTCCTCGTCCATCCTCATCGTTGCCGTCCCTTCCGTACCGTGCTTGCCGGCGAGCTCGCGGCAGTCGGCCATGCCCCCGCGTCATCGACCGACGCGTCATCGACACCAGATGCGTACATCTACACCAGTTCCGACGCGATGGAACTGGTGTCGACGCGCGGAAGTGGTGTCGATCGCCGTGGCGAGCTGAACCAGAGAGCGATCGGATCCGGGGGTACTTCTACCGCTGTTGCCAGACGTGCCCAGCCAACGCCGGAACGAGCGCGCCGCCGCGAACTGCCGGTCCGTAGCCATCAGCATCCCCGTCCGGCCCGGCAGCACCCATCCGGCCCACCCATGGGCACGCACCGTGGTCGTGGAAGTTTCCGCAGATGGGGGCTCGTTCCCACCCGGAACACGTAGGGTGCCGAAGGGTCGGAGCGGCACCGTTGCCCTTCCGGCTGCTCCAGCCCACCCCAGCCGGCGGCCCCGCCGCACTGGCCCCGCACTGCGCTGTCGAGAGGAGATCCCGGATATGGCCGGTAATGGCCGCGACGACGACATGACCGTCCCGAACATCTTCGCCGGTGATCCTTCGGGCCCGGCCGGGTTGGCCGGGGACCAGGCGACTGCACCGCCGTCGTACCCGCCGCCGCCTCCGTACCAGCCGCCGGGCGGGTACCCCACCGCCCCGCAGCACCAGCCTTACGCCGGCGGCGCCCAGCCCTACCCGGGCGGTACCCAGCCCGACCAGGGCCAGCCCGTTGGCCCCGGATATCCCGCCGAAGTCGGATATCCCTACGCCGGCGAGGAGGCGCTCGTCCCCGGTTGGGAGCCGGCGCAACCTGCGGAGACATCGGCGCTCGTTGCCTCCCCGCGCCGCTCCCGGGCCGCCATCCTCGGCGTCGCCGGAGTCGTGCTGGCCACGGTCGCGGTCATCGTCGTCGCGCTGTGGGTGGCACCGAGTTGGAACAGCAGCTCGGACCAGACTCCGCCGCCGCCCGTCGCGCCGACCTCACCGACCGGCCCCACCGCGTTCTCCGTGGCGTCCTCCACCGAGGCGACCGACCCGAGCACCGCGCCGACCACCGAGGCCAGCGAGCCGCCGCCGTCAACCTCGGTGTCGACCCCGCCGCCGACAACCGCGCAGGCTTCGGCGACCACGACCGCGGGCAGCACCACCGCCGGCACCACTCCCGGATCGCCGACGGCCACCACGACGGTCACGGCCACCGCGGCTGGGTCGGGTACAGGCTCGGCGACGGGAGCGCCCGACGCCGACCAGCAAGGCGGCACCGACCACGACGCCGAGCCCGCCGAAGACGACCCCGAGCGAGCCCGCCGAAGACGACCACCTCGATCCCGCCGGTCAACCCGTTGGGCGTGCCGGAACAGCAGATCTCCTGCTCCAACGGCTATGTCGTCCAGCTGGCCAGTGAGTTGGACCGGGCAACGTTCACCCAGCGGGTGGCGGCGCTGCAACAGTCCGGTCAGCTGCCGAACGGGGCCAAGGCCGCCGACTCGACCAAGTCCTGCAAGATCTTCACCAACCAGACCAACACCCTGGTGCTCTGGTCGGGCCCGTATGCGAACCCCTACGACGGGTGCGCGGCCCGCCTGGCCGGTCCGTACGACGCCTTCATCAAGGGGGCCAACTCCGGCACCGCGCAGCAGTACGTCTCGTGCCTGTGCCCGGCGAACACCAACGCCCTGCCGAGAATCTCCCCGTCCTCCGACCCGAGTGCCTGGATCGGAGAGCTGCAGCGGACCCTCGGTGGCCGACTGAACATCAGCGTCGGGTCGCTGGGGCCGAACGAGTGGGGCCACTACACCGACGGCACCCGGGCGGCCGTGGTCAAATTCCAGCAGAGCAAGAAACTGCCGGCCACCGGCGTGGTGAACGCCCGGACCTGGAAGGCTCTGCAGTCAGCCGGTTGCTGACGCGTCCGCGTTCCACCGTCCGACGCTCCGAGAGGTGCAGCCAGATGCCCGACGACGCAGCTTTTCTCGAGTACGCCGTGGCCGAGGCGCGGACCGGCCTGGCCGAGGGTGGAATCCCCATCGGCGCGGCACTGGTGGTCGATGGACAGGTGCTGGCCACCGGCCGCAACCGGCGGGTCCAGCTGGGCAGCGCGATCCGGCACGGCGAGACGGACTGCATCGAGAACGCCGGCCGGCAGCCGGCCGCGGTCTACGCCCGGGCGACGCTCTACACCACCCTGTCGCCCTGCTACATGTGCGCGGGCACGGCCCTGCTGTACAAGATCCCGCGCATTGTGATCGGCGAGAACCGGACGTTCACCGAGTCCGAGGACCTGTTGCGCAGCAAGGGTGTCGAGCTCACGGTGCTGGACGATCAGGAGTGTGTCGCGTTGATGGCGCAGTTCATCTCGGCAAACCCGCAGCTGTGGAACGAGGACATCGGCGTCTGAACCCGGTGGAAGCCCCGGCCCGCGGGGACTTAATCCGGGCAAAACACCCGGGATGCTTGTAGAAAGTCCCCGCGGGCCGGGGTGGGAATCACGCGGTACCGGGATCAGCCGACCAGACTCTTGACCGCGGAGGAGATCTCGGCCAGTCCGGCCTTGGCGTCGGCGAAGTACATGCCGGTCCTCGGATCCGAGTACAGATCGTTCTCCAGACCGGCGTACCCCTTGCCCATGGACCGCTTGATCACCACCACGCTGCGGGCCCGGTCGACGTCCAGGATCGGCATGCCGGACACCGGATTTCCCGGCCGGCGGGCCGCCGGATTGGTGACGTCGTTGGCGCCGACCACCAGGGCCACGTCGATCTGCGGGAACTGCGGGTTGATCTCGTCCATCTCCTTGAGCTCCGGGTAGGGCACGTTGGCCTCGGCGAGCAGCACGTTCATGTGCCCGGGCATCCGGCCGGCCACCGGGTGGATCGCGTAGACCACGTCCACCCCGTGGTCCTTGAGGATCCCGGCCAATTCGGCGACCTCGTTCTGCGCCTGTGCGGCGGCCAGTCCGTAGCCGGGCACGATCACCACCCGGCCGGCGTAGGCGAGCTGGATCGCCACGTCGTCGGCCGACACGGCGCGCACCGAGGCGTCGGCACCGGCGACCACCGCGACGGCGGAATCGCCGGTGCCGAATCCGCCGACCATGATCGACACGATCGACCGGTTCATCGCGTCGGCCATCAGCTTGGTCAGGATCGCGCCGGATGCGCCGACCAGCGCGCCGGCGATGATCAGCACCGTCGACTCGAGGACGAAACCGGCCATCGCCACAGCGGTTCCGGTGAACGCATTGAGCAACGAGATGACCACCGGCATGTCGGCGCCGCCGATCGGCAGCACCATGGTGACGCCGAACGCCAGGCCGGCCGCGGCGGTCAGCAGCAATGCCGGCAGACTCGCCGGGTCGCGCGATGATCCAGCCGATCCCGACCAGGAACGTCAGTGCCAGCAGCGCGTTGACCAGCCGGGACGCCGGCGAACACCACCGGCGCGCCGGACACCAGACCCTGCAGTTTGCCGGCGGCGACCAGCGATCCGGTGAACGTCACCCCGCCGATCACGATGTCCAGCCCCGCGGTCAGCGAGGTCTGCACACCGACCAGGCTCGGGTCGACGACGTTGATCAGTTCGTGCACGGCCAGCAACGCCGCCGCGCCGCCGCCGACGGCGTTGAACAGCGAGACCAGTTGCGGCATCGCGGTCATCTTCACCGAGCGGGCGGCGATACAAGCCGGCCGTGCCGCCCACCGCGGTCCCGGCGGCCGCGACGATCCAACCGGTGGCGGTCATCGAGCCGCGGTCGGCGATCAGCACGACGGTGGACAGGACCGCGGCCGCCATTCCGCCCATCGACACCTGGTTGCCGCGGCGGGCGGTGCGCGGGGAGTTCATCAGGTGCAGACCGATGACGAAGCAGGCGGCTCCAGCCAACTGAACCAGCCGGACGATGGTCTCCACGGTGCTCATGCTCGGGCGACCCCGGTCGCCGTCGACCTGCTTCGGTGGTGCGGGTCTCGCCTTGAACATCTCGAGCATCCGGTCGGTGACCGCGTAGCCGCCGACCACGTTGGCGGCGGCGAAGGCGGTGGCGACGAACGCCAGGATGTAGTCGAACACCCCGTGCGCGCTGGAGGTGATCAGCAGCGCGCCGATGATCACCACGCCGTGGATCGAGTTCGCGCCCGGACATCAGCGGCGTGTGCAGCGTCGCCGGCACCTTGCTGATCACCTCGAACCCGACCAGCACCGCGAGCACGAACGTGGTCAGGTCGAACAGCAGATCCGTGCTCATGATGTCGTGGTCCCGTCCGCCAGCAGGCCGGCAATGACCGGGTTGGTCACCCGGCCCTCGTGGGTCACGACGATCGGCACTCTGCACCTCGTCGGTCAGGTCGATCACCAGCTTGCCGTCCACCACCAGCAGTTTCAGCAGGGCGGCCAGGTTGCGGGCGTAGGCGGTCGATGCGGCCGCGGCCATCTCGGCGGGCAGGTTGCTCCCGCCGATCACGCTGACCCCGTCGATGATGATGGTGCGACCCGGCTCCGAGCCGGCGACGTTGCCGCCGTGGTCCGACGAGGCGGCGTCGACCACCACCGAACCGGGTCGCATGGCGGCCAGCGCCTGCGCCGAGACCAGTTGCGGGGGACGGCGGCCGGGCACCTGCGCCGTCGTGATCACCACGTCCGACCGGGCGATCACCTCGTCCAGCGCGCGCTGCTGCGCCTGCTGCTCCGCCGCGGTGAGCTCGCGGGCGTAGCCACCGGCGCCCGGCGCCGTCGGTGAGTACGCCGGGCAGGTCGACGAACCGGGCGCCCAGCGAGATCACCTCGTCCCGGCTGGACGGCCGGATGTCGTAGGCCGACACCCTGGCGCCCAGCCGTCGCGCGGTGGCGATCGCCTGCAGCCCGGCGACCCCGGTTCCCAGCACCAGCACCTCGGCCGGCTTGACCGTGCCGGCCGCGGTCATCAGCATCGGGAACCAGCCCTGGTAGGACTCGGCGGCCTCTGATCACCGCCCGGTAGCCGGCGACATTGGCCTGGGAGGTCAGCGCGTCCATCGTCTGCGCCCGGGACAGGGTTCGCGGCAACAGGTCGAGGCACACGGTGGTCATGCCCTGGGCGGCCCAGCCGGCTGACCTCGCCGGCCCGTTCGAACGGTCGGAGCAGGCCGGCATGCAGGGTGCCGGTCCGCAGCCGCTCTGTCTCTCCCGGCGCCGGCGGGCCAACCCGGAGCAGCACGTCGCTGCGGGCGCGGACGGCGTCGGCGTCGGCCACCTCGGCACCGGCGGCCGCGTAGGCGTCGTCCGTGAAGTGCGCGGCCGACCCCGCGCCGGACTCGATCAGCACCGCGGCGCCCAGCGTGATCAGCCGCGGGACCACCTCCGGCACAACGGCCACCCGAGATTCCCCGGACGCGGACTCCCGCAGCACCCCGATCGTCAGGTCGGCCCACCTGCAGTCCTCCGTCGTGATCTTCGTCGATCACTCGTCAACCTAGTCGGCCGAGCTTGTTTCAGTCGGGCGAGCGAAGCGAGGCCGTCGAGTCGGCGGAACGTGGCCGAAGCGAGGCCGCGATCGAGTTGGCGGAACGTGGCCGAAGCCAGGCCGCGATCAGATGGCTGTCAGTCCCGGGCCGGATGGCTGCGGCGCCAGCGTTCGCCGATCTCCGCCGTGGTAGGTGGCTCGCCCGGCACCGGGGCACGGACGTCGGTCGTCACGTCCAGTCCGAGCAACGCCAGCGCGAGGGCTCGTAACCGCAGCGCCCCGGTGCGGTCCGGATCGTCGACCTGAACGGCGGTCACCTGCTCGAGCAGGAACGGTACGTCGGTGGCCGCGAAGCCGGGCCGCAGCCGGCCGGTCGCAGACGCCCGGCGCACCACGCGATCGACCAGGCCGGCCGACTGGACCGCCAGCTCGCGCAATTCCTCGGTGGAGATGAACGTGCCACCGAGTCGGACGGTCAACGCATGCAGGTCCGCCGCCACCACTTCCCGGAGGAACCGGGCCAACGCGTCGAACGCATCCCCGGGATCGTCCGCGGCTCCCCTGGCCAGCGCGACGAATTCCCGCAGGCCGTCGCCGCAGAGCTTCTGCAGCAGTGCGTCCTTACTCGGGTAGCGCCGGTACAGCCCGCCGACGCCGACGCCCGCCGTGTGGGCGACCTCGGCCATGCGGGCGTGCGGATCGCGCAGGAAAACGCTCCGGGCGGCCTTCAGGATCGCGGTGTCGTTGCGCGCGGCCTCGGCCTTCCGTCCCGGCATGGACATGGCCGAACCTTACCACTTGAACGGAACGATCCGTTCCGCTAGATTGAAACGGAACTGATCGTTCCGATTAAAGGAGACCGCTGTGACCGAGCAACGCGCCACCTGGACCGTCCTGGATGCATCGCATGCCGCGTTGCGCGCGGCGGCCGCTGGTCTGCCCGACGATGCCTTGTCGCTGTCCACCCCCTGCGACGCCTGGACCGTGACCCAGGTCCTCCAGCACGCGACGGGCGACCAGCAGGGCTACGCGGCCGTCCTGACCGGCTGCGGTTTCCCGGCCGACGACCCGTTCGCGCCCTCCGGCCGGCTGGCCGGTTCACCGCTTGATCTGTTGGAACCGGCCCTGGCCGCGGCCGTGTCCGCCTTCGGTGCCGTGCGGCCGGACGAACCGGCCGTTGCCGTGCCGCTGCCGGGCGGGCCGCTCCCGGCCGAGAGTGCCGTCGGCGCCTGCGCGCTGGATGCCGCCGTGCACGCATGGGACATCGCGGTGGCCACCGGTCAGCCCTCGCCGGTGGACGACGAGTTGGCCGCCGAGCTGCTGCCGG
Source organism: uncultured Actinomycetota bacterium (assembly GCA_963706185.1). Classification (GTDB taxonomy): domain Bacteria; phylum Actinomycetota; class Actinomycetes; order Mycobacteriales; family Nakamurellaceae; genus Nakamurella. The sequence goes on along the minus strand of CAVPLZ010000007.1, from coordinate 331,204 downwards.
TGGCCCGGTCGATCGTCGAGCCGCTCCGCGGGTTCGCCTACGCGCCGGCGCTCGCGCCGGTTGAGTCCGATGGTGCGCTGGACGAGCTGCTGCGCTACCTGGGGCGCGACCCGCGGTGGGCACCGGCAGGCTGATCTCGCGCTGGGCGGCGCACCGGCGTGCGGGAAAGGCCGCCCGCTGACCGTGCTCACCCAATTCTGCGGACTCGGGCTCGTCGGTTCAGTTCTGTGGCCGCCGATGATCAGCGCATCTCGGCGGGCTGGGCGGTCGACTCGAGGATCGACAACCACAGGTCCCCGTCCGGCGCCACCTGGTTGCGGTGGGCCACCACATGCGAGATCGGGACGTGGATGAACCGGTTGTGCCGGCGGCCGACCACCATCTTGGTGCGCCCGGCCATGCCGGCGTGCACCGCGACCTGGGCCAGCCGGACGCAGTACACCGAGTCGTGCGCGTCGGCCGGCACCGACCGGATGGTGTAGCCGGGGTCGATGTACTTGAGCGTGAGTTCTGTTCCACGGGCGGCGAAGTCGCGGGTGATGGCCTGCTTGAGGAACAGCCCGACGTCGGCCAGGGAGGCGTTGCCGCTGGCGTCGGTACCGGCCGCCGAGACCAGGTCCTGCCCCGCGCCTTCGGCGACCACCACCACGGCCGACCCCCGGTCCAGCACCGCGCGGTGCAAGCAGGCGAGGAACCCCGTGTCGCCCTCCAGGGCGAACGGCACCTCGGGGATGAGCACGAAGTCGGCCTGGTCCGCGGTCAGGGCCGCGTAGCAGGCGATGAACCCCGCGTGTCGGCCCATCACCCGGACCAGGCCGACGCCGTTGATGGCCGAGCGCGCCTCCACCCGGGCGGCCTGGATCGACTTGCCCGCCGCGCTGTAGGAGGTCTGGAACCCGAAACTCTGGCCGATGAAGGCGATGTCGTTGTCGATCGTCTTCGGGATGCCGATCACCGCCACCGACTGCTCCCGGGCGAGCAGCACGTCGGCCAATCGAGCGGCGCCCCGCATGGTGCCGTCGCCGCCGACCACGAACAGGATGTCGATGCCCAGCTCGATCAGGTAGTCGGCCATCACCTCGGGGTCCTGGGCGCCGCGCGAGCTGCCCAGGACCGTGCCACCCTGTTCGTGGATGTGGGCGACCGACCGTGGGGTCAGCGTGACCGGCGGCTGGTCGAGCGCGGGGACCAGACCGGCGAAGCCGTGGCGGAAACCGACCACGGTGTCGATGCCGTAGTGGTGGTGCAGTTCCATCACCACGCCGCGGATGACGTCGTTCAGTCCTGGGCACAGCCCGCCGCAGGTGACGATGCCGACCCGGGTCACGCCCGGTGCGAAGAAGAGTTGTTGCCGCGGTCCACCCGGCTCGAACGACGGCAGTTCCTCGAGCGGCAGGTCGCGGGTACGCAACAGCTCAACGGTGTCGTCATAGAGCACCCGGTCGGTCTCGTCGACGTAGTGCTCGTTGGTCTGCCGTCCGGCCAGGTACTTGCCCAGCGGCGAGGGGAACACGCATTGACCCAGCCGCGGCACCTGTAGTTCGGCGAGCGTGGTCATGGCCACCAGCGTCGCCCGACGGTGTGTCGATCGTGTGACGTCGGCGAGAACACCGCCGACCGCCTTCACCGAGTCGGGCGGCCGCGGCGAGGATCAACTCGACGGTTGGGTAGATGGAGTGACGGTGACACCCAGCCGAGCCGAGCGTAGCGAGGCCGCCGGTGACACGTGGATGGCGTCTCCCGCGTTCAGGAGACGCCATCCACTATCCGCGAATCGCCAGGTGATCCCCGCAGGGGGCCGGGGTCAGCGGGTGATCACAGTGAAGCCGGTCAGCGGGTGATCACGGTGAAGCCGCCAGGGGCGACGACGGTGGTGACGGTAGCGTCCCGCGAGGTCCACGTGGCGAGCAGGCGGCCGTTGCGGTCGTAGGACCTGGCCGTCGCTCGGCCGCTGCCGGCTACTGCCACCGAACGGACCTGGGTCCGCGCGGCCTTGGACGTCAGCACGGCGGTGCCGTGTCCGTCGCCGGAGGCCGAGAGGGTGGCGACCACCGGCATCACCAGCAGGGCGTCGATCCGGCCGGTGCCGCCCGAGGTCCGTGCGGTAACCGTGGGCGTGCCGGCGGGAGCGATCAGACCGATGTCGGCCGGCAGCAGCAGGCTCGGCGACTCGGCGACACCCTGCGCGCCGGTGGCGCCGTAGTGGACCGTGCCGGACGACGAGCCGACGGTGAACCGGGTGCGCGCGGTGGCTCCCGGCAGGTACTCGACCACCGGTTGGACCAGCCGCGGCTGATCGTCGGCGGGCAAGGTCCAGGTCACCACGCTGCCGTCGCCCGCGGCCACGGCACGACCATGACCATCTGGCGCAGGGCCCCACAGGGCGTCGCCGGTCCACTGCGGATCCGGGGTCACCACCGTTGCCGCGCCGGTGAGCGTCCCGGTCTCGGCCTCCACCGTGGTCAACCCGTCCCGGACGGCGATGTGTGCCGACTGCCGGGCGAGGGTCGCCAGATCCGGATGCGCGTCCAGCAGCTGCATGGTGAGCAGCCCGTGGATCGTCGACTCGGCGCCGGAGTTGCCGTTGACCCGCGCCGTCGGCCTCGACCCCGTCGTTGGTCACACCGGTGCTCGGGTCGTAGACCGGTACGCCGGCCGGGTTGGCGCCGAAGAACCAGCCGGCCGCGACGCCGGCCAGGTCGCGCAGCCCGGTGCTGCGGGTGAGCCGGGACACGGCATACAGCGCCTGCACCCGGCCGTCGGCGCCGTAGGCGATCTGCGCACCGTTGGTCACCGTCGGCTGCATCCCGTTGACCGGACCGGTGGACGTCAACAGCTGGGCGGTGAACCCGGCGGTGTCGGCAACCGCAGTCTTCAACAGCTCACGGCGCCCGAGCAACGGGTAGGCCGCGGCCAGGCCGCTGGCCATCTGCGCACCCCAGGCGTGCCACTGCGAGCGGGACAGCGCCCACGGCAGCAGGGCTCGGTACGGGTATGTGGTGGTGCTGCCGGCGGACAGTTCGGTGATGCCGCGGGTCAGCTCGGCGAGCGCGGTGCGTCGCCGTGCCCGCGCCGGGTCCGCCGGCCTTCACATACGCGGCGATACCGAGGGCGGCTTCGGACGAGGCGTCGGCGCCGTCGCCGATCAGCCAGGCGGGCACCCGAACACCGTGCAGGACCTGGTATTTGCCGTAGTCGGTCAGCACATCCCGGTTCAGCGCGCGCAGGGACAGCGCCATCCGGGCGGCCAGGAACGCCGCGAACGCCGGATCGCTGTGCCGGAACGCGGCGTAGCCCTCGCCGTAGGCCCAGAGGGTGCGGGCCAACCAGTAGGAGGCGTCGGAGTCGGACGGATCGGGATTGTCCTTGGTGATCGGCGACGGGTTGAGCGTGCCGTCGGGCTGCATCCACAGCACGACCTCGCCGGCCTTCGGCCCGGTCAGGGTCTGGAAGTAGGCGAGCCCGCGAAGCTGCTGATACGCCTGCTCTTTCGCGTGGGAGGAACCGGTGGCCCGCCACTCGACGCAGGTACACCACGGCCGCGCGGGCGATGTCGTCGGTGTCGTAGGCGCCCTGCTCGTAGGTATTGGTCGTCGGGTCGTAGCCACCCCCGACCCGCTTGAAGCTGCCGTCGTCCTGGTGGTCGGCGTAGACCCAGAGCACGCCGATATTGGGGTCCTGGGCGAGCCGATAGGTGGTGTGCGCGGCCGACGGCCGCACTGCCACCCGGTCGGTCAGGAAGTCGAGATGAGCCAGGTTCGTCAGCCGCTGCGACGTGGCGGCGGGCGCCGGGGTGGCGGCGGCGCTCTCGATCGGTACGACGAAGGTACTGACGGCGACGGCCGCCGAGAGCAACGCTGCTCCCGTTCGGTTCATGGGGATCTCCTGCTCGGTCGATGTGATGAAGCGGACGGCGGGCTCTGTGGAGTGCAGAACTCAGCCGCCGGTCCTGGTCAGTTCGGCGACGCCGATCCGGGAATCGGCCATGCCGTAGAACACGAAGGTGCGACCCTCGATCTCTCTCGATGGTCGTGGGAAAGACCACGTTCGGAACGATTCCGGAGCGTTCGTTCTCGGTCTCGGGCGCGAGCAAGGGCTCGGCCGTGCGGGCCAGCACCACCGCGGGGTCGTCGGCGGACAGGATCATCGCGCCGGCGCCGTAGTGCACCCGCTGCTGCTGGTCGAAGCCCGAGATCAGCTGGCCGGACACGCCGTGGTGGATCAGCAGCCACCCCTCGGGGACGCGGATGGGCGCCGGTCCGGCGCCGATCTTGAGGGCTTCGAAGTCGAACTGCGGCAACGCGACCAGCCTGTGGTGGGACAGATGGGCGAAGTTCGAAATGTCCTTCGCCACGTCCTCGACCGACACGTAGGAGATCCAGATGGCCGGCCGGTCGTCGGTCAGGCCCGCCGGCAGGACGGTGCCGGCGCCGGGCACGATCCAGTCCAGGTCCCACATGGGCCGGTGCAGGACTGCGTACGAGGGCGTCCCGTCCGGCCCGGGAACCGGCTCGGAAAAGATCACCAGGTCCTTGTTCGGGTACAGGTTGAGGTCGGTGTTCAGGTCCGGCTGGAACTCGAAGTGGAAAGGACCCAGCCGTTTCCAGGTATGCAGGTCGTCGGAGACGGCCAGCGCCGGCTTCGGACCGAGCGGTCCGTAGGCGACGTAGGTCATCAGGTGCAGACCGAGGTCGGCCATCCAGGTGACCCGGGGATCCTCGACCCCGCCGTGGTCGGCGCCGCGCTCCCAGGCCGCGTCCGGCTCCAACACCACGGCCTCCCGGCGGACCCCGACCGGTATCCCGTCCTCGGTCTCGACCTCGGCGAGCCCGACCCGAGAAACGTTGCCGGCCGCCACCAGCCGCGGCAGCAGCCACAACCTGCCGTCGGCGTCGCGGCCACTGGCCGGGTTCAGCACTCCCTCCACCTCGTTCGGGTCGTCCAGGTCCGGTGACATCACCACGCCGCGCCTGGTCAACGCGTACGGCACGGTCGTGGAGACTCGCTGCCGGCATCGAGCTGTTCGTCGTCATCCCTTGACCCCGGAGCCGAGATCGGTCGACACGAAGTACCGCTGGAACGCGATGAACAGGACGATGACGGGCACCGCCAGGACGACGGCTCCGGCCAGGATCGAGCCGAACGGGTTCGCCACGCTGGCCTGGATCGTGGAGATGTAGTTGGCCAGCGCGACGGCCAGCGGCTGCTTCGCCTGATCCTTGGTGATGAGGAACGGCCAGAGGAACTCGTTCCACGGACCGATGAAGGTCAGCAGCACCGCCGTGAGCAGGGCCGGGCGAACCAGCGGCAGCGCGATCGACCACAGGGTGCGGAATTCGCCGGCGCCGTCGATGCGGGCGGCTTCGAACAGCTCCTTCGGGAGCTGCATGAAGTACTGCCGGAAGACGAAGACCGCGGTGGAGTTGATGGCGAACGGCAGGATCATCCCCAGGTAGGTATCGCCCAGGCCGTAGGTCCGGGCGATCATCACATACAGCGGGATCATCAGGAGCTGGAACGGAAGCATCTGCACCAACAGCAGGCTCCCGAAAAGGGTGCCGCGACCACGAAAGTGCAGAAGCGCCAAAGCGTAGCCCGCGAGCACCCCGAAGGCCAAGGTGCACAGCAGGACTCCACCGGTGAAGATGCCCGAGTTGAGCAGCGCCTGGCCCAGGTTGAGCCGAGAGTTGATAGCGACGTAGTTGGCGAAGGTCAAATTGGTTGGGTTCGGGAAGGCTCCGGCGACCGTGGTGTCGGGCTCGGTCTGCAGGGAGCCGACCACCATGTAGTAGAACGGGAAAGAGAAACGCCACGGCTCCGATGACGAGCAGGGTGTAGGTGAGGACCCGGCCTCCACGGCCGGGTTTTCTACCGACCGTGGCGGTGGCCAGGTCCGGGTCGTTCTCGGTGAGCGTCACTTGTTCCCCCGTTCGTTGAGCCAGATGTTGACCAGCCCGAGGATCAGCACGACGATGACCAGGATCACGCCCAAGGCGGATGCGACGTCGGGATTGCCCTGCTGGATCCCCTTTTGATAGATCAACAGCACCGGTGTCGTCGAGGCGCCGTCCGGACCGCCACCGCCGGTGAGCAGATAGGGCTCGGTGAACAGATTGGCCCCGGTGATGATGGCCAGCAAGGTGACCAGCCCGGTGGCGGGCCGAACGCCCGGAACCGTGACGGACATGAAGGTCTGGAACCCGTTCGCCCCGTCGGTCGAGGCCGATTCGTAGAGCTCCTTCGGCACGTTCTGCAGTGCCGCCAGGTAGAGCAGGATGAAGAACCCCATTTGCTTCCAGGTGACGAACAGGGCGATCAGTGGCATCGCCCAGGTGCTGCTGACCAGCCAGGACGGATCGGGCGCCAGCGGACCGAGGATGTTGTTGATCAGCCCGTTGGTGCTGAACAGGAAGAGCCAGACGCCCACCACGGCAACACTGGCGGTGACGTACGGCACGTAGTAGGCCACCCGGAAGAAGGTCTGACCCCGAATTCCGCGGTTCAGTGCTGTCGCCAGCGTGAGCGACAGGATGACGGTGAGGGGCACGTTGATGATCAGGAAGATCGCCGACGTGCTCGAACGAGGCCAGGACGGCCGGATCGGTCAGGACGGTCTTGTAGTTGTCCAGCCCGACGAACGGATGCGGGACGGATACTCCGGGCGCGGTGAAGAAGTAGTCGTGAAAACTCATCCAGATCGCGAACCCGAGCGGGTAGGCGAAGATCACCGCGATGTACACCGCATACGGCAGGGACAGCAGCATGCCGATCGGCTGCCGGCCCAGGAGCTTGGCCCGCCAGGAGCTGTCCGAGGCGCCCGACCCCCGAGCGGGGGCCGGGGCGCCAGGGGCGACGGAATCCGGGATGACGACGGCGCCGGGGGCCGGCGCGGGGTTGGTGGTCATGACCGCAACCTCAGGACTGAGCAGCGAGTTGATCGATCTTGGTGGCGGCGTCGGTGAATGCCTTGGTGGGGTCGGTCTTGCCGAAGATCACCGACGAGGTCCAGGCATCGCGGAAGGTCTGCCAGATCTGCACCGAGTTGTTGACGTTGGGCACCTCGGTGGTGCGGGCGGCCTGCGCGGCGAACAGCTTGTAGTCAGGGTTCTTGGTGAAGTAGTCGGCGTACGTGGTGGGCAGGTCGGTGCGCAACGGCATCTGCCCGGTTCCCGTCAGCAGCTGGCCGTCCTGGTCCTTGGAGGTGGTGAACTTCAGGAACTCCCACGCGGTGCCCTTGTTCTGGCACGAGCTGTACAGGCCGACGTTCTTCGCGTCCGAGAAGGTGTGGATCTGGTCCGCGCTCATGCCCTTCTCGGTGGGTACCGGTACCACGCCCCAGTCGACCTTGTCCTTGTAGACCGAGATGGCCCACGGTCCGACCGAGGACATCGCGGCCTTGCCGTCGGCGAAGGAGTCACCGGTGTAGGCCTCGGTGCCGGCCAGCTTGTCGGTGTAGATCTGCTTCCAGAAGTTGATCACGGCCATGCCCTCGGGGGAGGTGAACTGGCTCTTGCCGTCCACGACCAGCTGCTTGCCGCCGGTCGCGGCGGCGAAGGCCGGGTAGAAGTCGAACCAGGGCTGGTAGAAGTCACTCGACGGGCGAGGGGTAGATGGCGTACTGGGCGGCCTTCGAGGCCACGATCTTCTTGGCCGTGTCGAGGAACTCGGCGTAGGTGGCCAGCGGGGGCTTCTCGGTGTCGATGCCGGCCTTCTTGAAGATCTTCTTGTTGTAGAAGATCATCACCGGGTTCGACTTCCACGGCAGCTGGTAGTAGTGACCGTCGGAACTCTGGTACTGCTTGGCGACGTCGGCGCCGGTGCGGCTCTCGATGTAGCTGGCACCGTCGGAGAAGCTGGACAGATCGACGAGCCCACCCTGCTTCTGGAAGCCGGGGACGGCGGCGGGCGAGGTGTTGAAGATCAGGCAGGGCGTGGTGCCTGCGGTGATGGCGGCCGTGATCACGTCCTCCGACGACTTGCCCGCCGGAATCTCCTCGCCGGTCACCGTCTGGTCGGCGTGGGCCTTGTTCCAGGCGTCCACGGCCTGCTTGGCCCAGGCGACCTCCTGCTCGTTGTTCGAGTACCAGATCTTGATCGGGCCGGTGGTCGTGCTGGCGCCGGTGCCGGTGCCGCCGCTGTCGGATCCGCAGGCGGTCAGGGCGAGGGCTGCCGAGTCAGCAGCGCGGCGGCGGACAGGGCGATGGTTCGCTTCATTGCGGTCTCCTCGGAGGGTGGGTGATCAGGACGTACCCCGCGGCGGGGCGGTCGATGCGCGGGCGACGAAAGACGCTGCGGGTAAGTTGGAGTCGGCTGGTCTGCCGCCGGCCAGCAGGTTCAGTCAGGGCCTCGGCCGCCGCGCGCCCCCAGCCGTAGGCATCCGTACGGACGGTGGACAATGACGGATTCAGGTGTGCTGCGAGTTCGATGTCGTCGTACCCGACGACGCTGAGGTCACCCGGCACAGTCAACCCGTGGCGCTGGGCAGCGGCGATGCCGGCCACCGCCATCAGGTCGTTGGCGTACAGGATGGCCGACGGCCGCGGCTCTCCGGCGAGCAGATCATCAGTCGCGTCGGCGCCCCCTTTGGCGGTGAAGTCGGCCTCGATCACCGGCCCTGGGGGTAGGTCGGCGTCACGCATGGTGGCCGCCCACTGGGCGCGGCGGTTGTTGGCGTGCAGATATTCGGCCGGACCCGACGACATGGGCGATGTCCGTGTGTCCCAGCTCGAATCAGGTGCTCGATGGCCGTCCGGATCCCCGGTCGGTCGTCCAGGCACACCGCCGGACCGCTCGAGTGGACCTCCGGACGGTTCAGGCTGACATACGGCAGCCCCAATTCCGTCAGCAGAGCGGGTCGCTGATCGGCCACCCTGAGGTCGGCCACGATCACTCCGTCCATGCGGTGGGCCCGTGCCGCGTCGGTGTAGGCCGCCGCCTCGTCGTCGGGTTCGACGAAACGCAGGGTCAATGCCTTGCTCTCGGGGGAGATCACGGTCTCGACGCCGGCGATGAACGGTGGGAAGAACGGGTCGGAGCCCAGCAGGCCGGGATCTCGCGCCAGGATCAGGCCGAGCGTGTCCGACCGCTTGGTGGCCAGGGCCCTGGCCGTCGCGCTCGGAGTGAAGCCGAGTTCCTCGGCGGCTTTCAGGATGCGGTCGCGAGTCTCCGCGCTGACCCCGGCCTTGCCGTTCAGCGCGAAGCTCGCTGCTCCCTTCGACACCCCGGCGCGCGCGGCGACGTCGGAGATCGTCGGCTTCGTCGCCATGGGTGCCTCTCGGTTCGGTGCAGCGTCTCTATCTCTAAACCGGTTTAGGAGCGCGCGCAAGCCCGGAGTGTCGTGTTCATTCGAATGCGCGACGAGTGGTGACGTCATGTGATTGGTCGATCAGGTGGTGCAGGGCTGAATGGGTAGAGAGCTGTCGTGATCTGGCGGGTTGTTGCCGCCAGGACATCGGTCATCCGGCGCCGCGGCCTCCGCGGCGGGTGATTGGCGACTGCAGTCCCACGTGGCCGGGCACGGTCGCGCATACTCCACACGGGAATCGACATGTGGAGGTGGGCGATGTCGCAACGCAGCGCGCAGTGGTACGCCGGAACGGACCGCAATGCCTACATCCACCGGGCCTGGATGCGCCGCGGCCTACCGGCGCACGCCTTCGACGGTAGGCCGCACATCGCGATCGCGAACACCGCGTCCGACCTGACCCCCTGCAACGCGCACCTCAACGAGGTGGCCGAGTCGGTCAAGCAGGGGGTGTACGAGGCCGGCGGCATCCCGCTGAACCTGCCGGTGGTTTCGCTGGGGGAGACGCTCGTCCGGCCCACCGCCATGCTCTGGCGCAACCTCGCGGCCATGGCCATCGAGGAGATGCTGCGGGCCAACCCGATCGACGGGGTGGTGTTGCTCGGCGGGTGCGACAAGACCATCCCGGCCCTGCTGATGGCGGCGGCGTCGGTGGACCTGCCGTCGGTGGTGGTCCCCGGTGGTCCGATGCTCACCGGCACGTTCCGAGGCGTTCCGCTCGGCTGCGGCACCGACGTCTGGCGACTGTCCGAGGAGGTGCGGGCGGGCACGCTGACCGAGGCGGATTTCCTGAAGTCCGAGTCGTCGATGATCCGCAGTCGCGGCCACTGCAACACCATGGGCACCGCCTCCACCATGGCGGTGATGGCCGAGGCGCTGGGCATGACCATCCCGGGCACGGCGGGCACACCGGCCGCCGACAGCCGACTGCTCGAGGGCGCCCACGCGGCGGGTCGGCTCGCGGTCGACCTGGTCGCGGCCGACCGGCGACCGTCGGCGGTGATGACCGCCGGATCGTTCGCGAACGCCATCGTCGCCCTGGCCGCCGTCGGCGGGTCGACCAACGCGGTCGTGCACCTGCTCGCCATCGCCGGCCGGCTCGGGATCCCCTTGACCCTCGACGACTTCGACCGGATCGGATCCGGCGTGCCACTGCTGGTCGACCTGCAACCAGCCGGGCGCTTCCTGATGGAGGACCTGTTCCGGGCCGGCGGCGTGCTCGCGGTCCTGCGCGAAGTGGCCGATCTGCTGGACCCGGCCGCGATCACCGTCACCGGTCGCACCGCTGGTCGACGAACTCGCCGACGCCCGCATCTGGGATACCGAGGTGATCAGGGAGCGGGCCACCCCGTTGCAGCTCGATGCCGGGATCGCTGTGCTCCGCGGGGATCTCGCCCCTGACGGCGCGGTGATCAAGCCCGCGGCGGCCACCGCGGAGCTGCTGGTGCATCGCGGCCGCGCGGTGGTGTTCGACTCCATCGAGGACCTGCACGCCCGGATCGACGACCCGGACCTGGATGTCGACGCCGACTCCGTGCTGGTGCTGCGCGGCTGTGGCCCGCGGGGATACCCGGGCATGCCGGAGGTGGCGAACCTGCCGCTGCCGCCCAAGCTGCTCGCCGCCGGCATCCGGGACATGGTGCGGATCTGTGACGGTCGGATGAGCGGCACGGCGTACGGCACCGTCGTGCTGCACGTGGCGCCCGAAGCGGCGGCCGGGGGTCCACTGGCCCGGCTGCGCACCGGCGACGTGGTGGTGCTCGACGTGCCGAATCGCCGACTGGATGTCGAGCTGCCGCCCGACGAGTGGGCGGCCAGGGAACCGGCGCCGACGGCCGTCGCGGCCTTCGCCAAGCCCAGCCGGGGGTGGGAGCAGCTCTACGTGCGCACCGTCGGGCAGGCCGACACCGGGGCGGACCTGGACTTCCTGGTCGGGGCCAGCGGCGACCAGGTCTCCCGCGAATCCCACTGAGCTTCCTCACGGGCCGATTCGCGGCCGCGGGTCGGCGTCAGGGCAGTGCTGCGCGCCGAGTGGACCGGCGGCGCACCCGCCCCCATCAGACGGGTGCGCCACCGGGGTGTTGCCGGGCAAACCTCCGGCCCGCGGGGACTTAGTCCGGACAAATGAGACATCCGGGTTGGAGCAGGTCCCCGCGGCGCGGGGGAGTGCCGTCGCGCTGATCCGGGCCCAGCGTCGGTGACAGGACACGGCTCTGTACGCACGCTGGCCGGCGGTCAACGGTGGGTGGCGCCGAGGGTCTTGATCAGGAAGGCGTCCCGGTCGTGTTCGACGGCGGGGAGTTCCATGGCGTGGTCGGTGTCGTACTTGCGGACCACGTGGGGTGTTGCGGTGCTGCCGGTGATCTGGTCGGCGACGCCGCCCGGGATGTAGAAGTCGTTGGTGGCGAACTGGAACAGTAGGCCGCCGCGCGGCAGATGATCCAGGTACGCGGTGGGCTCGAGGGAATCGAACAGCGCCATGTACGGCACGACTTGCTCCTGAGGTAGGTCGAGGAAGAACTTCACGAACCAGTTGCTCCAGGTCGAATCGATGGCGACGAGCACGGTGGAGCGGAGCCGGGACCGGTCGACGGCGGCGACGATCGAGCCGGACATGCCGCCGTAGTCGTGACCGACCAACGCGACCCGCTGCGGGTCGACGTTGCGACGCTGGTCCAGCAGGTCCAGCCCGCGACGGAGCTGGATGACCTGCTTGATGATGGCGTCGCGATCGCGGGCGTCACCGACCGGTCCGTACCGGAACGGGAAGACCTGCTGCGGCAGCAGCGACACCAGGCCGGCCGAGCCGGCGAGATGAACTGCCTCGTCGAGGAAATCACTGCGATCGGCATGCTCCTCACCGAGCCAGTGCAGCCACATCGTGGCCGGGTGCCGTCCACTCCCGGTCGGCTCGACCAGGTAGGCGAGCACCGGATCCTGGCCCGGCGCGCGGTAGCTGATGTCGTGCACCAGCACGGAACCCCGCCGCTCCACGCTGTTCTCGGTGACCGTGATCGGCTGGCGCAGGTAGTCGAACTGGTGCGCGAGTTCTTCGAAGGCGCCACGTGGATGCTTTGTGCGGCGCCGGAACGGATGTGCCCACTGCCCGGCCGCCGGCCGGCGACGGTATCGCGGCCGAGACGACGGATGGCTGGGCGATGATCGCGGCCGCCACCACAGCGGTGACCGCGACGAGCCAGGAACGACGCATCTGCTCCTCCTAATGAGTGTAAGCCGTTAACGACCATGTGGACGCTAGAACAGATCAGCTAACAGGTCAAGCAGGCTATGCTCATTAGTCAGGAGGCGAGATGATCACCGTCGGGCCGGATCTGACCTCACATGAGTGGGGTGGTCGCGCCTGCCTGGCGCTGGTCAACTCCGTCGTCTGGCGTCGCAGCGACGCACCCATCGAGGTGCTGACGGGCTATGCCCCCCTCGCGGAGTTGATCGGCGAGGCCGGCTGGATCGTCGACGTCACCGCGCTCAACCGGGCGGCCGAGGTGGACCCCGTGGCCGCCGAGCGAGCCCTGGGTCATGCGATCGATCTGCGCGAGGCCCTCTTCCGGCTGTTCTCGGCGGTGGCAGCGGGTGACCCTGTTGACGACACGGATCGGACGTCGCTCAACGACGCCATGGCCGAGGCGCTCCCGCACGTTCGACTGGACAGCGACCTCACACCGATCTGGGACCAGCCCACGGCGCTCGACCTGCCGCGCTGGCAGGCGGCCACGTCGGCCGGCAAGCTGCTGACCGCGGAGGACCTGACCAGGGTCAAGCAATGCCCGGGAGAACGATGCGGGTGGGTGTTCGTCGACGACAGCCGCAACCGGTCACGGCGCTGGTGCGAGCCCAACCAGTGCGGGAACCGAGAGCGGGTTCGGGCCTACTACCACCGCCGGACGAAGCCCGCCTGACCTGCGCGAGGACAGGGCGGAAGGCCGAGCAAGCGACGGCTGCGAGATCATCGCCGGATGGACCTGCAGACCTGGGAACAGCGGACGGAATGGCCGATGGTCGGCGCGGCGGTGTTGTTCGCCGTCGGCTACACCTACGTGGTGGTGGCCGAGCCCACCGGCCGCTGGGGGACCACCATCCAGATCGCCATGGTGGTGCTGTATCTGGTCTTCGTGGTCGACTACGTGACCCGGCTCGTCCTGGCTCCGCAGCGGCGAAAGTGGTTCGTCCGCCACCTGTTCGAGCTGGCGATGGTGGTGCTGCCGATGTTCCGCCCGCTGCGGATCCTCCGGGTGTTCACCGCTCTCGCCGCGCTGCAGCAGGCGGTGCTGACGAACCTCCGCGGACGTGTGGCGCTGTATGCGTCGTTCTCCACCGTGCTCATCGTGCTGGTCGCGGCGCTGGCGATGTTGGACGCCGAACGGCACGCCGAGGGTGCCAGCATCACGACGTTCGGCCGCGCGCTGTGGTGGGCCGTGGTGACCATCACCACCGTCGGGTACGGCGACGAGACGCCGGTGACGGTGATCGGCCGGCTGGTCGCGACCGCGACGATGATCGCCGGGATCGCGCTGCTGGGCACCATCACGGCCACCCTGGCGTCCTGGTTCGTGGAGCGGATCAGCGACCAGGAGGAGGCCAACCAGACAGCCACCCGCCGACAGGTCGCCGACCTGGCCGTGGAGGTGCGGGAGTTGCGGGTGCTGCTGGCCGGCGCGACCGGCCAGGTGTTCGTGGATTCCGGCACACCGGCGGATCCGGCCGCGCCAGCGGGCCTCCCAGGAATCAGCTGGCGACCGCGCCTCGCCATGAGTAGCGGCAGACTGGATCCGTGACCACCGTCGCGGTGCTCGGCACCGGCATCATGGGGACCGGCATGGCTCGTTCGCTCCTGCGGGCGGGTCATCGGGTGCGGGTGTGGAACCGCACCGCAGTCAAGGCCGAACCGCTGGCCGCCGACGGGGCGACGGTATGCGCCACCGCGGCCGAGGCGGTGGCCGACGTCGACATCGTGATCACCATGCTGTTCGACAGCCGACGCCGTCCTGGCGGTACTGAACGAGATCGGCCCTGACCTGGCGGCGACCACCGTCCTGATCCAGTCCTCGACCATCGGCCGGGACGGCACGGCCCGGGTGGCCGAGGTCGCCGCGAGTCATGGGCTTTCCATGCTGGACGCGCCGGTGTTGGGCACGAAGGCGCCGGCCGAGCAGGGGAAATTGACCGTGCTGGTCTCGGGCGACGAGTCGCTGCTGGAGGGCGTCACGCCGGTGTTCGACGCCATCGGGGCGCGCACGCTCCGGGTGGGAGCGAGGCTGGGCGACGCTTCGGCGCTGAAGTTGGCCTGCAACGCCTGGGTCTCCGCCGTCAACGCGGCGAATGCCCAGTCCATGCGGATGACCGAGGCCGCCGGGCTTGACCCCCAACTTTTTCTCGACGCGATCTCCGGCGGAGCCGTTGACAGTGCCTACGCCCACGCCAAGGGCGCGCTGATCGTCGCCGACGAATTTCCGGTTTCGTTCGCGGTGGACGGAGTGGTCAAGGACCTCGGCTTGATCCGCGAGCAGGCCGTCGGCACCGGCGTCCCGACCGAGCTGATCGACGCGGCGCTCGGGCTCTACCGGGCCACCGCGGAGCGGGGGCGGGGTGACCAGGACATGGCCGCCGTCGTGCACGGGTTCGATGCTGCGGATGGCTGATCCGGCGGGCCCGACCCACTCGTGACGGCCGGCGAGTGGTTGCTGCTGCTGGTGGCCGGCTTCGGGGCCGGCGTCATCGGGTCGACGGCCGGGCTGGCCTCGCTGGTGTCCTACCCGGCCCTCCTGCTCATCGGGTTGCCGCCGTTGACCGCGAATGTCACGAACACGGTGGGGCTGATCGGCAGCTCGATCGGGTCGGTCGCCGGAAGCCGCCGCGAGCTGTCCGGGCTCGGCCGGCTGATCGTTCGTCGCGTTCCGGTCGCCATCGTCGGGGGCGCGGCCGGTGCGGCGCTGTTGTTGCTCGTCGCCGCCGGGCAGCTTCGCGAAGGTCGTGCCCTTCCTGGTGGCGGCGGCCAGCGTGCTGCTGCTGCTCAGTCCGCTGATCCGGCGGATCTCCGCTTCCCGCCGGCGCGAGGGCCCGATCAGGACCGACGGTGGTGCCGGAGTGGTGGCCGGGATCTTCGGTTGTTGCGTCTACGGCGGGTATTTCGGGGCAGCGGCGGGAGTGATGCTGCTCGGCCTGCTGCTGGCCGGTACGGACCGGAGTCTGCCGGTGGCCAACGCGGTGAAGAATCTGCTGTTGGGCGCGGCCAACGCCACGGCCGCAGTGGCCTTCGCCCTCACCGGCGAGGTGGCCTGGGTGGCAGTGCCGCCACTGCTCATCGGCTGTGTGATCGGCGGCCGGCTGGGCCCGGTCATCGTCCGCCGGGTGCCCCCGACGGCGATGCGCTGGGTGATCGGCCTGGCCGGGCTCGGGTTGGCCCTGCGGCTATGGCTGGGTTGAGCGCGTCGCGACCGATGAGGTGTGCCGTCCGGACGAGTCTGATGCTGGACGACGGCGACGGGAGACGCGGGTGACCGAGGCCTTTTGGGCGGAGCACGGGGTGATGTCGGATCCCGGCCCGCTCGCCGAGTGGATCGACGCGGTACCGGCCGACCCGGCGGCGATCCGCACGGCGGCGGGGCAATTGGTGTTCCACTATCGGGCGCACGGCGACGTCGGCGCACACGGCTTCACCCCGGATCGGATGGCCGAGATCAACCTGCGGTATGCCGACGACATGTTCGCCCGGCTCCGTGCGCTGAACCCGAATGATCCCACCGGCGTACGCGAGCCGACGGAACGTCTGCTCGGCTGCTGCCGCGACTTCACCCTGCTGTTCGTTGCCATGGCCAGACACAAGGGACTGCCCGCTCGTTCCCGGGTCGGCTTCGCGTCGTACTTCATCCCCGGTTGGTACCTGGACCACGTGGTGCCCGAGGTATGGGTCGATGGTCGATGGGTGCTGATGGAGCCCGAGATCGGTCCCGGCTACGCCGACCCGAACGACGGCACCGTGCTCGACCCGTGCGATCTGCCCCGGGATCGGTTCCTGGTCGGACCCCAGGCCTGGCTCGACGCCCGGACGGATACCCGTGATCCGGAGACCTTCGTGGTGGCGCCCGATCTGATGGAGCCGCAGTTGCGCGGCTGGCCCTATCTGTTGCACAACCTGGTGCTCGACGTCGCCGCGTTGCACAAGCAGGAGATGGTGCTGTGGGACGTGTGGGGGCTCGCCGACGGCCGAGTGCCGGACGGCGACGAGGCAGCGCGGATCGACGACTTCGCTCGGCAGGTGCTGGCGGGAGCCGACGATCCCGTCACCGTCGCCGCTCCTTGCGGACGAGCCCGGCTTCAAGGTTCCTGACGTGGTCCGCTCGATCGACCCGGTTGTCCACGTCTGGTCGGACGTCGAGGTGCGGCGCTGACCTGATCTGATCCGGCCTGCTCGTCCCTCAGACGGGCGGCCCCACGGGGATCCGGTGCTTCGGCTTCGTCCGGTGCCGTCCACTCCAGCGTGTACCGGAAGAACAGTCGTCGACGGAGTTCGGCGCCGGGGAGCGCAGATTCGGCCAGTCGCTTGATGTCCTCGACCGTCTCGGCCGGCTCCTTGACCGGAAAGGGCGGCACCTCGCTCGGGCCGCGCACTGCCTGTGGGTGCTTGACCATCCCGATCAGTGGGTTGGTGACTGCCGATGCCAGGTCGACGCCGAGGTCCGTGACCGAGCCGGGGCGGGCGAGGCCGACCACCAGCAGACGGCCGCCTGGCGCCAGCAACTGCCGTACCTGATCAAGTGCTGGGGCCAAAGGCAGATGGTGGAGCACGGCGACCATGGTGATCACGTCGAATCGGTGTGCCTGTCGGGGTTCTCGCGCCACGTCGTCGAGCGACCGGCACCGAATCCCGACGTTGCCGATGTTGCTGTCGCGGCAACGCTGCGTCGCCACCGCGCACATGGTCCGGTCGGCGTCGATGCCGATCACTCGGTCGAACCGCGGGGCCAACCGGGTCAGCAGTTCGCCGCGGCCGCAGCCGACATCGAGAGCGAGGCGGCGACGAGCCGGCAGTCTCGACTCGATCCAGGCGGTGGAAATGGTCGTTGTGGCTCCACGGGTGCCGATGGTTGAACCGATCCAGGGCCCCGGTTGCGACGGCCAACGGTCCGCTGCGGGACGAGCGGATGTCCATCACCCGAGGCTACGTGTAGACGGAGACGTCACGTCGGATCAGAACGGGGGATCGTCTCGGTCACCGGCCGGGTGACCGCCCACCGCCGCAGGCTCCACGCCGCTCAGCTCGGACTCCCAGGGTGCGGGCGAGTCCCGTTGGCCTCCCGAAGAACTGCCCGCCCCGTCGACGAACTCGCCTGTGCTCGGCGCGTAGTCGGGTTCGCCGAGTTGGTTGTCGGGTGGTCGGGTGTGGGTGCGGCCCAGTGGGGTGGTCCAGGTGTAGGAGCCGTCGGGGTTGCGGGTGACGTGGAAGCCGCGGTCGGCGTCTTTGGCCAGGTGGTGGTGTTTGCAGGCGGGGGCGAGGTTGCCCTCGTCGGTGGTGCCGAGGGTGGGTTTGCCGGTGTGGGGGTCGGGTCGGGCGCGGATCAGGTGGTCGTTCTCGCTGCGCCAGGAGGGTTGGCGGCAGCCGGGCATGATGCAGGTGCGGTCGCGGGCCAGGACGAGGTCGACCAGGTTTTGTGGTGGGCGGTAGACGGTGTGTCCGAGGTCGACGGCGATGCCGGTGAGTGGGTCGCAGACCAGTCGGGTGAGTTCGGCGTCGGCGGCGAGCAGGCGGGCTTGGTCGGGGCTGATCCAGCCGTGTCCGAGGAGTTCGGCGGGGGCGTCGCCGCCGTCGAGCCGAGCGTAGCGAGGCCGCCATGGACGCAGCGAAAACTTTGCTGGCAACGTAGTTGGCAGCCAAGTTGGAGCAGTGTGGTCAGGGGGACGACGACCTGGATGCGGGGTCGTCGGCCGTGGCAGGACGGTTTTCCCGGCGTGGTGGAACGCAGGTGCAGCCGCCGCACGCGCAGCCGCACCGCTGCTCAGGGTCAGGTCCGCTGCGTTCGGTGGGCTCCTCGTGCGCGTTCCCGGGCTTTCCCGTGTGTGCGGCTGCGGCACCGAAGTCGGTGGTGGTGAGGCGTCCTTCGAGGATGTCGGTGCACAGGTCGACCCAGGCGTCGACGCGGCGGGCGCCCAGGGTGCGCCGGTCGCCGGGCGTTGTGGCGGCGTCGGCCAGGCCGGTGAGGGCTTCCCAGCTGGCGGCGATGTCGGCGACGGTGGACACCAGCGAGAGTTCGGCCATGCCGTCGCCGAGTGGTCGGGTGCTGACGTGCCGGTCTTCGACGGCCTTCTGGTGGCGTTTGCGGACGGCGTCGATGTCCCATTTGGTGACGCGGTAGGTCGCGGCGCGGTGGGCTTCGGCGTAGGTACGGCCGGTGCAGCGGGGCAGGACGGCTTGCTCGACGCGGGCGGCGATGTCGGGCGTGGTGGTGGCGGTGGCGTTGAGCAGGGCGTCGGCGTTGTCGCTGCTGATCTGCCCGCGGGCCAGGGCCTGCGTGGTGGCGGGCAGGGTGTGTACGAGGCGGTGGGCGCGGTCGAGCAGTCGGCCGGCCTTGGCGTCGGAGGTGTGCAGGGCCAGGCCGACTTCGCTGGGCAGGAATTGGTCGATGCCGGGGTAGGCGTCGGTCAGGGCGGCCAGGTCGCGGGCTTCGTGGGCGTCCAGCGCGGCCATCAGTCGGCGGCGGGCGACGATTCCGTCGAGGATGGCGTCGGCGTACACGGCGGCTGGTCCGCGGATCCCGGCCGTGGGGTCGGCGGCGGCGGTGCACCGGTCGGGGCGGCGGGACAACGCAGCCCACAACTCCGGTCCCGGTGCCGAGCGTCAAGCTCGGCGGACCACGCCGCGAGCGGTCCGCAACTCCGGCCGGCCGGCGTCCCGTCGGCGAGCAGCAGCCGGCGCAGGTCCGGCTCGCGGTCGGCGAACGCGACGACCTGACGCAGCCGGGACCCGGCCGTCGACGTGATCAACAGACCAGGAGCGGAGGCATCCGCAGCAGCAGCGCCGAGCAGCCAGACCCGCTGCCCTCGAAACACCGCCCGTTGCGCCATGTCCCAAGGATCTCACCGGGTACCGACAGTAGTTCGATTCCATGATCATGATGTGGATGAACAAGCCTGATGTGGACAACTTCCACGGCCATCATGCTGACCCGCGTCGAGAAGGGTCGTGACCGACAGAGCAGCGGCTCCGTAGGGCGACAGATCATGGGCCGGGAACACGACGGCATTTGCGTCTGTTGCCGCAATGGGACGATGACCGTCATGGCCCCGACCGCTCCGAGGCACCAGCGCCCTGAAGCAACACCCTGAAGCACGGCCGCTGAAGCACCACCCTGAGCACCACCGCCCCGAGCACACCGACCCGAGCAACACGGAGACTGCGATGGCATTGCCCGCCGAGACCAACCCCGAGTTCGCCGACTACGCCCACCCGGAGCGACTGGTCAGCACCGAGTGGCTGGCCCAGCATCTGGGCGAGCCCGGTCTGGTCGTCGTCGAGAGCGACGAGGACGTGCTGCTCTACGACACCGGCCACATCCCGGGTGCGGTCAAGATCGACTGGCACCTCGACCTCAACGACCCGGTCACCCGCGACTACGTGGACGGCGCCGGGTTCGCCGCCCTGATGGCCCGGGCCGGCATCGACCGCGACTCGACCGTGGTCATCTACGGCGACCGCAACAACTGGTGGGCCGCGTACGCGCTGTGGGTCTTCACGCTCTTCGGTCACCCGGACGTCCGGCTACTGGACGGTGGCCGCGCGAAGTGGCTGGCCGAGGGCCGGGACTCACACCACCGATGTCCCGGAACCGGACGTTGCGAACTACCCGGTCGTCGAGCGGTCCGACGAGGACATCCGCGCGTTCAAGGACGACGTCGTCGCCCACCTGGGTCAGCCGCTGATCGACGTCCGCTCGCCCGCCGAGTACACCGGCGAGCGCACGCACATGCCCGAATACCCGGAAGAGGGCGCGCTCCGCGGTGGGCACATCCCCGGCGCGAAGTCGGTGCCGTGGGCGCGCGCCGCGGCCGAGGACGGCACGTTCAAGCGGCGCCCCGACCTGGAGGCGATCTACCAGCAGGAGCAGGGACTTCACCCGACGACGACGTCATCGCCTACTGCCGGATCGGCGAGCGCTCCAGCCACACCTGGTTCGTCCTGCATCACCTGCTCGGCTTCGATCGGGTCCGCAACTACGACGGCTCGTGGACCGAGTGGGGCAACGCCGTGCGGGTGCCGATCGCCAAGGGTGCCGAACCGGGGTCGGTTGCAGGTGGCTGACGCGCCGGTGCTGACCTCGGCGGCGAGCTGCCGCCGGCGCTGGCCGAGATCGTCGACGACTTCACCGCGTTGTCGGTTCGGGACCGGTTGCAACTGCTGCTCGACTTCTCCCGCGAACTCCCTGCCCTGCCGCCGCGCATCGCCGAACACCCGGAACTGCTCGAACCGGTCCCGGAATGCCAGTCGCCACTGTTTCTCGTCACCGAGATCGAAGCCGGACAACCGGATCCGGTCGTGCATCTGTACTTCTCCGCCCCGGCCGAGGCGCCCACCACCCGCGGCTTCGCCGGCATCCTGCACGAGGGGCTCGACGGACTGCCCGCCTCGACAGTCCTCGCGGTACCCGACGACCTGTCGCACCGGCTGGGATTGGCCGAGGCGGTGAGTCCGCTCCGGCTCAACGGCATGGGCGCCATGCTGTTCCGAATCAAGCGGCAGGTCAGGGACAAGCTGGCCGACTAGCGTTGTCGCCGGTCCCGGCGGGTCGAGGCCGGTCGACGGGCGTGGCAGGATCGGCCGGGTGAGTGAACCCGCACGGCTCGTCTCCTTTCCCCGACTACAGGCCCGCACGCAGCGCTTCACCCTGGGTGAACCGCGCAACATCTCGGTCACCTCCGACGGCAGCACGGTGCTGTTCATCCGCACCGCACACGGGGAATCGCGCACCGGCCTGCTCTGGGCGTTCGACGTGGCTACCCGGCAGGAGCGCCTGCTGGCTGATCCGGGGGCCCTGCTCGGCGCGGCCGGGGAGGAGCTCTCCCCGGAGGAGCGGGCCCGCCGGGAACGAGCCAGGGAATCCGGGGCCGGGATCGTCGACTACACCGTCGACGAGATGGGCCGGACCGCAGCGTTCGCGTTGTCCGGTGCCGTCTGGACCTGTGCGCTGGACGGATCCGGTGCCCGCGCCCTACCCACGTCGGGGCCGGTCATCGACCCGCGTATCGACCCGACCGGCCGGTATGTCGCCTACGCGGCGAACGGCCAGCTGCGGGTGATCTCGGTGGACGGCGCCGACGACCGGGCGTTGGCCGAACCGGATGGCGAGAACGTGGTCTGGGGGCAGGCCGAATTCGTCGCGGCCGAGGAGATGGACCGCTCCCGCGGATTCTGGTGGGCGCCGGACGGATCCGGTCTGCTGGCCGAGCGGTACGACGAGTCGCCGGTGCCGATCTGGTACATCGCCGATCCGGCCCACCCCGACCGGGCGCCGGCGCCGCACCGGTACCCGGTGGCCGGCAGCGCCGACGCCGAGGTCGAACTCTGGCACCTGCGCCTGGACGGCGACCGTCGCCGGATCGACTGGGACAGCGAAGAGTTTCCCTACCTGACCCGGGTGCACTGGTCCGCCGGCGGAGACCCGCTGCTCCAGGTGATGAGCCGGGACCAGCGGCGCGCAGTGGTGTTGACCGTGGACCCGGACGACGGAACGACCAAGCCGGTGGCGATCTCCCACGATCCGACGTGGGTAGAGCTCGTCCAAGGCGTCCCGGCCTGGTCGCCGGACGGCCGGCTGGTCACCACGATGGACGATGCCGACACCAGACGACTGGCCGTCGACGGCGTCCCGGTCAGCCCGCCCGGACTGCAGGTCCGAGGGGTCCTGGGGGTGGATGATGCCGGCGCGCTCGTCACCGCGACCGGCGAGGATCCGGTCGACACCCGCGTCTGCCACCTCGGGTTCGACGGCAGCGTCACCGATCTCGGCCCGGCCACCGGGACACATACCGCCCGCACCGGCGGCCCGACCACGGTGGTCAGCAGCACGGATCTGACGAGGGTCCGGACCCGTCATGTCGTGTTCTGTGACGGGCAGGAGCGTGGCACGCTGCGCAGTGTCGCCGCCGACCCCGGCTTTCTCCCGGACGTGACCATGCTCAGGACCGGCGAGCGAGACCTGGCCACCGCGGTGTTGTTCCCGAGTGGGCACGGGCCGGGCTCGCACCGGCTGCCGGTGTTGATGGCTCCGTACGGTGGCCCGCACGGACAGCTGGTGCGCAGCAGCGCCCGGATGTTCCTGCAGACGCAGTGGTTGGCGGATCAGGGATTTGCCGTCGTGGTCGCCGACGGCCGGGGCACCCCGGGCCGAGGGCCGGCCTGGGAGAAGGCGGTACGGGACGAGTTCGCCACCGTCACCCTGGACGACCAGGTCGACGCGCTGGCCGGCGCCGCGAGCGCGTACCCGGACGATCTGGACACCGATCGGGTGGGCATCCTCGGCTGGTCGTACGGCGGCTACCTGTCCGCGCTGGCGGTGCTGCGCCGGCCGGACGTCTTCCACGCCGCCGTCGCCGGCGCCCCGGTCACCGACTGGCGCCTCTACGACACGTTCTACACCGAGCGCTATCTCGGTCACCCGCAGGCGCAACCCGATGTCTACGAACGCAATTCGCTGCTGACGTCCGTCGGCCGCGCTGGAGGTCCGCTGCTGATCGTGCACGGCATGGTCGACGACAACGTCGTGGTCGCCCACGCGCTGCGCCTGTCGGCCGCGTTGCTGGCGGCCGGCCGGCCGCACTCGGTGCTGCCGCTGACCGGTGTGACCCACATGGCGTCGGCGGAGGAGGTCGCGGAGAACCTGTTGCTCCTGCAGGTCGACTTCCTCCGGCGCGCCCTGGCCGACCGGACGGGTCAGGCCAAAGTGGAGGTCCAAGCGGGTCGGGTCCAGCCGGGTCGGGTCCAGCCGGATCAGGCGGATCGGGTCGAGGGAGATCGGGCCCGGCAGTGAGCCCCCACAAGATCGTCATCGACTGCGATCCGGGCCACGACGACGCGATCGCCCTGATGTTGGCGCACGGCAGCCCGGAGATCGAACTGCTGGCGGTGACCACGGTGGCCGGCAACCAGACCCTGGAAAAGGTCACCCACAACGCCAGAGTCGTGGCCACCGTCGCCGGGATCACCGGCGTTCCCATCGCCGCGGGCGCCGACCGGCCGATGGTGCGTCCGGCGCGCACCGCGACGTCGATCCACGGTGAAACCGGTCTGGACGGACCGGTTCTGCCCGCCCCCCAGGTCCCGCTGGACCCGCGGCCGGCCGTCGACCTGATCATCGAGACCGTGCTCGCCCACGATCCGGGCGTGATCACCCTGGTGCCGCTCGGACCGCTGACCAACGTCGCCTATGCCCTGCGTCGGCACCCGCCGCTGGTCGACCTGGTGGCCGGCGTGGTGCTGATGGGCGGCGGCTACAGCAAGGGCAACGTCACCGCGGCCGCCGAGTTCAACATCTACTCCGACCCGGAGGCCGCCCAGATCGTCTTCTCCGCCGGTTGGCCGGTCACCCAGGTCGGTATCGACCTGACCCATCAGGCGCTGGCCACCCCGGAGGTGATCGAGCGGATCACCGCGCTCGGCACCGAACCGGCCCGGTTCGTCCGCGCCGTCCTGCTCGAGTACGGCCGGAACTACCGGACGGCGCAAGGCTTCTCCGCGCCTCCGGTGCACGACCCGTGCGCCGTGGCCCGGATCATCGACCCGAGCATTGTCCGGACGCGCCCGGCCCATGTCGAGATCGAACTGGCCGGCACGCACACCACGGGGATGACCGTCACCGACTTCCTGGGCCGGGGCGGCGTGCCCCTGGACACCCAGGTGGCCACCGACCTCGACCACGGACGATTCTGGGACCTGGTCGTCGACGCCCTGGCGCGCATCGGCTGAGTCCGGGTTCGGCTGCTGTCCGGTTCGGCCGGTCCCCGGGTCACCGGCCAAGTGAGGACCAAGGCCCCTACCGTGACCCCCGCTGCTCGGCCGACCATGGCAGTAGGAACTGGCATGCGGTCAGAGAGGGACGAGGTCGATGAGAACCACCGGAAGCTACGAACGCAGGCCCGACGCCGGCTCGGTCCGCGCGGCCCTGTCGCTGGCGCTGGCCGCGCCGTCGGTGCACAACAGCCAACCCTGGCAGTGGCGCTGGGACTCCGAGCATGCCGCCGATGCCCAGGGTGTCCACGCCATCGATCTGTACGCCGACCGTAGTCGCCGGCTGCCAGCCACCGACCCGCGCGGCACCGACCTGCTCGTCAGCTGCGGCGTCGCGCTGCATCACGCCCGGGTGGCTTTCGCCGCCGAGGGCTGGTCGGTCGAGGTGCAGTATTTGCCGGACCGGGTCGAACCGGACCACTTGGCCAGATTGACGTTTCGGGCCACCGACGTCGAACCGGGCTACGTGGCTCTGGCCGAAGCGATGCTCGCCCGGCGGTCTGACCGCAGATGGTTCGCCGCGCAACGTGTTCCGCCGGACCTACTGATCGAGTTGATCCGGGCGGCCGAACACCAGGGGGCCAAAGCCACCAGACTCACCCAACCGGGTTTCCGGGCCGGTTTGACGGAAGCACTTCGCACGTCCAGATTGCAGAACTGGGATCCGCACTACGTCGACGAGCTGACCGAGGTCACCCACCGGTTCCAGCTGGACGCGTCCGGCGTCCCGGCCGCCAACCGAACCGGCGGCGAGGGCCACCTGAACCGGACGTTCCCAGCCGGGACGCTGGCCGACCCCGCCCCTGTCGACGGGCCCGAGCGGGCCGAACTCGTGCTGCTCGGGGCGGCGGAGGCAGACCCGCTGGGCGCATTGATCACCGGCGAGGCCTGCAGTGCGATGCTATTGGCGGCGACAGCGGCGGGCCTGGCCAGCTGTGTGCTGAGCCAGCCGCTGGAGAGCGCCAGTGCGCGGCGCCGAATCCGTGAACTGTGCGACGTGACGATGGAGCCGCTGGTACTGGTCCGGCTGGGCTGGCCGGTGTCCAGCGACCCGATCCCGCCCACCCCGCGCCGGGCCTTGGCCGAGGTGCTGTTCCCCACCTCTGGCGGGCCGAAAAGGCCCGCAGACCAGAACCTTCGGCCGATGCCGACCGGGCCCCGCCGGTCCTTAGCGTCGATGGCAGGACGCTCGGAAGGAGCACAGTCATGAAGCAACACATCGTCGTCGGATACGACGGCTCACCCGCGGCCGTCGCCGCCGTGCACTGGGCCACGAAAGAGGCGCGACACCGGGGCGTCGACCTTCACCTGGTCCACGCCTACACCATTCCGGTGATCTACGGGGCCATGGGCGCCGGGGACCGCCCCGGCAACCTTCGACGCCGTACGCCAGGAGGCCGAACGCATCGCGCAGGAGGGCACGGAGCTGGCGCAGCGGGAGGCGCCCTCAATGCGGGTGCGCACCGCGATCGTGGCCGGACCGCCCGCTGCCGTCCTGCGCGATCGTGCGCACCAGGCGCAGCTGCTCGTCGTCGGGGTGAGCGGCCACCACGCCCTCGCAGCTGCGGTACTCGGCTCGGTGACCTCCCGACTGGCCGGCGCCGTGGAATGCCCCTTCGTCGTGGTGCGGCCAGGGCCCGCGGTCGAGGACTGCGATGTCCTACCGGTTCTCGTCGGCCTCGACGGCTCTGGCGTACTCCGAGGCGGCCCTCGAGTTCGCCTTCGACATCGCCTCGCGTCGGGGGGTGCCGCTGCTGGCCGTCCGGGTCTGGGACGACGCCCCGATGGACGGCTGGTCCTACACCTACGCACTCGACGTCGATCGCACCACGATGGACGCCGGGGAACAGCGGGCGCTGCACGAGCAGCTGGCCACCTGGTCCGACAAGTACCCGGACGTGCCCGTCGATGCCATCGTGCTGCGAGGTCATCCGGCCGAGGCGCTGGTGCGCGCCGGTCACCTCATCGAACGTCGTCCCGGGCTGATCGTGGTCGGCAGTCGGGGACGCGGCGGGTTCGCCGGGCTGGTGCTCGGCTCGACCAGTCACGGCGTGATCGCTCACGCCGAGTGCCCGGTGGCTGTGGTGCACGGGCCGCGTTGATCAGATCGTCCGGCGCTCGGACCATCGAGTGACAAACCGTCCACATTCCGTGAAGGTGGGCGCTTTCGGTTCACGCCGGGTTCCGCGATGACTGGCCGGCTTTCGGCGATCAGAGCCGGCGGACCGGGAACCGGTCGGCTGGGAACGCGATGGCATCCTGCGCGTCGATCAGCCTGATCTCCCGCGACCCCGCGGCCACCGTCGCCTCCATGATCGCGAACACCGACGCCGCGACCCGGCCCAGCGCACTGTCGGCACCGTCGCCCAGGTGGGCCAGGAACAACGCCGCCGTGACATCACCCGCGCCGTTGACCGACACCGGCAGCCGCGGCGTGCGACACGACCCAGGCGCCGGCGTCGTCGACCGCGACCATGGCGATCTCGTCGTCCGGCAGGTCGGTGTGCTCGACCGAGGTGACCAGCACGGTGCGTGGTCCCAGCTCGCGAACCCGCTCGACCGCGGCGAGCACGCCGTCCAGGGTCGACACGTCCGCCCAGGTCGCGGTGTCCGGATCGCCGCCGCTGCCGGCCAGGTAGCCGAGTTCGTAGGCATTGGGCGTGACGATGTCGGCGGCCGGCACCACCTGCTCACGCATCAACTCGGGGATGCCCGGGCAACACGAACATGCCCCGTCCCACGTCGCCCATCACCGGATCGCAGCAGTAGATCAGCTCGGGATTCTCGCTCCGGATCCGCTCGACCGTGGCCAGCACCACCGCGGCGACCCCCGGCGAACCCTGGTACCCGGTCAACACCGCGTCCGCGGTGCCCAGCACCCCGCGGTCGGCGATGCCCTCGATGACATCGCGCGACGGTGGCCGGATCGAGCACGATGCCGCGCCAGGCGCCGTAGCCGGTGTGGTTGGAGAAGTGGACCGTGTTGACCGGCCACACCTCGTGCCCCAGCCGCTGCAGCGGGAAGGTCGCGGCGCTGTTGCCGACGTGGCCGTAGGCGACCGACGACTGGATGGACAGGATCCGCATGGCCCGCAAGCCTAGGACGCCTCCGTACCGGGTCCGGCGTCGGCGTGACCGGCGGCGACATGGAATGCTGGGCCGACACGATCCGTGCGGTGATCAGCGGAGGCGGTGGACGAGCATCGAGGCGAACCCCGGCACGCAACTGCCGGCTGCCGGCTGGACTGCGGACGACGAGGTGCCGGACACCGAGTCGGTCTCCCCATCAGGTACTCAGCATCCGGCGCTGACTCTCCCGCCGGAACAACTCGCCGGCCGGATCCAGCACGCGCTGATCGGCCAGGCGATCACCGAGCGGATGGTGCGCCAGCACGTCGAGGAGACCGCCCGGTTCGGCTTCGATGCCGCCATCGTGCCGCCGTCCTGGGTGTGGGCGGCCCGCGATGAGCTGAAGGGCACCAGCATCCGGGTCGGATCGTTCATCGACTTCCCCTACGGCACCATGACCACCGCCGGCCGGGTGGCCGAGGTGAAAGCGCTGGTGGAAGCGGGGGTGGACGAGCTCGACTCGACGATCAACGTCGGCTACCTGCTTTCTCACCGCGTTCCGGAATTCGTCGCCGACCTGCGCGCGATCGTCGTCGCCGCCGCGCCGATCGGCGTCAAGCTGATGTTGGAGCTGCCCCTGCTGTCACCGGCCCAACGCACCCGGGTCGTCGAGGCCGCCATCGACGTCGGCGTGGCCTTCGTCGAGCACGTCGTCCCGCGGCGCGGTCGGCATCGCCGACGCGGGGACCGTCCGCTGGCTGCGGAGGAACGTGCCGGCCTCCGTGGGGGTCAAGGCCTCCGGTGGTATCAAGACCCTGGAGCAGGTCCGCACGTTGTTGGCGGCCGGTGCCGACCTGATCGGGACCTCGTCGGGAGTTGCCATCGTCGATGGTCGGGCCACCGCGAAGGGCTCGCTCTACTCGTACTGATCGCGTGTGGGCCTGTTCGGAGCGGTCGGCGGGTCGACCATCAACAGTCAGGAGCAGCAGTGACGCTGGTAGCCGGGATCGACTCGTCGACCCAGTCCACCAAGGTGTTGCTGGTCCGCGCCGAGGACGGCGTCGTCGTCGACCAGGCCAGCGCACCGCATCCGACCGGCACCGAGACCGACCCGGCCGACTGGTGGGATGCCCTGCAGCAGGCTGGATCCGGGCTGCTCGGGCGGGCGGCCGCGATCGGCGTCGGCGGCCAGCAACACGGCATGGTGGCGCTGGACGCGGCCGGGTCGGTGATCCGTCCGGCGATCCTGTGGAACGACCTGCGGTCGGCGCCGCAGGCCGCCGAGGTCGTCGACCACCTCGGCGGCCCGGACGACTGCGCCAAGGCGATCGGGTTCGTCCCGTCGGCGTCGATGACGGTCACCAAACTGCGCTGGATGGCCGAACACGAACCGGACAACGCGGCGCGGACCACCGCGGTGGCGCTTCCGCACGATTGGCTGACCTGGAGGCTGCGCGGGGTCGGGCCGGACGACGGTTCGCCTGCTCGGCGGGGCTGGGAATCGGCCCTGATCACTGACCACGGCGATGCCTCGGGCACCGGCTACTACTCGCCGGCCGACCGGGACTGGCTGCCCGATCTGGCTGCCTGGGCCGCGGGCCACCCGATCACCCTGCCGTTGTTGTCGGCGCCCGGCGCGGTGGTCGGGGAAACCCCGGAGGGGGTGCCGCTCTCCGCCGGCACGGGCGACAACATGGCTGCGGCGTTGGCGCTGGATCTCGGGCCCGGTGACGTGGTGGTGTCGATCGGCACGTCAGGGACCGCGTTCTGCGTCACCGACTCGCCATCGGCCGACCCGACCGGGATGGTCTCCGGGTTTGCCGACGCCACCGGCCGCTACCTGCCGCTGTCCTGCACCATCAATGCCTCGCGGATCCTGTCGATGGTCGGTGGGTTGCTCGGCGTCGATCACGACGGATTCGCCGAGTTGGCCGCGGCGGCGGAACCCGGTGCCGGCGGGCTGGTGTTGCTGCCGTACCTGGACGGCGAGCGCACACCCAACCGGCCGAACGCGACGGGAGTCCTGCGCGGCCTGACCTCAGGGGCCCGGCGGGAGGACCTGGCCCGGGCGGCGGTCGAGGGTCTGCTGTGCTCGTTGGCCGACGCCGTCGACGCGCTGGGGGTCACCCCGCGCCGGATCCTGATGATCGGCGGGGGATCCCGCAGCGCCGCCGTCCAGCAGTTCGCGCCCGCGGTGTTCGGCATGCCGGTCGAGGTGCCCGAACCGGGCGAGTACGTCGCACTGGGCGCGGCCCGGCAGGCAGCCTGGGCGCTGTCCGGAGAAGTGACGCCCCCGGCGTGGCCCGCGGTCGCCGGGCAGCGGTTCGAGGCGGCGGCCACCCCGGTCGTCCGCGAGCAGTACGCCGCTCTGCGCGACGCCACCGAGTCCTGGGGCTGAGCAGGTCGACCCGTCGGGACGATCCGATTGGCGGGTGATCCTGCCCGATTCCTGCCTGATGATCCCGGTTCTCGCATGGGCAGGGGAGTTCTCCCCATGTGCGTAGCGTGCTCTCGCCACGGTTCGGCTGACACCATCGGTGTACCGGAGCAACGTTGTCCGTGGCCCGAACGGGTGCGGATCGGGGAGGGGAAGCATGTCGGAGCAGTTCGTCTTGCGCGGGGACCCGGCGGCGATCCGCGGCTCCGCCTCGACGTGGCTGGCCTTCTCGAACAATGCGAGCACGGCGGCCGGTGACATCCGGGGTCTGGACACCGCATCGTTCCAGGGCGACGAGTCCGACACCTACCGTGACCGGATCAACTCCGACATGGTGCCGCACCTGGAGACCACCTCCGAGGCGTGGAGCATCGTGTCCACCGCGCTGACCAGGTACGCCTCGACGTTGGAGAGCCTGCAGCAGCGGATGTCCGCGCTGGCCACCAAGGCCGCGAACCAGCAGGACGCGGTCGACGCCGCGCATCGGTCCCTCGCCTCGGCCAAGACGGCCGACCGGCAGCACACCGCCGACGTCCGCACCGCCACGGCCGCGCTGAAGCCGGGCGAGACGTTGCCCCCGAGCACGTTCGTGTCCGATGTCTCGACCGCGAGTTCCTCGGTACAGCAGGCCAACGCCGCGCTGCAGGGCACCATCGATGCCGCCAACACGGTGCGCAGCGAACACGACCGGGCGCTGCAGCTGTGCGGCTTCGAGATCGACCGGGCCAAGCACCTCCGCTTCGTCACCCCGCCGGGGTTCTGGGGACACCTCAAGGACAACGCCTGCCACTGGGTCACCGAGCATGCGGGCACGTTGCTGCAGGTCTCGTCGGTGCTCAAGACGATCTCGGCGGTGGCCGGGGTGCTCGCGCTCATTCCGGTACTCACCCCGATCATGACGCCGGTCATGCTGGTCACCGGAGCCGCCGCGCTGGCCATTGAGGTGACGGTGAAGTGCGTGACCGGCCAGGGTTCCTGGTTGCAGGTAGGGGTCGACACTGTCGGGCTGATTCCCGGCGTCAAGTCGCTGACCACCTTGGGTGCGGCCGGCGGCGTGTTGTCCAAGGTGGGCGAGATGAAGACCATGTGGAACGTCGTCGACCTCGCGTCCAGCGCCGGGAACACTGGGCTCAAGGTCGCGCAGGCGGCCACCGGCGAGGGCAGTTGGACCGACGCGGCGGTGTCGGTGGTCGGCCTGAAGATTCCGGGCTCCGGCGACAAGTTCAAGGCCATCCAGAGCGTGGTCGCCTCCGGCGCCGACACGGTGAACAAGGGCGGCACCATGGCCTACAAGTACGCCACCGGCAAGCAGGTCACCGGGCAGGACTGGGTGAACCTGGGTGTCTCCGTGGCCAAGACCGGGGTCAACTCGGGCAGGCTGGCCGCCTACCGCAACGCCGGAACCAACCCGGACGGCACCGAGCGCAAGGCGTACAAGGCGCCCGAGTACAAGTGGGGTGACACCAAGAACTCGGCGAAGAATGCCTACTCGACCACGAAGACTGCGGTCACCAGCAAGGTCGACAACATGAAGGCCACCGCAACCACCACGGCGACGAGCGCGAAGAACACCGTCACCTCCGCGGCGGGCCAGGCCAAGGATGCGGTGCAGAACAAGGCGTCCGACGTGAAGCAGGCCGCGACCGACACCGCCTCGCAGGTCAAGCAGTCGGCATCGAACACCGCGAGCTCGATCAAGCAGACCGCTTCCGACGGGTACTCCAGCGCCAAGAACACCGCGGTCAACACTGCGGTGTCGGTGGCGGCCTGGATGGACCAGCACCTGCCGAAATGATGGCTCCGATGACGACCGGCCCCCGCGGCCGCGCGAGAGTCAGCCGTCCCGGCGGGCACCCTCGGCGGGGGACACGGGTCGGATGACCGGTGCGGTGAATCCGCGCTGCTCGAAGGCCTTCGCCACCGCGTCGGCGACTGTCCGCTGCTGATCACTCGGGATCAGCGCGATGGTCGAGCCGCCGAATCCGCCGCCGGTCATCCGCGCGCCGAGCGCGCCGGCGGCCAGCGCCGCGTCCACCGCGACGTCGAGTTCGTCGGCGGAGACCTCGTAGTCGTCGCGCAACGAGACGTGCGAAGCGTGAGTCATCAGCGGACCGATCTCCGCCATCCGCTCGTCGCGGAGCAGCACGACAACCTCGCGTACCCGGTCGTTCTCGGTGACGATGTGCCGGACCCGGCGACGCAGCAGATCGTCGGACAGCCGGGCGAGCGCGGCGTCCAGGTCACCCGCCGTCCAACTCGCGCAGCGAGCCGATGCCGAGTTCGGCGGCCGCCTGCCTCGCAGGACGCCCGCCGCTTGGCGTACTCGCCGTCGGCCAGCGAGTGGTGGACCCGGGTGTCGATCACCAGCACCGCCAGACCGGAGGCGGCCGGGTCGAACGGGATGTGCTCGACCACGTCCCGGCCGATGTCGAAGAACAGCAGGTGGCCGGCGTGGGCAGCGGTGGACGCCATCTGGTCCATCAGCCCGCAGGGCACGCCGACGAAGTCGTTCTCCGCCTGCTGGGCGATCCGGGCCAGCGTCTCCGGCCGGCAACTCGACCCCGGACAGCTGTCGAGACCGCCAGCGCCGTGGCGCATTCCACCGCGGCCGACGAGGACAGGCCGGCGCCGGTCGGCACCGCCGAGTCCAGGGCGAGATCGACGCCGCCGACGGCGAGTGTCGCGTCCCGCAAGCGCCCACACCACACCGAACAGGTACGCCGCCCAGCCGGACGCGGCCGGGCTGCCGGGCCGCAGCTCGGTCAACGGGTGCACCGACGGTCGTCGGCCGGGTCGCTGGGCCGAGACCACCCGGACCACCGCCGTCGGCAGTTCGGCGCCCGCTGCGACCTCGCCCGGGCGTCGATGGCGAAGGGCAGGACGAGACCGTCGTTGTAGTCGGTGTGCTCGCCGATCAGGTTGACCCGGCCGGGCGCGGAGAAGACGCCGTCCGGCTCGCGCCCGTAGGCCGACCGGAACAGCTCGACCGCGCGCTCCGTCAGCCCGCGCGCGTCGGCCGCGCGTCGCGTGCTGTGCCCATGGTTCGCTCGCTGGCGCTCGCTCGCGGGTGCCTTGTCCTCGTGCTCCTGGCGAAACTGCCAGGCGTCGGCGACCATGCGCCGCAGGTCGAACTCGGGGTGCCAGCCGAGTTCGCTGCCGCCCGGTCGGCCGAGGCGACCAGCCGTGCCGGGTCGCCGGCCCGCCGTGGACCCACCGTCACCGGCAGCGGCAGCCCGGTGATCTCCTCGATGGTGCCGATGACGTCGTGCACCGAGAACCCGTCCCCGTTGCCGAGATTGCAGATCAGGTGCTGGCCGGGGTCGGCCGCCTCGCAGCGCGAGCACGTGCGCCCGGGCCAGGTCGAGCACGTGCACGTAGTCCCGGATCGGGGTGCCGTCGGGCGTCGGCCAGTCGTCGCCGTAGATGGTCAGCTTGTCCCGGCGGCCGAGCACTGCGTCCAGCGCGATCGGGATGAGGTGGGTCTCGGTCGCGTGCCGTTCGCCGGCGCCCAGCGCGGCGCCGGCGACGTTGAAGTACCGCAGCGACACGGCCGCCAACGGCGTGGCTGCGCACTCGTTGGTGATCATCATGTCGACCGCGAGTTTGGTGGCGCCGTAGGTGTTCGTCGGCCGGGTCGGGGCGTCCTCGGTGATCGGCATGTCGTCCGGCTCGCCGTAGACCGCCGCAGTCGAGGAGAACACCAGCCGGGGCACGCCGTGCTCGGTGATCGCGTCGAGCAGCACCCGGGTGCCGATCACGTTGTTGTGCCAGTACGCGACGGCTCGTGGACCGACTCGCCGACCAGCGACTTGGCCGCGAAGTGCAGGACGGCGTCGAACCCTTCGCCGTCGAGAACGGCTCCGGCGTCGACGATGTCGGCCCGAACGAAGCTCGACTCCGGCCGGGATCGAATCCGCGTGACCGGTCGAGCAGTCGTCGAGCACGACCACCTCGTGGCCCTCGGCCAGCAGCAGCCGGGTCACCACCGAACCGATGTAACCGGCGCCGCCGGCGACCAGAGCACTTCACGCGCACTCCCGCTCGTTCGATCGGTCAGGTCCACATCGCGCAGCCGCGCCGCCTGCGACCTCAGGGGCGATGTCGTTGACGAAGGCATCCATGGCGGACTCGGAACCGGCGAGGAACTTGAGCTTTCCCACCGCGCGGCGGATGGAGAACACCTCGAGGTGCAGCCAGAAGCGTCCCGGCCGATGTGCACCGGCGCCTGGTGCCACGCCGAGATGGCCGGGAAGGTGTCGTCGAACACCCCCTCCATCCGGTGCAGCACCTCGAGGTAGATCTGCCGGCAGGGCCGCCCGCTGGTCCTCGTCGAGCGCCGGCAGGTCCGGCACCCTGGTGCGGGGGTACAGGTGCACCTCGATCGGCCAGCGCGCGGCGAACGGCACGAAGGCGACCCAGTGCTCGTTCTGCGCCACGATGCGGGTACTCGTCCGCCAGCTCGCCGGCCAGGAGCTCGGCGAACAGGTTGCGGCCGGTCGCCGCCAGGTGGGCCGTCGACCGACCGTAGCATCGGCGGCCGTCCGCGGCGTGACGAACGGATAGCCGTAGATCTGGCCGTGCGGATGGGCCAGCGTGACGCCGATCTCCACGCCGCGGTTCTCGAAGCAGAACACCTGCTGCACCGACCGGGAATCGCCGACATCGCCTCGGTCCGGTCGATCCAGGCGTCCAGCACGGTGCGACACCCGATGCGGGGTCAGCGACGAGAAGGTCGCGGTGTGGTCACTGGTGAAGCAGACCACCTCGCAGCGCCCGTGGCCGGGCTCGATGCTCGAACGGCAGCCGCCGACGTGGCGACGGCCTCGGCTGCCGGCGAACGACGGGAACCGGTTCTCGAAGACCACGACATCGTAGTCGGGCGAGGGAATCTCGCTCGGATTTGCCCGGCGAGGACGGGCACAGCGGGCAGGCCTCGGCCGGCGGATGGTAGGTGCGGGTCTGGCGGTGGCCGGCGATGCCGACCCACTCGTCGACGCAGGGCGTCGTAGCGGATCTCGGACGTCGGCTCGACCACGGGCAGGTCCCGGGGATCGGTCGAGCACCCTTGGCGCGTCGACGGTCTCGTCGAAGTAGATGATCTCGCGACCGTCGGCCAACCGGGCGGACACCTTGTCGCGGGCCGATCGTGGTCCGACCCGTCTGCTGGTCATGACGTCTCCTCCGAACCGCCGGCCGGGATCAGGATGAGCTCGTCGACCTGCTCGTCCAGCGTCGCGATGGCCGTCGGCGATCGAGCCGGTCGTCGATCACCAGGGTGCTGATCGCCGACAGCGGGGCGATGCGGGACAGCCCGACGACGCCCCACTTGGTGTGGTCGGCGACCACGACCAGGCGTCGTGCTGGCCTCGACCATGGCCCGGTTCGTCTCGGCCTCCAGCAGGTTCGGGGTGGTCAGCCCGGCCCGCGCGTCGATGCCGTGCACGCCCATGATCACCATGTCGACGTGCAGCGACCGGATCGCCTGCACGGCGACCGGGCCGACCAGCCCGTCCGACGGGGTCCGCAGTCCGCCGGTGAGCACCACCGTGAGATCCGGCCGGTGCTGCGCGTGCAGCACCTCGGCCACCTTGAGCGAATTGGTGACCACCGTCAGGTCGGCGATCGCGGCGAGGTGCCTGGCCAGGGTCCAGGTGGTGGTGCCGGCGGTGACGGCGATCGCCATGCCGGGGCGCACCAGGGTCGCTGCCCGGGCGGCGATCGCCTCCTTCTCGGCGGTCTCGCGCAGGCTCTTGGCCTCGAAGCCGGGTTCGACCGCGCTCGCCGTGTCGACCGCGGTCGCGCCGCCGTGCACCTTGGACAGCAGGCCCTTGCCGGTCGAGCACCTCGAGGTCCCGGCGGATCGTCATGTCGGAGACGCCGAGCAGTCCGGTCAGGTCGGACACCCGAACACCACCGGTGCGGCGCACCTCGTCGAGGATGCGAGCCTGCCGCATCGCTGCGAGCATCGGACTCCTCTGGGCGGGATGTGATGAACCAAGTCTGCCAGCTATCGCTCGAGAAGTCAACTCGCTTGAACAGCAGTTGTTGTGCATGTTCTGTGCGGTGCCGCGGGAGGTTGCTGACGTCCATCGTACGGCGCCGTGCAGGTGCGCGGAGGCTCTGAACGTGTCGATCGTCTGCCATCGGCCGCGCCGGATCGCTACGTGCCGCTGGTCGGGCCTGCACGGGCGTCCGGCGTGTCCGCGCCGGGTGAGCCGCCGGTCCAGCCGATGCGCCGGCGACGATCCGCCACCGCCTGGACTGCGGACAGCGCGCCTGGACCACCGGCGCACCATGCCCCGATGCCGCAGCATGGCCGGCCGGGATGCGCCGACGCGGTCGAGGATCACCGCGAGCGATGGGTGACCGGGACGGCTCGGCCGGGTGCCTGGCCGCGCGGTCGGCGACGACTGGGAGGATCGACGGGTGACCAGCCGCCCCGTCTCCCGACCGCCGCCGACATCGAGACGGCGGCCGGGCGGATCGCCGGCGTGGTCGCCCGCACTCCGCTGGAGCCTTCGCTGCGGCTGTCGGCGCTCACCGGCGACGACCGTGCTGCTCAAGCGCGAGGACCTGCAGCCGGTCCGCTCGTACAAGCTGCGCGGTGCCTACAACCTGATGGCGCAGCTCACCCCGGCCGAGCGGGCGGCCGGGGTGGTGTGTGCGTCGGCCGGCAACCACGCCCAGGGCGTCGCGTTCGCCTGTCGGGCGCTGGGCATCGTCGGCCGGATCTACCTGCCGCGCACGACGCCCCGGCAGAAGCGCGACCGGATCCGTGCGCACGGCGGCGATCTGGTCGAGCTGATCGATGGTCGGCGACACCTACGACGACGCCGCCGCGGCGGCCGCCGCGGACGCAGCGAGCGCCGGTGCGTTGCCGGTGCCGCCGTTCGACGACCCGCGGACCATCGCCGGCCAGGGCACGGTCGCCGCCGAGATCCTCGAGCAGCTCGTCGACCCGCCGGACGTGGTGGTCGTGCCCGGTCGGCGGCGGCGGGCTGTTCGCCGGGATCGTGGCGCTACCTCGCCGAGCGCGCGCCCCGCGGTCCGGGTGATCGGGGTCGAGCCGGCGGGGGCGCCGTCGATGTACGCGGCGCTGGCCGCCGGCGGCCCGGTGCCGCTGGCCCATCTCGACCCGTTCGTCGACGGTGCCGCGGTGCGCCGGGTCGGGCGAGTTGCCGTACCGGCTGGTCGCCGAGCACGGCGTGGAGATCCGGGCGGTCGACGAGGGCGCGGTCTGCACCGAGATGCTCGAGCTCTACCAGAACGAGGGCATCATCGCCGAGCCGGCCGGCGCGCTGGCCGTCCGCCGCGCTGGCCGAACTCGACCTGCGCCCGCGGAGTCGACGGTCGTCTGCGTCCTCTCCGGCGGCAACAACGACGTCTCCCGCTACGGCGAGATCCTCGAGCGGTCGCTGGTGCACCAGGGCCTCAAGCACTACTTCCTGGTCGACTTCCCGCAGGAACCGGGGGCGCTGCGGCGCTTCCTCGACGAGGTGCTCGGCCCGGACGACGACATCACCCTGTTCGAGTACGTCAAGCGCAACAACCGGGAGACCGGCCCGGCGCTGGTCGGCCTCGAACTCGGCTCGGCCGCCGGACTGGCCCCGCTGCTCGACCGGATGGCCGCCTCACCGATGGACGTCGAGCGGATCGAGCCGGGCAGCGCCGCCTACCGCTACCTGACCTGAGGCGACCCGGTCCGGCCAGCCCGAACGTCCCGCCGGGCACGCTCGGCGGACGCCGACGCCATCCCGTGTCGATCAGTGGTGCAGGCTCACGGCGGTGTGCGCACGCGTGCCCTTCAGCAGCGGCGACTCGAGGTCGCCGACTGCAGGACCCTTCTCGCACCAGCGAGCCTTGGACGCCTGGCCCGGCCGCGCCAGACCAGGTCGGGTTTGCCGCCGGTGTCCACCGCCGAGATGATCAGGCCACCGAGCATGGGACAGTTCTTGAAGAACTGGATCCTCTGCATCGCCCGATCCTTGGGGTCGTCCTTCTCCCAGAACCGATGGCCGGCCAGGGTCGTCGGCACCAGGCTCGCCGGCCAGCGCCAGCGACGACAGCCGGGGCAGCTTGCCGAGCGCGAGCAGCGAGCCGGCCGACCACCTTGACCGCGCCGTCGAGTTGGACCAGCTGGGCTGGTGGTCGTCACGCCGCGGGACCTGTTCGATGATCTTGTCGGTCACCGCTTCGGCCGCCGGGGCCTTGCGCCTCGGGGTGCCGCAGGGCGTCGATTCCGCCGATGACGAATATCGACGCGAGCATGGGACGGGCTATCGCACGGATGACTGCCATGTGTCCAGTGTGTCCCCGACGGGCCAGAGTCATGCACGGGGGCTGTGGGTCACCTGCCGGCGCCGGGCTGAGTCCCGTCGGTAGCTGCGCCGATGCGCGTGGCTACGGTGAACCGATGCAGCCGACGCCCGACCGCGATGAGCCGGCCCGCGACGAACCGCGAGGACGCAGCCTCGGCGTCATGTTCGATCGCGATCGGCCGCCGGAGCAGCTGATCCAGCGGTGCGGTACTGCGAGGCCGCCGGCGCCGACGAGTTCTGGCTGGTGGAGGACCTGGGCTGGGCCGGTGGCGTGTCGTCGGCCAGCACCGCCTTGGCCGTCACCGAGCGCATCAGGGTCGGCATCGGCATCTGCCCGGTCCCGCTGCGCAACCCGGCGCTGCTGGCCATGGAGCTGGCGTTCCTGGCCGGTCTGCACCCGGGGCGGTTGCTGCCCGGCGTCGGCCACGGCGTGCCCGACTGGATCCGTCGGCTCGGGGCCGCGCCGAAGTCGCCGCTGGCGTTGCTCGAAGAGAACATCCAGGTGCTGCGCGGATTGCTGGCCGGTGAGCGCGTGACGATGGACGGCCGCGAGGTGCACATCGGGGACTTCCAGCTCACCCACGTGCCGGCGGTGACCCCGCCGATCTACACCGGCGTGCTCGGGCCGAAGTCCTTGGAGCTGTCCGGGCGGGTGGCCGACGGCACCATTCTGGTCGAGGGCACCGGGCCCGCCCTGCTGCGGCGCGTCCGTGGGCACATCGATCGCGGCCGGGAGGCAGCCGGTCGGACCGATCCGCATCGGATCACCGTGTTCTGCCCGGCGTACGTCAGCGACGACGACGAAGCCGTGCGCGCGGTGAGTGCTCCGGTCGCCAGGGACTTCTCGGCGTTCCTCGGGATCTCCTTCGACGACGTGTTCCTCGCTGTCGGGTCGGCCGAGCGGGTCGCCCACCAGGTCAACACGCTGTGGGACGCCGGAGTGGACTCCGTGGTGCTGCGGCCGATCGGTCCGGCGGACGCCCAGGTCGAGCAGACGAGCCGCACGCTGGCCGCGCTGGACAGAACGGCCTGACCGGTCGCGTCACAGGGACGCGGTCAGGCCCCCGTCCACGTAGAGCACGTGGCCGTTGACGAAGCTGGCCGCGTCGGAGGCCAGGAACACGCAGGCGCCCACCAGTTCCTCGGGCTCGCCCCAGCGCTGTGCCGGGGTCCGCTTGCACCAGCCACTCGTTGAACACCGGATCGGACCACAGCGGTTCGTTCAGCGGCGTGCGCATGTAGCCGGGGGCGATGGCGTTGCAGTTCAGCCCGTGCCGGGCCCAGTCCGTCGCCATGCCCTTGGTCAGATTGACCACCGCACCCTTGGTCGCCGTGTAGGGCGCGATGGAGTAGCGGGCCATCAGGGCGTTCACCGACGCGATGTTGATGATCCGGCCCCGCCCGCGCTCGATCATGTGCCGGGCGCAGGCCTGCCCGACGTGGAAGACGCTCGACACGTTCGTCTGCAGCAGCCGTTCGAAATCCTCGGCCGGGAAGTCCTCGAGCGGCGCCCGGTGCTGCACACCGGCGTTGTTCACCAGGATGTCGATCGGGCCGACGGTCGCCTCGAAGCCGTCGATGGCCTGCCGGACGGCGTCCCGGTCGGTGACGTCGAACGGCAGGGTGTCGGCGCCGGGCAGGTCCGCCGCGGCCGCCGCCAGCTTCGTCGCGGTCCCGGCCGTTCAGCACCACCGACGGCGCCGGCCTGCGGCGAGACCGCGGGCCAGCGCGAGGCCGATGCCCTGGGACGAGCCGGTCACCAGCGCGCGGCGGCCGGACAGGTCGAACAACGCGCTGCTCATGGTGCTGTCCCGCCTTCTCGATCGTGTCGGGATCGGGCCCTCAGCCCGGGAACAGCGTCAGGCCGCCGTCGACCCGCAGCACCTGGCCGTGGACGAACTTCGCCTGCGGACCGGCGAGAAACGCCACCGCGTCGGCGATCTCATCGGGATCGGCGTAGCGGATCAGCGAATCGTTCGTCTCCATCATCGCCGGATCGGTGGTCCGGGTGGCCTGGAAGCGGGCGGTCTTGGTCGGCCCGGGGCTGACCGCGTTCACCCGCACGCCGTACGGCCGCATCTCCAGCGCGAGGCAGCGGGTGTAGTGCACGACGGCGGCCTTCAGCGTCGAGTAGACCACCTCCGGCGTCGCGCCCATGTGGGCGGCGGCCGAGGCGATGTTGATGACGCAGCCGGAGCCCCGGTCGCGCATCGGCCGGACGAAGGTCTGGCAGACCAGCATGGTGCCGATCAGGTTGTTGTTCGTCTCGACCTGGATGTCCTCCAGGCGATGTCGAGCGCGTTGTTCGGGTTCGGCTTGCCGCCCTGGGCGCCGATGTCGCCGCCGGCGCAGTTGACCAGGATGTCCACCTCGCCGAGTTCGGCGGTGATCCTGGCGGACATCTCGGCCACCGCGGCCGGGTCGCCGATGTTGCCGAGCACCGTGGTGACCCGGGTGCCGTGCCGGGCGATCGTCCGTCGCCACCTCGTCCAGGCTCTCGGCCTCGCCGTACTTCGCCGGGCCGGCCTCGTCCAGGTCGTGGATCGCGACATCGGCGCCCAGCGAGGCCAGCTTGTCGGCCATGGCGCGGCCGAGTCCGCGGCCCGAGCCGGTGACGAAGGCGATCTTGCCCAGCAGTGGTCTGTCCATCGATGTCACTCCATCAATCCGAGCGCGCGCATGTTGGCGGCGCTTCTGCAGCATCATGTCCCGCTCGTAGGCGATCAGGTCCTCGCCGGCGACTCCGCGCTTCCCACGGCGTGCGGTAGTCGGCGTCCTCCGGCAGCAGGTTGACCCGCGCGGCGTTGCAGCGTCTCGGCCAGCGCCCGGGCGTCCTTCGGTGCGTAGCCGCGCCACCAGTCGGGGGTGAACAGCCGGACGTGCCGGGCCTCCAGCGCACCGGGTTCCAGCGATGCGGTCAGCGTCCGCCCGTCGGCGAGCAGGATGTCGAAGATCTCGCGGAACGGCACGGCGCCGTCGCCGATGGCGCAGCGGACCAGGCGGTAGCCCTCGTCGGTGAACTGCACCCGGTAGTCCTTGAGGTGCACGTGCCGAATCCGCGGAGCGGCGGTCCGGGCGAAGGCGAGCGGAGATTCGGCCACCGGGAACGCGTTTCCGGTGTCGAAGGTGATGCCGACGTTGTCGCCGGCCTCCTCGCAGAACGCCACCAGTTCGGCGCTGCCGAAGTCCTGGTGGTTCTCCATCGCCACGGTGATGCCGTGCGCCGCGGCCGCCGGGGCGAGCCGGCCGAGGCCGGCGCGGATCTCGGCGATCAGCTGGGCCCAGCGGGCCGCACCGAAGGCGTCGCGGTCGCCGCACAGCACCGGCGAGAGGCCGAGACGGATCGTCCGCGGCGCCGATGTCGACGGCGTTGGCGAGGACGCTGTCGATGCCCTTCGACCAGCGTGGCGCTGACGATGGGACGCAGGCCGAGGTCGGCCGAGCTCGGGTCCGCAGCGCCGGCCCGCCCGCCCGGCCCGAGCTCGGTGAGCCACGGGTCGTGGATCTCCACCGCCTTCGGCGCCGATCTCGCTCGGCGACCGCCAGCAGGCCGTCCAGCCCGGTGCCGTGCGGATTGGCCCGCGGCGTGCCGGCGCCCTGCAGGCCGAGGGTGTAGGTGAGGC
Organism: uncultured Actinomycetota bacterium; assembly: GCA_963706185.1. Lineage (GTDB taxonomy): Bacteria > Actinomycetota > Actinomycetes > Mycobacteriales > Nakamurellaceae > Nakamurella. The sequence continues at coordinate 289,440 of CAVPLZ010000007.1, read as the reverse complement.
CGTAGGGATTCAGGCCCGACCGTCAGCGAGCCCCGACCGGCGCGCCGCGCAGGTCGGTCGGCCCGGGGCGATCGACGTGGTCACAGGGCGCCTCCATCCACGGTCAGGCATTGCTTGGTGATCATGCGCGAATCGTCGGCGACAGGAACAGGACGGCGTCGGCGATGTCGTCCTCGAGGATGTCGGTGTGCAGGGCCTGGCCGCGACGGCCTTGGCCGTGCTCTCCGGCGGTGTGCCACAACCGCATCTGGCGCTCGGTCATCACCGCGCCCGGGGCGACCGCGTTCACCCGGATGCCGTGCTCGCCCAGCGCGCCGCCCAGCGATCTTGGTCATGCCCGAGCACCGCCGCCTTGGCCGCAGGCGTAGGGCACCAGATCCGGCGATGCCCGATGTGCCACGCGATCGACGACAGGTTGACCACGGTGCCGCCGCCGGCGCGCTTCATGCCCGGGCAGCACGGCCTGGGTGACGAAGAACTGGTGCCGCAGGTTGACCGCCTGGGAGGCATCCCACTGCTCGGGCGTGATGTCCTCGAGCGGGTAGCGCTGGTCGTTGGCCGCGTTGTTGACCAACGCGCGGATCGGCCCGAGCAGCGACTCGGCCTCGCGCGACCGCCTCGCGCAGCGCGGCGACGTCGGTCAGATCGCAGGCCACGAAGTGCGGTGTTCGGCCCGAGCTCGGCGGCCAGCGCCGCGCCTGCTGTCCGGTCGAGATCGATCAGGACGACCCGGGCATCGTTGCGGACGAAGCCCCGGACGATCGCCGCGCCGATGCCGGACGCGCCCCCGGTGACCAGGGCAGGTCGTCCCGCGAGGCTGGGGTACCTGGCCTTGCCGGTCATCGGCGCGCGCAGCGCTCGTCCGGACGCGTCGGCGTCCCGGGCGCCGAGGCGGCTCCCGACGCCGCGCAGCGGGGATATGTGTGGCGGTCACCGTGCTCCTCTCCGATGTCCGTTGAATGTAGAGCGGCGGGCGGCCCCGGCTGGCCGCACCCCACGGCTGGCCCTCCGGACCGGCCCGCGACGGGTGGACACCTGCTCCACCTCGGTTGCCGAAGATACCCACCAGGGGTACTGTTGCCGTCGGCGTTCGCGATACCCCCACCGGGTAAGTCAGCATCGGCGCCGGAGGAGCTCAGCCATGTCCGACCTGCCCGGCTATCACCATGACAAGGACCGACACCTCAAGCGGCTGCGCCGCATCGAGGGCCAGATCCGCGGTCTGCAGCGGATGGTCGACGAGGACAAGTACTGCATCGACATCCTGACCCAGGTGTCTGCGGCGACCAAGGCGCTGCAGGCGTTCTCGCTCGAGCTGCTGGACGAGCACCTGTCGCACTGCGTGGTCGAGGCCGCCCAGCAGGGCGGCGAGGTGGCCGACGCGAAGGTCCGCGAGGCATCCGAGGCGATCGCCCGGCTGGTCCGGTCCTGATCGTGCCTGCCTGACCATCGGTCCCCATCCATTGCGCCCGAGGAGTTCTCGCATGTCCATCACCACCGACTACGCCGTCACCGGCATGACCTGTCGGTCACTGCGTGACCGCGGTGACCGAGGAGCTTGTCGGCCCTGGACGAGGTCACCGGAGTGACCGTCGACCTGGTGTCCGGCGGCGTGTCGACCGTGCACGTCTCCAGCGACGCCGCGCTGGACCGGAGCGCGGTGCGTGCGGCCGTGGACGAAGCCGGGTACCGGCTCGCCGACGTCGGCCGCGGTCGCCAGGCCGCCCGTCGACGTGCGTCGCCCCACGAGTTCTGTCCAGGAGCAGCCGATGACCCGCCCAGCGACCGACGGCCCGGTGCCACCGACTCGGTGGAACTGACCATCGGCGGGATGACCTGCGCCTCCTGCGCGGCGCGGATCGAGCGCAAGCTCAACCGGATGGACGGCGTCGTGGCGTCGGTGAACTACGCGACCGAGAAGGCCGAGCGTGAGCTTCCCCGATCGATCGTCGCCGAGCGACCTGATCGCCACCGTCGAGGCCACCGGCTACACGGCCGAACTGCCGGACCCCCGACGCCGCAGCCGGATCACAGCGACCCGCACGCTGCCGAGGTCGGCGTCCTATCGACGTCGGTTGATCGTGGCGGCGATCCTCGGCATCCCGGTGATCGCTCCTCGGGATGGTCCCGGCCTGGCAGTTCACCGGCTGGCAGTGGGCTGTCGCTGGTCGCTGGCCACACCGGTGGTCACCTGGTGTGCCTGGCCGTTCCACCGGGCCACCTGCGCCAACCTGCGGCACGGCGCCACCACCATGGACACGCTGGTCTCGCTGGGCGTGCTCGCGGCCTACGGCTGGTCGCTCTACGCCCTGTTCCTCGGTGACGCCGGGCCGGACCGGTATGCGGATGTCCTTCACGCTGCTCCCGGCCCAGCAGGGCGAGCAGGACGAGATCTACCTCGAGGTGGCCGCCGGGGTCACCCTGTTCCTGCTGCTCGGCCGCTACCTCGAGGCCCGGGCCCAGCGCCGATCGGGCGCCGCGCTGCGGGCGCTGCTGTCGCTGGGCGCGAAGGACGTCGCGGTGCTCAGGGACGGCGGCCTCGAGACCAGGATTCCGATCGACCGGCTCGCGGTCGGCGACGAATTCCTGGTCCGGCCCGGGCGAGAAGATCGCCACCGACGGTGTCGTCGTCGACGGGCAGCTCCGCCGTCGACCAGTCGATGCTCACCGGCGAGTCGGTGCCGGTGGAGGTCGGCCGCCGGCGCGACCGGGTGGTCGGGGCGACGGTCAATGTCGGTGGGCTGCTGCGGGTCAGGGCCACCAGGGTCGGCGCGGACACCCAACTGGCCCAGATGGCCCGGCTGGTCGAGCGAGCGCAGTCCGGCAAGGCGCCGGTGCAGCGACTGGCCGACCGGGTCTCCGCGGTGTTCGTCCCGGTCGTCATCGTGCTTGCGCTGGCGCACCCTGGTCGGTCTGGCTGATCGCCGGCGCGGGCGCGGAAGCCGCCTTCACGCGCCGCGGTCGCCGTGCTGATCATCGCCTGTCCGTGCGCGCTCGGCCTCGCAACCCCGACCGCGCTGCTGGTCGGCACCGGTCGCGGCGCCCAGCTCGGCGTCCTGATCCGGGGACCCGAGGTGCTCGAGGCGACCCGGCGGGTGGACACCGTCGTGCTGGACAAGACCGGGACGGTCACCGCCGGTCGCGATGGCGGCTGGTCGGCGTGCATCTCGCGGCCGGAGTCGACCGCGCCGACGTGCTGCGGCTCGTCGGCGCCGCTGGAGCTGGCCAGCGAGCACCCGATCGCCCGGGCGGTGGTCGATGCCGCGCGCGGCCGAGGACGGGATCGCTCCGCCGGCGTCGGAGATTTCGCCACCTTCGCCGGGCTCGGCGTGCGGGCGTCGTCGACGGCCGTCGGGTCCTGGTCGGGCGCGCGCGGCTGATGCGTGACGCGGGTCGCGGTCGTGCCGGACGGTTGCAGCGGCCGCTGGCCGCGGCGCGGCCGCCGGACGGACCGCCGTGGTGGTGGCCTGGGACGGCGTGGTCGCGGCGCCGTGCTCGAGGTCTCCGACACGGTGAAACCCAGCTCGGCCCAGGCCATCGTCCGAGCTGCGTGCGACTCGGCCTGCGGCCGATCCTGCTCACCGGCGACAACGCGGCAGTCGCCGCGTGCGGTGGCTGCCGAGGTCGGCATCGCCGCCGATCGACGTCGTCGCCGAGGTGCTCCCGGACGGCAAGGTCGACGCCATCAGCGGATCTGCAGCGCGCGGCGCGGTGGTCGCCATGGTCGGCGACGGGGTGAACGACGCCGCGGCGCTGGCCGCAGGCCGACCTCGGCCTGGCCATGGGCACCGGCACCGACGTCGCCATCGAGGCCGCCGACCTGACCCTGGTCCGCGGCGACCTGCGCGCCGCCGGCGACGCGATCCGGCTGTCCCGGCGCACGCTGCGGACCATCAAGGAGAACCTGTTCTGGGCGTTCGCCTACAACGTCGCGGCCATACCGCTGGCCGCCGCCGGGCCTGCTCAACCCGATGATCGCCGGCGCGGCCATGGCGTTCAGCTCGGTGTTCGTGGTCTGCAACTCGCTGCGGCTGCGCCGGTTCCGCTGACGGCAGGGCGGTCCAACCGGGCCGGTCCCGAGAACCACTTGCTTGACCGGTCCAGAGGACGGTTCGATCGCGGCTAGAATCGACGCGATCCCGTGACCGGGCAGCCGCTTGCCTCCCTCGACCTATCCAGGACCGACACCCATGACCTCCGGCGTGGCCATCCCGATCGCCCGCGACGTCCAGGCCGCCCGCAACGCGACCTACGTGGCCTTCATCCTCTGTGGATTCGCATTCGCCAGCTGGGCCTCCCGGATCCCGCAGGTGCGGGACGGGCTGCACCTGAGTTCCGCCGAGCTCGGTCTGGTGCTGCTGGCCATCGCGGTCGGTTCTCTGGTGGCGCTGCCGTTGGCCGGGCTGATCGTGCAGAAGCTCAGCTCGCGGACGACCGTCATGGTGATGTCTGCCCTGCTGGCGGTCGGTCTGGCCACGGCGGCGGTCGGCTACCTGTTCGGTGTCGTCCCGGTGCTGGTCGGGCTGTTCCTGATCGGATTCGGCAATGGCGCGTGGGACGTCGCGATGAACGTCCAGGGCGCCGATGTCGAACGGCGCATGGGCCGGTCGATCATGTCCCGATTCCATGCCGGCTACTCGATGGGCACCGTCGGCGGTGCGGCGATCGGTGCGGCCATGGTTTTCCTGCACGTCCCGGTGACCGCACATCTGGTCGGGGTCGCGGTGGTGGTGGTGGTCGTGGTGCCGCTCGCGGTGCGCAATTTCCTGGCGGACACCGACCACGCCGCGGAGCAGGCCGAAGCCGGCGGCGAGCCCAGGCCGCACGTCAGTCTGCTGGCCAGATGGAAAGAGCCGCGGACGCTGCTGATCGGGCTGTTCGTCTTCGCGTTCGCGTTCGCCGAGGGCACCGGGCAGGACTGGATCGCCGTCGCGCTGATCGACGACCGGGGAACCGCGGCCGCCGCCGGGACGCTCGGCTTCGCCACCTTCCTGGCCGCGATGACCCTGGCTCGCTGGTTCGGCACCGAGCTGCTGGACCGGTTCGGCCGGGTGCCGGTGGTCCGGGCCCTCGCGCTGCTCGCCACCGTCGGGCTGTTGCTCTTCATCTTCGCGCCGGCCACCTGGCTGTGTTTCGTCGGCGCCCTGCTCTGGGGTCTGGGCACCTCCCTGGGCTTCCCGGTGGGGATGAGCGCGGCGTCGGACGACCCGGCCGCCGCGGCCACCCGGGTCAGCGTGGTGGCGTCCATCGGGTACTGCGCGTTCCTGGCCGGTCCGCCCCTGATCGGTCTGCTCGGCGAACACGTCACCGTCTCCAAGGCGTTGACCGTGGTCGCGGCCATGCTCGCGCTGGCTGCGCTGATCGCCGGTGCGCTCCGACCGCTGCCGACGGGCGCAACCGCGGCGTCGGTCGACACGGGTGGGCCGGCATCCGCTCCTCGGTGATCGCCGCGGGCTGAGGTGATCGCCGCGGGTTGATCGACACCGGGGCAGGATGGCAGGCATGCGCGCTGCCGTCCTCGATGCTCCTGGTCAGATCTCTGTCGTCACCGTTCCCGACCCGGTCGTGGTCAAACCGACCGACGCCGTCGTGCGGGTGGTGGCCTCCTGCGTCTGCGGGTCGGACCTGTGGTCCTATCGCGGTGTCACAGCCGGCGGCGGACGTAAGGGACACGAGTTCCTGGGGGTCGTGGCCGACGTCGGATCTGAGGTCACCACGGTGCGAACCGGGGAGCTGGTGATCGCGCCGTTCCTGTGGTCCTGTGGGCACTGCGTGCAGTGCCTCGCGGGTTGGCCGACGTCCTGCCTGGTCGGCGGCGGTTACGGCGGCCCGGACCGGGACGGGATCATGGTCGACGGCGGTCAGGGCGAATTCGTCCGGGTCCCGCAGGCCGACGGCACCCTGGTCGCCGCCGATGTCGCCCCGGACGACGATCGGATTCCGGCGCTGCTGTCCTTGTCGGACGTGATGGGCACCGGCTACCACGCGGCCCTGGGTGCCGGAGCCGGCCCGGGCACGACCATCGCCGTCGTCGGCGACGGCGCTGTTGGGCTCTGTGCGGTGCTCGGCGCCCGCCACCTCGGCGCCGAGCGCATCGTCATCCTGTCCACCCACCCCGACCGGGCCGAGCTAGCGGTCCGGTTCGGCGCGACCGACGTGGTCGCCGCCCGCGGCGACGAGGCGTCCGATGCGGTGCGGGAACTCACCGACGGCGTCGGCGCCGACGGGGTGTGCGAGTGCGTCGGCACCCAGGGCTCGTGGGCGACGGCGGTCGCGGCCTGCCGGCCCGGCGGCACGATCGGCTGGGTCGGCGTGCCCCACCAGGTCACCGAGGGGCTCCCGCTGTTCCCGATGTTCCGGCCCAACATCGGTATCCGCGGCGGCACCGCGCCGGCCCGCCGCTACCTGCCCGAACTGCTGCCCTCGGTGCTGGACGGCTCGCTCGATCCGGGGCCGGTGTTCGACCTGACCGTGTCGCTGGAGGACATTGCGGCCGGGCTACGCGGCGATGGACCGACGTGAGGCGATCAAGGTGCTCGTCGTGCCGGCCGGATCGTGAGAGCGGCCCGGTACGACGACGGTCGGCGGCCCGGTGCGGGTTGTCGAGGTGGACCCGCCGGCGTGTCCGGACGACGGGGTGGTGCTGGACGTCCGGGCCACCGGCGTGTGCCGCTCGGACTGGCACGCCTGGCGCGGCCACGACCCGGTGGCCGCTGCCGCACATCCCGGGTCACGAGTACGCCGGTGTGGTGTCGGCCGTCGGGCCCGGCGGTGCGGTCCTGGCAGGTGGGCGACCGGGTGACCGTGCCGTTCGTCTGCGGCTGCGGCCGGTGCGAGTACTGCCGCGCCGGTGACGCCCAGGTGTGCCCGGACCAGCGGCAACCCGGCTTCACCGACCCGGGGTCGTTCGCCGAGCAGGTCGCGGTGCCGGCGGCCGAGCTCAACCTGGTGCGCCTGCCCGACGACGTTGCCGTTCACCACCGCGGCCGTCGCTGGGCTGCCGGTTCGCCACCGCGTTCCGGGCGGTGACCGGGCACGGCCGGGTGCGCCGCCGGCGACCGGGTCGCGGTGTTCGGCTGCGGCGGCGTCGGTCTGTCCGCCGTGATGATCGCCGCGGCGCTCGGAGCCGAGGTGGTCGCGGTGGACACGTCCGCCGCTGCCCTGGAGCGGGCGGCGGGCGCCGGCGCGATGGCCTCTGGTCCGGGCCGCGCCGGATGAGGCGCCCGAGGATCTGGCCGCCCGGGTCGGCGAGGTGCACGTGTCCCTGGACTGTCTGGGCGCGTCGGCGCTGCTGGTGGCCTCGGTGTTGTCCCTGCGACGCCGGGGCCGGCACGTCCAGGTCGGGCTGCTGCTCGGCGGCGAGGCCCGGCCGAGCGTGCCGATGGACCGGGTGATCGCCCGGGAGTTGGAGCTGTACGGCTCGCACGGCATGGCCGCCCACGAGTACCCGGCGATGCTCGCGATGATCGCCGACGGCCGGCTGCACCCCGGCGAGCTGGTCGGTCGGGTGATCGGGCTGGACGGCGCCGGCGCCGCGCTGGCCGCGATGGACCACCCCGATCCCTCCGGCGGCATGACCGTCATCGAACTCTGACCCCTGGCTCTGCGAGGATCAACTTCGATCGCGAGGATCAACTTCGGTCGTGGTGTGACTGCTGGGACGGGAGTCAACACTTTCATCCGCGTCGTCGAAGTTGATCCTCGCAGGGTCGGGAAGCTCGGGAAGTTGGAAGGGGAGCGGCGTGGAGGTGGGCCGGGTCGGGCACCTGCGGATCGGCGTGGACACCGGCGGCACGTTCACCGACGTGGTGGCGGTCGACACCCGCACCGGCGTGGTCACCGCGACCAAGACGCCGTCGACGCCGGCCGACCCCGCGGACGGCTTCCTGACCGGCATCGGCAAGATCCTCGACCTGGTCGGCGCGACGCCGGCCGACGTGCGAGTCGATCGCGCACGGCACCACGGTGGCGACGAACCAACTGCTCCAGGGCAACGTCGGTGAGCTGGGCTTCATCACCACCGAGGGCTACGAGTTCGTGCTGGAGATCGCCCGGCAGTCGGTGCCGGACGGCTACGGCAACTCCTACTTCTGGGTCAAGCCGGATCGGATCGTGCCGGTGGACCGGGTGCGCACCGTCGGTGGACGCCTCGACTTCACCGGGGCCGAGGTCCGGCCGTTCGACGTCGACGACGCCAGGGCGGCCGTGCGTTGGTTCAAGGGCCAGGGCATCACCACGCTGGCCGTCTGCCTCCTGCACTCCTACGCCAACGACGACCACGAGCGGCGGATGCTCGAGATCATCCGCGAGGAACTGCCCGACGCCGTGGTCTCGCTGTCCTCGGAGGTGCTCCGGGAGTACCGGGAGTACGAGCGGTCGATGACGACGCTGGTCGACGCCGCGGTGAAACCGACGGTCGCCGCCTATGTCTCGGGCATCGCCGGCCGGCTGGCCGAGCTCGATCCCGGTCGGCGCATCCCGTTCTCGATCATGCGGTCCAACGGCGGGGTGCTGTCCGCCGACGAAGTGGTCCACCAACCGATCACCACCGTGCTGTCCGGGCCGGCGGCCGGCGCGCTCGGCGCCGCGGTGATCGCCGCGCGGGCCGGATTCCGCTCGGTGGTCACCTGTGACGGTGGCGGCACCTCGACCGACGTCACGGTCATCTCCGACGCCCGTCCCTCGCTCACCACCGAGGGCTCCGTCGGCCGGTTCCCGGCGAAGATCCCGATGATCGACGTGGTGACCGTCGGCGCCGGTGGCGGCTCGATCGCCTGGCTCTCACCGGAGGGCACGCTCAAGGTCGGCCCGCGGTCGGCCGGCGCCGACCCGGGGCCGATGTGCTACCGGCTCGGTGGTACCGAGCCGACGATCACCGACGCGCACCTGGTGCTCGGCCGGATCCCGCCCCACCTGCTCGGCGGCGAGATCCCGCTGGACACCGAGGCCGCATCGGCCGGCATCCGCGCGCTCGGCGACGCGCTGGAACTCTGGCTGAAGAGCCTGCGCCACCGGCATCCTGGAGATCTCGGCCTGGAACCAGGCCAACGCGCTGCGGCAGGTGACGGTCAAGCGCGGCCTGGACGTGCGGGACTTCCCGATGGTCACGTTCGGTGGCTCCGGCAGCGCTGCTGGCCTGCCGGCTGATGGACATCCTCGGGCTGCCGGCCGTTCTGGTGCCGCCGAACCCCGGCAACGTCTCGGCCTACGGGCTGCTCACCGTCGACGTGCGCAACGACTACGTGCAGACCGCCGTCGCCCGGCGACGACGCGCTCGACCTCGACCACGGTCGCCGCGGTGGTCGACCGGCTGACCGGCGAGGCCCGGGAGGCACTGCAGCGCGAGGGTTTCGCGGACGCGGACCAGCAGCGTCGAGCGGACCGCCGACCTGCGCTACTTCGGACAGGCCTACGAGGTCAGGGTCGACTGCCCGGCCGGCGCGGTCGACCGCAGGCTGGGCCGACACGGTCACCGCGGCCTTCCACGACGCCCACCGGGCGCTGTACGGCTACGACTTCCGGGGCAAGCCGGACCAGCACGTCGAGTGGGTGAATCTGCGGGTGACCGGCATCGGACCGATCCCGCGGCCGGAGATTCGCGAGATCGACCCGCTGGAGCAGCGATGTCGAGCCGGCCCTGGTCGGGCACCGGCGCGGTGCTACTACGACGGCTGGTCCGACGCGGCGATCTACGACCGACCGTCCCTGCTGCGCCGGCCACCGGGTGCCGGGGCCGGCGGTCGTCGAGGAGTTCGGCTCGACGGTGCCGATCCATCCCGGCTTCGTCACGTCGACCGGTCGACCGATCATCGGCAATCTGCATCGACTCGCAGACACCGAGTGACCGGACAGGAGCGTCGTGACAGCGCATGCGAACGTCACCCGGCGGATCCGATCCTGGTGGAGATCGTCGCCGGCACCCTGGCCTCCATCGAGAAGGAGGTGGAGACCGCCATCGGTCGGACCTCCCGGTCGCCGATGATCCGTGACGCCCACGACTTCCGGGCCGGCATCCACGACGTCCGGCTGCGCAAGCTCACCGGCCGCTCCTACTCGGCGCTGGTGCAACCGGTGGTGCGCGACTTCCCGATCGACGACGATGACCGCCGGGGACGTCTTCTTCCACAACGACGTGTACCTGTCCGAGGGCGGCATCGGGCACCTCCCCGACCTGTGCGTCACCGTGCCGGTGTTCCACGACGGCGAGGTCGTCGCGTTCGTCCAGGCCTTCGGCCACCACGACGACATCGGCGGTGCGGTACCGGGTTCCATGCCGTCCGCACGCGACCAGCGTGTTCGAGGAGGGCCTGATGGTCCCGCCGATCAAGCTGTGGGACCGCGGGGTGCCGAACGAGGCGGCGCTGACGCATCATGACCCGCAACTCGCGGATGCCGGAGTCGCTCGCCGCCGACCTGGACGCCGAGTGCTCGGCCTGCCTGATGGGTGCCCGTCGGCTCGGCGAGCTGTTCGCCCGCTACGGGCGCGCGCCGGTCGAGGCGGCGTTCGAGGCGATCCTGCAGGCCACCACCGAGACCTACCGGACCGAGATCCTGGCCAAGATCCCGGACGGTGAGTACGTCTGGGAGGACTACGCCGAACACGACGGCGTCGACGAGCCGAAGCTGCACGTGCAGCGCATCACCCTGACCAAGCTGTCGGCCGGCGACGGCGTCACCGACGCCCGGATCGTCCTGGACTTCACCGGTACCGGACCGCAGGCCAAGGGCCCGATCAACCACGCGGCGAACTACGCCGACGGCGTGTTCCTGGCCAAGTGGCTGGCGCCCATCCTGCGCAACCTCGCCGACTCCCCCGAGCGGATGGCCGAGCTCGACGTCAACGAGGGCGTCGTGCCGCTGATCGAGATGCGTTTTCCGCCACCGGGAACGCTGCTCACCCCGATCTTCCCGGCCCCGACCAACGCCCGGACGTTCGTCATCCTGCGGCTGCTCGGGGTGCTCGCCGGCGTGCTGGCCAAGGCGGTCGACGGCCGGATGCCGGCCGACCAGGAGACCATCCGCTACGTCGGCTTCCACGGACGCGATCGCGACGGCAACCCGTACCTGATGCGGGAGATCCTCGGCGGCGGCAGCGGCGGCCGGTACTACGCCGACGGCGAGGACACCATCCACGTCGTGCCCGATTCGTCGAACGTGCCGACCGAGGTGACCGAGTCCCGGTTCCCGTTCCGGATCGAAAGGCTCGGCCTGGCCGTCGATTCCGGTGGGCCGGCCGGTTCCGCGGTGGCCTCGGCTACGAGAAGCACATCCGGATGCTGATCGACGCCGACTTCATGTCGATCGCCGACCGCTCGATCCTGTCCTGCTGGGGAGTCAAGGGCGGCCGGGCCGGCACGCCGTTCCAGGTGACCATCGATCCCGGCGGCCCGCGCGAACGCGAGGTCGAGGCGCTGGTCGACGCCGAACCGGTGCGGGCCGGGCGAGGTGGTCAGGATCCGGACCACCGGCGGCGGCGGTTGGGGCGATCCGCTGGACCGGCCGGCGGCCGAGGTCCTGCGGGACGTGGTGCGCGGCAAGGTGTCGGTCGACGGCGCGCGGCGCGACTACGGGGTGGTGATCACCGGCGGCCGGGAGCCATCGACGGTCGACGAGACGGCGATCGGCCGCGCCTCCGGGCCGGATGCGCGCCGAGATGCAGCGCCCGACGCCGACCGTTCTTCGATCGCGGCCCGGGCTACGCCACGCTGTCGGGCGGCCGCGACGTACGCCGACGTCGACTTTCGCTCTGAGACCCGGACCGCGCGGACCGCCGACCGGGACGCCGGCAACGAGCTCCGGCTACTCGCGATCGAACCGGACTGCCGGCTGGGCTGTCAACCGGAGCAGGTGGCGCGGTGCCGGGCGGCTGCTGGGACCGGAGCGGTCCGAGTGCGGCAGGCCTCAGCTCGCCTTCGCGGCCCGCCGGGCCTTGCGCGGCGGCCGGCTTCTCGGCCGTCTCGGCCGGCCGTCGACAGCGCGCCGCCCGACGGACTCCAGGTGCGCCCGGACGAACCAGTGGAACAGCTCGAGCTGGTGCAGGTGACCGATGAGCAGGTCGTTGGTGACCGGTGTCCGGCTCCTCGGTCTCCTCGGCGGCCTCGCGGTGGTCGCTGATCACGCCCTGGTAGACGACGTCCAGCGCGCCGAGATGGGCGATGGCATCGGCCCGGCCGATCGAGTAGTCGTCCCAGGTGCGATCGGCCACCAGGCGCCCGGGCGTACCCACCGGGCTGATCCCCAGGGTGGCGATCCGCTCGGCGATCTCGTCGATCATCTCGCGCACCGCCTCGACCTGCGGGTCGATCATCTCGTGCACGCGCGATGAAGTGCGGGCCGACCACGTTCCAGTGCACGTGCTTGAGCGTCAGAGCAAGGTCGTTGAGCGCGTCCAGCCGCTGCTGCAGGATCCCGGCGACCGTCGCGCCGTCCTGGCTGCTCATCGACGGGACGGTGTACTTCGGAAGGGTGGTGCGGGCGGCCATGATGGTGGCTCCTTTCGTTGCGGTGCTGGGTCTGCCGTGCGGTGCCCGTCGGAACCGGGGCAAACGACGATGCAGGCCCGTTCACGCCGCCCCGCTCGGTGCCCCGCCACGGCCGGATGCTCCGTCGGGTGACCGGATAAGCCCGGCGGTGCGATAACCTCGGACCGCATGACCGCCGGACCGCTCGCCGACCTCACCGTGCTCGACCTCACCAGGGCGCTGGCCGGTCCGCACGCCGCGATGATGCTCGGGCGACCTCGGGGCCAGGGTGATCAAGGTCGAGACCCCGGGGACGGGCGACGACACCCGGGGTTGGGGGCCGCCGTTCGTCCAGGACTCGGCCGGGACGCGCGATCTCCACCTACTTCCTGTCCTGCAACCGCAACAAGGAGTCGGTCGCGCTCGACCTGAAGTGCGACGACGGACAGAGCCGCGCCTCGACCGAACTGGTCCGGCGCAGCGACGTGCTGCTGGAGAACTTCCGCCCCGGCGTGCTCGACCGGCTCGGGTTCCCGGTGGCGCGGCTCACCGAGCTGAACCCGCGGCTGGTGATGCTGTCCATCTCCGGCTTCGGCCACGACGGCCCCGAGGGCGGCCGGGCCGGCTACGACCAGATCGCCCAGGGCGAGGCCGGCCTGATGTCGATGACCGGCCCCGATCCGGAGACCCCGACCAAGGTCGGGGTGCCGATCGCCGACCTGCTGGCCGGCATGTACGGCGCCTACGGCGTGCTCGCCGCGCTGCACGAGCGGGCCAGCGACCGGCCGGGGCGGCGTCGGTCCGGACCTCGCTGCTGGCCGCGGTGGTCGGCGTGCACGCCTTCCAGGGCACCCGGTGGACGGTGGCCGGCGAGGTGCCGACGGCCGAGGGCCCGCACCACCCGTCGATCTGCCCGTACGGGCTGTTCCACGCCGCGGACGGCATGGTGCAGATCGCGGTCGGCTCGGAGGGCCTGTGGGCCCGGTTCGCCCCGGCGTTCGGGCTGCCGGTGGCGGCGCCGGGCTTCGCGACCAACGCCGAGCGGGTCCGGAACGGCACGGCGGTCCGGGCCGCGGTCGACGACGGCGTTCGCGACGTGGACGACGGCCGAGCTGCTGGCCCGGCTGGCCGAGCTCGGGCGTCCCGAGCGGTCAGGTGAAGAACCTGGAGCAGGTGTACGAGTGGGACCAGACCCGGTCGCAGGGCCTGGTGATCGACGTCGAGCACCCGACCCTGGGCACCGTGCAGCTGCCGGGTCCGCCGCTGCGGTTCTTCGACGCGGACGGCGCCGAGCGCACGCTTCGAGCACGCCGCGCCGCCGCTGCTGGGCCAGCACACCGACGACGTCCTGGCCTGGTTGCGGTGGCTCGGAGGAGCGGCGGGACTAAACGTTCGGTCGACCGAGGCGGGTCGGACGGCTCGCGCGGGCCGCATCTCGGCGCCCTGGTTCGGCGGATCGGCAACAGGAACAACGGCCGCGATCAGCCAGAGCACCTGGGCACTCGAGGCGACCACGGTAGCCCAAGGCCGTGAGCGTCCTGATCCTGGATGTCGAGCAGTTGGCGGCTGTCCATGACCCAGGCGAACAGCTGCGCCGGCCAGCAGAACCAGCGCCCCGGCCACCCGCCACACCGGCGCGTCGCCGCGACGGCCGGCATCGACCAACCAGCAGATCGAGCAGGATCAGCGGCCGGCACCACCCACACGGCGTGATGGATCCAGCTCGCCGGGCTCACCAACAACCCGACGAAACCGATCATCGTCACCGCGAACAATTGGTCGCCGGCCTTGACGGCACGTCGGGCCCGGACGACGCCGACGACCACCAGGACCGCCGACAGCCCGACCCATAACATCCCGGACGGGTTCCCGGTGGCCGACGCCCGGGCGAGCAAACCGTTGATCGACTGGTTCATGGTGTCGTCGAGGAACCCGACCCGGTTCGAACTGAAGATCAGGTCGGTGAAGTAGCGCCAGCGTCTCGGTCGGGGCGACGCACGCGGCGAGCAACGTCACGCCGGCACCGGTGGCGGCGGCGGTGATCATCGCCCGCCACCGCTTGTTGACCAGGAAGTACAGCAGGAAGATCCCCGGCGTCAGCTTGATCGCCATGGCCAGACCGACACCGACCCCGGTCCACCTGCTGTGCCGGGGCATCAGCACGAACGCGTCGACGAGCACCAGCAGGGCCAGAAACACGTTGACCTGGCCGTAGGCGAGCGTCTGGACCAGCGGTTGGGTCTGGAACGCGGCGACGGTGATCAGCGACGGCCCAGCCGAGCTGCCACGCGTTGGCCGGTACCCGCGGCTGCGCCGCCCGCAGGCAGATCCACACGCAGACGAACCCGGCCAGCGCCGTTGCCGCGGCCGTCAGCCAGGCCGCCACCTCGACCGGGAGCGTCGCCATCGGCGCCATCAGCACGGCCGCGACCGGCGGGTAGGTGTACCCGAGCCGGACGTTCACCGGATCCGACTGCCAGTAGTCGTAGATGTCGTGGCCGTCCAGCCAGTAGCTGACGGCCTTGTAGTAGATCCGCAGGTCGAAGAAGTCGAAGTCGGGCCCGAACGCCCAGCCGAGCAACAACGCAACCGCTGACGCGATCGCCCCCACGACGAGAATGACCGGCCAGGACACGCGTCCTGGCCCGCAACCCGTCGACGACGGAGCGAAGACGTCCGCCCGTCGATCGCGTCCGCTGCGCCTGATCGGTCACCGGCAAATGTTCTCACGGTCGTCGCTGCGTATCAGGGTGCTTGCCGCCAGGGTGACGATCGCCATGCTCCCTGGAGTCCCCGCGGGATCGGGGCTCCAACCGGTAGTCCGACCCTGCTGGCAGGCTGCACGGATGACCGCGGGCACCGAGCAGGACCGGACCTGGCGCCCGGACTACCCGGTCGACGCGGCGCTGGTGCTCAGCTCGCTGCAACGCGGGCCACGCGATCCGGCCCACCGGATCGCCGCCGACGGCAGCGTCTGGCGGGCCGGCCGGCCGTCGACCGGCCCGGTGACCTACCGCCTGACGCAACTCGGCCCGGCCGAGGTGCGGGTCGCAGGCCTGGGGGCCGGGCGCGCCGGAACTCTTGGACGGCGTACCCCGGTTGCTGGGGTCCGACGACGCACCCGAGACCTTCACTCCGACCCATCCGGTGCTGGTCCGCGCGGTCCGGGAACTCCCCGGCTACCGGGTACCGCGCACCGGGCGGGTGGTCGAGGCACTGGTTCCCGCTGTGCTCGAACAACGCGTGATCGGGTTGGACGCGTTCGACGCCTGGCGCCGGCTGCTGACGTGGCACGGCGACCCGGCACCCGGCCCGGCTCCGGCCGGCATGCGGGTTCCGCCCGACGCCGCCCGGTGGCGGGAGGTCCCGACCTGGGACTGGCATCGGGCCGGGGTCGACCCGGGTCGGCAACGGGCCGTCCGGAGCGCGCTGACCCTCGCCGACGGCCTGGAGTCCGCCGCCGCGCGCGGGGACCGAGCCGCGGTCTACCGGGCCCTGCTCGCCGTTCCGGGCATCGGTCGCTGGACCGCGGCCGAGGTCGGTTCGCGGGCGCTGGGCGATGCCGATGCCCTACCCGTGGGCGACTACCACCTGCCGGCGCTGGCCGGGATCGCGCTGGGGGACGGGCAGAAGTTGCCGGAGGCATGCGGTCGAGGACTTCTTCGAGCCCTGGCGCCCGCACCGGTTCCGGGTGGTCCGGCTGCTCGAGCTGGCACCTTCCGTCCGGATCCCGCGGCGCGGCCCCCGGCTCACCCGGCAGGACCACCGCGCTCACTGAGCGGCCCGTTCTGGATGATCGGTCGGGTGCCCGCGTCAGTGCCGACGCTTCGGCCGGATCACCGTTGAGCCGACCACCAGCGCCGAGCCGAGCAAGGCGAGCACCACCCCGACCGGGATCAGCCTGGTCACCGGTGTTCCGGTGTTCGACAGCGTGGGGCCGGTCGAGGTCGCAATCACTTCGGTCTCGCCCGTGTCGCCCGTGGTGCGCAGTTCGCTGGTAGTGGTGTCGCCGGTGGTGATCTCCGAGCTCGTGCTTTCGGTCGTGGCGGTCGTTTCTGTGGTGGGGGTGGTGTCGGTGGTCGGTCGGTCGGTCGTGCTGTCGCGTGGTGGTGGTGTCGGGCGTGGCGGTCGTTTCTGTGGTGGGGGTGGTCGTCGGTCGTGGCGGTCGTTTCCGTGGTGGGGGTGGTCGCGGTGGTGGCGGTCGTTTCGGTGGTGGTCGTTGTCGTGTGGTGGTCTCGGTGGTGCACGACAGTTCCGTGTTGAACGGGAAATCGTGGATCTCCCGCGGTCGACTCGCCAGTGGGCAGCGGCTGAGCCGTGGGTGAAGGACTTCGGCGATGACGTTGCCCTCGATGTTGGCGGTCGGGATCCAGTTCAGGTCGGCGTTGGGGGCGTAGATGGTGCCCTCCAGGGAGTCGCCGCCGGTGACCGTGATGGACTGTCGCTGTCGGGAAGTTCCACAGGATGTACGGCGCCTGGTCTCCGGAGATGCCGGCATGGTTCGGGAACGAGCCGGTGAACGAGGCTGCCCGTGACGTTGACCAGCACCGGCGTGTCCGCGGACGGCGCGTCGACGAAGGTGATCTCGGCCAGGTTGGCCAGATCCTGGGCCGAGATGTTCAGGACGTTCGTCTGCCCCGCGGTCAGCGCCAGCCGCGCCCTGGTACCGGGTCCCCAACCCGGCGCCAGTGGCGTGTACGGACGTGTCCGGACTCGGTCAGTTCGACGGTCGCCGGGACAGCCGGCCAATTGATCGGTGATCTGCCGGTACTGGGTAAACGCGCCGCTTATGTCGATGAGGTCGTCGGGCACCGGCGCTTCGATCGACCCAGCGGTCTGGGCGCGGGTTGGTCCCCTCGATCCGTGGGGTGCTGCCGTAGAACCGCACCGGGTTTGAAGATCTGGTAGTTCGACCGTGGCGCCGTTCTGATCCTTGTTGGTGGCGTCGTACGTGTCGGTGTCAGCGATCTTGGTGAAGCCGCCGCCGAGCACCTTGAGCACCGGGTCGGTTAGCCGGCCAGGTGATTCCGCCGCCGACGTACAGGAACGTTGGCGCGCGTCGCCCGGTGCGGTGAACGTCGGGAACCCCGGTCGCTGCGGGGCCGTCACGTTGTAACTCGAGTTGAACGTCAGGTCGCCGCCCAGCGCGAGAGTGCCCTCGGACTCGTCGGCGTTGAGCGCCACGTCACCCTCGACGAAGACCAGGAAGCCGGAGTTGGCCGGATGGCCGTTCAGGTCGACCCGAACCGGATTGATCGGCGCGACGTCCGCGGCCGCCTCGGGTGGCCCGCCCACCGGCAACACCAGGCCGAAGGCGACCAGGCCGAGCACGGCCAGGGCCGAGCCCACCACCCGAGCGCGACGCATCCAACCCCCTAGAAGCCGACCGACTTCGTGAAGGCTAGACGCTCGGGGCCTTCGTGCCCAGAGTGAACCGTGCGCACCGTGATGGAGCCGGCGCACCCGTCAACGCGCCCCGGCGGACTCCAACTCCGGCTCCTCGGACAGCCCGATCCTCGCGTGCAGCCGGCGCAACGGCGGCGGCGCCCAGAAGTTGATCGGCCCGAGCGCCCGCATCGCTGCCGGTACCAGTACCCCGCGGACCAGGGTGGCGTCGATCAGCACGGCCAGCCCGGCGCCCAGGCCGAACATCTGCAGCATCGAAACGCTGGAGGTGGCGAACGCGAAGAACGACACCGCGAGCAGGGCCGCCGCGCTGGACACGATGCGGCCGGTCCGGGCCAATCCTTCGGTGACCGCGGTTTGCAGGTCGGCGCCGGCCCGGTGCAAGCTCGGTGATCCGGCTGGACAGGAACACCTCGTAGTCCATCGACAGGCCGAAGGTGATGCACAGCAGCAGCACCGTCATCGAGGCGTCCATCGGTCGAGGGGTGGCGCCGAACAGTCCGATCAGGTGGCCCGTCCTGGAAGATCCAGGTCATCAACGCCGAGCGTGGCCGCCAGGGACAGCCCGTTGATCAGCAACGCCCGGACCGGCTGCACCACGCTGCCGGTGAACAGGAACAGGATCACGAAGGTGCTGATCACGATGAGGGTCAGCGCCAACGGCAGCGGCGCGCCGATCGCGGCCAGCGTGTCGACCAGCGCGGCGTCCTGGCCGCCGATCAGGAACCCGTGCGGATTCGGCACCTCCCGCAGGGCGCGCACCAGGTCCTGCGCCTGGTCCGTGCCGGTCGGTACGTCCGTGACCACCTGCAGCCGCTGGTAGCCGTCGGCGGACAGGGACGCCGCGGCGGCGTCCGGTGGGCCGGCCACGCCGTCGACGACGGTGGCCGACGAGGTGGCGACCGAGGTGACCCCG
Source organism: uncultured Actinomycetota bacterium (assembly GCA_963706185.1). GTDB lineage: Bacteria > Actinomycetota > Actinomycetes > Mycobacteriales > Nakamurellaceae > Nakamurella. The sequence goes on along the minus strand of CAVPLZ010000007.1, from coordinate 270,657 downwards.
TCCACCGTCGACAGGTCGACCGCGTAGGACGTCGCGGCGGCCGCGTCGACCGGGCCGGGCGAGACCACGAGAATCGACGCGGTCGATTGCGTCGGATACTCCTGCTCGATCGTCGTCGCCACCTGTCGGCTCGGCGACGACGTCGGCAGCACCGTCTCGTCCGGCAGGGCGAAGGTGATGCCCAACAGCGGCGAGGCGGCCAGCAGCAGGGCCGCGAGGACCGGCACCGCGGTGACGCACCGGATGACGGAACACCGTGCGGGCCAGCCGGCCCCAGAACGGCGAGGCCGAACCGCGGGCCGTTCCGGCGAACGGCAGCTTGCCCTTCTCGATGCGGTGGCCGAGCACGGCCAGGGCCGCCGGGGTGATCACCAGGGCGGTGACCGCGGCGATGACGACCACACCGACCCCGGCGTAGCCGAACGAGGACAGGAAGTACAACGGGAAGAGCAACAGCGTGGCCAGCGCGGCGGCGACGGCCGCCGCGGAGAACAGGATGGTCCGCCCGGCGGTGGCGACGGTGTGCGCGACCGCATCAGCCACGTCGTCGCCCTTGGCTGAGCTGCTCGCGGAACCGGGCGACGATCAGCAGGCCGTAGTCGATGCCCAGGCCCAGCCCGAGCGCGGTGGTCAGGTTGATCGCGAAGATGGAGACGTCGGTGACCGACCCGAGCACCGACAGCAGGCCGAACGTGCCGATGATCGCGAACGTGCCGATGACCAGCGGAATCAGGGCCGCCACCACGGAACCGAAGACCAGCAGCAGCAGGATCAGCGTCACCGGGATGGCGATGGACTCGGCGATCGCCAACGACTTCGTCACCTGGGTGTTGATGTCGCCGAAGACGCCGGCGGGTCCGCCGGCGCTGATGGTGAGCCCGTTGTGATCGCCGGAGTAGGCGTCGACGATCTCCGCGCCGCGGGTGACCATGGTGCCCTGGTCGCCGGCCACCACCAGCAGGATCATCGCGGAGCTGCCGTCGGTGGCCTTCAGTTGCGGGATCGGCTGCTGCCAGTAGGACGCGGCGACCGTGACTCCCGGCTCGGCCGCCAGCTCGGCGGTCAGGGTCTTCGCCCGCAGCCGTGCTCGCCGCCGAATCGACGTTGCCGTCGTCCGGCGCGGCGATCAGGATGAGGTTCGGGGTCGGACCCGAAGTGTTCGGCGACGATCTGCGTCGGCCTTGGTGCGAGTCCGACGCGGGATCCTCGAAGCCGCCGGCCTGGAGCTTGCCGACCGCGCCGGCGCCCAGCGCGGCCGCTCCGATCAGGCCGAGGAAGGCCAGTGCGAGCACGAGCTTGGCGCGGCGGGCCAGCAGGTAACCGAAGCGGTGCAACATGAGGGGTTCTCCACTGCGTGCCGGGGCGGCGCGACGTCGGGCCTTGTATGTTGACACCGTGAACTTAGAGAGCTGAAGCTAACAGTGTCAACATGTATTTCCGGAATTGGGCCGAATGGAGGACGTGCCGCGATGACCCGAGCAGGAGGCGCGCAGGCCACCCGGCGATACCACCACGGCAATCTCGCCGAGGCACTGCTGACCGAGGCGACCGACGCTCGCGGCCCAGGGCGGACCGGACGCGGTGGTGCTGCGCGAGGTGGCCCGCCGGGTCGGCGTGTCGGCGACCGCCGCGTATCGGCACTTCGAGAACCAGCAGGCGCTGCAGCACGCGGTCAAGCAAGCGGCGCTGCGCGCGTTGGCCGAGCACATGCAGGCGGCCGCGGCCAGCCTGCCCGAGGTCGAGGGCGAGGATCGGCGAGCGTCGGCGGCTCGTCGGCTGATCGCGATCGGTGACGCGTATTTCGAGTTCGCCACGACGCGTAGCGGCCTCTTCCGCTGCTTCTGCAATGGGCTGCCGACGGCCGACGAAGTGCCGTGGGACGCCGACGAGGCCGCGTTCGGGCTGTTGTCGGAGACCCTCGACGACCTGCTCGGGGCCGGGGAGGCCGCGACCCAGCCGCGGCCGGCCGCCGACATCGCCGCGTGGTCGGCCGTACACGGCCTGGCCATGTTGTGCCTGGACGGCCCGCTGGCCCAGGTCTCGCAGGAGGAACGGCGGGGCTGCTCGCCGCCACCTCGGCCATGGTCCTGCACGGCCTGCTCGACTGACCCGATCCCTCGCGCCCGGTCCCAGGCCATCACCGCAGGCACCACCTGGTGACAGCGCTCCCTGGGTGAGCCTGCCCCATCCGCCATCCACTGTTGATCATGGCGAATCCGTACGGCGACCGTCGGCGTGTTGCGCGACACGCCGAGTTTCGGCGTACCGGTTTCCCATGATCAACAAGCTCCGGTCTTACCGACTGGGGGGGCCGTCGGCGGCCGATCACATGTGTGATCGGCGCGGCTAGGCTGCTCGGTCATGGTCGGTCCGGCGGCGGGCGCCCGGGTGCTGGTGGCCTTGGGCGGCAACGCGATGAGCGCGCCGGACGGCTCGGCGACCGAGGCGCATCAGATCGCCGCGCTCACCGCGGCGGCCGAGCACCTGGCCGACCTGGTCGCGGCCGGCTTCCAGGTCGCGATCACCCACGGCAACGGCCCGCAGGTGGGCAACCTGCTGGTGAAGAACGAACTCGCGGCCGACGTCGTCCCGCCGGTCACCCTGGACTGGTGTGTCGCGCAGACCCAGGCGACCATCGGTTTCGTCCTGTGCAATGGGCTCGAGGCGGCGTTGACCGCCCGCGGTCTGCCGAGCCGGGTCGCCGCGCTGGTCACCCGCACCCTGGTGGATCCCGCGGACCCCGCGTTCGACCGCCCGAGCAAGCCGATCGGCCGGTATCGCACTGCGGCCGAGGCAGCCAGGGCTGCAGGCCCTGGGCCAGGACTGGCGGGACTTCGGCGAGCGCGGTTGGCGTCGGGTCGTCGCCTCGCCGGAGCCGCTCGCCGTGCTCGACGCCGAGGTCGGTCGCGCCCTGCTGGAGTCCGGCACCACCGTGGTCCTGGCCGGTGGCGGCGGGGTTCCGGTGGTCCGCACCGACGGCCGGCTCACCGGGGTGGACGCGGTGATCGACAAGGACCTGGCCGCGGCGCTGCTGGCCCAGGACCTGGACTGCGACCTGCTGGTGATCGCCACCGACGTCGAGCGCGCCGTGCTCGGCTTCGGCACGCCGAATCCGCGTCCGCTCGGGCTGGTCGAAGTGAGCGAGCTGCAGGGACACCTGGACCGGGGCGAGTTCGGCGCCGGATCGATGGGGCCCAAGGTGTCCGCAGCGATCCGGTTCGCCCGCAGCCGCACCGGTCGTCGTGCCGTGATCTCCAGTCTCGAGCGATTGGCCGACGCGGTCACCGGCGTGCCCGGGTCGGTGGGTACCGTCGTCACCACTGCGTCATCGGTCTGAACGAACCGCACGAAGGAGAACCCAGGTCCAATGCCCAGTGCCCCGTCAGCCATCGAGGTCCGGAAGATCCCGCTGCACACCGTCTCCGACGCCAGCGAACTGGAGAAGCTAATCGACGAAGGGATTTTCGACGCCGACCGGATCGTCGCCGTGATCGGCAAGACCGAGGGCAACGGCGGCGTGAACGACTACACCCGGATCATCGCCGACCGGGCGTTCCGGGCGGTGATCGAGGCCAAGGGCACCCGGACGGTCGAGGAGGTCAAGCAGATCCCGATCGTCTGGTCGGGTGGCACCGACGGGGTCATCTCGCCGCACGCCACGGTGTTCGCGACGCTCGCGCCGGATCAGGTCGAGGCGACGGACGAACCGCGGCTGACCGTCGGGTTCGCGATGAGCGAACCGCTGCTGCCGGAGGAGATCGGCTTCACCCCGATGATCTCGAAGGTCGCCGCCGCGGTGACGGTCGCCATGGAGCGGGCCGGCATCACCGATCCGGCCGACGTGCACTACGTGCAGACCAAGACGCCGCTGCTGACCATCCACACCATCAGGGACGCCAAGTCGCGCGGCGAGAAGGTGTGGACGGAGAACACCCATGAGTCGATGGACCTGTCCAACGGCTGCACCGCGCTGGGCATCGCGGTGGCCCTGGGCGAGATCGAGATGCCCACCGACGGCGACGTGATGCACGACCGCAGCCTTTACTCCTCGGTGGCGTCCTGCTCGTCGGGGGTGGAACTCGACCAGGCGCAGGTCGTGGTGGTGGGCAACGCCCGCGGAGTCGGCGGCCGGTACCGCATCGGCCACTCGGTCATGCGCGACGCCCTGGACTCCGACGGTATCTGGGCGGCCATCGCCGACGCCGGCCTCGACCTGCCCGACCGTCCGCGCACCGCCGACATCGGCGGGCGACTGGTCAATGTGTTCCTCAAGTGCGAGGCATCCCAGGACGGCCAGGTGCACGGGCGACGCAACGCCATGCTCGACGACTCCGACGTGCACTGGCACCGGCAGATCAAGTCCTGCGTCGGCGGGGTGACGGCCGCGGTGACCGGTGACCCCGCGGTCTTCGTCTCCGTCTCGGCCGCCCACCAGGGTCCGGACGGTGGCGGGCCGGTCGCCGCCATCGTCGATCTCGGCGACAACCCGACCGGCTATCGCTGGCCCTGACCCGGCCCGCGCATGAGTGAGAAGTACGTCGATCTCAACGCCGACCTCGGAGAGTCGTTCGGGCGGTGGGTGCTCGGCGACGACGCGGCCATGCTGGACGTGGTCACCAGCGCCAACGTGGCTTGCGGATTCCACGCCGGCGACCCGCTCACCCTGCTGGCCGCGGTGACGGGCGCGGCCGAGCGCGGCGTGACCGTCGGGGCCCAGGTGAGCTACCGCGACCTGGCCGGCTTCGGCCGCCGGTACATCGAGATGGACGCCGACGAGCTGACCGCCGAGATCATCTATCAGATCGGCGCGCTCGACGGTCTGGCCCGAACCGCCGGAACTCGGGTGTCCTACGTGAAACCTCATGGGGCGCTGTACAACACGGTGGTCCACCACGCCGAGCAGGCCGCGGCCGTTGTCTCGGCGGTGTACCGCTACGACCGGTCGCTGCCGGTGCTCGGACTGCCCGGCTCGGAGTTGCTGTCGGCGGCGCAGCGGGCCGGGCTCCCGGTCGTCCGCGAGGCGTTCGCCGACCGCGCGTATACCCCCGAGGGCACCCTGGTCCCGCGCACCGAAGCCGGTGCGGTGCTGCACGATCCGGCCGTCGTCGCCGCGAGAACGGTACGGCTGATCACCGCCGGTACCCTCGAGGCCGACGACGGTTCCGTCGTCCGGATCGAAGCGGATTCGGTGTGCGTGCACGGAGATTCGCCCGGCGCGGTGGCCATGGCCCGAGCCGTCCGGTCGGCGCTGGAGGCCGCCGGCGTGACAGTACGCCCCTTTGCCTGATCAGGTGCTCGTGATGAGTCCGGATCCCGCCCACCGTCGCCAGGTTCGCGCGGTCGGCGACACGGCGCTCGTCGTCGATCTGGACAATCAGGCTGCGGCACTGGGCTTGTGGCGGACGTTGCAGCACAAGCCGGGCCCGGGCCAGGTGGAGGTGGTGGTCGGCGCCCGCAGCGTCCTGGTCCGGTATGCCGCCGGTACGGACCTCGCCGCGCTCGCCGGTCACCTGCGGACGACCGTGCCGACCCCCGACCTCGACCGCCCGTCAGAGCGCGTCACCATCGAGACCATCTACGATGGAGTGGATCTCGACGAGGTCGGCGAGCTGACCGGGCTCGGTCGTGACGGCGTGGTGGCCGCCCACACCGGGGTCGAATGGACCGTGGCCTTCACCGGTTTCGCGCCGGGCTTCGGCTATCTGACCGCACCGGACCATCCACTTCGCGTGCCGCGTCGGGCGCATCCGCGCACGGAGGTGCCGGCCGGGGCCGTCGGGCTGGCCGGTGAATTCTCCGGGATCTACCCTCGTCCCTCGCCCGGCGGTTGGCAGCTCATCGGACGCACGAACGCCCGCCTGTGGGATCTGAATCGGGAGCCGCCGGCGCTGCTGCGGCCGGGGGTCGCGGTCCGCTTCGTGGACGTGTCGTGAGCGAGACTTGCCGAGCGAACCATGGGCGCTTCACGGGGCAACCCAACCCGAGCGCCAGCGAGGGGAGGGTGGTGTCGTGACGCCAGGGCTGCGCGTCGATGTGCCCGGTCCGCTTTGCACCGTGCAGGATCTCGGCCGCCCCGGATACGCGCAGCTGGGCGTCGGACGCTCCGGGGCGGCCGACCGCGGAGCGCTGATCAGAGCGAACCGGCTGGTGGGAAATGCCGACGGAGCTGCCGCACTGGAAATCACGCTCGGCGGGCTCCGGCTCACCGCCTCTGGTCGCCTGCCGGATTGCGATTGCCGGTGCGGCGCTGCCCGTCGCGGTCGACGGTGCTGCGCAGCCGTTCGGTACGGCCTTCGAGCTGCGGGCCGGTCAGCGGCTCCGACTGGGCCGGCCGGTCCGAGGGCTGCGTAGCTATCTGGCCGTGCTGGGCGGTCTCGACGTGCCGGGGGTGCTGGGCAGCCGATCGACCGACTCGCTGTCCGGCCTGGGGCCGCCCCCGATCGCGGCGGGAGACGAACTGCCGGTCGGCGCACCGGCGGCTTCGGTGTCCGGCACAATCCCGGCGGCCCGGCCGGAACCGGACGGCACCGTCGTACTGCCGGCTGTTCTCGGCCCACGTGCCGATCTCTTCACCGACGCGGCGATCGATCTGCTGGTGCAGGTCGAATGGATGGTGGGAGTGGACGCCAACCGGATCGGGCTGCATCTGGACGGGCCGACCCTGACCCGGCCGGACATGGCCGAGTTGCCCACCGAGCCCATGGTGGCGGGCGCGATCCAGGTGCCCGGTTCGGGCCGTCCAGTGGTGTTCATGGCCGACCATCCGCTGACCGGTGGGTATCCGGTGATCGCCGTGCTCACCTCGGCCGCGGTCGACGTTGCGGCCCAGCTACGGCCGGGTCGGGGACTTCGTATTCGCCTCGTTCCCGACCCGTTGACCGGTCTCGGCCGGTAAAGTGGCCGCACTGGCCCGGAGGTCGACGTCGGCGATACGCCCCGACAGCGTCGACGCTGCTGGTCCCGTCTCCGACACCAAGCCGCGGACGATGATCGTCGGGTTCGATGTGAAGAGGGCGGCCGGCATGCTGAAGCTACGGGAGTCGTCGGGCCAGACCGTCGTCCGCTGGCCGATCAGCTGAGCAGGACGCTCAGCGGCGGACGAACTCCAGATCGAAGATCTCGTGCCCCGCGTTGAGCCCGCGGCGCTCGAACCTGGTCGGGGGGCGGAACTTCGGCCGCGGTGCCCACCCGGCGTGCGCATTGCGCAGGACCTTGGCGCCCGTGCACACGGCCAGCATCTGCTGGGCGTACGGCGCCCAGTCGGTCGCCATCCGCAGCACTCCGCCCTTCTCCAGCCGGGACGCGGCCAACTCGACGAACTCCGGATTCACCAAGCGACGCTTGAGATGTCGGGTCTTGGGCCAGGGATCCGGGAAGAACAACCACAATTCGGCCAGCCGACCAGGCCCGAGGCATTCGGTGAGCAGTCGGACCGCGTCGGCCCTGACCACCCGGACGTTCTCCACGCCGGCCCGGGCCAGGTGGTGGAACGTCTGTGCGACACCGGGTTTGTAGACCTCGACCGCGAGGATGTCGGCGTCCGGCCGGGCGACGGCCATGGCCGCCGTGGCCTCGCCCATCCCGGAGCCGATCTCCAGGATGAGCGGCGCGTTGCGCCCGAACAGGGCGACGACGTCGAGTCCGCCCGACAGATCGTCCAGTTCCAGATACCACCGCGCGGCGTGGGCATCGAACGCGCGGCGCTGCACAGGGTTGAGCCGTCCGCCCCGGGGATGGAAGCTGACCACCCGGCGGAAGTTCGCCGGCAGCCCGTCGTCCGCTTGCTCGAGCCGTCCGTCCGGCTCCATGGCAGCGCTCGGTTCCTCGACAGCGTCGTCCGGACGCACGTCTGAGGTCATGGCAGCGGGCCGGGGTGATTCGGACACGTCCGGAGCCTACGACGCCCGGGCCGGCCCGCCGCGCATCAGTGCGAGGGTCATGCAATCCACCAGCCTTGTCGGCGCCCGTCGATCCTCGCTGCGCCGGGGAAATCAGGCGTCGCGGCGGCGAAGGACGAGCAGTGCGGCGATCCAGAGCACGACCGCGGTACCGGCGAAGATCAGCAGGCCCTGGACCGGGGAGGGGCCGGCGGGAGCCACCACGTCCTGGAACACCCGGCCGTCGGTGGGCTGCACGAATCGGCCGCCGGCGTTGAACGGGAACCACTGCGACGCGTCGGTCAACGCCGGGATCGCGCCCAGCAGGCTCTCCAGCACCAGCGCCCACACCAGGATGATCGCGATCGCCCCCGCCGACTGCCGCACCAGCGTGCCGATGGCGACCGCGATGACCGCGGCGATGGCGAACAACGCAGCGTGTCCCAGGACGATCCGCCAGTCCTCGCCCGTCGCCAGGGTGAGCCTGGAGCGCGGATCCGAGGCCAGCAGCTTGGTGAGATAGAACGCGGCCAGTGCCCCGACGGCGCCGACGACCGCGCCCAGCACGGCCAACATCGCGGTCTTGGCCAGCAGCACAACCGTGCGGTTCGGCTCGGCCAGGAAGGTGGTGCGGATGGTGCCGAACCGGTACTCGGTGGTGACGGCCAGCGCCGCGAGCACCATGAAGATCATCATCCCGAGATTGGTACCGGCCTGGGACGTGGTCGTGGTGGCGTCCCGGCCACTCTGGATGAGTCCGATCAGGGTCGCCATGCCCAGGCACGCCACCAGGATCAGCAGCAGGCACCAGTACGGCGAGCGGGTGGAGAACAGCTTGATCCGTTCGACGGTGATCGCAGTCATCTCGTCACGCTCCAGCGGTCGGGGTGGACGGGGGGGACGGGGCAGCGGCCGGTGGTGGTGGGCCGGCCGGTACGACAGCGGGCCCGGCGCCGGGGGTCATGGTGTGCAGGCCCGGCGCGGCGGTGCCGCCGACGTACTCCACCGAGTCGCCGGTGAGCTGCATGAACGCCTCCTCCAGTGATCCGCGTTGGCCGGCCAACTCGTGCAGGGTGATGCCGGCCGAGCCGGCGATGTCGCCGATCTGTTCCATCGGCGCATCGGTCACCACCAAGGCGTCCGCGGCCTGGGTGTAGGCCACCCCGGCGTGCTGCAGCGCGCCGGCCAGATCGGCCAGCCGTGGCGAACGCACCCGCACCGAGGACGTGGTCGCCCTGGCGATGAAGTCATCGGTCGCCGCATCGGCCAGCAGCTCGCCCTTGCCGATGACGAGCAGATGGCCCGCGGTCACGGCCATCTCGGACAACAGGTGGGACGACACGAAAACCGTGCGGCCCTGGGCGGCCAGGCTCTGCATGAACGTCCTGATCCACAGGATGCCCTCGGGGTCCAGGCCGTTCACCGGCTCGTCGAAGAGCAGGATCTCCGGGTCGCCGAGCAGGGCACCGGCGATACCGAGCCGCTGCTTCATGCCGAGCGAGAATTTGCCGGCCGACTTGCCCGCGACCGCGGTCAGACCGACCAGATCGAGCACCTCGTCCACGCGCGTGCGCGGCAGCCGGTTCGACGCCGCCATCCACCGCAGGTGGGCGGCAGCGGTGCGATTCGGATGGATCCAGTTCGCGTCCAGCAGCGCACCGACCTTGCGCAGCGGGTTGTGGATCTCCTGGTACCGCTGCCCGTCGATCAGCACCCGGCCGCTCGTCGGGTTGTCCAGGCCGAGCAGCATGCGCATGGTCGTCGACTTGCCGGCTCCGTTCGGACCGAGGAATCCGGTCACCACACCGGGCTCGACCTTGAACGACAGGTTGTTCACCGCCAGCGTGTCGCCGAACCTCTTGGTCAGGTCGATGGCTTCGATCATCGGCACCCCTCGATTGCGCGCATGGTCCGTGTGTTCCCTTTCTTCTGCCGGTCGCCCAGCCGGGTCGAGCGGCCGGCGAATGTCTCCATCGTGCCCGGCGGCCCCTCGGCGGCGGCGGACCGGGTGCCCGCCGCCCGTGGGAAGCCGTCGCACCAGCCTGGCCCATGGGCGGCCGGTCCGGCAGGGCCGCCAACCCTGAACGGTCCCGGAGTGCGACCCTGAGCGAGGGTGCTGGGTGCTCCGTACAGTGAGCCGGTGGCGCAGCCCGGAGCACCCGTGGGCGTGCAGTTCGCCGCCGTCGATGGGCAGCGCTCGTCGTCGGCCGCGGGGTCGGCAGTGCTGGCCGCGGCCCTGGCCCCGGCCGATCCGGCTGCCGCGAACGCGGCCGCGGGCGAGCGCAACTGGCGCAAGCACTATCCCGCCCATTTCGTGGCCGTCACCCGAGCGGCCGCCCACTCGGCGGACGCAGCGCTGAGCATGGCCCGCGACGGGTTGGCCGCGCTCGACGACCGGATGTGCCTGGTCGAACCGGACGGCGCGGAAAGGCCGTTGGCCGTCCTCGGCGAGCCGGTGGGCGGCGCCGTGGTCAGCACGGAGACCATCACCGGCAGCGCCGAGCCGGTGCGGGAGGTCCGGGTGCCGTATCGCGGCCGGGAGCTGACCGGGGACAGCCTGCGGAGGCAGCTGCAGACCTGGGTGACCGGCGGCATCGTGGAGCCCGGATTCGCCGCCCGGGTCGGAACAACACTCGACCATCCGGAGTGGCTGGCATTCCCCGACCGGGTCGTGATCGTCCTCGGCGCTGCCTCGGCGATGGGTCCGCTTCCATCGCTACTGGCCTGGGGTGCGCAGGTGGTGGCGGTGGATCTGCCCGACCCGGCGTTGTGGTCGCGGCTGCTCGACCGCATTCGCGCCGGCGCCGGGACGGTGCGCCTACCGCGGACCGGCGACGGGTACGGCCTCGACCTGGTGCGCCGGCTGCCCGAGACGGCGCACTGGCTGGCCGAGGTGACCGGCGGCCAGAACGTCGTGCTGGGGATCTACGTGTACGCCGACGGCGCCACCCACGTCGCGCTGTCGGCCGCGGCGGGGCAGCTCGCGACGAGCCTGCGGAGCGCCGATCGGGAGGTGGTCACCGCCTACCTCGCCACCCCGACGGACACGTTCCTGGTGCCCGGCGAGGTGGTGGACGCCGCTCGCGGCGGTTGGCCCGGACGTCCGTGGTGGACCAGGGCGGTCCGTCCGTTCACCCTGGGTCAGGCGTTCCGCGAGGCCTACCAGGAAACGGCCGTCGGCGACGACGGGCAGCGCTGGGGTCTGCAACGCACCGTCGTCTCCGTCCAGGGACCGAACTACCTCTTGGCCAAGCGGGCTCAGCGCTGGCGCGGCATGCTCGACGCGCACGCGGGCCGGCCGGTGTCGTTCACCGTCGCGCCGGCGACCTGGACCCGCTCGGTGACGAAGAACCGGATCCTGGCCGCCGCCTACCGGGGCGCCCCGCGGGTCGGCGTGGAGATCTTCGACGAGGCCACGTCGTCGGCGTTGCTGGCCGCCAAACTGGTCGCCGACGTGCACGACCCGCGACCCTTGCAGGGCCACCCGGAAACCCTGTTCAGCCGGGACGCCGCCCACGGCGGACTCTGGCGCGCGCCGTACGAGCCGGAGAGTGCGCTGACCGTCGCCGCCCTGCTCGGTCTACCCGGGACGCTGCTGGGACGGGCGCACCGGTCGGCGTGATCCGCACTTCCCGGGCGATCCAGCGAGTCGATGATCACTGGCGGCCCGCCGTCCGCGCGACCGCGTGACCCGCCCCGGAAATGCGGTGGAAACCAAGGATGGCTACGGTCCGCAGAATGGAGGACCTGTTCGCGTCGTACCGCGCCGACGGACAAGCCCATGACGAGATGTTCGATGGCGCACAGGTCCGGCCCGAGTTACGAGGACATCCGGCACAGTTTCGGCGCGATGACGGTCGAGGAGATGCGAGCCAGGGCCGACTTCCTGTCCACGTCCTACCTCGACCAGGGCATCACCTTCGCGGTCGGCGGCATCGAGCGGCCGTTCCCGCTGGACATCATGCCCAGGCTGATCGACCCGGACACCTGGAAGAAGGTGGAGACCGGCGTCGAGCAGCGGGTCAGGGCCCTGGAAGCGTTCCTCGACGACATCTACGACGCCGGCGAACTTTTCGCGGACGGTGTCATGCCCAGGCACGTGGTGGCCACCAGCCCGCACTTCCTGCGCGAGGTGGCGAACATCAAGCCGGTCAACGGCGTTCGGGTGCACGTCGCGGGCATCGACCTGATCCGGGACGCCGAGGGCGACTTCCGGGTGCTCGAGGACAACGTCAGGGTGCCGTCCGGGGTGTCCTACGTGATGACCAACCGCCGGGCGATGTCCAGCGCGCTGCCCGAGGTGTTCGCCGACCACCGGATCCGTCCGGTGCACCGCTACCCGCGCCGGTTGCTGTCGGCGCTGCGCGCGGCCGCACCGGCCGGGGTGAGTGACCCGCGGGTGGTGGTGCTGACCCCCGGTGTGTACAACTCCGCCTACTTCGAGCATGCCCTGCTCGCCCGGATGATGGGCGTCGAGCTGGTCGAGGGCCGCGACCTGGTGTGCCGGTCCGGTCGGGTGATGATGCGGACCACCACCGGGCTGGAGCCGGTGCACGTGATCTACCGGCGGGTCGACGACGAGTTCCTGGACCCGGTGCATTTCCGGCAGGAGTCGCTGCTCGGCTGCCCGGGCCTGATCAACGCCAGCCGGGCCGGCAACGTGACCATCGCCAACGCGGTCGGCAACGGCGTCGCCGACGACAAGCTGGTCTACACCTACGTTCCCGAGCTGATCCGCTACTACTTGCGCGAAGAGCCGATCCTGAAGAACGTGCGGACCTGGCGGCTGGAGGAGCCGGAGCACCGCGAGGAGGTGATGGACCGGCTGGCCGAATTGGTGGTCAAGCCGGTAGACGGCTCCGGGGGCAAGGGCATCGTGATCGGGCCGCGGGCGTCCGCGGCCGAACTCGAGCGGCTGCGCGGCCGGATCCTGGCCGACCCGCGCGGCTGGATCGCTCAGCCGGTGGTGCAGCTGTCCACCGTGCCGACCCTGATCGGCAACTCGATGGCGCCGCGGCACGTCGACCTGCGGCCGTTCGCGGTGAACGACGGCAACAAGGTGTGGGTGCTGCCGGGCGGGCTGACCCGGGTCGCGCTGCCCGAGGGCGAACTGATCGTCAACTCCTCCCGCGGCGGCGGCTCCAAGGACACCTGGGTGCTGGCCGGCACCGGACAACGGCCGGACTCGGTGCCTGAGGTGCGCCGCAGCGCGCCGGCGCCGACCGCCCCGCAGGACGCCGGGCCGTCGTTCGTCGGCTCCGGCGTCCGGTCGCAGCAGCAGCAGCAGCAGCAGGCGGTGGCCCCCGTCGCCGGCACCCCGGACCAGCCGGGGAGCGCCCCGTGCTGAGCCGGATCGCCGAGTCGCTGTTCTGGATCGGCCGCTACCTCGAGCGGGCCGAGGACACCTCCCGCATCCTGGACGTGCAGCTCAACCTGCTGGTCGAGGATCCGGCGGTGCACGAGGAGTCGGCGTGCCGCTCGTTGATCTCGGTGATGGGCGGCGAGCCAGGCGATCACCCCGACCGGTCCGCGGTGATGCGCGACCTCGGCTACGACCGCAGCTCGGCCAACTCGATCGCCGCCGCCATCGAGAGCGCACGGGAGAGTGCCCGCCGGGCCCGCGAGACGGTCAGTTCCGACATGTGGTCGGCGATCAACACCACGTGGAACGGGGTGGCGGCCGGCCGGCTGCAGCACGGCCGGCCCGGCGCGTCGTTGGCCTGGGCTCGGGAGCGGGTGGCGCTGATCAACGGCGTCGCCGAGTCGACGATGAGCCGCGACGAGGGCTACCACTTCCTGCTGCTGGGCCGCAGCATCGAACGGGCCGACATGGTCGCCCGGCTGGTCGCCGCCACCTCGATGTCCGCCGGCCCGACCACCGCGTGGAACACCACACTGCGGGCGTGCGGGGCGCACGAGGCGTTCCTACGCACCTACCGGGGGCATGGAGACCGAGCGGGAGGCGGCCGAGTTCCTGCTGCTCGACCGGTTGTTCCCGCGGTCGATCGTGTTCGCGCTGTCGCTGGCCGAGGAGTGCCTGCACAACCTGGACGCCACCGGCCAACGGACCGGCTTCGACGGCGAGGCCGGCCGGTTGCTCGGCCGGGCCAGGGCCGAATTGGAATATCGGCCGCTGATGGACATCCTGGCCGACCTGCCCGAGGAGATGGAGCGCGTGCAGCAGACCTGCAGCCAGGCCAGCGACGCCGTCACCGAGACGTACTTCGCCGGCGCGGTGGCCACCGCCTGGGTCGGCGGGGGCGGCCTCATGGGCGGGGCGGTTTCATGAGCGTGCGGTTGAAGGTCATGCACCGGACCGGCTTCAGCTATGCCGGCGGCGCGCTCAAGTCGTACAACGAGGCGCGGATGACCCCGCAGACCACCTTGGAACAGGAACTGCGGCACTCCAGGCTCGACGTGCTGCCGGTGCCGTGGTCGTTCACCTACACCGATTATTGGGGCACCCAGGTCACCGCCTTCGAGGTGCACGAGAAGCACGAGAAGCTTTCGGTCACCTGCACTTCCACCGTCGACGTCGACCGGGAGGTGCGGTCCGGGGTCGGGCTGAGCTGGGCCGACCTGCGCACGAGCCGGGTGGTGGACGAGTTCGTCGAGACGTTGCACATCTCCGACCGGGTGGACCCTGGTGAGGACCTGCTCGGCCTGGGTCCAGCCGCTGGCCGAACAGAGCGAGCGGCCCGGCGACTACGCCAGGTCGGTGGTGGCGCTGATCCACGACGAGGTCGAGTACGTCACCGGGTCGACGCACGTGGAGAGCCGGGCGGCCGAGGCCTGGGCGGCCCGGTCCGGCGTGTGCCAGGACATGGCGCATCTGACGGTCGGCTGTCTGCGTCACGCAGGCATCCCGGCCCGGTACGTCTCCGGCTACCTGGTGCCCAAGGCCACGGCCGAGATCGGCCAGGCGGTGTCCGGGGAGTCGCACGCCTGGGTCGAGTGGTGGGACGGCGAGTGGGTCGGCTTCGACCCGACCAACGGCATCGGGGTGAACAACCACCACGTGGTGGTCGCTCACGGCCGCGACTACGCCGACGTGGCGCCGCTGTCCGGCATCTTCACCGGCGGCAAGGCGCTGGACATGTTCGTCGAGGTGGAGATCACCCGGCTGCGCTGACCGGGTTGCCCCCGGCCCGCGGGGAGTTGATCCGCCCAAATCGGACGCTATCCTGCGCCTAACTCCCCGCAGGCCGGGGGATTTTGCCGGGCAGGGGATTTCGGGCGGGCGGAGCCGCAGTCTCAGGCCACCAGCGGGCGCAGCGCCTCGCCGACCGCGGTGAGCACCCCCGGCCGGTACCCGTTGCGCATCATGTTGATGGTGATGCCGTCGATCCCGGCGTCGAGCACCTCCGTTTTGATCACCTCGGCGATGTGCTCCGGCGTGCCGATGATGACCGCCGGCCGGCGGGCCTCCGGCACGCCGGAGAGCAGCCGCTCGGCCTCGGCGGCCGATTCGGCGACGATGACCATGTCCAGGTGCGTGGTGGGCAGCGTCCCCGGATCGCGGCCGAGTTCCTCGCAGCGTTCCCGGAGCGCGGTCAGCTTTCTCGGGATCTCCTCCCGGGGACAGATGATGTTCATGTGGTCGGCGTACTGGGCCGCCATCCGGAACGTCTTCTTCTCGCCGCTACCGCCGAGCATGATCGGGATCGTCGGACGCAGCCGCGGTTCGTTCATCGCGTTCTGGACCTGGTAGTGCTGCCCGGTGAAGGTCGGGATTCTCCCCCCGGAGCATGGGCCCGATGATCTGCAGGGCCTCCGCCAGCTTGTCGAAACGGTCGGTGAACGTGCCGAACTCGATGCCGAAGTCGTGGTGCTCGAGTTCGTACCAGCCGGCCCCGATACCCAGGATCGCGCGTCCGCCGGAGACCATGTCCAAGGCCGTGACCGTCTTGGCCAGAATCGCCGGGTTCCGATACGTGTTGCCGGTGACCAGGGCGGAGAGCTGCACTGTGCTGGTGGCGGTGGCCAGGGCCCCGAGCGTGGTGTAGCACTCGAGCATCGGCTGGTCCGGGGTGCCGATGCCCGGGAGTTGGTAGAAGTGGTCCATCAGTAGCACGGTGTCGAAGCCGGCCGCCTCGGCCTCCTTGGCCTGCGCGACCACCAGGCCGAACAACTGCTCGACGCCGGTGTCGGGGTAGCTGAAGTTGGGGATCTGGTAACCGAGCCGAATGGTCATGACCGGAGACTATCTCCGGTTATTTTCGGCTGCCACGAAGGTCCGCTGCTGCGGGGTGCGCGGCGGAGGCGTCGAACACCGCCAGGCTCAGCGGAGCAGTACCCCGGTCGCGTGCTGCAGGAGTGAATAGAACGCGGTAGCCGGACGCAGCGACCGTTGCGCCGCCGGGCCGAAGTGCAGCACCGCACCGAATGTCGGATGCGACGAGTCGTACGACACCACGTAGGAGGTACCGCCGGCGACGGCGAAGGTGAGTGTCAGTTCGTATCCGCATCCCAGCCCACCGCTCTCGAAGGACGGTTGGGCCGGGGCGCTATTGAGCAGGAGCACCAGCCGATCCCGGTCGGCAGTCGGCAGCGCGATGTGCGTCAAGTGGTCCGGACCGGCACCTGTCGGTTCCGATGAGCACAGCGGCCGCACGTCGACCGACCCGCTGTTCAGATCAGCTGCGGGGATTCGGGAGGCGTCGGTGCGGGCCGGAACCGGTGCACCGCCTGAGGTCGCCGTGATGGTCGACCCAGCACCGTCCCCGCGGACGGCGACCAGTAGCTGGCCGGCGAAGAGGGCGGGTTCAGGTGTGGTCCCGGAGCCGACCATCCAGGTCACGGCGGTGCCGGTGCCGATGGTGCCGTTGATGTCCAGGCGCGAGGCGTACCAGGACGACACCCGGGCGGCCGGCGCGTCGACGTGCCAGCGACGGGCCAAGAAATTCCAGCCGTCTACGGACGGTCGGATCTGTACTTCGGCGCCGGCCGCGTCGACGATCTCCGCGTCCGGATAGACCGGCAGCGAGTCCAGCACATGTTCCATGGCATCCCGCGCCGCCGCGCTGGGATCCGACCCCGTCGACGCGGCCGGCTCAGTTGTCCGGGCCCGCGCGGTGGAGATCGTCGCCGCCGGGGCGGGAGCAGGCGCGTCAATCGTCTGACCCGGGCTCGGCGATCCGGTCGCGCGAGCCGCCACGGCGACCGAGGTGCCGACCGATCCCGGCGCAGCGCACCCGGCCACCAGCAGCACCGACGCCACCAGCGCGATCATCCGCGCTGCCGCTCGGTTGGCCCTGCCGCTGTCCTGACCCATGACACCCGGACGGTACCGGCGCTCGTCGCGGTTGCAGGGCCGCCTCTCTCTTGCTGAACCGAGCGTCGAACGGGCCGCCTGAGCAGGGTCCATCTGGCACGATGGGCCCGACAGGAGCGGGCCGCCAGCCGCGCTCGAAAGGGTTCGGGGACACCACACGATGCGGCTGCTGGCCATCGACTTCGGCACGTCGAACACAGTCGCCGCGCTGTCCGTCGACGGTCAGGCCGCCCGCACGGTGACCTTCGACGCCTCCCCGCTGCTGCCGTCCGCGGTGTTCGTCGCCGCCGACGGTGGGGTGGTCACCGGACGCGAGGCGCAGCGGCAGGCCCGGCTCGATCCGACCCGTTACGAGCCCAATCCCGAAACGCCGGGTGGACGACGGTGAGGTGCTGCTCGGCGACCGGGTGGTGCCGGTCGTCGACCTGATCGCCGCGGTGCTGCGCACCGTGGGCACGGAGGTGCGCCGCCAACTCGGCGGCGCCGCACCCGACCAGGTTCGGCTCACCCACCCCGCGCAGTGGGGCGCGACCAGGCAGAACACGCTGGTCACCGCGGCCAGGTCGGCCGGGCTCGGCACCCACCTGGTGCTGTTGCCCGAACCGGTGGCGGCTGCTGCCCAGTTCACCCAGTTGCCCGGCCGGACCCTGCCCCCCGGCGGCAGCGTGGCGATCTACGACCTGGGTGGTGGGACGTTCGACATCGCCGTCGTCGGCCGGGCCCCGGAGAACACCCGCACCGGGGCGGAGTTCCACGTGCTGGCCGAGGGTGGGCTGCCCGACCTCGGCGGCCTGGACTTCGACCAGGCCGTGCTCGACCACGTCGGCCGGGTCACCTCGTCGGTCGATCCCGGCCGGTGGCAGCAGATCCTGCGGCCGACCGATGCGGCCGGCCGCCGTTCGGCCCGGGCGCTGGCCGAGGACGTCAGGGCGGCCAAGGAGACGTTGTCGCGGTACCCGCAGACCGACGTCGCACTGCCCGACCCGTTCGCCGACGCCCATCTGACCCGGCCCGAGTTCGAGGCGCTGATCCGGCCGGATCTGTTGCGCTCCATCGAGGTGTTGTCCAGCACCCTGCGCACGGCCGGGGTGGCTCCCGACCGGCTCACCGGGATCTTCCTGGTCGGCGGCTCGTCGCGGATCCCCCTGGTGGCCAAGCTCATCCAGGAACAGCTGGGGGTCACCCCGGTTGCGCTGGACCAGCCGGAGACCGCGGTCGCCCTCGGCGCGCTGCTGGTGCCGATCAGCCGGGACGGCAACCGCACCGTCGCGGCCGCCGACCGGACCCCGGGCCGGCCGTCGGCGTTGGGCCCGGAGCTGTCGCCCCAGGTTTCCGGCCGGCACGCCGGGCCGGGTACCGGGCCGCACCCGTCCGGCCCGATCTCCGGCGCGCTCCCGCCGACACCGGTCAACCGCAGGCGCGGGCTGCCGTTGCTGATCGCCGCGCTGGTCGCCGTGGTGGCGATCGCCACGGTGCTGATCGTCGTGTTCACCCGGGGTGGCGACCACCCGACCGCAGCGACCGGGACCGGGACCGTCACCAGCCCGGGATCCGCCACCACCCAGGGGGCCACGACGGCCGCGACCACCGGTTCGGTGAGCACCGGACTGGGCCCCGGGGGTCTGCTCAGCACCGGCGAGGCCGCGTTCATGGGCCCGGCGTTCGACCAGGTGGTCAACTGTGGGGACAACACGGCCAGTTTCAACGACGCGGTGTCCGGTGCGTACCAGGCGGAGAAGGTGGTGCGGTGTGAGCTGCCGCAGAGCGCCCAGTCGTCCAGCCCGTTCAGCGGCCGCACCCTGGTGTACGTGTTGACCATGCCGGATCCGGCGGCGGCCGAGGCGTTCCTCGACCAGATGGTGACCGACCGGAACGCCGCCGGGAGTGAATTGACCAAATACGACAAGGACGAGACGTTCAAGGCCAGCGGCGTCTCCGGGCGGGTGGTCACCGCCTACGAGATCCCGACGCTGAGCCGGCAGCCGGGCAGTAGTCAGGGTGGGTCGGCGGTCGGCTGGCGCTACGACGATGAGCCGTACGTCGGCCTGATCGCCCCGCTGAGCGGTGAGTCCAGCGACGATTTGATGAACTACTGGGCGCAGAACTACAAGCCGCGCTGAGTCCAGCGCACGAGTACGGGTCGGAGGTCGGCGATGCAAGGTCCGCTGTCCGCGGCGGTGGCAACGGTGTGCACGGCCCTGCTGCCGCAGGTCGGGCCGCGGACCGGGGCCGGGGTCACCGAGGTGTTGCGGCGGTTGGACTCACCGCTGCAGCTGGCCGTGGCCGGACGGATCAAGTCGGGCAAGTCGACGCTGGTCAACGCGCTGATCGGGCGGCGGGTGGCGCCCACCGACATCGGTGAGTGCACCCGGCTGGTCACCCGGTTCCAGTACGGCACGGTCGACCGGATCGAGGTCGTGCACCTCGACGGAACCCGCACCACGCTGCCGTTCGCCCCGGACGGCGGCATTCCGGCCGACCTGGGCATGGACCTGTCCCGGATCTCGCACCTCGAGGCGTACCTGACCAGCGGCCTGCTGGCCGACATCACGGTGATCGACACGCCGGGACTCGGGTCGCTGGATGCTTCGTCGGTGTCCCGGACCGAGCTGCTGCTGGGGGCCACGCAGCGGGCCCCCGCCGCCGCGGCGCCCACCGACTCCACCACGGTCGCCGGCCACGGACCGATGGCCGCCGCAGCGGCGGGCACTGCGGCCGCCCGGGACGCGATGGAGGACGGCAGCGACAAGCTCGACGACGTCTCGTCGTTCGCGGTGGCCGGCGCCGAGGCGGTGGTCTACGTGTTCACCCAGTCGGTCCGGTCCGACGACGCCAAGGTGCTGCGCCGCGTTCACCGCCGCTACCGCGTCCAGGGAGGCCGGCCCGGTCAACGCGCTGGCTGTGCTGAACAAGGCGGACACGGTGGTCGCCGCATCCGTGCACGGCTCCGGCGGCGACGTGTGGACGGCGGCGAGCCTGGTGGCCAGGTCGCAGGCCCAGGTGCTGCGGCCGCGGGTCGCCGACGTGTTGCCGGTGATCGGGCTGCTGGCGGAGACCGCGGAGACCGGTGCGTTCACCGCCGCCGACGCCGAAGCACTGCGGGCGCTCGCGGGCGTCGACCCGGCGCTGTTCGGCGCCATGGTGATGGCCGCCGACCTGTTCACCGCCCTCGACGCTCCGGTCGACGTCCCCACCCGAGTGCGACTGCTGCAGCTGCTGGACCTCTACGGGATCGAACAGGCCGTCCGGATCATCAGGGCCGAACCGGCCGTCTCCGCCGGCGAACTGCGGCGCCGACTGCTCGCCGCCTCCGGCATTGCCGAGGTTCGCCGCCGGATCGGCGAGGTCTTCGCGTCGCGGGCGGACGGCATCAAGGCCTCGGCGGCCCTCGCCTCCTTGTCGACACTCGCCGACGCGTCCGGCGACTGGGCCGAGCGGCAGCGGGTGCACGACGCGATCGAGGTGCTGCTGCAGCGACCCGAGGCCCACCAGCTACGGCTGCTCGAAGCGCTGACCCTGGTGACCAGCGGGTCGGTCACCATGCCGGCCGACCTGACCGCCGAGATCCTCCAGCTCGGCGGGTCCAACCGGCCGGACGAGCAACTCGGTCGGCCGGACGGGTCCCGTCCCGAGTTGCAGGCGCTGGCCCTGGAACGAGCCGGCTGGTGGCGATCGTTTGCCACGTTCGGTGCGACGCCGGGTCAGAGCCGGGTGGCGCACGTGGTGCACCGGGCCTACTTCCTGCTCTGGCAGGAGCTCAAGGGACAGCTGCCGACGGGGCCGCCGGGTGAGCTGGCCGGGGGGCCGCAGCCGCCGGGCCAACCAGGGTTCGCCGGACCGGGCGGCCCGCCGCCCGGCCGGCAGTCCGGGCCGCCGTCGGGTCCGGTACCCGGGTTCGCGCCGCCACCGTGGCAACCGCAACCTCGGCAACCGCCCCCACCGCCATACCCCGAGCAGCCCTACCAGCCGCCCGGTCCCGGCGGAGGAGCCCGATGACCGTCGAAGAACTCGGCCCGCCGGCCGAGCCGACCCGCAGCGACGACGGTGACCGCCGCGCCCTGCTCGACCTGCTGATCTACGCCTGGGACCGGGCCAAGAGCCCCGGGGTCTGGGAGCGACTGGCCGCCGGCCTCGAGCCGCTGGGCATCACCGTGCTCCGCCCGGACGGCGAGCGGTTCGACCCGGCGATCCACGAGGCCGGTGGCGTCGAGGCCACCGACGACGACACATTGGTCGGCACCATCGCCGAGACCGAACTCGCCGGATTCGCCGACCGGGGCCGGCTGGTGCGGGAGCCCATCGTCGTGGTGTACCGGCGCGGGTAGGTTCCCTACCCATGCACCCCCAAGGCAGCGCCGTCGGCGCGGGTCCGGACGCGCGGCCCGGCCAGCTGCAGCGAGCCACCGGTGCGCGCCCCGTCGCTCCGTTGCCGCAGGCGGTGCGGCAGTGGCGGGAAGCGGCGATCGCCTGGGTGCGAGCGGACGACGCGGACACGGCGGCGCTGCTCGCCGCCCGCCGGCCGGTGACCGGACCGCCGCGGGTGGTGATCGTCGGCGAGACCAACCGCGGCAAGTCCTCGTTGCTCAACGCCCTGATCGGAGCGCCGAGCGCCTCCCCGGTCGACGCCGGCGTGGCCACCTGCACCTGGCTGCTCTTCCAGCACTCCCCGACCCCGACCGCGGTCGGCCACTTCGGCAACGGGATGGCCGACATCACCTTCCCCGTCGAGCGGCTGGCCGCCTTCGCCACGGTGGACGGCGAACCGGACAACGACCTGCCGCCGCCGCGCTGGATCGAGGTCGGCCTGCCGATCCCGCTGCTGGAGACGGTCAACCTGGTCGACACCCCCGGCGTCGGCGGCCTGGTCGCGGCGCACGCCGAGCTGGCCGCCGAGGCCGCTGCCGGCGCGACTGCGCTGCTGTTCGTCATCGACGCCTCGGCCCCGTTCACCCGCGGGGAGCTGGACTTCCTCGACCTGGTCGGCGACCGGGTCGACAGCGGTGCACTTCGCAGTGACCAAGACCGACGCCTACCGGGGCTGGCGGGAGATCGTCCAGGCCGATCGTGAGCTGTTGGCGCGGCACGTGCCGCGGTTCACCGACGCCCCCTTCCACCCGGTGTCCAGCCGGCTGGCCGAGGCGGCAGCGACCCAGCCGGACCCGAACATCGCCCGGATGGTGCTGGACCAATCAGGCCTGCCGGAGCTGCGCCGGGTGCTGGCCGAGGACGTCGTGGCCAGGGCGCACCTGCTGGCGGAGGCGAATGCGATCCGCACCGCGGTGACCGTGCTGGAGGGTTCGGCGGAGCAGCTGGCGATCACCCGGCGGGCCCTGACCGCCGGCGCCGCCCAGGCCGAGCTACTCAAACGGCGCCGTGAGGAACTGCTCGGTCAGCGCAAGACCGGCGGGCGATCCTGGCAGGTCATGCTGCGCGCCGAGGTCCAGCGAGCCAGGGTCGAGTTGACCCACGAGACGGCCCGCGAGGTCCGCGAGGCCCAGCAGATGTTCCGCGGGGCCATCGAGGGCGCCGACAACGACCACCTGAAGAAGCTGCCCTTCCACATCGACGCCTACGCCCAGGCGATGACGGTGCGGGCGCACGGCCGGCTCGTCGAGGCGATGAACCGGATCGTGCACACGGTGCTCACCGAGCTGTTCACCGCCGAGGAGTTGCGGGTGCTCGCGGCGCAACCTGGCCACCCGGCCGTACGAGCGGCTGGTCACCCGGGCGCCGGAGCGGCCGTCGAACGTCGACGACAAGATCATGTCGATGGCCGGGGCCGGCATGGGTTTCACCCTGGGCAGCCTGGTGCGGATGAGTGCCAGTGCGGTGGTGCCGGCCGCGTTCGGGGTGGTGCTGCTCCCGGTGTCGATCGTGATGGGGGGCGCGGTCGCCTGGTTCATGGTGCGCTCGCGACGCCGGGTGTCCGACAAGCAGCACCTCAAGCAGTGGCTGATGGAGGTGCTGGGAGAGGCCAAGGCGCAGATCGACCAGAACATCGCCGCCCAGTTCATCGAGGCCGACGAGCAGCTGACGTTGGCCCTGGACGATGCGCTGACCCGCCAGGTGGCGGCGCTCGATGCGGAGATCAAGGAGGTCGACGGCGCCCTCAAATTGGACGCCACCGACCGGGCCGCCCGGCTCAAGGCGGCCGACGACCGTCGGGCGGCCGCGCTGGCCCTGGCATCGTCGGGAGAGGGTCTGCTGCAACGGATCCGGCACACCCGGCCGGTGAACGGCGGCGTGCTGCTGCCGGGCGGGGTGATCGCGACGACGCCGGCCGGCCGATCGATCGTGGTGCCGCCGGGATTGCCCGGCAGCGCCCCGTTCCCGAACCCGGCCGCGGCGGCTCCTCCGGCGGCTGGCGCAGCCCCGGCCGCGGTTCAGGGTGCTGACCCCACCACCACGGCGCCGACCGGCCGGAGTGCCTTCCCGGACCTGCGGGCACTGTTGAACGCGCGCAACCAAAGTCAGTCGCATCCTCTGGAGCCGCCGACGCACCGTCCGCCGACGGATCGTCCGGCCAGTCCCAAAGACTCGGACGAGTCGCCGATCGGGGACGTAGGTCCCGGAGCGGCGCGCTCCTATCCGCCGCCACCGCCGCCCGGCAGCGTGGCACCGCCGATCGTCGCCCCGGCCCCGGAAACCGCAGTGCCCGCCGCAGATCCGGACTCCACCCGGCAGTACGCCGACCCGCAGGTTTCGCCGCCCGCCCCTCTCTTGCCGCCTGCCCGATCGTTCCCGCCCGCACCGTTCGCCAGACGAGGGACGGCGGACGGGGGCAGCTGAGCTGACTTCCTCACTGCACCCAGAGTTGGTCGATCAGCACCAGACCGCGCTGGGACTGATAGTTCGCCACCCTCGCCGAGGTCAGGGTGATGGTTTGCGGCGTGAACAGGGGCACCCACGGCGCCCGGTCGGTGATCTCGCTGTCGATGTGGGCCGCAAGGTCGACCGACTGCTGCGGATCGGAGGCCTGGATCCGACCCAGGCGCTGAATCTGCTCGTCGATCCCTGGATCGCAGAAGTGCGCGGGATTGGGATCGAAGTCGCAGGTGAGCGTGTCAAGCATGTCGACGGCAAGCTCATTGCCGAACCAGCCGAACATCCCCGCCTGGGCCGTCGGCGTCCGGTCGAGATCGTCGAAGTAGCTGCTCGGTGTCGGCAACCTCGTGAACATTGGTCCGATATCCCAGCTGGTCGATGACGCCGGCGACATAGTCGGCCTCACTACGGAAGTCCGGTCCTGTCCACAGAGCGACGGCCTGCCCCTTCGTCCCCGAAGCGTCGACGAGCGACCGGGCGCTCGCCAGGTCCGGGCCACGCCACAATCCCGCGACGTCCGGGTCGACCGTGTACGGGCAGTACGGCCGGTACCCCGTCGTCGTCGGCGGAATGATCTGACAGGTCGGTCGGGCGAGCCCGGTTCCGAGCAGGTCCGCAAGTCGCTGCCGGTCGATCGCGAAGTTGAGAGCGCGCCGCACCCTGACGTCGTCGAAGGGGGGCGTGCGGGTATTGAGGAAGGCGAAGATGGTTGCCTGCTGGCTTTCCGCGTGCACCTGCGTCGGGTGCTGGGCGGCCAGCTGCCTGGCCGCGGGGGGATCACCGACCAGCTGCACCAGGTCGGCCTGTCCGGCGGCCACCCGGCGAGCCGCTTCGTCCTGGCTCGTCCCCAGCAGGTAGTCGATCTCGTCCGGGTAGCCGTCCGGTCGGGCCGCCGCGGCCCACACCGTGAAGTAGCGGTTCCGTTCCAGCGTAAGCAGATGCCCAGGCGACAAAGCTCTGGATGGCATAGGGCCCGGTGCCGGCGACCGGCGTCGTTCCGACATCCCCGGCCGGAGTGCCTTCCGGGATCGGTACGAGGTTGGTCAGTTCTTCGAGGAATCGAGGATCCGGCTCCCCCAATCGGAAGGCGACCGTCGATGCATCGGGTGTCGGTACCCCGGCGCTCAGGTCACAAGTCGGTCGCCGGCGACAGGCCTGGGAGCCCAGCACACGTGAGAACAGCGGCGCCAGCTGGAATCCAGTCGCAACAGTCGCTCCAGTCCGTGACGGAAGTCCGCCGCGCGCAGCGGAGTTCCGTCGGAGTAGCGGATGCCGGGGCGTAGGTGGAAGGTGTAGCTGGTTCCCTCAGCGGTCGGCTGCGGCAGGGCCACGGCCAGATCGGGGACGATCTGGGTCCCTGCACTCCCGCCGACGTGACGCAGCGCGGTCAAGGCGTCGTAGATGAGATCGGCGGGTTGCGGGGAAATGTCTGCCGACCGACGGGTCGATGGAGGTGACCTCGTCCATCACCACGAGCCGGCCACCGCGATGACCGGACCCCGACGGCTGGGTGCTGATCCAGACCCCTTCGGTCGTGGCAGCGAGGGCTTCGGGCGTGCTGCCCACCGCGACGGTAGCGGTGATCGCGCCGCTGACGGCTTCGATCCTGACGATCTGCGCATCGTCCGGCGCGCCGACCCAGACCACGCCCGCCGCCGCGCTGATGGTCGACGGCCCGCCAGGAATGGGTGCGGTCAAGGTCACCGAGAGAGTGGCGGAGTCGACGCGGGAAACCGTGCCGGCGAGCGAGTCGACGACCCACAGCGCTCCGTCAGCGGCGGTGATGCCGGTCGGACCGCCGCCGACGATGGCGGTCGAACTCACGGAGTTGGTCGTCGGGTCGACGCCCACGATCCGGTCCGATGCCTCGTCGGTGACCCACACCGAACCGTTTTCGACCGTCACCCCGCGTCCCACGGCGTTGGTGTCGATCGTGGCGACGACGTGGCCCGTGCCCTCATCGATGCGGGTAAGGGTCCGGTCGTCGCCATTGGTCACCCACACCGAACCGAAGCCCACAGCAAGAGCAACCGGCCCGGCGCCGACTCCGATGGTGTCGACCACGGCGTTCGTCTCCGGGCTGATCCGGGAGACGGTGTCGGCGTCATGGTTGGCCACCCAGACACTTCCGCCGCCCACTGCCACCCCGCTGGGATCGTTCCCGACCGGGATGCTCTGGACCACCGCGTGGGTATGGGCATCGATGCGGACCAAAGCTCGCGACGCCGGCTCGACGGCCCACACGACCGAGCCGTCGACGGCGAGCGCGGTGGGCGAACCTGGGAAGCGTCACCCGGTCCGTCACCGTGGACCCGTCGCGGGACACGAAGCCCACCGAGTCCGCCGCGATGGTCGTAAGCTGCGGCTGCGGCTGCGGCGAATCCCGCCCCGTCATTCCCAGGATGGCGGCGGCGCCGATGGCGGCACCGGCGACAACGGTGATCGGCCGGCGGGACCAACGTCGCGTCCGTGAGGCGAGGGCCGGCCGGGGGTGAGGCGTCGCCGCCGCTGGCCGGCGAGATCGACGTCGGCGAACCTGAACTCGTCGCAGATGGCTCGGACGCACGCTGTCCAGGCGCGCCCGGCTCGGGACCCGGGTCGGAACGACGATGCGCCCGCCACCGTTGGGGGGCCGGCCCACCGTAGCGACGGGTCATGGGCCAGGATCGCGGCCTGCAGGTGCTGCAAGGATTCGCTCGGCTCGACGCCCAGTTCGCCGACGAGAACCCTTCGGGTATCGGCGTATACAGCCAATGCTTCCGCCTGCCGCCCGGCCCGGTAGAGCGCCAGCATCAAGGAGCCCCGTAGCGACTCGCGAAGCGGATGCTCGTGGACCAGCATCCGCAATTCGGGTGTCGCCGTGGCGTGGTTGCCTGCGGCGATCTCGGCCTCGAGGTGATATTCCAGGGCGAGCTGCCGGAGGTCGGCCAACCGGTCGAGCTCGTCGGCGGCTCGGCCGTGAAACCGGAACTCCGCCAGCGCGGCCCCCCGCCAGAGACCCAGAGCCGCACCCAGATCCGCCGCGGCCTGGGTGGGTTCGCCCGTCGCCAGCCGCCGGCATCCGACCCCGAACAACGCTTCGAATCGATCGGCGTCGACATCCATCGGTGCCAGGGTGAGCCGATAACCACTCGGCCTCGTGGCGAGCACGTCCGCGCCGAGAACTTTACGGAGCCGGGACACGTACCCGTGGATGATCTTGGTCGCCGTCGACGGGGCCTCTTCTCCCCAGATCTCGTCGACCAGGCTCTCGACGGAGACGACCTGATTGCGCCGTAGCACCAACAACGCCAGCAGCGCACGTTGCTTCGGGGCGGGGATCGCGAGCTCTCGGCCATTCACCGCCACCGTGAGGGGCCCGAGGATGCCGACGTCCATGCCATTCCTTCTTCCCCACTGACCTCGCGTTATACCAGCTCTGCACCGTCCGTGCACCGGTTTCGCAGGTGTTCGCCGTTCGCTGTCGAGGTCAACGGGCCGCCATGCGCGCCCATCGAATCTCAGGAGGTCCTGACATGAAGATCACCACCAGGAGCCGACTGGCCATCGCCGCGACCGCGGCGGCGCTCGTCGTCGGACTCGTCGTCGGGCCGGCCCGCGCCGATACGAGCACGACCCCGCCCCCATTGGTCACCGTGACCCTCGCGCAACGGACCGATGTCGCCGACCCTGCTCACCGGGCACGGCAAGACGCTCGCCGGCGCCCGTTGGGGCATGGTGATGCTGACCGGGGGCATGACCGACGCCTACGTGGTGGACAACAAGTTCGGCCTCGGCACCTCGACCGGCTGGCACGTGCACGCCGGGCCCAGCCTGATCTTCGTGGTCGCGGGCACGATCACCGACTACGACGACAGCAACCCGCACTGTGCGCCGCGTGAGCTATTCGGCTGGCAGCACGTTCACCGACAGTGGCGGCAGCGACGTCCACATGCTCCGCAACGAGGGCACGATGCCCGCGGAGACCATTGCGGTGCAGTTCATCCCGAGCGGACAGCCGCGCAAGGTGGCTGAGCCCGAACCGGCCGGCTGCACCATCCCGTAGTGCCCGCACCCAGGGTCGGTCCGGATGTGCCGACGATGATCATCGCGTGCGGTGGATCCATCCCGCTCAGCGAGGTAATCCACCGCATGCGGTGATCAGGGCTCGCAGCGGGTGAGAATCAGGGAGGGAACCGTCGGTCGAGTACCGGAGTCGTAGCGGCATCGGGCCGGTCCCGGTCACCGCCCGCGCACAGCGCGCGAGCGGCGAGGTGAGGGGGTCCGATGATCTCGCTGGACGGGTTCGACGATCCGCTGCACGACGCGGCGGGGGAGGATCCTGCCGCCGACCACGACCTGCTCGACCACGATGCTCTGGACCAGGATGCGTTGGATCGGGCCGCCTACGACCCCGACGACCCCGGCGCCGGCCCGGCGGGCGGTGAGGAACTGACGGCGATCGGTCCGGACGGCGAACGGATCGATCTCGGGCCGGCGGACGTCAGCTCCACCGGCGACCCCGACCCACCTGGACAGCACCACCGCGGTCAGCGCGGACGGCACGTCCATCGGGGTGTACACCGACCTCGACGGTGACGGCACCGTCGACCAGATCATCGACGTGCACCCGGACGGGTCCTACGCGCTGTACCTGCAGGATCCACGACGACGACTGGCAGGTCGGCCAGACCGGCCACATCACCGCCGAGGGCGAGGTCGCTCGCCGATCAGACCCCGGCAGCCGAACCGGGCGCACGCCGAGCCCGCCGTCTTCGCCGACGGGGTGGCCGAGCCGGACGGTGACTCCCACCCGGCCGCCGGGCGGCGGACCGACGGTCAATGTCCCGGCCGGCGCGCACGTCGACGGTGCCGGCTTCACCGGCCGCGCCGAGCAGGACGCCACGGGTGACGGCACGAACGACACCGTGGTGCTGCACGGTGCCGACGGTTCGGTCACCACCGCCACCGACTACGACGGCGACGGCGTCGCCGACCAGGTCACCGTCGTCTCGCCGGACGGGACGGTCACCGTGTCCGCGGCCGGCGACGACGGTGAATGGCACCCGGTCGCCACCGGCGAGGTGACCCCGGACGGCGGCATCGTGTTCCACGAGCCGGTTGCCGAACCCGCGGCCCAGCCGGCCACCGCGGCCGACCAGCCGCCCAGCCGACCGCTGCTGAGCCGACCGCGAAGCCGGCTGCCGTCCACCCGACCGCCCGCCGGGGCACGTCCGCCGCCGGCGACCTGATCGTCGCCGGCGCCGACGGCACCCGGCACGACCTGGGCGTCCCGGACCAGGATCTCGACGGTGACGGCGTACCCGAGTCGGTCGCTGCCCGCACCCAGGACGGCCACCTGCTGATCGTCAGCGACACCGACCACGACGGCACGCCCGATCAACTGATCGAGGTCGACCCGGAGTCCGGGCACGTCGTGTGGGCGCGCCCGGACACCGACGGGACCTGGGTGCAGGTACACACGGGCCACGTCGACCCGGACGGCAACCTGGTGGTCGACCAGTCGTCCGGCCAGTCCCAGCACAGCGCAACGGGTGAGCGCGTCGAGGTCGCTGTCGCCGGCGGCTCGTTCGACGCCGGGCGCGCCACCATCGACGCGGACGGCGACGGCGTGCCGGACACCGTCGCGGTGGACGGGCCGCAGGGGTCCACGTTGTACTACCAGGATGCCGACGGCGACGGGGTGGCCGACCGGGCCTGGACCTCGGACTCCACCGGTCGGGTGGTGGCCGAGTACGCGCTGGACGCCCGGTCCGGCACGTGGACCGCGACCCGGCCCTGACGGAGCTCTTGCGGCCCCGCTGAAGTCCGGGTATTCAGCTCGGGTGGAGACGTCTCCAGCAGACCGGACCACCGCGGAACCGAATCAGCCGTCCTCCCGTCCGACCTGACAACCGCACCCGCCCACCCCGTGGACCATCGGCCTCCCGAGGAGCAGACCATGCAGTTCAACGACGACACCGACATGCCCGACCCAGGCGCCCACGTCGTCCTGGACCACGAAGACCTCGGCTCGGCGACGTACGACAGCGACCATGACGGCGTCGCGGACTCGGTGATCATCGGCCAGGAGGACTACTCGATCGTCGTCACCGACAGCGATCACGACGGCGAGGCCGACTCGGTCAAGGCCTACGACCACGACGGCACTCAGGTCGACCCCAAGACCGGGGCCGCGGTCGACGACGGCACCGGCACCGGCGATGACGGAAGCGGCGACCCGCACCGGCACCGAGGGGCAGGTCGACTCCACCGACCACACCACGGGCACCGACGACGGCCCGCCCGGCTCGGACGACGGTTCGACCACGGCGACCTCCTCCGGCACCGAAGGCCGTCCGACGCGTCGACCACCGAGCCGACCGGGGCCGACCGAGCCCGGCGCCGGCGACGGGACCGCCGCGGACGGGGGCATCACCGTCGTCGGCGACGACGGCACCCCGGTGACCGTCGGCCAGCCCACGGCGGACCTGAACGGCGACGGCACCCCGGACACCGCCGTGGTGAAGAACCACGACGGATCCACCACCGGCTACACCGACGCCGACGGCGACGGGCACGCCGACCAGATCACCCAGATCAACGCCGACGGCAGCGTGGTGATCGCCGTGTCGGACGGTGACGGGCACTGGCAGGTGGAGTCGACCGGCCACCTCGACAGCGACGGCAAGTACGTCGAGGACCCGAAGACCGGCGATGTCGAAGCCGACGCACCGGTGACCGCCGATCAGGCCGCGGACGTGCAGCAGCAACGTCGAGTCGGACACCACGATCACCTTCACCTCGGCCGACGGCCAGGCCTACCCGCTGGGACCGCCGACCGCCGACCTGTCCGGCGACGGCCGGCTGGACACCGTGGTCAATCAGCTACCGGACGGCACCGTCGTCGGCTACTCCGACATCGATGGTGACGGCCAAGCCGACCAGGTGACCCAGATCGACCCGGACGGCGCGGTCACCATCGGTGTCCCGGACGGCGCCGGCGGGTGGGAGCAGGCAGCCACCGGCCGGATCGGCGACGGCGGCGAGTTCGTCCCGGACGGCAATGTCCCGAACAGCGCGCGCCGGTGGCGGGCTGAGCGTTTCCGGGCTGATCTGGGCAAACCGCCCGGGCCGGACTACTGTTCGGCCATGCGCCGCAGGGTCGCGGGCGTCGGTCTGGTGGTCGTTGCGTTCATCGCCGCGGCCGCCTTCGGCCCGCGGCTGGGTCCGGGGATTTCCGGCTCCCCGACGCCGGGGACATTGCCGGCCGCCCCGCTGACCGGGGCCTGCCTGGCCGATGACGTGGCCCGGCTGCGCACGGTGTCCTGCGACGCGCCGCACGTCGCCGAGGTCACCCGAGCGTGGTCGGCCTGGGATCCCACGTTGACCGCCACCGAACGCAACGCCCTGCGAGCCGGCTGCCGGGGAGCCGCCCAGAGCTATCTCGGCGGCAGCGGAGCGGCTCCCACGTCGTTCGCGCTGG
This sequence comes from uncultured Actinomycetota bacterium, assembly GCA_963706185.1. Taxonomy (GTDB): domain Bacteria; phylum Actinomycetota; class Actinomycetes; order Mycobacteriales; family Nakamurellaceae; genus Nakamurella. Next base: position 239,216 of record CAVPLZ010000007.1, on the reverse strand, counting down.
TGGCCGGCGGCTCGGGCTGGCAACCGTTGCCATTGACGATCGTCAGCGACGTGGTCAGCGGTCCGGTGCCGTCCGACCCGATCGGCTACGGCGCCTGTGTGATCCGGGTCCAGTCGCCGAGCAGCTCGTACGGGTCGGCCACCGTGGTGACCGGTCGGATCGGTGAGCTGATGCCGATGAACCGTCGGCCGGAGGCGTTGCGTTCGTGTTACGTGATCCGTGACCTGTTGGCACCACCGATTCCGTGCCGGACCTGGCATCTGGGGGAGGCGCTGGCCACCCAGATCGTGACCGTCAGCGGCATGGCCGCGGTCGTGCCCGGCCATCCGCGACCCCGCAGCGGTGACCACCTGCGCGGCCGAGGCGGCCCGGATCGTCGGGGTGGCCGACCCGACCTTCGGCGGCCGCCTGCAGGTCGCGGTCGACGGGCGGATCCTGCAAACGACGCCGACGACCACCGGCGGCGCCCTGACCGTCACGGTCACCGTGCAGCTGCGGTGCCTCGTCGAGACCACCGGCGGTCGGCTGACCGACTCGGTGATCGACCTCGGCGACCGATCGCTTCCCCTGCGGTGACGTCCGCAGCGCCCATGCCCAGCACCCCGGCAGCCGGCCTCGGCCGTCGGATGGGCGGCGCCGTGCTCCTGGTGACGCTGGTGCTGGCCGTCGTGGTCATCGGTGCGGCCCGGCGGCCGGCCACCGTCGGAACGGCCACAGTCGCCCCGTTCCCGGATCCGCCGCCGGTCGGCAGCTGCCTGAGCCGCTCGGGTCTGGGGTACGTGACCGTGCCGTGCGCCGAGCCGCACTACGTCGAGGTGACCCGAAGCTGGTCCGGCTGGGAGTGGGACAGCCGCGGGGTCAGCGGCACCGGAGCCGACCAGCTCTGCGACCTGACCGCCGGTTCCTATCTCGGCAAGCCCGGCTCGATCGACGGCTGGAACCCGATCGCCCTGCCGTGGCTGACGGTGTTCGCGTCGGGGCCGGGCGAGGAGACCGGACCATGGGGCTGGCGGGCATGTGGGGTGTTCCCGCGAGCGGGTGAGGACCAGGTGGAGACCCGGCCCGGCTTCCGCGGCTCACTGCGCGGCGCGAGCGCGATGACCGCCCGCCCGCCCGAGCTGCGGACCTGCTACGCGGCTGCGGGCGCCTCCTGGATGATCACCTCCTGCTCGGGCCCGCACCGGGGCGAGTTCCTGGCCGAGCGGACGCTGGTCGGCGCCGCGGACGGCATCGCGGCTGCGGACGACGGGTCCCTGCTCGACTCCTGCCGACGGGTGGCGACGCAGTTGATCGGGTCGGCCGTGGGGTCGGACCACCGGGTGCGGGCGGCGCTGCGCTACCCGGTCTCGTCCCGGGACGGTGAGGAGGTCGGCGGTGTGCCCGGTCCCGCCGGGGCGGCCCACGTCGGTGGCACCGTGCGCTGCGCGATCGAGGCCACCGGTGCGCACCGGCTGACGGCTTCGGTGATCGGGGTGGACGGGGCGCCACTGCCGGTTTCTTGACGCCCGCCGGATCCCGGCGACGAGTTCGTGACCACCGGTCCGATCTCAGCGCGTCCCGACCACCACGGTGGCGTCCCGGTCCTCGTCGTGCTCGGTCGTGGGGTGCAGCCCACCACGGCGCATGGCCGCAGCGGTCCGGTCGGCCTGCCGCTCGCTGGTCTCGATCACCAGGTGCCCGCCGGGTCGGAGCCAGTCGGCCGCCTGCGCGGCGATCCGCCGGTGCAGGTCCAGCCCGTCGGCGCCGCCGTCCAGCGCGACCCGGTGCTCGTACAGCCTGGCCTCGGCGGGCATCAACGCGATCTCCTCCGACGGCACGTAGGGCGCGTTGGCGACGATCAGGTCGAGCGCGCCGCGCAACACCGATGGCAATCCTTCGAACACGTCGGACAGATGGGCGGTACCGCCCACGGCCGCGAGATTCGTGGCCGCGCAGGCGACCGCAACCGGGTCGACATCCGCGCCGTGGATCTGGGCGGACGGCCGACGGTGGCCGAGGGCCACGCCGAGTGCGCCCGTGCCGCAACACAGGTCGACGACCGTCGGGGCCGCATCCTCGGGAAGCAGGGCCGTCGCCACCTCGACCAGGTACTCGCTGCGCCGCCGCGGAACGAATACCCCGGGTACGACGAGCACCCGGTGCCCGCAGAACTCGGCCCAACCCAGCACGTACTCGATCGGTTCGCCGGCGACCCGGCGCCGGACCCGCTCGGCCAGCACCGGTTCTGTCGGCCGGTCGTCCACCAACAACGCTGCCTCGTCCTCGGCGAACACGCAGCCGGCGGCGCGCAGGGCGGCGACCACGGTCGGGTCAGGAGGATGTGGGTCGACTGGCACCTGCACCATTGTTCCGGCTCGTCCTGCGGCTCAGCCGTGAACACTGTGTGTCGGTGGGCTGCGCCGCCTTGACACGACCTCGGGACCAGGGCAACTCTTGTTGCGTACTGCGAACCGACTTGTGTCTAGCGCAAAGGACGGCCGTGACCTCGGCAGACGCTTCTGCTCCGCTCCGGGTCTGCGCACTCGACGACCTGCCGATCGGGGCAGCGCTCCGGGTGGCCTGGGTCGACCCGCCGATCGCCGTGTTCCACACCGACGACGGCGACGTCTTCGCCATCGACGACACCTGCACGCACCAGGACGCCTCGCTGGCCGACGGCTGGCTCGAGGGGTGCGAGGTCGAGTGCCCCCTGCACGCCTCCAGGTTCGACCTGCGCACCGGCGAGGTCGACGAACCGCCCGCCAAGATCGGCGTCCGGGCCCACCGGGCCGAGGTCATCGACGGTGACGTCTGGGTCACCCTGTCCACCGCCCCGCCCCGGCTGCCACCCGGTGTGACCGCGTGAGTCTCGAGTCGCAGTGAACGAGCCGAGCGGTCCGCCGATGCCGCGGTCGGTGGCCATCGTCGGGGCGAGCCTGGCCGGCCATGCCACCGCGCGGGCGCTGCGCCGGGAGGGTTTCGACGGGACGATCACCCTGATCGGCGCCGAGCCGCACCGTCCCTACGACCGGCCGCCGCTGTCCAAGGAGTTCCTGGCCGGCACGATCGGTGTCGACGACCTCGCCCTGGAGAACCCCGGCGAGGACCTGGCCGCGCGAGTGGCTGCTTGGGCGTCGCGGCCGTCGTTCCTGGACCCGCGCGAGCCGCACCGTCGGTCTGGCCGACGGCCGGGCGGTGACCGCCGAAGCGGTGGTGATCGCCACCGGCTCGACAGGCCCGCCGGCTCGCCGACGCTCCCGCCGGCGTGCACACGGTGCGCACCCTGGACGACGCGGCTGCGCTGCGGGCCGACCTGGAGCCGGGGATGGCGGCTGGCCGTGGTCGGCGCCGGCTTCATCGGCGCAGAGATCGCCTCGACCGCTGCACGGCCGCGGGCACCCGGTGACGGTGGTCGAGGCCGCGCCGGTGCCGCTGGCCGGCCCGCTGGGCCTGGAGCTCGGCGCCGCCGTGGCCGGGCTGCACCTGGCCAACGGCGTGCCGGTGCGCTGCGGGGTCGGCGTCAGCGGATTCCGGGGTGGCGGCGCGGCCGGCCCGGGCCGACCGGGATCCGGACGGACGGTCGGGGCGAGGCCGGCCGGCGAGCGGGCGGGTCAGCGGCGTCTGTCTTGTCGACGGCACGGTGGTTCCGGCCGACGTCGTCGTGGTCGGCATCGGCGCCGATCCGGCCGTCGAGTGGCTGGACGGGTCCGGGCTCGACCTGTCCGCCGGCGTGGTCTGCTACGCCGTCGGCGCGACGTCGGCGCCCGGCATCTGGGCGGTCGGCGACTGCTCGGCCTGGTACGACGCCCACCGCGGCCGCCCGCACCGGGTCGAGCACTGGACCGACTCCCGGGACCGCCCCGCCGTGCTGGCCCGGACGATGCTCGGCCGGACGCCGCCGGAACCCTGCGGGCGCCGTACTTCTGGTCCGACCAGTACGGCGTCCGGATCCAGTTCGCCGGCCGCCGCCACGGCGACGAAGAGGTCGACCGTCGAGGCCGGCAGCGCCGAGGGCGCCGACCTGCTCGCCGTCTACCGGCGCGCGGGCGAGCCGGTCGCCGTGCTCGGGATGAACCAACCCTCGCTGTTCATGCGCTACCGCAAGGCCCTGCCGTCCACGCCCGTCCATCCGCTCGTCGCCACCGGAGATGCCCGATGACCACCACCACGCTGCCCGAGTCGCTGATCTCCACCCTGCCCGGCGCGCTACTACACCGACCCGCAGATCTTCGCGCTGGAGCAGGCGAAGATCTTCGAGCGGATGTGGTTCTGCCACGGTGCGGGGCAGCGACATCCCCGAGCCCGGCTCGTTCCGCACCGTGCAGGTGGGCACCGAGTCGGTCATCGTCTCCCGCAACCGCCGCGGGCGAGGTGCGGGCGTTCCTCAACGTGTGCCGGCACCGCGGCGCCCGGATCTGCGCCGAGGAGACCACCGGCACGGTCAAGCGGGCGTTCCAGTGCCCGTACCACGCCTGGACCTACGACCTGGACGGCAAGCTCGATCGCCGCGCCGAACCTCACCAAGATGCCGGACATCGACCGGGTCGAGTACGGCCTGCGCAGCCGTGCCGGTCCGCGAGTGGCTCGGCTACGTGTGGGTGTCGCTGGCCGACGAGCCGCCGTCGTTCGAGGAGACCGTGATGCAGGAGGTCGTCGACCGGCTCGGCGACGTCGGCAACCTCGACCACTACGACGTGGCGAGCCTCTCCGTCGGCCGGCGGATCGTCTACGACGTCAAGGCGAACTGGAAGCTGATCATCGAGAACTTCATGGAGTGCTACCACTGCGCGACGATCCACCCCGAGCTCACCGAGGTGCTGCCGGAGTTCGCCGACGGCTACGCCGCGCAGTACTTCGTCAACCACGGCGCCGAGTTCGGCGAGGGCGTCAAGGGTTTCACCGTCGACGGGTCCGAGGGCGTGGACGCTGCTCCCGGGCATCGACCCCGACCAGGACCGCAAGTACTACGCGATCACCATCAAGCCGCAGGTGTTCGTCAACATGGTGCCCGACCACATCATCTTGCACCGGATGTTCCCGATGGCGGCCGGACCGCACCGTCGTCGAGTGCGACTGGCTGTTCCTGCCCGGTCGTGGTCGAGTCCGGCCGGGACGTCTCCAAGTCGGTGGAGCTGTTCGACCGGGTCAACCGGCAGGACTTCGACGCCTGCGAGCGGACCCAGCCGGCGATGTCGTCGCGGATGTACACCGACGGCGGCGTGCTGGTGCCCAGCGAGCACCACATCGGGCTGTTCCACGAGTGGCTGAAGGCCAAGATCGGCCGGTGAGCCCGTCCGGGAAGCGGTTCGCGGTTCAGCGCGGCCTCGGCGTGGCCGAGCCGCTCGCCCGATGGCCGCTGCGGTCGCCGTCATGGCCTGCACCAGCGGCGGCAGGCCGTCGGCCGGCAGCCGGGAGGCCGGGCCGGACACCGAGAGCGCGGCGACCACGGCCCCGCCGGTGGTCCCGGACGGGCGCCGCGACCGCGTTCAGGCCGTCCTCGAGTTCGCCGACGGTGATCGCGAAACCGGCCTGGCGCGGCCTCGGCGAGCTGGGCTTGCGAGGGTGGCCGGATCGGTGATCGTCGCCGCGGTGTACGCGGGCAGCTGGGCCACCGCCCGGGACCGCAGCTCGACCGGGGCGTAGGCCAGCAGCACCTTGCCGGACGAGGTCGCGTGCAGCGGCGTCGGCCGGCCCACCCAGCTGTCGACCGTCGACGACGGCGCCGCCGTCGCTCTGGTGGACGTTGATCGCCACCAACCCGTGCGCACCGCGACGTTGACCGTCTCCCCGAGCTTCTCGGCCAGCTCCGTCGCAGAGGTCCGCCGACCTGGCTCGGGCAGGTCGAGCCGCCCGGTCATGGCGGCGGCCAGCCGCAGGATCGCCGGCCCCGAGCCGGTACCGTCCCGCGCTCCGCCGGCCGGTTCCACCAGCCCGCGGGCGGCAGCACGGCGAGCAGCCGGGAGGCGGTGGACTTGTGCACGCCGATCGCGGCCGCGACCTCGGAGACCCCGGCCACGCCGCTGCCGGGCCAGGTACTCCAGCGCGGCCGACCGCCCGGTCGACCGACTGGACCCCACCCGCCTCGGCCATCCCCCCACCCTAGCGTCCTCCGGTTCTGCGAGGATCACCGGCAAGACATGGATGGCGTATTGCGCCTCCGGAAAGCGGGAGGCGCAATGCGCGTGTCGATGGCGGCCTCGCTCCGCTCGGCTCGACCGGACGTCACCAGTCACTCTGATCTCGAAACCGTCGAGTTGATCCTCGCAGACCCCCGAGGGAGGCGCGGTCGTGAAGGCGTTCGACTACGTCATCGTCGGCGGCGGGTCAGCGCCGGCTGCGCGCTGGCCGAGCCGGCTCACCGCCGACGGGTCCCGGTCGGTCCTGGTGCTCGAGGCCGGCCGCAGCGACTACCCGTGGGACCTGTTCATCCAGATGCCGGCGGCACTGACCTTCCCGAGCGGCAACCCGCTCTACGACTGGCGATACGAGTCTGAACCCGAGCCGTTCATGAACGGGCGACGGATCGCCCACGCCCGCGGCAAGGTGCTCGGCGGGTCGAGCTCCATCAACGGGATGATCTTCCAGCGCGGCAACCCGATGGACTACCAACGCTGGGGCGCCGACCCGGGCATGGCCGACTGGGACTGGGCGCACTGCCTGCCGTACTTCCGGCGGATGGAGAACTGCCTGGCCGCGGCGCCGGACGACGGGTATCGCGGACACTCCGGTCCGCTGGTGCTGGAACGCGGCCCGGCGAGGAACCCGCTGTTCGGTGCGTTCTTCGAGGCCGCGGTGCAGGCCGGCTACCCGATGACCGACGACGTCAACGGCTACCGCCAGGAGGGTTTCGCCCCGTTCGACCGCAACGTGTCCCACGGCCGGCGGCTCTCGGCGTCCCGGGCCTACCTGCGGCCGGTGATCGGGCCGGCACGAACCTGACGGTGCGGACCCGTGCGTTCGTCACCGGTCTCGTGGTGTCCGGCACCAGGGTCACCGGGGTGCGCTATCGGCGTAACGGCCGGGACCGTGTCGTCAACGCCGGCGAGGTCATCCTCTGCGGCGGGGCGATCAACTCCCCGCAGCTGCTGCAGCTCTCCGGTATCGGCCCATCGGAGGTGCTGGGGCCGTTGGGTATTCGGACCGCTGGTCGACCTACCCGGGGTGGGCGCGAACCTGCAGGACCACCTCGAGGTCTACATCCAGTACGCCTGCAGCCAGCCGGTGACCATGCAGCCGTACCTGGCGAAGTGGCGGATGCCGTTCATCGGCGCGGAGTGGATGCTGGCGCCGGCGAGGTCCGGCCGCCACCAACCACTTCGAGGGCGGCGGCTTCGCGAGATCCAACGACGACGTCGCCTACCCGAACCTGATGTTCCACTTCCTGCCGATCGCAGTGCGCTACGACGGCACCGTGTCCGAGCAGGTCTCGGCCACCGGCCACGGCTACCAGGTGCACATCGGCCCGATGTACTCCGATGCCCGGGGCACGCGTGCGGATCATCTCCACCGACCCGAAGATGCACCCGGCGCTGCGGTTCAACTACCTGTCCACCGACCAGGACCGGCGGGAGTGGGTGGAGGCGATCCGGGTCGCCCGGGACATCCTGAACCAGCCGGCGATGGCGCCGTTCAACGCCGGCGAGACCTCGCCGGGTCCGTCCGTTGCCACCGACGCCGAGATCCTCGAGTGGGTGGCCGCGGACGCCGAGACCGCTCTGCACCCGTCCTGCACCGCCAAGCTCGGTCCCGACTCGGACCCGATGGCCGTGGTCGATCCGGCGACCATGCGGGTGCACGGCACCGCCGGCCTGCGGGTGGTGGACGCCTCGGTCATGCCCTACGTGACCAACGGCAACATCTACGCGCCGACGATGATGATCGCGGAGAAGGCGGCCGACCTGATCATGGAGCGAACTCCGTTGCCGCCCAGCGAGCTGCCGTTCTACCGGCATGGGGCGGGCATGCCACTGGTCCCGTCGCGCTGACACGCATCGCCCAGCCAGTCGCACGGCCGAGTGCGGTCGCTGGGCTGATCTCCGCTCAAGGTTGGTATCGAGCCCCCTCCCCCGTCCGGCAACCGCCCCCGACGCCACCCCCGGAACCCCCCGGCCCGCGGGGAGTTAATCCGCCCAAAGTGGACATGATCCTTGGTGTAACTCCCCGCGGGCCGGGGTGGAAACCGAGTGTGCTCGACCTGAGCGCCCCGACGCTGCCGGTCGGACCCCGATAGGCTTCGAACGGGCCCGGACCGGACGGCGACGAGGGGAACGCGCAGATGACTTCACCGATCGACCCGACCACGACCGCGGCCTGGCAGCAGTTGGCCGGCCTGCACGACGGCTTCGACCTGGACCTGCGGCAGGCGTTCGCCGACGACCCGGACCGGGCGGAGCGGTTCACCCACACCGCGGGTGACCTGTTCGTCGACCTGTCCAAGAATCTGGTCGACGACACGGTCCTGTCCGCGCTGCTGGCGCTGGCTGAGCAGGTCGATCTGCCCGCCCGGCGGGAGGCCATGTTCTCCGGCGCCAAGATCAACGTCACCGAGGATCGGGCGGTGCTGCACACCGCGCTGCGCGCCCCCGCCGACGAACAGGTCGACGTCGACGGTGACAACGTGGTGCCGCTGGTGCACGAAGAGCTCGACAAGATGTACGCGTTCGCGCGCAAGGTGCGCAGCGGCGAGTGGGTGGGGGTCACCGGCAAGCGCATCAGCACCGTGGTCAACATCGGCATCGGCGGATCCGACCTCGGGCCGGTGATGGTCTACGAGGCGCTCAAACCGTATGTCCAGGAGGGACTCTCGGCGCGGTTCGTGTCGAACATCGACCCGTCCGACGTCTACGAGAAGACGGTGGACCTGGATCCGGAGACCACCCTGTTCATCGTGGCATCCAAAACGTTCACCACGTTGGAGACGCTGACCAACGCCCGGCTGGCCCGGGCCTGGCTGTTGGAGCGGCTGCGCGCCGCCGGGGCGATCGACGATGGGGACGAGGCGGCCGGCAAGGCGGTCGCACTGCACTTCGTCGCGGTGTCCACCGCGCTGGACAAGGTGGCGTCGTTCGGCATCGATCCGGCCAACGCCTTCGGCTTCTGGGATTGGGTCGGCGGCCGGTACTCGGTGGACTCGGTGATCGGCACCTCGGTAGCGGTGGCCGTCGGGCCGGAGAACTTCGCCGACTTCCTGGCCGGCATGCACGCCATCGACGTGCACTTCCACACCGCGGCACCGGAACGCAACGTGCCGCTGCAGATGGGCCTGCTGAACGTCTGGTACAACAACTTCTTCGGCGCAGCGACCCACGCGGTGCTGCCGTATGCCCAGTACCTGCACCGGTTCCCGGCCTACCTGCAGCAACTGACCATGGAGTCCAACGGCAAACGGGTGCGCTACGACGGCAGCCCGGTGACCACCGAGACCGGCGAGGTGTTCTGGGGCGAACCGGGAACCAACGGCCAGCACGCGTTCTACCAACTGATCCACCAGGGCACCCGGCTGATCCCGGCGGACTTCGTCGCAGTCGCCACCCCGGCCCGTCCGTTGGTGGACGGCGAGCACGACGTGCACGAGTTGTTCCTGGCCAACTTCTTCGCCCAGACCAAGGCTCTCGCGTTCGGCAAGACCGCCGACGAGGTACGGGCCGAGGGGACAGCGGAGGCCATCGTCCCGGCCCGGGTGTTCCCCGGGAACCGGCCCACCACCTCGATCATGGCGCCGGCGTTGACCCCGTCCGTGGTCGGCCAGCTCATCGCGCTGTACGAGCACATCACCTTCACCGAGGGCGTGGTGTGGGGCATCGACAGCTTCGACCAGTGGGGCGTGGAACTGGGCAAGCAGCTCGCGCAGCAGATCGCCCCGGCCGTGGCCGGGGACGCCGATGTCCTGGCCGAGCAGGATCCGTCGACCCGATCGCTGGTGAGCTACTACCGGGAGCACCGGGAGCGCTGACCGGCCGCCACCCGCAGGGGTGTGTAGCAACGTCCGCCGGCGGGCACGCCCGGCATGTGACGTCACGCGAGGACAGCTGGTTCGAGCCGTGGGTGGGCGCCGCCCGAAACGTCCAGCGGCGACGCCGGCCGGGCGCTGCAACTCGCTGCAAGTCTCGGGCCTGAGGTGCCGCAGCCCGGATCCGGAGGGACAGCCCGACGCTGGCAGCTGCTCACCGAGGTCTCCGCGGCGGACCTGACCGCAGGTCGGGTCGCGGAGGCACATCTGGACGCGCTGGCCATCCTGGCCGAGGCCGGCCTCGGCCCCGGCGACCGGGCCCTGACCAAGCTCGGCGTCCGGGACGGCTCGACCTGGGGGGTGTTCGCCGCCGAGGGCCCCGGAGTGCGGGTGGACGCGGCGGAGAGCGAAGACGGTTGGACGTTGTCCGGCACCAAACCCTGGTGTTCGCTGGCCGGCAGCCTCAGCCACGCCCTGGTCACCGCGCACACCCCGGACGGCCGGCGACTCTTCGCCGTCGATCTTGCATGCTCCGGAGATCAGCACGGAGCGCGGAACCTGGGTCGCCCGCGGTCTCGCCCAGGTGGTGTCCACGCCGATCGTGCTCGACGCTGCGGCCGCAGTGCCGGTCGGCGCGGACAACTGGTACCTGGAGCGCCCCGGTTTCGCCTGGGGCGGGATCGGTGTCGCGGCCTGCTGGTTCGGCGGCCTGCTGGGCATCGCCCGCACCATGGCCGCTGCGGCGGCTCGGCGCGAACCTGACCAGATCGGTCTGATGCACCTGGGCGCGGTCGACCTGGCCGTGCAGCGCTCCCGGGCGATGCTGGATCTGGCCGCGGCCGACGTGGACTCCGGGCGCGTCACCGGCATGGCCGGCTCGGTGCTGGCCAACCGGGTCAGATCGGTCGTGGCGGACGCCGCCGAGGAGGCCATCGAGCGGGCCGGGCACGCGCTCGGGCCGGCCCCGCTGACCCAGGACGAGGAGCACGCCCGGCGGGTCGCCGACCTGACCGTGTACGTCCGGCAACACCACGGTGAACGTGATCTGGTCGCGCTCGGTCGGGCCCTGCTGGAAGCAGGATCGCACTGGTGACGCCGGAGTTCGATCACCGGGACCCCGGGACGTCGGCGGCGGCGTGGGCGGCCGACCCGCGATTCGAGCGGGCGGCGCCGCTCGACCTCGCCGATACCAGGCGGTTGGTGATAGTGGCCGCACATCCGGACGACGAAACCCTCGGCGCCGGTGGGCTGATCAGCACAGCGGCCCGATCGGGCATCCCGGTCACCGTCGTCGTCGCCAGTCTCGGCGAGGCATCCCACCCACACTCGCGGACCCATGACCCCGACCGGTTGGCGAGCATACGGTGGGCGGAGACCGCAACGGCCGTGGCGGAACTCGATCCGGACGCCGACGTTGCCTTCCTCGAGCTTCCGGATGGCCGGCTCGCCGAGCACACAGATGCCATCATCGCGGCCGCTGCAGGAACGTTCGGAACCGGGGGCGTTGCTGGTCGCCCCCTGGACCGGCGACGGCCATCCCGACCACGCCGCCTGCGGTCGTGCGGTAGCCGCGGTTGCCCAGAGCGCCGGACTGCCCTGGCTGGAGTATCCGATCTGGGCCTGGCACTGGGCGTCACCGGAAGGCCAGGATTTGCCCGCCGCGGGCTGGTGGCGCCTGCCCCTGGACCCGGAGGACCGAGACCACAAGCGTGATGCGCTGCAGCGCTATCACTCTCAGCATGCCGCGTTGTCCGAGCTCCCCGGCGACGAGCCCATTCTCTCCCCGGGTTTCCTGTCCCACTTCAACTCCGACCGGGAGTTGTTCCTCGGCCATCGCCCGGCGACAACGCTGGACGCCGGCTACTTCGACCGCCGGTACCAGCGGGCCGACGATCCGTGGGGTTTCGAGAGTCGTTGGTACGAGCGGCGCAAACGGGCCCTGACGCTCGCGGTGTTGCCCCGGCGCCGCTTCGTCGCAACGTTCGAGCCGGGATGCGGCACCGGGCTGCTCTCCGCAGAGTTGGCCCGCCGTTCCGATCGACTCCTGGCCGGTGACATCGCAGCAGCAGCAACAGAAGCCACCCGACGCCGGCTGGCCGGGCTGGGCAACGTCACCGTGCGGCAGCTGACCGTGCCGGCCCAGTGGCCGGCCGAGGCGTTCGACCTCGTTGTGCTGTCCGAGCTCGGCTACTACCTCGACGACCAGGATCTGGACCTACTGGTCGAGCGGGCGGTCGGGTCGCTGACGGATGACGGTGTGATGGTCGGTTGCCACTGGCGGCACCCGGTCGCCGATCACCGGCGTTCGGGTGACGAGGTGCACGAGAGGCTCTCGGCCGCCGGGGGACTGTCGTCGCTGGCCCGGTACTGCGATGACGATGTGGTGCTGGATGTCTGGGTCCGCGGCGCCCCGACGTCGGTGGCTGCCGCCGAAGGTCTTGTCTGAAACTTGTTCAGGCCACCGTCTCCGGGGCCTCGGACTCCAGTGCACACAGGTAGTCGGAGAACCCGGAGGGAGCGCGTCCGCGCAGCCGTCCACTGGTCAGCACCGGGTGCCCGCCCGAGGCGCGCACCGAGCCGCCGAGCGCGGCGCACCACTTCGGCCAGCGCGACGTCCTCACCCGTGGCCAGGTCGAGAAACCCGCCCACCTCGATATACCGGTCCGCGCGAATCCCCAGGTTCGCGCCGAACACGTGGCCGTGCCCGTCGGACAGGTCGTGTCGGCCGCGCCACGCCCGCTCGTGCGCACGACTCAACCCGACCGGCAGCACGGTGCCGAGCACCAGATCAGCCCCGGCTGCGGCGAGTTCGAGCTGGGACGTCAACCAGTGTCGGGGAACCAGTGAATCGGCGTCCGTGGAGGCGATCCACCAGGTGTCGGCGTCCCGCCCGTCCAGCAGCGCCGCCACGCCTAGTCGCCGGGCGGTGCCGACCCGACCGTGCCGGGATCGAATCGTTTGTATCCCGGCCGCCGACGCGATCTCCGCGGTTCGGTCCGTGCACCGATCCAGCACGACCACGGTGTGCACTCGTACACCGGCGGAGGACCGTGCGACGGCGGCGGCGGATCGGAGCGCGGACAGGCAGGCGCCGAGACTGTCCTGCTCGTTGCGGGCCGGTACGACAATGCCGACGTCCGTCACCGGTGCCGACGGGGCGAAGGAGGCGCGCACATCCGGACCGTGCCCGCGCCCGGGCCGCTCGAACCTTCACCGATGCGCGTCCGGCGGCCTGTTGCCGGGCACCAGGGGGACATGACAGCCATCGGCTACACATTGATGACCGAACAGAGCGGGCCGAAGTCCCTGATCCGCTACGCCCAGCGAGCGGAGTCCGTCGGGTTCGACTTCGCCGTGTCCAGCGACCACTACTTTCCGTGGCTGGACGAGATGGGCCACTCGCCGAACGCCTGGGTCACCCTGGGCGCCGTCGCCCAAGCGACCGACGCCCTGCCGCTGATGACCTACGTGACCTGCCCGACCTTCCGGTATCACCCGGCCGTGGTGGCCCAGCAGGCCGCGACGCTGCAGATCGTGTCGGACGGCCGGTTCACCCTCGGGCTCGGTTCCGGCGAGTCGTTGAACGAGCACATCCTGGGATCGGGCTGGCCCGGTGCGAACACCAGACAGGCGAAGCTGGTGGAGGCAGTGCACATCATCGATGCGCTGTTCTCCGGCGAGACCGTCAACTACGCCGGGGAGCACTTCACCGTGGACTCCGCCCGGCTCTGGGATGTTCCGGAGACCCGCGTGCCCATCGGCGTCGCCGTCTCCGGAGCGCAATCGTGTGAGCTGTTCGCGCCGCTGGCGGAGGTGATGATCGGCATCGAACCCGACCCCGACCTGGTCGAGGCGTTCGACCGCAGCCGCAGCGGCCCGGCGGCTCGGAAGGTCGGGCAACTGCCGATCAGTTGGGACGCCGATCGGGACGCCGCCGTGCAGCGGGCCCACCGGCTGTTCCGCTGGAGCCTGTCCGGCTGGAAGGTCAACGCCGAACTGCCGGGCCCGGACGCGTTCGACAACGCGGCCGGCAAGGTCCGTCCGGAGGACGTCGCCGAGGTCATCCCCTGTGGCGACGACGTGGCCGCGATCGTGACCGCGGCCACGGCGTTCTTCGATGCCGGCTACACCGACCTCGCCCTGGTCCAGGTCGGTGACGACGCGCAGGAGAGCTTCTTCGAGGCGGCCGCCGCCGAGATCCTGCCCGCGTTGCGCGCCTGAGCGCCCACCGAACTCAGTGCGGCCAGGCCGGGCTGCGGCCGGCCAAGCCGACGGTCCGGTCCAGCAGCGACGCGTCGTCCGGCACGACCACTACCGGGCCGAACAGGCCGTCGCGGTCGGCGGCGTCCCCGGCAGCAGTCGCGGCCACCATCTCGTGCACGATGGCCAGGCACTCGGCGTCGACGTCGTACGGTTGCCCGGTCGCCATGGCCAGGTCCCAGCCGTGCAGGACCAGTTCCTGCAAAGCGACCCGGACCGCCACGGCGCGGGGCAGGTCGACCCCGCCGACCCTGGTCATCGCGTCGTCCTGATCCGTCCGGTTCCAGACGCCGGACAAGGTGTCCAGTCGTTCCGAGATCCGCTGCGCCCAGCCGGGTTCGAGCACGTCCCGACCGACCGCGGGCGCCATGCCCAAGAGCGGTGCGTCCGGGTCCTCGGCCGCCACCCGGAAAGCCAGCGCCAGACCGTCTATGTGGGCCACCAGCCTCGACACCGGGATCTGGCAGGGTGTGTCACGGGCCAGGTCGGTCTCCCGGACCTCACGTACCAGTGCGGACAGTCGGTCGGTCGCGGGTTGCAGGTCGACGGCGTCGGACATGGATTCCTCCTCGTGGTCTACGGCATACCGACCGGCCGCGGCAGCCTCCCTCATCGATCCCGCGGCGCCGAACAATGCTCCTGGCCTCCTACGCTTCACAGTGATGTCCACCCCAGACCAGCCCAGATCCGCCGCAGCCGACCGGCGGAAGCTCGACGGTGGCGCCGTGCAGTCGGTGGACCGGGCGCTGAGGATCCTGGAACTGCTGGCCATCGACGGCGCCCTCGGCGTCACCGAGATCGCCGGCGTGCTGTCGGTCCACAAGTCCACCGCCTCCCGGCTGCTGGCCACCCTGGAGGCGCACGGGCTGGCCGAGCAGGTGCCCGATCGTGGCCGGTACCGGCTCGGGGTCGGCGTGCTGCGGCTGGCCGGGGCGACAAGGGCGCGGCTCGACCTGGTCCAGGAGAGCCGTCCGGTCACCCACCTGCTGGCCGCGGACCTCGGCGAGACGGTCAACGTGGTGATCCTGGCCGGCCGGGAGACACTGTATCTCGACCAGGTGTCGGGCACCTCGGCGTTGCAGATCCACAATTGGGTCGGGGCACGGAACCCGGTGCACGCCACCGCCAACGGTCGGGTGCTGTTGGCCGGCCTGGAATCGGCGGAGCGGAATGCGCTGCTCGCCGAGCTGCTCGGACCGGGCGGCGCGTTGCCGCGGCTGACCGATCGGACGGTGACTGCGCCCGAGGCGCTGCGGTCGGTGCTCGCCGAGGTCGCCGACCATGGTTACGCCATCGCCCGCGACGAACTGGAGATCGGTCTGACCGCGGTGGCGGCGCCGATCCGCGGCGTCGAGGGCGGGGTGATCGCGTCTCTCTCCGCCTCCGGGCCGACCTTTCGGCTGGCCGACCGCTGGACGCGGTGGCGCGCGCGGTCGTGGTGGCGGCCGCCGAGGTGTCCCGCCGGATGGGGTTTCACGGCTCCTATCCGGTCAACGTCAACATCAGGTAAAACGACACGGCCGGACAACGGACGAGTCTTGACAGCCTTCTCCGCGTCGCAGCATGCTGGCCGTTGCCCATGAAGCAAGTGTTGCGTGATACGCAACAGTGCCTGCACCGGGGGTCTGGTATGTCGGTAGCGCCTGGACGCCGGGGATGACCCCGCCCCGAGCGACCTCGACCACGCTGCCCGGGCTGTTCGTCCAGGGCAGGTGGGCTTCAGGCGAAGGGGGACGCCGGGAGATCCGCTGCCCGGCCGACGGGGCACCGGTGGCGACCGTCCTGGACGGCACGGAGGCCGACGCCGCGGCGGCGGTCCGTTCGGCCCGCGACACCTTCGATGCCGCGACCTGGGCCGCTGTTGCCGAACGCGAGCGCGGCGCCCTGCTGCTGCGCGTCGCCGACCTGCTCGGCCGGGACCGGGCCCGGTACGCCCGGGCGGAAAGTCTGGACACCGGAAAGCGGGAGATCGAATCCGGTTACGACGTCGACGATGTGGCCGCGTGCTTCCGCTACTACGGCGGCATCGGCGGCACCGATGCCGGCCGGGTGGTGGACGCCGGCCGCGCGGATGTGCTCAGCCGCATCGTCTACGCCCCGGTCGGGGTGTGTGCGCTCATCACTCCGTGGAACTACCC
This sequence comes from uncultured Actinomycetota bacterium, assembly GCA_963706185.1. Taxonomy (GTDB): domain Bacteria; phylum Actinomycetota; class Actinomycetes; order Mycobacteriales; family Nakamurellaceae; genus Nakamurella. The sequence continues at coordinate 222,890 of CAVPLZ010000007.1, read as the reverse complement.
ATTGCTGCAGACGTCGTGGAAGGTCGCCCCGGCGCTGCTGGCCGGGAACACCTTCGTGCTCAAGCCGTCGGAGCTGACCCCGTCCACTGCGATCCTGTTGATGGACACGCTGACCGAGGCCGGGCTTCCTGCCGGGGTGGCCAATCTGGTCACCGGCACCGGCGACGTCGTGGGTGCTGCGTTGACCAGTGATCCGCGGGTGGATCTGGTCAGTTTCACCGGTGGCCTGGCCACCGGCGCTGCGGTGATGGCGGCGGCCGCACCGACCGTCAAGCGCGTCGCGCTCGAGCTGGGCGGCAAGAATCCCAACATCGTGTTCGCGGACGCGGATCTGGCCGCGGCCATCGACAATGCGCTCACCGCCGTGTTTCTGCACTCCGGCCAGGTGTGTTCGGCCGGCGCCCGGCTCCTGGTCGCCGAAGACCTGCACGAGCAGATGGTGGACGAGATCGTCGAGCGGGCCGGCCGGATCCGGCTCGGTGGACCCTTCGACGAGAGGGCAGAGACCGGGCCGCTCATCTCGTCCGCGCATCGCGACAAGGTGCACCGGTACGTACAGCGCGCGGTGGAGCAGGGGGCCGCCTTGCGCTGCGGGGGGAGCATTCCCGTCGATCCGGAGCTGGCCGGCGGATTCTTCTACCCGCCCACCGTGCTGGACCGGTGCACGGCCGACATGGACTGCATCGCCGATGAATCGTTCGGCCCGGTGCTCACCGTCGAGACCTTCTCCGACGAGGCCCAGGCTGTGCGCTTGGCCAACAGCACCCAGTACGGGCTGGCCGGTGCGGTCTGGACGTCGGACGCCGGCCGGGCCCAGCGGGTCGCGCAGGCGCTGCGGCACGGCACGGTGTGGATCAACGACTACCACCCGTATGTCCCGCAGGCGGAGTGGGGCGGGTTCGGCCGGTCCGGGAACGGCCGGGAACTCGGGCCCAGCGGATTGGCCGAATACCGGGAGACCAAGCACATCTGGCAGAACATCGCACCGATGCCGTCCGGTTGGTTTTCCGGATGAGCCGGCCCTCGAAGACAGGGGTAGAGATGGCCCTGGCCCAGGTTCCTTTGGTCAAGATCGATCTGCCGAAGTACACCGACGGCTGCGACGCCGATGCGGCGAAGGTCGCGCGCGACGACCCCGAGTACAGATTTGAACAAGGTCAAGAGCACCAAGCTCGCCGAGTCCGGCTCGTCGGGAGCGCAGCTGATCCAGAACTTCACCTGGACGAACGACGACCAGAACCACGACCAGAACCTGGCGGTCAAGTACATCACCGCCGACGGAATGAAGCCGGCGGATGCCGCCAAGAAGTGGGTCGAGGGCAACCCCGACAAGGTGAACGCCGGGCTGGGGAAGAGCTGACCGGTTCGGCCGATCGGCGCGCGAGCGAAGGGGGCGGGCGGCCATGACCGGACCCCAGGTGGTGATCGTCGGCGCCGGCATCGTCGGCGCGTCGCTGGCCGATGAGCTGACCGGGCGCGGCTGGACCAGGGTGACGGTGGTGGACGCCGGGCCGCTGCCGGCGGCCGGTGGTTCCACCTCCCACGCACCGGGCGTGGTGTTCCAGACCAACGCCAGCAAGGTGATGAGCGACTTCGCCCGGTACACGGTGCGCAAGTTCTCCGCACTGGACTGGCAGGGCGAGCCCTGCTACCTACCGGTGGGCGGTCTGGAGATCGCCACCACCCCGGCCCGAGCTGGCCGAACTCCAGCGCCGGCTCGGGTTCGCCCGAGCCTGGGGCGTGCCCGGCGCCGCGTTGCTCGACCCGGCCGAGTCGCTGGCCCGGTTCGACCTGCTGGATCCCGACCACGTGCTCGGTGGGCTCTTCGTACCGGAGGACGGCATCGCCAAGGCGGTCCGGGCGGTCGCCGCTCAACTGTCGCGCGCCACCGACCGGGGGGCGACGGTGCTCGACCGCACCCAGGTGCTCGACGTGCTGACCACCGGTGACCGGGTCACCGGCGTCCGCACCGACGTGGGCGACCTACCGGCCGACGTCGTCGTCTGCTGCGCCGGCATCTGGGGTCCGACGGTGGCCGGGATGGTCGGCCAAACCCTGGCCCTCACCCCGCTCGCGCACCAGTTCGCCTGGACCGCACCGGTGGCGCCGCTGGTCGGCCGGCGCGCCGAGGTGGTCCGGCCGGTGCTGCGGCACCAGGACGCCGACCTGTACTTCCGGGAGAACGGCGAGCGATTGGGGATCGGCTCGTATCGGCACCGGCCGATCCCGGTGGCCCAAGCAGAGCTCTTGCCCTGGAAGCAGTTCAGCAACATGAGCAGTGTCGACGGCCAACCGTCGGTCCTGCCGTTCACCCCGGACGACTTCCGGTTCGCGCTGGCCGAGACCCGGCGCATGCTGCCGTCGGTGGCCGACGCCGCCGGCCGGATCGTGCTGGAGAACCCGTTCAACGGAGTCTTTTCGTTCACCACCGACAACATGCCGCTGCTCGGGCCGCATTCCACCCTCGACGGTTTCTGGACCGCGGAGGCGGTGTGGGTGACCCACTCGGCCGGGGTGGCGCGGGCCATGGCCGAGTGGCTGGTGGACGGGCATTCGACGTTCGACCTGCACGCCTGCGACGTCAACCGGTTCGAGATGCACCAACTCGCTCCGGCCTACATCGAAGCCAAGGACTGCCAGAACTTCGTCGAGGTCTACGACATCCTGCATCCGCTGCAGCCGATGGGAGATCCGCGGCCGCTGCGGACCTCGCCGTTCTACCGGCAACAGCAGGACCTCGGCGCGGTGTTCCTGGAGGCCAACGGTTGGGAACGCCCGCACTTCTACCAGGCCAACGCCCGGTTGCTCGGCTCGACGCGGGACACCGGCTGGCACGTGCCCCGGCCGGATGACTGGGCGGGCCAGTGGTGGTCACCGGTGATCGCCGCCGAGGCCGCCATCACCCGCACCGATGTGGCGCTGTACGACATGACGGCGCTCAAGCGGCTCGAGATCGCCGGACCGGGAGCCACCGAATTCCTCACCGCCATGGTCACCGGGAAGATCGACAAGTCGGTCGGATCGGTCACCTACTGCCTGTTGCTCGACGTCGACGGTGGCATCCGATCCGATGTCACCGTGGCCCGGCTGGGTCCGCAGCGATACCAGGTCGGGCGCCAACGGTGCGGTCGACCAGGACTGGCTCACTCGGCACCTGCGGAGCTCGCCGTGGGCCGACACCGTGCAGATCCGTGACCTCACCCCGGGGACCTGCTGCCTCGGCATCTGGGGCCCGCGGGCCCGGGACGTCGTCCAACCGCTGACCGCGACCGACTTCAGCAACGACGGGTTCAAGTACTTCCGGGCCAAGGAGTGCTACCTGGGCACCGGTGCGAGTCACTGCCATGCGGCTGTCCTATGTCGGCGAACTGGGCTGGGAGCTGTACACCTCGGCCGACCAGGGCATGGTGCTGTGGCACCTGTTGATGGACGCCGGTGCCGAGCACGGCATCATCGCCGCCGGCCGCGGCGCGTTCAACGCGCTCCGGATCGAGAAGGGCTACCGGTCCTTCGGCACCGACATGACCATCGGAGCACGGTCCGGACGAGGCCGGGCTCGACTTCGCCGTCCGGTCGACCGCCGACTTCTTCGGCCGGGCCGGTGTGGCGGCGCGGCCACCGGCAGCGCACCGGCTGTGCCTGCTGACCGTCGAGGAACCGAACGGCATCGTGCTGGGTTCGGAGCCGGTATACGACGGTGCGGAATCGGTCGGCTACGTCACCTCGGCGGCGTTCAGCTACACGCTCGGCGTGCCGCTGGCCTACGCCTGGCTACCGGCGCGGCTGGCCGAACCGGGCAGCACCGTCGAGATCGGCTGGTTCGACACGCGCTACCGTGCCACTGTCACCGCAGAACCGGCCTTCGACCCGGAGATGAAGAAGATCCGATGCTGAGACCGCGAGTCACGTCCCGGGGTCCCGGTGCGGACCTGCCCGAGCACCCGGACTTCCTCTGGCGCAACCCGGAACCCAAGCGGCAGTACCAGGTCGTCATCGTCGGTGGGGGCGGTCATGGCCTGGCCACCGCCCACTATCTGGCCCGGCGCGGCGTCACCGACGTCGCGGTGCTCGAGCGCGGCTGGCTGGCCGGCGGCAACATGGCCCGCAACACCACCATCATCCGGTCCAACTACCTGTGGGATGCGTCCGCGGCGATCTACGAGCACGCCCTGAAACTGTGGGAACACCTGGCCGAAGACCTCGACTACCCGATCCTGTTCTCCCAGCGCGGGGTGCTCAATCTGGATCACTCACTGCAGGACGTCCGGGACTCCCGGCGCCGGGTGGAGGCGAACAAGCTCAACGGGGTCGACGCCGAATGGGTCGACGCCGTCGGTCGCCAAGGAACTCTGCCCGATCCTGAACACCTCGGCCGACCTACGGTACCCGGTGCTCGGCGGCACCTACCAGCCGCGCGCCGGGATCGCCAAACACGACTACGTGGCCTGGGGTTTCGCCCGCTCCGCCGACGCCGCCGGCATCGATCTCATCCAGAACTGCGAGGTCACCGGCTTCGACGTCGTCGACGGCACGGTCAGGGGCGTGCAGACCAGTCGGGGCCCGATCGGCGCCGACCGGGTGGCCATCATCGGCGCCGGCCACTCGGCCGTGCTGGCCCGGCTGGCCGGCTTCCGGCTCCCGGTTCAGTCACACCCCTTGCAGGCCTTGGTGTCCGAGCTGCTCGAGCCGATCCATCCGACGGTGGTGATGTCCAACGCGGTGCACGTCTACGTGTCCCAGGCGCACAAGGGCGAACTGGTCATGGGCGCCGGGGTGGACACCTACAACGGATACGGCCAGCGCGGGGCGTTCCACATCATCGAGCGGCAGATGGCCGCGGCGGTCGAACTGTTCCCGATCTTTTCTCGCGCGCACGTGCTGCGCACCTGGGCCGGCGTGGTGGACACCACCCCCGATGCCTCGCCGATCATCGGGCCGACTCCGGTGCAGAATCTCTTCGTCAACTGTGGTTGGGGGACTGGCGGTTTCAAGGCGACGCCGGGAATCGGTCAGCTGATGGCCGAGCTGCTGGACACCGGTGACGTGCCCGCCCTGGCCGCCGAGTTCGGCCTGGACCGGTTCACCAGCGGCCGGCTGGTGGACGAACACGGCGCTGCGGCGGTGGCGCACTGATGATGCTCATACCGTGCCCGGAGTGCGGCCCGCGCGACGAGATCGAGTTCGGCTACGGCGGCCAGGCGCACGTGCCGTATCCCGAGGGTGGCGGCTCCGAGCTGACCGACGAGCAGTGGGCCGACTACCTGTTCGTACGGGACAACCTCAAGGGCGCGTTCGCCGAACGCTGGGTACACAGCGGCGGCTGCCGCCGCTGGTTCAACGCTGTCCGGGACACGGTGACCTACGAATTTCTCGCGGTGTACCGACCCGGCGAGCCGCGGCCGCACCTTGCGCACGGTGCCCCTCGGGCGGACCGCACATGACGCCGGGCCGGCTGCCCGCCGGCGGGCGGATCGACCGATCCCGTCGGCTGGACGTCGCGTTCGACGGCGACCCGCTTCCCGCCCACCCCGGCGACACGTTGGCCTCGGCGCTGCTCGCCGCCGGCCGGCTGGTCGTCGGCCGGTCCGTGCTGCACGGTCGTCCCCGAGGGATCGACTGCCGCGGGTTCCGAGGAGCCGACCGGCATCGCCGGGATCGTGGCGCCCTATTCCGAACCGCTGGCCACCATGACGACGATCGAAGCGGTGGACGGGCTCCGCGCCGTCAGCCTGTGGGGGCGAGGCCGGCTGGTCGACGAGGTCGATCCGGCCGACTACGACGCCCTGTACCGACACTGCGAGGTCGCTGTGGTCGGCGCCGGGCCGGCCGGCCTCGCCGCCGCGCTCGCCGCCGGGGCCACCGGCGCGCGGGTGCTGGTGCTGGACGAACGTCCCGAGATCGGTGGATCGCTACTCACCGACACCGAAGTATCATGGGCGCAGCGCATCTCGGCTCGTCTGACCGCCCTGCCCAACGTCACGCGTGCTGACTCGCACGGTCGTCATCGGCCGCTACGACGCGAACTATCTCGTTGCCGTACAGAAGTTCGGGCGCCGCGCCCGATCCGGCCCCGGGAGCAGTGCGGGAACGGGTGCTCCGGATCCGGGCCGCCGAGGTCGTGCTGGCCACCGGCGCGCTCGAACGGCCGATCGTCTTCGCCGGCAACGACCTTCCCGGCGTGATGGCCGCCGAGGCGGGGCGGGCCTACCTGCACCGCTACGGCGTGCTGGCCGGCCGCCGGGTGGTGCTGTTCACCACCCACGACGACGCCTACCGGGTGGCCGGTGACCTGCTCGCCGCCGGCGCCCACGTGGTGACGGTGGATCCGCGGACGCCGGACGGCGATCCGTCGCCGACGCCGGCGGCCCGACTCGCCAGCGGCGCCGTGCTGCACGGCTGGGTGGTCGCGGAGGCGCTGCCCGATGCCGAGGGCGTGCGTCGGCGCGGTGCTGGTGCGCCGGCTCGCGGACGGCGCGACCACTCGGCTCGAGGCCGACCTGGTCGCGGTGTCCGGTGGCTGGAACCCGGTGACCCAGCTCTATTCCCAGGGCGGTGGCCGGCTCGCCTACGACGAATCCAGCGGCGCGTTCGTGGCCGCCGGGTACCTGCCCGGCGTCACCCTGGCCGGCGCCGCCGCCGGCCTGCGGACCACGGCCGAGATCGTCGATGACGGCGAGCGGGCCGGTGCCTCGGCCGGCGAGGCCGCGGTCGGCGCGGCCGCCGCGCTCGGGCCACGCGTTCGTCCCGGCCGGCATCCCCTCGCTCGACCCACCCGACGACGGCCTGGACACCTACCCGGAACCGCCGCTCCCGCTGCCCCTGGTTGCGCCCGACGGGGTCCCGGTCCGCGAACTGACCGACCACTTCGTCGACCTGCAGCGCGACGTCAGCGTGGCCGATCTGGCCCGGGCCACCGGCGCCGGCCTGGTCTCCGTCGAGCACGTCAAGCGCTACACCACAGCCGGCACCGCGCACGATCAGGGTCGGGGCGCGGGTCTGTTGGCCTCGGCGATCGTCAGCGGGCTGCTGGGCCGGGCACCCGGCGACATCGGCGTGACCAGTTACCGCCCGCCCTATTTGCCGGTGGCCTTCGCCGCCCTGGCCGGCCGGGAGCGGGGCGAGATGTACGACCCGATCCGCACCACCGGGCCGCACGCCTGGCACGTCGCGCACGGCGCGCTGTTCGAGAACGTCGGCCAGTGGAAGCGTCCCTGGTACTACCCGCAGGAGCTGCCCGGTGGCGGACGGGAGGACCTGGCCGCCGCGGTGGCCCGGGAAAGTCGCGCGGCCCGAGAACATGTCGCGTTCATGGACGGCAGCACCCTGGGCAAGATCGACGTCCAGGGGCCGGACGCCGGCGCCTTCCTCGATCTGATCTACACGAACCTGATGTCCACCCTCAAGGTCGGGGCGATCCGCTACGGGGTGATGTGCGGCGTCGACGGCATGATCCTGGACGACGGCACGGTGTTCCGGCTCGGCGAACGCCACTTCCTGCTCACGACAACCACCGGCAATGCGGCGAAAATCCTGGACTGGCTGGAGGAATGGCTGCAGACCGAATGGCCACACCTGCGGGTGGGGTGCACGTCGGTCACCGAGCAGTGGGCGACGATGGTCGTGGTCGGACCGTATTCGCGGCAGCTGGTCGGTGCGCTCGCCCCCGAGTTGTCCGTGGCCAACGAGGATTTCGGGTTCATGACCTGGCGGGACACCGACGTGTGCGGGCTACCGGCCCGGATCGCTCGTATCTCGTTCTCCGGCGAACTGGCCTACGAGATCAACGTCGCCTGGTCGGATGCCGCCGCGCTGTGGGACGTCGTCTGGGCGGTCGGACAGCCGATCGGGCTGGTGCCCTACGGCACCGAGACCATGCACGTGCTGCGGGCCGAGAAGGGCTACCCGATCATCGGGCAGGACACCGACGGGACCGTCACCCCGCAGGATCTCGGCATGTCCTGGGTCGTCTCCAAGAAGAAGGCGGACTATCTGGGCAAGCGGTCGCACGCCCGGCCGGAGAACCACCGGGCCGACCGCAAGCAGCTGGTCGGACTGCTGCCGGTGGACCGGGACCTGGTGCTCCCCGAGGGATCCCAGCTCGTCGACGATGACGTGATCACCCAGGGCGCGCTACCCGCCCCGCCGGTGCCGATGCTCGGCCACGTCACGTCGTCCTACCCGTCGCAGGCGCTGGGGCGGCCGTTCGCGCTGGCCCTGTGCGCCGCCGGCCGGGATCGGATCGGCAGCACCGTGCACGTCGTGGTCGACGGCGTGCCGCGACCGGTCGCCGTGGTCGGGCCGGTGCTGGTCGATCCGGACGGACTGCGTCGGGACGGACTCTCCGACCTCGCGGTGCTGCACCCGGCGGCAGCACCGGGCCCGGTCGGCCTGCCGAGATCACCGCTGGCCGACCTGGCCGACGAGCTGTTCGCGATCGGCGCGGGCCGTCCCGCGGCCGGGGTGAGCGTCGCCGAGATTCCGCTCTGCACCCAGGTCAACCTGCGGGTCCGAGCGGGCACCGACGCCGCCGCGCGGGTGACGGGCCTGCTCGGCGCCGCGCTGCCCGCGGCCACCGGAGAGGCGGCGGCGGCCGGAGCGGACACGGTGCTGTGCCTGGGCCCGGACGAGTATCTGGTGCTGTCCGGGCCGGGTCACGGCGGGGAGTTGACCGGCCGGCTCGCCGGCGCGGTCGGGGTGCACGGCGCGGCGGTCGACGTGTCGGCGGCGCGCACCGTGCTCCGGGTGGCCGGCCCGCGGGCCCGGGATGTCCTGGCCCACGGCACCGGCGTCGATCTGGCCCGGCTCCGGCCGGGTCGGTGCGCGCAGACGCTGCTCGCGCAGTGCGCGGTGATCATCGTCTCCGACGGTGAGCCCGGCGCCGCGGACGATCAGCTCAGGGTGCTGGTGCGGTCCTCGTTCGCCGTGCATCTGGCCAGGTGGCTGCTGCTCACGGCGCCTGCGTACGCCTGACGGTCGTCGCCCGATTCGGTGTCACCACCGGCCCATGGCAGGGTGAAACGCATGACGGCTCGAGTGGACAAGATCGTGACGCACGGGACATTTTCGCTGGACGGGAGCACCTGGGAGGTCGACAACAACGTCTGGCTGATCGGCGACGACGACGACGTGCTGGTGATCGACGCCGCCCACGACGCCGCCTCGATCGCGTCCGCCGTCGGCACCCGGCGGGTGGTGGCGATCCTGTGCACGCACGGGCACGACGACCACATCGACGCGGCTCCGGAGCTGGCCGCCCGCACCGGGGCGCCGATCCTGCTACACCCGGCCGACGCGCCGCTGTGGGGGATGAAGCACCGGGACCGGCGGCCGGACGCCGACCTGGTCGACGGCGCGAGCATCAGGGTCGCCGGCGTCGAGGGCACGGTGCTGCACACGCCGGGGCACAGCCCCGGCGCGGTCTGCGTGTACTTCCCCGAGCTCAGCGAAACGGGTGTGGTGTTCAGCGGCGACACGCTGTTCTCCGGCGGTCCGGGCGCCACCGGACGGTCGTTCTCCGACTTCCCGACCATCATCGACAGCATCAGCCGCCGGCTGCTCACCCTGCCCCCGTCCACCGTCGTGCACACCGGCCACGGCGACGACACCACCATCGGCGCCGAAGCTCCGCACCTCGAGGACTGGATCGCCCGCGGCCACTGAACCCCGGTCCCGCGAGGATCAACTTCCACTACGAGGACGAAGTTGGCGACTCGCGTCACTCTGGTCCCAGAACAGCGGAAGTTGATCCTCGCAGCGGCTTTGTCCGGGCCAACGCACACGGCCGGCGTCGAGCAGGTCCATCGCGCCGCTCGTAGGCTCAGCGGCATGCGCATCCCGGGTCCCGGTGACCTCGTCCGACTGACCGGCCAGGTTTACCAGGCGACGGAGCAGGCGGTGACCCTGGTGCCAAGGGTGATCGCCCTGGTCGGCCGGATCGAGCCGGTCGTCGAGCAGATCGAGGCACTCGTGGCCAAGGCCGACGTGCTCATCACGTCGGTGCAGGCGACCGGGCAGCGCGCGGATGCGCTGGTCGGCGACGTGGAGGCGATTCAACTACGGGTCCACGGCATCGTCGACCAGACCGCCGGCGTGGTGAACCAGGCGCAGGCCCTGACCGAGCGGGTGACCCCGCTGCTGGACACCTACCAGCCGACTCTGGAGACCATGGCGCCGATCGTGTCCCGGATCGCCGAGACCACCAGCCCGGACGAGGTCGACGCCGTCGTCCAACTCATCGACACCCTGCCGAGCATCGTCGACAAACTCGACAAGGACATCCTGCCCGTCCTCGACACCCTCTCGACCGTCGCGCCGGACCTGCGTGACCTGCTCGACGTCTCCCGGGTGATGAACGAATTGCTCGGCTCCGTCCCTGGTCTCGGGCGGGTGAAGCGCCGCGTCGAGGTGGAGCAGGCCGAGGAGGACGCGTTCGAGTACCGCGCCGGCGAGGAGCCGGCCTCGGCCCCGGCCCGGCAGCACCCGGACGGTGACGTCGCCACGAACGGTCACCCAGCGGCCGGCGAGGTCGGCCCGGCCAGCGGCTGAGGGTCGACGAGCGCTGCGAGGATCAACTTCGCAGTCTGTGTGATCAAAGTGGCTGGTGGAGTCAACTTCATCCTCGTAGTCGAAGTTGATCCTCGCAGGACCAGGAATCTTCGTCGGGGCGCGGGGCGTTTGGACGGGTGAGATCAACAAGGAAGGCTGCGCCGCTGATGGCAACGACCACTTTGACCGAGAACGACTTCGAGAAGACGGTCACCGAGGACGGCATCGTCCTGGTTGACTTCTGGGCCTCCTGGTGCGGGCCGTGTCGCGCCTTCGCGCCGACCTATCGAGACCGCGTCCGAGGCCAACCCGGACATCGTGTTCGGCAAGGTCGACACCGAGGCCCAGCAGGGCCTCGCCGCGGCTTTCGACATCCGATCCATCCCCACGCTGATGGCCTTCCGCGACGGCATCCTGGTATTCAGCCAGCCGGGTGCGCTGCCGCCGGCCGCGTTGGACCAGGTCATCGACGCCGTCCGGGGTCTGGACATGAACGACGTGCGGACCAAGGTCGCCGAGGCGGAAGCCGGCGCCAGCACCGGCGGCTGAGACCTCGGCGCTGCCGGTCCGGGGCGGGCCGCGGCATCCGGGGCGGGTAGAACTGTGCGATGACCACCACGGCCCCCTACGGATCCTGGGTTTCCCCGATCACCGCCGCCTCGCTGACCGCCGACACCGTCGGGCTCGGCTCGGTGCGGGCCGACGGCTCGGACGTGTACTGGCTGGAGGGCCGGGCGACCGAGCGCGGCCGCCAGGTCCTCGTCCGCAGCGCGGGCGACAGCACCGCCACCGAGCTGACGCCCGCGCCGTTCAATGTGCGTACCCGCGTCCATGAATACGGCGGAGGCGCCTACGCGGTCCACCACGGCACCGTGGTGTTCTCCAATTTTGCGGACGGCCGGCTGTACCGGCTCGGGCCCGGGGACCTCGAGCCGACACCGATCACGACCGACCTGCCGGACAATGTGCTCCGGTTCGCCGACCTGACCATCCACCCGTCCGGGGCTTTCCTGTTCGCGGTGCGCGAGGACCACCGCGGCGACGGCGAGCCCCAGAACACCCTGGTCCGGATCGCCCTGGACGGAGCTGACCAGGACGGCGAGGTCGTCGCCGACGGGCACGACTTCGTGGCGGGTCCGCGATTCTCCGCCGACGGCAGCCGACTGGCCTTCCTCACCTGGGAACACCCCGACATGCCGTGGGACGCCACCGTACTGTGGACCGGCCGGGTGGCGGAGCACGGCGAGGTCAGCGCGATCACCCCGATTCTCGGCCACGGGTCCCGCGAGTCCCTGGTCGAACCGGGCTGGCTGGCCGACGGCCGGTTGCTGGTGATGTCCGACCGATCCGACTGGTGGAACCCCTACCTGGTGGATCCCGAATCCGGCACGCCGGCCCCGGTGCATCCCGGCGATGCCGAGTTCGCCGGGCCCGCCTGGGTTTTCGGCGGCGGGAACTGGGCGCAACTGGCCGACGGGTGCGTGGCCGTGCGCTGGCGGTCGCCGAAGACCACCGGACTGGGACTGGTCGATGTCGACACCGGTGAGCTCACGCAGCTCGACGTCGACGGTGACACCTTCGGCGACCTGGCCGCCACCACCGACGGTGTGGCCTACCTGGCCGGCGCGGGCACCGCGCCCGCCGCCGTCGTCCGGCTCGAGCACCCTCACGAGCACCGACGCGACCACGACCACGAGCGGGTGCTCCGGCGCGCGTCGGACCTGGCCCCGGATCCGGCGTACCTGTCCGGGGCCGAACAGATCAGCTGGCCGACGCCGGACGGCGCCACCGCACACGGCCTGCTCTACCGACCGGTCAATGCCGACTACCAGGGCCCCGAGGCGGATCGGCCCCCGCTGTTGGTGTGCTCGCACGGTGGCCCGACGGGCGCGGCGAGCAGGACGTACACCCCCGGATACCAGTTCTGGACATCGCGCGGCTTCGCCATTCTGGACGTCGACTACGGCGGCAGCACCGGCTACGGGCGGCCCTACCGCGAGCGGCTGAAGGGGCGGTGGGGCATCGTCGACGTCGACGACTGTTGTGCCGGTGCGGAGTTCCTCGCCGCGCCGCGGGATCGTCGACGGGAGCCGGATGGCCATCCGGGGCGGAAGCGCCGGCGGCTTCACCACGCTGGCCGCGCTGGCGTTCCGCGACACCTTCGCCGCCGGTGCGTCCTACTTCGGCGTCGGTGACCTGGCCATGCTGGCCCGGGAGACACACAAGTTCGAATCGCGTTACCTCGACGGACTGGTCGGGCCGTACCCGCAGGCCGAAGCCACCTACCGGGAGCGCTCCCCGCTGCACCACATCGACGGGTTGAACTGTCCGATCATCCTGCTGCAGGGCGCGGAGGACCGGGTGGTCCCGCCCAACCAGGCGCACGCGATGGCCGACGCGCTGCGGGCCAAGGGCCTGCCCGTCGCGCTGATCGAGTTTCCCGGCGAGGGCCACGGATTTCGCATGGCGGAGAACATCATTCGAGCCCAGGAGGCCGAGCTGAGCTTCTACGGGCAGATCTTCGGTTTCGTCCCGGCCGACCCCATCGAGCCGGTGCAGGTGGACAACCTGACCAGCTCGCAACCCGGCCCGGCATAGGGTGGCGGAGTGTCGTTGAACCCCTCGTTGAACCCCTCGATGAACGCGGATCGGCAGATCGACCAGGCCTTTCTTGCCCTGCCCCTGCGCACGTTGGCCGATGCCGCGCTGAGCGCCGCCACCGCCGCCGGCGCCGCATTCGCCGACTTCCGGATGGAACGGCTGGTCACCGGTTCGCTGTCGGTGCGTGACACCGCGGTCGAATCGGCGGTGGAGGCGACCACCGTCGGCTACGCGGTGCGGGTGATCGTGGACGGAACCTGGGGTTTCGCGTCGGCCGTCGACCCGACGCCGGACGCCGCCGCCGCGGCGGCCCGCCGGGCCGTTGCCGTCGCCCGAGCGCTCACGCCCGTCGTCGCCGAGCAGGTCGAGCGGGCCGACGAACCGGTCCATCGCGACGTGACGTGGATTTCCGCCTACGACGTCGATCCCTTCGACATTCCGTCCGCGGACCGCATGGCCCTGCTGCTGGATCGGTCCGAACGGCTGCTGGCCGCCGACGGGGTGGCGCACACCGCCGGCCTCGATCCTCCAGGTCAAGGAGAACAAGTTCTACGCCGACACCGCGGGCACGACAACGACCCAGCAGCGCGTCCGGCTGGAGCCCGCACTCACCGCCACGGCGGTGGACGCGGCGGCCGGCTCCTTCGAGACCATGGCCAGCATCGCTCCGCCGGTCGGCCGGGGCTGGGAGTACCTGACCGGCGATCTGTGGGACTGGGACGACGAGATCACCCGCATGCCGGACTATCTCGCCGAGAAGATCAAGGCGCCTTCGGTCACCGCCGGCCGGTACGACTTGGTGATCGACCCGTCGAATCTGTGGCTGACCATCCACGAATCGATCGGACACGCCACCGAGTACGACCGGGCGATCGGGTACGAGGCGGCCTACGCCGGGACGTCCTTCGCCACCCCGGACAAGCTGGGCAGCCTGCGGTACGGCTCACCGGTCATGCAGGTGACCGGCGACCGCAAGGTCGAGCACGGTCTGGCCACCGTCGGCTACGACGACGACGGGGTCGCCGGGCAGCGCTGGGACCTCATCACCGACGGCGTCCTGGTCGGGTACCAGCTGGACCGGGTGTTCGCCCGCCGACTCGGGCTGGAGCGGTCCAACGGGTGCGCCCATGCCGACTCGCCCGGGAACATCCCGATCCAACGCATGGCCAACGTTTCGCTCCAGCCGGACCCGGCCGGCGGTAGCACCGACGACCTGATCGCCGGCGTCGAGAACGGGATCTACGTGGTCGGGGACAAGTCCTGGTCGATCGACATGCAGCGTTACAACTTCCAGTTCACCGGACAACGGTTCTACCGGATCGTCCGACGGCAAGCTGGCCGGCCAGCTGCGTGACGTCGCGTACCAGGCGACGACCACGGACTTCTGGGGTTCCATGGACGCAGTCGGGTGGGCCGGAGACCTTCGTCCTGGGCGGCGCTTTCAACTGCGGTAAGGGCCAACCGGGGCAGGTGGCCGCGGTCTCGCACGGCTGCCCGTCGGCCCGCTTCCGAAATGTCCGCGTGCTCAACGCCGTGCAGGAAGGTGGCCGGCATGAGCGTGAGCACCCTGGTCAGTGCGCCGGAGTTGGTCGAGATCGCCCTGGCGGCCGGCACGGCCGAGCAGGGCTGCGTCGTGGTGGTCAACGCAACAAGTCGGGCCAACGTGCGCTGGGCCAACAACACGTGACCACCAACGGGGTCGCCGAGGATCTCAGTTGGTTCGTGGTGGCCTTTTTCGGCGGGTCGGCCGGCACCGTGGCGGCCTCCGCGGACGCCGCCACCTCGCGGGAGTCGATCGCCGCCGTGGTGCACGCCGCCGAGCAAGCGGCCCGGACCGCAGCGCAGGCCGGCCCGGCCAAGGACGCAGCCCCGCTCGTTACCGGGACCAGGACGCCGCGCGTTCGACGCCCCACCGGCGAGCACCGACTTCGCGGTGTACGACGCACTTGTGACCGGTCTGGCCGAGGCATTCGACGAGGCCAGGACGGGTGCGCGGATTCTGTACGGCTTCGCCCGGCACGAGGTCACCACCACTTATCTGGGCAGCTCCACCGGAGTGCGCCGCCGGTGGGTGCAGCCGACCGGAACGCTGGAGGTGAACGCCAAGTCCGCTGATCTGACCCGGTCGTCGTGGGCCGGTCACTCGACCACCGATTTCACCGACGTCGATGTGCTGGCCACGAGCCGCGGCCTGGCCGACCGGCTGGCCTGGTCGGAACGGCAGGTCGAGCTCCCGGCGGGCCGGTACACCACCGTGCTTCCGCCGACCGCGGTCGCCGATTTCATGCTTCCGATGCTCTGGTTCAACGGACTGCGAGCGGCGGAGGAGGGACGTTCGCCGTTCTCGAAGCCCGGTGGGGGAACCAAACTCGGTGAGCGCCTTGCTGATCGACCGCTGTCCCTGTACGGCGACCCCGCCGAGCCGGGCCTGGAGTGTGCGCCGTTCCTGGCCACCGCGACCTCGACCGAGGAGGTCTCGGTGTTCGACAACGGGATGCCGATCGGGCTGTCGGAGTTCCTCCGGCACGGGTCGGTGTCCGGGCTGACCTGCACCCGGGCCGCGGCGGCCGAATTCGGTGAGCGGTTCACCCCGCCGCCGGACAACCTGGTGCTGGTCGGCGGCGACCAGGTCCAGAGGCATCGACGACCTGATCGCCGAGGTGGACCGCGGGCTTCTGGTCACCTCCCAGTGGTACCTGCGGCCGGTGGATCCGATGACCATGCTGCTCACCGGGCTCACCCGGGACGGGGTCTTCCTGATCGAGCACGGCGAGGTGACCGCCGCGGTCAACAACTTCCGGTTCAACGTGTCGCCGTTCGACGTGCTGCGCAACGGGGTCGACGTCGGCCGCACCGAACGGTGCCTGTCGCGGGAGTGGAGCGACTGGTTCACCCGCAGCGCCATGCCCTCGATCAGGGTCGACGGGTTCAACATGTCCTCGGTGTCCAAGGCGCTGTGACCGTCGTCGTGGTCCCGGCAGTCGAGCGGAGCTACCGGGCCTGATCTCCGTTCCCGTCGCCCCGCCGCGGCGTCGACCCGGGCCAGTGGCCGGTCGAAGACCGTGATGATCACGGGGCCAGGGAGTCCGTCCTCACCGGCGGAATGCCTGCGTGATCGGCGCGCACCGCGCCACGTCTTCCGGACCCGACAGGTCCGGTAGCGCCAGGAACACCGTCCGTACGCCGGCCTCGGCCAGCAGCCGATAGCGACCGACCTGGTGGGTGACGGTGCCGGCGACGTGCCTGGCCGCGAAGGTCGTCGCCGGTGCCCGGCCGCGCAGCCGCTCCACCCGCGCCGCGACGTCGGCGCGGTCGACGCCGATGATCGGCACGTCCAACACGCTGATCGCCACCTCGTGGTCCGTCCGGCCGGCGCGATCGAGTTCCGCGCGGAGCACCGGCAGCGCGGCGGACAGGTCGGCGGTCCGGACGTTGCACCCGTCAGCCATCCGCGCGGCCACCCGCAGGGTGCGGGGCCCCGCGCCGCCCACCACGATCGGGATCGGCCCGGCCGGCCGTGGATAGCACGTGGTCTCGGGCAATGTCACGCGGGAGCCGGCGAACGATTTGGTCCCGGACGACCACAGCGCCCGGAGCGTTTCGACGGTGGCCTCCAGCCGATCCAGCCGCTCCCGGGGAGTCGGGAAAGGCAGGCCGAAGGCGGCATGCTCCCGGGCCCACCACCCGGTGCCGAGGCCGCAGAACACCCGGCCGCCACCGGTCAGCGCGTCGAGGGTGGCCACCGTCTTCGCCAGCAGCCCCGGCTCCCGGAACGTCACCGGGCTGACCAGCGAGCCGAGGCGCAGCCCGGGGAACCGGGCGCCGAGGGCGGCCAGGCTGACCCACGGCTCCGGGATGGGCTCCCAGGCCCGGCCCACCTGCGGGATCTGGATGAGGTGATCCATCAGCGCGACCCCGGAGAAGCCGGCCTCCGCCGCGGCCCCGGCGACCGCGGCCAACCAACCGAGAGGGTCGTCGCCCCAGGGGAATCGGGAGATCTGCAGGACGAACTCCAACTCGCCCGGCGCTGATGCCTGGCGCCCCGCGGCTGCGGAAGCGCCGGCCAGGTGCGCCGCCTCGGGCGGGCCGGCCGACGAGCCGGTGATCACCAGGTCCCAGCCCTCGTCGGCGATGGTCGCAGCGACCTCGCGGATGGCCCGCAACTGACCGTCGAGCGCACGCGTCGGCACCGGCACGTCCCGGGACGCATTGCGGCGCCGGCATTCCGCGGCCGGAGTGTCCATCAGTACGGCCACCGCGGGCAGCCCGGCGGAACGGGCGCCGGCCAGGTAGCCGCGCCGGCGCACCGGGTCCAGCCCCAGGGTGTCGATGACGCAGGTCAGTCCGCGCGCGAGGCGCGCGTCGAACACGGTGTCGAGGACGCCGAACGCCGCCGCCGAGGCTTCCAGATCGTGCGGACCGGTCCCGACCACGGCCCGCAGCGCGTCGGAGGACAGGATCTCGCCACCGCGGTAGCGCTGCCCGGCCCAGGTCGACTTGCCCGAGCCCGACGCCCCGACCAACACCACCACGGCCGGGTCGGGCAGGCTGGCCGCTTCCACCCGCCGAGTGTCGCACCCGCCGACCCGGCAGTAGCGATCAAATATCCGCTCTCCACTCTCGAAATCGAACAATTACGATCAGCGCGTGTGAGAGCATCACCGTGGCCACGTCGCTGGGGTCGGACGCACAGGGGAACGAGTTCGGCTTGGCGATCAGCCGGGTGAAGGTAGGGGTCGCTCCGCGCCTGGTGTGGGCCCGCTCAACCGCGCAAGGCGGCCAGGGCCTCGGCGAGCGTCGGCTGGCCGGCGTCCTTGGCCGAGAGTTGGGCCGGGTCGGCCGGATCGACCGGGATGGGCCAGTCGATGCCGAGGGCCGGATCGAGCGGATGCACTGCCGTGCCGGGCATTCCGGGCACCCACTCGGCGTCGAAGCAGTAGACATATTGCGAGGGCTCGTTGCTGGTCGACTGGAACCCGTTGCAGACCCCCGCGGGCACCAACACCTGTCGCCCGGGCACCAGATCGACGGTGACCACCGCGCCGACCGTCGGCGAGTCAGGACGGGTGTCGACGTAGGCCCCGGTCGCGGAACCGGCGGCGATCGCCACCAGCTTGGTCATCGCCTCGCCGTGCAGCCCCCGGACCGCGCCGCGCGCCGTCTCGGTGACGTTGATCTGCTGCCACGGCCCGGCGTGCAGCCCGGCCTGCGCCATCGCCGACGTGCGGAACAACTCACGGACGGTGCCCCTGGGCTCGGAGATCTGCTTCATGGTGATCACCGCCAAGCCGTCGATGGCGGTGTGGTCGACGTCGAACGGGACGATCTGCGGTGCGCTCACGGCCGATACTGTTTCACATCGCGCGGATCAGGTCGGCCCTCAGGGACAGCTGACGATGGGCGTACGGGCCTCGGTGTCCGAGGTCGCCGGCAGCCGGTTGGCGGCGGGGATCGCGTACACCTTGATGGTCGGGTCCGGCAGTGCCCCCACCGGCCAGCTGCAGGGCTATGTGCGCGATCGATCGAGACGATCGCGACCGGGCGTGAAGACGGTCGGTGTCGGGTCCGGCACGGGACGGAATGTGGCGACCATCGGGTACTGCTCGTCGAGCAGTCGGTAGAAGTGCTGGATGTTCGCGTACTTGGCCTCGGCGAAGTAGCGGTCGTAGCTGTCGCTGCTCACCATCACGTACCGGGCCGGGTCGCGCCCACCGACCTTGCAGGCGTCCGTCGACCAGGAAGAACCGGTCGAAGATGCAGTTCGTCCCGCCTGCCGCAGGAACGGGGTGTACCCCTCGTAGACGGTGTTGCGCCGGGGTGATGCCCTGGGTGGCCAGCGCGGCGGCACCCTGCGACCCGGGTGTCCGGGGCGAGCAGGTCGGCCGTGACGGCGACCGACCCGGACGACCAGGTTGAGCCCAACGAGCGACAATGACCGCCCATCGCCGCCCACTGCACCCAGACCTCGCGGTGCCGCGCCAACAGGTATTTCGTCCCGTGGTAGATGCCGATCGGGGCGATGAGCAGGGGCGTCAGGTACATCGGCAAGCCCCATCGGGGCCAGTGCAGCGGAACGACCGACAGCAGCAGCCAGGTGATCGCCCCGAGCACCAAGGGCACCGACTCCCTCAGTCGCAGGCGTATGCAGAAGTACACCCCCAGACCGAAGAACAGGACCAGGATCAGCCCACCCGCAGTACCGAACTGGGTGGCGTAGAAGCCGAGCTTGCCCCAATAGCCGAGATTGTCGGCGCCGGGATGGGTGGTGCCGGCCTCACCGATCATGTTCTCGACCACCACCGAGGCGTTGGTGAACAGCACCGGAGAGAGGAGGAACAGGAATCCGACCACCATCCCGATAGCGCCGGCCCCGTGGATCAGGACACGGCGCCAGTCCCGTTGCGGCACGGCACTCAGGAGGATGGTGATGGCGATCACCACGGTGCCGAGTGCCCCCGGATACTTGATGGCGAAACCGATCGACACCCCCAGGCAGGCGAACGCCAGATGACGCCACCTGGGTGCCGCCAGATACCGCATGCAGCCCAGCATCACCATCATGAAGGCGAAGGTCAGTGGCACGTCCGGGGTGGCCAACGGGGAATTGAGGACGAACGGCGGGAAGAAGGCCACCAGCGCCGTGGTGATGACCCCGATGGCCCGGTTGAACCGAGCGCCGATCAGATAGGCCAGCACCATCGTGCCGATCCCGAAGCCCACGGTGATCAGCCGGGAGATCAGCAGCAGCACGGATGGGTCGGCGGCGTTGAGCTGGTCCGGCGACATGCCGCGGACCAGGTAGGCGAAGCCCAGGTAGGCCAGATCGCTGAGCTGGATCTCGACGTGGTCGGGCCGGTAATAGACCGACGGTTCGAAGGAGTGCCGACGGGCCAGGTCGAGGGCGCCATCGACGATGACGTGTTCGTCGGGATTCAATCCGAGCGGAAGCCCCCATCGGACGCCCAGGACCCGGAGAGCGGTGCCGGCCGCGATGATGATCGCCAGCAGGATCAGCAGCGACCGCCGCTCGAGCAGCACCGGCACAAATCGGGCCGGCCCCCGCCGCCGGGGCGGGTGCTCGCCGTCGAGGGCCTGCTCCGGCGCCGCCGTCGAGGGCTGGGACACGATCACCCTCTCGTCGGACCGGCCGGATTCCGGGTGCGGGCGGTCGCCGAAGCCGGCGTCTCCTGCGGCACGGTGACACGCATCCGGGTCGTAAAACCCAGCGGAGACACATCCAGCAGGGACGCTAGTGGACGGGCCGCCGGTGCCACCGGGGTTTGCGGAATTCGCGTCCGGGACCGGCGCCGGTCAGGACTCGGGCTCGGCCGCCGGGTTCTTCGTGAGGAGCTTGCGCAGCAGGAAGAGCGCGATCAACGCGATGATGACCGGGATCACCCGCTTGAGCACCGGCGCCCCGGCCGTCTCCAACAGGTCGACCGGCTGGGCACTGCGCACCTGGGGGGTGCGGTGCGCACCGACCGCCGCCGGGGCCGGCGCGGCGAACGACTCCGGTTCGGTGATCTCCGCGGCGATCTCGTCGGGGTTCTCGACGTCGACCAGGGTGGCGCCGCCGACCGTCGTGCCGGTGAGCTGGCTGGCCACGCAGTCGGCGAACTGGCCGATCAGCTTGTTGCCGACCTCGACCATGACACCCCGGCCGAACTGGGCCGGCCGGCCGGTGATCGACAGCGTGGTGACCAGGTCGACCTGGGTCCGGTTGGCCGCCAGCGGGGTGGCCGTGGCGGTGACGAGCATCGCCGCGGTGGACGACGAGCGGGCCGCGTTGCCGGTGGCCTCGATCTTCGCCGTGTGCCGCACCGGATCCTTTTCGACGATGGTGGCCTTGCCCTTGTAGGTGAGCTGGATGGGGCCGAGCTTGATCTTGACCGACCCGGTGAAGTCGTCGCCGTCGACGGTCTCCAGGGTCGCTCCCGGGAAGCACGGCCCGACCCGGTTCATGTCCAGCAGCGTGTTCCACGCGGTCTCCACACCGACCGGCACCTCGAACCGGTGTTCCAACTCCACGACGATCTCCTCGCTGCACACGTCCGCGCCGGCGCGGTGCCGGGCTGCTCCGATCGGCTCGACCCACGTCCGGACGGGGCCATCCCACATCGTAGAACCGTGCCCAGCCAGGCGGCCCGCGCACGTCCGAGCATCGGCCGTCCGACCGTAGGAACCACCCGGCGTCGCCCGTGGCGACGAGCGGGTGCGGCACAATTCATGTCAGTATCTGCAGCACCGGGCCTTCGACGCGCACCAGCGCCGCACGGCCCGTCCGACCGTCAGAGCCGACGGCGACGCGCACGCGCCGCGCACCCGCGGTGGCGCCGTCCACGCCGGTGCCGACCCCCGGCGATCCCGGGTGGTCGGTTCGTCCCACGACAGGAGTGCGCATATGACATCGGAAGCGATGGACCCGGCGCTTGCCCGCCCGCGGCGCGGGCTCGGCCGCCAGTGCGGCCCACGTCGTCCAGGGTCTCCGGGCGACCAGCCAGGGCGACCTGGTGGAGATCCTGTCCCCGGAGGGGGTGCTGACCCAGCACCCCGACTTCCCGATCGAGGTCACGGCCGACCTGCTCAAGGGTCTGTACCGGGACATGGTGCTGGTCCGCCGGTTCGACCGCGAGGCGCAACGCGCTGCAGCGGCAGGGCCAGCTGTCCATCTGGGTGCCGCTGCTGGGCCAGGAGGCCGCGCAGATCGGCGCCGGCCGGGCGATGCGCCCCGCAGGACATGGCCTTCCCGTCGTACCGCGAGCACGGCGTCGCCTGGTGCCGCGGCGTCGACCCGACGGAGTTGCTGGGCATCTTCCGGGGCACCGATCAGACCGGCTGGAACCCCAAGGAGAAGCGGTTCCACGCCTACACCATCGTCATCGGCAACCAGGTGCTCAACGCCACCGGGTATGCGATGGGCCAGAAGTTCGACGGGGTGATCGGCCGCAGCAGCGACGGACCCGGCAGTACCGACGAGGCGACGATCGTGCTTCTTCGGGGACGGCGCCACCTCGCAGGGCGACGTGCACGAGGGCATGGTCTTCGCCGCCGCGTACGACGCGCCGGTCGTCTTCTACTGCCAGAACAACCAGTGGGCGATCTCCGAGCCGGTCGAGCGGCAGACCCGGGTGCCGCTGTTCCACCGCGTCCCGTGGCTACGGCTTCCCGGGGATCCGGGTGGACGGCAACGACGTGCTGGCCTGTCTGGCCGTCACCAGGTGGGCGCTGGACGAGTGTCGCACCGGCAACGGTCCGGTGCTGATCGAGGCGTTCACCTACCGGATGGACGCGCACACCACCTCCGACGACCCGACCCGCTACCGGCTGGCCGACGAGACCGAGGCCTGGAAGCTGCTCGACCCGATCGAGCGGGTGCGGGTGCACCTGGTCCGCGGAGGGCTGGCCGACCAGGCATTCTTCGACGGGGTCGACGACGAGGCGGCCGAGCTGGCCGCGCGGTTCCGGGCCTTCTGCGTGGCGATGCCGAAGCCGGCGGTCGGACCGCATGTTCGACCACGTCTACACCGATCCGCACGACCAGACCGAGCGGCAGCGGGCCGAGTTCATGGAGTACCTCGCCGGCTTCGACGACGTCGATACCGACGCCGGCGGCGAGCGGGGCGGGTCACTGACATGGCCACCACGAAGCAGACCGTGACGCTGGGCAAGGCCTTGAACATGGGCCTGCGCAAGGCCATGGAGGACGACGACAAGGTCGTCATCCTCGGCGAGGACATCGGCAAGCTCGGTGGCGTCTTCCGGATCACCGACGGGCTGCAGAAGGACTTCGGCGAGCACCGGGTGCTGGACACCCCGCTGGCCGAGTCCGGCATCGTCGGCACCGCGGTCGGGCTGGCGCATGCGCGGCTACCGGCCGGTGTGCGAGATCCAGTTCGACGGGTTCGTCTTCCCGGCGTTCGACCAGATCATCAGCCAGGTGGCCAAGGTGACCTACCGGACCCAGGGCGCCTGCGCCGATGCCGGTGGTCATCCGGATCCCCTACGGCGGCGGCATCGGCGCGGTCGAGCACCACGCCGAGTCGCCCGAGTCGTTCTTCTGCCACATCGCCGGGCTCCGGGTGGTGGCCTGCGCGAACCCGCAGGACGCCTACGACATGATCCAGGACGCGATCGCCTGCCAGGACCCGGTGATCTTCCTCGAACCCAAACGGCGGTACTGGGAGAAGGGCACGGTCGACCCGGCCGCGGGACCGGGATCGGCTGTCCTCGTTCTCGACGGTGCTGCGCCGCGGCGGCAATCGAGGCCACGTTGGTCGGCTACGGGGCCACCATGCCGGTGGTCGCTCGCGGCCGCCGAGGCTGCCGCGGCCGAGGGCCGTTCGCTCGAGGTCTTCGACCTGCGCACGCTGTCCCCGCTCGACCTCGACCCGGTGCTCGAGTCGGTGCGCCGGACCGGGCACTGCGTGGTCGTCGTCCGAGGCGCCGCGCGAGGCCTCGCTGGCCGTCCGACGTGGCCGCCCGGATCACCGAGGAGGCGTTCTACTCGTTGGCCGCGCCGGTGCTGCGGGTGACCGGGTTCGACACCCCGTACCCGCCGAGCAAGCTCGAGGAGGAGTACCTGCCCGACCTGGACAAGGTGCTCGCCGCCGTCGACCGCACGCTTGCCTACTGAGGACCCGGCCGACCCGGCCCACGACAGAACGAGACCGCTGAACATCATGGAACGCCTGCAGAAGTTTCCCATGCCGGACGTCGGCGAAGGCCTCACCGAGGCCGAGGTCCTCGAGTGGAAGGTCGCGGTCGGTGACGAGCTGACCGTCAACCAGATCATGGTCGAGATCGAGACCGCCAAGGCCGCCGTCGAGTTGCCGTCGCCGCACGCCGGCCGGGTGCATGCGCTGCTGGTCGAGCCCGGCATCACCGTCGACGTCGGCACCCCGATCATCGTCATCGACACCCAACCGGACGCCGGCCCGGTGCCGGACGACCACCCGCCCGCGGCGGTTGGCGCAGCGGCGCCGGCCGCGCCGGCAGCCGGTCGCCGACGCCGAGGCCGGCGCCAAGATCGGTGAGGTGGCCGCCGACGGCCGTACGGCCACGCTGGTCGGCTACATCCCGGCCGCCGGCTCCGGGGCCCGCCGGCCGCGCAAGCACGCCAGTCCGGCACCGGCCCCGATCGTCCACGCCGTGGCCGCCTCGTTCACCGGCGGTTCGCTGCCGTCCGCCCGCCCCGCGGCGGAGCCGGCCGCGGACAGTGCTCCGGGTGCCGTCCGCGACGCCCGCTCCGTCCCCAACGGTTCTCGGGCGTGCCGCTGGCCACCCCGCCGGTGCGCAAGCTGGCCAAGGACCTCGGTATCGATCTGGCAATCGTGCGGCCGAGCCGGGCGTGATGGCGTGATCACCCGGGCCGACCTCGAGGCTGCTCGCCGGTGTGCCGGCCGGAACCGCCGCCCGATGGCGCCCGCGGAACTCCTGTTGCGACGACGGGGCCGCCGGCTACGACCCGGCCACCCGGGAGCGGCGGATCCCGATCAAGGGCGTCCGGAAGATGACCGCCGAGGCCATGGTGCGCAGCGCGTTCACCGCGCCGCACGTCACCGAGTTCCTGACCGTCGACGTCACCCCGATGATCGAGTTGCGCGACCGGCTGCGCCGGCGTCCGGACTTCGACGGGATCAAGCTGACCCCGCTGACCTTCGCCGCCAGGGCGGTCTGCCTGGCCGTCGCGGCGCACCCCGGAGGTCAACGCCATCTGGGACGAGGCGGCCGGTGAGATCGTCCACAAGCACTACGTGCACCTCGGCATCGCGGCGGCGACCCCGCGCGGCCTGGTGGTGCCCAACGTCCGCGACGCCGACGCCCTGGACCTGCGTGGACTGGCCGGGGCGCATCACCGTCGCTGACCGACGTGGCCAGGGCCGGACGCACGACGCCGGCCGACATGACCGGCGGCACGTTCACCATCACCAACGTCGGAGTGTTCGGCGTGGACACCGGGACCCCGATCATCAACCCCGGCGAGTCGGCCATCCTGGCCCTCGGCTCGATCAAGGACGCACCCTGGGTGGTCGACGGTCAGCTGGCGGTGCGCAAGGTGTGCCAGCTGGCGCTGTCCTTCGACCACCGCGTGGTCGACGGTCAGCAGGGCTCGATGTTCCTGGCCGACGTGGGCGCGCTGCTGGCCGACCCTGGCTTGGCCCTGACCTACTGATTCACCCTCGCGCACCTACGAATGGTGGGTGTTGGCCTCTTCACGCCGTCGAATCGCAGGTATGTGACCGGACTCACCGGAGAATCGTGGAACATCGGAGTATCCCATGACGTCTGTATGGGTGACGGAACCGGAAGCCTGGATTCGACCCACGAAGCCGCCGGTCCGCAGTACGCAGTTGTTGAAGGACGGATCCCCATGTCTCGCCTCGCGAAGGCCATTCGTAGCCACCGTGAGACCGCACGCTCCCGGCGCGAAGTCTCCCGCGCCATCGACCAGGCCTCGACCCCGGCCCTGAGGGACGAGCTGATCCTGATGGCCCAGCGCCAGTTGCGATAAAC
This sequence comes from uncultured Actinomycetota bacterium, assembly GCA_963706185.1. Taxonomy (GTDB): domain Bacteria; phylum Actinomycetota; class Actinomycetes; order Mycobacteriales; family Nakamurellaceae; genus Nakamurella. The sequence goes on along the minus strand of CAVPLZ010000007.1, from coordinate 197,231 downwards.
GCTCTGCGGTGAATCACCGACCCGGGCCGACCCCGGAGTGCCGTCCACACGACAGCATTCCGGGGTCGTTCTGTCTCTGTCCTGGCTCGGGCGGCGCCGTTACTGCAGGTCGATGCCGGGCTGCACGAACTTGAACGAACGCCGTGCGGCCGAGTCCGTCAACGCCCAGATCGCAATGCCGATCAGGCCGTTGATGATCGCGGTGGCGATCTTGGCTTCCAGCGCCGCGCCCGAGGTGAACGGCAGGGCCACCCCGACGACGGTGGCCAGGGCCATGATCCAGCCGAAGTAGTTGAACGGCGACGGGGTTGAAATCAGCAGCGCATGGATCAGGCCGGTGGCGATCAACCCAAGTCCGAAGGCCACCAGTGCGTAGGTCAGGGTGGTGGCGTTGCCCCACGTTCCCTGCTCCTTCGGAGACAGCACCGGGATCTTCAGCACACCGCGGGCGACGAGGATGCCGGCGACCGCGATGAGCGCGGCCACCAGCGCTGTGGCGAAACCACCGGCCCACAGCCGTCCGGCATCGACCACTCGTCGCGGTGGGCCGACCGGCTCGACCGGCACGCCGACCTGGCCGTACACCACCGGCGGAGGCTGTTGGTATTGCGGCGGTAGTGGCTGTCCCGGGACCGGTTCCTGGCCGGGGCGCCATTCGGGCTGTGTCACGGGGTCCTCCAGGAGCGATCGGGTCAACCCGGCGGGTGTCCGCCGGCTGTCAGCCATTCAACTCGCCGGATCCGGGTCCGTCACCATCGGCTCGCCCGGCCGAGCGGCCGGTCCCTCATCCAGCCGATTCATGCGCGTGCAGAAAAACTTGGCGCAGGCTGTAACGCCGGAGGCCGTGGCAGCGATATGCACAGTGACCCCGGGTTGCTGCCGGACCCCCGACCTGGCAGCCATCCGGGGTCTCTGCTGTGTCTGATTGCTCCGCTCCTCGCGCCTGCGGTTCGAGTCCGCTGGTCTGATTGCTCCGCTCCTCGCGCCTGCGGTTCGAGTCCGCGGTGTCCGATTGCTCCGCTCCTCGCGCCTGCGGTTCGAGTCCGCTGGCGCGTCCTCGAGTCCTCGGCGTTTCGTCGTTTCGCGGTGCGTCCTCGAGTCCTCGGCGTTCGTCGTTTCGCGGTGCGTCCTCGAGTCCTCGGCGTTCGTCGTTTCGCGGGGCGTCGTCGAGTCCTTGGCGTTTGTCGGCTCAGCCGGCGTCGGATTGCCCGCCGCCCGCGCACTACGCTCGGCCAATGCCCGAGTCGCCCAAGGCCATCCAGATGTTGCACGACCGGATCATGGTGAAGCCGGGCTCGGCCGGGGAGCGCACCTCTCGCGGCGGCATCCTCATCCCGGCCACCGCGGAGGTGGCCAAGCGGCTGGTCTGGGGCGAGGTCGCCGGCGTAGGGCAACATGTTCGGTCGGTCAAGGTCGGCGATCGGGTGCTGTTCCACCCGGAGGACCAGTACGAGGTCGAGGTCGCCGGCGAATCCTACCTGGTGCTGCGCGAGCGCGACCTGCATGCGGTGGCCACCGATGCCTCGACCGGCGGGACCGGCCTCTACCTGTAGACCGGGACTCGCCCTGCGGAACCGCACCGGCCGGGGCGACGATAGGGCTGCGCGACCGGACCTGCCGAGCGCACCCGTGTCCTGGGAGGCTCGCCATGGATCACTACGACCTGCTGGTCATCGGCTCCGGTCCGGCCGGTCAGAAGGCGGCGATCGCGGCCGCCAAGCTGGGCCGGCGCTCCGCCGTCGTCGAGCGCAAGGACATGGTCGGCGGCGTGTGCATCAACACCGGCACCATCCCGTCGAAGACCCTGCGCGAGGCCGTGCTCTACCTGACCGGGCTCAACCAGCGCGAGCTGTACGGCCACTCCTACCGGGTCAAGGACGACATCACCGTGGCCGACCTGTCGGCCCGCACCCAGCACGTCATCGGCCGGGAGATCGACGTCATCCGCAACCAGCTGTCCCGCAACCGGGTGGCCCTGTACAGCGGCACCGCGCGGTTCGTCGACCCGCACACCGTGGAGATCCAGACCGACCATGACGTCCATCAGTCGGTCACCGCCGACTACGTGGTCATCGCGGTCGGCACCCGCCCGGCCCGGCCGACCACGGTCGATTTCGACGGGGCGACCATCGTGGACTCCGACCAGATCCTGGGCATGGACAAGGTGCCGGCGTCGATGGTGGTGGTCGGGGCCGGCGTCATCGGTATCGAGTACGCCTCCATGTTCGCCGCGCTCGGCACCAAGGTCACCGTCGTGGAGAAGCGTCCACGGATGCTGGAGTTCTGCGACCTGGAGGTGGTCGAGGCACTCAAGTACCAACTGCGCGACCTGGCCGTCACCTTCCGTTTCGGCGAATCGGTGAAGGAAGTGCAGAAGCACGACGGCGGGACGCTGACCGTGCTGGAGTCGGGCAAGCGCATCCCGGCGGACACCGTGCTGTATTCGGCCGGACGGCAGGGGGTCACCGACACGCTGAACATCGCGGCCGCCGGGATCAGTGCCGCGGACCGCGGGCGGATCGAGGTGGACGAGCATTTCCGCACCGAGGTGCCGCACATCTACGCGGTCGGAGACGTCATCGGCTTTCCAGCGCTCGCGGCCACCGCCATGGAGCAGGGGCGGCGCGCGTCGTACCACGCGTTCGGCGAGCCGGTGGGCGGTCGGCTCGGCGACCTCCAGCCGATCGGCATCTACACCATCCCCGAAGTGTCCTACGTCGGAAAGACCGAGGACCAGCTGACCGAGGAGATGGTCCCGTTCGAGGTCGGCATCGCGCGCTATCGGGAACTCGCTCGCGGGACGATGCTCGGCGACTCCTACGGCATGCTCAAGCTGCTGGTGCACGCCGACACCAGGGCCATCCTCGGCGTCCACGTGTTCGGCTCGTCGGCCACCGAACTCGTGCACATCGGGCAGACCGTGATGGGCTGCGGCGGCACCATCGACTACCTGGTGAACGCGGTGTTCAACTACCCGACGCTGGCCGAGGGCTACAAGGTTGCGGCGCTGGACGCGGTGAACAAGATGCGGGCCATCGCCCGGGTCACCGGCTGAGATTCGCTCATCGACGGACACCGAGTGAGCAAACGGACTGCCGGACGGGGTAGATGTCCCCACTGGCTGGCCTCATCGTGATCGTTCGGTGATACTGGCCCGGCCGATAGGTCGGGCGACACGCCGGGCCGCCTGACGACAAGTCGGCCCGCCCTGGTGTATGTGACGTGCCCGGTGCCGGCCGGGAAGGATCTCGATGCGCCGCCGGCATCCACGCTTGTCTTCGCTGCTCCTGGCCGTTGCGATCTCCGTCGGGATACTCGTCGCCCTACCCGCCGGCCGCGGCCGCGGCCTCGGTCGGCACCCCCGCCCGGTCGGTGGCTGCTGCGCGGTCGGTGGCCGGGTCCGTCACCGCCGGATCCGTGGCCGCCGCAGTGTCCACCTCGCCCCGGTGGCTGACCGTGTCGGCCGCCACGGGCTCGGGGAAGCTGCGTCTTGCCGGCACGTTCAGCGACCGTAGCGCGGGCGTGCTGGGCGAGTCCTCGGCCGGCCGGTTCTCGGACGTCACCCGGATGACCGGATCGTTCAGCGGTGCCGCCGTCGTCTACAGCACCGGGCGCTACGACATGTTCGCCATCGGCACCGACCACCGCCTCCGGCACCGCAGCAACACCGCGGGAAGGTGGTCGGCGTGGGCGGTGCTGGGAACGGGCCGCTACCTCGGCGCCCCGGCCGCGATCCGAGCCAGTTCGGGTGCCTTGTGGGTGGTCGCCGTCGGCGTGAACCACTCCGTCTACCTGGTCACGAAGTACGCCTCTTCGGTATCGGCCCCCCAGCGCCTGGGTGGCACTCACGTGAACGGCGCCCCGGCCATCACGTACCAGTCGAGCGGCTATCAGATCGACGTGTTCTGGACCACCGAGGGCGGGGTGGTGCAGCGAAGGTCCATGCGCAGCAAGCATTGGGGCGCAATCTCCGAGGTCACCCATGGGTTCAGGTCAGGGATCGGTGCAATCCGCGTGCCCGACGGCAGCTTCCGTCTGGTGGCGACCCGCGGCGACCGGCACGTCTACCTGATCTCCAGCAAGGGCACCGGATGGGCCCGGCCGAACCAGATCGGCGGGTCGGTCGTCGGCAGCCCGGCGCTGACCTACGACAAGGCCCGACAACGGATGGACGTCGTCGCCGTCGGCGTCAACGGGGTGCTCGACTATCGATCGAATGTGAAGGGGCACTGGGGGAGTTGGCGGGCCGTCCGGACCCGCATCCCGGTCGCCATGCCCGCCGACGCCGGCGAAGGTCCTGCTCGCCCGGTGGGGCGGGGCGCTGACCGGATTGCCCGGCGTGCTGTCCGACCTGCGGACCGCGGCGGCCGGCGGGAGCATCGTCAGCCCCTGCGGCACCAGGGTCCGGCTGGACCGGCGCCTGCTGACGTTGCTCGTCGCGATCACCGACCGGTACCACGTGATGGTCAACAACCTGGTGACCGGCCACAGCTGCGACAGCGGCCGGCATCCGAGGGGTGGGGCCATCGACTTCAACATCGTCATCGACCCGAAGACAGGCGCCCGGACAAATTTCCATTCCGGTGGGTCCGGCGACAACGACGCGCTCGACCGGCAGTTCGTCAGCTTCCTGGCCACGAAACTGCCGGCCGGCGGTGGGCTGGGCCAGCGCTACTGCGGCAGCCGCGGTAGCGCCGCGGTGCCGAAGACGATCCTGTTCTTCTCCGACACCTGCAACCACCAGCACGCCCAGGTCGCGGCCAGTTAGAAGCAGTTAGAACGCCGCCTCGGGCACGTCCATCAGGGACAGGTCGGCCGACTCGACGACGCCCGCCGGGCCGCTGAGCTCCGGCAGTACGGTGCGGGCGAACCAGCGGGCCACCGCGACCTTGCCGGTGTAGAAGTCGGTGTCCGTGGCCGGTGGCGCCGCCGTCCAGCGCGGCTGGCGCCACCATGGCCTGCCGCAGCAGCAGGTAGCCGATGAGCAGGTCGCCGGTGCTCATCAGCAGCGCTGACGGCGTGCTCGCCGACCTTGTAGACGCTGCGCGGTCCGCCATCGAGCCCATGGTGTAGCCGACCAGGGCCGCCGACCATGGCCTGCACGTCGGCCAGCGCGGTGGCCAGCAGGGTCAGCTCCTCCTTGTGCCGACCGTCGGCCGGCCGTCGGACCCGGCCGTCGCGACGAAGTCGCCGATCTCGCTCGGCCACCGCACGCCGAGCGCCGCGCCGTTGTCCTTGACGATCTTGCGGAAGAAGAAGTCCTGGGCCTGGATCGCGGTGGTGCCCTCGTACAGGGTGTCGATCTTGGCGTCCCGCAGGTACTGCTCGATCGGGTAGTCCTGGGTGTAGCCGGACCCGCCGAACACCTGCAGCGACAGCGCCAGGTTCTCGTACGCCCGCTCGGAGCCGACGCCCTTGACGATCGGCAGCAGCAGGTCGTTCACCTTGCGGGCCAAGGCGACTGCCTCGTCGCCGCCCTCGTGCGGAGGTGATCTGGTCCTGCCAGTCCGCGGTGTACAGGTACACCGCCCGCAGCCCCTCGGCGTAGGCCTTCTGCTTCATCAGGATCCGGCGCACGTCCGGGTGGTGGGTGATGGTCACCCGCGGTGCGGTCTTGTCGCCGGACCGGGTCAGGTCGGCGCCCTGTACCCGCTGCTTGGCGTACTCCAGGGCGTTCAGGTAGCCGGTGGACAGGGTGGCGATCGCCTTGGTGCCGACCATCATCCGGGCGTACTCGATGACCTGGAACATCTGGGCGATGCCGTCGTGCTGATCGCCGAGCAGGTATCCGACCGCCGGTCGGTCGTGCTGGCCGAACGACAGCTTCGCAGGTGGTCGAGACCTTCAGTCCCATCTTGTGTTCCACGCCGGTGACATAGACGCCGTTGCGCTCGCCCAGCTCGCCGGTCTCGAGGTCGAACAGGTACTTCGGCACGATGAACAGGCTCAGACCCTTGGTGCCGGGCCGGTTCTCGATGCCTGGACCCTCAGGGCGGGCCAGCACCAGATGGATGATGTTCTCGGTCAGGTCGTGCTCGGCCGAGGTGATGAACCGCTTGACGCCCTCGAGGTGCCAGGTGCCGTCGGGCTGCCGGATCGCCCGGGTCCGGCCGGACCCGACGTCGCTGCCGGCGTCCGGCTCGGTGAGCACCATGGTGGAGCCCCAGTTCTTGTTGATCATGTGATCGGCGATCTTCTGCTGCGCCTGGGTGCCGTTGCGGTGCACCACGGTGCCGAAGTTCGGTCCGCCGGAGTACATGAACAGAGCCGGGTTCGCGCCGAGCAGCAGTTCGGCGCCGGCCCAGCGCACGCCGGCCGGGGCGCCGAAGCCGCCGAGATCGGCCGGGCAGTTCCAGGCGGTACCACTCGCCGTCGCGCAACACCTTGTACGACTGCTTGAACGACTCGGGCAGGGTGGCCGAGAAGGTCGTCGGGGTCGTACTCCGGCGGGTTGCGGTCGGCGTCGACGAACGACGAGGCGATCGGTCCGGTCGCCACCTTCTCCAGCTCGTGCAGGATGCCTCGCGCGGTGTCCGCGTCCATCTGCTCGAACGGTCGCGCTGCCCAGCCGCTTGCCGGTGTCGAAGACCTCGAAGAGGTTGAACTCGAGGTCGCGGAGGTTGGCCTGGTAGTGGCTCATCGCGGTCTCCCAAGAGTGCGCGTCGGTGGCGGCGGGTCGAATGCCGGAGACGAGGTTACCGGCGAGTAGCTCCAGGTTATTACCCGCCGAGTAACCTGCGCAAGGTTCGCCGAGGTCCGTCACACCCGCGATGGCACAATGGCGGCGTGTTGGTCGCCCTCGTCCCGTCGAACGACGGATTCCGGGCCAGGGCGCTGGACGAGGGCGGCCACCCGGCCGGCCCCGACCGGGCCTTGACCGCCACGGAGGTGGCCGCCTGGGAGGCCGCCGAGGCGCCGCGGTGGGTGTTCGACAGCGCAGCTCGGATCCACCGGACGCTGCTGGACGCCGGGATCACCGTGCGCCGCGCCACGACGTGCGGCTGACCGAGCGGATCCTGCTCGGCCGGGACGGCAGATTCGGCAGAGCCGGTGTCGGCCGCCGCGGTGCACGCCAGGGTGACCGGTGGCCGGGTGCCGGACGACGAGCCCGGCGAGGCGGGGGTCCACGCGGCCGGGCTCGACCAACCCACGCCTGTTCGACCCGCGGCCCGAACCCGCGGATGCCGTCGACCCGCTGGACGCCGTGACGACCGCGATGGCCGACCAACTGGTCAGGATCGGCGACGACGGCCGTCTTCGGCTGTTGGTGGCCGCCGAATCGGCGTCCGCGCTCACCGCGGTGGAGATGGGCCGGGCCGGCCTGCCCTGGCGCGTCGAGGTGCACGAGGCGCTGCTGTCCGAGTCGCTCGGGCCGCGTCCGGTCGGCTCGGTGCCCGCCCGGCCCGGCTGGCTGAACTGGCCGCCCGGATCACCGCGGCCTTCGGCCATCAGGTCAACCCGGACTCGGTCACCGACCTGCGCGCGGCGTTCCGTCGCGCCGGGTTTTCGATCGAGTCGACCCGGGCCTGGGTGCTGCGCGAGATCGACCATCCCGCCGTGCCGGACGTGCTGGCGTACAAGGAGCTGCAGCCGACTGCACGCGGCCAACGGCTGGGCCTGGTTGGCGGAGTGGGTACGCGACGGACGGTTCCGGGCCGAGTACCTGCCGGCGCGGCGTGGTCTCGGGCCGCTGGGCGACCCGCGGTGGTGGTGCGTTGCAGATTCCCCGGGCGGTGCGGTCGGCCGTGATGGCCGAGCCCGGTCACGCACTCGTGGTGGCCGATGCTGCGCAACTCGAACCGCGAGTGCTGGCGGCATTGTCCGGTGACCCCGCGTTGAGCGCTGCGGCGACAGCCGGTGATCTCTACGAGGCGGTGGCCGGCGACGGCTTCGGCGGCGACCGCGCGCACGCCAAGGTCGCCCTGCTGGGCGCGATGTACGGCGCCACCACCGGCGAGAGCGGCCGGCTGCTCGGGGTGCTGTTCGACCGCTACCCGCAGGCAATGGCCCTGGTCGAAGGTGCGGCCAGGGCGGGCGAACGGGCCGAGTCGGTGCGCTCAATACTGGGCCGGGCCAGCCCGCCGCCGGGCGCGTGGTGGCGGGAGGCCACCCAGGCCGGCAGCCTGCCCGAGGCGACCGACACCGAGCAACGCCGGGCCAGGCAGGTGGCCAGGGACTGGGGACGGTTCACCCGAAACTTCGTCATCCAGGCCTCGGCCGCCGACTGGGCGGCCGTCTGGTTGTCCGGCCTGCGGGCGGCTCTGCTCGACCTGCCCGGCGCCGAGCTGGTCTTCTTCCAGCACGACGAGGTGATCGTGCACGTGCCGCAGGTGCTGGCCGACGACGCGGCAGCGTTGGCGACCGACACCGCCGCCAGAGCCAGGGACCTGGTGTTCCCCGGATCGGTGGTGCCCACCCCCGTCCGGGCGACGGTGGTCACGAGTTACGCCGACGCAAAGTGACCGATGAGGGGCCGGCCGGGTGGGTCTGGACTGTGGGGATGGGCGCGGGGAGGATGCGCGGGTGCAGCGTAGCCACCGGCCGGGCCGGGTCGGCCCTGATCGTGGTGGCCGCGTTCCTCGCGGCGTGCACCGGCGGGCCGGTCCCACCCACCGCCCGCACGACCGGGACCACGTCCGCAAGCACGGTCATCGTGCCGCCACCGCCGGCCGGCACCACCGTGCAGCCGGCGCCGACCACCGCGACATCGACCGCGGCCGGTGATGCGCCCGCGGTGGTCGGGCTGGCCTGGCTGGACGGCGTTCCCGAGGAACCGGGCGTGCGGATCGCCGCTGGGGGCGGCCGGATCCGTTGGCAGGGCCAGGTGCCCGGTGACCACGCGCTGCTCGCCGCCGAGGGGTACCACTGGTTCGGCGCGGACGGTTCCATGGTCGGCTGCGCGCCGACCGAACGCTGCGTCGGCATCGACGCCGCCGGTGACACGGCCGTGCGTCCTCACCGCGGACCGCGCGCGTCTCGTCTACGCCCCGGACGGCACCTTTCATGGCCGGTTCGACCGGGCCGGCCGGCCGGTGCCGGGGAGCGGGCCCTCCTTGACGGCCGCGCTCACCGCTTCCGGCGTGGACGTCGCCACGCTGGTCGACGAGGCAGGTCGGCCGGTGCCGTTCGCCGGCGGCGTCACCGGCGATCCGCACCTCATCACGGTCGGGGGCACCAGGTTGACGACCCAGCAGACCGGCGAGTTCCAGGCTCGCGCCGGAGATCCCGATCGGCCGATCCAGCTGCGGTTCGAGCCGATGGCGCATCGGCGGGACGTCTCGGTGGCCAGCGCTGCGGCCGTCCTGGTCGCCGGCGTCGCGGTGGAGTTCGCCGACACGGGTCAACTGGACATCGGCGGTGAGCGGGTTGCCGGAGATCTCGCCTTCCAACAGATCTCCATCGCGGAGGGTGCCGCGGCGGTCGGGCTCTGGCGGCCGGACGGCGGCCGGGTCAGCCGGCTCGCAGTGGTCTGGCCGGACGGCGGGACGGTGTCGATGATCGCCGATCCGGCCCTCGGTCTGACCGTGGTCGCCCAGCTGCCGCCGCGGGCCGGGATCAGCGGGCTGTTCGGCACCGGCGCAGACGTCGGCGACCTGCGCACCCGACGCGGCCTGACCGACAGCACCGAGGCGATGGTGTCCTCCTGGCAGCTCGGCGCCGACGAGAGCTCCCTGTTCGCCGAATCGGTACCGCCGGTGAGCGGCTTTCCGCAGCAGGTGGCGCAGATCCCGTCGACGGCCGGCGCGGCGGCCGGCCAAGCGTGCACCGCCGCCGGCGTGCTGCTCCCGGCCGACCGGGATGCCTGCGCCTTCGACATCGCCCTCACCGGCGACGACGGCTTCGCCGCCGAACACGCCGAGCTGGCCACCGTCGCTCGAACGGCCGCCCTATCCACCGGGGCTGGCGGACCGGTGGCCGGCGCTCAGCGCCGGCTTCACGGGTTCGCCGCTGGCGCTGCCCGCCGACGGGCGCATCGCCGCGACGCTGGCGCCCGCCGACCACCTGGTCTACCGGTTGGACGTCGGCGAGGCCGGTGCGGTCGTCCTTCGGCACGTCACCGCATGCGTCGACCCGTCGCGGCCGCCGGCGACCGGGGAAGCCGCCGCCCGGATCTTCGACAGTCAGGACCGCCCGGTGTCCGAGCGGTTCGCCATGTGTGGGCGCAATGCCACCGGCACCTTGCAGCCCGGCCGGTATGTGCTGGTGTTGGACGGTCCGACGGCCGGGGCGAGCGTGCCGGTCGAGCTGTCGGTGACGCTGCCGTGAGTGCGGGTCCCGGGCCTGGCCGGCGGCGCGCTCGGCTATAGTGGCACCACCCTGCGGGCGTAGTTCAGTGGCAGAACTTCAGCTTCCCAAGCTGATAGCGCGAGTTCGATTCTCGTCGCCCGCTCCACTATCCACTCGATATTTCGAACGATCGTACGATCCCAGCGCTAGAGTGTGACGATGACCGGCGCACGGCAGGGATCGCTGCTCGACCTCGAGGACGCCCCTCGGCTGTCCTCACTCCAAGCGCTCCGTCGCACGGAACTGTCCGCCGGCGCCTGGGTGGATGTCCTGCCCGGCTGGCTCCTCGGCGCCGACCAGCTCTATCAGGTGCTGTCCACCGACGTGCCGTGGAAGGCCGAGCGTCGGCAGATGTACGAGCAGACGGTCGTGGTGCCCCGGTTGTTGAAGTTCTACGACGAACAGGAGCCCTTGCCCCATCCGGTGCTGGCTGCCGCCCGCGACCAACTCGACGAGCACTACCGGGGCGAGCTCGGGGAGCCGTTCCGAACCGCCGGTCTGTGCTTCTACCGCGATGGCCGGGACTCGGTGGCCTGGCACGGCGACGCCATCGGCCGCGGCGCCACCCAGGACACCATGGTCGCGATCCTGTCGGTGGGCGCACCGCGCGGGCTGCACCTCCGCCCGGCCGGCGGCGCCACGGCGCTCCGGCTGGCTCTTGGCCACGGCGATCTGGTGGTGATGGGCGGATCCTGTCAGCGCACCTGGGAGCACTGCGTGCCCAAGACCACCCGGCCGGTCGATGGTCGGATCAGCATCCAGTTCCGGCCGCGGGGAGTGCGCTGAGGCCGACCGCTCGTCGAGGCACCCGTCGTCGGGGGGCCCTGGTGGCGACACGACCTTGTCAGGGGGTTATGGCGACCGGCTCCGGGCGGGTCCGCGCCGAGCGCTCCACCCGCACCACCCGGTCGCCCGCGACGACGGTGGTGCCGGCCAGTCGGCGAAGGACCGGCGGTCTGCGCAGGAATGCCTCGGCCTCCATGGCTGCGTATGCCACCCGGGGCAGCGACGAGACCCCGCGATAACACAGGTAGCGCGGCATCCACGTCGGGGCGAACTTCGCGTTGAACCGGTAGAGCGAATCCAATTGGTACCACCGCGAGAGGCGCCGCAGCACGCCGGCCCAACTGCGCGCCGCCCAGCCGGCCCCCAACCGCTCGCCCTGGGCGAAGGCCTGCCGCAGCATGGCGAAGTTCAGCGAGACCCGGCGAACGCCGAATTGCGAGGCCTGCTGCAACGCCGAGACGATGAGGAAGTCGTTCATTCCCGGGTCGGCCGTCGGATCCCGGCGCATCAGGTCGAGCGACCAACCGTCGGCTCCCCACGGCACGAATTGCAGCAAAGCCCGCGGGCGCGCTGCGCCGTCGTCGTCCGGTGTCGAGGCCACCACGACGACACAATCGGGACCGCCCAGCCGTCCCAATGCCATCGAATAGCCCCGTTCGGCGTGCCCGATTCGCCATGCCGCGGAGAGCGTTTCGAACTGTGCGTGCTCGGCGGGGAGAGCGCGTCGAGCCGCCGGACCACCGCCGTGTATCCGAGCCTGCGGACCCGATTGACCATCTGGCGCACGTTGCGCATCGCCCTGCCGTCCAACGAGAACGCGTCGACCTCGACCAGCGCCTCGTCGCCGATCTCCAACACCGACAGCCCGTGTCGTCCGAAGGTCTGGGCCGCCTGGGCCGAGCAGCCGAGGACCGCAGGGACCCAGGAATTGCGTCGGCACAGGTCCAGGAAGAGCGTGATCGCCGCCGGCCAGGCTTCCGGATCGCCCAGCGGGTCGGCAGACACCAGGGCGGTACCGGCGATGACCCGATAAGTGATCGCGGCCTTACCGCTCGGGGAGACGACCACACTCTTGTCGGCGCGGCGGGCGAAGTAGCCCAAGGAGTCCCGCGAACCGAACCGGGTCAGTAGATCGTCGACGGCGGCGTCGTCGTCGGGAGTTCGATGCGGTGCGGGCTCGGCCGAGCGCAGCAGCAGATAGGCGACTACCGCCACGCCGACGATCGTGAACATCACCATGGTCAGCACGAACTGAGTCTCGTGGTGCCCCACGCTGAACCGCGCCGGTCCGGCCACGCCGAGGGATCCGCGCAGAACTGTGAGGATCCGCGTGCCGAGGCCGGCAGGTGCCACGAGGTCGTCGGCCTCGAGGGTCAGGGTCGTCAGGCCGGTGATCATCCCGAGCGCGGCCACCAGCACTCCGGCCCGGCTTGCGGTGCCCCGCATGGTGCTGTCGACGCGGCCCGTGAACTGACCGCGGCACAGGAGCATCGCGGTGAGCAGGGCCAGGGTGACGGACAGACCCAGCAGATGGTGCGGGCGGCCCACGTCGAGCGCGGCGAGCAGGATGAGCGCGGTCACTGCGGCGATCCAGGCGCGCCGCTTTCGGCGAGCGAGCCCGTGCGCCACCAGCATCACCGTCAAACCGAGTCCGACGGTCAGGGCAGAAGCCACCGGCCCTGGAACCATTCGAATGTCGAGGCCGGGCGGCCCGTCGCCGTGCGGATGGCTCGGTGGCCAGATGCCCCGCGCGATGGCTAGCACGCCGTACCCGGCGGCACACAGGGCAAGCAGCCGAGAGAGCCCGGAGGAGGCCACCGACCACCGTCGGGGAAACGATGTCGGGTGCGAAGAGGTTCCGGTGGGCCGGGTGGTGACATGTTCTCGCGGCATGGCTTTCGTCCTCTCGACCGTGCCGCCTCTGAGCACCGGACGCCCGCAGATCACCGGTCGATGACATGCGATTCACACGGAGCATGCCGATAATCGACCGGGCGTATGGCAACTACCTGTGAACACGCCATGAGCTAGAGGGAAGATGAGCCAGTTCCTCGAGCCGACGAGCGCGGGCCTGCTGGTGACCTGCGTTGCATTGGGCCTGGGCATGACAGCCGCGACCGCCTACCTGTGGGACCGTAAGGGCTGGGTCGCCGTCCGGGCCGCCGGGCCGCTGGTGTCATTGATCTTCCTGGCGGTCGCCGCTCTCGTGGCCCTCAATCTCGCTACGTCGCTGTTCGACACCTGGCGGGAGGTCTGGGTGTTCGCGCGATGACGTTGGACTCCTGGACCTTCGAAACCACCCTGATCGTTGCGTTGCTCGCAGCGCTGACCGTCGGCGTGTGGCGGTGGCGTCGGTTCCGGTGGCGGCGTACCTCGCGGTTCGCGGTGCTCCTCGTCGCCCAAGTCCTGGTACTGGCGCTGGGGTTCAACGCGATCAACATCTCCGGGCGGTTCTTCGCCGACTGGAAGGACGTGGTCGGGGTCGGGTCGGTGGCGACCATGGGCACAGTGGATCGGCACGCTCGGCCGGGCGCCTTCCCGGCCGCCGACAACGACTGGCGGGTGACGCCCGCGGAACGCGCCGTCGACCGGGCCGAGGCGGCGGAATCCAGCGTGCAGTTCGTCACCATCCGGGGGGCCGTCACTGGCTATTCGTTGCTCGCACGGGTGTATCTGCCCGGCAGCTACACCATTGATCGGCACCGGAGGTACCCGGTGATCGAACTGGAGGCCGGCTACCCCGGCTCGTCCCGGACCTGGTGGGACTACCTACACCTCAAGAGCGTGTTGGACGGACTGATCGCCAGCGACCGGATGCCCGCGGTGATCGTCGTGTCGACATCGCAGAACCCGCGGCGCGGCAACGACAGCGAGTGCGTGAACGCGGACCCGGGCCAGGTACCGGGATCACTGGCGGACACTTATCTGGCGCACGATGTTCCCGCGTTCATCCAGTCGCACTATCGGGCGGGAATCAGCCGCGTGGATTGGGTCGACGGCGGTTTTTCCACGGGCGGGTTCTGCGCGGCGAACCTGGTCCTGCGCCACCCGAGCACCTACGCAGGCGCGGTCGTGCTCTCCGGATACTTCGTCCCGATCGTCGATCACACCACCGGGCCCTTGTACGCGAGCCGGCAGGAACGCGACGCCAACACGCCGGACCTTTTGGTCCGCCGGCGCCATCCACCGATCGCGCTGTTCCTCGGGGCGGCCCAGAACGATTCGCAGGACATGGCAGTACTGACCGCGATGCAACCGCGACGCCGGTCTCTGATCCGCTCCGAGTGGTCACCACGGTTGCGGGAGGCCATTCGTCCAGGACCTGGCGGGCACTGAGCCCAACGGCATTCAGCTGGATGGCGGCCACGCTGGCCCGTTGACCGGCTGGGGCGGTGCCGGACGCGGCGCCCGGACCGGCGTCACGGGTACAGCTCATCGGGGCCGAACAGTGGGGGAGCGGTGTTCTCGCCGGCGCGCTCGACCAGCAGCATGCGGCGCTTGGTACGCGCGCCGCCCGGGGCCGAGAACCCGCCGATCGTGCCGTCCGCCCCGGTCACCCGATGACACGGAACGATGATCGGGAACGGGTTGCTGCCGAGCGCCCGGCCGACCGCTCGGGCCACGGTCGGTCCGCCCAGCTCGGCCGCGATGGCGCCGTACGTGGTCGTCCGGCCGGGCGGGACCTGCCGGGCCAGTCGGTAGACCTCCGCCGCGAACTCCGATACACCGGTGAGGTCGAGCGCGAGGTCGCCAGGTCATCGGTGGATCGGCCGGCCAGCACCGCCTGCATGCGGACGATCGCATCGGCCACCGCGCTCGGCGGATGGGCGGGATCGTACTCCGGGATAGCGGCCGGCCAGGTAGACCCCGACCGGTTGTGGTTCGTCGGGCAAGGCGGTTCCGGTGATCCCGCCGGATCCCCAGGCCACACCGCACCGGCCGAGATCGCTGTCGAACTCGGTCCAGCCCGTCGTCGTCCCGACCGGATTCCGGGAGCCGCACCGGTCGTCGAGCCTGTCCCGTCCATGCCGCCATCATGAACCCGGTCACCGACAGCCTGACAGACACCGCGGCCGACCGCCCGCAGCCGCCGATCAACGCGGCGTCTGCTCGGGCGTCTCCGAGATCGGAACCTTGGCGTCATCGGCTCCAGGCCCGGCCGGCCATCCGGTTAGGCTGCGCGCATGCTGCTGTCCGACCGTGACCTGCGTGCCGCGATCGAGGCCGGATCACTCGGACTCGACCCCTTCGACGAGACGCTGATCCAGCCATCGAGCATCGACGTCCGGCTCGACCGCTACTTCCGGGTGTTCAACAACTCCCGGTACACCCACATCGACCCGGCCACCCAGCAGGACGAGCTGACCTCCCTGGTCGAACCCGACGGCGACGAGCCGTTCGTGCTGCACCCGGGCGAATTCGTGCTCGGCTCGACGTTCGAGGCGGTGACCCTGCCCGACGACCTGGCCGGGCGGCTCGAGGGCAAGTCGTCGCTGGGCCGACTGGGACTGCTGACCCACTCGACCGCCGGGTTCATCGATCCAGGCTTCACCGGTCACATCACCCTCGAGCTGTCCAACGTGGCGAACCTGCCGATCATGCTGTGGCCCGGGCATGAAGATCGGCCAGCTGTGCCTGTTCCGGCTCACCTCCCCGGCGAGCGCGCCGTACGGCTCGGCCCAGTTCGGCTCTCGGTACCAGGGTCAGCGCGGACCGACCCCGTCCCGGGCCTACCTCAACTTCCGCCGGGACTCGACCGCCCGCTGAGATCGAGGCGGTCACCTGACGTCGCTGATCGAATGGCTCGTTCCGGTGACGAAGCGGACCGAGTCAGCCAGCGGTCAGTGCACACCGACGTCGCTGATCGTCTGGTTCACCCGCCGAGCTCATCGACCTGCGTCGAGATTCACCGCATGGCCGGCGAGACGAGCCTCGCGATTACCCGTCGGTAACGTCGGTGACGGGCCGATCAGCAGGGCCCATGACGCCCGGCTTGTCTGAGCCGGGCCTCGGGGCGCACGTTGCGAGCCGCGCTGCCCCCGTGCCGAAAGAGCGTCGCGCACCGATGTCTGCGTACAACCGGGTACGATCGCGGTGGCTGCTTGATCGTGGTCGGGTTCGCGATGCTGGCCGTGGGCGCGGCCGGCAGATCGCTGCGGACGGTGCGGTTGGGTGCGCGGATCCGTCGCGGGGTGGGCCGGTGGGTGGCCGGTTGACGGCGATGCTGACCGAGATCCTGGGTCACACCCGGATGCTCAAGTGGGGGTTCATCGGGGTCGGCGCACTGGTTCGTGATGGTGGGCTTCGGCGCGCTGGTGCTGACCCTGGTCGAGGCGGTCGGGGAGTGCTTCTACCCGGCGTTCGAGATTCCGTGGTTGGGTCATCAGGCCTGGTACGGGCTGTTCGTCGAGGTGATCGCGTTCACCACCGTGCGCGGGCATCGCGACGTTGATCGTGGTGCGGCAGCGCAACGCATCCGCGTCGGGCGGGCCGGCGGTCGCGGTTCGCGGGGTCGAACTTTCGCCCAGGCGTACTTCGTCGAGTCGCGTGATCCTGACCATCGGCGTCTGCATCTTCGCGATCCGTGGGTTCAAGGCGGCCAACGGATGGTTGCCGTACCCGGTGTGGGCGGCGCCGATCTCGCACCGGGCTCGGCGATCCTCGCCGGCATGGCCGGCGGCGATCGTCGGTGGTCGCCCTGATCAAGGTCGCGGTGTCGACCGGGTGGGCGGTGGTGATCTCCCGGCACCTGACGATGGGGGTGGCCTGGCACCGGTTCACCGCGTTCTTCAACATCTACTTCAAGCGGTCCGGGCAAGGCGGCGGTGCCGGCGCTGGGCGGCGCTGCGGCCGATGATGCTCCCGGGGCCAGGTGCTGGATTTCGAGAAGGCCGACCCGGAGGTCGACACCTTCGGCGCCGGCAAGGTCGAGGACTTCTCCTGGAAGGGCTGGCTGGACTTCACCACCTGCACCGAGTGCGGACGCTGCCAGTCGCAGTGCCCGGCGTGGAACACGGCCAAGCCGTTGTCGCCGAAGTTGGTGATCCTGTCGTTGCGGGACCACGCGTACGCCAAGGCGCCGTATCTGGCGGCGGGCGGTCGGCTGGACATGGCCGGCACCGAGCAGGCCACGCCGGAGCAGTTGGCGCATCTGGACCCGTTGGCGATGTTGGAGGCGCAGCGGCCGCTGATCGGCGGGCCCTCGAGACGACCCGGGCATGTTCGGGGTGATCGACCCGGAGGTGTTGTGGGACTGCACCACCTGCGGGGCCTGCGTGGAGCAGTGCCCGGTCGACATCGAGCACGTGGATCACATCGTCGACATGCGCCGCTACCAGGTGATGATCGAGTCGGAGTTCCCCACCGAGCTGGGTGGGCTGTTCCGCAACCTGGAGAACAAGGGCAACCCGTGGGGGCAGAACCAGGCCGCCCGGATGGACTGGGCCAAGGACCTCGACTTCGACGTCCCCGTCGTCAGCCCGGCGAGGAGTTGGACGCCGACCACGAGTACCTGTTCTGGGTGGGCTGCGCCGGGGCGTTCGAGGACCGGGCCAAGAAGACCACCCGGGCGGTCGCCGAGTTGCTGTACATGGCGGCGGTCGGGTTCGCCGTGCTCGGCACCGGAGAAACCTGCACCGGTGACCCGGCCCGCCGGGCCGGGAACGAGTTCCTGTTCCAGATGCTGGCCCAGCAGAACGTCGAAACGATCAACGCCGCCTTCGGCGAACGCCGGCGGCGCAGCGCAAGATCGTGGTGACCTGCGCGCACTGCTTCAACACGCTGCGCAACGAGTACCCGCAGCTGGGCGGTGACTACGAGGTCGTGCACCACACCCAACTGCTCAACCGCCTGGTCCGGGAGAAGCGGCTGGTCCCGGTGCGCAAACCCACCCGACCGCGCAGATCACCGAGGAGCCCTCCGGCCCCGCGTGTCCGACCCGGCCGCGGTCGGCGCCGGCGCGAAGGCGTCCGAGGATGCCGAGCACGTCCCGACGGGCGAGGGATCACCGCAAACCGCCGCGGAGCTGGTGGTGGCGGCGGCCCCGGCCGGCAGGTCACCTACCACGACCCGTGCTACCTCGGTCGGCACAACCAGGTGTACACCCCGCCGCGGGAGCTGATCGGCGCCACCGGCGTCACCCTGACCGAGATGCCCCGCAACGCGGACCGGTCGTTCTGCTGCGGGGCCGGCGGGGCCCGCATGTGGATGGAGGAAAAGGTCGGCAAGCGCATCAACCTGGAACGCACCGACGAGGCCCTGGGCACCGGCGCGAAAACCATCGTCACCGGTTGCCCGTTCTGCCGGGTCATGCTCACCGACGGCGTCACCGCCCGCCAGAACACCCCCGAAACCGCCGACACTGCGCCGATGTCAAGGTCGACGACGTCGCCAACCTGCTGCTGGCCGCCGTCAAACCCGGCGGCACCCGGCCGCACTGGTAGGTCGGGTCAGGCCGGCTCGTCTGCCGGATCGTCACCGTCGATCGGGCCGGGGCCGAAGTCCCACTGCAGCAAGGTGGTGGGTTCGGTGATGCCGGCGCCCGATCGGCGGTAGGCGCCGAGGGCCGGCAGGTTGTCGTGGTCGGTGAGCACCCACATGTCGTAGCAGCCGAGGTCGACGGCCAGGTCGGCGAGCGCGCGCGGCCAACGCCGTCCCCACGCCCCGGCCCTGCGCGTCGTCGACGACCGCCAGTTCGTAGAGGAACATCTCGGTCCCCTTGTCCGGCATCGTCATCTCGACGCCGGTGACCATGCCGAGCGCTCGGTCGTCCTCGAACGCCATCAGCAGATGGTGGCCCGGTGCGGTCAGGAACTCCTCGGTCCACTGCCGAGTGGGCGCGCCGTCGAACAGGTAGGGAGCAGCCAAAACCACGCTTACATCGGTCACCTGCTCAATCTCCACGCCGACTCCCGAGGACCTCGCTCCGTGCCGCGCAATGCGACGCTACGCGGTTGCTCCGGCGCGGGCCTCGACCGGCCGGCCCGAGTCTGTCCGTCCGGTGGCGGTCCGGCCGCAGATGCGGTACCGAAGGGGCATGGACATCACCCAGATCATCTTGGAGGACCACGAGGACCAGCGCCGGATGTTCGCGCGGCTCGATGAGGTCGACTCCGAGGACATCCACGCGCTGACCGCCATCTGGACCCGGCTGTCGAACATGCTCGAGGTGCACGCCCAGGCCGAGGAGGACCTGTTCTACCCGGAGCTGCTCGAGTTGGGTAAACGCCGGCACGAGGAGTCCGAGGAGGAAGAGACCAAGGACGCCATCGGCGATCACAACGATATCCGCGACGGCATTCTCAAGGCCAGGGACTCAGCGGTGGGGTCGCCGGACTGGTGGGAGGGGGTGAACGCCGCCCGCCATGCGAACGACGAACACATGGGAGAAGAGGAGCACGACGGGCTGCGAGACTTCCGGCTCCATGTCGACCTGCACGTCCGTCACGACATTGCGGTGCGGTTCGTGGCCTACGAGGCGGAGCACGTCGGCGGTGTGCCGATCGTCGACAAGGATCCCGACGACTACGTCGAGGAGAACAGCTGACCGCACCGGCGCACGCGGCCAGCGCCGGCGGTCTCGCGGCGGTCACCCGAACAATCGCCTCTCGACCTCCTACCGGTCGGCCGATCCGTCCGGGACGTTGCGGCGCAGCTCGGCCAACCACACGTCTGGCGTTCCCGTCGGAGGGTGCGCGCCAGTCTCCGCGGGGCGAGAGTGACCCACCGGCAACCACTTTTGGTCCGTTCGGCAGCGCCGACCGCTTGAACTGGCTGAACGCGAAGAACCGCCGCAAGAACACCTCGAGCCACTGCCTGATCGTGGGTAGGTCATAGGCGAGCCGGGCGTCCGGATCGAAGTTCGGGGGCCAGGCTCCGCGGTCGGCGTCGGACCAGGCCTGCTCGGCCAGAAAGGCGATCCGGCTCGGTGGGAAGCCGTAGCGCAGCACATGGAACAGCGTGAAGTCCTGCAGCGCATACGGTCCGATCGCGGCCTCGGTGCTCTGCGGCTTCTCGCCCTCGGCCACCGGCACCAGCTCGGGGGAGATCTCCTGGTCCAGGATCGCCCGCAGCACCGTGTTGGTCTCGTCGTCGAACTGCCCGGTCGCGATCACCCAGCGGATCAGGTGCTGGATCAGCGTCTTGGGCACTCCGGTGTTCACCGCATAGTGCGACATCTGGTCGCCCACACCGTAGGTGCACCAGCCCAGGGCCAGCTCGGACAGGTCGCCGGTACCCAGCACGATGCCGCCCCGGTGGTTGGCCAACCGGAACAGGTAGTCGGTCCGCAACCCGGCCTGGACGTTCTCGAAAGTCACGTCGTACACCGGCTCGCCGTCCGGCGAACGGATGGTCCAGGTCGGTGAGCAGTTGTCTGGCCGCCGGCCGGATGTCGATCTCCTCGAACGTCACACCCAACGCCTGCGACAGCCTCGTCGCGTTGTCCTTGGTGCCGGCACTGGTGGCGAAACCGGGCAGGGTGAAAGCGTGGATGTCGGTGCGGGGGCGGCCGAGCAGGTCCATCGCCCTGGCCGCCACGATCAGGGCGTGGGTGGAGTCCAGGCCGCCCGAAACCCCGATCACGACCTTCGGGTCGCCGATGGCGCGCAGTCGCTGCTCGAGCCCGGAGACCTGGATGTGGTAGGCCTCGTAGCAGTCCAGCGCCAGGCGTTCCGGGTCGTCGGGGACGAACGGGTACCGGTCGACCGACCGCCGCAGGCCGAGGTCACCGGTGGGCGGGCGGGCGGTGAACCGTACGGTGCGCAAGCCCTCGATCCTGGCCGTCCACGGTGCGCCGGTTGTCGTCGAACGTGCCCTGCCGCAACCGGTCCTGGCCGATCCGCAGCAGGTCGACGTCGACGACGGTCTGGCGCGGTCCGTCGGGGAACCGCTCGGTCTCGCCGAGCAGGTCGCCGCATTCGTAGACCATCGTCTGGCCGTCCCAGGACAGGTCGGTGCTCGATTCGCCCTGTCCCGCGGCGGCATAGGCGTAGGCGGCCAGGCAGCGGGCCGAGGCCGAGCGGACCAGCAGCCGCCGATCCTCCGCCCGGGCCACGGTGATCGGGCTGCCGGACAGGTTCAGCAGCACCGTCGCGCCGGCCAGCGCCGCCTCCGCGCTCGGCGGTACCGGCACCCACATGTCCTCGCACACCTCGACGTGCACCACGAGACCGGGGATGTCGTCGGCGGCGAAGAGTAGATCGGGACCGAAGGGGGCGCGTCGACCGGCCACCACGATGCTCGCGTTCCGGCGATCGTCACCGGGAGCGAAGTGCCTGCGCTCGTAGAACTCTCGATAGGTCGGCAGGTACGACTTGGGCGCCACGCCGCAGCAATGCGCCGCCGCCGATCACGACACGCAGCATTGAGCAACCGGTTGCCGTGGCGCAGCGGAGCGCCGACGACGAAGATCCCGGGCAGGTCGGCCGAGGCCGCCACCAGCTCGCCGATCGCGGCCTCGGTGGCCCGCAGCACGGGCTCCTGCAGCAGCAGATCGTCGATCGCATACCCGGTCAGGCACAGCTCCGGGAACAGGCTGACGGCGACCCCGTCCGCGGCGCACGCCCGCATCTGCTCGAGGACGGCCGCAGCGTTGGTCCCGGGATCGGCGATGCGGACCGGCAGCGTGCAGGCGGCCACCCGGACGAACCCCTGGTCGTAGACGGAGTGGAAGTCCACGGCACCGAGTCTGCCAGCCGTCGTTGCGGCCGACCCGCCAGGCCCTATGCTATGTACCATTGCACTGACGGTCGACGGTGGAGGTGGGAGTGGCTCGCGTCGTCGTGGTGGGTGCCGGCGTCGTCGGTGCCGCCTGCGCCTATCACCTGGCCAGGGACGGCCATCGGGTCACCGTGCTGGACCGGTCGACGCCCGGCATGGGCACCACCAGTCGCGGCGAGGGCAACATCCTGGTGTCCGACAAGGAGCCGGGGCCGGAACTGGACCTGGCGCTGTGGTCGCAGCGCCGCTGGCGCGAGCTCGCCGAGGAACTGCCCACCGACTTCGAGTGGGAGGCCAAGGGCGGACTGGTGGTCGCCGCCACCGAGCAGACTCTGGCCGCCCTGCACGAGTTGGCCGCCGGGCAGCAGCGCTCCGGCGTCGATGGCCACCGAGGTCGCGGCCGCCGACCTGCAGTCGTTCGAACCGCACCTGGCCGGCGGGCTGGCCGGCGGGATGCACTACCCGCAGGACCAGCAGGTGCAGCCGGTGCTGGCCGCGGCGGCCCTGCTGCACGGCGCCGCGGCGC
The DNA here is from genome assembly GCA_963706185.1 of uncultured Actinomycetota bacterium. Lineage (GTDB taxonomy): Bacteria > Actinomycetota > Actinomycetes > Mycobacteriales > Nakamurellaceae > Nakamurella. The sequence continues at coordinate 174,913 of CAVPLZ010000007.1, read as the reverse complement.
ACGACGCGGAGATCCGCTCCGGCGTCGAGGTCACCGGCGCGGTGACGGCGCGCGATGGGACGTTGGCCGGCGTGCACACCAGCGCCGGTCCGCTGCTCGCGGACGTCGTGGTCAATGCCGCCGGCACCTGGGGTGGCACGGTCGCGACCATGCTGGGTGGCCCGGTCCCGGTGCAGCCCCGACGCGGCTTCGTGCTGGTCACCGAGCCGCTGCCGCGGGTGGTCCGGCACAAGGTGTACTCGGCCGACTACGTCGCCAACGTGGCCTCCAGCGACGCCGGCCTGGAGACCTCCGTCGTGATCGAGGGCACCCGGGGCGGCACCGTGCTGATCGGCGCGAGCCGGGAGCGCGTCGGCTTCGCCGGCGGCATGCCGGTCGATGTCGTGCAGCGGCTGGCCGCCCAGGCGGTCCGGCTGTTCCCGATGCTGGCCGACGTCGCGCTGATGCGCGTGTACCGCGGATTCCGGCCGTACTGCCCGGACCATCTGCCGGTGATCGGGCCCGACCCGCGGGTCGCCGGGCTCTGGCACGCCTGCGGGCACGAGGGTGCCGGCGTCGGCCTCGCCCCGGCGACCGGGTGCGCTGATCGCCGATCTGATCGCCGGCCGCGCTCCACGAGGTCGACGCCGTCGCGCTTCGCGCCCGCCCGGTTCGCCGAGGCCGGGGGCGTCGTGGCATGAGCACCTTCACCTTCGACGGCCGGGAGATCCCGTTCGAGCCCGGCCAGAGCGTCGGCGCCGCGCTGCTCGGCGCCGGGGTCCGCAGTCTGGCGGACCACCAGGGTCGCCGGCCGGCCGCGCGGGTTGTTCTGCGGGATCGGCGTGTGCTTCGACTGCCTGGTGACCGTCGACGGCCGGCCGAACGAGCGGGCCTGTCGCGTCGAGGCCGCCGACGGGATGGACGTCGACAGGCCCAGGAGGGAACCGGACATGCCGATCTCGAGGTCTGACGCTGCTGATCCTCGCTCCCCGGATACCAGTGTGCTGGTGGTCGGCGCCGGACCGGCCGGGCTGGCCGCCGCGGTCGCGGCCGGCGAGGTCGGGGCCCGGGTGGTGCTGGTCGACGCCGAGGCCGGCGCCGGGCGGTCAGTTCTGGCGGCACCGCCGTGGGGGCGCCGTGGCGGCGCCGCTGCACCACCTGGCCGGCGAGTACCGCTCGCTCGCCGGCCGGCTGCAGGCGTTGCGGGTGGACGGCGGCTGATCGAGTATCTGGACCGCCATCAGGTGTGGGCGGTCGAACCGCTGACGACGGCTTCGCCGTGCACGCTGACCGACCGCCGCGGACGCACCCCGGTCGCGCGCGAGTCCGGACGGCCAGGCGGCTGGTGCTCGCGCCCGGCGCCTACGACCTGCAGGTGCCGTTCCCCGGGTGGGATCTGCCCGGGGTGTTCACCGCCGGCGGGGCCCAGGCGCTGCTCAAGGGCCACGGCGTGGTCGCCGGCCGCGCGGGTGCTGGTCGCCGGTACCGGCCCGTTCCTGCTGCCGGTCGCCGCCGGGCTGGCCGCGGCCGGCGCGACGGTGGTCGGCGTGCACGAGGCCGGCGCCGGGGTGATCGGTGGCGCCCGGATGCCGGTCGCCGTCGCTCGGCAACCCCGTCGAAGGTCGTCGAGGCCGCCGGCTACTCGGCACCGCTGGCCCGGCACCGGGTGCCCGTACCGGACGCGCTCGACGGTGCGTCGCCGCGCACGGCGGTCGACGGCTCGACTCGGTGACCGTCGCGCCGCTGGACGGCCGGTCGGCCGACCGCGTGCGGACAAGGCGACCAGGGTCGAGGTCGACACCCTGGCCGTGGGCTGGGGCTTCGTCCCGCAACTCGAACTCCCGCTCGCCCTCGGCTGCGCGCACCCGGCCCGGCCCGGACGGGCGCCCGGTCATCGAGGTGGACGACCGATCAGCTGACCTCCGTGCCCGGGGTGTTCGTCGCCGGCGAGGCCTGCGGCGTCGGCGGCGCGGAGACTGGCGGTGGTCGAGGGCCGGATCGCCGGCGTGCGGCCGCGGCCGCCACGCCGCCCGAGATCCCGGCCCGGCTGCGCCGCGCCGGGCGTCCCTGCGGCGGCTTCGCCGCTGCGGTCGCACCTGGCGTACCCGGTGCCGGATGCCTGGCAGCACGGGCTGGCCGACGACACCGTGGTCTGTCGGTGCGAGGAGGTCACCGTCGGAACCTTGCGCTCCGCGGTGGTCGAGCGCGACCGGGTCGCCGACGCCCGGACCGCCAAGCTGCTGGTGCGGCCCGGCATGGGCTGGTGCCAGGGTCGGATGTGCGGCTATGCCACCAGCTGCCTGACGGCAGCCTGGGCCGAGCGCCGAACCCACCTGTCGACGCCGGCGACCGACCCGTCGCCGCAGCCGGTGTCCGCTCGGGCTGGTCGCCGTCGGGCCGTCCCAGACCATCAGTAAGGTGTACAATTGCACTGACGCACCCGATCCCCGCGAGGTGCCGCTCTCCCCATCATCCGAAGCGAGGAACCCCGGTGAGCGAAGTCCAGTCGTCCCAGCAGGCCACGTCCACGGCATCGCCCGAACCGCAAGCCCTGGCACGGCGTCATCGTCGCCACCGCCCTGCCGTTCCGCGACGACCTCTCGGTCGACTTCGACGCCTACGGCGAGCACGTCGCGCTGGCTGGCGGACAACGGCTGCGACGGCGTCGCGCCGAACGGTTCGCTCGGCGAGTACCAGACGCTGACCGCCGACGAGCGCCGCCGGGTGGTCGAGGTCGCGGTCGAGGCCGCGCCGGCCGGCTTCACCGTGATGCCCGGCGTCGGCGCCTACGGCGCGCTGGAGTCCCGCCGGTGGGCCGAGCAGGCCGCCGAGGTCGGGCGCCCAGGCGGTGATGGTGCTGCCGCCGAACGCCTACCGGGCCGACGAGCGCGCGGTGGTCGAGCACTACCGGGAGATCGCCAAGGTCGGCCTGCCGATCTCGGCGTACAACAACCCGATCGACACCAAGATCGACCTGACCCCGCAGCTGCTGGCCACCCTGTACGACGAGGGGCTGATCGGCGCGGTCAAGGAGTTCAGCGGCGACGTCCGGCGGGTCTACGAGATCGCCGAGCTGGCACCGGGTCTCGAGCTGGTCATCGGCACCGACGACACCGTGCTCGAGGTCGCGCTGGCCGGCGCGGTCGGCTGGGTCGCCGGCTACCCCAACGCCTTCCCGGACGCCTGCGTCGAGCTGTACCGGGCCTGCGTCGACCGGGACCTGGACACCGCGCTGCCGCTGTACCGGGCCATGCACCCGCTGCTGCGCTGGGACTCCAAGACCGAGTTCGTCCAGGCGATCAAGCTGTCGATGGACATGGTCGGGCGCACGGGCGGCCGCTGCCGGCCGCCGCGCCAGCCGCTGCTGCCCGAGCAGGACGACGGCCGTGCGGGAGGCCACCGAGCAGGCGATCGCCGCCGGCTGGGCCTGATCGCGCATGCGTACCAGCTCGCGTGCTGCACGCCGTCGACTCGCACACCGAGGGGATGCCGACCCGGGTGATCACCGGCGGCGTCGGGGTGTTCCCCGGCGCCACCATGGCCGAGCGGCGCAGCTGGTTCCTGGAGAACTCCGACGACCTGCGCACCCTGCTGATGTACGAGCCGCGCGGGCACGCGCTCGATGTCCGGGGCGATCCTGCAGCCGCCGACCCGGCCGGACGCCGACTACGGCGTGCTGTTCATCGAGGTCTCCGGCTGCCTGCCGATGTGCGGGCACGGCACCATCGGCGTGGCCACGGTGCTGGTCGAGACCGGCATGGTGCCGGTCATCGAGCCGGTCACCACGATCCGGCTGGACACCCCGGCCGGGCTGGTGGTCGCCGAGGTCGCGGTCACCGACGGGCGCGCCGACGCGGTGACCATCCGCAACGTGCCGTCGTTCTCGGTCGCGCTGGACGCCGTCGTCGACGTGCCGGGCTTCGGTGCAGGTCCGCTACGACCTGGCCTACGGCGGCAACTTCTACGCCATCGTCGAACTCGACCGAGCTCGGTCTGCCGTTCGACCGGGCCGAGAAGGGCCGGTTGCTGGACGCCGGGCTGGCCATCATGGACGCGATCAACGACAAGGACGAGCCGGTGCACCCGCTGGATCCGGCGATCCGCGGCTGCCACCACGTCGCGCTGCTCGCGCCCGGCTCCGACGCCCGACACTCCCGGCACGCCATGGCGATCCATCCCGGGCTGGTTCGACCGGTCGCCGTGCGGCACCGGGACCAGCGCGCGGATGGCGCAGCTGCACGCCCGCGGGAGCTGCCGACCTGGACACCGACTTCGTCAACGAGTCGTTCATCGGCACCCGGTTCATCGGCCGGCTGGTCGAGGACCACCGACGGTGGCCGGCCGTGCCGGCGGTCATCCCGACCATCACCGGCCGGGCCTGGGTCACCGGCACCGCCCAGTACCTGCTCGACCCCACCGACCCGTTCCCGGCCGGCTTCCTGCTGTAGAGCTCCGAGTCGCGATCCCACGTCGACGAGCCCGCCGTGACGGGCCTCGACGTCGGGACCGTCGACTACCACACGGCCGGTGAGCCGTTCCGGATCGTCGTCGAGGGCGCGCCCGACCTGCCCGGCGTCTCGGTGGCCGACCGCCGGCGCCTGGCGATCGAATCCGATGCCGCGCAACGGGTGCGGCGCCTGCTCTGCCACGAACCCCGCGGGCACGCCGACATGTACGGCTGTTTCCTGGTGCCTCCGAACGACAACGGGCGCCACCTGGGCACGCTGTTCTGGCACCGGGACGGGTTCTCGACCGCCTGCGGTCACGGCACGATCGCCCTGGCCACCTGGGCCGTGCAGTCCGGGGTCGTCGCCGGTGATCCCGACGGTGCCGCCGATGTCCTGATCGACGTCCCGTCCGGGCGGGTGACGGCGGTTGTCGCTCAGGTCGGTGGCGTGGTTCGCGACGTGGTGTTCCGCAACGTGCCCGGGTACGAGCTGCACCGCGACGTGACCGTCGCCACGTCGCTCGGCGAGGTGACCGTGGACGTCAGCTTCGGTGGCGCGATCTACGCATCACTGCCGGCCTCGCGGGTGGGCCTGGCAGTGGAACCCGACCTGATCGGCCCGCTGACCGCGATCGGTCGGGAGATCAAGTGGGCGGTGCAGGACGCCGGACTCGCCGAGCATCCCGACGATCCGCTGCTGTCCGGCTGCTACGGCACGATCCTGTACGACGATCTCGGGGACGGGCCGCACGGGCCGCACCAGCGCAACGTCACCGTGTTCGCCGATGGGGAGGTCGACCGCTCGCCGTGCGGGTCCGGCACGTCCGCGCGGGTGGTACTGCTGGCCGCCGACGGCCGGCTGGGCGACGGTCAGATGTTGACCCACGAATCCATCATCGGTACCCGGTTTGTGTCAGGTGTCGCCGATAGAGTGACGGCCGCGGGTCGGCCGGCCGTGATCACCGAAGTGACCGGTTCGGCCTACCGCACCGGGGTGCATCGGTTCGTCGTGGACGTCGACGATCCCCTCCCGGACGGATTCCTGCTGCGATGACCGCGGTCGAAAGCGTGGCGGAGAGTGGGGATCCGAGATGACTGCACTGCCCTTGCTCGACCATGCCGCCGTGTCTGGCCTCGATCCGGCCGCCGCCGTGGCCGCGCTCCGCGATGCCCTGGCCGCCGGACTGGATCCGGCGATCGATCCACCCCGCACTGCGGTGCCGGTGCGCTCCGGGGAACTGATGGCGATGCCCTCCGACGGCCCGGACTACACCGGGGTCAAGCTGCTGTCGATCGCCCCCGGGAACGCCGGTCTCGGCGTGCCGAGGATCCAGGGCATCTATCTGCTGTTCGACGCGAAGACCCTGACTCCGGTGGCACTGCTGGACGGTGTCGCCATGACCAACGTGCGCACGGCGGCGGTGTCGGCGCTGGCCGCGACTCTGCTTGCCGACCCTGACGCGCATCGACTCGTTGTGTTCGGTACCGGGCCCCAGGCTCACGCGCACATCACCGCGCTCTCCGCGGTGCTGCCGATCACGGGGGTAACGATGGTGGCTCGGTCGGCCGAGAGCGGTGCGCGGTTCGCGGCGCAATGGGCAGGCCGGTCGCCGAAGGTCGAGGTGGGCGAGGTCGAACGGGTCGCCGACGCCGATGTCGTGGTGTGTGCGACGACCGCCACGGTCCCGCTGTTCCCGGCCGACCTGCTGCCCGCCGACGCGCTGGCGATCGCGGTCGGCTCGCATCAGCCTGGTGTGGTGGAGCTCGATCCGACGCTGCTCGGGCAGGCCCAGGTGGTGGTCGAGGAGCCGGCGACGGCGTTGCGGGAGGCGGGTGAGGTCGTCGCTGCGGTGGCCGCCGGGTTCCTCGAGCATTCGGCCTTGACCGATCTGAGCGGGCTGGTCCGGGGCGACGTCCGGGTCGACCGGTCCCGGCCCCGGGTGTTCAAGAGCGTCGGGATGGCCTGGGAGGACCGGGTTGTCGCGGAGGCGGTGCTGGCCCGCTCTGGGACCGCGGCGCCGGGCGAGGTCGATCGACCGGAGGTGTCGGGATGAGCACAGTGCCGGCGGAGGCCGACCTGGACGCGGCGGCCCTGCAGCTGCCGGATCTGGGCAGCCGGGTCAGCCTGCGTCAGCAGGTGACCGAGGCCCTGCGTGGCGCGGTGGTCAGCGGTGTGATGGAGCCCGGCGAGTTGTATTCCGCGCCGAGCCTCGCTGCGATGCTCGGTGTCTCGGCCACGCCGGTCCGCGAGGCCATGCTCGATCTGGCCAAGGAAGGATTGATCGAGGCGGTGCGTAACAAGGGCTTTCGGGTCACCGAGCTCACCGATGCCGAGCTCGATCAGCTGACCGAGCTGCGGTCGCTGCTCGAGGTGCCCACTGTCGCCGCCATCGCCGAGCGCTTCACCGATGTCTGGCGGACGGACATCGATGCGCTGAGCATCGATGCGGCGGAGATCGTCCGCTGCGCCGAGACCGGTGATCTCATCGGTCATGTCGCGGCCGATCGGCGGTTCCATCTGGGGCTGCTGGCGCTGCACGGCAACGCCCAGTTGGTCGCGATGGTGGGCGAATTGCGGGCCCGCAGCCGGCTGTACGGGCTTGCAGCACTTGGCCGAGCGCGGGCAGCTGACCGCGTCCGCCGCCGAGCACCAGACGCTGCTGGACCTGATCGTTGCGCGGGATGTGGACGGAGCGCGAGAACTCATGGCCCACCACATCGGTCACGTTCGAGGGCAGTGGGCCGGCCGCTGAGCGGTGCGTGAGTGCTGGGTTGTTCGAGTGCTCGGGTTTCGTGGCCTTGCGTCCGTGCCCATGTCTCCGGACCGCCTGCCTCCGCGAGCAGGAGCCCTTCTGACCGCCTGATCAGAACGGTGGAACCTCCGAGTCAGCGAGTTTCGGTGGGTCGGTGAGATTCATCGGGGTGCCGGTGGGGAGGTCGGGTGCTGGTCGGTCGGTGTGGACGCGGCCGAGGGGGCTGGTCCAGGTCAGGGTGTTGGCTTGGTGGTCGCGGACGGCGGTCCAGGTGGTGAATGTTTTGGTGCGGTGGTGGAAGCGGCACAGGGTGTCCAGGTTGCAGGGGCAGGTGGCGCCGCCTGTGGTCCCAGGGGGTGCGGTGATCGTGGTCGCAGCGGGTCGCGGTCATGCGAGCAGCCGGGGAATCGGCAGCGTTGGTCGCGGGTGTTGACGCGGTCGAGTGACGGTGGCGGGTGGCCGGTAGGTGGTGCGGCCGAAGTCCAGGACGGTTCCGCAGTCGGAGTGTGTCGTGGTGGATGCCGCCGTTGTTCCGCGGCCGGGCCGGGCTGCCGGCGCCGCCCGGTGGTGTGCCGGGTGGTGCAGCCGGGCGGTGGTGATCCGTTGGGTGGTAGTCCGTTGGCCTGGTCGGTCGGGTCGGGTGGGTCGTTGGTGGCCAGGATGCGGACGGTGCCGGCCGCTTGGGCCAGGGCGCGGGCGGTGTCGGCGGTGATCACGCCGAGGCCGGTCAGGCGGGCGGACAGGTCGTCGCAGCCGGCCAGGGTGGACAGGGCGACGGTGATGTCCAGGTTGACCCGTAGTCCGACGGGCAGCCGGATCGTGGACAGCAACCCGCCGCGGCGTTCACAGTCGGGGTCGGGCTGTGATGCCCGGTCGATGCTGCGGAGCCGGGCCAACAACTGCGCCGCGGTCGGTACAGCACGCTCGGGTTCGCAGTCGCCTGGACCGGATCGTCCCGGGCCGGGCTCGGCAGGACCGGAGTCGGCGGTGTCGGCCCCCGCAGGTTCCGTGGCTTGTTTCGGATGGACGGGCCTGAGCAATCGTGGCATCGCCGGCGGCGGGGTCGTCATCCGCGCCGTTCAGATCGGCATCGGTCGGACCCGAGCCGCGGCCGCTGTCCTGCGCCGCGTCGCCGGTCACGTCGGTGTCGGTCTCGGTGGCAGCGGTGTCGGTGTCCGTGGGAGCGGTATCGGCCGGTGCGGCGGGTCCGGCGGTTTTGGTGTCGGTCCGGTCCGGATCGACGTCGGTGCCTGAGTCGGTGGTGTGGGGGTGGATGCCGCGTAGGTCGATCAGGCCGGTGTCGGCCAGTTCGGCGAACAGGTCGGCGAAGATGTCTGCGCGCACCTGGGACACACCGCGGCCTTGGCGGGCTTCGGGTGGGATCGCTTGGGCCAGCACATCCAGGACGGCGTGGGTCAACGCGGCGTCCTCGGCGGCCAGGTCGGCGGTGAACCGGGCCAGGTCATCGTCGAGGTTGCGCACACCGGTGCCGCGGCGGGCGCGGGCCTGCTCCGCGCGTTTGGCGGCGGCTTCGGGGTCCACATCGGCGACGACCTTGGAAGCGAGGCGGCGCAGGTCCCCCGGGCACATGCCCCGCTTGGCCCGGTCCAGGATCACCTGTTCCGCCCGCCGCCGCAGGTCCGGTTCCAGCACGGCGGTGGTCTCGGCGATGATCCGGGCGCGGATCTCCTCGATCCGCCCTTGTTCCAACGCGGCGAACGTGTCGGGCAGCTCGTCGACAAGCTCCTGCGCGTCGGCGATGCGGCGGCGGGCGGTGATCGGTGCCACCTGCCACGCCGCGGACAACTCCGGTTCGGCCAGGCCGGCCGCCTCCGCCGCCAGCAGGGCGTCCCACACCTGGTCCCCGACCACCTCGGTGCCGGCCGCCGCCCGGTCCACCAACTCCTCGGGGATGCCGCTTGCTCGGCCGGATTCGTCGGCGCGGTGCGCGATCGAGTCCATCAGGTTCGACACCGGGACAGCGACGCCGGGCCGGGCCAACGCCGCGGTCCACCGGTGTTGCTGGGCCTTGGCCCAGGAGATCAGCCGTTGCGCGCCGAGGACGGCCTGCACCATCACCGCCGGCGACACCTCATCGGCCCGCGCGTCGCGGATGATGCCCAGCCCGAACATGGCGTCAGCGGCCGGCCCACCCAGCAACTCACCCAGGCCCGGGTCCGACCCGGCGGGTGGGGCTACGGGTTCGTCCCAGCAGCCGCTGCCGGGGCCGCAGCACTCGTCGCAGCGGTGGACATCGCGGCCGTCGTCGCCTTCGCAGTACGGGTCGTACTCGGCCGCGGTGCTCATCTCGGATCCCCTTCCCCGGTTCCATTATGCCACGCACGTATGTTCGATTCAATGCCTATGAACAGGATGAATGATGTTCACTCGGACAGCCGATCAAGCCAACGTCGAGGGTTTCTACGGCAGCTACCCGGTTTCCGAACTTCCCCATCGGCGGCAGTGTGCACCGGACCTCCGACACCGGGTCGGCAGCGGCTTGAGTCGCCGATCGGCAGCCCGCGAGACTCGGGCGGTGGGAGCGCGGGCTATCCAGGCGGTCTGGCCGCAGGTCACAACCGAGGCTGGACAACGAATCTGTCCGGCGGGGCAGGTCACATGCGGCGCGGGCTCCGACGGCAGGCAAACCGGTGACGGCCGCCGCCGGCCAGCAAAAGCGCAGGCGTTCGCACCGATCTCGGATCCGTCCGGCACCCACCGAGATCAAGAAGTTCGTCCGCGAAGACGAGCAGGCTTACATCCGGGTCGAGCAGATCAGCGTCCTCGACGCTGCCGACGTCCTGATCTGGGGCACGGAAGCCGATGCCGACCAGGCCGCTCTGGAGAAGGTTCCCGGTTTCAGCAGTCTCGCCGCGGTCAAGGCCGGCCGGTCGATCTGCACCGGCGGCGAACTCAGTGGTGCCATCTACTTCACCTCACCGCTCAGCCTTCCGTACGTGCTGGACAACCTGGTTCCGATGCTCGCCGGGGCGCTGGCACGAGGCGGTCCGGCGCGCTGACGTAGGGTCGCGGGCGTGTTGATCCTGCTCCCGCCGTCGGAGACCAAGGCCGCCGGCGGGGACGGACCGCCGCTCGACCTGGGCAGCCTGAGCTTCCCGGAACTGACCGCGCCGCGTGCCGCGCTGATCGACGACCTGGCCGAACTTTCCACGAACGTCCCGGCCGCCCGTCGCCGACTCTTCGCGCCGCCGAGCAAGGACGCGGAGATCGAACAAAATGTCCACCTGCGCACCGCGGCGACCCTGCCGGCGCTGCAGCGCTACACCGGGGTGCTCTACGACGCGCTCGACGTCACCAGCATGACGACGGTGCAACGCTCCCGCGCGGACGCCAGGGTGGTCGTCACGTCAGCGGCGTTCGGCATGGTCAGGGCGACCGACCGGATTCCGGCGTATCGCTGCTCGAACTGTGCCCGGTTGCCCGGAGTGGGCACGCCCGAACGCTACTGGCGGCCCTTCCTGCCCGAGGTGGTGACGACCTGGGACGAGTACGTGGTCGACCTCCGGTCGGCCAGCTACGCGGTCTTCGTGACCGTGCCGGGTGCGCTGACCGCCCGGGTGGTGACCGAGATGCCGGACGGCACGCGCAAGGTCGTCTCGCACTTCAGCAAGTTCCACAAGGGCCTGCTGGCGCGCGCGCTGGCGATCAGCCGCGCGGAGATCGACAGCCGGGCCGCCGTGCTGCGGGTGGCCAGAACCGCCGGCTTGCACATCGAACCGTTGGGGCGGGACGCGGTTCAGATCGTCACGGGGCCGGCAGCACTGGGCAAGCCGGCCGAGGTCCTAGCCCAGAGTCTTGGCCGCGAAGGTGTCGCACTTCGCCGGGTCGCCGCTGTCCCAGCCGGTGGTGAACCACTTCTGCCGCTGCGCCGCGGTGCCGTGCGAGAACGACGACGGGTCGACCTGACCGTTGCCCAGGTGGGTCTGGATCCAGTCGTCGCCGATCTTGCCGGCGGTGTCGATCGCCGCGTTCACGTCGTTCTGGGTGATGTCGGTGATCAGCACCTGCCCGTCGGAGCCGGGGACGGTGGTGGCGTGCTTGGCCCAGGCTCCGGCGTAGCAGTCGGCCTGCAACTCCAACCGGACCGAGCCGGACGTCGGACCGGTTCGCCGTGCCGACCCGGTCGGAGGTGCCGAGCAGGTCCTGCACGTGGTGGCCGTACTCGTGGGCGAGCACGTAGGCCTGGGTGAACGTCCCCGAGTCGGCGCCGAACTGGGTCTTCAGATCGTTCCAGAACGACAGGTCGACGTAGACGGTCTTGTCCGTCGGGCAGTAGAACGGCCCCATGCCGGACGTTCCGGTGCCGCACCCGGTCGGCGTCGACCCGCTGTAGAAGACGGTCTCCGCCGGGTCGTAGGTGGTGCCGCTTTGCGACCATGGCGTCGGTCCAGTAGGCCTGGACCGAGTTGATGATCGCGACCGCCGCGCAGTCGTCCTTGGTGTTGGCGTCGGCGCCGGTGCGGCAGGACTGCGCTGAGCTGGCTGTTGTCGGCGGTGCCGCCCTGCCCCGACAGTTGGTTGAGCACCCCGCCCGGAGGACCGGAGGAACCCGACGACGAGCCGCCGCCGGAGAACATCTGGATCAACACGAAGACGACCACCGCGACGAGACCGAGGCCGCCCCCGCCCGCAGCGACTCCGCCGAGCTCCGCCCAGGCCGCCGCCGGACCCGCCCCCGCCGAGCCCGCGGCGATCCTGCACCTGGCTGGTGTCCAGCCCGGCTCCTTCGTTGAACTTCATCTCCGGCTCCCCATGGCTCGCCCGCGGCGCCCGCCGCGGTGCTCACACCTTAGGCCGCTGGACACCCCCGGGCCGCCCGATCGCCGTCATCGCGGCCATCGCCGACGTCGCCGCGCGGCGTGCGCTCGTCGCCGGTGGCATCGGCCGGACGTCGCTGTACGGGCACCCCCGCAGCCAGAGCCGGATGCCCTGCCAGCGAATCAGGGCGACGCGTGCGCAGGGTGACCATCGGGACCCGGACGAGCGCGCCCAGCACGCTCCTGTGGTGCGATGGCCGGCCGGTGCCGGTGAGCGTGGCCACGAACGGGGTGGTGCCGTCCTGCCGGAGCGCGATGCTCACCGACAGCCCGGCGCCGGGCGGCGGCGTGCGCATCAGGTACTGGTCCGCCCATCGGGAGGAACGGCGAGACATAGAAGTCCTTGTCCACCGTCGCCCGCCCGGCGTCGTCCGGTCGCAACAGATAGGCGTGCCGTCCGCGGTAGGTGTTGTGCACCTCGGCGACCACGGCGACCTGCTCAGCCGTCGCGGTAGCAGTACCAGACCGAGAGCGGATTGAACACGTGGCCGAGCCGTGCGCGGGCAGGTCAGCAGTTCGATCCGGTCGGCGACCACGCCGTGCTCGGCGAGGTAGGTCCGGATATTCGCGACCGAGCGTGCCCGCCGGATCGCCGAGATGGTCCGACGCCAAGAACTGCGCGAACGGCCGCAGCACGGCCGGGAGGTGGGGCGGCTCATCGACGTCGATCAGCCAGTAGCACGTCCGGTAGCGAAACGATCCTGGGACGCACGGCGTTCCGTCGGTGCATGACCTCGGCCGAGTAGATGGTGCCCAGCGCACGACGCACGGGAGTCGCCACTGACGATGAGCTTCTCACCAGTCGACCCCGAACGACGCGGCGGCCCGGACGCCCGAGGCGCAACCGTCCTCGTGGAAACCCCAGCCCTGCCAGGCGCCGGCGTACGCCGTCCGGCCGGTGTTCAATGAGGGCAACGCGCTCCTGGGCGGCGACCGAGGCCGTCGTGTAAGTCGGGTGGGCATAGGTCATCTCGGCCAGCACCGTGGACGGGTCGACCCGGCCGGCGGTGTTCAGGGTGACCAGGTAGTCGATCGGCGGAGTCGATGCGCTGCAACCTGTTCAGGTGGTAGGTGACGTTGACCCGGCGGTCGTCGGCGGCGCAGGAGTCCATCAGGTAGTTCCACGACGCGCGGGCGCCGGCCGCCCTGGGCAGCAGTGAGGAGTCGGTGTGCAGCACCGTGGTCGAGTCGAGGTACTCGAAGGCACCCAGCAGTCGGACTCTCGTCCGGCGTGGGATCGGCCAGCAGGGCCAGCGCCTGGTCGGGATGGGTGGCGAGCACCACCCGGTCGACCCGATGGACCTGGTCGGCGTCGTCGCGAATCTCCACGCCGTCCGGATCGCGCCTGACCGCGCGCACGGGCGTAGCCGTGTGCACCGCGGAGAGGTTCTTGGCCGCCCGCTCGACATAGGTTCGCGAGCCACCGACGACGGTGCGCCACTGCGGCGATCCGGTGACGGTCAGCATGCCGTGGTGGTGCAGGAACGCGAACAGGTAGCGAGCCGGATAGTTGCGTGCGCCGTCGAAGCCGCACGACCAGACGGCGGAGACCAGCGGCAGCAGGAAGTGGTTGGCGAAGTACCCGGTGAACCGGTGCTGCGTGGATGAACTCCTCGAGAGTCGTGGTTGCGTCATCGGACTCGAGCATCTGCGCGGCCTGCCGATGGAACCGCTTGACCTGACCGAGCATCCACAGGAACCGGGGCCGGATCAGCGACCGCGGTTGGGCGAACAATCCGGGAAGGCCCCGGGCGCCGGCGTACTCGAGGCCACAGCCCGCGCACCGCACACTCATCGACATCTCGGAGTCCTGCGTGGGTACGCTGCAATTCGTCGAACAGCCTGATCAGCGACGGATAGGTGACCCGGTTGTGGACGAGGAACCCGGTGTCGAGCCCGTGCACCGGTCCGTGCGCGGTGGCGACGTCGTGGGTGTGGGCGTGCCCGCCGAGGCGATCGTCGGCCTCGAACAGCTGCACCTCGTAGCGCCGCTGCAACAGGTACGCGGCGGTGAGCCCGGCGACGCCGCTCCCGATGACAGCCACTCGTTGCGCGGGATGAGTGGTCGTGGCCCATGCAGTGCTCCCCTGGTGGTCTCAACGGGTCGTCGGACCCGTCCCCGCTTCATTCGAATCCGATGCATGCGATGGATGGGTGGCTCCGGCGGAGATCACGTCAGTGCTGACCACAGATGTACTGAAAGTGAGATTGCGCGGAAATGAAACCATAAGACTTTCGCGCGATGCAGGTTCATTGACGGTTCACGCTTCGATGCTTTACGTTGTGCGCAGGTCACTCAGCACTTCGATGCGAAAGCGTTGTCAGAGAGGACACCCGTGGCGTCGCTCGACGAGTTCGAACGCGAGCAGGCAGTGCTGCTCGAGTTGGAGAGCGCGGGCCGGGTGGTGGTGTCGGAGCTGGCGGAGCGATTCGGCGTGTCGACGGTGACCGTCCGCAAGACGCTCGAGTCGCTGGAGCGGCGCAACGCGCTACGTCGGGTGCGCGGCGGTGCGGTCAGCTCCGGGGTGACGGACGAGGGGGCGTTCGAGATCAGGGTGCGGCACGCGGCCCGGGCGAAGCAGGCGATCGCCCGTGCGGCCGCCCTCGAGGTGAACCACGGCGATGTCATCGCCATGGACTCATCGACGTCCTGCTACTACCTGGCGCTTGCAATTGCTCGATCGGCGAAACCTGGTGGTCATCACCAACGGAATGCGCACCGCGATGCTGTTCATGGAGCAGTCGTCCGCCATGGTGCTGATGCCCGGCGGGGTGCTGCGGCGCTCGGCCGGCTCGATGGTCGGCCCGATCGGTGACGTGCTGGCCGGTCGGGGTCGGATCGACAAGGGCTTCTTCGGCTTGATCGGCCTGTCGGTGACGCACGGCCTGCTGGACATCGCGGTCGAGGAGGCGCATGGCCAAGCAGTACCTGGCCGGTGCGTGCGAGCGGGTGTACGGGCTGTTCGACTCGTCGAAGGTGGGCAAGCTCGGTCTGCACCCGTTCGTGGCGACCGATCGCGTGCACGCTCTGTACACCGACGACGGGATCGCGGCCGAGGACGCGGCGAGTTGGTCAGCGATCGGGGTGCGGGTGAACACCGTGCGGTGACCGACGCCGAACCGGACAACGAGCTGGCCGCAGCGACGGGGTCGGGGGCCGGCCGGTGAGCGCGCGCACCGTGGCGGCGGTCGATCTGGGCGCGGAAAGCGGTCGGGTCACCGCGGTGTCGTTCGACGGCGCCCGGCTGGACGTGCGCGTGGTCAACCGGTTCGGACACGAGCCCCGGGCGCGTGCCGGACTGCTGCGCTGGGACGTCGACGGATTGTGGGCGTCGATCCGGGCCGGACTGGACGAGCTGGACGCCGGGGACGAGCCGGTGTCCGTCGGTCGGGGTCGACACCTGGGGAGTGGACTACGGCCTCTACGACGCCGACGGCGCCTTGATCGACGAGCCGGTGTCCTACCGCGACCCGCGCAACACGCTGGCCATGCGTGACGCCTTGAGCATCGTCGGGGCCGACGCCCTGTACGACCGGACCGGGGTGCAGCTGATCCCGATCAACACGATCTTCTCGCTGTACGCCGACCGGCACGCAGCCGTCGACCGGCTCGCCCCGGTCGACCCGGTTGTTGATGATGCCGGACGTCTTCCATCACCTGCTGTCCGGCTCGACGGTCTCCGAGTACACCGCCGTGTCCACCACCGGCGGCCTACGACATGGCCGCGGAACCGATGGGCCACCGACCTGCTCGACGCGTCTGGGCATCCCCACGGACATCCTGCCCGAGGTGGCGCTACCGGGCACCGACGTCGGGGCCGCTGACCGGGCATACCGGTCGACGGGGCGCTGGCCGGCGCCCGGGTGATCCTGCCGGCCGGCGCACGACACCGCTCGGCGC
Source organism: uncultured Actinomycetota bacterium (assembly GCA_963706185.1). Classification (GTDB taxonomy): domain Bacteria; phylum Actinomycetota; class Actinomycetes; order Mycobacteriales; family Nakamurellaceae; genus Nakamurella. The sequence goes on along the minus strand of CAVPLZ010000007.1, from coordinate 158,995 downwards.
GGTGGTGGCGGTGCCCGTTCGTCGACCGTGGCGGCCTGTTCATCTCCTCGGGCACCTGGTCGCTGGCCGGGATCGAGGTCGACCGGGCGGTGATCACCGACGCGTCGCGTCGGGCCAACCTGACCAACGAGGGCGGCTACGCCGGCACGATCCGACTGCTGCGCAACGTGATGGGCCTGTGGATCCTGCAGCAGTGCCGCCGCCGCTGGGCCGCCGAGGGCATCGAGCTGGATTATCAGCAGATCGCCGAGTTGGCGGCTGCAGAAACGGGTTTCACCAGCATCATCGACCCGGACGCGCCGGACTTCCTGGCCCCCGGGTGACATGCCGGCCCGGATCCGCGAGTACTGCGCCCGGCACGGCCAGCCGGTTCCGCCGACCGTCGGCGCGGTGGCCCGCTGCGTGGTCGACTCGCTGGCGCTGAGCTACCGGACCGTCGTCGACGACGTCGCCGCGGTCACCGGCCGCCGACCCCCGTCGATCTCCATCGTCGGTGGGGGCGCCAACCACACCCTGCTGTCCCAGCTCACGGCCGACGCCACGCGCCTGCCGGTGCACTGCGGACCGGTCGAGGCCACGGCGCTGGGCAACGGCGCCGTCCAACTCGCCGCGCTGGGCGAGCTGTCCGGCCCCGACGCAGATCCGCGAGGTCGTCGCCGCCGGCTACCCACTGACCAGCTACCACCCGCGCACCGACGACCGCTGGGAATCCGCCCTGGCCCGGCTGCACGGACTCATCGCCACCGCCGCACCGGCATACCGGCCGGCACCAGCACCTGAAGGGAGCACTCGACCGACGATCTACCGACGGCGCAGCCCGCAACCGGCGCGCCCGAACACACACCGCGGCTCCGGCCGCACGACTCCACAGGAGAGTGGCATGCGTTCCACCCGCAGATTCACGGCAATCGCAGCGATCGGTCTGACGGCGGCCCTGGTGCTCGCCGGCTGTACCAAGAAGAACGCGGAGAGCTCGGGCACCACGCGCCGCCGGCGGCGGCGCCACCACGGCAGCCAGCGGCAGCGCCGGCGGCAGCGGCGGCAAGGTCTACAAGGTCGCCTTCGTGCCCAAGCTGCAGGGCATTCCGTACTTCGAGGCGATGAACGCCGGCGGCAAGGAGGCGGCGAGCGAGCTGGGCAACGTCGAGTGGCTCTACCAGGGCCCGACCAGCGCCGACGCCGCCGCCCAGGCGGACATCGTGCGCAGCTACATCCAGCAGAAGGTCGACGCGCTGTTCATCGCACCCAACGACCCCGACTCGATGGCGCCGCTGATCAAGCAGGGCGTCGACGCCGGGATCAAGGTCGGCACCTCGGACACCGACGCGCCGAACTCGGAGCGCGCAGGTGATGGTGCTGATGGCCTCCGCCGAGGGCATCGGCAAGGCCGACACCGACGCGCTGATGAAGGCGATGGGCGGCAAGGGCAAGTTCGCGATCGTGTCCTGCGGTGAGACGGCCGCCCAGCTGAACCAGTGGATCGACGAGATCAAGTCGTACTCGGCGGAGAAGTACCCGGACGCCGAGATCGTCGACACCGTCTACGCCGGTGAGGACGTCGCCAAGGCGACGCAGATGGGCACCGACCTGATGAACGCCCACCCGGACCTGACCGGGATGGTCGGCGTCTGCTCGACCGCCGGTCCCGGCGTCGCCCAGGCCGTGCAGAACGCCGGCAAGATCGGCAAGGTGTTCACCGTCGGCATGGGCACCCCGAACGACATGAAGAAGTACCTGGAGAGCGGCGCCGCGTCGGCCGGCGTGCTCTGGGACGCGAAGGCGCTGGGCTACCTGACCGCGTGGGCCGGCGTGCAGATGGCCGCAGGGCAAGGAGTTCCAGGCCACCCAGAAGGTGGCGGACGGCGCACTGGAGAACGTCACCTACGACCCCTCGACCAAGATCCTGCTGATGGGTGACGCCGCTGACCTTCACCAAGGACACCGTCGGCAACTACAACTTCTGATCGCTCGGAGGCCGGCGCCGACTCCGGACCGGGACCGGGGCGCCATGCGCTGCGGTGACGCCCGCTCCGGTCCGCCGGCGTTGACCGAGACGACCTCGCGGCAGGAAGGAGGCACTCGGTGACCACGAATCGGAGCCGCAGCCGCAGGCTCGCCGCGGACCCACGGATCGCCGGCCGCAGGGCGCTGCCGGCCCCCGGCTGCCGGCGCCGAGATGTCCGGCTGCAGATGACCGGCATCACGCAAGCGTTTCGGCGCGGTGCGGGCGATCCGCACGCCGACCTGACGGTCAACGTCGGCCGGGTGCTGGCGCTGGTCGGTGAGAACGGCGCCGGCAAGTCGACGCTGATCAAGATCCTCTCCGGGGCGGAGACCGCCGACACCGGCTCCATCGCCTTCGAGGGCGCGCCGGTGTCCATCGCCTCCACATCGGCGGCGATGGCCCTCGGCATCGCGACCGTCTACCAGGAGCCGCAGCTGTTCGCGGAGCTGACCGTGTCGGAGAACATCTTCACCGGCCGGGAGATCCGCAAGGGCAGGGACGGATCGACTGGCGCGCGCAGAACGCGCAAGGTGGTCGAGCTGCTCGGCCTGCTGGGCCTGCCCGCCCGCTATGCCACCGCGGTGGTCGGCGACCTGTCGATCGCCGAGCAGCAGCAGGTGTCGATCGCCAAGGCGCTTGGCCGGCGACGCCAAGATCCTGATCCTGGACGAGCCGTCGGCGATCCTCACCGACGCCGAGATCGAGGTGCTGTTCACGGTGATCCGGCGGCTCACCGAGGCCGGGGTGTCGGTCATCTACATCTCGCACCGGCTGGACGAGCTGTTCCGGATCGCGCACGAGGTGACCGTGATGCGCGACGGCCGGACGGTCGGCACCTATCCGATCGAGGAGCTGTCGGTGCGCAAGGTCGTCGAGCTGATGGTCGGCGGAATCCTCACCGAGACCAAGCACGAACGCGCACATCGACCCGACGGCCATGCCCCGGCTCGAACTCGAAGTCGCTGGGCCGGCACGGCGAGTTCCACGACGTGAACGTCATGGTCCGGCCCGGTGAGATCGTCGGCGCTGTACGGGCTTGTCGGCTCCGGCGTGTCGCGAGATCGCCGCCTCCATCTACGGCATCGAGCGGGCCGACGTCCGGCTCGATCCTGCTGGACGGCAAGCGCGATCTCGCCCCGCTCGCCGCGGCCACGCCCAGCGGCTCGGCATCGCGCTGCTGCCGGCGAACCGCAAGCTGCAGGGCATGTTCTCGTTCCAGTCGATCGCCTTCAACATCTCCGCCGGCCATCTGCCGCTGCTGTCCAAGTTCGGCACCTGGGATGGACCGGGGCCGGGAGCGCACGGTCGCCAGGGACATGATCAAACGGCTGGCGGTCAAGACGCCCAGCGAGCGCCAGCCGATCGGCGCGATGTCCGGCGGCAACGCGCAGAAGGTGGTGCTGGCCCGGCAACTCGTCGAGCGGCCCAGGCTGCTGGTGCTGGCCGAGCCCACCCAGGGCGTGGACGTCGGGGCCAAGGAGGAGATCCACCGGATCATCACCGAGCTGGCCGACGAGGGCACCGCGGTGCTGGTGGTGACCTCGGATCTGCCGGAGGCGCTGCGCATCTCGGACCGGCTGCAGGTGGTCCGCGGCGGCACCACCACCGTCGAGTTCGGCCCGGACGCCACCCAGGTCGACGTGCTGGCCGCGGCCGCCGGTGACGTCGACAACGAGCGGGCGGCCGCACCCGCGAGGCACCATCGGACGGCGCGACACCGGAAGGAGAGCAGGTCATGACCGACCCAGGTCGCTCCGCCGGCCGGTGGCGCCGGCGAGCGCACGAGGTCACGGTCGCAAGCAGTCGGGTGCTGCCGCCGCCGATCACCGGTCAGGAGATCGTGCTGATCGGCGTGATCGCCGTGCTGTGGGTGATCCTGGCGTTCGCCACCCCGGCGTTCCTGACCGGCGGGTTCGATCCAGCCGCTGCTGGGCGCCGTCGCGCCGATCGCGCTGATCGGCATCGGGATGACGGTGGTGATCATCACCGGCGGCATCGACGTCTCGGTCGGCGCGACCATCATGGTCTGCTCGGTGATCGTCGCCAAGTATGCTGGTCGATCGGCGGCTGGGGTCTGCCGGCTGCGCGTGCTGGTGTCGATCGTCGTCGGCGGGCTGCTCGGGCTGATCAACGGAGCTGCTGATCGCCTACGGGCGGGTGCACGCCATCATCATCACGTTCGGCACCGCCAACATCTTCCAGTGGATCGGCCTGCAGATCTTCGGCTCCACCACGGTGAACGGCATCCCGAACACCCTGGCCACGCTCGGCAACGGCGCCGCCGGCCGCACGTTGGGCGTGCCGCACTCCTTCGTGATCACCGTGGTGCTCGCTGGCCATCGCCTGGTTGTACCTGCGGCACACCGCGGGCGGCCGGCACTTCTTCGCCATCGGCGGTGATGCCGCTGGCCGCCCGGCTGGCCGGGGTGACGGGTGCAGCGGCGGGTGCTGCTGGCCTACCTGCTGACCGGCCTGCTGGTCGGCCTGGCGTCCTGCTTCGTCGTCGCGCAGGGGTCCAACCTGGGCCAGAACGTCGGCACCGGCAAGGAACTCGCGGTGATCGCCGCCGTCGTCATCGGCGGCACCTCGATCATGGGCGGCCGCGGTTCGGTGCTGGGCACCCTGCTCGGCGCGCTGCTGGTGCAGACCGTGACGTCCGGCGTCACCCAGCTCGGCTGGCCGTCGCAACTGTCCGACCTGTTCGTCGGCGTGGCGATCATCGTCGCCGTCGGAGCCGACCTGCATCCGTGAACGAGCGAGGAGGAACGCGATGAGCCGTCCCACCGTGGACCCGACCGCCGACCGGCGGCCTCGAGGAACCGCCGCCGGCCCCGCACCGGCCGAGCAGGCCGGAATCCCTGGTCGGCCAGGCTGCTCCGGGCGCTGCTCACCCAGCGGATCGTGCTGCTGGCGGTGCTGATCGTGGTCGTCGTCGTGGTGTTCATGCTGATGGGCGCCGACGGCTACCTGACCGCCGACTACGACTCCGACTACCTGGCCGGCCGCGCTGATCAACGCGGTGCCGCTGGCCATGCTCGGGTTCGCCGAGCTGATCGTCATCCTGTCCGGTCGCGGCGGCATCGACCTGTCGGTCGGGCGCCAACGTCTCGCTGCTCCGGGATGGTCTTCGGCTTCGCCTACGGCCAGTGGGGCTGGCCGCTGTGGCTGGCCATCATGCTGGCCATGCTCTGTCGGCGGCGTCCTCGGCGCGGTCAACGGATTCCTCGTCGCCTACATCGGCTTCCCGGCCCTGATCGCCACCCTGGCGACCTACTACGCCTACAAGTCGCTGGCCGTGGTCATCAACAACCAGCGGCCGATCAGCACCAACCCGATCCAGAACCTGTACGACGCGACCGCGGAGTCGGTCAGCTGCCGCTGATCGGCGACTACTTCCCCGACATCCCGTCGGGCATCTTCCTGTTCCTGATCCCCACGCATGGTGATCGTCTGGCTGCTGTTGGCCCGCACCACCTACGGCCGCCGGGTGTACGCCATCGGCACCAACGACATCGCGGCCCGGTGGTCGGCCATCGACGTGCCGGCGTCCCGGTTCAAGGCCTACGTGCTCAGCGGCCTGATCTCCGGCCTGGTCGCCGTGGTCACCGTCGGCCAGTTCGCCTCCGCCCGACCGGACGCCGGCGTCGTCCGGCAACGGGATGGCGCTGCCGGCCATCACCATCGCGGTGCTCGGCGGCGTCGCCATCACCGGCGGCATCGGTCGGGTGTCCGGCGTCGTGCTGGCCACCGTGCTCATCGTCTGGCTGAACGCCGGCATCCTGCTCGCGTTCGAGGGCAACGACGGGCTCGCAGTACCAGCTGCTCGCCCTCGGCGTCGCTGCTGGTCTTCGCCGCCCTGCTCAACGGCTTCGCCGTCCGCCGCTACGGCGGGGCCCGATGACCGCGCGGCACGACCCCGCGCTGGTCAGCGACGAGCTGCTCGCCCTCACCCGGTCCCTGGGCGAACCCGAGCGGGACCTGGTGATCCTGGCCGAGGGCAACACCTCCCAACTGCTCGACGACGACCGGATCGCGGTGAAGGCATCCGGGTACGGGCATGGCCTCGGTCACCGCCGAGGACTTCGTGGTGGTCGAGATCGAGCCGCTCGTCGCCCTGCTGTCCGACGACTCGGCCACCCAGGCCGAGCTCACCGCGGCGCTGGACGCCGGCGAGATCGACGGCCGGCGGCGGCGCGGGCTCCATCGAGACGCTGGTGCACGTCGCGGTGCAGGCGGTCGCGCCCGTCGCCGTTCGTCGGGCACACCCATCCGACCGCGGTGGTCGGTCTGCTGGCGTCGATCGTCGGGCCGAGTGCCTGGGACCGGCACGTGTACTCCGACGAGGCGGTGGTGATCGGCCGGCCGCTGTACGTGCCGTACGCGCAGCCGGGTATCGAGCTGGGCCGGCTGTTCCACCGCGCGCTGGCCCGGCGCTACGCCGAGACCGGCGAGCTGCCGGCCCTGGTGCTGCTGGGCAACCACGGCATCGTCGCGATCGCCCCGACCGCCGACGGCGTGCAGGCGGTCTGCGAGATGGCGGTCAAGGGCGCCCAGGTGCGGCAGATCGCCTACAGCGTCGGCGGAGTGGCGCCGCTGTCGGCCGAGTCGGTCGACAAGTTCTTCGCCCGGGACGACATCGCCGAGCGGCGAGGACAGTCTCGCCACGGCGGACATCGCGGTGACCCGGGACACGGCGGCCGCGCGTGAGCTTGCCGGACCGTATCGAGGCGGTGTTCTGCGACGTCGGAGGCCCGATCTACGACGACGCCAACTTCGTCGTCGCGGTACTGACCGCCCTCGACGAGATCGCGGCCGAGCGCGGGCTCGGACCGGTGGACCGCCACGAGTTCGACCGGATCTACCGGGCGCACCGAGCCGCGCAATCCGGATCGCTGCGCACGGCTCTGGTCACCGGATTCTTCGGCGATGCCGGGCTGCGCGGCGAACTGCACGACCGCACGCGGCCGCACTGGGTGCATCCATCGGGAACGCTGTACCCGGATGCCGCCATGCTGTTCCAGCGAGCTGCACGGCCACGTCGCCACCGGCATCCTGGCCAACCAGGAGGCGACTGTGGTCGACGCGCTGACCCGCGACGGCCTCGCCCCCTACATCGACATCTGGGGAGTGTCGGCGGTCGTCGGCCACGAGAAGCCGAGCCCGGAGTTCTTCGGGTGGGCGCTGGCGGCCGCTGGGGTCAGCGCCGAGCACGCCGTACACATCGGCAACCGGCTGGACACCGACGTACGGCCGGCGAAGGCATTGGGCCTCGGCACGGTCTGGGTGACCCGCGGTGAGGCGCCGGAGGATCCGACACCGGCACAGCTGGCGGAGGCCGATCTGTCGGTCCCGGATCTGACCGGGTTGGCGTCGATCCTGCTGGCCCGTGCAGGCGCCGCCCGATGAGTGGATTCGTGGTGGGTGTCGACCTGGCCACCGCCCAGGCGCGGGCGGTGGCAATCGATCTCGGCACCGGTCAGCTGCAGGCGGTGCGCAGCGCGCCGCTCCCGGCTCCGGTACGTGGGCCGGACGGCCGCTCGGAGCAGGTCGCCGACTACGCCGCGGCCGCCCTGGAGGTGATCACAGCCGTGGCCTCCGATCTCGGCCCGGCCGCGGCCGGTATCCGCGCGCTGTCGGTCACCGGCACATCGGGCACCGTCGTGCCGTGCGACCTCGACGGTCGACCTGTGGGTGCCGCCGTGCTCTACGACGACCGACGTGGTGATCCGCAGCGTTCGGTGCTGCGCGATGCCGGTGCCGATCCGGCGACCACGTCGGCGCTGGCCCGCATCGGTTGGTTGGCGGCGCACCAGCCTTCGGCGCGCTATCTCGCGACCGTGGACGTCGTGCTGGCCGCGTTGGGCGGGGCCGGCCTGCCCGGTGATACCTCGCACCACCTGAAGGCCGGGATCGACCCGGCGGCGGCCGGCTGGCCGACCGAGCTGTTGGCCTCGTTGCACATCGACCGCGCCGCAGTGCCCGACCTCGTCCACCCGGGAGTCGCGGTCGGCACCGTGCTGCCTGCGGTCGCCGCTGAACTCGGGTTGCCGCCGGACGTGGCATTGGTGTCCGGGATGACAGACGGCTGCACCGCGCAGATCGCTGCCGGCGCGGTCCGGCCCGGCGACACCGTCGGGGTCCTCGGCACCACGCTGGTCCTCAAGGCGGTCGCCGACCGCCCAGTCGCAGATCCCAGCGGGGCCGTGTACAGCCACTACGCGCCGGACGGCCGGTGGTGGGCGGGCGGAGCGTCGAACGCCGGCGCCGGGGTGCTGGCCGTCGAATACGGCGTCACCGATCTGGCCAAATTCGACCACGCTGCCGAGTTGCATGGACCCGCACGCAGCCTGCGATACCCGTTGGCCGGCATCGGAGAACGATTTCCGGTGGCCGACCCGGAGCTGCGCGGTTTCCACCTCGACGCTGGGGGCGACGGCGTCGACGACTACCGGGCGCTGCTCGACGGGGTCGCCTTCACCGAGCGATACGGGCTGGAGCTGCTGGTTGCGCTCGGAGTCCCACCGGGCCGGCACCGGTTGGCGGGCGGTGCAACCCGCAGCGCGGTGTGGAACCGCATCCGGGCCACCGCGCTCGGGGTGCCGGTGCTCATCCCGGCCAACCCGATCAGCGCCTTGGGCGCCGCGCTGTTGGCCGCCTCCGTGATCTGCCGCGAAGACCTCGCCGCCACGGTCGGCGCCCTGCTGCAACCCGTCGCGGAAGTCGAGCCGGACCTGGCCACGGGCGCCCGACTCGACGAGCGTTACCAGGCCTGGCGCGCCGCGCTGGCCGCCGCCACCTTCGACCGTCGAGTGAACCAAAACCAGCCACTCTCCGCGGAATCTGGGCAGTTTTCGTTCACTCGACGGCCACCCGTACCGCTCTGACAGCCCGACATACAAGGAGACAACGATGACGCAGAGCACCGACGACCTGCCCGAGGGTGTCGCCCAACTGCTGTCCCGGTCGAACAAGTTGGGCTCCGACCCGGCCGTCACCAACTACGGCGGCGGCAACACCTCGGCCAAGGTCCGGCAGGTCTCGCCCGGCCACCGGTGCAGGAGGTGGAGCTGTTGTACGTCAAGGGCTCCGGCGGCGACCTCGGCACCCTGAAGGCCGCCGGACTGGCCGTGCTGGAGCGGGACCGGCTGGTGGCGTCTGGACGCCGTGTACCGCGGGGTCGAGCACGAGGACGAGATGGTCGGGCTCTTCCCCTACTGCTGCGTTCGGTTCCGGCGGGGCCACCCCGTCCATCGACACCCCGATGCACGGGCTGGTCGACCACGCGCACGTCGATCACCTGCACCCGGACGCGGTGATCGCGCTGGCCTGCGCGGCCGACGGGCCGGAGCTGGTGCAGCGGATCTGGGGCGGTCGGGTCGCCTGGGTTCCGTGGAAGCGGCCGGGGTGGGAGCTGGGCCGGGCGATGGCCGAGCTGCTCGAAGGATCCGGACGTCATCGGTGCGGTGCTGGGCGGACACGGGCTGACCGCCTGGGGGGTCGACCTCGCGACGAGGTGGAAGGCCGCTCGCTGCAGATCATCTCGGACGCGCAGCGGTCTTCCTCGACGAGAACTCGGTGGCCGAGCCGTTCGGGGCGCCGGTAGTCCCGGGCCGCGAGCCGCTGGACCCGGACGCGCGCCGGGCCAGGGCCGCGGAGCTCTTCCCGCACCTGCGGAGGATCGCCTCCGCGGACCGCCGGCAGGTCGGACACTTCACCGATTCGGAGGTGGTGCTGGACTTCCTGTCCCGCGAGAAGCTGCCGCAGCTGGTGGCCCTGGGCACCTCCTGCCCGGACCACTTCCTGCGCACCAAGGTGCGACCGCTGCTGCTGGACACCGCGGTCGATGCCCCGATCGACGAGGTGGTCGCGCGGCTGGCCGACCTGCACGCGGAGTACCGCGAGGAGTACGCCGGCTACTACGACCGGCACGCGACACCGGAGTCGCCGGCGATGCGCGGCGCCGACCCGGCGATCGTGCTGGTGCCCGGAGTCGGGCATGTTCTCCTTCGGCGCCGACAAGCAGACCGCCAGGGTGGCCGGCGAGTTCTACGTCAACGCGATCAACGTGATGCGCGGCGCCGAGGGCGTGTCGACCTACTCGCCCGGTCGACGAGGCGGAGAAGTTCCGCGTCGAGTACTGGCAGCTCGAGGAGGACAAGCTGAAGCGCCGCCCGGCGCCGAAACCGCTGGCCGGCAAGGTCGCCGTGGTCACCGGCGGCGCCTCCGGGATCGGCCTGGCCACCGTCAGGGCATTGGCCGAGCACGGTGCGTACCTGGTGGTGGCCGACCTGTCCGCCGAGTCGTGCGCCGCGGTGGCCGACCGAACTCGGCGGCCCGGACGCGGCGGTCGGTGTGGCCATGGACGTCACCGACTTCGACGCGGTCAAGGCCGGGCATCGCCGAGGCGGTGGTGGCGTTCGGCGGGGTCGACATCATCGTCAACAACGCCGGCATCACCCGGGCCGGATCGCTGGCCGACACCTCCCTGACCGGACTGGGATCTGCAGTACCAGATCATGCCCCGCGGCTCGTTCCTGGTGGCCAAGGCGGTCGAGCCGGTGCTGCGGGCGCCAGGGCCTCGGCGGCGACATCATCAACGTCTGCTCCAAGAACGCGGTGTTCGCCGGCCCCAACAACATCGCCTACTCCTCGGCCAAGGCCGCCCAGGCGCACATGGTGCGGCTGCTGGCCGCCGAACTCGGCGACATCGGCGTCCGGGTCAACGGCATCAACCCGGACGGGGTGGTCCGCGGCTCCGGCATCTTCGCCGGCGGCTGGGGCGCGTCCCGGGCCGCCACCTACGGCGTGCCCGAGGAGGAACTCGGCAAGTACTACGCGCAGCGGACCGTGCTCAAGGAGGAGGTGCTTCCCGAGCACATCGCCTCGGCGGTCTACGCGCTGACCAACGGCACCCTGCCGATCACCACCGGCCTGCTCGTCCCGGTCGATTCCGGGGTGCCGCAGGCCTTCATGCGCTGACGACACCGGCACGAAAGGCATTCCCATGACAAACCGCATCGGTATCCACTCGCTGGTCTGGGTCGGCGGCTGGTCGCCGGAGGAGGCCGAGACCGCCGTCTCGTCCACCGCCGAGACCGGCTACGACCTCGATCGAGCTGGCCGCGCATGGACCCGGAGAGCTTCGACGTCGGCCGATGACGCCGCAAGCTGCTCGACGAGTACGGCGTCTGGCCGCCGCAGTCTCGCTCGGCCTGGACGACGACACCGACGTGTCCAGCGACGACGACGCCGTGGTGGCCGCCGGCCGGGCCCGGCTGGATGCCGCGCTGGACCTGGTGCACGACCTCGGCGGTGACTACCTGGGCGGGGTGATCTTCTCCAAGCTGGGTCGCTACACCGCGCCGGTCACGGCGAACGCGGCCGGGCCAACTCCATGGACTCGATCGCCCGGCTGGCCGACCGGGCGCAGACCTACGGGATCACCCTCGGACTGGAGTTCTGCAACCGGTACGAGACCAACGTGCTCAACACCACGGCCGAGACCCTGCAGTACATCGAGCGAACTGGGCAAGCGACAACGTCGTCGCGCACCTGGACACCTACCACATGAACATCGAGGAGACGTCGTTCGAAGCGGCCGTGGTCGCCGCCGCCGACGCCGGCAAACTCGGCTACGTGCATGTCGGCGAATCGCACCGCGGACAGCTCGGCACCGGCTCGATGCCCTGGGAAGAGTTCTTCGCCGGCCTGCGCCGGGTGGACTACCAGGGCACCATCACGTTCGAGTCGTTCTCCTCCGAGGTGGTGCACCCGTCGCTGTCCTCGGCCCTGTCGATCTGGCGCAACCTGTGGGTCGACAGCCGCGAGTTGGCCACCGGCGCCCGGGAATTCATCCGCGCGAACTACGGCAGCTGACCGCTGCGTGCCGACGTCGTGCAGATGGTGTACCACGTCGTGCACGCAGTAGGTGCCGAGCGTCGCCACGGTGAACGTCGAGCCGTTGCTGCGCCGGCCGGTGCGTTGCCATTGGTCGTGCGTCACGCCCGCGTACACGTCGGCGAGCCGGATGCCGGCCGCGGCGAGCTGGCCGGACACGGTGATCGGATCCGCCTCCCAGTACCGGGCGGCCAGCGCGGTCGCGTCCTGGTCCCAGTTGGCGAACAGCGGGTCGTCCTGGGTCAGCATCAGCTCGGCGCGCTGGGCGAACAGCACGAAGACGTCACGGACGTGCGCGGCGTACTCCAGCGCTGACCACACCTCCGGCGCCGGGCGACGGCGGACCTCGGCCCCGCGCAGCACGGTCTGCCAGGAGGCGATCGACGACCGGATGGCCTCGGCCACGGCCGGACCGGGAACGGTCGCCGGGTCGAACCCGCACTCCGGGCAGGGCCGCAGCAGGGTCCAGGTCCAGTCCTTGTCATCGGTCGGGGGTGCGACCGGGTCGTCAGCCGTCATGCGCCAGATCGTAGGGGCATACGGTCGGCGGGCGGATCGACGGGACGAGGTGAGCGGCATGAGCGGGTTCAACTTCCGGCGCACGGCGATGGAGGCCGAGTCACCCGAGGAGGTCGGCTACGGCACCATCCGCGCGAACCTGGGTGAATCGTCATTGACCGACCGGCGCTTCGCCGACCTCGGCGTCGAGGTGGACGACCTGGTGTTGTTCTACGGGGATCACCGCGGCGATCCCCGGCTGCGCGCGCTGGTGGCCGAGCGGTTCGGACTGCCGGATGACGCCGTGTTGGCCACCACGGGCGGGGCCTTGGCGCTGTTTCTCGTCGCGACCGCACTCGGTGGGCCGGGCACCCGCACCCTGGTCACCGCCCCGAACTACGTCTCGAACATCGAAACCCCGGCGGCACTGGGCGGAACGGTCGACCTGCTGCGAGTTGCACTATCACGACGACTGGGCGATCGACCCCGACCGTGTCCGGCGGGCCCTGACCCCGGAGACCCGGCTGGTGTCGATCACCACCCCGCACAACCCGACCGGCACCGAGATCTCCCGGGCGGTGCTGGACGAGTTGATCGCCATGGTCGAGGCGACGCCCGCGACCTACCTGCTGGTCGACCAGACCTACGCCGAGCTGTCCGGAGCCGAACCGTTGCCGGACGTGGCAAGCTTGTCGTCGCGGGCCATCTCGGTGTCCGGGGTGTCCAAGACCTACGGCATTCCTGGCATCCGGCAGGGCTGGCTGACCTGCACCGATCCGGGTCTGATGACGGACCTGCTTGCGGTCAAGGAACAGGTGGTGCTCACCGGCTCGGTGCTGGACGAGGCCATCGCCGCGGAGGTGCTGAGCCGCCGCGAGCAGCTCCTTCCGGACATCCGCGCGGCGGTGGCCCGGCGCGGTGCCCTCGTCCGGGACTGGCTGGCTGACCACCCCGCGCTGGAATGGGTCGAGCCCACCGGCGGGGTGACCGGCTTCCCGCGGATCCGGGCCGAGGTCGATGCGGCCCCGGATTGGCACCGCACCCTGCTCGCCCGGCACGGGGTGTTCGTCGGGACCGGGACACTGGTTCGGACAGCCCTCGCGACATTTCCGGCTCGGCTGGGGTTGGCCGTCCGACGACGAGCTCCGGGCCGGCCTGTCCGGCATCGACGCGGTGCTGCTCCGCCCTGCGAGCAAGTGAATCAAAACTGCACCTTGGTCCGCGGTGATGCACGATTTTGGTTCACTCGGATGATTGCGGGCCCGATGTCGCAATCAGTGGGCGGTGCGCCGGCCGAACAGCATGCTGCTCGCCGCCACGCCCAGCACGATCCCGCCGAGGCACCAGGCCAGGGCGGTGATCCAGGTGGTGCCGATCGGCGTGCCCATCATCAATCCGCGCAGCGTCTCGATCACCGGGGTCACCGGCTGATGCTCGGCAATCGGTCGCAGGAACCCCGGCATCGTCGCCGGCGGCACGAACGCACTGGACACGTACGGCAGGAACATCACGATGAAACCGAAGGCGGCGGCACCCTCGGCCGACTTGGCCAGCAACCCGAATGTTGCGGCCAGCCAGGCGATCGCGGACATGAACAGCACCAGCAGCGCCGGCCACCCCGATCCAGGCGAGCACCCCCGCGTGCGGTCGGAAGCCGAGTGCCAACGCCAGGCCGAGCACCAGCACGCTGGAGACGAGGTTGCGCAACACGGTGGCGATCACGTGCCCGACGAGCACACTGGCCGCCGCGACCGGCAGCGATCGGAACCGGTCGATCACCCCGGTGGTCATGTCGGTGGCCACGGTCACCGACGTCTCCGGCCGAGCCGAAACCTGCGGCCAGCAGGATGATCCCAGGCACCACGTAGTCGATGTAGCGGCCCGTCGGTCTGGATCGCGCCGCCGAACACGTAGACGAACATCAGCAAGATGACCAGCGGCAGGACCAGCGCGGTCATCATCGCGTCGATGCTGCGCAGGCTGTGCCGGATCGACCGGCCGATGAACACCCGGCTGTCGGCGAGCGGCCGGCGCCGGACGTCCGGTAGCGCCGGTGCGGGAACGGGAGTGGGTGAGCGTCGCGGTGGCCATCAGGCTGTCCTCTCCAGGGGCGGGCGGCGCGGCGTGCGGGTCTCGGTGAGGTGCAGGAAGACCTCGTCGAGGGTGGGGGCGTGCATATCGACCCGGACGGCCGGAAGACCGGCGGCCGACAGCGAGGTCAGCGTCCGGAGCACAGCGCCGGCCGTACCGTCGGTGGGAATGCCGACGGTCAGCGCCGTCTCGTCCACCGTCGGTGCCGCCTGCGCCGGGCCGGCCAGCAGCGCGGCGGCCCGGTGCGGCCAGGGTCAGCAGCGTCGAAGCCGAGAACCAGCGGTCTCGGTGCCGATCCGGCTCTTGAGTTCGGCCGGGGTGCCCTCGTCGACCACGCGGCCGCCGGCGAGCACCGCGATCCGGTCGGCCAGCTGGTCGGCCTCGTCGAGGTACTGCGTGGTCAGCAGCACGGTGACGCCCGAGCCGGCGAGTGTCGTCGACGGCGTCCCACACCTCGCGCCGGCTGCGGGGATCCAGGCCGTTGGTGGGTTCGTCGAGGAACAGCACGACCGGAACGGCGACCAGGCTCATCGCCAGGTCGAGCCGCCGCCGCATGCCGCCCGAGTAGGTCCGGACCCGGCGATCGGCGGCGTCGCCCAGATCGAACTGGTCGAGCAGTTCGTCGGCGCGGCGCCGAACGCGATTCTTGGGCAGGTGCCGGAGCCTGGCCATCATCACCAGGTTCTCCCGACCGGTCAGCACCTCGTCGACCGCCGCGTACTGGCCGGTCAGGCTGATCGCCGACCGGACCTGCAGCGGCTGGGTGGCGAGGTCGAACCCGGCCACGGTCGCCGTGCCCGGCGTCGGCCCGCAGCAGCGTGGACAGGATGCTGACCGTGGTGGTCTTGCCGGCCCCGTTGGGGCCGAGCAACGCGAAGATCTCGCCGGCCCGGACGCGCAGGTCGATGCCGCTCAGGACGGTCGTGTCGCCGAAGCGCTTAGTGAGGCCGGATACCTCCATTGTGTATGTCATACACAGAGCGTATGACATACACTCGACTAGTCTCAAGTGACTTTCCAGATTTTCTTCAGACATCCGGCGGAGGGCGCACAGTGGCGCGTGCAGCTGGGTCGGAACCCGCGCCGGGTGAGCCGGGACCGTCGGACCTGCGGACCTGTGGTCGCGGTGGGCCAGATCCGCGCCGCAGCCCAAGGAAGGTCTGACGCTGCAGCGGATCACCAGGGCGGCGATCGAGTTGGCGGATGCCGACGGCCTGGCCGCGGTGTCCATGGCCCGGGTCGCCCAGCGCCTGCGGGTTCACCACCATGGCGCTGTACCGGCACGTGGCGAGCAAGGACGAGCTGCTGCTGCTGATGTTCAACGAGGTCATCGGCCCGCTCCGGAGTCCCCGACGGCGCTGGACTGGGCCGACGGCGCTGCGGGTGTGGACGCGACACATCGTGCGAGCGGGTGCTGCGGTTCGCCGTGGGCGGTCGAGATCAATCCGACCGGGTCTGAACACCCCGGTGCAGCTGGCGGTCCTCGACGCCGGCCTGCAGATCCTGGACGACACCGGGATGGACTACGGCGACCGGGCGAACGTGCTGCTGCGTGATCAGCGGCTGGCGTTCTCGCCACGTCCGGCTGACCGCGGACTTCGGCCGGACCGAGCGGCCGGCACCTTCGGTGGTTGCTCGCGCGCCCCGCGACCTCGCCGACCGGTTTCCCGCCGTTCATGCCCTGGTCTGCCAGTGGGGTCTTCGACGACGACGGGTGACCAACCGAGCGGCCGGAGGACGCGCTCGATCGACCTCGACGCTCGGGCTCGAACTGATCATCGACGGGGTGGCGATCCGTCTCGCCCGGCAGGCCGCGGCGCGCGACGGTGCGCCACCGACTAACCTTGCGCAGTACTGGAGGCGTGTCCGAGTGGCCGAAGGAAACCGCCTTGAAAGCGGTCAGGTGTCAAAAGCCTCGGGGGTTCGAATCCCTCCGCCTCCGCTCCGGTGATTGTCTGACTCGGCGCGTGGTCAACCGGTGACGCGGGAGCCGGCGAACATCTGCCGCTCCTTGGCCCGGGCCGATCCGGCCTCGTACCACCGGCTGCACCCAGGTCGACGTGGGGTCCAGGTAGCGCCGGCCGGTGGTGACCCCGGGCGCGGCCGTCCCGGCCGAGCCGGGCTGCGCCGCGACCCTGGCCCGGAACTCGTAGTGGGTGAACAGCCGCATGAACTCGGTCAGGTAGACGTCGGCGACGTCGGTGTCGCCGCGGATGACCAGCATGTTCTCGTCGTTGGAGATCGTCGACGCCTTGGAGAAGTTGGCCGAGCCGGTGACCACGATGGGATCGTCCGACAGCGGGTCGATGAGCAGGAACTTGGTGTGGATGTACCGGACATGCTTGTTGGCGGCCAGAGTGACCTCCTTGATCCACTGGCCCCAGCCGCCCTTGCCGATGACCGCGCCGACCGTGACCTGGTTGTCCGGGATCTGCGGTCCGGATGGTCAGTTGTGCGCCGCCGGAATCGGTGTCCAGCAAGCACGTACTTCAGGTAGTCGCGGTCCTGGGTGAGCACCGTCATCAGTTGCGGGCTGACGCCGAACGCCGCGGTGAGGAACACCCCCGCGTCGGCCCGGTCGGCCAGCGAGCCGTACCAGTCCAGTGCCGCACCGTCGACCGAGGGCTGAACACCGTGGTGGTGCCCTTGCGCAGCCGCTTCATCGGCGTCGTCGGGCGAGTGTCGTTCCACGGCTTGAGGTCCCGCGCAAGCGGGTTGTCGACCAGGTGATTCCAGTAGTCCAGATACCTGGGCGGCTACGGCCGGGTCGCGGACGACGTGCCCGACGTTCGACTGGCCGAACAGGCCGCCCTCGGTGACATTGGTCGACCCGGTCCACACCGCCACCGGGGCGCCGTCCTTGCACAGCACCACGAACTTGTTGTGGGCGATGGCGACGTGCGTGCGCTGCGTGATCAGCCCGCTGATTCCGGCGGTCGCGGCTGCCTTCTCGGTGTCATCCCGGGGGCCGCCGGCCGGTCCAGTCGGCGACGATCCGCACGTCCGCGCCGGCCGCGGTGGCCACCCCGAACGCCTGCAGCACCGGCACCCAGGAGAATTCGTACACCGCCGCGCGCAGCGCCCAACCAGGGCCGTTGGCCTGGCCGATGAATGCGGTCATCGACTCGGCCAGGCCGGCCGACAGCCAGGTGTAGGCGGCCTGGTTGGCGACCTGGTCGGGCTGCTTGTTGCCGAACCGCTCGGCGTAGGCCTGACTGGCGATGACCCCACGGTTGAACACCACCCCGTGGGTCCCGGTGTCGACCGAACCGGTGGCGATCTGCACGGTCTGCACGGCCACCGGCCGCAGCGTGCTGGGAGTTCCGGCGAGCGCGCGGATCTCGTAGGTGTAGTCGTGCGCCGGCTTGGTGGTGTAGTCGCCCCACCGGAACGTCTGGATCGGGTTGTCCCAGCTCGAATAGCTGCGTGCGGATACCGCTGATCCGGAAACCGAGTTGGTTGGGCAGCCAGTACCGCTGGCCCTCGGTGTGATCGGTGCGGCGAATGGCGAAGCCCATCAGGTCCGTCGTCATGGCCCGGTCGAGATCCATGCCCAGCAGCACGCTGTGGTTGCCGGACACCGCTTGCACGACCAACGGTCCGTTCGAAGCCCGTACGCGCATCGCGCACCTCCTGCTGTGAGCATTCGCCGGGTCGGCCGGTCGGGCAAACCGACCATGTGGGACGGATGCCCACTCCTGGAGCGATGAGGATTCCGATGGCGCACTGATACGGCCGCGGATCACTACAGTCGGGGCCCATGACGGTCGGACCCCCGCCGAGTCGGCCCGACAGGATCCGGTGTTGATCGACCTGCGACCGGATCGGGCGCGGTGCTGCGCGGCGTTGGTGCACCGGGCGGCGATCGTCGTCCCGCTGGTCGTCGCGCTGGCCCTCAGCCCAGGGCGACTCGGCGGCCTGGCGTGGTTCCGTCTGCGGCGCGATGCTCGGGGCGGCGATCGTGGTCGTGGCGGTGTTCGCGATGACCCTGGCCCGCGCCGGCTGAGGGTCACGACGCGGTCCGTTGTCGTGCGACGGGCCTTCGGGGCGACCGCGCACGTCCCCCGCACCGGGGTTGGGCGGGGCATTCTGGCCAACGGTACAAGCTCGGCTTCAACCCCGAGGCGCCGCTGGTCGTGTTGGTCGGCACCGACCGCACCGTCCTGGCCCGACTGTCCGGTCACTACTTCCAGCGGTCGGGGCTGCACGAGTTGGTCGGCGCGCTGTATCCGACGGCCTTCGACGTGCTGGACGAACCGACCACCCCGGCCGAGTTCGACCGACGTTTTCCCGGCCTGCTCCCGCTGTACGAACGGCGGCCGGCGTTGATCGTCACCGTCGTACTGCTGGTGATCTTCATCCCGCTGATCGTCTGGCTGGTCGTCGCACCGACCTGATCCGACGACGAGTCGTAGGGTGCCAGGGTGAGTGCCCTGGAAATCGTCGTGATCCTGCTCGCCGGCGTCGGCGCAGGCACGATCAACACCATCGTCGGCTCCGGCACCCTGATCACCTTTCCCGACGCTGATCGCGTTCGGTTATCCGCCGGTGGTCGCGACCATGTCCAATGCGATCGGTCTGGTGCCCGGTGGCGTCTCCGGGACCTGGGGCTATCGCCGGGAACTCGAGGGCCAGGGCAAGCGGCTGCGCTGGCAGCTGCCCGGCTCGTTCCTCGGCGCGCTGACCGGGGCCTGGCTGCTGCTGCACCTGCCGGAGAAGACGTTCGTCGCCGTCGTGCCCGTCCTGCTGGTGTTGGCGCTGGTGCTGGTCGTGTTCCAGACCCGGATCCAGCGGTTCGCCCGGCAACGCTCGGCGGCAGCCGGGCGGGACCACGCGGTGATGACCCGCAGCCGGATGGTGTGGCTGGTGGTGGCCACCTTCGGGGCCGGCGTCTACGGCGGGTACTTCGCCGCCGCCCAGGGCATTCTGCTGGTCGGGATCGATGGGGGCGTTGCTCCCGGAGAACATCCAGCGCATCAACGCGCGCGAAGAACCTGCTGACCCTGGTCGTCAACGTGGTGGCGGCCAGCGCCTACGCCATCGTCGCGCACGACCGGATCAGCTGGGCGGCGGCCGGACTGATCGCGGTCGGGCTCGCTGATCGGCGGTTTCATCGGGGCCACGGTCGGCCGGCGGCTGCCCCCGCTGGCGCTCAAGACGGCGATCGTGGTGCTGGGGATGCGTCGCGATCTGGCGCATCCTGGCCATCTGAACCGCGGCCCGAGCCGCGGTTCAGGCGCCGGGCCGGCCCGGATACGAGGCGGCCGCGTCGAGGAACTGGTCGTTCTCGTCCGGCGCCCCGATGGTGACCCGTGCCCCGCCGCCGCCGGCGTGCGAGAACGGCCGGATGATCACCTTGTGCTCCTCGCAGTGCGCCGCGAACTCCGCCGCCCGGTCCTCCAGCGGCAGCCAGACGAAGTTCGCCTGCGACGTCGGGCACTTCGTAGCCGAGCTCCGCGCAGGGCCGCGGTGACCCGCTGCCGTTCGCCGATGACCTGCGCCCACCGCGGCTCGAGTTCGGACCGTGCGCCCAGCGCGGCGATGGCCGCGGCCTGGGCCACCGAGTTGACCGCGAACGGCACCGCCACCTTGCGGAGAGCGCGTGACCACCGCCGGGTCGCCGACCGCGTAGCCCACCCGGAGCCCGGCCAGCCCGTAGGCCTTGGACAGGGTGCGCAGGGCCAGCACGTTCGGCCGTCGGGCTGCCACCTCGACGCCGTCGGGGGAGTCCGGGTCGGTGTCGAACTCCCGGTAGGCCTCGTCCACCACGACCAGCACGTCGTCCGGCACGTCGTCAAGGAATTGCTCCAGTTCGCCGCGATGCACCGTGGTGCCGGTCGGGTTGTTCGGGGTGCAGACGAAGACCAGCCGGGTGCGCGGGGTGATCGCGGCGGCCAGCGCCGCCAGGTCGAGGGCGTGCCGAGCGTTGACCGGCACCTGCACCGGAATCGCCCCGGCGATCTGGGTGACGATCGGGTACGCCTCGAACGACCGCCAGCCGAACAGCACCTCGTCGCCCGGGTCCGCGACGGCCAGCACGACCTGCTGGCACAGCGCGACCGAGCCGCAGCCGGTGACGATTCGGTCAACGGTGGTGTCCACGTGGCGGGCCAGAACGTCGGCCAGCGCGGTGGTGCCGGCGTCGGGGTAGCGGTTGATCCCGACCGGCGTGCTCGGTGCCCACCGCCTCGGCGACGGCCTGCGCGACGACCGGTAGGGCAGGGAACGGTAGCTCGTTGGAGGCCAACTTCACCGCGCCCGGGACGCTCCGCCCGGGAGCGTAGGCGGGCAGGGTGTCCAGCGCGGACCGGATACGGACCGTCATCAGGCGACCTCCTCGTCGATCGTCCTCGACCCTAACCGGCGGCCCGGCCGGGGTTGTGTCCACATATCCGCGGGGCGGCCGGTCGTGTAGGAACATCTGCATGGCCAGGACCGATGCTGTCCCCGAGGTGCTGTGGCAACCGAGCCCGTCGCGGGTCGACCGGGCGGCGGTGACCGATTTCGCGGCGTTCGTGGGCAGGCGGGAGGATCGATCGTTCGACGGGTACGCGGGGTTGTGGGAGTACTCGGTCGAGGACCTGCGCGGGTTCTGGCAGGCGGTGGCCGACTACTTCGCGGTGCGCTGGCACGAACCGCCGACCGAGGTGCTGGACCGTGAGGTGATGCCGGGTGCGCAGTGGTTCACCGGCGGGACCGTGAACTACACCGAGCACGCGTTGGCCGCCGGGTGACGGGCGGTTGGACGACGACCTCGCGGTGGTCGCGGCGGACGAGTCCGGCGCCGAACAGATGATGACGCTGGGCGAATTGCGCGCCCAGGTCGGCGCCGCG
The DNA here is from genome assembly GCA_963706185.1 of uncultured Actinomycetota bacterium. Taxonomy (GTDB): domain Bacteria; phylum Actinomycetota; class Actinomycetes; order Mycobacteriales; family Nakamurellaceae; genus Nakamurella. The sequence goes on along the minus strand of CAVPLZ010000007.1, from coordinate 137,670 downwards.
CAGGCCGGCTTGCGCGCGCTCGGGGTCGGGGTGGGAGACCGGGTGGTGGCCCTGGTGCCGAACTCGGTGCACGCCGTGGTCGTCGTTCCTGGCCGTGGCCGGGCTCGGTGCGGTGTGGTCGTCGTGCTCGCCGGACTTCGGTCCCGGTTCGGTCATCGACCGGTTCGCCCAGATCGACCCCGAAGGTGTTCGTCGCCGTCGACGGGTATCGCTACGGCGGCAAGGAGTTCAGCACTGCGACCACGGTGGCCGCGGTCCGGGCAGGCGCTGCCCGAGCTGGCCGGAACGGTGCACATTCCGGTGCTGGGTACCGACGTCCCGGACGGGGTGATCGACTGGGACGCGTTCACCGACCATGACGACGAGGTCGCAGTACCAGCCGGTGCCGTTCTCGGCGCCGCTGTGGGTGCTGTACTCATCCGGAACCACCGGGCTGCCCAAGCCGATCGTCCAGTCCGTCGGCGGCATCCTGCTGGAACATCTGAAAACCTTGCGGCTGCACGAGTGATCTCGGCCCGGGCGACCGGCTTCTTCTGGTTCACCACCACCGGGTGGATGATGTGGAACTACCTGGTCGGCGGACTGCTGGTGGGCGCGACGATCGTGTTGTACGACGGCAATCCCGGGCTACCCCGACCTGCTGTCGCTGTGGCGGCTGGCCGAGCGGCACCGGGTGACCTACTTCGGCACGTCGGCGCCGTACATCGCCGCCTGTCGCAAGGCCGGGTCTCGACGCCGTCGGCCGAGTTGGATCTGACGTCGATCGGGACGGTCGGATCGACCGGATCACCCGTTGGCGCCAGAGGGTTTCCGATGGATCGCCGACCACGTCGGGCGCGAGGTGCAGATCGCCTCGGTGTCCGGTGGCACCGACCTGTGCACCGCGGTGGTCGGCGCGGCGCCGACCGTGCCGGTGTGGATGGGCGAGATCTCCTGCCGGGCGCTGGGGGCCAAGGTGCAGGCGTTCGACCCGGCCGGGGACGCCGGTGATCGACGAGGTCGGCGAGTTGGTGATCACCGCTCCGATGCCGTCGATGCCGCGTGTCCTTCTGGGGCGACGACGACGGGAGTCGCTTGCAGACAGCGTATTTCGACACCTACCCCGGCATCTGGCGGCACGGCGACTGGATCCGGATCACCGAGCGTGGCTCGTGTGTGATCGAGGGACGGTCGGACGCCACGCTGAACCGCGGCGGGGTGCGGATGGGCACGGCCGAGTTCTACCGGGTGGTGGAGGACGAGCCCGGCGTGCTGGACTCGCTGGTGGTGGACACTTCGTCGTCGACCACCGGCGACGGCGAGTTGTTGCTGTTCGTGGTGCTGGACGAGTCGGCGGATGAGCCCCGGGTGGCCAGCCGGCTGCGGTCGGCGCTTCGCACCGACCTGTCACCGCGCCACGTGCCCAACCGCGATCGTCGCGGTGCCGTCGGTGCCGCGGACGATCAACGGCAAGCAGTCGCGAGGTGCCGGTCAAGCGGATCCTGGCCGGGGTCGCGGTCGACGCGGCGGTCTCCAGGGATGCGCTCGCGGACCCGGAGGGTTTCGATGCCTTCCTGGACGCCGCCCGCCAGGCTTTGGGTCTGGATTTCGAGTAGGCAAGACCCCTGGGACGTCCGGCCCCGGGATTCATCCGACACTTGCGCCAACTGTCGCGGATCCACCTGCGAGCGGGTATCAGCCGCCGGTGGCCGCGCTTCATTGCGGCCATGACCTTTCACCTCGCGTCGTCCGCGCCCGCCACGCCGGGCACACTCGCCGTCGGCTTCGTCGTAGTCAACGTCGCCGTCATCGGCCTGTTCGGCGGAATCCTGTGGTATCTGGTGGCGCTGGACCGGCGCTCCGGCCGGCAGCGCGCCGGTGCGTCGAACCCGACCACGATCAGCCGGCTGCTCGACGGGCGGGTGGTGCCCGCCGCCCTGGTCGGCGTGGCCGAGGTCGGGTCACGCGGCGTGCTCAGCTCGCCGGTGACCAAGACGCCGTGCGTCTGGTACCGGGTCGAGCTGTACCAGCGCTCGGCCGACGTGACCGCGCTGATCTCGGCGTCGGCCGGGAGCACCGTCAAGAAGGTCCGCGAGCTGGTCAGCGACGGGACCGTCCGGATCGTCGACGACACCGGCGCCGTGCTTGTCGGGGCCGGCGACATCGCGCCGGACCCGGAGTGGCTGGCCGACACCCGCAGGACCGGTCGACGGCCCAAGCCGGGCGAACTGTTCCTGCGCGCTGACAACGGAGTGCTCACCGACGGCTACGAGCAGCGGGAGTACGTGATTCCGGTCGATGCGCGGGTGACCGTGATCGGTGGGCTCTCCCGACGCGGCGACCGCCTGGTCCGCGGCGCCGAGGTGCCCGAGTTCGTCGTGTCGCGCAAGAGCCCGGAGCAGGCCGCTGCGGCCAGCGCCCGAGGTGGCCGCACCATCCGGCGGACGGTCTGGGCGCTAGGCGTGGTCGGGGTGCTCAGCCTCGTGTTCGGCAACGGGCTGATGATCTACGCCGTGAGCGTCGCGAGCTGACCGGGCGGGCTTGGTCCTGGCGAGCGTCGGGGGGCCTGGCCGGAGCCCTGCCGGGTCTCGACCCGACCTTCCCGGGGTTGCCCTTGACCTGCAGTTTTGCACCGGTCCACGCGCTACCGGTACCCTCGGGATCCGGTGGGCTCCTCGGATGCCCCTGGGAAGCGTGCCAGAGCGGCCGAATGGGACACACTGCTAATGTGTTGTGCTCGTAAGGGCACCGAGGGTTCAAATCCCTCCGCTTCCGCGTAGTTCTGCAGTACAACTGAACATGCACAGGCGCCCGTAGCTCAACGGATAGAGCATCTGACTACGGATCAGAAGGTTGGGGGTTCGAATCCCTCCGGGCGCGCGTAGTCGTTGAAATGTCCTGATGGGCAAGCATATTCGGTTGCTTCTAGTCTCCAGCGGGCCAACGTCTTTGCGATCAAAAGGTTGCACCGTGCGCACTGCTCATCGGCGTGCCGCTGGTGACACGCCGACGACTGAACTCCGTAGTCAGTCAGGCCATGTAGGCCGCAGAGGGCGTCGCAACTCTTGCGAGTCGCCGGTTGTCGACGCGACCTGATCGCCGGCAGACTGGGCGCACGACCTTCGGGCGCCACAATGGAGCAGTTCGATCACATCGCTGTCGGCGACCTCGGGTGGCTCACATGCCGTTCGCGGCGGTCGCTTTGTGGCGCAACACCGCTACTTGGTTCCGGTGAATCGGGGACGGGCGTCGATGAACAGGCTGATGACGAAGAAGGCCAGGACCAGCGCGGCGCCCAGGATCGTCCACGGCGTCAGCGAGCCACCACCGGAGTGCACCACCGCCATCACCGCTGCCGGTGATGCCGAGTGCGGCCACCACCGCGACCGCGATCTTCCAGTCGTCGCCGATGATGAAGTCGTACCAGAACATGCCGAAGGCCTTGAGGAACTTCACCGGGTCGACTCCTTCGGCCGGCTGCGGGGCGACCGGCGGGTCGGTCGGTGCCGGCGCGGCGCAGCGTGGCGATGAGCACCCGGCTCAGCACGAAGGTCGCGGCCAGGATCACCAGGATGGCCAGATCCGTCGCCCGGCCACTCGATTCCCTCGGGCTCACCGAAGAACGCGCCGAGACCACCGACCGACCAGTAGATTCCGAACGACACCAGCAGCAGGCCGACACCGTACTTGAGCGTGTTCTCCGGGATCATCGACAGCGGCTTGCGCGCCGCGACGGCGATGGCCAGCACGATGACGACCGCGGCGAGCGCGCCGAAGGTGGCGTACCACAAGGGATCGAGCCGCCGCCGGTGCTGTTCGCGCGGGCGGACAGGCCGAAGGTCAGCACGATGAACACCACCTCGAGGCCCTCGAGGAACACACCCTTGAACGACACCATGAAGGCGAACATGTCCAGACCGGGTTTCGCCTGCCCGGCCGCCTGGGCCGCCTCGACCTCGTCGCGGTAGATCTGGTCCTCGTCGTGCACGGCTTTGCGTCCCGGAATACCGGTAGATCGCCTTGCGCAGCCATTGCAGGCCGAAGATCAGCAGCAGGGTGCCGATGACGAGCTTCAGCACGGCCGGTTCGAGCCAGTTGGCCAGCGCGTAGCCGGCGGCGACGGTGAAGACCGCCAGCGCGGCCAGCGCGGCCACCGTGCCGAGGAGGGCGGACCGCCAACTCCTGGTGAAGCCCATCGCCATCACGATCGTGGTGGCCTCGACCATCTCGACGAAGCAGGCGACGAAGACGGCGATGATCAGGCCCCACACCGCTGCGTTGTTCATCGGGACTTCCTTCCGAGTGCGTGCGGCCCAGAAGCCGTGTGCCGGGCGAGTACCTGCAGATGCCGCTCTCGGGCTCGTTGCCGAGCCTCCCTGAATGTAGCAGCTGTTGCAGGTAGCGGACGTTACATTGCAACATGCCGTCGGTCGCACAGGTTGGGCTATGTTGGCCCGATGATGACCGGACCGATCCCAGGGATGCGCCACCGGACGGTCGACCCCGCGACGGCGACCTGGCTGCTTGCTGACCTACAAGGTGCCGAGCCAGTCCTCGCGCGCCCGGGTGGCGGTGTGGCGAGACCTCAAGCGCCTGGGTGCCCTCTACCTGCAGCAGGCGGTCTGCGTGCTGCCCGACCTGCCCGACGTGGTCGTGGCGCTCGAGGCGGTCCGTCGCCGCATCTACGAGCTCGAGGGCACCAGCTTCTCGGCGACCCTGACCGAGCTGTCCGAGGCCGATCGGGCGCAGCTGGTCGACGGTTTTCGCGACGAACTCGGCGCGTGAGTACGCCGAGATCGTCGAGGAGTGCGAGACGAAGTTCTTCAAGGAGATCGAGTTCGAGCGATTCCGGAAGAACTTCACCTACGAGGAGACCGAGGAGATCGGCCAGGATCTCGAGAAGCTGCATCGATGGCTCGCGAAGATCATCGCGCGAGACTGGCTGGCCGCACCCGGCCGGGCGCAGGCCGAGGCGAAGGTCGCCGAGTGCGGCCGGATGCTGGAGGAGTTCGAGAACGAGGTGTTCGAAAAGAGCGGACAGGCCGACGACGCACCCGCCCGCCCCCACCAGCACTAGGTGTGTTGAGACTGCACCCGATTAGCCGTGGCCGGGATGAGCCAGATCGGATTCAGCTGCCCGAGACACGACCCGACCAGCTCAGGGTCGAAGGTTCTCCTCGTCCCGGGTGGTTTCGGTCGCCGGGAGCTGGCGGAGGGTTAGCCTGGGCTAGTCGTATCCGCTGTTGGGAAAGAAGTCGGCGATGACCTCGGACCACCCGGATCGCACCGCGGACGAACCCACCGCCCCCCAGAGTCCTGCCGGGGACGATTCCGATGTCGAACAGTCCGCGCCGGAAGACGATGAGCTGGGCGAGAGCCTCACGGCCTTGGCCGGGTTGTCGTCAGCGCGGTTGGGTTTGGAGGACCTGTTGACCCAGGTCGCGACGTTCGCTGTGCAGGCCATCCCCGGGGCAGAAGGGGCCGGCCTGACGCTGTTGGAAGCGGACCGCTCCGACACCGTCGTCAAGAGCGCTCCGTTCGTGGCCCAGGTCGATGACATCCAATACAGGCTTGGACAAGGCCCGTGCATCAGCGCCACCAGCACCGGCGAGGTGATGCGCTCCGGATCCCTTGGCGGCGACCCGCGGTGGCCACGTTTCGGACCGCGGGTCGGCCGGCTCGGGGTGCATAGCGTGTTGTCGTTGCCGCTGGTCACCCCAGACGGAGTTTTGGGCGCGATGAACATCTACGCCCACGCCAAGGATGCCTTCGACGAGCGGGCCGAACACTTGGGCCGCCTATTCGCGGTGCCGGCCGCGATCGCAGTACAAAATGCGCAGATCCTGGCCCAAACCCAGCGCCTGGCGACGAAGTTACAGGCCGCGCTGACCAGTCACGCCATCGTTGACCGAGCCGTCGGCATTTTGATGGCCCGCAGCGGCATCACCGCCGACCAGGCCTTCCACCGGCTCCGCACCCTCTCGCAGCACGAACACACCAAACTGTCCGCGGTGGCCGCCGGCATCGTCGACGCCGCGGTCCGCCGAGGCCGCAGCCGCCACGAGCCGCACCAGGGGCCGACAGCGGGCTGAGCAGGGCGGCCCGCGGTGCGCCGTGGGCGTAGCCTTGGAGTCAGCGGACACCTAATGGGCGGTCTTCGGTCCCGACCGAAGCGTCGGGTGCCCCGACCGGGTAGCGCGGCATGCGTTCCCGAGCCTCGGGCAGCATAAGCGGCGATCGGGACGTTAATCGGAGCCTTTCCGATGGAATTTCCGCACGTCTTGTGCGACCAGCTGGCCGAGCTCAGCGAAGCCCTCGCCGAGCCGGGCACCGATCTGCAGGCCATCCTTGCCGTTCTCATCGACGACATCACCGCTGCCGTCCCCTCATTTCTCGGCCTGACCATGACCCTGCAGATAGACGGCGGCCCGGTCACCCTCACCGCCACCGACCCGGATCTGGCCGCCCGGGCGAACGCGTCGATAAAGCTGCCCGTTGGCCCCATCGCCGGCGGCCCGGCCGGCACGATCATCTTCTACGCCCACGACCCCGGCGCCTTCACCGACCTGGCCACCAGCACCCGCCGCGCCTTCAACCTCGACGGCCAGGTCGTCCTCGACGGCCACCTCCGATCGCATTCCACCGCCCGGGCCGACCAACATCCACAGCACCACCATCATCAACCGAGCTCTCGGCGTCCTCATCGCCCGCGGCTACCCCCCCGATCAAGCCGCGGCCGAACTGTCCCGCCGCGCCAAGCACGATGGCCACACCCGTGCCCGCGCAGCCCACGAAGTCCTCAACTCGACCACACCGCTATCCTGAGCCACTGCACACCGCCCGGCGGGCAGACCGCATGCCGGGGCCAGTCCTTGGCTCCTCTGTCCACGCGGGCCGCCGGTCGCCGTCTCGAGCGCGGCTACCTCCGGCCCCGGGTCGGGAATGAAGTCGCAGGCCGGTCCCCTGAGTGAAAACGACACACTTGCCTGGGACAGCCGAGTTCGCCCCACAGCCTATGATCACCAGGTCGGCCGGCTACCGACGCCAGACCCATAGTTACCTCCACGGGCTAAGGGTGCGCCGCCTTCCTCGAGTAGCGGCCGCGGGTGCGCCGGCCTGAGGCGGAGTACCGGGAATGTGATTGTGTTGCCAAGCAGCGCGTTCCAGCGCAGGTGGGCCGGTTCAGTGCGAGGGGTTGTGACCGATCGGGCGGAGGAGTCTGGCCCAAGCGGTGTCGGACAGTGCGCGGCGGACGGCGCTGACCGGACCGGCGGAGTGCAGGGCAGCAACGGCGGCGTTCCAGCCGCACGCGCCGTGGACGCCGCCGCCGGGGTGTGCGGAAGCGGAAGCGAGGAACAAGCGCCGGATGGGTGTTTCGGGTCGTCCGAGTCCTGGTGTCGGCCGGAATATCAGCTGTTGGTGCGGGTAGGACGTGCCGCCGTTGATCGCGCCGCCGACCAGATTGGAGTCGGCCTCCTGCAGCAGTGCTGGGGTCTGGACGGCGCGGGCGATGACCCGGTCCGTGAAGCCCGGGGCCAGATCGTCCAGGAGCTGCTCGATGTGCCGGGTGTGGTCGGCCAGCGCGGCGTCGTCGTCGGCCCAGTTCATCGGGATGTGCGTGTAGGCCCAGGCGGATTCCGTCCCGGTCGGTGACCGGGTCGGGTCCGCGGTGGTCATCTGACCGAAGAGGACGAACGGCTTGCGTGGCATCCGGCGCAGCGAGAGATCGGCCGCGTAGTCGACGAAACCGTCGAGGTCCACGCCGAGGTGGACGGTTCCGGCGGCCCGGGCCGATTGGGCATGCCAGGCGGGCGGGCTGGACAACGCCCAGTTCAGCTTGAGGGTTGAGTTGTCCCACTGGAATCGGTCGAGGTCACGCCGCAAACCCGCTGGAAGCAGATGGTCGCCGACCAGGTCGTGGTACAGGGTCGGGGCGTCGACGTCGGCGAGTACCGCGCGCCGGGCCCGGACCGAGCGGCCGTCCGCGGTACGCACACCGAGAGCGCGACCGCCCCCAACGATGATCGACTCGACCTTGGTACCGGTCCAGATCTGCCCGCCGGCAGCGGCCAGGCGCGACTGCATGGCCAGCGCCAAGTTGCCGGCTCCGCCCTGCGGGACCGGAAACCCGACGTCCTGACCGAGCATGGTCAACAGCCAGCCGAGCAGTCCGCTGCCGGCTGCGTCCGGCGGGACATCGGCGTGCATGGCATTTCCGGTCAACAACAGTCGTGCTCCATCGCCGCGGAAGTGTTCGGCAGCGAGCCGTCGGACCGGGAGGACGGCAAGTCGGGCCAGGTCCAGCGCGCCGCGGCGACCGAGGTTCTTGAGCAGCCGGGCCGCGGACCGGACCGGGGGAAGCGGGGTGAACATGGCGTCCAGCAATGGGTCCCGGATCTGCTGCCACTGGCCGAACAGGTCCAGCCACGCGGCGCCGTCGCCGGGAGCAACGGCATCGAGGTCGGCCGCGGTCTGATCCGGGTTGCGGGCCAGGACCGCGGCGCTCCCGTCCGGCAGTGCGTGGGCCAGCACCGACGGTGCTTGCACCCAGGTCAGTCCGTGCCGATCCAACTCGAGGTCGCCGATCACCGACGACGCAGCAGCCAAGGGATAGAACGCGCTGAACAGGTCGCTGGTGAAGCCCGGCGCGGTGATCTCGGCGCTGCGGACCGCACCACCGACCGTCTCGTTCGCTTCCACCAGCAGCACATCCCAGCCGGCGTCGGCCAACGCGATCGCCGCGACCAAGCCGTTCGGGCCGGCCCCGACGACCACTGCGTCTACCGCCTCCGTTGTGTTCAGGCGGATCGCCGGCCCAGTCGGTCCCACGGCCCGTGAATCTGCTCGGCGTCGATCAGACGGTTCCAGGACGGTCCCGGGTCCGTGTGGAATCGGCCGCCGGGACAGGCCGGCCAGCTTCATCAAGGGTGTGACAAGCGCGTCGAACACCGTTGGCAGGGCTCGGAAGCCGAGCACGACCAGTGCGTTCGTCAGCCCGACGGATCGATCTCGTCTCGACCGGTGCAGGGTTTGCAGGACCGCCCGGGCAACCTTTTCCGGCGGCTCCACCGGTGGCGGCGGCCGGCCCTGCCGTCCCACGTAGTTGGCGGCCACCAGGTAGGCCGGGGTGTTGACGCTGCCCGGCGAGATCATGCTGACCTGGACGCCCGGTGTCTGCTGTGCTTCGATCCGGATGATGCGGGACAGTGCGTGGACGCCCCATTTGCCCACCACGTAGGCGCTCATGTACGGCACGGCGATCTTGCCCAGCAACGAACCCATCAGCACCAGGCGTCCACCGCCATGGGCGGCGAAGTGTTTCAATGCGGCCCGCGCGACGTTGGCCGTCCCGATGAGGTTCGTCGTGACAACCCGATCGAATACCTCGGGCGGCACGTCGTCGAACCGCCCGTAGGCCACGTTGGCTGCCGCGTTGACAACCGCATCGACCCGGCCGAACGTCTCGGACGCGGCGACGAACAGATGCTCGACGTCCTCGAAGCGGCCGACATCGGTCGGGACGACGAGCACCGCGGCGCCAGCGGGCAGGTCGGCGGCCACGGCCAGCAACGCCGTCCTGGATCGAGAGGCGATCACCACCGACCAGCCGTCGCCGACCAGGGCCAGCGTCACCGCGCGACCGATCCCACTCGACGCACCCGTGACTACGGCGACCCGGCTCCCGCGGTCGGTCACGGCGCGAGAACGACCTTGATGCACCCGTCGGTCTTTTGTTGCTCGTACAGATGCAGATCCGAACCGCAGATCGCGGTCGAGGTGATCCGGACGATGGCATCGGTGGGCGCTTCCAGTTCGGGATCGGGCACCTCGTCGACGCGCACATCTCGCTTGCCGTGCCACGTGACAGCCTTCATGACACTTCCCCCGATGGTTGGTGGTCCGCCCCGCTGGGCGTCAACGCCGATGCCGGGCGCCGATTCTCGGCCAGGTAGGCCAACCGGCGCAAAGATTCGGTGTTCCGCCATGTCAGGCCGGCGCTGCGCAGCGGTCGAGGAATGAACAGGCCGGGTCCCTTCGTCGCATCCTCGGTGATCGTGACTCTGGTCCCAGCCGGAACTGTCTCGGTAGAAATCACGACCTCGGCCTCACCAGCCGGCCAGGCTTTGGCGTTCAATGTCATTCGAGCATCGTTGTGGGCAATCACCGTGGTGGTGTCGTTCGTGAGCAGCGGCCAGACGCCGACCGAGTGGTGCACGGTTGCACCGAGTTCGGGCCAGCTCCGGTCGACATCGCGGATGCGAGAGGCGCCCACCACCCACAACCCCAGCAACCACCCGTCTCCGAGCACGTTCCACACGTCGCGCTCCGAACAGGACATGATGCGTGAGGTGGTCGACATGGCCTACTCCGATGCTCGGGATCTAGAAGGCTCGTACCCGCGGACCCTGACGAATAACGTCGGTCCGACCCCCATTCCACTGGGTGACAGCAACTCACAGTGGTCACGGCCACCGACGCTCAGGGACAACCACCCGGTCGGACCGGGTCGGCCTGCCGCCAGGATCACCATCGCGCAAACAATCTGCCACCGATAGGTGCCGGCGGCCGGGTCACCGAGCTGACCGGGGGATTCCCATCGACGACATCCTGGGCCGCAACCGCCGCGTCCTGCAAGGACCGGCATCAGACCCTGCGGACGACGACACACTCAGCCGCGCCCTGTGCACCGGCCGGGACGCGTCTGTGCGCGGCGCTGATCTGGTTGCTGTCGGACCAGGCGATCGCGGTTACAAGTCCTAATCTGCGGTACTTCCCGCTTCGTGTGTTACTGGCCGGGCGCGTCGGCGTTGCGCATTTCTACCTCGGCGGTGGCTTGGATCAGCGCGAGCAGTTCCTTGTCCAGGCCGGGGGAGAACTCTTCACGGCGTTCCGGGGAGATGGTCATCGGTACACCGTCTGGCATCACCGCGGTGGTCAGTTCGGTGCCGTCGTTGGACGGTGACGCTCCTCGATACAGCTTGTCGGCCTCGCTGAGGTTGTCGGCGCTGAACGTGTATTGGATGCTCTGCAAGCCCATGTCGGTCAGCCGTTTCACCTCGGGGAAGCGTTCGGCGTTGGTCTTGGGAATCGGCAACACTTTGCCCCAGTTGACGCCGAGGCTTTCCAAGGCTTTCGCGAACGCGTTCTCGTGGGCCTGGTCTCGCACGATGAGGTAGGCGATGGTCGACCTGGCGGTCTTGTTGTCGGTCATCTCGTAGATGCGGCACTTCTGCAACCGCCCCGTCGACTCCAACATCAGGTTGTACAGCAGGTCCAACACCAGATTGCCCGAGTTGTAGACGTACGACCCCGACCACGGGTTTCCGGCGGCATCGACCGGCAACGCGCCCTGGGCCCCGACCAGGTAGTGGTGGATGTTGCTGTGATCAAGGGCGATGGACAACGGGGTCGCGCCGGCCGCGCCGGGCTTGTCGACCGGGTCCGACTTCTTACCCTTGTAGGCGGGGGAGCCGTCCAAAAGGTGCGAGATGGTGGTCCCGATCAGCTCGACGTGGCTGATCTCTTCGGTGCCGATGCCCTGCAGCAAGTCCTTGTACGGCTTGGACGCTGCGTCGCCGCGGAAGTTGATGGACTGGAACAGGTACTGCATCATCGTGCGCATCTCGCCGAACTGGCCACCCAGCCCTTCCTGCAGCGCGTTGGCCGCGGCCGGGTCCGGTTCGTCGACCGCGATCTCGTTGATCAGAAGCTGGGTGTGTAGGTACATGCTTCATTGGTGCCCCGAGGCGACACATCCAACCAGGGGTTCAGGTGGGTTCGAACCGTTCACCTGTCATCGGTAGCAGGGGTCCGAGTGCCTCGGTGTGTGTCACCCCGCTCCTGTGGCCCAACGTGCGGGTGGCGACGTGTGGTGTGGGCTCGCCAAGTCCATCGGCCACGGGCTCATCTCAGTGTCCCATTTCTCCTGCGGTCGCCTGGATCCGGGCGAGTCGCGGGGCGCTTGGCCACCGCACCTTGTAGGCCCAACCGAGCTTCTCGAAGAGCCAGATGGTTCTGGCGGAGATGTCGAGTTGTCCGCGCAGGACACCGTGCCGGGCACACGTGGGGTCGGCGTGGTGCAGGTTGTGCCAGGACTCGCCCAGCGAGACCAACGCCAGCGGCCAGAAGTTTGCCGACTTGTCGCGTGCCGCGAACGGCCGCTCACCGATCATGTGACAGATCGAGTTCACCGACCAGGTCACGTGGTGCAACAACGCGACGCGGACCAGCCCGGCCCAGAAGAACGCGGTCAGGGCCCCGGCCCAGCTGCCGGTGATCAACCCACCGAGTAGCGCGGGCAACAGCAGGGATACGGCGGTACAGGCGGCGAACGACCGGTTCACCCGGATGATGTCCTTGTCGGCGAGCAGGTCAGGGGTGAACCGCTGCTGGTTGGTCAGGTCTCGTTCGAAGATCCAACCCATGTGGGCGTGCCAGAAGCCCTTGGCCAACGCCAGCGCCGACGTGCCGTAGAGCCACGGGGAGTGCGGATCGCCTGCCCGGTCGGAGAAGGCATGGTGCCGTCGGTGGTCGGCCACCCAGTCGATCACCGGCCCTTGCAGTGCGAGCTGCCCGGCCACGGCCAAGCCAATTTTGAGGCCCCGTTTGGCGCGGTACGACGCGTGGGTGAAGTACCGGTGGAAGCCGACCGTGATTCCCAGCCCGGACACGATGTAGAACGAAGCGGCCAGGATGATGTCGGTCCAGCCCAGACCCCACCCCCAGGCGAAGGGCACTGCGAGGGCCACCGCGAGCAGTGGGACGACCGAGAAGAAGTAGATGAGGAACTGGTTGGTGCTGTCACGCCGACCGGAGATGACCGGTTGCGGTCCGCCGGTGGTACCAGGGCGGTCGAGAACCGTTGTCTTTATCCGTGAATTGCTCATGTGGTGGATTGCTTTCGGTGTGTCGGGCCCGACGGCTGCCGAGTGGTCGGGGAATGAACGGGTGGAACTCGGAACCTGGCTCGATCCGGTGGTCTGTGGAGAACGCGGGAATCACTGCATCATCACCGCAAATCCTGCTCCTCGACCCGGCTCGCTGAGCCGGTCGCGCCGGGCCAGTGCGGCAACCTGGCGCCTTGTTGACACCATGCCCGAATCGCATCGAAAGCGCCCCTGGACATCTACCAGGAGGACGGGAGTGGGTGAGACTTCGACCTGGATCCTGAGCAGCGGACTCGACTGTCCCTGTCAGCTGCGACCCGGAGGGGCGGGCGGCTGGAGTCTCAGAGCGGCTGTTTTGGTCAGCAAGCTCAGTGTACGGCGCGAACCCACTCAGCGCCATCAGCTCAGAGTGACGTCGAGGTGCGGGACGGAAGGAAGGTCGACGGTCACGAGCTCATTCTGGCTGCGGTCGATTCCGACCGAGCGGATGTCGCCGGCCGGGACAGTGGTGTGCTAAGCAGCCAACACGGGAGCGTCCGTCGATCTGGCCGCCGACACCCGCCAGGTGCACCCGCTGCCGAAGCCAAACATCCGGTGGGGAACGATGCCGGAGGCAACGAAGTGGTGCGACCGCTGACGGGTCCCTGAATGGCCTGACGTGGCATGATAATGCGCGGACGCACCCGGCCGGCGAAGTGACGGCGGCTCCGGCAGAGCCGGTGGCCGGCGCGCTCACCACGAGCCTGACCGACGTGACTGGGACGCCGGTGGGAGGCTCCCGTTGATCCAGTTGATCCCGGGGACCCGACGACCCTCATCGAAATGACCCGGCCGCCACCGAAAGGAACCCGAGATGTCGATGAAGAACAAGGTGCTGAGCCTGGCCGGGGCGATAGCTCTGGCGGCTGCTCTAGCGGGCTGTGGATCGGCGCCCAAGGGGCCCGGCCAGGCAACTCCATCCTCGGGGACGACGGCGGCGGCTTCGACGGAAGCGTCGAAGGATCCGTTTACCTCATCCCCCGGCCTCGGCATCGGGACGGGGCTCAACGGCAAGTGGACCCTGTACCAGGTCGAAATGACCGACGGGGGAGTCATCGCCATCCCCGCCACAGCCGGCGCATCGATCGAGATCACCGGTACCAACGCGGTGATCAACACCGGTTGCAATACCGGCAACGCGACCATCGGTACCTCCGCGGACGCGGCTGCGCTCGGCCCGGTGGCGCTGACCAGGAAGGCTTGCCCCAGCGAACCCAATTCCACCCTCGAAACGGCGATGCTGCAGGTGTTGAACGGTCAACCGACCGTGTCGGTGCGGGACGGGAAGCTGGTCATCGACGGTGACGCCGGCACACTGACCTACGTGAAGGCCTGAGCTCCCAACAGTCCCCGCGGAGGATTCTGCGGCAACGTTTGCGAAGCCCTTGCCTTTGTCGGGCAACCAGTAGTAATCCTCTCCGATGACCGCACAGTCAATCGGACGACCTCCGTCAGATCCGGGCACCCTGCGGTCCGCTTCCCAGTCCTGCCACGACCCCACCTGATCAGGGTGCCGGGGTTGGTCGGGAGTAAGGCTCCCGCTTTTGCCCGATGGCGTCGCCGAGCTGCTTCAGCAGGTGAATGGCGATCTTCGCCAGTGCCCGACGTGGGCACACCCATGGTTGAGCTTGCCCTGCAAGAGGTCTCCCAGGAAGGCGACGCTCGATGTCGGGTCGATGTGGATGTCGCGCTGATCGCTCGCGCCAACGTCCGGTACGACGGCCGTGAGGCGGCGTCGGATCCGTGTTGACCCTCAACGAAACAGGGGCATGACTCCTTCGGCGAAGGCGTAGGCCTCTTCAAGGTGGGGGTAGCCGGACATGATGAACTCGTCGACACCGGCAGCCCGGTACTCTTCGATCCGCTCGGCGACCTGCTGATGGCTTCCGACGAGCGCGGTTCCGGCGCCGCCCCGGACCAGACCGATCCCAGCCCAGAGGTTCTGGCCGACGATCAACCGATCACGAGAGCCGTTGTGTAGCGCGACCATGCGTTGTTGGCCGACCGACTCCAGGGCGCGCAGTCGATGTTGACCGGCGGCGATGGCGTCGTCGTCGAGCCCGTCGATGAGACGATCGGCGTCGGCCCAGGCCTGGTTCTCGCCGTCCCGGGTGATGACGTGGATGCGCAACCCGAATCGGATCCGTCGACCCTGGGCCGCAGCCAAATCTCGCACCCGACAGATCTTCTCGGCAACCAGATTCGGTGGCTCACCCCAGGTCAGGTAGCAGTCGGCGCACCGGGCAGCCACGGGCAGTGCCGCCTCGGACGAACCCCCCAGATATACCGGGGGAACCGGATCGGGCGGCCGGAGCAGCTGGGCGGAGGACAGGTCGTAGAACCGGCCTTGGTGGTCGAACTCTTCGCCGGACCACAGGCGCTGCACGACGTCGAGGAATTCTTCGGCCCGGTGGTAGCGCGTGTCGTGATCGGCGGGATCGCCGTAGGCGCGTTGCTCGGCCGCGCTGCTGCCGGTGACGACGTTGAGCATCAGTCGCCCACCGGAAAGTTGCTGGAAGGTGGCCGCCATCTGTGCGGCGAGCGCCGGTTCGATCAGGCCGGGACGGAACGCAACCAGGAACTTCAGCCGCTGGGTGGCGGCGATCAGGGCGGCGGTCACGATCCAGGCGTCGGCGCAGTGCGCTCCGGTCGGGGTGAGCACCGCGTCGTAGCCGAGCGAGTCGGCCGCGCGAGCCAGCTGGGTGAGGTAGCCAAGAGATGCGGGCCGGCCCGCCGGAGACACGGCCGTGGTTCTGGGTGCGCGCGAGGCTCCGATGCCCAGTCCATGGACGCCGGAGGCGAGGCTACGCCCGTCCCCACCGGTGGGCAGGAACCAATGGAACACCGGCCCTTGGGCAGGGTCCGACCGGAGGGGTTCAATAGTCGTCGTGACGTCGGTCACAGGTTGATCCTTTCGCGGTCAGCCGTCCAACCCCGGGCGAACCGGCGCGCAGCGCCCGGGTGATGCTGTTGCCCCCGTTCAGCAACCAAGGCTCGCATGCCATTCCTGTCGCCGTCCGACGGGGTCCCGATGATCACATCGGGACTGGTGTCGACACGCCGACCGCTGTCGGGTTACAGTGCCACTGAAGGTCATGAGTGTCAGCAACAAGCCCTGGCTTGCTGGCCGGCAACCCTCCTCCGCGGTGGGGTGCTCCAGGTGACGACCCGGCGGAGCCAGACGGTTTCCGCAAGCGCGAGATCGCCGGATCAGCGAGTCGGCGTGGAGGGAGGCGGGAGTGCAGCCACCAGCGGGCCTGCTAGCCCTCAGCCCCTCGATGCCGGTGCTGGTCTCCCGGCGACACATTGACCTCAAGCGCGTCGCCGGCGCGCTGTGTTGTCCTCCGACCGAGCAGTAGGCCACGGCTCACCTCCGAGGCCACCTGCTCCACCCGATCTGCTGTCCCCGGGCCTGCGCGGCGCTGGTATCTCCGCACCCGCTGCTGGGGCGACATCTTTTCGTCATCCGCATCCTGATCCTGGCCTGCCGGCCGGGGCCCTCGACCATGAAAGCTCGATCCGTTGACCACCACATCGCCTTCCCCAGCGCATGTCCACCTCGCCGTCGCCCTGGATGGCGCCGGTTGGCACCCCGCCGCCTGGCAGGAACCAGACGCTCGTCCGGCCGAGTTGTTCACCGCGGGCTACTGGTCCGATCTGGTCCTCGAGGCCGAACGCGGGCTGCTCGACTTCGTCACCATCGAGGACAGTCTTCGCCTCCAGTCGGAGGATTCGTTCGTGCCCGACGACCGGATAGATCGGGTACGTGGCCGGCTCGACGCGGTGCTGACGGCGGCGCGCATTGCACCCGTTACCCGACACATCGGTTTGGTGCCCACGGCTGTCGTCACCCACACCGAGCCCTTTCATGTCTCCAAGGCGATCGCCACACTCGACTACGTCAGTGGCGGCCGTGCCGGGGTGCGGGTCCAGATTGCCGCGCGTCCGGACGAAGCCGCGCACTTCGGCCGCCGCAAACTCCAGCCGATTCGGGTGGACCAGCTCGACACACCAGAGGTGCGACAGCTCATCACGGAGCACTTCGGCGAGGCCGCCGACTTCATCGAGGTGGTGCGACGCCTGTGGGACAGCTGGGAGGACGATGCCGAGATCCGCGACGTCGCCACCGGGCGGTTCATCGACCGGGACAAGCTGCACTACATCGACTTTCAGGGCCGGTGGTTCTCGGTCAAGGGTCCATCGATCACCCCACGGCCGCCGCAGGGCCAGCCGATCGTGGCCGCACTGGGTCATGCGGACATCCCCTACGAGCTGATTGGCCGCTCCGCCGACGTCGGATTCGTCACTCCCGCGGATGTGACGCAAGCCGACCAGATCGTGCGAGCGATCAGGTCAGCCCAAGATGCCGCTGGTCGAAACGGCGATGTCAGAGTCTTCGCCGATCTCGTCGTGCTGCTCGACGACTCGGAGCAACTTGCTCGGTCTCGCCGGGCTCGCCTCGACGAGGTGGCGGGTGAGGCGTATGTCAGTGACGCCCAGATCTTCGCCGGCACGCCGGGCCAGTTGGTCGACCTGTTCGAGGACTGGCAGCAGGCCGGGGTCGCCGGGTTCCGGCTGCGGCCGGCCACGCTGCCGCACGACCTGACTCGCATCGTCGACGGATTGGTCCCAGAGCTGCAGCGGCGCGGACGGTTCCGCACCGGTTATCCGACCGATGGCCCCACCACCCTGCGTGGGCTGCTGGGCTTGACCCGCCCGGCCAACCGATACGCCTCGGCACGGACATGACGGCAATCAGGTCGCATCACGACGTCCAGACTTCACCGAGCGCTATCGAGGGACCGAACTCATGACCAAGCCCATCAAGCAGATCCATCTGGCCGCTCACTTTCCCGGTGTCAACAACA
Source organism: uncultured Actinomycetota bacterium (assembly GCA_963706185.1). Taxonomy (GTDB): domain Bacteria; phylum Actinomycetota; class Actinomycetes; order Mycobacteriales; family Nakamurellaceae; genus Nakamurella. The sequence goes on along the minus strand of CAVPLZ010000007.1, from coordinate 119,897 downwards.
CCACCGTGTGGAGCGACCCGGCCGCCGGCAGCCACATCGAGTTCGATTCCTTTCGCCGCTTCGCGCAGACCGCGGAACGCGGAAAGTTCGACTTCCTCTTCCTGGCCGAGGGCCTGCGCTTGCGAGAGCAGAACGGACAGATCTACGACCTCGACGTGGTGGGCCGGCCTGACACGTTCACCGTTCTGGCTGCACTGGCTGCGGTCACGGACAAGCTCGGCCTGACCGGCACGATCAACTCGACATTCAACGAGCCGTACGAGGTCGCTCGTCAATTCGCGTCGTTGGACCATCTGTCCGACGGGCGCGCCGCGTGGAACGTGGTGACCTCGTGGGACGCATTCACCGGCGAGAACTTCCGGCGCGGCGGATTCCTCGCGCAGGAAGACCGCTATCAGCGGGCCAGCACCTTCCTGCGCACGACCTGGGAGTTGTTCGACTCCTGGCGCGGCGATGAGATCATCGCGGACAAGGTGACCGGCGAGTTCCTGTCCGGCCCCGACGTGCGGCCGATTCGCGCACCACGATCGACACTTCGACATCGCCGGCCGGTTCAACGTGCCCCGCAGTCCGCAAGGTCGACCCGTGATCTTCCAGGCCGGGGACTCCGATGAGGGCCGCGACTTCGCGGCCGCATCCGCCGATGCCATCTTCTCCCGATACAGCACCCTGGAAGCCGGACGGGAGTTCTCCTCGGATCTCAAGTCCCGACTGGCGAAGTTCGGCCGGCGACCGAACGAGTTGTTGATCCTGCCGGCCGCTACCTTCGTGCTGGGCGATACGGACGCCGAGGCAGCGGAATTGGCGCGCGAGGTACGACTGGCCCAGGTCTCGCCGGCGACCGCGACGAAGCTGCTCGAGCAGCTGTGGAACATCGAGCTACCGGACTTCGATGTAGACGGACCGCTGCCTTCGTTCGACCCGGTGGTGGGTGACAGCTTGGTCGCCAAGGGACGGGCCAGTGCGCGGCAGTTCGCGAAAGATCCGGTTGCCTTGGCCGACCAATGGCGGACGGTCGCCGCGGAGAAGGGCTTGACCGCTCGCGAGACGGTGATCGAATTCACCGGGCGGCAATCATTCATCGGATCGCCGGCATCGGTTGCCGCCGACATCAATGCGCTCGTGCAGGCCGACGCCAGCGACGGCTTCATTCTGGTCCCGCACATCACACCGGACGGGCTGGCGCCGTTCGTCGACCAAGTTGTCCCGCTCCTGCAGGAACGGGGGGTCTTCCGCGCCGACTACACCGGTACCACCTTGCGCGACCACCTCGGTCTGGCGGCCCCCTCCGCCCCGGCTGCGGCGCAGGTCTCGGGCACGGAGCGCGTCGCGTCATGAAGTTCCTCACGATTTCGTTGATCGTGCACGCGCCCGATCCAGTCACCGGCGTACAGAAATCCACCCACGACCGGTTCCGCGAGGTAGTGGACAATGCCTTGCTCACAGAGGAGCTCGGGTTCGACGGGTTCGGCGTCGGGGAGCGGCACGAACGGCCGTTCATCTCGTCCTCGCCCACCGTCGTGCTCAGCCACATCGCTGCGCTCACCCACCGCATCCGGCTGTTCACCGCAGTGACGACGCTCAGCCTCTTGGATCCGGTGCGAGCATTCGAGGATTACGCCACCCTCGACCATCTCGCGCAGGGTCGGTTGGAGCTGATCATCGGCAAGGGCAACGGCGCGGCCCAGCGAGAGCTCTTCCGGGTGACGCCCGAAGATCAGTGGGACCGGAACGCGGAATCCTACGAGGTGTTCCGCCGGCTGTGGCACGACAACCGGATCACCTACGAGACCAGATTCCGGCCGCCGCTGGTCGACGCAGAGGTGTGGCCGCGCCCGTATCAGCGTCCGATCCGGATCTGGCACGGGTCGGCTACCAGCACGGCCTCGGTCGATCTCGCGGCCCGGTACGGAGACCCGTTGTTCTCGGCCAACGTCACCAATCCCATCGAGCCGTACGCCGAATTGATCCGCTACTACCGAGAGCGCTGGCAGCACTACGGCCACGATCCGGCGCTGCTCACCGTCGGCGCCGGCACGGCCGGCTACTACGCGGAGCGCAGTTCCCAGGCGGCTGTGGCGGCGTACCGTCCGATCTTCGAGGGCCAACTGAAGTTCCAGCAGCGGCTGGGGGTGACGCCGGTGTTCCCCACTCTGGAGGACTTCGTCGAGCGCAGCTCTGCGCTGATCGGCAGCCCCGAGCAGATCATCGACAAGGTGCACCGCTATCACGACCAGTTCGGGCATTCCGTTCTGCACCTGCACGCGGACGCAAGCGGTTTGACGCCGACGCAGCATCGGAAGAGTCTCGAACTCTTCCAGTCGGACATCGCACCGGCGCTGCGCCGGGCCATTCCCGATCCCGCCCTCGGCTGGGAGCCGGGGCCGGTGGTAGACGATTCGAGTGCGCCACCAAGGGATCAGGCCTCCGAGCGGGTGTCGGCGCTGGCCGTGCCGGCGACCGGGTGACGACGATGACGGAGCGCAGTGATGCCGCCGACAATGTTGTCGGACCGAACAGCCCCGGCGAGGGGGCGGAGTGGTCGGCTGCGTCCCAGCCGGACCTGACGTCGGCCCTGGCCACGCTCGCCTCCGGCGGCATGGTCGTCGTCGCGGACGACCAGGACCGCGAGAACGAGGGCGATCTGGTGATGGCCGCCGAGTCCATCACGACCGAGCAGATGGCGTTCTTCCTTCGTCATGGGTCTGGGATCGTCTGCGCGCCGATGAGCGACGAATGGGCCAACCGGCTGGACCTGCCCCTGATGGTGGACGAGAACACCGACGCGCATGGCACCGCATTCACGATCACGGTGGATCACGTCGCAGTCGGCACCGGCATCTCCGCGGCCGATCGGGCGACGACGGTGCGCGCACTGGCCGACCTTCGCACGGTCCCGGCGGAACTCCGTCGACCGGGGCATGTGTTCCCACTGAGGTCGCGTCCCGGCGGCGTGTTACGCCGGGCCGGCCACACCGAGGCGGCCACCGATCTGCTCGAGCTGGCGGGCCGGCCGGGGGTGGCCGTGATCACCGAGCTCGTCTCGGACCAGGGCCATCCGCTGGGCGGGGACCAGACCCGCCGGTTCGCCGCCGAGCACGGCATCCCCTTCGTCGGCATCGACACCCTCGTCCGGCTACGGCGAGCACGCACCCAGCTGGTCGAACGCACCGGCAGCGCCCATTTGCCCCTGGCCGGCGGGGAGTTCACGGCCACGGCCTACACCGACCTGCAGACCGGCGTCGAGCACTTCGCGTTGACCATCGGCGATGTGCATGCGGCCGGCGCGTCACCGGCCGGCGCGCTGGTCAGGGTGCACAGCGAATGCTTGACCGGCGACGTGTTCGGATCCCATCGGTGCGACTGCGGGGAGCAACTCGCCGAGGCGCTCGATCTGATCGCCACCCACGGGAGCGGAGCCATCGTGTACCTGCGCGGACAGGAGGGCCGGGGAATCGGTCTCGGCCACAAACTGCGGGCGTACGCGCTGCAGGAGCAAGGCCAGGACACCGTGGATGCCAACACTTCCCTCGGCCTGCCGGTGGACTCCCGCGAGTACGGTGTCGGGGCCGCGATCCTGGCCGATCTGGGAATCAGACGGATCAGGTTGATCACCAACAACCCGCACAAGTACGGCGGCCTCGGCGGACACGATCTCCGAGTTGGTCGGACGGGTCCCCACCAAAGTCAGAGCCACCCCCGACAACATCCGCTACCTGCGCACCAAACGTGACCGACTCGGCCACGACATCGACCTGACGCCCCACAATCTTTCCCTCGGTTGACAACGTGATCATCTGCCTGCTCGCGGATCACGTTGTTCGACACCCGAGTTCCTGACCACCCGAGGAGACGTAACCATGACTGCAGTTGTCCACACCGATTCCGTGGCCACCGAAGACTTCCAACACCGGTGGGAGCAGTGGCACCGTGAGCACGAGGCCGCCATCGGCGACCGTCACGGTTTTCTGGCCGTCACCAGCCTGAACTGGTTGACCGAGTCTCCGCAGCGGTTCCCCGACGCCCCGGGGAGCTGGTACACCGATCAGGCCGGGGTGCACGTCGACCTCACCGGGGACGAGGAGATCGTCGTCGACGGCGTGGTCACCCGCGGTCGACACGATTTCGGAATCATCGCCGAGCGCGCGAGCCTCACCGTCGGCTGGGGGGACGTCGTACTGGAGATCGGCAAGCGGGGAGGGTTCGACATCCTCCGTCCACGGCACCCCGACGCACCGTTGGTCACCGCCTACCGCGGAACGCCCGCGTATCCGGCGGATGAACGGTGGGTGGTCGAGGGCCGCTTCTCCGCTTTCGACCGACCGCGCCCCACGACCGTGGGCGCAGCCGTGGAGGGGCTGCGGCATGTGTACGACGCTCCCGGCCGGGTCGAGTTCGAAATCGACGGGAAGCCGTTGTCGTTGACGGTTTTCGGTGGGAAAGATGGCGGGCTGCTCGCCTTGTTCACCGATGCGACGTCCGGGGTCACCACCTATACGGCCAACCGTAGTGTGCGGCTGGACGCACCTGCCGCGGACGGCTCGGTCGTCCTCGACTTCAACCGGGCCACGAATCTGCCCTGCGCCTATACCGACCTGGCGACCTGTCCGCTACCTCCGGCCGAGAATCGGCTGACGGTGGCCGTCGCGGCGGGGGAGACGATTCCCTACGAGCGGCTGTCCGATGCCACCGATCCGTCTGCGACTCCGCCGGTCGCACCACGCAGAGACTGATCGGAGGGTCATCGTGCCAACGCCTCTCGGAGTGTTGGATCTCGTACCAATCGCCAGCGGATCCAGCGCAGCGCAGGCACTACGCAATAGCATCGACCTGGCCCAGCACGCCGAGCGGCTCGGCTACGGCCGCTACTGGTTCGCCGAACACCATCTCAATCCCGGCGTGGCCGGCACGTCCCCGGCAGTTGTCCTCGCGCTGACCGCGAGCTCGACGTCGACGATCCGGCTCGGGTCGGGTGCGGTGCAGATGGGGCACCGCACCGCGCTGTCCACCGTCGAGGAGTTCGGTCTGCTCGACGCCCTGCATCCGGGCCGATTCGATCTGGGACTCGGTCGGTCCGGCGGCCGACCCAAACTGCTGGACGGTGGACCCGCCGGTGGGCCGCCGCTGGGCCGTCCACAGGTGGTAAACGGACGAACCGAGAACGGTCTGCTCGTCCCGGAGCCGTTCTCCTTCGCCAAGCTGCTCGGGTCGCCACGGTTCGCGCTGCAGAAACAGCTGTTGACATTGCCCGAAGCCCGGCCGCAGGACTATCCCGAACAGGTCGACGACGTGCTGGCGTTGATCGCCGGCAACTATCGTTCGGTCGACGGGGAGGAAGCTCACGTCGTTCCCGGGGAGGGGGCGGACCTCCAACTGTGGATCCTGGGCAGCAGCGGTGGCGAGAGTGCCGAAGTGGCCGGCAAACGCGGACTGCGGTTCGCGGCCAACTATCACGTCAGTCCGTCGAGCGTGCTGGATGCGGTGGGGGCATACCGCGACGCCTTCCAGCCCTCCGACGTTCTGTCGGTTCCCCAGGTGGTGGTCAGCGCGGACGTTGTGGTTGCCGCCGACGGTGCGAAGGCGCGTGAGTTGGCCGCCGGGTACGGGGCCTGGGTCCGGAGTATCCGCACCGCCGAGGGTGCGATCCAGTTTCCTACTCCGGAACAGGCCCGGGCCCACCTGTGGACCGAGGAGGATCGGGCCTTGGTGCAGGACCGAATCGACACCCAGTTCGTCGGATCGCCCGGCCAGGTCGCCGACCAGTTGGAGATCCTGCGCGATGCCACCGGAGCGGATGAGCTGATCATCACCACGATCACCCACGACCACGCCGATCGGGTGCGCTCCTACGAGCTGCTTGCCGCCGAATGGGCCAGGAGGAAGGCATGAGCGAGCGTCAGCGAGCGAATCATCAGCACTTCATGACGCATCCCGACCCGAGGCGCCGACCAGGGGAGGCTCGCGTCGTGAGCATCGGGATCGTCGTCGGCAACCCGAAACAGAAGTCGCGCACCTACCACGCCGCCGAGGTCGTCGCGCGCGCGCTGACCGGCCGTGACCCCGACTTCCGCCTGGACCTGGCCGAGTTCGGACCGGCGCTACTGGACTGGTCGGACCAGGGTGTGACCGCTGCGGTCGAGCAGGTCAAGGCCGCCCGGCTGGTGGTCGTGGCCAGCCCGACTTTCAAGGCGACCTATACCGGCCTGCTCAAGGTGTTCCTGGATCGGTTCGCGGCCGGTTCGTTGGCGGGCGTCGTGGCGATACCTGTGCAACTGGGCGGAAGTTGGAGGCACGCCCTCTCCCCCGAGGTATTCCTCAAGCCCGTTTTGGCGGAGATCGGCGCGTCCACCCCCACCCGAGCGCTGTATCTGCTCGATTCGGACGCCGGCGATGACCCGGCCGCGGGGTTCGCCGCGTCACCGACTCTGCAGGAGTGGGTCACCGTTGCCCGATCGCAACTACCCGAGCTGGCATGACCATCGCGGTGGTCGATCCCAGCTACCTGCGCCGCGTCTACGGCGCCTTTCCGACTGGCGTCACCGCGCTGGCCGCGCTGATCGACGGAAACCCCGTCGGGCTGGCCGCCAGCTCCTTCGCCACCGTGTCCCTTGAGCCTGCGCTGGTCTCGGTCTGCGTAGCCCACACCTCGACCACCTGGCCGACCCTGCGCCGGGCCCCCCGGCTGGGCATCAGCATCCTTGCGGCCGGCCAGCGGGACGTGGTCCGGCAGCTGGCCGCCCGGGGCGGTGACCGATTCGCCGGGGTGGACTGGCGGGCTACCTCCGACGGTGCCGTTGTACTCGATGGCGCCGGCGCTTGGCTGGAGGTGTCCATCGCCCAGCAGGTCCGGGCGGGCGACCACGACATCATCGTGCTCACCGTGCACGAACTGGCCGCCGAACCCAGCGTTCATCCGTTGGTGTTTCACGCCAGCACATTCCGCAACCTCACGCACCCGGACGAGGACTAGGGCATTTCGCGTCGGGTGGTGGCGAAATCGACGGCCTCGGATGCCGGGTCAGTCCTGAGCCGCGGCCGGTGGTTCGGTGGGCAAACCGGCCGCCTGCCAGGCCGGGAAGCCGCCCTCGACGTGAGCGACATCGATGAACCCGTCGGCAATCAGCGCGGCCGCCACCGGACCGGAACCTCGGACCGAACCGCACACCACGACCACCGGCGTCTCGGCGCTCGGCGAGTTGCGGCAGGTGCCCGCCCGAGGACAAGTCGAACAGCTCGCCAACTTTGTATCGATCGACGATCGTGGCGCCGGGGATTCGCCCGGCCGCCGTGCGCCCGGCCTCCGACCGCACGTCGATGAGCAACGCTCCGGCCGCGACCCGGGCGGCCGCCTCCCGCGGATCGATCAGCGGGGCCAAGGCGCCGGCCTCGTCCAGGGTGAGTTCGGCAGCGGGTGCGGTATCGGGCATCTCGGGTTCTCCTGGTCGTCGATGTGGATCAGTGTGGTGGTGGTCGGAACGGGATTGGTCAGGCGGGGGTGGCCAGCAGACGGAACGTGGTTGTGCGCCGCAGCCGGAAGCCCAGACCCAGGTACAGTCGGATTGCTGTGATGTTTTCCGCAGAGGTGTGCAGGAACACCCGGTCGCCTCTGGCCGTGATGCCGGCCGCCACCGACCGGATCAGCCGGGTGGCGAATCCCTGACCTCGCACTACGGGATCGGTGCAGACCGCGCTGATCTCGGTCCATCCGGCGGGCTGCAGCCGTTCGCCGGCCATGGCTACCAGCCGGCCGTGCTGACGCAGCCCGATATAGGAACCCAGCTCAATGGTCCGGTGCCGGAACGGTCCGGGCTGGGTGCGCGCCACCAGGTCCAGCATTTCCGGCACATCGGCCGCGGTCAACGGCACGGCCTCGGCGTCCTGGCGTTTCACCAGATCAGCGTCGACGAGTTGCACGCCCGGGATGACGGCAAGCTCGGTCCAGCCCGGGGGCGTCTCCAGATCGCCGGCGAGGGCGAACTCGACCCCGGGTCCCAGCAGGAGCGCAAGGTCGCGCCAGGCCTGCGGATCGTGCACGTCGGCCAACGCGACGAACCCGGCCACCTCCGGGTCGAAGCGAGCGGCGGACCCGATGGTCTCGGCGAAGCGCCGATGAACGCCGGCCAGAGAACTCCACACCGGATTGTCGAGCACCGGGTCGCCCAGCGTTGGATCCGCTGTCGGCAAGGCTGTCTCGGATTGCGGTTGCGCGACCCGGCCGAGGCCCGGATCGGCGAAGTACTCGCCGGAGAGGTCGATCACGTGATCGGGATCCTCAGGAGCGAAGCGAGCAGCGTCGCCGGGATCGACGGCGGGATCGAGAGTCATGTGCTACCTGCATCGGTCGGCCGCCCGTGGCGGCGGGCGGATCTCGGGGAGCCGGTCGGTGGCCCCATGGACGAACGGTCCGCTCAGCGACAAAGACTGCTGTCCACCCGGTGTAGGTCGATGTACAAACGGACGCAGCGCGTCGTGCGGACCCAACGGTGCACGCCCATCGAACTGACGGTCATCGGAAGTTCCTCGGTCGAGCGACCAACCGGCCGCCAGCTGGTTGCGTCGGCCGACGGTCGACGCCGGGTGTTCACCTGGGGCACCCCACCAGCACGCGAGGGTTGCCGGTCGGCCCGCCAGGGCGTTTCGGGGCCGACACTCATCACCTTGTAGCTCAGGCTACACCGCCGCAGGTATCGGACGGCAAGCGCGCATCGCGATGTGGGCTGCGTTCCCGAAACAGCCAGAGTCCGCCAAGACCGTTGGGGCTATGACCATTTGCCAGTTGACTGAACCCGACCTCCTGCCCTATCTTGTTGAAAGGTCATGAGTTCCAGCGACAAGCTCCGGCTTGCTGGACGGCAACCCTCCTCCGCGGTGGGGTGCTCCGGATGAAGACCGGGTCGGCTCCGAAGTGGGGTTCGGCAAGCGCGGAGACACCGTGTCGGTGGCTCCTGGTTATGAGGGATGGAACAGGTGGCACACGACGGACAGCACGGGCATGAGCCCGTGGTCCTGCGCACCGTTCTCAGCGTCTTGCGTCGTCATGTCGACCTGCACCGCACCTGCAGCGCTCTCTGTCGTCCCTGACCTGAGCTGCTGATCGCGCCGAGCCACCCGCTCCGGCCCGTCAGCTGTGAAGCGGGAGTTGTCGTCCGCCGGGCTTGGCGCACGACCGTGCTCACCGCCGGCTCGACCATATCTCAGGTCTCGGACCCCCCTCATCCAACGCTGCGCGCGGCCATCGGGCCGCCGGCCAAGCGACCCGGAAGGTCACTGTGAGCGCACCAACCGACTCGGCGCCTGTGGTCGCCGATCCGTCCCCTCGACCAGCCGATGGGGAGACGACGACGCGGAATCTGGCTGCGCAGCGGGCTATACCGCTGCGCCACCCCGGCCGCTGGATCATCAGCATCGCAGCATTGGTCGTAGTCGCCCAGCTTGTGCACGGGTTCGCTACCAACCCGTTCTACGACTGGCAGCGGTTCGGGTACTGGTTCTTCCGTCCGGTGATCCTCCAGGGCCTGCTCAAGACCCTGGAGATCACCGCCTACGCAGCAGTTTTGAGTCTGCTGTTGGGCATCTTGCTGGCGATGGCCCGGCTTTCGACCGTGCCGTTGCTGCGGGCATTCAGCTGGACGTACGTGTGGTTGTTCCGCTCAATTCCGCTGATGGTCGTGCTTATCTTCGTGTACAACTTCAGCGCCCTGTACTCCGATCTGGGGGTCGGCGTTCCGTTCGGGCCGATCTTCGCCTCATTCGGAATCAATGACCTGTTGCCTGTGACGGTGATGGCGGTGATCGGGCTGAGCCTGAACGAGTCGGCCTTCGCCGCTGAAGTGGTCCGGTCAGGGATTCTGTCGGTCGACCAGGGCCAGCACGAGGCGGCGGCGGCGCTGGGCATCCCCAAGGGCCGGCAGTTCCGCCGCATCGTGCTGCCGCAGGCCCTGCGGACCATCGTGCCCTCGTACGTCAACTTGCTGATCGGGCTGATCAAGGGCACGTCGCTGATCTACTACGTCTCGGTGCTCGACCTGTTCGGTCAGGTGCAGTCGATGGGCAGCACCTACCCGACGGACATCATCCCGCTGCTCCTGGTGGCCAGCGTCTGGTACCTGATCCTGACCAGCGTCGTCTCGGTCGTCCAGTTCTACGTCGAGCGGCACTACAGCAAGGGCGCCCTGCGTATCCTGCCGCCCACCCCGCTACAGAAACTGCGGGCGGGCGTGAAGAGCGTGACCGGTCGCCTCGGACGGCGGGCCGCGGCATGACCGCCGTCGTCGCCGCTCCGGCGGTTGAGATCTTCGGAGCGCGGAAGGCCTTCGGTGACAACGAAGTCCTTCGTGGCATCGACCTGCAGATCCAGCGCGGCACGGTCACCGTGGTGATCGGGCCATCCGGCTCCGGAAAGTCCACCCTGCTGCGCATCATCAACCATCTTGAAAAGCCCGACAGCGGATTCGTTCTCGTCGATGGCGAACCCATCGGGGTGCGACGGCACGGCGAGCGCTTCAAGGAACTGCCAGAGTCGCAGCTGCTCCGGCAACGGGCGAAGATCGGGTTCGTCTTCCAGAACTTCAACCTGTTCCCCCACCTGACCGCGCTGGAGAACGTGATCGAGGCGCCGCTGGCGCAGCGTCGCAGCTCGGCCGGTGAGGCCGGCACGGCGGGCCGAGCGCTGCTGAAACGGGTAGGGCTCGCGGACAAGGCCGACGCCTACCCGCGGCAACTGTCGGGCGGACAGCAACAGAGGGTGGCGATCGCTCGAGCCCTGGCGCTCGAGCCCTCGCTGATCCTGTTCGACGAGCCGACCTCGGCGCTCGATCCGGAGTTGGTGGGAGAAGTCCTCGCGGTCATCAAGGATCTCGCCGCCACCGGGACCACCCTCATCGTGGTCACCCATGAGATCGGCTTCGCCCGCGAGGTCGCCGATCGAGTGCTGTTCGTCGACCAAGGGCTCGTCGTCGAGGACGGCCCCCCAGCGGCGGTGATCGACAACCCCAGCAATCCGAGAACCCGCGAATTCCTCGCCAAGGTTCTCTGACCCACCATCTCGGGCTCACCCCCGACCCAACGAAGGAGACTCCATGTCCACCGTCCGACTCCGGTCCTTCCGCACGCTGGGCGCTGCCGCGCTCGGCGTCGCGCTCCTGGCCGGGGCCGCCGCGTGCGGATCCTCGGCCGAGGCCTCGTCCTCAGGCCCCTCGTCCTCGGCGGCGGCACCGGCCACCTCGGCTGCCGCCGGCAGCGCCGGCAGTTCCTCGGCAGCCGCCACCAGCTCGGCCGACGCCGCGACGACGGCTGTCGTCGTCGGCGCGCACTCCAACGGCGCGGCCACCGAAACCACCATCGACGTCCCGACCGTCGCCGCCATCAGGGATAAGCTGCCGGCCGCGATCAGGGAGAAGGGCACCCTGGTCGATCGGTGAGGGTGCGCTTGCCCGCCGGGTTCCCGCCGCTGGCCTTCATCGGCGACGACCAGCAGACCCTCACCGGCTCGGAGCCCGACCTCGGTCGCCTGGTGGCCGCGGTCCTCGGGCTCGAACCCGACATCCAGAACGCCACCTGGGAGAACCTGTTCGTCGGCATCGACAGCGGTCGTACCGACGTCGGCTTCTCGAACATCACCGACACGGAAGAACGCAAGGAGAAGTACGACTTCGCCTCGTACCGCAAGGACAATCTGGCGTTCCTCACCCTGGCGTCGAACCCGTGGGAGTTCGACAACAACTACAAGAACCTGGCCGGCCTGCGGGTCGCGGTCGGCCAGGGTACGAACCAGGAGCGGATTCTGCTGGCCTGGCAGAAGAAGTTGCAGGGCGAGGGCAAGGACTTCGAGGTCAAGTACTTCCCGGACACGAACGCTACGCTGCTCGCGCTGAAGTCCGGCAACCTGGACGCATACTTCGGCCCGAATCCCGGTGCGGCCTACCAGGTCAAGCTGGCCGAGAAGACCGCCAAGCCCTACAAGTTGGCCGGCCAGTACTCCGGCGCCGGCGAGACCCTGCAGGGCTTGATCGCAGCTACCAGCAAGAAGGGCAGCGGGCTCGCCGAACCCGTGGCCGCAGCGATCAACTATCTCATCGAAAACGGCCAGTACGAGAAGTGGCTGACAGCATACAACCTCACCGAAGAAGCGGTGGAGAAATCGCTGGTGAACCCGCCCGGATTGCCCAAGAACGACACCTGATTTCGGTTGCCCCGACCCACCCCTACGGCGTGGGTCGGGGCAACCGAGCCGGTCCAGATGCTTGACATGCCGACTCGAAGACTTCGGGTCGACGAATGCCCTGATCAACAGGGAGAGGAACCGACGTGACCACACCGGTCCGGGTTGTTGTCATCGGCGGCGGGGTGGTCGGCGCCGCCAGCGCGTGGCGATTGGCTGCCCGGGGCCATCGGGTAACCTTGCTCGAGCGTTTCGGCCAGGGACACCATCACGGGGCATCGCACGGATCGTCCCGGATCTTCCGACACGCCTATACCGATCCGACCTACGTCAACCTGGCCGGTCGAGCGCTGCACGGCTGGCTGCGACTGGAACGCGTCACCGGTGCGGACATCTTCCAACGGACGGGTGCCGTGGATCACGGCGATCCGGCCGGCATCCAGCGGTTGGCGCAATCACTGGGCCGGGCGGGCCTGCAATTCGATATCCTCAACCCGCGGGCCGCGCAGCGGCGCTGGCCCGGGATCCGCTTCGACACTGTGGTACTGCATCATGTCGACGCCGGCCGGCTGCACGCAGATCGAGCGGTTGCTGCACTATGGCACGCGGCTCGGCTCGCCGGAGCGGACGTGCGGGAGCAAGCGCCCGTGCGGGAGATCCGTAGCAGCGCACACGGTGTCGATGTCGTTCTGGACGACGATGTATTGCGACCCGATCAACTGGTGGTGGCCGCTGGAGCATGGAGCGAGAAGCTGCTCACCCGCGGGCTCCACCTCCCAGCGCTCCGCACCACCCAGGAGCAGCCGGCACACTTCACCCACTCGGTCGAATTGCACCGGTGGCCGACATTCATCCACCACCCCGGTGCCGAACTCCGCACGCCCGGCGGGATATACGGACTGGGATCGGTCGAGGGCATCAAGATCGGCGAACACGGCACCGGACCCCAAGTGGACCCCGACAACCGCGATGCCCGACCCGACCCGGCCGGTGTGGAACGGCTCCGCCGCTACGCACGCGCGTGGCTGCCGGGGGTGGATGCGGAGTCGGCCGATCCGCTCACCTGCCTGTACACCACCAGCCCCGACCACAACTTCGTCATCGATCGAATCGGACCCGTCACGGTCGCTGCCGGATTCTCCGGCCACGGCTTCAAGTTCGGACCAGCCTTGGGCAGTCTGGTCGTCGATCTCGTCGAGTCGCGTCGGCCGGGTATCGATCTGTTCTCGGTGCAGCGCACGCGCGTCGCCCCTCAACTGGCCGGATGAAACAGGAGCAACCCACCCATGGCCTTGGTCGTCACCCTAGCCGGGAGCCCGGCCCAGAACTCCGCCTCGCAGGCATTGCTACGGCACGTCGAGAGAAGACTCCAGGTCGCCGGCCATCGAGTGCACCGGATCGACCTGCGCGATCTCCCCCCGGCGGACCTGCTCTCCGGGAAGGTCGAGGCGCCGGGGCTGGCCGAGGCGATCGCCGCGGTCGCAGCCGCGGACGGTGTCGTGCTGGCGACGCCGGTGTACAAGGCGGCATACTCCGGTTTGCTCAAGACGTTCCTCGATGCCTTGCCGCAGTATGCCTTTGCCGGGAAGCCGGTCCTGCCACTGGTCACCGGAGGTAGCCCGGCTCACGTCCTGGTGCTCGACTACGCGTTGCGCCCGGTCCTGCATTCCCTGGGTGCTGCACCGGTCGTGGCGGGTTGGTTCGTGCCGTCGGACCATCTCCGCCGCTACCCCGACGGCGGACTGCTGGTGGAGCCGGCGTCCGCGGGGCCCATCGCCGACGTGACGGACGGTTTCCTCGCGGTGCTCGGTGGCCGCCCGTCCTGGACCCCACCGAGTCTTCCGGTGGCGACGCGGGCGCGCGTATCCACCGTGGCCGGCGCCCCCGACCTGCAGGTGCTCGCCGTCGGCCCGCATGATCCGGCACTCCGACCGCTGCTGGACGAACTGCGCGTCGAGTACGCCACTCGCTACGCCAGTGACGGGCCGCACGAGTCGCTGACCGAGGTGCCGGCCAGCGATTTCGAGCCACCACGTGGATGTTTCGTGGTGATCCAGGAGGGCGCCGACATCATCGCCGGCGGAGCGCTGCGCCGGTACGACGCGGACACCGCAGAGGTGAAGCGGGTATGGACCTCGCTGCGCCACCGCCGGCGAGGGCTCGGCCTGCGGCTCATGGCCGAACTCGAGTCGACCGCAACGACATTGGGCTACCGGCGTATCCATCTGACCACCGGACCGCGGCAGCCCGAAGCGCGCAACCTCTATCTGCGTGCCGGCTACCACCCACGCTTCGACCCTACCCACGATCCGGAGACCGTCGGTCCCCACGCATTCGGCAAGGAACTCCACCCGGGAGCGGGCCTGGTCCCGTGGCCGCCGCTGCCGGCCGACCATCCCGCTGTGGTGCGCCGGTGACCGCGCCGACTGCCGTCTTCATCGGCGGTGGCCCGCGCACCGTGTCGCTGCTCGAGCGGGTCGCCGCCAGTGCCATTGCGCACGGCGGACCGATCGCAGTGCACGTGGTTGATCCGTTCCCGGTGGGCGGTGGCCGGATCTGGCGACCGGACCAGTCTCCCCTGCTGTGGATGAACTCCACCACCGCCGACGTCACGCTGTTCACCGACGAGTCGGTCACTTGTGAGGGTCCGGTGGTCGCCGGTCCCTCGCTGTTCGAGTGGCTTCGCGGTCCGGGCCGCGAAGCCGCTGGACCGGAGGCGTCACTCGGCCCGAACGATTTCGCCAGCCGGGATCTGCAGTCCAAGTACCTGACGTGGGTCTATCGTCGGGCCATCGAACAACTGCCGGCGCGGATCTCGGTGGTCGAACATCGAACTGCGGCCCTCGACGTGGTCGACCTGCCTGGGGGGCGGCAACGAGTGCAACTCGAGGACGGCAGCAGCGTGATCGCCGATCTGGTCGTGCTGGCCCAGGGCTACTTGGAGCGTGACCCGACCCCGGACCAGCGGCGCCTGTTGGAGAGTGCTGCACGCCAAGGACTCTCCTACATCCCACCGGGATACACCGCGGATCTGGACTTCGATCAGCTTCGCCCGGGTGAACCGGTGCTGGTCCGCGGATTCGGGCTGGCGTTCGTCGACCTGGCCATTCTGCTGAACGAGGGTCGCGGCGGTCGGTTCCTCACCGACGGAGATCGACTGCGCTATGTGCCGAGTGGCCGAGAGCCGGTGCTCTACGTCGGGTCCCGACGGGGAGTGCCTTACCATGCGAAACTCGGCTACCGACGGCGCAGCGCCCCCGTGGTGAACCGCTACCTCACGGTCCAAGCAGTCAAGGCGATGCCCCTCCGCCTGGACTTCCGCACGGACTTGTGGCCGTTGGTGGTCAAGGAACTGACCGCGGCTCACTACCGCGAACTCTTCAATGCACACTCCGATCGAACCAACCTGCCCTGGGCGCAGTTCGAGGCAATCTTGGACGCAAGTGATGTCACGTCTGCACGGTTCACCCAGCAGGTGGTGGAGGCTGTCTCGGATCCGGCGGACCGGTTCGACCTGGCCGCCATCGATCGACCGTTCGCCGGCTTCCGGTTCGCCGACCGCGAAACCTGGGAGCGGTCCCTCGTCGGTTACGTAGAGGCAGATCTCGACCGGCGCGCTGATCCGCGGCACAGCGCCGACGCTGCGGTGTTCGACGCGTTGCTCGGCGTCTACCAGGTGCTGGCCTTCGCCGTGGTCAGCGGACGACTGTCGCCCCGCGACCGGATCCGCGACCTGGAGGGACGGTTCCACGGGCTGTTCTCTTTCCTCGCCAGCGGTCCGCCGCCGCGGCGGCTACGGGAGGTCCTCGCGCTGCATGATGCCGGGATGATCCGGTTCCTCGGCCCGGAGGCGCACGTCCGGCTCGACCGCGAGCGGTCGGCGTTCGTCGGCGCCAGCGCGGCGGTGCCGGGGGAGATCGTGACGACCGCGCTGGTGGACGCGTTCTTGCCGACGGTCGACGTGCTCGCCAGCACCGATCCCGTGGTGCGTCATCTGCTCGGCCGCGGCGACCTTGCCGTCGAAGATCTCGGCGGCTACGACGGCGAACCACTGGGTTCTGGCCAACTGCTGGCCGACGTCGATTGTCGAGCGATCAGGGCTGACGGTTCGGTGCACGAACGGCGATTCCTCCTCGGCCCGTCCGTGTCCGGCTCCGCGGGGTCGGCCGGGTTCGCCCGTCCCGGCTACAACGGAGCCGGGCTCCGACAGAACGACCGTGTCGCCCGACATCTGCTCGACCTGCTATCTGTCAACGTGCTTCCCCACACCGATGAACGGAGCTTGTCCCATGCCAGTTGAATTCCTCGGGATCGCCGGCACGAACCCGGCCAGCGAGGTCACCCCACGTTCGGGTGGCAGCCTCGATCTCGAATACACCCGCGCGCTGGCCAGGGCCCACGAGGACAGCGGATGGGACCGCATCCTGTTCGCCTATCACTCCGGTTCACCGGATCCGGCTCAGGTCGCGGCGTACATCGCCGGTCAGACCGAGCGAATCAAGCTGGTGGTCGCACACCGGCCGAACGTCTCGGCACCGACATACGCGGCCAAGACCTTCGCCACCCTCGACCATCTGTCCGGGGGCCGGTTCGAGGTGCACTTCATCACCGGCGGGTCAGCGGCGGACCAGGCCGCCGAGGGAGATCATCTGGACAAGGACACCCGCTACGCCCGGACCCGGGAGTACATCCAGATCGTCCGGCAGGCCTGGACCTCCCGGCAGCCGTTCGACTTCGCCGGCGAGCATTACCTACTCGAGAACTTTCTGGCGGACATTTTCCCGGTCCAGCGGCCCCGGCCGCGGATCTCGTTCGGCGGATCCTCGCCGGCCGCCTACCGGGTCGGAGCGGCCGAAGCCGACGTGTATGCGTTGTGGGGTGAGCCGCTGGCCGGCACCCGCGAGCAGATCGCCTCGATCCAGGCAGCCGCGGACGCCGCCGGCCGTCCACGACCGACTCTGCAGATCGCCTTCCGGCCGATCATTGCCCCCACCGATGCCAAGGCATGGGAGAAGGCGCAGACCATTCTCGGCCGGATCGAACAAGCCAGGTCCGGCAGCCGCCCCGGCCGGCTCAGGTCGACCGCGGCGCAGCCGGAGAACGCCGGGTCGCAGCGGCTGCTGGCAGCAGTGGCCTCCGGCGACCGTCACGATCGAGCCCTGTGGACCGCGCCGACCGCGTTGACCGGCGCCGGCGGAAACTCCACGGCACTGGTCGGGTCACCTGAGACGGTAGCTGCCGCATTGCTCGACTACTACGACCTCGGCATCGAGCTGCTCTCAGCACGCGGCTACGACATCCTCGAGGATGCCGTTGATTTCGGCCGTGAGGTCATTCCTCTGGTGCGAGCCGAGGTGGCAAACCGGGACGCTGCCCGACAGATCGCCTGATCGATGGTGACGCAGGATGGTGGTTGACCCGATGCCCGCTTCTGGC
Source organism: uncultured Actinomycetota bacterium (assembly GCA_963706185.1). GTDB lineage: Bacteria > Actinomycetota > Actinomycetes > Mycobacteriales > Nakamurellaceae > Nakamurella. The sequence goes on along the minus strand of CAVPLZ010000007.1, from coordinate 102,301 downwards.
TACTTTGTTGAACGATCATGTTTCGGCTGGTTCCAGCCTCGCCGAGTGCCTGCTTGAGTTCTTCTGTCCCGAATCGAAGGAGGAGTTCGTGACCGTCACGGACGAGTTGTTGGCCAATAACACCCGCTATGCCAAAACTTTCACCGGCCCGCTGCCGCTTCCGCCGTCCAAGCACCTTGCCGTGCTCGCCTGCATGGACGCTCGGCTCGATGTGTACCGCATTCTCGGATTGCACGACGGTGAAGCGCACGTCATCCGCAACGCCGGCGGCGTCGTCACCGACGACGAGATCCGGTCGCTGACCATCAGCCAACGGCTCCTGGGCACCACCGAGATCATCCTCATCCACCACACCGACTGCGGCATGCTGACCTTCACCGACGACGGCTTCAAACGCTCTATCCAGGACGAGGTCGGTATCAAGCCGCCCTGGTCGGCCGAGTCGTTCGGTGATGCGCAGGAGGATGTCAGGCAGTCGATCGCGCGCATCAAGGCGAGCCCCTTCATCCCGCACACCGACACGGTGCGAGGCTTCGTGTTCGACGTGGCGACCGGCCGGCTCGACGAGGTCGAGCCCTGACCCGTCAGTTCGGGCCATCCCGAAGCTCAAGCAGCACATAGCGCTCTGCGCACGGGGCGGGACCAGATGATCAACCCGCCACGGCGCGGCCTCGCCGCAAGCTGGAGCCCGACCCGGCACCACACTGACAGCGGTTGACCGAGCCGGTCTGAGCTCCTGCTTCGATCGGTAGACGATCAGATCGAGCCGGTCCCGCGGTTGGCCGACAGCGCGGCACCGGCCTGTTCGGCCAGCATCACCGCCACCCGGAGCTCCTCACGGCTCGGCCGGACCACCCTGGTCGCGGCGGTCAGCACGTAGTGGCCGTACACGATTCCCGCACTGCGAACCTGGATGGTGAACGATGTGTCCGTCGGCAACCCGTGGCGGGTCGTGTCGACGACGCGCCCGTGCCGGGTCAGCGTGCCGTCGGCGGCCAGAACCGGCAATCCGTACTCGGTTGCCGGATCGAAACGGCAGTCGTCCAGGCCCAGCAGCGTGACGATCTGGTTGCGGATCAGGTCGATCAACTCGGCCGGCGACGAATCCCCGCCGGCGACCGCGCTCGCGGTGCCGAGCATGCCCTCGAAATAGCCCTGTTCGCGGCTCGCCCTAGCCTGCTGCCGGCGGCCCCAGATCGCCAACTCACTGACCCCCGTGCCGACCAACAGCAGCAGGACGGCTGTCGCGACATCGGTGTGGTCGGTGATCCGGAGCGTGTTGAAGGGAGCCGTGAGGAAGAAGTCGAAGCCTGCTGCGGCGCTCAGCGCAGCGACGATGCCGGCGAGGCGGATTCCGGTCGCCGCCGCCGCGACCACCAACAGCACCAAGCCCGATGGCCGCGGTGGTGTTCGCCACCGAGTTCCGCACGAGCGAGAGCAACCAGCACGCGAGGATCGGTATGGCAGCTGACAGCGCGATCACCCAGCCGCGATGTGCACGCAGAACTTGGTCGAAACGCATACCGACAAACCAACCCTTCCGCCCTCAAGGAGCACCAGTGCTGCTCTCCCTTCCCGTCGCGCGCGCCGGTCCCAGCGGCACCAGGCATCGGGCGATGCTGTCAGCCAGCGTCCCACGCCGTCCACAGCCCACCAAGCGCCTTTGGGCCCAACGGGCGTCAAGATCTCGTCAGGATTCAACCGGTGGACAGTTCCGCAGGATTGAGGGCGTCGATGATCCGTCTAGGCCGGTCAACGGGAATTCAGCGGCCTCCCAAGCAACTGTTCAGAGGTTGATGCGTGAGCCCATGACGACGGTCCGGTCGGCGGGCAGTCGAAAGTCCGTGGCCGGGCTGGCGGCGTTGTGCGACAACCCGATGAACAGGCGTTTGCGCCAAGTGGCCATGCCCGGATCGGCGCCTCGTTCGATGGTGATGCGCGAGAGATAGTAGAAGGCTCGTGGCAGCGGTGTGGCGCGCATCTGCTCGACGAAGTCACTCATTGGTCCTTCGGCGGCGATCCGGCGCTCGGTGATCAATTCGCGGCCGCGTTGCCGGGTGATCATGACGGCGACGATCACCGCGGCGATCAGGAGGGGTGGCCACCCGCCGTGGGCGACCCTCGTCAGGTTCGCGGCGAAGAAGTCATCTCGAGTCCACCGAAGACACACCCGATGACAATCAGCCGCCACCGGGGCCATCCCCGGCCGGACCCGGCCAGGATCAGGAACAGGGTGGTGGTGAGGAGCAGAGTTCCAGTGACCGCGAGGCCGTAGGCGGTGGCCAATTTGCTGGAGGACTTGAAGGTCAGCATCAACACCAGGACCCCGGCGAACAACAACCGGTTGACCGCAGGCACGTGGCCGACGTCCATGAGCACCATCGAGAGCGCTCGGCGGAGGGATGAGGGCGAGGCGTGGCTATGGACTCCGTCGTGCTGGGCACCGTCCCGTTGTAGGTGCGACGCCGGCCGGCTTCCAAGCGCATGCCGGGGCATGGCCAGCACGAGTTCGTCCAGGCTGACACCCGTTGCGGGTCGTCTCGGCGTCCGCTGAACGAAGGACGAGGGGTCGACGCTCGGCCCGGGCGCGGGGCGGCGTCCGGATCATGGTTGGGTCCCCTTCTGTTTGCCGTTGCCGTTGCCGTTGCCGTTGCCGGTGTTGGCCCCTTCGTTGCGTTTGGGCTTGGCCTTCTTGTCGCTAGCGCCGACTTTTTGGGCAGCGACAGGTGCGGTTGAGGTCGTGGCATCCGGCGGGGCGGCGACCGGGCCGGGATCCGGTTCGTTCGCAGGGGTGTCGGCCGTGGTGGCCGGCGCTTGAGGAACGCCGGTAGGCGAAACGGGTGTGGGCGGCGGGGTCGAAGGTCTCTTCGTGGTCGGCGCGGGCCGACTCGAGGGTGTGGGAGCGGTTCGATGTGTCGACGGGCGGGCCGCGGCTGGTATCTGCACCGATGTGGCTTGGGCGGTCGGCGCCGGAGGCGATGCTGGTTCCGCTGGGCTGGTGCCACTTAGTGGGCTGACGAGGAGGACGGCGCTCAGCGCGACGGCTTCGGCGGCAGCGATGGACGCCATGACCAGCCGGGCCGGCCGGGAACGCACGGCCGACGGCAGCCGGGGCTCGATGGTCGAGGAAGGCTGCGCTAGAGGGTTCTTCATGGCCGCGGTAACGCCAGGACCTGTCGGTATCGGACCCAGGAGGGGCGCGGTCCGGGTTGGTGCCGCCCCGTGGTGGACGGCGGCCAGCGCGGCGCGCACGGCCCCTGCGGTGGGTCGTGTCTGTGGGTCCTCGCTGGTCATCGCGGCGAGCAGGTGCGGCCAGGGCAAGGGTAGGTCCGGGGGGATCACCGGGCCGCGGAGCAATCGTGCGACCGCCGATTGCACGGGCGAACCGGGATATTCGCGTCGACCCGTGAGTGCTTCGAGCAGCACCAGGCCCAACGAGTACACGTCGGAGGGAGCTTCGACGTCCTGGCCGCTGGCCTGCTCCGGGCTGAAGAACGCGGCGGTGCCCATGACCATCGGTGCCGAGGTGACCCGGGCGTCGGCGGTCAGCACGCGGGCCAGACCGAAATCGCCCAACTTCACCGCGCCATCCTCGTTCGACAGGATGTTCGCGGGCTTCACGTCCCGGTGCACCAGACCGCGGCGGTGCATGGTGTCCAGCGCGGCGGCTACGGCGGCGCCGATGTGCGCGGCGCGGGCCGGTTCGACCGGCCCGTTGCCGATCTCCTCCGCGAGCGTCGGACCCTCGACAAGCTCCATGACCACAAAGCTCTTCTCGTCCGACCGTCCCAGGTGCGGCCCGCGGTCGAGGTGGGCGTCATGAACGGTGACAAGATGCGGATCGCTCAGCGAGGCCAGCACCTCGACCTCGACCCGTCGGCGTTCAACCGAGTTCAGGTCGGTGTTCACCGGATCGAAAACCTTGACCGCCACCCGCCGTCCGAGGAGTTCGTCGGTACCTCGGAACACCTCCGCGGTTGCACCCCGGGCGATCAGCTCATCCAGTCGGTACCGGTCGCCGAGCAACGAACCCAGTCGCCCGGCTCCGGCCGGTTCGCTGGAATCCTGATCAACCGTTGCCAGCGTCGCCCAGGGCGGCTCGTCGCCAACGTCCGTGGCCCGTGACAGACGCCCGGTCGGTTCCATGACGGTCATCCGCGCCGATCTCAGACTCCGCTGATCCGGTCGTCGCGCTCGGTGACCGACTGCCGACCGAATTGATCGGTGGTCACCGCGGTACTCCTCGCCCGCCTGGTGCGTGGCATGAAGATCGCCAGGCTCAGCACGATGACCAAAACCCCGGCACCCATCAGGATCCATCCGATCAGCTGCAGGTCGACCCCGGACACAGAGGTGTTCACCGCGAACGCCAGCACCGCGCCGGCCACTATCAAGAACACGCCGAGACCGATCCCCATCACATTCCTCCTCCATACCGTCCCGGCGTCATCCGTGCGCCGTACCCGTCTCGGGTGCCCGGAACCGGCACGGCCGAAACGACCCACTGCGAGCCGAGTGCATCTGAACTGTCGAGGGACGTCGCTGCCCTCCGCCGATCACCGGCTCGATCGTGGCGCTTTGAGCTGGGAGCCCTTTGCAGTTCCGAGAGGAGTCGGCAGTCCGAGTATTCCCTGCCCACGAGGGACGAGGCGCCGGTCGCGGCTCGGCCGGCAGCCGCTCAGCGGCCACACCATGCTGACGCCCGACGAGGTCCGCAGCATTCCCGCGGGAGCGTTTCCGCCCAGCCTTGCCGAGGCTGGTCTGAGCGGAGCTGCCTGGTCGACTGGGTCGGGCCGAAGACGGACGGCGCGAACACCGTCGTGCGCCGGACGCCTTTCGTCACAGGGCCCGCAGCGCAGGTGGGGGAGTATCGGCGGCGAAGTAATTATCGAACCCGGGGGTGCCGAAGGCGACGCCTTGCCGGTCGCAGAGCAGGGCCTGATAGCCGTCGGGCCAGTCGAGGGTCCGGAAGCGTTCGGGGCCGGTGACAGCTGCCGCAGTGGCGAGGATGTCGGCCCAGATCAGTTCGGGCCCGATGACCGTTGCCTGCCAACGGGTGTGAGATGGCCGGCCGCTGTGCGGGTCCCACAGGTGGTCACCGCGGTGGGCGCGGCCGGAGGTGGCGATGGCCCCGGTTCCGATCTCGACGACCGTGAGCAGGCCGGTTGGATCGGCGGGGTGCTCGACGCCGATCCGCCACGAGCGGTCGGGTCCGGTCAGCGTGATGTCGCCGCCGGCGTTGAGGTAGCCGTGTTCGATGCCGGTGCGGGCGAATGCGGTCTGTGCGGCCCAGCCTTTGACGACGCCCGACGGGTCGGGGCCAGTCGGGCCGTTGATGTCGAAGGTGCCGTTGGTTCGCAGGTGTGCGGTATCAGCCAGGGCGAGGACGTCGGCGACGGACGGGTCGCAGTCGGTCAGCTCGAGGTCGCCGCGAAAGTACCGACTGATCTGACTGTCCGGTCGGTACGTGGAGAAGATCCGGTCGTAGCGCTCGAGTTCGCGCCACATGGTCTCCATGTCTGCCGGCGTCGGCGGCCCGTGCTGAATTTCCGAGGTGCAGCGAGAACGGTAGGCCCATGATGAAGCGGACATCCGCGGGGATCGCGGTGGTCACGGGGTGAATCCGGCGGCGTCGAGGGCGGATTGCACAGAGGCGAGGTAGCCCTGGGTGGTGTACGTGGCGCCGGACACGCCGGCGACGTTCGCGCTCTGCGCGGACAGCACCTGGTTGCGGAGTTCCGGGATGGCGTAGGCGTTGATTTCCTGGTCGCGGGGGTCCTGGGTGGGGTATTGGACCGCTTGCACGTCGGTGATCTGGCCGCCGGAAATGGTGACGTCGACCTGGACGGCGCCGTAGCGGGTCATTTCTTCGGCGCCCTGGACGGTCTCGGTTTTAGCAGCGGTGGTCGTCGGGGTCGTGGGGGTGGGTACAGCGGTCGACGGCGTTGTCTTCACTGGCTGCGGTGTGGACGCCGCGGTCGACGGCGTCGCCTTGGTTGCCTGCGGCGCGGGTGTGCGCGTGGACGTGGCGGATGAGGACGTGTCGGGTGTGGTGATCCGGTTGGGGTCGTCGCCGGCGCCACCAGCAGGTGCCGCGGTGGTCGTCGTGGGCGCCGGTGGCGCCGAGCTGAGCACGCGGGCCTCGGATGCGGCCTGCGAGGCGGTTCCGGCCGGGCCGGCGTTGCCGAGGCTGGTGCGGTAGCTGAACAGCAGCACCAGGACAGCCAGGGTGGACACGATGGCCAGGGTGACGCGTCTCATCGGAGTTCCCTTCTGCGCGGTTGTTCCAGCCGGGTCGGCGTCACCATGCGAACTCCTCGGCGTGGATGTGGCGCGGCGGCATCCGCAGCTCGCGCAGGGTGTCCTGGACCGAGCGCATCCAGTCCGGCGGTCCGCACAGGTAGATTTCCCGGTCGGCGATGTCGGGCACCGCCGCAGCCAGCGCGGCGATCGGGTCGAGCGGCGTCATCCCGCCCCACCAACCTGACTGGGCGGAGCGGGTTCCGGGAAGCAGGCGCAGCTGCACCGCGGTGTGCCGGGCGAGGGTGGTGAACTCGTCGACGAACAGCGCGTCGCCCCGGCTCCGGACGCGGTGCAGCACGAGGACGGAGGGACGCCGAACGCCGCCGGGGCCGGGTGCGGGGGGTTCGGCGGCGATCTCCTCGGCCAGCCCGCGCATGGTGGTGAGTCCGACGCCGGCCGCGATCATGAGGACGTCGCGATGGTGGCGCCGGTCGGCGCGCATGATCCCGTGTGGTCCTTCTACCAGAACGCGGCTGCCCACCGGGAGCGCGGCCAGCGCCCGGGTGCCGTCGCCGATCTCCTTGGCGGTGATACGCAGCCTGGTCGGAGTGGGCGCGGCGGACAGGGTGAACGGGTGGGCTCTGGTGGCGCCGTGGCGGGTCAGGAACCGCCACTGCATGAACTGTCCGGCGCGCACCCCCAGCCGGTCCAGCCGGCGTCCGCCGATCACGATCGAGATCACGTCGGGGGCTTCCCGGATCACCGACTCCACCACCAGGTGGTGCCGCCACGACCGGGCCACGGGCAAGGCGACCCGCCAGAGCAGGATCGAACCGGCCGCGGCGATCCACAGCGCCCACCACAGCACGGTGGCCAGGTCTGCGAGGACGTGAAGTCCGCTCCGGTCCACAGCTGGTGGGGGATGGCCAGACCGACGCCGAGGTAGGCGTAGAGGTGGAGCAGATGCCAGGACTCGTACCGCAGTCGGCGCCGCGCAGCGCGGACCGAGGTGACCACGACCATGATCAGGGCGACGGTGCCCGCAGTGGCCAACAACATGCCGGGGTAGTCGGTGATCAATTCCCACCCCTGGCGCCAGATCCCGGAGTCCGCGGCTGCGGCGTAGCCCAGGGTGATCAGTACGATGTGCGCGAGCATCAGGTGAAACGAGGCGAATCCGACCCAGCGGTGACGGCGGGCGAGCACATCTTGACCCCAGGTCTGTTCCAGCCACGGAATCCTGGCCATCAGCAGCACCTGGATGAGCAGCAGATAAGCGCTCACCAGACCCGTGAGCCGACCGAGTTCGGTCAGCGCACCGCCTCGTTCGGCGAAACCCTGGATGCCGCCGTTGTGCAACCACAGGGCCAGGACCGCAACCAATCCGGCGATACCCACCGTCCCCACGACGTCGGCCAGCACAAGGTGACGGTGACGCCGTGCGTGGCCGCCTGTGGAGGACGACTCGGACCCGGTCACCACGTGCACGCGGGCGGCGGCGCTGGTGGATGTCGTCACATCGGTCCCTTCGCGAGCCGGTTGGCTCTTGTGGTCCATCGTCGGCGCAGAACTTCAGAGCACTCTCAGAGCTCGCCTGCCTCGGCCTGTGAACTCACTGAGTGCTCTTCTGAGATTTCTGTGAGTTCGGCCGGGCATGCTGATCAGATGGAGCCGGCGACGATGACTGGTCACTCCGAGCCGAACCCGCGACTGCTCTTGGTCGAGGACGACCGAACGTTGGGTCCGATGCTCGTCGAGATCCTCTCGGACGCCTATCACGTGCATCACGCGGTCGACGGCCAACAGGGCCTGCATGCAGCGTTATCCCAGCCGTTCGAGGTGTTGGTGGTGGATCGGGGGCTGCCGGGGATCGAGGGTGTCGACCTGGTCCGCAGGCTGCGGTCCCGCGGAGTGCTTGTGCCGGTGTTGATCCTGACCGCACGAGGCACGTTGACCGACCGGGTCGAGGGGTTGGACGCCGGCGCCGAGGACTACCTGATCAAGCCGTTCGATATCGACGAGCTGTTGGCCCGCTTGCGGGCGCTGCTGCGCCGCAACGCCGATGCGGCCGAGTCGGTCGATCTGGGCCGGCGGCGCTACCGGGTGGGCGATCGCACGGTCGTCGACGGCGACGCACCCTACGATCGAGTTGTCCTCGACCGAGGGGCGGCTGCTCGAGGTGCTGGCCCGCCGACCGCAGCAGGTGTTCACCCGCACCGAGCTGTTGGGGTTGGTCTTCGATCCCGCCGACGGGCCCGGGCAGTGTCGACACCTACGTGTACTACCTGCGGCGCAAGCTCGGTCGCGAGGCCGTCCGCACGGTCTACGGGTTGGGCTACCGGTGGGGAAGCGCGTGAGGCAGCCTGACACCGACCGGGCCCTCGTCCGCAAGGCCGCGCTGCGGTTGGCGTGGCAATTCGCGGCCGTCGCGGCCGCTTTGATAGTGCTGGCGGTGGTGGGTGCGCTGGTCATCGAGGCCATCGTGCACGGCTCGCGGCCGCCCGATCCCGGCGGCCGGCGCATCGGCCGCGACGGTGACGACGGGGTCCTGCGGACGGCGATGTTCATTGCCAGTGCCGCCGCCGTCATCATCGCCGGGCTGGCCGGTTTCTGGCTGGCTCAACGCGCAGTGGTCCCGCTGGGCGACGCGTTGCAGCGGCAGCGACGCTTCGTGGCTGACGCGGGTCACGAACTGCGTACCCCGCTGACCGTGCTCCACACCCGGGCCCAACTGGTGGTACGGCGCATGCGGGCCGACGATCCGGCCAGGCCGGATGCCCAACTCTTGCTCGATGACTCTCGAGTCCTGGCCGACATCGTCGAAGAACTCCTGGAGTCGGCTCAACTGGCCGCGGGCGCGACGCAGGGGGAACCCGTCGACCTCAACATCCTGGTCGACCACGTGGTCACATCGATGCGTTTGCTTGCCGAAAACGCCGGCATCCATCTGCTGGCTGTCACAGCCCCTGGTGGTCAGATCGCGACCGGGTCCGAGCGCGCGCTGCGCAGGGCGCTCACGTCCCTGGTCGACAATGCGCTCGGTCATGCAGCGCCCGGCGGCACTGTGCAGATCGTCACCGAACGTGAGGGGGCCTTCACCGTTGTGGCCGTGGTGGATGACGGTGAAGGGCTTGCCGTCGACGCGCAACAGCTTGTCCAACGATTCGCTCGAGGCACCACCAAGACCGATGGTCCGGCCGGACGACGGTTCGGGCTCGGGTTGGCGCTGGTCCGAGACGTCGCCGCGGCACACAGCGGCCGATTCGAGCTGGCCAACCGGCCCGGTGGCGGAGTCCGCGCCGCGCTTTACCTGCCCACCGACACCTGACCGAACCTGCGGGGAAACGGCCCATCCTCTCGCTCGATGATCCCGCGGCGGCCGAGTCACGTGACGGCTCGTTGGGCATGGAGCAGCTGCTCGAATCGGTGGAAGCGTTCGGCGTTGCGGGCCGCCGACAACTCTTCGGGCCGAACGGGCTCGGCAGCGCGGGTCGGCGTAACCAGGGAAACGGCATCGGATTCGTCGAACAGGTCCGCCGCTCGTCCGCCGAGTATGGCCGCACCACGACCGGATGCAGCCGGGACATCGACCGGTTGCAGATCGATCTGCAGGGTGTCGGCGAGCATCTGCTGCCATCCCGATGCCGCGGTGCCTCCGCCGGCCAGCGCCAGGGCCGTCGCGGTGCATCCGGCGGCTTGTAGTGCCGTCCACGCGGCGCGGGTCGTCAGTGCTACACCCTCGAGCGCCGAGCGGAGCATGGTGGTGCGGTCATGCCGGGGGTCGAGGAAGGCCCAGGACCCACGTAACGCCGTGTCCAGGTAAGGGGTGCGCTCGCCGACCAGGTGCGGCAAGAAGATCGGATCGTCGTCGAGGGTCGGGCCGGCCGTCGCGTAGAGCTCGGCCCAGCTGGCGTTGAACAGCCCGCGCACCCAGTCCAGCGTCGCCCCTCCGTTCAGGGCCGCAGCCATGCGATACCAACCCTGGTCCGTGGCGGCCCGGTACAGGTGGGTGACGGGCGGCTCGTCCGGGAGGCGTGGGGGTGGCTTCGGGTGCGACGATCTGGATGCCAGTGCCCACGGTGAGCTGGCCCTGCCCCGGGCTGACGATGCCGGCGCCGAGGGCGGCCACCGCGGTGTCCCCGCCACCCGCTGCGACCGGGATCGTCGGGGGAAGATCCAGCTCCGTGGCGGCCGAGGGCAGCAGGGTGCCGCTTCGTGTGGCGGCGTTCGGAAGCAGCGGAGGCAGCAGATGAGGGTCGATTCCCATCTCCTCGACGATCGCGACATCCCAGCAGTCGCCGGGAATGTCGTAGAGCAAGGTGGCCGAGGCATCGCTGGGCTCGCTCGCCACGTAACCGGTCAGCCTGCATCGAATCCAGTCCTTGGGCGAGAGGGCCCAGCGGGCGGCCCGATAGGTTTCTGGTTCGTTGACGGCCAGCCAGCCGACGATGGGGCCGAACATGCCGGGTGACAACGGGTTCGCCAACCGGTGGGTGAGAGTGTCAGGCAGCGATCGGTATCGGGCCAGTTGCGCGACGGCGCGGGAGTCCGACCACAGGATGGCCGGCCGCAGCGGCGCCCCGCGCTGGTCGACCAAGACCACGCCATGCATTTGCCCGGACAGACCGATGCCGGCGATCTGGACACCGGCGACCCTGACCGCCGCCCGGACCGACTCCACGACAGCGTGCCACCACGACATCGGGTCGGTCTCGGACCATCCTCGATGAGGATGGTCAATGGGATAAGGCCGGGTCACGTGGGCCAGCAAGGCGGCGCGATCGTCGGTGATCACGACTTTCACCGAGCTGGTCCCGAGGTCGATACCGAGCAGGGCCGGCGGTCGGTCAGCGCGCGGGGACATGGTCTGCGGGATCTCTCGAGTGCGTGGGCGGCTTGGATCGGTGCTGCGAGCCCGCCGGGCCGGTGGGTTCACGAACTCCGATCGTCGTCCCCATGGAACTCGGGCATGTAGGACAGTCCGACGAGCAGCCCTTCGGGGCTGAGCAGCCGTGCGGTCGTCTGCCCCCACCGTTCGGTCGCCGGTCCGGCCAGGATGCGTTGGCCGGCCTGTTGCAGCTCGGCCGCGCCCGCAGCGACAGCGTCCGGGGAGGCGAGCTCGAACTCGATCCAGGCCTGTGGAACCGGAAGATCTGTCGGCCACTCCGGGGATCCGAAGGTGGCCTCAGCGGCCTGACTCAGCGGCCAGAGCGCAAACACATTTGCCCCGGCCAGTCCGCGGGCGTGGTGGTAATCGGGTGCCTTCTCTTCGAAGTCCAGCCCCAGCGTTCTGGACCAGAAGTCGTACGTTTGCTTCGGATCGGGACCGACGGGACCAAAACCCGCGATGAATTGGATCTCCATCCGATAATTCTAGAGAGGCGACGTTCGACGCCGTCATCACGTCGCCATGTGCGAAGACCGAGAATCGGCGTCCGCCAGCTTCGCGCCCGGGCGGGCTAGGCGATGTGCGTCGACCCGGCCAGGCCGGCCCGCAGCACCTCGGGAGACGCGGTGTACGCGGTCCAACCAACGGCGGCGTACAGCGCCAGCACCTGGTCGAAGTCCAGCTCGGCCGCGCTGACCGAGCTGATCACGACGGGCTGGTCGGCGATTCGTGGGCCTCGAGCAGATCGTTGATGCGTCCCAGGACCAGACGCAGTTCATCCTGGCTTGCGTAGCCGGGTGGGGCAGCCTCACCCAGCGCGTTGTCGACCTCGATCTGCATCTCGCGCAAGATCTCGGCGTCCCGTCCGGCCCGTTCGGCCGAGGTGGTCGCCGGGTTCCGGGACTCGATGGCACTCAGGGCGATCTTGATTTCTTCGATGTCGGGCAGGTCGGTCATCAGCCCACGGTATCCCGCACCGCGAGCGGCCACCTCGGCGCCGATCAGCCGAGCAGCTCATCCACGTAGCACCACCGCCAGGACTCGCCCGGTTCGAAGCTGCGCATGACCGGGTGCCCGACCGCGTCGTAGTGCCGCTCGGCGTGCTGGCCGACGGAGGAGTCGCAGCAGCCGACATTGCCGCACTCCAGACACATCCGCAGGTGCACCCAGGTCAGGCCCTCGCGCAGGCAGTCGGCGCAACCGGCCGGCGTCTGTGGTCGGGCGTGACCGTTGGCGGCCTCGAGATGCTCGCAGTCCCCGGCGATCGGGGCCGGCGTGGACAGCTCGTCGGCGGCGGCCTCGGTGCGCTCCTGGTAGACGGTGATGATCGACTCCTCCAGATCGAGCGTCGCCAGCACCGTGGCCAGCACCTCCTGGTCGACCTGGGCCTCGCCGCGAATCCGCAGCACCTCGGACCGTTCGGCCGCGAGCATGGCCAGCCGGAGTCGCCGGTACTGCGCCGTCGGTGGTTCGTCCTCGACCCGGCCGAGCTGCTCCCACAACCGGTTCGGTCGCCCCATGGCCTGCTCCCGGAGCCGCTCGACGACTTCCTCCGCGTCGTCCGGTCCGCGGACCCGGTCGAGTTCGGCGAGCCCGGCGGACACCGCGGCCTGCAGCACGGACGCCTCCTGCAGCACGTCCTCCCGCCGGTCCGGCCCGCGCACGCCCAGGCGTCGGGCCAACTCGGGCAGGGTGAGTCCCTGCAGCAGCAGGGTGCCGGCGGTGACCACGAACGCGCCGAGCAGCAGCGTTTCGCGATGCGGGGTGGCAGCGGGCAGTACGAACGCCGCGGCTACGGTCACCACGCCGCGCATGCCGGCCCAGGACACCACCGCGAGGCTCTGCCACGGCGCCCCGCTCATCGACGTCGCCGTGTCGCTGCGGCGCAGCACCCCGAAGGCGAGGCCGAAGATCCACACCGGCCGCGCGAGGATGGCGGCGAGAAGGGCGCCGACGCAGAACATCGCAACCGTCCCGGGCCCGACGTCGTCGCCCCTGACGTCGGCGAGGATCCATCGCAGTTGGAGGCCGAGCAGCAGGAACACGGTGTTCTCCAGGAGGAACTGGATGGTGTTCCAGTTGATCCGTTCGGACAGCCGGGACGCCGCGTCCTGGATCAACGGCGCCTTGTGCCCGAGGATGAGCCCGGTCACGACGACGGCCAACACCCCGGACGCATGCACCCGCTCAGCCGGCAGGTAGGCCAGGAACGGCGTCATGAACGACAGGGCAGTGTCGCTGACCGTGTCCGTCAGTCGTCGGCGCAGCAGGCCGATCAGCAGGGCGACCACGACGCCGATCGCCACCCCGCCGCCGGCAGCGATGAGGAAATTCCGGCTGATCGAACCCACGGATACCGTGCCGGTCAGGGCGAGGACGGCCGTGCGCAGCGCGACCAGCGCGGTGGCGTCGTTGAGCAGCGACTCGCCCTCCAGGATGGTGACGATGCGGCGGGGCAGGCCGATCCGCCGGGCGATCGAGGTCGCGGCGACCGCGTCCGGAGGGGCCACCACGGCGCCGAACGCGAGCGCGGCCGCCAGCGGCACCGGCAGGATCCACCAGGTCAGGAACCCCACGCAGACCATCGTGAACAGCACGAGGCCGACCGCGAGCAGCCCGATCGACCGCAGGTTGGCCCTGATGTCGATCAGCGAGGTCCGGATCGCCGCCGCGTACAACAGCGGCGGTAGCAGGCCGAGCAGCACCAACTCCGGGGTGAGCTCGATGGTCGGCACGAACGGCAGGAACGACGCGCCGGTTCCCACCACGACGAGCACCAGCGGCGCCGGCAGTTCGAAGCGTCGGCACACCGCGGTGACTACGAGCACCGTCGCGGCCAAGCACAGGATGATCACCGCTGCGTTCACCGGACGATCCTGTCAGCTCCGGTGAATCCGCTGGGCGCTGCGTGCGAGTCCGGCACCACCGGTGCCCGAGTGCCGGACAGCGGATGAACACGACCGTCGGCCGGCCACAGCCCGGCCAGTCTCCGTCAGCCGGGTCCGGCGGCAGGGAGCCGGCCGGCCCACTTCTCCTCGATGTGGCCGAACCGCCACACCGCCAGCGCGGCCAGCCAGGCGACGACGAACAGCGCGACGATGGCGTAGCCCGCATAGTCCAGGGGGATGTCGGCAATCGCGACCAGTGGCCCGCTGTCGATCTTCGCTTGCTCGACCAGCACCCCGATCAGCTCGATGGTGCCGATGATCAACGCGACGGCCACGCTGATCGACGTGATGGTGATGTTGTAGAAGACCTTGCGCACCGGCCGGGCAAACGCCCACCCGTAGGCCGCATTCATGAACACCCCGTCGGTGGTGTCCATCAGACACATGCCGGCGGCGAACAGAATGGGTAGCACCAGAATGGCGTAGATCGGCAATGCGAAGGCCGCCGCGCCGCCGGCCAGCACGAGCAGACCGACCTCGGTGGCGGTGTCGAAGCCCAGGCCGAAGAGCACCCCGATCGGGTAAATGTGCCACGGCTTGGTCACCGATCTGGTCAGCCCGCCCAGGAAGCGGTTCAGGAAGCCGCGATTGTTCAGATGCGCTTCGAGTGCGGCCTCGTCGAACTCGCCGTGCCGCATCCGCCGGAACACCCGGATGATGCCGATCAACACCACCAGGTTCACTACGCCAAGGAACCACAGGAAGATCCCCGACACCGACGCTCCCACGACTCCCGTGACCGAGTGCAACTCCGAACCGTTGTCCTGCACCTGGCCCGCCAACGCCCGCGCGCCGACCGAGAGCAGGAACGCCAACCCGAAGACGATCGTCGAGTGGCCGAGAGAGAACCAGAATCCCACCGACAGCGGTGGGCGTTTCGGGTTGTCCACCAACAGTTTCCGGGTGGTGTTGTCCACGGCCGCGATGTGGTCGGCGTCGAAGGCGTGGCGCAGCCCGAGCGTGTACGCGAGCACACCGACGCCGACGCCGTACACGCCCGTGGTCCCGCCCAGGTCGTATGCCTTGGGCACCACGAACACCAGCAGCACCCCGAACCCGACGACGTGCAGCAGGACGATGAACCCGTACATGCCGACCAGTGAGCGTCGGTCCCGACCGGTCAGCGACAGCCGGAACCGTCGCAGGGTCGAGACGGCGGTCGCGTTCGGGTCCGGTGCAGTCGAAACGGCGAGATCGTCCACAGCGCCCTCACCCCCGACCCCGAGCAACCGACCGCGTTCCGGGCAACCCTAGATCATCACCGGAACATCGGAACCCATGGACCGACGAGCTCTTGGCGGTGCCGAGTGGATCGATCAGTGTTCCGGATGCAAGGGGGAATGCGGCGCGCCGAGATGGTGCAGCAGCTGGTGAATGGCCGGGTCCCGGACCGACCAGCGCCGGTACCGGCCCTCCCGGTGCACCTCCAACACCGTCGCAGTGCGCAGCGCCGCCAAGGCGTGGGACACGGCGTTGTCGGTCATCCCCACCACTCCGGCCAACGCGCTGACCGTCAGGCCGGGGGCGCAATGCAGGGCCAGCACTATCCGCAGCCGATTGACATCGCCCAGGATCGCGAACCGATCCGCCCACCCCGGCACGTCCGGCACACCGGCCAGCCCACGCTGCGCCTGCTCGGTTCGGTATCCGTCCGCCGGTTGTGCAGCAGGGTCATCGCCGGCCATCAGGCAATGATGACATCACGGTGCGGATCAACGGACCCGCGTGTGCCGAGATATGGGAATGCGTCGTGCACTCGACCCAGCGCCGTCGGGCAAACTGGTCAAGGCCGGCCGCAGTTCGTTCCCGTTCACCTGCTGTTGGCCTGGCGTGCCGATACTGCGGAGAACGCCGCACCGCAGCACCCGTGGGAGACCGGCATGGCCAAGGACGAACGACCGCCAACCCGGCGGCCGGCAGCGCCGGATGTCTCGAAGGACCCCTTGGTGGCCAGGGCGCGGGTCCGGTCCCGGGACATCCTGCGCAAGGGAATGCCCGAGCGCTGGCTGCACACCCAAGGCGTGGCGCGCCGGGCCGCAGAAGTGGCGATCACCGTCCCCGCCGGTGACCGACCGCTGCTCGTCGCGGCCGCCTGGCTGCATGACATCGGCTATGCCCCCCAGCTCAAACGCACCGGCTTCCACCCGCTCGACGGCGGTCTCCACCTCCGCAAGCTTGGCTGGGACGAGGCGTTGTGCGCGCTGGTCGCGCATCACTCCGGGGCCAGGTTCGTGCCGGTGGAGCGTGGCTTCGCCGAGCTGATGGACACCTTCGTCTTCGTCGAGTGTCCGGTGACCGATGCGCTCACCTTCGCCGACCAGACCGTCGGCCCGCACGGAAAGCCGATGTCGGTTCGCGTACCGCATCACCGAAGCCATCTCCCGGCACGGCCCCGACTCGCCCAACGCCAGGGCCCGGGTCGACCGCATCCCCTACCTGCTCGGCGCGGCCGACCGGGTCGAACAGCGCCTGGCGGCCCTGCGCTGATCGGATCCGCCGCGGGCGATGGCGGACCGGTCAGTCGCGGATGGATTCCAGCCCGCGCTGCACGATCAGCGGATCGGCCGAGCCGACGACCGTGTCGTCCCTGTCCTCGTAGTCGAACTGGCTGAGGAAGAAGCGCATCGCGTTGATCCTGGCGCGCTTCTTGTCATTGCTCTTGATCGACGTCCACGGGGCGTGGTCGGTGTCGGTGTTCGCGATCATCGCTTCCTTGGCGGCCGTGTAGGCGTCCCAGCGCTCCAGGGACTCGATGTCCATGGGCGAGAGCTTCCACCGGCGGACCGGATCGATCTGCCGGATCGCGAACCGGGTTCGCTGCTCGGCCTGGGTGACCGAGAACCACAGCTTCGTCAGCGAGAAGCCGCTCTCGACGAGCATCTCCTCGAATCGAGGAGCCTGCCGCAAGAAGATCCGGTACTCCTGGTCGGAGCAGAAAGCCATCACCCGCTCGACCCCGGCGCGGTTGTACCAGGAGCGGTCGAACAGCACGATCTCGCCGCCCGTGGGCAGGTGCTGGATGTACCGGTGGAAATACCACTGACCCCGTTCGGTCTCGGTCGGCTTCGTCAGCGCCACCACCCGGGCCGCCCGCGGGTTCAGGTGCTCCATGAATCGTTTGATGGTGCCGCCCTTGCCGGCGGCGTCCCGGCCCTCGAAGACGATCACGTGCTTGGTCGCGGCGTCCTGCGCCCAGTACTGGAACTTCAGCAACTCGATCTGCAGCTGATACTTCTGCTCCTCGTAGGAGTCACGTTCGAGCCGCTGGTCGTACGGGTAACCCTCACGCCACGTCTCGACCGGGTTCCCGCCCGGGTCGATGAGGTCCGGGTCGGAGCCGTGCTCGTCGTGCCGCACGCTGTAGCCCTCGTGCAGGAGCGCATCGAGGTACTCGCGGAAGTTCTCCCGGATCAGCACCAGCCCAGTATCCGCACCAAGGTGGCCAAACGGTGAACAGAGCAACCCAGTGCGACCGACGACCAGTAGGTTTCGGACCATGCGCATCGCGGTGATCGGCGGCAGCGGACACATCGGTAGTTTCCTGGTGCCGATGCTGGTCCGGGCCGGCCACCACGTCCTCAATCTTTCCCGCGGCAGCAGCCAACCGTTCGTCCATGACCCGGCTTGGACCGACGTCACGCAGATCGCGGTCGACCGCACCGCCGAAGATCTCGACGGGACGTTCGGGCCGCGGGTAGCGGCCCTTGCGCCCCGACGCCGTGATCGACCTCATCTGCTTCACCCCCGCATCCGCGACCGCCTTGGTCGGAGCGCTGCGCGGCGCGACCGGCCACCTGATCCACTGCGGGTCGATCTGGCGTTATGGAGTCAGCCACAAACTGCCCATGCGCGAAGACGACTCCTCACCACCGTTCGGCGACTACGGCACCCAGAAAGCCGCCATCGCGCAACTCCTGGCCGCCGAAACCCACTCAGGCGGCCTGGTCACCACGGTCCTGCAACCCGGACACATCAGCGGCCCCGGTTGGATGCCGATCGGCCCCCTGGGCAACCACGACCCGCAGATCTGGTACGACCTGTCAGCCGGGCCGGGAGGTCGCCGTCCCTGGCCTCGGTGCCGAACTCATGCACCATGTCCACGCCGCCGACGTCGCCCAAGCCTTCGCGCTCGCCATCGACCACCGCGATGCCGCTGCCGGCGAATCGTTCAACGTCGTCGCACCCTCGGCGCTCACCGTCCGCGGCTACCTCGCCATCGCCGCCGGGTGGTTCGGGCAGCCTCTTCACACCCGGTCCGTCACCTGGGAGGAGTTCCGGGCCACCACGACCCCGGAATTCGCCACCTCCAGCTGGGAACACCTGAGCCGCAGTCAATACGCGTCGATCGACAAGGCCCGATCACTCCTTGGGTTCGCACCCGTCGCCGAACCGGAGACCGCGATTCTGGCCGGCATTCGCTGGCTCATCGAGAACAACCAGCTGAACGTCGCCCGACCACTGGAACTGCCGACGCCGGACCGAAGCCAACCGGTCAGCGTGACCTTCCGGATGACGCCGGGTGGTTCGGTTTCGTGAGCCCGGTTGCCGGTGGCCACGCCCGAGCAGTGACCGCTCTGGTGCGGTCGGGAGACGTGCCCTATCGGATCTTCCGCCGGTAGATCCGGGTCGCCAGCAGGTACGCGACGACGAGAATGCCGACGCACCAGCCGAGAGCGACCCAGATGTCATTGTCGACGGGTTGCCCGGCGAAGATGGCGCGGATCGAGTTCACGATCGAGGTCACCGGTTGGTTCTCCGCGAACCAGGCGACGGGTGCGGGCATGGTGTCGGTCGAGACGAATGCCGAACTGATGAACGGCAGGAAGATGAGCGGGTAGGAGAACGCGCTGGCGCCGTCCACGGTCTTCGCGGACAGGCCGGCGATCACTGCGACCCAGGTCAAGGCGAGGGTGAACAGGATCAGGATGCCGGCGACCGCCAGCCATCCCAGCACGCTGGTGCCGGTGCGGAAGCCCATCAGCAGGGCCACGCCCGACCACGATCACCAGGGAGATCGGGTTGGCGACCAGCGAGGTGAGCACGTGGGCCCACAGCGTGCTCGAGCGGGCGATCGGCATGGACTGGAAGCGCTCGAAGATCCCGCTCTGCAGATCCATGAAGAGCCGGTAGGCGGTGTAAGCGATGCCCGAGGCGATGGTGATGAGCAGGATGCCGGGCAGCATGTAATCGATGTACGAACCCGAGCCGGCGTCGAGCGCACCGCCGAGGACGTAGACGAACAGCAGCATGAGAGCGATCGGCGTGACTGCGGTCGTGATGATGGTGTCCGGGCTGCGCAGGATGTGCCGCAGGGACCGACCGGTCAGGACGGTGGTGTCGCCGATCACGTGGGTGGCCATGGATTCTCTCCTTCAGTTCTCCGCGCCGGTGGTGCTACCCACCGCGGCGCCATCGGTTCGCCACTGCTCTGGTACTCGCGGGGCTGCCACTCCCGCCGACGAGCGCGAGGAACACATCCTCGAGACTCGGCTGCTTCTCGACGTACTCGACCTTCGCCGGTGGCAACAGCTGCTTCGAGTTCGGCGAGCGTGCCGTTGACGATGATCCGTCCCTCGTGCAGGATCGCGATCCGATCGGCGAGTTGTTCTGCTTCGTCCAGGTACTGGGTCGTCAGCAGGACGGTCGTGCCGCTGTCGGCGAGACCCTTGACCGTCCGCCATACCTCGATGCGGGCCTGGGGGTCGAGACCGGTGGTCGGCTCGTCGAGGAAGATGACCGGCGGATCCCCGATCAGGCTCATCGCGATGTCCAGGCGCCGGCGCATCCCGCCCGAATAGGTCGACGCCCGCCGGCCGCCGGCCTCGGTGAGTGCGAAGCGGTCGAGCAGGTCGTCGGCGATCCGGCCGGGTTGCGGCAGATGCCGCAGTCGGGCCACCAGCACGAGATTCTCCCGTCCGCTGAGGATCTCGTCGACCGCCGCGAACTGGCCGGTCAGGCTGATCGACTCGCGGACGTCCTGCGGCCGGCCGGCCACATCGAACCCGTTGACCTCGGCTGTTCCGGCGTCCGCACTCAGCAGGGTGGAAAGGATCTTGACCACCGTTGTCTTGCCCGCCCCGTTCGAGCCGAGCAGGGCGAAGATGCTGCCCGGGGCCACGGCGAAGTCGACGCCGCGCAGCACCGGCACGTCCTGGTAGGACTTCTCCAGGTTCGTCACCCGGATTGCGGCACTCGTGGTCATGGCTGCTCGCCTCGCTCGGCGTCCTCGATCGCCTTGGTCAGCCGGGCGCGTTCCTTGTCGATCCACTTCTTGCCGCTGTAGGCCGCAGCGAAGGCCTCGGCGAACTCCACCGGGTCATCGCCGACGATTGCGCGCACCGGTGTGCCGTCGGCGGCGGCCCGTTCCCAGAGCTCCAGGTGGTCGCCCATCATCGCGACGAGAGTCTCGCCGTCGGTGACGCCGCCGTAGTAGGTCAGGTACCGCTGCAGTGCCTTGGCCGCGGCACGGTACGGCTCGGGCAGGGCGTCGAGGCGGGCGACGTACTGCTTGTACTCCTTCTTCTGTTCGAGTGATCCGGTCAGGGTCTCGATCCACTTTGCTGCCATCAGTGCTCTCCTTTGTTGAGCTGTTCGATGCGTTCCGACAGGAAGCTCCAGGTCCGCCAGAACTCTTGAAGTTGTTCGCGCCCTTGGGCATTGACCGTGTACACCTTTCGCGGTGGTCCCTTCTCCGAGGGGACCTTCTGCACGTCCACGAAGCCGCGCTGCTCGATGCGGACCAGCAGGGCGTACACCGTGCCTTCGACGAGGTCGGAGAACCCCTGTTCGCGCAATCGGGCAGTGATCTCGTACCCGTACGCCGGGCGATCGGCCAGAACGGCCAACACGATGCCCTCGAGGGTGCCCTTGAGCATCTCGGTCATCTGATTGCCCATGTCCCACCTCCCTATCTACTTGGTGTCGCTATCTACCAGTAGACGGTAACACTGACTACCGGTAGATAGCAATACCAGGTAGCGACAGATTTCCAGGGACCGTCAAGAAACCATCAAGATCGGCCGGCGGTCCGTCAGGAAGCCGTCAGGACCAGCGACGGACGGCCAACCGCGCCTACGTTTCGGGTCGACCGGGCCGCGATGGCCGGGCTGCGAATGGAGAAGTGATGACGATCGTCGCCGGGGTGGTGGCTCTGCTGCTGCTGTGCTACCTGGTGGTGGCACTGGTGAAACCGGAGCGGTTCTGATGAGCCCGGCACTGGCCTCGGGCCTGCAGATCGCGCTCGTGTTGGCCGCCCTGGCGTTGGTGCACGTGCCGCTGGGTGACTACCTGGCCCGGATGTACACCAGCCCGAAGGACACCAGGGTCGAGCGTGGCTTCTACCGGCTGCTGCGGGTCGAGGCCAGGGCCGACCAGCGGTGGAGCACCTATCTGCTGTCGGTGCTGGCGTTCTCGGTGGTGTCCATCCTGCTGCTGTGGGGACTGCTGTCGATCAACCGGGTGTTGCCGTTCGCCTTCGGCACTCCGAGTATGCCGGCCGCCCAAGGATTCAACACCGCGGTCTCGTTCGTGACCAACACCAACTGGCAGTCGTACTCCGGCGAGAGCGCCCTGGGCTACACCGTCCAGGCGATCGGGCTGACCGTGCAGAACTTCCTGTCCGCCGGGGTCGGCATGGTCGTCGTGGTCGCGTTGATCCGGGGGCTCACCCGCCGCGGCACCGACCGGCTCGGGAACTTCTGGGTGGACCTGACCCGCACCGCGTTCCGACTGCTGCTGCCGCTCTCCTTCCTGGCGGCGATCGTGCTGGTCGCGACGGGGGTCATCCAGAACCTGAACGCGCCGGCGGAGTTGGTCACCGCCGCGGGAGGCACGCAGACCCTGCCGGGTGGTCTGGTGGCCTCGCAGGAGGCGATCAAGGAACTCGGCACCAACGGTGGCGGCTACTTCAATGCGAACTCTGCGCACCCGTTCGAGAACCCGAACGCGGTCACCAACCTGTTCGAGATCTTCCTGCTGCTGGTGATTCCGTTCTCGTTGCCGCGCACCTTCGGCCGGATGGTCGGCAGTGTCAAGCAGGGCTTCGCGATCCTGGCGGTGATGGCCGTGCTCTACCTCGGCTCGCTGGGTGCGGTGCTGCTGGCCGAGAACGCCCACCCCGGGGTGGCACTGCAGGCCGCCGGCGCGGCGATGGAGGGCAAGGAAACCCGCTTCGGTATTCCGCTGTCGGCGATGTTCGCGGTCTCGACCACGTTGACCTCCACCGGTGCTGTCGATTCCATGCACTCCTCGTACACCGGGCTGGGCGGTGGGGCACTGCTGCTCAACATGCTGCTCGGTGAGATCGCCCCCGGCGGAACAGGTTCCGGTCTCTACGGGATGCTCGATCCTGGCCATCGTCACGGTGTTCATCGCCGGCCTGATGGTCGGCCGCACGCCGACCTATCTGGGCAAGCGGATCGGCGGCGCGCAGATGCGCTGGGTCGCCGGATACCTGCTGGTGACCCCGGCGCTGGTGCTGCTGGGTACCGGAGCTGGCGCTGCTGGTGCCCTCGGCCCGGGAGGCGGTGCTCAACGGCGGTCCACATGCCCTGTCCGAGATCATCTACGCCTTCGGGTCGGCGTCGAACAACAACGGCTCGGCATTCGCCGGACTGGGCGCCAACACCGACTTCTACAACATCGCACTGGGGTTCTGCATGCTGCTGGGCCGGCTCGTGCCGATCGCGTTCGTGCTCGGCCTGGCCGGGTCGCTGGGCCGGCAGGAGACCGTCCCCGAGGACGCCGGGACGCTACCCACCCATCGGCCGCAGTTCGTACTGATGCTCACCGCCGTCGTCATTCTCGTCGCCGGCCTGACCTACCTGCCGGCGCTCGCGCTCGGCCCCCTCGCGGAAGGATTGGCATGACCGCCTCCACGTTCGCCCCGATCGGCACCAGGTCGGACGCCCTCGGACCGTCCGCGGACGCGATCACGGCGAGACGCGCCGACGGGATCGGCGGCCGAATCGCCGCCGGGGTGTTCCGCCCGGCGCGCGCTGGTGGCCGCGATGCCGACCGCGCTGCGCAACCTCGATCCCCGGGTGATGTGGCACAACCCGGTGATGTTCGTCGTCGAGATCGGCGCCGTCCTGTCGACCATCCTGTGCTTCACCGAGCCCGGCGGGTTCGTCATCACGGTGACCGGCTGGCTGTGGCTGACCGTGCTGTTCGCCAACCTGGCCGACGCGGTCGCCGAAGGTCGGGGCAAGGCGCAGGCCGCCACGCTGCGATCCGGCCGGGACACGCTGACCGCCCGCCTGCTCCACACCGACGGGACCGAGGAGGCGGTAGCAGCCGCCGACCTTGACGATCGGCGACCTGGTCGTCTGCGAGGCGGGCGACGTGATCCCCGGTGACGGCGACGTCGTCGAGGGGGTCGCCAGCGTCAACGAATCGGCCATCACCGGTGAGTCGGCCCCGGTGGTCCGGGAGTCCGGCGGCGACCGGTCCTCGGTCACCGGGGGCACCACTGTGCTGTCCGACCGGATCGTCGTGAAGATCACCACCGAGCCCGGGAAGTCCTTCGTGGACCGGATGATCGCGCTGGTCGAGGGCTCCGAGCGACAGAAGACGCCGAACGAGATCGCGCTGAACATCCTGCTCGCCGCGTTGACCATCGTGTTCCTGCTGGTGGTGATCGCGCTTGCAGCCGATGGCCACGTTCGCCGGTGCGACCCAGTCCATCGTCGTGCTGGTCTGCCTGCTGGTCTGCCTGATCCCCACCACCATCGGTGCGCTGGTCTCCGCCATCGGCGTAGCGGGTATGGACCGGCTGGTGCAGCGCAACGTGTTGGCGATGTCCGGCCGGGCGGTGGAGGCCGCCGGCGACGTGTCCACCCTGCTGCTGGACAAGACCGGCACCATCACCTACGGCAATCGGCAGGCCGACCGGCTGATCGCCGCTCCCGGGGTGGAGCTGGACCGGTTGGCCCAGGCTGCCTGATGTCGTCGCTGGCCGACGAGACGCCCGAGGGCCGCTCGATCGTCGAGATCTGCCGGACCCGCTACGGCGCCGACCTGCCCGAGGCAGCAGCGGACGGCCGCGGACGGATCGTGGTCGAGTTCTCCGCGACCACCCGGATGTCCGGGGTCGACCTCGCCGGGGTCGCGACGTCCTCGGTCGATCCGTAAGGGTGCGGCGACGGCGGTCGCGGCCTGGGTCGACAAGCAGGGGGGCACGGTGCCGACCGAATGTCGGGTGGCGGTCGACGAGATCAGCGCGTCCGGCGGCACGCCGCTGCTGGTTGCCGAGACCGGCCAGGTGCTCGGCGTCGTGCACCTCAAGGACGTGGTCAAGCCGAGGATCGCCGAGCGGTTCGCCGAACTGCGCGCCATGGGCATCCGCACGGTGATGATCACCGGCGACACCGAGCTGACCGCCAGGAGCATCGCCGCCGAGGCCGGCGTCGACGACTACCTCGCCGAGGCCACGCCCGAGGACAAGATGGCCTACATCCGCGCCGAGCAGGCCGGCGGCCGGATCGTCGCGATGACCGGCGACGGCACGAACGACGCGCCGGCGCTGGCCCAGGCCGACGTCGGCGTGGCGATGAACTCCGGGACCGCGGCGGCCAAGGAGGCCGGCAACATGGTCGACCTGGACTCCAGCCCGACCAAGCTGATCGACATCGTCGAGATCGGCAAGCAGTTGCTGATCACCCGCGGCGCGCTGACCACGTTCTCGCTGGCCAACGACGTGGCCAAGTACTTCGCGATCCTGCCGGCGATGTTCATGGGGGTGTACCCGGGCCTGGCCGCGCTGAACATCATGGGGCTGTCGTCGCCCCGTTCGGCGATCCTGTCGGCGATCATCTTCAACGCGTTGATCATCGTCGCGCTCATCCCACTGGCCATGCGCGGCGTCCGCTATCGGCCGACCTCGGCGGCGAAGCTGTTGTCCCGCAACCTGTGGATCTACGGGGTCGGCGGCCTGATCATCCCGTTCGTCGGCATCAAACTCATCGACCTCGTCGTCTCCCTCATTCCCGGAATCGGATGACCACCATGACTCCTGACTGATGACGGTGTCCACGGTCGTCACCTCCGACAGCCGACCCTCCCGGGCCGCCGTGGCCGCCGTCGGCGGTCGCCAGCTGGCCATCGCCGCGCGTTTTCTGCTCGCCATGACGATCGTTCTCGGCGTGCTGTATCCGCTGGCGGTTCTCGGCATCGGCCGGATCTGGAGCACGAACGCCGACGGCTCGCTGATCCGGGACAGCTCAGGCAGCGGTGGTCGGATCCAGCTCGATCGGCCAGCAGTTCGACGGCCCGACCTGGTTCCACGGCCGACCGTCTGCGGCCGGCGACGGCTACGACGCGATGTCCTCCGGTGGGTCGAACCTTGCGGCCGACTCGCCCGAGTTGCTGGAACTGGTGACGGAGCGCCGCGCGGCGATCGCGGCCGAGGACGGTGTACCGCCGTCGGCGGTTCCGGCCGACGCGGTGACCGCATCGGCGTCCGGTCTCGATCCCGACATCAGCCCGGCCTACGCCCAGCTGCAGGTCGACCGGGTGGCCGCGGCCAGGAGGCTGTCCGTCGACCAGGTACGGGAGCTCGTCGATGCGCACACGAAGGGTCGTATCCTCGGGTTCATCGGTGAGGAGCGGGTCAACGTGCTGCAGCTCAATCTGGCGTTGCAGCGGCTCGGGTGATGGCGCGGGGACGGCTGCGGGTCTACCTGGGGGCGGCGCCCGGAGTGGGCAAGACCGTCGCCATGCTCGGCGAGGGCCGCCGGCGCGCGTCGCGGGGCACCGACGTGGTCATCGGCGTGGTCGAGGACCACGGCCGCACCTACACCGCCGAGCAGGTCAGCGGTCTCGAGGTGCTGCCGCGGCGAACGGTCGTCCACCGTGGGGTCGCGCTGACCGATCTGGATGTCCAGGCGGTGCTGACCAGGGCACCGCAGGTCGCGCTGGTCGACGAACTCGCCCACACCAATGCGCCCGGCGGCGCGCACGAGAAGCGCTGGCAGGACGTGCAGGACCTGCTGGCCGCCGGCATCGACGTGATCACCACCGTCAACGTGCAACACCTCGAATCGCTCAACGACGTGGTCGGGTCGATCACCGGGGTCACCCAGGCCGAGACGGTGCCCGACGAGGTGGTGCGGGCCGCCGACCAGATCGAGCTGGTCGACATGACGCCGCAGGCGCTGCGGCGACGGATGGCCCACGGCCACATCTATCCGTCGGAGGTGATCGACACCGCGCTGGGCAACTACTTCCGGGAGGGCAACCTCACGGCGCTGCGCGAACTCGCGCTGCTCTGGGTGGCCGACCGGGTCGACGAGGGTCTCGCCCGATACCGGGCCGAGCACGGCATCACGCGGCACCTGGGCGGCCCGGGAACGGATCGTGGTGGCCCTGACCGGCGGACCGGAGGGGCCGATGCTGCTGCGCCGCGGGGCCCGGATCGCGGGACGGGTATCGGGCCGCACGCTGGTCGCCGTGCACGTGGTCCGTTCCGACGGCGGCTTGGGGGCGGATGCCGCCGAGATCGAACGGCAGCGACTGCTGACCGAACGGCTCGGTGGCACCTTCCAGCTCGTCGTCGGCGACGACATCGCCGCCGCTGTGCTGGATTTCGCCCGTGCGGTCAACACCACGCAGATCGTCGTCGGCGCGTCGAGGCACGGCCGGCTCGCCCAGCTCGTCCGGCCGAGCACGTCGATGGCCATCGTGCGCGACTCCGGTGACATCGACGTGCACGTCGTCACCCACGATCGTGCGTCGCGGACGGGCGGCCCGGCCCTCGACGTGGCGGACCGCGGCCCGACCCAGGGCGCTGCCCTGGGTTGCGGCGGTGCTGGTGCCGGTGGCGCTCGCGCTGGCGTTGTTGCCCTTTCGGGACGCGCTGAACCTGACCACCGTCCTGCAGATCTTTCTCCTCGGGATCCTGGCCACCGCGCTGATCGGCGGCGTCGGGGCCGCTGCGGTCTCCGCGCTCATCGCCGGGCTGCTGGCCAACTACCTGTTCACCCCGCCCTACCGGTCGCTGACCATCGCCGCAGCCGCCGAACCTGTTCGCGTTGCTGGTGTTCCTGGTGGTCGGCGTCACGGTCGCCTCGGTGGTCGACCTGAGCCGGCGCCGGGCCAGCGAGGCCGCCCGAGGACGCGCGGAGGCCCAACTCCTCGCCACCCTCGCCTCCCAGTCGGCTGATGCTGCCGATCCCGTCCACGAAGTGCTCGAACAGGCCCGCGTCGGGATTTGGCATGCAGGCCGTCGTGCTCAGCCAGCAGGTCGAGGGTCGGGCACCGGAGGTCGTGGCGTATGCGGGAACGGTGCCGGCGCAGGGGGATCCGGACGTGCAGCTCCAGGCCGGCGACTCCCGGATCCTGCAGCTGTACGGACATCCACTCGCCGCCACCGACCGCCGGCTGGTCGAGGTGGTGGCGACGCAGGCCGCAGTCGCCGCCGAGCGTGTCCGGCTGGCCGGCGTCGCCGCGCAGGCCGAGCAACTCAAACAGTCCGACGTCGTCCGGACCGCAGTGCTGGCCGCCGTCTCCCACGACCTGCGCACGCCGCTGGCCACCATCAAGGCGTCGGTGTCCTCACTGCTGGACACGAGCGTGTCCTGGTCGGCCGACGACCGAGACGGAACTGCTGCGCACCACCGACGGCGGCCGCCGACCAACTCGACGACCTGCTGGCC
The DNA here is from genome assembly GCA_963706185.1 of uncultured Actinomycetota bacterium. Taxonomy (GTDB): domain Bacteria; phylum Actinomycetota; class Actinomycetes; order Mycobacteriales; family Nakamurellaceae; genus Nakamurella. The sequence goes on along the minus strand of CAVPLZ010000007.1, from coordinate 74,570 downwards.
AACCTGCTCGACCTGTCCCGGTTGCAGACCGGCGTGCTGGCCCCGGTTCGCCGGGCCGTGTCCATCGACGAGGTCGTGCATCGCGCCCTGATCGGTCTGCCCGCGGCACCGCATCCGGGACGAGGTCCCCGACGACTCTGCCCTTGATCGACACCGACCCCGGTTTGCTGGAACGGGTGTTGGCCAACATCATCGGCAACGCACTGAAACACTCGCCGGCCGGGCGGGCGGTGCGGGTGATCGCCGGGGTGGTGCGCGACGACGCCGGGCGGGCGGATGCAGGTGCGGATCGTCGATCACGGCCCCGGGGTGGCCGAACAGGATCGGGAGCGGATGTTCGCCCCGTTCCAACGACTCGGTGACGTGCCGCGCGGCGCGGGCGTCGGCCTGGGTCTGGCCGTGGCCCGAGGACTGGCCGCAGGCGATCGGCGCGCGGATCGATGTCGACGACACCCCCGGCGGCGGCCTGACCATGGTCGTCATCCTCCCGTTGGCGGAGAACTCGTGAGCCCGCAACGCATCCTGGTGGTCGACGACGACCCCGGACTGGCCCGGGCGCTGGCCATCAACCTGCGGGCGCACGGCTACGAAGTGCTCCTCGCCCACGACGGGGCTTCCGCGCTGGACGCCGTTGCCCGGGCGCACCCGGCTGTCGTGGTGCTCGACCTCGGCCTGCCGGACATGGACGGTGTCCAGGTCATCGAGGGCGTCCGCGGCTGGTCCAGCACGCCGATCCTGGTGCTCTCGGCGCGGGGTACCTCGGCCGAGAAGGTCGAGGCGCTGGACGCCGGCGCGGACGACTACCTGACCAAGCCGTTCGCCATGGACGAATTCCTGGCCCGGGTGCGGGCAGCCCTGCGTCGGGCGATCAACGCCGAGACCGACCACGAACCCGAAACCGTGGTGACAGCGGACTTCACCATCGATCTGGCCGCCCACCAGGTGACCCGCGACGGGCAGCAGATCCGGCTCACGCCGACCGAGTGGTCACTGCTGGAACTGCTGGTCCGGCACGCCGGCAAGCTGGTCGCCCAGCGCACCCTGCTCACCGAGGTCTGGGGTCCCGCCTATCAACAGGAAACCCATTACCTGCGGGTCTATCTCGCGCAGCTGCGGCGCAAGCTCGAACCCGACCCGTCCCGTCCCCGCTACCTGATCACCGAGCCGGGCGCGGGATACCGCTTCGTCAAGGGCTGAGCGCTCACACTCGACAACGTCGCCCTGGTGAGTGACCGCCGACCACGCGCAACGCCGTAGACGTCGTCCGGAGTCCGGGGCCGGGTGGTGGGGTGTGACGACTACGGTTTACGGGCTCGACCATGGCACCGTGCGGGGGAGGCCCGTCCGGCAGGGGTCACGGGTCAGCCAATCGTCCGAGGACCGATCGGGCGGTAGCGGAAGCGAGGAGTTGTGCAGGTCGACGGCCGCGGACTGCTGCCGTGATCACGCATGTCGTGATGCCGGTGGTGTGGCCCTACTGTCGGCCCTGTTCGCGGTGGTGGGCACGTGATCCGCGCAGGTCCCGTGCACGCGGTGGCATCGACCGTCGATGGCTGATCGGTGCCGTCGTCTCGGTCGGCGCCTTCGGGCTGCAGGTGGCCGCGCTGGTGGTGGGCACCGTGCTGCTGGTACAGCCGTTGATCGTCTTGTCGGTGCCGTTCGAGCTGGTCGTCCCGGCCCGCTGTACGCGACGATCCCCAACCGGCCGGCAGATGGGCGAGATCGCTGCGTCACCCTCGGGATGGCCATGTTCATCGTGTTCGCGCGTCCGATCCCGGCGCGGCACGGGCGGCAGCTGTGGGTGATCGACGTCGTCCTGCTCGCGGTTCTGCTGGCAGTGCTGGTCGCCTTTCTGGCCGCGCGACGGACTGCGGGCCACGTCTCCGGCCTGCTGTTCGGCACGGTTGCCGGGTCGTTGTTCGGGATCGTGGCCGTGCAGGTCAACTCGCTGTCGGCGGTGTTCCACGGCCCGATGTCGCTGCTCGGGACGCCCACGTTCTACTTCTGTGTGCTGACGGCCCTCGGCGCCATCGCGGCCCAGCAACGTGCGTTCGCGACGGGCGCGCTGGAGGCCTCCTACCCGGCGATGGTGGCCAGCGAACCCATCGTCGCCATGGTGCTCAGCCTGGTCGTGCTCGGAGAGAAGCTCTCCTCGCACGCTCTGGGCACCTACCTCGGTCTGCTCGGAGTGGTCGTGATGATCGCCGGGGTCATCGGTCTGGCCCGCTCGACGGCCCTCGATGAATTGACTGCCCTCGGGCGAGAAGAACTCGCCGGGCCACCGCCCGACCGAAGACCATGTCGTCGTTCGAGTACAGGAAGTGTTCGGCCAAGCCGGGTATGCGGTGCAACGACTCACGGCTGCGAAGTGGGGTCGACCCGGCGTCGTCGAAACAGCGACGAATCGTCGCTGTCACCAGCGACACGCGGATGCTCGGCCAGCCACGAGGGCCGCCCGGAGTCGGTCGCGACGAAGATCCGGCGGATCCACGGGACGTACATGTGTGCCGAGCGCAGTGCGTACTTGAGCTCGTCGATCTGCCTGAAGCGTGCGTCGGAGTCGTCACCGTCGCCGATCACGTAGCTGTTCATCCGCTCGGCCCGCTTGGCCTGCCACTCCAGGGACGAGCCATCGACCCACGAGAAGACCAGATCGATCTCGAAGCCGATGTCGGTGGCGTGCTCGGCGAACATGTCCTCGATGGTCGGCCACGTCTGACCGAATCGGTCGACGCGGCCGCGCACCACCTCGTTCGGCCGAATGGTGCGCCGGGTGAGCGAGTTCTCGACCGGCAGGACTATCTCGTCGGCGCTGAATGCCCACAGTTCCACCTGCACCCCGGTCGAGGCGCCGTAACTCAATCCGCTCGGCAGGTGAACCCGCGGCCGGAACAATCGGAAGATGCGGGCGTGCGAACTGGTCGAGAGTCTCCCGTCCGCGACCAGCAGGGCCGGACTGCGTTTGGCGTCGACCGTTTTCGAGTAGAACGGCACGTCCACACAGGCATCGGCCAGCACCGCGCGCAGCTCCTTGCGGCGGGCCCGGTCCACCGCCAACACCGGTCGTTCGTCGTTCCCGCGGACCAGCAGGTACGGCAATTCGGCCCGATCGAGCGCGGCCCGGATGAACAGCAGGTCCTCGAGCATCGCATCGGACGGTGTGGTGATGGTCATCGACAGGGCAAAGCGACCCTTGTGCAGCACCACGTCACGGCGATCCGCCCAGCGTGCGCGGATTGCACTAGACGCCGGCAGGGCATTGTCGGGCTCTACCGACTCGGGTGGGAGCAGGTAACCCTCGAACCGTTCGGTGGGCACGGGCAGGCGATTCCTCGGTACGACCGCCTGGATACGGTCGATGTCCCGGAGTCTAGTTCCCGCGACATCAGCCGCCGACCAGCTTGCCGTCGACGTCGTCCGCCCAGTGGACGAGGGAGGCGGCGGGCGGTTCGGGGGACTCCGACCCCGTCCTTGCCGGCGCTCACCAGTTGACCCTGTGACGACCGGCGTCGGCATGTCGCGCCGATTGTGCGGCCGGCCCGACCGACACTGGCCAGCATGTTGCGCCTGCGCATCACATCGCCAGCCGACCTGACCGATGAGGTCATCGCGATACTCGGGGCGGACGGCGCCGTCAGCAGCGTCTCGGTGCTGCGCGGGGCGTCGATCCAGCCGCCAGGAGATCTCATCTTCGCCGATGTCGCCCGTGAAGGCGCCAACGACGTCATCGAGTCCCTGCGCAGATCGCACCCGAACCAAGTCGGCGCACTGCAACTCGATCCGGTGAAGACCTGGGTATCGAAGGCGGGCTATGAGGCCGAGCAGCGTACCCCGGGCAGCGGGGCGGACTCGGTGGTCTGGGTCGAGGTGATCCAAGGCGCCTACGACGACACCGAACTCAATTGGACCTTCATCAGTTTCATCTGCATGGCCACCATGTTGGCCACCATCGCCATAGTCCTGGATTCGTCGATCCTCACGGTCGGCGCCATGGTTCTCGGACCGGAGTTCGGTGCGGTCGCCGCCTTGGGGATCGCCTTGGTGCGGCGTCGGTTCGGGTTGCTCCGTCGGGCGGCCCGGACCCTGGTGCTCGGGTTCGTGGTCGCGATCGCCGTCACCACGCTCGTCACGTTGTGCGGCAAGGCGCTCGGCTGGATCACCCTCGACGACGTCACCGGCGCGCGTCCGGAGACCAACTTCATCTACTTCCCCGGTCGCTGGTCGCTCGTGGTGGCGGTGGTCGCCGGAGCCGCGGGGGTGTTGTCGCTGACGTCGTCGAAGACCGGTGGCCTCTCCGGCGTCTTCATTTCGGTGACGACCGTTCCGGCCGCGGGAAACGTGGCGCTCGGACTCGCCTTCGGTGCGGGCAACGAGATCTGGGGAAGCACCCTGCAACTGGGCATCAACCTAGCCGGGATGGCGATCGCCGGCTGGGTGACGCTGGTGCTGCAGCAGGTGATCTGGTCCCGGGTCTCGGCCCGCCGCGCCCGACTCCTCAATCGGGTGAACAGGCGCGATCCGATCTTGTGATGCCAGCAGATCAGCGGGCGCGGCCTCCGGGACGGGGTACCCTCCCGGATGGTTCGACGTCTGCAGCATGATCTGGTTCGTCATCACCGACGAGGATGTGGATCAAACTCCGGCGTGCGCCGCCCAACCGGTCCAGCCGGTCACCGCGATCGAGACGACCGGGCCGTGCGGGCGGCGCTGCACGTAGGCGGGGTAGCGGGCCGCCAGGGCATCGACTGCCTCGGATCCGGAACGCGTGTCGGCCGGGAGCACGGTGGCGATGCCGTCCGCCCGCACCCACCACAGTCGGCTCCAGTCGTCGTCGTAGACGTCGACCAGCAGGCACACGGCAGGTCGGGCCGCGATGTTGGCCAGCCGACGCAGCTTCGTTGTGCTCTTCGGCTTGTCGTCGACGACGAACACGATCCGCTCACCCCCGTTCTGATCGCTCACGACCGCAAAGGTGACTGGCACCAGGTGCGGTAATCCGTCGGCCGAGACACTGGCGAAACGGGCCACCCGCGCGGCGGCGAATCGGGACCGGGCCTGCGCAGCCGGCAGCCGCATCAGATCTGGACCGCCGGCCGGACGTCGCGATGGACCTTGGTCATCCGATGCTCCTTCCTCACCTGCGGTTCCAGCATGGACCCTTCGGCCCGAATCCGTCGGAACCTGACGGAGGGGAGGCGTCGATGACCGAAGCGATCTGGAGTCCGGTGCCGTCCCGCATCGAGCAATCGGCCCTCCGCGAGCGTCTGGATTGGCTGGAGACCCGGACCGGTCGCAGGTTCGCCGACCACGACGCTTGCGGGCCTCGTCCGTCGACGACCTGGACCAGTTCTGGATTTCAGTCCGGACGGGCTGTCATCCCCCGCAAGAGCGTCGGTCCGAGCAGCGGTGCCGGGAGCGGACCATCATCAAACCCGCTCCCGGCATCCGCCTTCTCAGGAGGTGATGGCGAAGTCCTTCACCGTGGCGGCGTTGTCCTTGGTCACCAGGACACAGTCGATCGACTGCTTCTCGGGCTGACTGGCCTTGCCGCTACCTATGTACTCGTCAGCCTGCTGCACGGCCATCTCGGCGATCTGGCTGGCCGGCTGCAGCACGGTGGCGTTGATCTTGCCCTTGAGGATGGAGGCCACCACGTCGGGGCTGCCGTCGAAGCCGACCACGACGATGTCCTTGTTGCCTATCGCGGCCAGCGCACCCAGAGCCATGGTGTCGTTACCCGCGATGATGCCCTTGATGTTCGGGGTGAGCCTGCAGGATGGTCTGGGTCTTGGCCAGGGCCTCGGCCTGATCCCAGTTCGCGCTCTGCTGGGCGACCATCTTCATGTCGGTGTACTGGTCGAGAACGCTGTGGTAGCCCTGAGAACGGACGCCGGCGTTGGTGTCGGTCTCCTTACCGGTCAGTTCTGCGTACTCGCCCTTGCCGCCCATCGCGGTGGCGAACTGCTGGCCACCGAGCGCGGCGCCCTGGGCGTTGTTCGACACGATCTGCGCGACGGCCACGCCGGCCTTGTTGATCTCACGGTCGATCAGGAACGACGGGATGCCGGCGTCCTTGGCCTTTTGCACCGCGGCGACGCTGACATCGGCTCCGGCGTTGTCCAGGATGATGGCCGCGGCCTTGCGGGAGATGGCGGTGTCGATCGCCTGGCTCTGCTTGGTCGGGTCGTCGTCATGGCTGACCACAAGGGTGTCGTAGCCGAGCTTCTCGGCCTGGGCCTTGGCGGCGTCCTGCTCGGCCTTGAAGAAGACGTTGTCCGGCGACGGCGTGATGATCACGATCAGCTTGCCGGCGCCGTTGCCACCGCCGGAGCCGCTGGCCTCCGAGGATGCCGACTCGGACGAGGTCGCGGACTCCGATGACGAGAGCGGACTCCGAGGTCGTGGCGGCCTCGGAGGAGGTGGGCGCGGCCGAGCTCGTCTCGGCCGCCGAGGTGGTGGGAGTGGCAGCGGCGCTGGTCGTCCCGGCGTTGTCGTTGCTGCTGCCGCAGGCGGCGGCCAGGGCGAGGACTGCTGCGGTTCCGGCGCCGAAGAATATCCGGCCCCAATGACGGTGCTGGGTCATGCGGTGCTGCCTTTCTCTGATGGGACGGTCGAGCGGGTGTTCGACCGCGGGAGTGGTGCGAGATCGTCACCGGTGGCCGCCTGTGCGCGGGCGGCCAGGGCGGACTGCAGGCGTTGCTGGGCCTGTTCGGTGATGACGGCGAAGATGATGACGGCGCCCTTGACCACGGATTGCCAGAACGTGGAGACGCCGATCAGCACGAGGCCGTCGGAGAGGAACCCGATGACGAAGGCGCCCATGATCGTGCCGACGATGGTGCCGCGGCCGCCCGCCAGGGCGGTACCGCCCAGGACCGCGGCGGCGATGGCGTTGAGCTCGTAGGTGGTGGCGGTGTCAGGGTAGGCGGCGCCCAGTTCGGAGGTGAGCAGCAGGCCGGCGAGTGCGGCGCAGGCACCGGAGATGACGTACACCGTGATCGTGATGCGGGTGACCCGGATCCCGGAGAGCACCGCAGCGCGGTCGTTCCCGCCGACGGCGTAGACCCGCCGGCCGAACGGCGTCCTGGTGGTGACCACAATCGCGACCGCAGCGACAACAACCATGATCCAGACCGACACCGGAATGCCGAGCCAGCTGTCCACGCCGAGCACGTGGAAACCGGTGTTGCCGTGCTCTTCGGTTCCCGCGAGATCGGGGAAGGTGCCGCCGTTGGAGATGATCTGGGCGAAACCCCGGGCGATGTAGAGCATGCCGAGGGTGGCGATGAACGGTGCCACCCGGAATCTGGTGATGACCAGACCGTTGATCGCCCCGACCCCGGCCCCGACCCCGATGGACAGCACGATCACCGCGATGGTGGAGAACCAGACGGTCCCGCCGAAGAACGGGACCCCCTTGTACAGCAGGAAACCGGCGACCATGCTGGCGAACCCGGCGATCGACCCGACGGACAGGTCGATGCCGCCGGTGAGGATGACGAAGGTGACGCCGATGGCCAGAATCGCGTTGACCGAGACGTGCTTGGTCATGCTGATCAGGTTGCTCTGGGTCAGGTAGTCCGAGCTGATCAGGCTGAAGACGATGATCAGCAGGATCAGCACGATCAGGGTGCGACCGCGGAGCAACCACAGGGCGACCTGGCCGGCGGACATCGAGCGCCCCGGCTTGGTTTCCGGTGGCGGCGCGGACGGAGCCGCGTCGGTCTCCACAGTCATGACAGTTCCTCCAGAACGGTGTCGGATGCCGATGCGGTGACCAGTGCCTCTTCGGTGACCTGCGCGGCGGTGAACTCGGCGGTGATCTGACCCTTGGCCATCACCAGCACGCGGTCGGACATCGCCATCACCTCGGCCAGTTCGGACGAGATGAACAGCACGCCGAAGCCGGAACGGGCGAGATCGGCCATGATCGAGGCGATCTGGGACTTGGCGCCGACGTCGATGCCGCGGGTTGGTTCGTCCAGCAGCAGCAGTTTCGGTTCGGTGAGCAGGGCCCGGCCGAGCACGACCTTCTGCTGGTTGCCTCCGGACAGCGAGGTCACCGGGGCGGACAGGCCGGGGATTTTGATGTTCAGGTCCTTGACCTGTTTGTCGGCAACCTTGCGGGGCAGGACCGAACTGAGAATCCCGGCCCGGGTCAGCTTGCCCAGGATGGAGAGCACCACGTTGTCCTTGACCGACAACGACTGCACCAGACCGTCCCGCTGACGGTCCTCGGGGACCAGGGCCAGGCCGGCCTTGATCCGGCTCTGCACCGTGGCCTTGCCCTCCAGTGCGCCGTTGATGTGGACCTCGCCGGCGATGGTGGCGCGGCTGCCCATCAGACACTCCATGAGCTCGGTGCGGCCGGCGCCCATCAGCCCGTAGATCCCGACCACCTCGCCCGCGCGGACGGTGAACGACACGTCCTGGACGAGCGGACGAACCGGGCCGGGAGCAGTGAGCCCCCGCACATCGAGGATGATCTCCCCCGGTGTCGAGTCCGCCCGCTGGTAACAGGCTGTTCGGGTCACGGCCGACCATCTGCCGGACGATCCAGGCCGTGTCGGTCTTCGCCATGGATTCGGTGGCCACCAGCGCGCCGTCCCGGAAAACGGTGACGTAGTCACCGATCCGCCGGAATTCGTCGAGCTTGTGCGAGATGTAGATGATGGTGACGTCGTCCTTGCGCAGGTCGTCCATCACCGAGAACAACACGTCGACCTCGTGATTGGACAGCGCCGACGTCGGCTCGTCCATGATCAGAATCTTGACGTCCTCCAGCAGCACCTTGCCGATCTCCACCAGCTGCTGCTGGCCGATCGGCAGGTCGGCGACCAGCGTGGTCGGCCGGAGATCCTGCCCAAGGCGCTTCATCACCTCGGTGGCCCGGCGGCGCTCGGCGGCGAAGTCGACGAATCGTCCCGCCGACCCGGCGCGGTTCCCTTCCGGCGAACATGTTCTCGGCGATCGACAGATTCGGGAACAGGCTCAATTCCTGATGGATGATGCCGATGCCGACCTGCTGAGCCGCCCGCGGGCTGTGCCAACTCCACCGGCTGCCCGTCGAGCAGGATCCGACCGCTGGTCGGCTGCTCCGAGCCGGACAGGATCTTCATCAGCGTCGACTTGCCGGCGCCGTTCTCGCCCACCAGCACATTGACCTTGCCCCGGTGTGCGGAGAACGTGACATCCCGCAGCGCGCGGACACCGCCGTAGTTCTTGCTGATGTTCTCGGCGAACAGGATGACATCGTCCGGGCCGGTTGTTGCGTCGGGCGACGGTGCGGGCACGGTCATCCGCTGACCTTCAGCTCGGTCGGCACGATCGCGATCTGAGTCGGCGTCAGCAATGTGAACGCCCCTTGGAACTCCAGGGTCTTGCCGGTCAGCGTGCTCTTGTCGAGGGTGGCGATGACGTCGGTCTTGGACTTGTTGTTCAGCGCGGTCGCCGCGTTCTGGTAGTCGATCTGGTTGGTGAAGTCGCCGAATGTGATGCCCGAGATGTCCCGCAGGGCGGTGCCCAGGATGACCGGGCCGGTGACGATCTGAACCGTCTTGCCCCCGCCGATGTCGACAGTGACCGGACCGGTCGGTTGGTCGGCGTCGACCTTTGTCACCTTCCCGGATCCCTTGATCGCGAACGTCGGGCTCCCACCGGCGGCCGAGACAACACCGTGCTCCTGCGCCGCTGCCTTCGAGTCCTTCTCGATGGCGGCAACCAGCGCCGGCGCGTCGACACCCTTCGCCTGAATCGCCGGTAGCACCTGGTCGGTCCACGCCGTCTCGGCGTCGAAGCCGTTCGAACTGGCCGCGTCGCTTCCGGTCCCGTCCTTCTCGTAGGTCCACAGGCCAGGGACCGAGCAGGCCGCGAGCGTCAGGATCAGCACCATTCCGGCCAGGACGGCACGAAAGGGGTGAATATCCATTCGGCGATGATTGAACACGCCGTTATGATGCAGGGCAGGCCTAGGGCGAGTCAATACCGGATGTCGCACAGCCGGGCCGCGGTTGTCAGTTCGTGACAAGTCGGTGAGCCGACTGTGATCCGCCGGCCTGCTCTTGACCGGTCGTTCCAGGGAACGTAGCCTCGGCGTCGTTGCTCAATCAGGACTGAATAGATAGTCTCGTCAAATGTCGGCCCTTGGACATCCCGGACCTGCTTGGAAAGGCGGAACGTTGTCAACGCCACCTCACCGCGCCGCGACGGATGCTGCGTCCGAGGATCAGACAGTCACGACGGTCGCCGAGCTGGCTCGGCAGGTGCGGTTGTCGGATGTCCAGATGATCAGCCGGGCGCAGCTGGGTCACATCGGTGGCGACTTCTCGGTCGCCGACATCCTGGCCACTCTCTACGGCGCGGTGCTCAACGTCGACCCCCACAACCCCACCGATCCCGGTCGCGACCGGCTCATTTTGTCCAAGGGGCACTGTGCCGGCGCGTTGTATTCCACCTTGGCCCACTGCGGTTTCATTCCACTCTCGGCGCTCGAGACGTTCGCGCAACCCCTTTCGGCGCTCAACGGACATCCGAACCGGACCAAGGTGCCCGGTGTCGAGACGAACACCGGTCCGCTCGGCCACGGGTTTCCGGTCGCGGTGGGGCACGCCATCGGCGCCAAGTTGCAGGGCTCGTCGCGCCGGACGTTCGTGGTGCTCGGCGACGGCGAGTTGCAGGAGGGCAGCAACTGGGAAGCGGCGATGACGGCCAGCCACTACGGGCTGGCCAACCTCACGGCGATCGTGGACCGAAACCGCTTGCAGCAGGGTGCGCGGACCGAGGAGACCAAGCAGTTGGAGCCGCTGGCCGACAAGTGGGCCAGTTTCGGCTTCGAGGTCCGCACCATCGACGGCCACGACTACCGGCAGCTGCTCGGAGCATTCGGTGCCTCGACCACCGGCCGTCCGGTCGCGGTGATCGCCAATACCATCAAGGGCAAGGGCGTGTCGTTCATGGAGGATCGGGTCGAATGGCACCACAAGGTGCCCACCGCCGACCAGGTCGAACTCGCGATCGAGGAGCTGTCCGCATGAACGAGCGACAGCGAGTGAATCATCAACACTTCGTGGCGCAAACCAACCCGAGCGTCAGCGAGGGGAGGATCGCGTCATGACCACCGCCGTCGCCGCCCCGACCTTCGACTGCCGCAAGGCGTTCGCGGAGGAATTGATCGGCCTGGCCCGGGCGGACGAGCGCATCGTCGCGGTGTGCAACGACTCGGTCGGCTCGAGCAATCTCACCGGATTTCGCGACGAGTTCCCGGACCGGTTGATCAACGTCGGGATCGCCGAGCAGGATCTGGTCGGCGTCGGGGCCGGGTTGGCCAACGCGGGCATGATCCCGTTCGTGTCGGCCGCGGCCCCGTTCCTCACCGGCCGGGCGCTGGAGCAGATCAAGGCCGACGCCGCCTACAGCCGCGTGCATGTGGTGCTGTGCGGGCAGAGCCCGGGCATGGCCTACGGGGAGCTCGGCCCCACCCACCACTCCATCGAGGATCTCTCCTGGACCCGCGCCGTGGCCGACCTGCAGGTCGTGGTGCCCTCCGACCCGGCCCAGACCCGCGCCGCCGTGCGCTGGGCCGCGGCCATCGACGGTCCCGTCTACCTGCGCATCCCCCGATTCCCGGTGCCCGCCGTGCACCCCGACGACGTGGTCTACCTGCCCGGCGCCAGCACCGTGCTGGCGGACGGCTCCGACGTCACCGTGATCGCGATCGGGACGCTGGTCTCCCGGGCACTGGCCGCCGCGGAACAGCTTCGCGCCGAGGGTATCTCGCTCCGGGTGATCGACATGGCCTCGGTCGAACCGCTCGACGAGGCTGCGGTGCTGGCCGCGGCGGCTCAGACCCGCGGCGTGATCACGGCCGAGGAGGCCACGGTGACCGGTGGACTCGGCGCTGCGGTGGCCACGTTGCTCGCCGAGCAGCACCCCACGCCGATGCGCATCCTCGGCATTCCGCGCCAGTTCGCGCCGACCGGATCGGCGTCGTTCCTGTTGGAGCACTTCGGGTTGACCGCCGAGGGCATTGCCGCCGCGGCCCGGGACCTCGCCGGGCGATGAGCGTCCCGGATCTGGTCCTGGCCATCGACCAGGGCACGAGTTCGACCAAGGCCCTGATCGTCGACCCGACCGGCCGGATCGTCGCAGCCACCGGTGTCGGGCTGCGCTGCGAGTATCCCCGGCCCGGATGGGTGGAGCAGTCACCGGAGGCCATTGTCGCCAGTGTCCGCGACGCTGTCGCGGCAGTGATGGCGAACATCGAGCCCGCCAGGATTGCCGCCGTCGGTCTGTCCAACCAGCGAGAATCCCTCGTGCTGTGGGAGGCGTCCACCGGTCGACCGGTCGGTCCGCTGATCTCCTGGCAGGACCAGCGCGCCGCCGCGACCTGTGACGCGCTGGTCGATCAGGGCGCCGGGGACCTCGTGCGGCAGCGCTCCGGTCTCCCCCTGGACCCGATGTTCTCCGCGACCAAGGCGCGCTGGCTGCTCGACGAGTACGACCCGGACCGCCGGCGCAGCCGGGCCGGCCAACTGCGCCTGGGTACCGTCGATTCCTGGCTGCTGGCGCAGTTCACCGACGAGCATCTGATCGAGGTCGGCAACGCCTCGCGGACCCAGCTCATGTCCGTGGCCGCCGCCGACTGGGACGACGACCTGATGGGCCTGTTCGGTGTCCCACGGCAGGCGCTGGGCCGGATCGTGTCCTCCACCGGGCCGTTCCCGTCCGTCCACGGCCTGAGTCCGCTGCTCGACGGCACCCCGATCCGCGCGGTGCTCGGCGATTCGCACGCGGCACTGTTCGCCCACGCCGGCTGGACCCGGGGCACGGTCAAAGCCACCTACGGCACCGGCTCCTCCGTCATGAGCCTGTGCCCGGCGCCGACCACGGCCGGCGGCGGGCTGTGCCTGACCATCGCCTGGGACACCGGCAGCGGCCCCGAGCGTGCGGTGGAGGGCAACATCCGCTCCAGTGGCGCGACATTGGCGTGGCTGGCCCGGCTGGTCGGAAGCACGCCGGGCACCCTGGCCGACCTGGCTGCGACGGCCTCCAGCGACGGTGTGCACCTGGTTCCAGGATTCAGCGGCCTGGGCGCCCCCTGGTGGGACCGCAGTGCGGTCGGGCTGCTCACCGGTCTCACCTTCGGCAGCGAGTTGCCGGCGCTGGCCCGGGCGGCGGTGGAGTCCATCGCCTTCCAGGTCGAGGACGTGGTCGATGAGATCGACCGGCTGATCCAGCCCGTGTCGGTGCTGCTGGCCGACGGGGGCGCGGCGGCCAACGATCAGCTCATGCAACTGCAGGCCGACACCAGCGCTCGGGTGGTCGAGCGGGCCGAGCAGGCCGATCTCTCACCGCTGGGCGCCGCGCACCTGGCCGGCCTTGCCGCGGGGGTCTGGGATCGGGCGGGGCTCGAGACGCTGCCCCGGCCGCGTACCCGTTTCGACCCGGTCGAGTCAGCGACGTCCAGCGGACAGCGCCGGTCGGAGTGGCACACCGCGGTCTCCCGCGCCCGCTGGACCGCGCCCGCCGCGCCGGCCGGGCTGCGGTCGTGAACCCCGGCCGGAGACCCCGGGCCGATCCAGATGCGGACCAGCTGCGGCTGCTGGCCAAAGTCGCTCGGATGTACCACGAACGCGGTATGCGCCAACCACAGATCGCCGCCGACCTGAACATCTCCCAGCCGCGGGTATCCCGACTGCTCAAGCAGGCAAGTGACATCGGCGTGGTGCGCACCGTGGTCGTGCTGCCCCCGGGAACTCACAGTGATCTCGAGCAGCGGGTCCAGGAACGTTACGCGCTCAAGGATGTCGTGGTCGTCGACACCGACGGCGCCGGCGACGAGGTGCTCGCCGCACTCGGTGCTGCCACCGCCGACTACCTGGAGACCAGCCTCACCGGCGGTCACACCATCGGCATCTCGTCGTGGAGCGAAACGCTCGTCTGCGCCGTTGATCTCATGCACGGCAAGAGCACCCGGGCGACCAGGGTGGTGCAGGTCGTCGGCGGGCTGGGCGACCCCGCGGTGCAGATGCAGGCAACCAGGCTGACCGCGCGATTGGCCGATCTGACCGGCGCGACGCCGGTCTTCCTGTCCGCGCCCGGCCTGGTCGGGTCCCCAGCCACCCGCAGGGCGCTCATCGCAGATCCGTCGGTGGGTGACGTGACCGCACTATGGTCGAGCATCGATGTCGCGCTGGTGGGAATCGGGTGCCTCGAGCCCTCGCCCCTGCTGCGGCGCAGTGGCAATGCGCTGGGCTCGAGTGAGCAGCGTGAGCTGCTCTCGCTCGGCGCCGTTGGCGACGTCTGTCTGCGCTACTTCGACGCCCGTGGTGATCCGATCAGGTCGGACTTCGATCAGCGCCTCATCGGCATCACCCGGGGCGAGCTCCTGCGGGTGCCACGCCGGGTGGGCATCGCCGGCGGAAGCCGGAAGTACGCCGCGATCCACGCCGCAGTGCTCGGGCGGTGGGTCAACGTGCTGATCACCGATCTGTACACCGCCCAACGTCTTGCCGAAGCGGCCTGAACATCCATGCGCGCAGGCGCCCAACGAATCGAGGAGAGCATGTCCGACGACGAACAGCGCTACGGCGCCGGGATCTGGCACTTCGCCACCTACGTCGACCGCTACGCCACCGACGGCTACGGGGAACCGCGGTCGGTGATCGACGCCATCGAGCTGGCCGGGCAGGTCGACGACCTGTCGGTTGTCGACCTCAACTACCCCTTCTTCGGCGGCGAGTTCACCAACGAGGACGTCAAGACCGCGCTGGACAAGGCTGGTCTCGGGGTCATCGGGATCACCCCGGAGATCTACACCAGGGTGTTCGCCAAGGGGTCGTTCACCAATCCCGACCCCGGGGTTCGCGAGCTGGCCCACGACCTGATCACCGAGGCGGCCGACGTCGTCAGGTATTTCGGTGCCGACTACGTCAAGCTCTGGCCCGGGCAGGACGGGTGGGACTACCCGTTCCAGGTCGACTACGGCGCCCTGTGGCGCAACTCGATGGACGGTGTCGGGCGGCTGGCGGCCGAGAACCCGGACCTGAAATTCGTCATCGAGTACAAGCCCCGCGAACCCAGGGTGCACATGAGCTACAGCTCGGTTGCCCGCACCCTGCTGGGGATCGAGAAGATCGGCCTGCCGAACGTCGGCATCCTGCTGGACTTCGGGCATGCCCTCTTCGGCGGGGAATCGCCGGCGGACTCGGCCCAACTGGCCATCGATCACGGCCGGTTGTTCGGCATGGATGTCAACGACAACCTGCGCTCCTGGGACGACGACATGGTCGCCGGCACCGTCCACCCCATCGAGCTCTTCGAGTTCTTCTACACCTTGGAGAAGAACAACTGGAAGGGCGTGTGGCAGCTCGACCAGTTCCCCTTCCGGGAGGACAGCGTGGTCGCCGCGAACACCGCCATCGACTTCCTCAAGGCCGTGCAGAAGGCGCTGGGCACACTCGACTTCGCCGCGGTGCAGGAGGCGCTGGACCACCACGATGCGCTGACTGCGCTCAGGCTCGCCCAGAAGGCGCTGTTCACGTCCTACTGAGTGACGCGCATCGCGCTGCCGCCCGCCGGGTGCACCGGTGGGCGGCAGCCCGGTTCCGGGCGCCGCCGGCTCACGGCTGACTGATCAGTCGCTCGGCCATGGCCAGGTCGGTGATCAACACGTTGATCCACCTCCCGCGCAGGGCCGCGCGAATCGCGGTGAATTTGCGCTCGCCGCCGGCGACGCCGATCCGACGAGGGACCTTGAGCAGCTCCGCGTAGCCGATGCCGATCAGCCGTTGATCGATCTTGGTGCGGACCTGCTGCCCGTCCTCGTCGAAGAAGCGGAAGCAGACATCGCCGACCGCGCCCAGGGCGCGCAACTCGGCCTGCTCGTCCGCACCCACCGCGTTCCCGCTCTGGGCGGCCAGCCGCGACGGCTCGAGGCTGCCGATGCCCACGAGCGCGACGGTCAGCTCCTTCCACAACGACACCACCGAGCTGATCGACCGGTCATTCATCATGGCCCGCCGGGCGTTCGGGGTGCTCGACCATCCCCGGGGCGGACAGGAAGACCGGTGTCGCTCCGGTCAGGCTGGCCAGACGTTCGGTCAGTCTGGTCGCCTTGACCTGCACGGTCGGGTCGCCGAGTCCGCCGAGCAACTGGACCACGTGCTCGGCGACGACCCCGGTCTTGGGGCGCATCACGTTGACCGCTTCGATCAGTGTCTCGCTCCACGAGGAGACGCCGATCGAGTCGGAGCCGATGAGCGTCACGTCGAGGTACTCCGCGGTCGCCGCGCCCAGCGCCGGCATCACGTCGCCACCGGATCCGCCCGCATCCACCACGACGACGTCGCGCATGTCGTACCGGGCCTGGATCTGATCTTCGAGGTCGGTGTACGTGCCGGCCGGCATCGTCACCACGGTGCGAACGATGCCGACCTCCTGGGCCTGCCGGAGGAGCCGCGACACCCGGGGCTGGGACAGATTCAGCGCTTCGGCGATCTGCGGCTGGCGGATGCCGCGCTCGTAGTACATCCGCGCGACCTTGCCCAGGAGCCGCAATTGATCAGGAGTCGGATCCAATGTCCGGGCGCGTCGAGGGACATTCGGGCTCACGACCTGCTCCATCCACCCTTGCCATCACGGCGTGAGGAGAAATTAGCATGTCTATTCACTGATCTGTCTGATGGTCGTCGGCCGCAACCTCCGGCCCAGGGCGTGCTGACGGTGCAGCGGTACCATGCGGCGACCTGTCCACCGGATCCGCGCCGGTCCCGGTGATGGTCGCGGACCGACGAAGGCACACCGACGACGCTGTGATGGAAAGGTTCGGGCGGATGAAGTTCACCGACGGATACTGGTTGACCCGCGAGGGTTTCACAGTCGAGCGGCCGGCCGAGGCCTACGACGTGCGGCAGCTGGGGGACCGCCTGCAGATTCTCGCCCCGACCAGGCGGATCGAGACGCGGGGCGACACACTGAACCGCTCCACCGCGACCATCACCCTGAGTTCGCCGCTGGCCGACGTGCTGCGGGTCCGGGTCGAGCATCACGCCGGTGCCGCGGCCCACGGTCCGGAGTTCGACCTGCCCGGAGCGGGGCATCCACCGGTGTCGATCGATGCCGAGGCGTCGACGCCCTCGATCACCTCGGGTCGGCTCAGCGCCCGGATCTCCCGCGACCGGATGCAGATCGACTTCGAGCTGCGAGGGCAGGACGCTCACCAGCATCCGGCCCAGGTCGATCGGCCTGGCCACCGGCCCGGACCGGGACCGATACGTCTTCCAGCAACTGCCGCTCGGCGTCGGGGAGTTGGTGTACGGCCTGGGGGAGCGGTTCGGGCCCTTCGTCAAGAACGGTCAGCCGATCGACATCTGGAACGCCGACGGCGGCACCAGCAGCGAACAGGCCTACAAGAACGTGCCGTTCTACTGGACGAACAATGGCTACGGCATCTTCGTCAACCACCCGGAGCGGGTCTCGTTCGAGGTGGCTTCCGAGGCGGTCTCCCGCAGCCAGTTCTCCGTGCCGGGCGAGCACCTCGAGTACTTCGTGATCGCCGGCCCGACGCCCAAGGAGATCCTGGCCCGGTACACCGAACTTGTCGGCCGGCCCGCCCGGGTTCCGCGCTGGTCCTTCGGCCTGTGGCTCTCCACCTCGTTCACCACCGACTACGACGAGGAGACCGTCACCGAGTTCCTCGACGGGATGGCTGAGCGAGAGATCCCTTTGAGTGTCTTCCATTTCGACTGCTTCTGGATGCGCGAATTCCGCTGGTGCGACTTCGAGTGGGACCCACGCACCTTCCCCGAGCCCGAGGCGATGCTGGCCCGGCTCAAGGCCCGCGGGCTGCGGGTCTGCGTATGGATCAATCCCTACATCGCCCAGCAGTCCCCGCTGTTCGACGAGGGTCTCCAGGGCGGTTACCTGGTCCGCCGGGCCGACGGCAGCGTGTGGCAATGGGACCTCTGGCAGGCCGGTATGGCGCTGGTGGATTTCACCAATCCCGCTGCCGTCGAGTGGTTCTCGGGAAAGTTGGAGCACCTGCTCGACCAGGGTGTCGACGCATTCAAGACCGACTTCGGCGAGCGCATCCCGACCGACGTGGTCTGGCACGACGGCAGCGACCCGCAGCGCATGCACAACTACTACACCCAGCTCTACAACCGGACGGTGTTCGAACTGCTCGAACGGCGCCGCGGAGCCGGCGAGGCGGTCCTGTTCGCCCGCTCGGCGACCGCCGGCGGCCAGCAGTTCCCGGTGCACTGGGGCGGCGACTGCGAGTCCTCCTTCGAGGCCATGGCCGAGACGATGCGGGCCGGTCTCTCCCTGGCGGCCAGCGGATTCGCGTTCTGGTCGCACGACATCGGCGGCTTCGAGGGCACCCCGGACCCGACGGTGTTCAAACGCTGGCTGGCCTTCGGGTTGCTGTCCAGCCACAGCCGGTTGCACGGTTCGAACAGCTACCGGGTCCCGTGGGCGTTCGACGACGAGGCGGTCGACGTCACCCGTCGTTTCACCGAACTGAAGATGTCCCTGATGCCCTACCTGGCCCGGCTGGCCGACGACGCGGCCACCGACGGCACGCCGCTGCTGCGACCGATGGTGCTCGAGTTTCCCGAGGACCCGGCGGTGCGCTACCTGGACACCCAGTACATGCTCGGAGATTCCCTGCTGGTGGCGCCCATCTTTCGCGACGACGGGGCCGTGACGTTCTACGTGCCCGAGGGAACCTGGACCTCACTGCTGGACGGGACCCTCGTGGCCGGGCCGGGCTGGCACACCCAGACCCACGGCTTCGACTCGCTGCCCCTGCTGGTCCGCCCCGGCACCGTGCTGCCGGTCGGTGCTCGTCGTGACACCCCCGAATATGCCTACGCCCACGGTGTCGCCCTGCACCTGTTCGACCTGGCCGAGGTCGGCGACCAGGTGCTGCGCATCCCCGGCGATGATGCCGCGTCCGCAACGGAGTTCACCGTCAGTCGTCGTGACGACCAACTCACGGTGACCCGGACCGCTGGGCCGGACGCTCCCTGGTCCATGGTCGTTCCGGCCGGGTACCGGGCCGGGGAGGTCGACGGAGGTGTGCCGTCCACCGACGAGGCCGGCCGCACCAGCATCGCGGCATCGGGCGACACGGTGACGATCGCGCTGCCGGCGTGAACCGCGCCGGCGGCGGCCGGCCACCGAGCTCGAACTCAGCTGCTGCGCGGCGGCGCCGTCGAATCCCTGACCACCAGCGTGGTCGCGAGCTGGATGTGATGGCTGGCCGGGTACTCCCCGGCGTTCTGCAGGAAGAGGTTCCGCAGGGCGACCCGGCCCACCGAACTCATCGGCTGCCGCACCGTGGTCAGCGGCGGCGCGCTGGTCACCGCGGCCGGGCGTGTCGTCGTAGCCGACCACCGAAAGTTCCTGTGGCACCAGACGCCCAGCCGGCGGGCGCTCTCGAGAACGCCCAGAGCGGTCGCGTCGCAGCCGGCGACGATGGCCGTCGGCGGTCGATCGCGGGTCGAGCAGGGAGGTGCCCATCCGACGCCGGCCGGATACTCGAAATCGCCGTGCCGGATCAGCGACTCGTCGCAGGCATGTCGGCCGCCTCGAGGGCACTGCGGTAGCCGTGCACGCGTTCCCTGGCCACCGGGGACGTGCTCGGACCGGCGGCAACCCCGATCCGTCGGTGGCCGAGGCCGATGAGGTGGTTGGTGGCCTGGGTTCCGCCGATGAAATTGGTCGAGCCGACGCTGACGAGCGAGTCGTCCAGGGCGTTCGGCGGGTCGATCGCGACCAGGTTGATACCGGCCTTGCGGCTGGCCGCGACCACGCCGGGGGTGATCTCCGTGGTGACGGCCAGCACGCCCTTCCAGCCCTTCTGCGCGACCGTCCGCATCCAGTGCGCCGACAGCGGTCTCGGGCCGGCGGCCGGGCCGTGCTCGCTCATCACCTCCACGACGATGTCGACACCGTATTCGCCGGCCGCGGTCAGCACGCCGCGCAGCACCTGGGTCGAGTACGAGTTGACCAGGCTGTCGAACACGACGGCCACCACCGGGTCGACGTGGATCGCGCGCGGGGCGGTGGTCGATTCGTAGCCGAGCTCCTCGATCACGGCGGTCACCCGGCGGCGGGTCTCCGGTGCGACGTCGGGCCGGTTGTTGACCACTTTCGAGGCGGTCGCGGTCGAAACCCCGGCGATCTGCGCGACGGTAGCCAGCGTCGGCCGCTGGCCGCGGTGCCCGCCGTCTCGCTCGGTCATGAGCGAAGAATGTAGCGCGACCGGTCGAAAATGTTTCAAGCGTGTCACCTCTTGACGCGGCACGTTTCGTTGAATCCATGCTCTCAGACGGCAGACGTTCGAAATTGTTTCGAACCGGTCACGAAGGAGTATGAATGCGCATGAAGTCAAGACTCACCGGGGTGCTAGCCGCTACGGCGGCGGTCGCCCTGCTCGCCGCAGGGTGTAGCAGCAGCAACGACGCGAGTACCAGCTCGACCACGCCGCCGCGCACCGCGGCCGCTGCGATCATCGGCCGCCGGATCCTCGGCGGCCGGTTCGGGTGGTGCGAGCTCGCCGGCAAGCACGCCTGCGTGATGCTGCCCGACGCCGACTCGTCGAGCCGGTGGGAGAACGGTGACCGTCCGGCCCTGAAGGCGGGCTTCGAGGACGATCGGGATGACCACGGACATCCAGAACGCGCTCAACGACACCGGCAAGTACGCCACCCTGGCCGAGCAGCAGCTGACCAAGGGCTGCGACGTCATGCTGCTGGTCGACCTCCAGGGCGCCGGCGTCCAGGTGGCCACCAAGGCCAAGGCCCAGGGCATCCCGGTCATCGCCTACGACCGGCCGATCACAGGGCGCCGACCTCTACATCTCGTTCGACAACTTCCACGTCGGCGAGCTGCAGGGCCAGATGATCGTCGACGCGCTGAAGGCGAAGGGCACCGACATCGCCACGGCCAACGTCGTCTACGTCGGCGGCGACCCGACCGACGGCAACGCCAAGCAGTTCCACGACGGCGCGGACAGCGTGCTGAAGGCGGCCGGCATGGTCAAGCCGGCGTTCGAGACCCCGGGTGCGTGGGACGCCACCGAAGTCCGGCGACTGCGTTCGAGCAGGCGCTACACCGCGCTGCAGGGCAAGGTCGACGCTGTCTGGGCGGCCAACGACATCAACGCCGGCGGCGTCATCCAGGTGCTGGACAAGAACGGCCTGACCATCCCGGTCAGCGGCCAGGACGCCTCGCCGATCGGTCTGCAGAACGTCCTGCTCGGCAAGCAGACCGCCACGGTCTACAAGCCGTTCCAGCTCGAGGCCGACGCCGCCGTCGACGCTGGCGCAGCAAGCTGATCGCCGGCACGACGCCGACCACCGACAAGAAGGACACCACCGGCGTGCCGTTCATCGCCGCAGGACCCGATCATCGTCGACGCCGAGAACATGAAGGCAGGTGTTCGACGACGGCAACGCCAAGGTCGCCGACGTCTGCACCGGCGAGGTCGCGGCCAAGTGCACGGCGGCCGGCATCAGCTGATCGAGTAGCTGGCGAGATGAGCAGCCGGTGATGGCCGTGGGCCCGCTGAGCGCGCGCACGGCCACCACCTGGCATGCATACGGTCTCGCATGTGCGCAGTTGGTCCGATGGGCGCCGCGCGGCGGCGGAGCGGGAAGAGGTGACATGACAGTCCTCATCGAGTTGCGCGACGTCCGGAAGAGCTTCGGCCCGGTCGAAGTGCTCAAGGGCGTGAACCTCAAGATCCACGCGGGCAAGGTCAGCGCGCTGGTCGGCGACAACGGTGCCGGCAAGTCCACGCTGATCAAGGGGCTGTCCGGGGCGCAGCCCTACGACACCGGCGAGGTCCTGTTCGAGGACGCAGCCGGTCACGCTCGGCATCCCCGCACGATGCGGCTGCGCTCGGCATCGAGGTGGTGTACCAGGACCTCGCGCTCTGCGAGAACCTCGACATCGTCAACAACATGTTCCTGGGCCGCGAAGAGGTCCGACACCGGCATGCTCAACGGCGCCGAGATGGAGAAGCAGCGCCACCGCGACCCTGCAAGGCGCTGTCGGTGCGGACGATGAAGTCGGTGCGGCAGAAGGTCTCGTCGCTCTCCGGTGGTCAGCGGCAGACCGTGGCCATCGCCCGCGCGGTGCTGCAGGAGGCCAAGGTGGTCATCCTCGACGAGCCGACCGCGGCGCTGGGTGTCGCGCAGACGGCGCAGGTGCTGGCCCTGGTCCGGCGGCTGGCCGACGCCGGTGTCGGGGTGCTGATCATCAGCCACAACCTGGCCGACGTGTTCCAGGTGTGCGACTACATCAACGTGCTGTACCTGGGCAACATGGTCGCCCAGCTGGACGCCAAGGCGACCACCTACGACGACGTCATCGGCTACATCACCGGCACCAAGACGCCCGAGGAGGCGACAGCTGGCATGAGCAGGAACCGGACGAAGTCCTCGAACCCGGGGATGAACACCGCGTTGGAGACCATCGAGACCGACGCGGCGCGGACACAGCGACGCAGATCGACGCGGAGCCGGTCTACACGATCTGCGACCGGCCACGAGGGCTCGGTCGGCGACCAGATCCGGGCCACAGTGCAGCGGATCCGCGGCGGTGAGATGGGCATGCTGCCCGCCCTCGCCGGCCTGCTGGTGCTGGCATCCTGTTCGGTTTCCTGAGCCCGTTCTTCTTCACCAAGGGCAACATCGCCAACCTGATGACGCAGACCGCGGCGCTGATGATGCTGGCGATCGCGCTGACCTTCGTCATCATCCTGACCGAGATCGACCTGTCCGCCGGTGTCACCGGCGGCGTCGGCATGGCCGTCTTCATCATCCTGGTCAACGACAAGGACTGGAACTGGGTACTCGCGCTGGTCGTCGCGTCTGCTGGTCGGCGCGGTGATCGGCACGTTCATCGGCTTCTTCGTGGCCAAGATCGGTATTCCGTCATTCGTCATCACCTTGGGCCTGTTCCTCGGCTTCCAGGGCCTGATGCTGATCATGCTGGGCGACGCGCGGCACCTACCAGGTGCAGACCCCGGCCGTCATCGCGATCATGAACAAGTCGATGCCGACCGTGGGCCGGCTGGGTGATGCTCGTCGTCATCGTTCTGATCTCGCTGGGTACCGGTCTGTACGACCGGGCGTCGCGGCAGTCGGGCGGGGATGCCCGTCCGGCCGATGAGCCTGCTGCTCGCCCGGGTCGTCATCCTGCGCAGTGGTCGGTGGCTTCGTGGTTTGGCTGCTGAACCAGAACCGCGCGCCCAGGGGAGCCTCCCGATCGAGGGTGTGCCGATCGTGGTGCCGATCGCGCTGACCATCCTGTGGCTCGGCACCATGATGCTCGACCGCACGCGGTTCGGTCTGCACATCTACGCGGTCGGCGGCAACCCGGAAGCCGCCCGCCGCGCCGGCATCAACGTTGCCCGGGTGCGGATCACCGCGTTCATCCTGTGCTCGACCCTGGCCGTCGTCTCCGGCCTCTTCACGCGTCAGCCAGACCGGCGTCGTGCAGTCCTCCACCGGCCGCGACATCGTGCTCTCCGGCGTCGGCGCCGCCGTCGTCGGCGGCGTCAGCCTGTTCGGTGGTCGGGGCCGACTGGCCCAGGCCGCGGTCGGCGCGCTGCTCATCTCGATGATCACCAACGGACTCGGGTCTGCTCGGCTACTCGGCCGGTTTCACCTTCGTGGTCACCGGCGGCGTGCTGATCCTGGCCGCCACCATCGACGCGCTGTCCCGCCGACGCAGCGGGTCGACGTCGCTGGCCCGTAATTGACGCAGTTGCTCTGATCACCGTTCGTCCGCCGGCGGCGGCCGCCTCCCGCACCGGAGGCGGCCGTCGCTGTCGTCTCCGCGGACACCTCGGGAAGGTCATCCGCGGCATATGATCCGCAACCCCGTGTTGCCCGGGTTCAACCCGGACCCGTCCATCCTGCGGGTCGGCGACGACTACTTCATCGCGACCTCGACCTTTGTCTGGCAGCCCGGCGTACGACTCTTCCACTCCACCGACCTGGCGCACTGGGACGCTGATCGGGCACGCGCTCGCACCTGGAACCCACGACCTGCGCGGACTGGACGCCGAACTGCGGCATCTGGGCGCCCAACCTGACCCACGACGCCGCGTCCGGGCAGTTCCACCTGGCCTACTCGCTGGTGTACAGCACCACGGCCGACTACTTCGACGTGGACAACTTTCGTCGTCACCGCGCCGGCGATCACCGGACCGTGGAGCGAACCGGTCTACCTGTCCAGCGTGGGATTCGATCCGTCGCTCCTGCACGACGACGATGGTCGGCACTGGGTGGTGACGCTGGAGTGGGATCCTCGGGACGGCTACGAGCATCCCGGCGCCATCCTGCTGGAGGAATACGACGCGGATCTCCGGCGCGTGGTCGGGCCGGCCACGCCGGATCTTCCGCGGGGCCAGCGACCGCGGCTGCCTGGAGGGACCGAACCTGTACCGCAAGGACGGCTGGTACTACCTGACCGCGGCCGAGGGCGGCACCGGGTTCGGCCACGGGGTGACCGTGGCCCGCTCACGGGACATCGCCGGGCCCGTACGAACCCGGTCCGGTGAACCCGTTCCTGACCAGCAATCCGGCCCCGCACTTCGGCCGCAACGATCACGACTATCTGCGGCCGGAGCTCTTCAATCCGGCGGCACCGTTGCAGAAGGCCGGCCACGGCTCGCTGGTCCAAACCCCGCACGGTGAGTGGTACATGGCGCATCTGTGCGCGAGACCAACCGGGCCGCAACGACAGTCGATTCTCGGCCGGGAGACTGCGCTGCAGAAGCTGGACTGGCCCGACGGGTGGCTGGCCCCGGCTGGCCGGCGGCGGAGTGCTGCCCAGCCTCGAGGTGCCCGGCGCCGGTCGGCACGTCGTCATCGGCGCCGGAACGTCCGGCGTACCACGACATCCGCGACGACTTCGACGGACCGGACATCGATCGGCGATTCTCCACCCTGCGTCGCGGGCTGGTCCGCGGACTGGGTGACCCTCGGGAGCCGACCGGGCACGCTGACGCCTGCGCGGCGGTCACGCGCTCACCTCGCGTTTCGACGTCTCCCTCGTCGCCACCCAGCTGCAGGACTTCACGGCAGTGGCGACGACCCGCGTCGACGTGCGAGCCGCAGCCACCTGTCCCATTCCGCCGGCCTCGTG
This sequence comes from uncultured Actinomycetota bacterium, assembly GCA_963706185.1. Taxonomy (GTDB): domain Bacteria; phylum Actinomycetota; class Actinomycetes; order Mycobacteriales; family Nakamurellaceae; genus Nakamurella. The sequence goes on along the minus strand of CAVPLZ010000007.1, from coordinate 49,403 downwards.
GTCTTCTACGATCAACTGAACTTCGCCTACCTGCGGGTCTACCGGAGCGAGAGTCTCGGCTCGGTCGCCGTCGGTATGCTGCTGGTACAGGGCGGGGCGAAGCGGGAGCTCCTGCTTGACCGTGTGCCGCTCGGCGGCGGCCCGGTGGACCTGTGCGCCCGACATACGACGATTGCGCCCTGCAGTTCTCCGCGGCGCCGGCCGGCGACGAGCTCCTACCGGTCGGTCCGGGATTGACATCTCGTTCCTGGGTGACGAGGCGACGCGCGGGTTCACCGGGATCATGATCGGTATCGCCTGCATCGACTCCTTCCGGCGCGATCTGCTGGCCCACTTCGACTTCTTCGATCTCACCCACCCGAGGGCGACGGGTTCAGGACCCCGGCCGGGCGGCGTGCGCATCGTCGCCGATCGGCGCGGTGGTGGCGCTGATCGACGTGGGTGAGGCGAGGTTGGGCACCCTGTCGTGTGCGAACAAGGCGTAGCTGTACGTCGTCTCGGGATTCAGATCGATGTCGGTGAAGGTCGCGACCCGGCCCGTGGTGTCGACCACCAGGGTGCCGACCATCGAGGACGACGGCGGCGCCGTGCCTGCGGCGCGCCTGATCGTCACGCCGGCGAAATCGGCGTCGGTGGGATTGGCCCAGGAGAGCGTGAGCGAGGTGGAACCGGTAGCGGAGACGGCGACGTGGGCGACCGGGGCCGGAGCGGTCCGATCGACGTAGGTGTACCGATCGGCGACGACGAGGGCCGACCGGCCATAGGTGCCGGTGAGTTGGACGTTGACCGTCCCGGCGGGACGCCGGGGCGCCACGACGGTGAGCCTGGTGGTGGACAGGGTTCGAATGGCGGTGGCCGGCGGTGCTGCCGAAGCTGACCCTGGTGATGCCGGTGAAGCCGACCCCGGTGATGGTGACGGTGTTTCCGCCGGCGGTGGGCCCGGTGGCGTGGGAGGTTCCGGTGACCGTTCTGACGGTCGGTGGGGCGAGGTAGGTGTAGCGGGCCTCGGTGGTGGTTGACGAGGTGCCGCCGACACCGGTGACCCGCACGCTCACCACCCCGGCCGTGTGCCTGGGCGCCACCGCGGTGAGTCTGGTGGTGGACAGTCGGCGGACAGCGGTGGCCCGGGTGCTGCCGAAGGTGACCCTGGTGATGGTGGTGAAGCCGGTTCCGGTGATGGTGACGGTGTTTCCGCCGGCGGTGGGCCCGGTGGCGTGGGAGGTTCCGGTGACCGTTCTGACGGTCGGTGGGGCGAGGTAGGTGTACCGGGCCTTGGTGGTGGTTGACGAGGTGCCGCCCACACCGGTGACCCGCACGCTGACCAGCCCGGCGCTGTGCCGCGGCGCCACGACGGTGATCCGGTGGGTGGAGATCACCTTCAGCCGGGTACCGGGGACCCCGCCGAAGGTGACCCGCCAGCCGGTGGTGAAACCGGAACCGTCGATGGTCACAGTATTTCCGCCGGCGGATGGCCCGGCGGCGCCGGCGGCGCCCACGACGCGTGAGACGGCCGGTCGGGCCGGTACGCGCACGCCGACCATCAGGGCCGAGAGGATCCCGCGGGCCGCGGTCCCGGTGAGGTAGGACGAGGCCACCGTCTGCGGTAACTCGACCGTGATGCCCGTTGTCGTCGTCGAGTGGGTCAGCCACCCGGTCAGAGTGCCGTGACATCCGCCGTAACAGGTGAAGGCGCGGAGCGGCAGATTCAGGTTGCGGGCCAGGGCGTTCCGGAACGCCGGGTCCTTCGCGCCGCCGTCCGTGGTGTCGACGCCGTCCAGCGGCTGGTGGATCGACACCACGCGCTGGGGCTTGATCCTGGTCAGAAATGTTCGCATCGCGACCGACTCCGGCTCCGACAGGGCGTGCGGGCCGGAGTAGTGGCAGACGAAGGGCGTGCAACCGGAGCGGGAGATCGGGATCCAGGAGTACGGCCAGTTGCGGTTCAGGTCGACGCCATGGGCATTGCCCCGTTGCTGCAAGGCATCGCCGTCCGGGTTGATGGTGTCGATCACCCACAGCTGAATGCCGACCGGGATCGTCATCGTCCGCATCGCCCGGGTGACCGTCTCGCCGGCCCGCTCGTAGAAGCCGTGCATCGAACCGAGCACCACCGCCCGGTAGGTGGCGTGCGGATCACCCAGCTCGCGGGCGACGATCGGGCGGTGCTGCGCGCTGTATCCGATCACCTCCGAGTGCACGACCCCCGATGACGACTCGGCCGCGAGTGTCGGGTGGCTCTCCGCGGCGGCTGGTGATCGGCCGTCCGCCCCGGTGCCGAGGACGTGAACCCCGGTCAGCGCAGCGAGGAGTGCGACAACGGCGATCAGCAGCACGCGTCCGGAGAACGGCCGGTGTTCCTTCACGTCATGATTGTGTGCTCCCCGTCCTGATTCGTCTCCCCGGACGGCCACGACCGGCGGCCACCTGGCCGGCGCGGCCACCGGTGAGCTTCTCGGCTCCGGTGATTCGGCGAGTCGCCGCGCATCTCTGGGACGATCCGGGTCGCGTCGAGATCCGCCGGCGGGCCGGCCGGACGTGACCGCGTGGACCGCGTCATGCATCTCCACGCGGCTGTCGCTTCGGTCTCGTCAACTTTGGTTGACACACGCGTCTTGTCAACCTACATTGACAACATGACCGACAAACAGTGGTTGGCGACCGATGCCGCGGACGAAGATCCGGACGTCGGCCTTCGGGCGGTACACGCCCTGCGGGTGCTGGTCGAGCGGTTGGAGGAACTGCAGGTGGACAGCGCGCGCCGGCAGGGTTGGTCGTGGCAGGACATCGCCGAGAGACTCGGCGTGAGTAGGCAGGCAGTCCACAAGAAGCACGCCGCGGGCCACGGCCTGCTCAGACGGGAGAAGTGAGATGTTCGAACGGTTCTCAGTCCAGGCCCGGCAGGCCGTGGTCGCCGCACAGGAGCATGCGCGTCGGCTCGGCGCACCCTACATAGGCACCCAACACCTGCTGCTCGGCCTTATCGCACACCCGGCCACCCTGAGCGCCCGACTGTTGGCCGATCATGGGCTGGACGCCGCCACCGCTCAGCGCATTATGACCGGCATGGCCGGGGACGCCTCGACCGACCTCGATGCGGATGCGTTGGCGGCCATCGGGATCGATCTGAACGCGGTCCGCGACCGGGTCGAAGCGACCTTCGGCCCGGGCGCCCTGGATCGGCCCCGCGGACGCCGGTCGGACCGTCGAGGCAATGGCCTCTCCGGTCATCTTCCGCTCACCCGTCGGGCCAAGAGGTCACTGGAACTTGCCCTCCGGGAGGCGCAACGACTGCATCATGGCTACCTCGGCGACGGTCACCTGCTGCTCGGGCTGGTCGGGCAGCCCGACTGTTCGGCCAGCCGAATCATCGTCGCCGCCGGAATCGACCCCGATCAGCTGCGCACAGAACTGGAGCAACAGCTTCCACCCGATGTTGCTGCATCGGCCGGCTGATCCGGCGATGCCCAGGCGCGGACCGATGACGGTCGCGCCGGCGATGGCCAGCAACGCGGTCACGATGACGACGAGGAGTTCGGTCACGGCTCAAGGTTGTCAGAGGCGGCGTCGGGCGTCTTCTCGGTGGTCGCCGGGCCTACCGGTCCACGGGGATCAGCACCCGGTAGGACACCGCCGAGATCAGCCGGTCAACGCGTCGTGCAGACGGCGTTGCTCTGCTCGCTGCAGGCTCTTGGCGAACAAGGTGGTGTCGAACCACGTGGGGAATGCCTTGGCCAGCCGGCTCGGGCCGAGGAAGCGGGCGTGCCCGTTGGCGACGAGGTCGCGGAAGGGGACCACGTCCGATGAGCCAACGGTGCATCTGGGCGGTGTCGGCTTCGAGGGCGAGATCGACGGCCAGTGCCCTGGTCGTCCTTGCAGACGGTGATGCCCGGACGCTGGATGTCGAGCCAGCCCTGGGCGCCTCCCGGCTCCGGTGAGCACGAGGTGCACGACGGTGCGGTGCTCGGGGAGTTTGGCCGGGACGGCGATCTGATGCGTTCGCCAGATCAGCGTCAGGCCATCGCATTGCTCGTCGCTCGGATCACCGAACATCCACTCCGCGGCCCAGGCCCCCATGGCCCACACGATCGGCGTCAGCGCCTGACCCGCCGGGGTCAGGGCGTAGACGCCGGCGTGTCCCGGCTCGGCTCGCCCCATGCTGCAGCAGTCCGCGCCGCTCGAGTTCGCGCAACCGCTGCGCGAGCAGGGTGCGGCTCACCCGCGGTATCCCGCGATGGATCTCGTTGAAGCCACTGGCACCGACCATGAGCTCGCGGATGATCAGCGGGGTCCAGCGGTCGCCGAGCACCTCGACGCCGGCGGCGATCGGACAGTAGTCCCTGCGGTTCATCTGACCATCGTGCTCCCTTCCGGCCGATCCGCGTAGTACGGATCTTGTACCGCCGGCCGTGCGCGGGAGCCGCCAAAGATGAGGGCAGTTGTTCGATTCGTCCGGTTCTCCGCGGGTTCCGGCTCGGCCGGCGGCGGTACGACATCGCCACTCGTCGTCAGGCGCGGGACGCCGCATTCTCGGTGGCGGAGCACGAGCAGTTCCACCGTGGATCTGCACCGATCGAGTGGAGAAATACATGACCACAACGGAAATCCCGGCCATCGACGAGGCCAAGCTGGGCGCCTTCGTCGGACAGGCCGTGGTCGACATGGGCGCGGCCATCTCGGGGCTGCTGCTGCACATCGGCGACCGGCTGGGCCTGTACAAGGCGATGGCCGGGGCCGGGCCGATCACCTCGGCAACGCTGGCCGAGCGGACCGGCACCGCCGAGCGCTACGTGCGCGAGTGGCTCGCCAATCAGGCCGCCGGCGGCTACGTCGTGTACGACCCGACCGCCGCGACCTTCGAGTTGCCCGCGGAGCACGCGATGGTCGTCGCCGACGAGGACAGCCCGGTCTTCCTCGCCGGCGCCTTCGAGACCATCGCCTCCTGCTACGCCGACCACGAGATGTTCGTCGAGGCATTCCGAACCGGCGCCGGGGTCGGTTGGGACGCCCACGACGAGCGCCTGTTCTCGGGCGTCGTCCGGCTCTTCCGGCCCGGGTATGCCGCCCACCTGGTCGACGAGTGGCTGCCGGCCCTGGACGATGTGGTCGACAAGCTGCGGGCGGGTGCGAAGGTGGCCGACATCGGTTGCGGGCACGGCGCGTCGACGGTCATCATGGCGGAGGCCTTCGAGCGCTCGACGTTCGCCGGTTTCGACATCCACCAGCCCTCGATCCTGGCGGCGCGCGCCGCCGCCGCGAGCCGCCGGCGTTGCGCACGCGGGCGACCTTCGAGGTGGCGGCGGCCAAGGACCTTCCGGGCAGCGGTTACGACCTGATCTGCCTGTTCGACGCCCTGCACGACATGGGCGATCCGCTCGGCGCGGCCCGCCGCATCCGACAGGCCCTGGCGCCGAACGGCACCCTGCTGTTGGTCGAACCCAACGCCGGCGACGCCCTGGAACAGAACCTGAACCCGGTCGGACGGACCTACTACGGCCTCTCGACGGTCATCTGCACTCCCGGCTCGTTGGCGCAAGAGGTCGGCCTGGGGCTCGGCGCGCAGGCCGGCGAGGCGCAGCTGGCGGCGGTGCTGCGGGAGGCCGGGTTCAGCCGGGTTCGCCGGGCCACCGAAACGCCGTTGAACATCATCCTCGAGGTCCGGCCATGAACGGCCGGCCGACCGGCGATGACCGGGAGCCGCGAGCCGTTCGGCTGATCTTCGCCTACGACGGAGACGAGGTCCGGCTGGAATCCCGGCAACCGGCGACCATGCTGGCGCCGGCCGGCGATGCGGTCGAAGGGTTCGACGACCACACGGGTTTCTGGACCGAGGTGCGCGACGCGCAGGGCACAGTTCTGCACCGCCAGATCCTGCATGACCCGATGCGCAGCGCCGCCGAAGTGTTCTCGCCCGACCCGGACCGGTCGATCCGGCGCGTGCCGGACGAGCGGCCGAGCGGAGTGTTCTGGGTCGTTGTTCCCGTGGTGCCCGGCGCCGACCATGTGTCGCTGATGGGTGTGGCCGACGGCGGACAGACCGTCATCCCCGTTTGCTGGCCGATACGTCGCGCGATGGTCGGGCCGACATCGTGGGGTTCGGTTATGACGGCGTGTGGGTGTCCCGGGTCGAAGTCCGACGGCACCTTCGCCGCGCCGGAGCTGGTCATCGCGAACTTCGGCTACGACCAGGGTTGGCGCGCCGAGAGCCATCCCCGCACGGTCGCCGACCGGAGCAATGATGGCCGCGCTGTCGGCTTTCGTGGCGCCGGGGTCTTCATGTCACGGTTCCAGCCGTTGTGACCCAACCCTTCTGACAAGGGGTAGCTCCGCGGGCTCAGCCATCCCAGCAGACGTAGACCCGCGGGGCTCCCCCCGCGTCGGGAATGGGATCGAAGGCGTGTTGCCGGCATCCCTCGCCGACCTGCTCGCCGGTGCGCGGGTCGATGATCCGGTAGCTCATCGGCCACTGCTGGTCCGACTGCGGCACCTGGGGGCCGCCGTCGGCGGCGTAGATGATCAGCAGGTCGGTGCCGGCGGCCAGGCAGCGCGGGGCGAGCACCCGGTCCCAGGCCGGGCGCATGTCGGTGGTCGGCAGACCGGCCAGGACCCGGCCGACGCAGGCCGACGTAGGTCGAGCCGGGGAAGTCGAGCGCCTCCCGCCAGCTGCAGCCGGGGGCCAGGAAGTACTCCATGCATGCCCGGCTCGTCCGGGTCGCAGCACCCACTGCCACAGGCTGGCGCCGCGCCGTAGACGACGCCCATGGTGCCGCCCGCGCACAGGTTGCTCCAGGCCTCGTGGCCCTGCCACCAGCCCGCGGCCATCTCCGGCGACCGGGTGCCCTCGTAGGTGGGCTCGCCGTTGGCGACGGCCTTGGCCGGGGTGTTGCGCCACATGTCGGCGACCCGCTCGGCAGCGTGCTCGCCGGTGTGCCCGGTCTGGCACCACTGGAAGTCGAGCCAGTCGGCGTCCTGGTGGGCGCGGTTGTCGGTGTGCGGCCGGTAGTGCAGCCCGGTCGGCTGGCCGTAGCAGTCCCAGGCCTGGATCTCGGCCCCGCCGGCGGGCAGCTGCGGTTCGCGGCCGCTGCCGTCCGCGCCGACCAGGTAGATCGTCGGGCCGGCGCCGTAGCGGGCGACGAGATACCGGCAGTAGCGGGCGTACTCGTCCGGCGGGACGACCGGGCCCGCGACATCGAGTCCCTTCCAGCCGAATCCGAAGAACACCGGCTGCAGCACCGGGCACGATGCCGTGCCCGCGCAGGATCTCGACCAGCGCGTCGAAGGTCGTGGAAGTACCCGGGATCGAGCTCGGTTCAGGTGCCCGGTCGGCAGGTCCTCGAAGCCGACGTCGAACCCCTCGTCGGCCGTGCGGTCCGCGGGGCCCGACCGCCCGCATGTCGGGTTGCACGGTCATCAGCAGCGCGGCGTTGAACCCCTTGCGGCTGCCGGTCGTCCGCGTAGACCTGCACCTGGTCCGGCGGTGGCCCGCCAGGGCAGCGCCCACGGCGGTGTCGGCGATCAGCAGCGCCGGGGTGCCGTCGGCGTGCACCAGGCTGCGCCCGCCGGGCGACATCCGCCAGAAGCCGTGCCGGTCGAACGCATCTCGGCGTCCTCGGACCGGCGTCGGCGGCCGTGCAGCTCGCCGGTCCGGCCGGCCAGGCCGGGGTCGGCGACCGAGGCCGACGTCCGACCAGGTCCACCGGCCCGGCTGTGGCGGGCGGCGAACCGGATCCGCCAGGTTGCGGCCGCCGTCCCAGAACGCGGGGCGGCGCAGACGGCTCTCCGGTCTCGGCCGCGAAGTCGCGCCCAGACGTCGACGTCGGTGTACGGGTCGGCGTGGTCTGCGGTCGCCGGTCGAGCTCGATCTCGATCTGCTGCCAGACCCGCGGGCGGATCGGAGTGCTCAGCCATCGAGCCATCTCCGCGAACGGATTGCACACCGGGGATCGGCGGGTCGTCCTGCGACCGGGCGGAACCGGCAGGAGAACTGGTGTGCCGGCCGGGTCCGACGCTGCCGCTCGCCCCAGCGGGCTCCGGCAGGCGCGACCACGGCGGTGGTCGCCGGGCGGCACGAGTACCGACGACGTGCCAGCCGATCGCCGTGCCGTTTCCAGCGCGACTTCGGCCGGCCGTAGGGGGTTTCGTGCGCGGCGCGCGCCGAGGTGAGGCCGCCGCCCGGGACGCGGCGCCACCGCGACCGTGCGGTAGCCGGGTGCGGCCGGGGCCAGTCCGGCGACCGTCCGGTGCATCCAGTCGGCGACCGCGCCCGAGGGCGTAGTGGTTGAACGAGGTCATGTCGCCCGGGTTGATCGATCCGTCGGGCAGCATGCTGTCCCACCGTTCCCAGATGGTGGTCGCCGCCCATGGTCACCGGGTACAGCCAGGACGGGCACTGCCGCTGGGTCAGCAGGTGGTACGCGGTGTCGTAGGCGCCGACGTCGCACAGCGCGTCGCAGATGATCGGCGTGCCGACGAAGCCGGTCGCCGATCCGGTGGTCGCCGGCCTTGACCAGTGCGACCAGTCGTCGACCGGCGCGGTCGCGTTGGCTCGGGTCGAGCAGGTCGAAGACGCAGCGCGAGGGCCAGCGCGGTCGGGCGCGTCGCTGACCACCCGGCCGCTGGGCGAGACGTACTCGCCGGCGGAACGCGGCCCGGATCGCGTCGGCGAGCGCGGCGTACCGCTCGGTGTCGTCGGCCATGCCCGAGCACGTCGGCCGCCTCGGCCAGCAGCCGCGGCTGTCCGCGCGTGGTACGCCGTGGCGACCAGCGATGCGGTCGGTGCGGGCGTCGGCCGGCCGGTCCGGCGGCGCGGTCGGATCGAGCCAGTCACCCAGCTGCATACCCGTGTTCCACACGTGGTCGGCACCGGCCGCCGCCGTCGATCTGGTCGACCCAGGCCCGCATGCTGGGGTACTGGCGGCGGAGCAGCTCGAGCGTCGCCGGCCCGCTGGTACAGCGCCCACGGCACGATGACCGCTGCGTCGCCCCAGGCCGCGATCGGTGCGAGCGGGAACGGCGAGCTGGATGTACGGCACGTACACCGGGACCGTGCCGAGTTCCGCCTGTTCGCCGGCCAGGTCGGCCAGCCAGGAGGCCAGCATGCCGGTGCAGTCGTAGAGGAACCGCGCGGTCGGTGCGAACACCTGGATGTCGCCGGTCCAGCCGAGCCGCTCGTCGCGCTGCGGGCAGTCGGTCGGCAGGTCCACGAAGTTGCCGCGCATGCCCCACACGACGTTCTCGTGCAGCCGGTTCGAGCAGCTCGTCGGAGCAGGAGAACCAGCCGGTGCGCGTCCATGTCGGTGTGCAGCACGACCGCGCGAAGATCGTCCGGGTCGAGCTCGCCCGGCCAGCCGTCGATCTCGGCGTAGCGGAAGCCGTGGAAGGTGAACCGCGGCTCCCACGGTCTCGACGCCGCGCGCCGCCGCAGGGTGTAGCGGTCGGTGGCCTCGGCCAGCCGCAGCGGGCGGGTGCCCAGCTCGCCGTGCTCGAGCACCTCGGCGTGCCGCAGGGTCACGGTCGTGCCCGGCCGGCCCGACGACCCGGATCCGCACGCGCCCGACCAGGTTCTGCCCGAAGTCGACGAGCGTGCGGCCGGACGGTGAGCGTGCTGATCGCGACCGGCGCGATCTCCTCGATGCGCCGCACCGGCGGACCGGTGGGCGCGACCAGCCGGTCGGTCGGCGCGCGGCGCGGACCCGACCGTCGGCACCACCCGCTGTCGTCGAAGCCGGGCCGAGCTCCAGCCGGCGAGTTCGAGCCGGGCGTCGTAGGTTTCGCCCGGGTAGATCCCGGACGCGGCGCATCGGGCCGGAGTCCGGCCCGCCAGCTCGTCGTCGGTGACCGACGGTCTGCCGACGTGCCGTCGGCGTAGCGGATCTCGAGTTGGGCGAGCAGCGCCGACCCGGTCGCCGTAGACGTTGCGCGAGCCCGCCCTCGAATCCGATGTGACCGCGGAACCAGCCGTCGGCCACGGTGACCCCGATCGCGTTCGGCCCCGGCACGAGCAGGTCGGTGACGTCGTAGGTGAGGTAGCGCAGCCGGTGTCGGTAGCTGGTCCAGCCGGGCGTCAGCACGTCCGCCCGACGCGGCCGCCGTTGATCTCGGCCTCGACGACGCCGTGCGCGGTCAGGTACAGCCGGGCCGAGGCGACGCTCGCCCGTCGGTGCTGAAGTCGCGGCGGAACAGCACCGGCGGCGTCGGTCCACCGACGGGTCGCGGTCCACGTCGGTGCTGATCAGCTCGCGCGGTCCAGTCGGCCGGCGCGAGCAGACCGGTCTCCACCGTCGACGGCTCGCTCCAGTCGGTCGGCGGTCCGCGTCGGCGGCGCCCCAGACCCGCACGCGGACCGACCGCCGGGCCCGCGACGGCAGCGGCTCGGCCGGCCACGGCACCAGGACCGACTCCGCGGACGTCGATCCGGCCGGACGTGCGCTGACTCCGTCGGCGCCGTCGTCGACACCGATCTCGTACGCCGCCCTGCGTCCACTCCGGGCTGATCGGTGCGGACCGTCCAGCTGATCCGGGGCGCGGCGACGCCGATGCCGAGGGCCTCGCCGGTGGTGCTCGAACCGGACGCGCTCGACGCGCGCGCTCACCGCTGACGCGTCCGACCGGCCGTCCGGTCACTGCGCCTCCACCAGGATCCGCACGTCCCAGGAGGTCAGCCGGAGCGCGTCGCCGGCGGCGATCGTCGGCGCCGAGATCAGATCACGGCACGCCGCCGGGCACGGTAGTCGGCGGGCTCCCAGCTCCAGTTGTGCAGGAACCGCAGCGCCCGGCCGTCGGGCGTGACGCTGGAGGTGCAGGTCACCGTGTCCGGACGCGGCCGCCCGCCAGGGGTCGGCGGGCAGCGAGGTGTCGGCCAGCCAGTCGGGCCAGCGACGCCGACAGTGTCCCGATCCGGCACGGTGCCGACGTAGGTCACCCGGCCGGCGCCGTAGGCGTTGGTGGTGACGGCGGCGAAGCTGGGCAGGTGCGGGTGGTCGTAGCCGGCGAGCACGGTGCGCGCCGTCCGGGATCAGCCCGTCGGCCCAGCCGGTGGCGGAGCCGGTCAGAGCCGCGTCGTCGTCACCGGGCGACCGGCACCGGCTGCCGCAGGTTGGTGAACTCGCAGGTAATGCACCCCGACCGCGTCGCGCAGCACGCCCGGCATCACCTCGTGCCGGGCGACCGCCTCCTCGTCGGCGTACCCGGTGCGCGGGGTGAGCACCAGGTGGCCGCCGGCCTGCGCGTAGTCCCGCAGCCGTTCGCAGCAGGCGCGTCGTCGGCGATGTACAGGCCCGGGACGACCAGCACCGGCCAGCGCCGCGACGATCTCGGCGGGTCGTCCGGCAAGCTGGTGCGGGGCGAGCACATCCGCGGACAGCCCGGCGTCGCAACAGCCCGCGGTAGAAGGCGGCGAGAATCCGTTCGTAGGACTTCTTGTCGCCGAACCAGCCGCGCCGGGCGCGCCGAGCGGCGCCATGAACTCCATCGCCCAGCGACTCTCCGCCGACACCAGCACGCCGACGTCGCTGCGGGTGCGCAGTCGGCCGATGCACGTCCGGCCGCGTCGAGCAGTTCCGTGCCGGCGCCGGCGAGCTCGTCGTAGATCCGGCCCGGCTCGCAGGCTGTGCCCGAGGATGCCGCCCCAGTAGGTCTCGGCGCCGTAGTGCAGCGAATGCCAGTGCCAGTACTCGATCAGCCGGGCGCCGCGCGCGACCAGGCTCCAGACCACCTGGCGGAGCTGTCCCGGGTAGGACGGGGAAGTTGTCGGCCGGACCCGCCGATCGACGTCGCGTTGGTCTCGGTGACCAGGAACGGCTGCTGCGCGGGTCCCGCGGGACAGGTCGGCCTGCAGGTACAGCCACGCCGGCCCGCCCCAGCCGACGAAGAACGGGTACAGCGCACCGGCGGGTTCGTCTGCGGCCGGGCAGTTCCAGACCGTCCTGGGTGGCGTAGTAGACGTTGGTGCCGACGACGTCCAGCGGCTCGCCGACCCTGGTGATGTCCTGGCCCGACCTGGCCCAGCGCGACGCAGGTGGTGACGAACTGGCTCTTCGGCGACCAGCGTCGCGGACCAGATCGGTCTGCCAGCGCGATGAACTCGTGGGTCAGCTGCGGCCTGGTAGCGGCGCCAGGCCAGGTCGTAGGACGGCGTGGTGTTGCCGTCGGGTACCCACAGATCCGCCCAGTCCGACAGCCGATGCGACCAGTAGGTCAGACCCCACCGGCGTGTTGAGGGTGTCGACGTCGCCGTACCGGTCCCGCAGGTACTCGAGGAATCCCTGGAATACGGAGTGGTTGTAGAACAGCTTCAGGCCGGGCTCGTTGTCCACCTGCCAGCCGATGACCGCCGGGTGGTCGCGGTACCGCTCGACGATCCTGCGGATCAGCCGCTCGGCCAGGTGCCGGAACGCCGGGTGCGAGTAGTCGATGTCCTGCCGCACGCCGTACGGCTGCTCGACCCCGGTGGCGGTGCGGGCGGTGGTTTCCGGGTAGGTCCGGCGCAGCCACGGCGGCACCGCGTAGGTCGGCGTGCCGATGATCGCCGAGATGCCCGCGCTCGTGCGCGGCGTCGAGCACCGGCTGCCAGCCAGTCGAGGTCGAACTCGCCCGTCCCGTGGCTCCCAGGTCGACCAGACCGATTCGCCGACCCGGATGACTGTTGATCCCGGCCGCGACCATCAGGTCGAGGTCGGTGTTCAGGCGCTCGTACGGTTGGTACTCGGTGTAGTAGGCGGCGCCGAACCGGACGCCGCGGATGGTGGGGTGCAGCGGGCGGGGCGGGATCTGCGCGTTGCTCATCGGGCGCCGATCATAGCTGTGCGGGGCAGCGCGTCGTCGCTGCCCAGGTAGCGGAATGCGGAGAACGCCGGCCGTCCGGTGATCGCGTACATCCCGATGACCCGGCGGGCGACTGCGGCTGCGTGCGGCCGGTGAAGGATGCCGCGCAATCCTGCGACAGATAGCGGTCGTCGCCCCGAGCGAGGTTGACGCGACTGGACGCGGTCGACGGAGTTGGCTTCGGAGGCGCCGGCACGGCTCGCACCGCCAATGACGTGCGCTTCGGGCAGCCGAACGATACATGGGCACGGCGGCAAGAAGGTTGAAGGTCATTCATCGACCTACGTCCGCCGGTTCGGGTTGGTGCCGCGGTTGACGGCTGGGTTTCGTGCGGCTGCAGGCCGCTGTGGGTCGACCGGGCGTTGCTGGTCCTGGTCGGTCGCAGCGGTGAGGGTCGGTCCGGGCCTGGTTTGTTGCCGCGCTGCCATGCTGGTGGCGGGTCGGGTGGTTGGTAGGAGCCTGGGCGTAGGTCCCATTCGACGCCGTGGTCGGTGAGTGTGCCGGCCAGTCGGTCGCGGTGGACGATGGTGTGGTGGCGGCCGCACAGCAGGGCGGCGTTGGTCAGGTCGGTGGGGCCGCCGTCGATCCAGTGGACCAGGTGGTGGGCGTCGCACCAGGCGGCCGGGGCGTCACAGTCCGGGGAATGTGCAGTGCGCGTCGCGTAGCCACAGGGCGCGGACCTGGCCCTTGGTGAACAGCCGCTGCTCGCGGCCCTGGTCCAGGATCTCCCCGGTGCGCCGAGCACGACCGGGATGATCACCGCGTCGCAGGCCAGCTTGCGGACGGTGTCACAGCCGAGCAGGACGCCCTCGGCCGACGGTGCCCAGCACCCGGGCGGCGCCGTACTGGGCGGCGAGGTCGTCGAAGTCCAGGGTCAGCATCAGCACCGCCTTGGGGTTGCCGGTGGCGTCGGCCGGTCCCGGGTCGGTGACGGTGACCGACCGGCGCAACGCCTCGATCAACGCCTCACCGCGCCGCCGGCCGGCGGTGCGGGTGTCGGGTTCGCCGACGGATCGACCGTCGGCGTCCTTGGCGACCCGGGGTGCGGACAGCGGCCCGATGGCCGCTTCCAGGACGGCGCGGCCTTCGTTGTCGGTGGTCAGCCGGTAGTCCCACACGCCCGGTGAGGTTTCCCGGCCGGGGGACAGGTCGATCTGCCGGCGGCACTTGGTCCTGGTGTTTCTCGAACTCGCCGTCCTCACCCCACCGGGCCAAGATTTCCTGCTTGAGGGTGCGGACCCGCGCCGGGCCGTACGTCGGCGCCCATGTCCAGCAGCTGGGCCAGCACCACCGGTTTGGCCTCGTCCGGTCAGGTCCGGGGCCAACTTGTCGAACTCGCCGCCGACCACCACCGCGGTGCCCAGGTCCACATCGGCGGTGAGCACCGAGTCGGCCGCGTCGGCCAGCTCCGGCCGGCGCAACAGCTTCGCCGCCTTCGCGATGGTGTACGCGTCGCGGCGCGACATGCCAGCCGTACTCGGCCACCCACTGCGCCGTGTTCCCGCACTGCGAAGCCTCGACCACGCCGCGGGCTTCGGCGTCGGCCACCACCGCGGCCAGCTGCGCCATGGCTCAACGCGGCCAGTTCGGCCAGGTCCCCGACCAGGTCGCCCAACTCGCCGGACGGGCATTGGTAGCCGACGGTGTGCAGATCCCGCGGTCACCTCGCGGCACGCGGCGATGACCTGCCGCCGCTCCGCCAAAGATGCTGCACCCGCTGCCATACCAAAGAACGCTACTCAGACGCGTCCGACAGTGCCTCTGCCACAACCGGGGTTATCCACACGCCCGGCCGGTCACGATCCGACCACCGTCCCCGAGCCGACTCGCTGCCCCGAACTCTCAACCCCTCCAGCAACTCTCACCCTGCGAGGATCAACTCGACGCCTATGTGAACAGAGTGACGCGTGACGTCCCGGTGGAGCCGATGAGAAGCGAGGCCGCCAACAGGACGTGGATGGCGTCTCCCGATTTCAGGAGGCGCCATCCACCGTCGCATGTTTCGCCCGTTGGTCCTCGCAGAACCCGGGATTCAACGTCGCCGGATCACCCGTGCTCCGGTACCCGGTCGTCCCGTCCGCGCACGGGGCCCGTGCGTGCGTCGCGGCGGCAACCGCTTCCTTCGGTGGCGAGAGCGGGCGGCGGTCAACCGGCCCGGTTGAGGCGTCGGGGACCCGGCGCCGCTTGCCCGCCAGGGGTGGGCGCCCCGGCCGAAGATTGATCTGCGAAACTCGTGACGACAGTCACCCCGACGACGGTCGGCGGCTGAACGCCGCTCCGGCACCGCACGGACGAGGGTGTCCGCAGATCGGCACGAGCTCGCCGAACAGCGAAAGGGACAAGGTGGAGGTCGACCGGGGCGAAGCCCAGCGCAGGATCACCGAGGGCAGGACCGCGCTCGGCATCGAGCTGGGATCCACCCGCATCAAGGCGGTGCTCATCGACGAGGAGCATCAGCCGCTGGCGGTGGGCGGCCACGGCTGGGAGAACCAGTTCGTCGACCGGCTGTGGACCTACTCGCTGGAGTCGGTGTGGTCCGGCGTGGCCGACTGCTATGCCACCCTCGCGGCCGACATCGAGCGCCGCTACGACGTGCAGCTGACCACGGTGGGCGCGCTGGGAGTGTCGGCGATGATGCACGGCTACCTGGCCTTCGACGCCGCCGGCGAGTTGCTCACTCCTTTCCGAACCTGGCGTAACACCAACACCTCTGCCGCCGTCGATCAGCTGAGCGCCCGCTTCGACCACAACATTCCCCACCGCTGGAGCGTCGCCCACCTGTTCCAGGCGATCCTGGACGGGGAGGACCATGTCGGGAACATCGCGCACCTGACCACGCTCGCTGGGTACGTGCACTGGCAGCTGACCGGGGAGCAGGTGCTCGGCGTCGGCGACGCCAGTGGGATGTTCCCCATCGATGCCGTCACCGGTGGGTACAACGAGTCGATGCTCGCGACCTTCGATGCCATGGCGGCCGAACACCACCAACCGGTACGACTCCGGGAGTTGCTCCCGAGCATTCTTCGGGCCGGTGAGCCGGCGGGCGCGCTGACCGACGCCGGCGCCCGGCTGCTCGACTCGACCGGCACGCTGCAACCGGGCATCCCGCTGTGCCCGCCGGAGGGTGACGCCGGGACCGGAATGGTGGCCACCAATTCCGTCGCGCCCCGCACCGGCAACGTCAGCGCCGGCACCAGCATCTTCGCCATGGTCGTGCTCGAGCACGAGCTCGGCCGGGTGCACCACGAGCTCGACCTGGTCACCACCCCGGCCGGCGACCCGGTGGCGATGGCCCACTGCAACAACGGCGCGAGTGAGCTCAACGCGTGGGCGGGCCTGTTCGCCGAGTTCGCCGCCGCCGTCGGGGCGCGGGTCGACACCTCCACCGTGTTCGAGACGCTGTTCCGCTCGGCACTGGACGGCGCGCCGGACTGCGGCGGGCTGATGGCTTTCAATTACCTGTCCGGCGAGCCGATCACCGGCCTGGACGAGGGACGGCCACTGTTCCTGCGCACGCCGGACAGCACGTTCGATCTGGCGACCTTCATGCGCACGCAGCTCTACGCGTCGCTGGCCACCCTGCGGCTCGGCATGGACGTGCTGCAGAAGGACGAGGGTGTCGGGCTCGACGCGATCTTCGCCCATGGCGGGCTGTTCACCACCAAGGGCGTGGCCCAGCGATTCCTGGCCGCCGCCCTGGGCACACCGGTGTCGGTCGGTGCTACCGCGTCCGAGGGCGGTCCGTGGGGCATGGCCGTCCTCGCCGCGTTCCGCGCCCGACGGGCACCGGATCAGACCCTGGCCGACTATCTGTCGACGGCGGTGTTCGCGGACGCCGAAGTGCTGACCGTGCCGCCGGATCCGGCCGACGTCGCCGGCTTCGATGCCTTCATGGAGCGGTACGTGAAAGCGCTTCCGGTGCAACGGCAAGCGGTCGAAAGCAGCTGAGTCCCGGGCCGCAGCCGGCGCCGCCGCGGCGCTGCTCGCCACCCTGATGGTCACCCCGGCGGCGCTGGCCGGAACTCCGACGGCCCATCCCTCGCCCAACAGTCGGCTCGGCCTGGGTTCGAACCTGACGGTCTGGCGGCCCTCGACCATCGAAAGGCGCCAGTAGCACGGTCCCGACCGGCACCTGGGCACGTCCGGTGACATCCCGGTCCCTGGCTCGTACGACCAGAACCCGGGCGTCATGGACTTCGCGATGTTCCGGCCCAGCAGCGGGACCTGGCTGAGCAAGAACAGCGTGACCGGCGCCCGCACCTCGGCGGCCCAAGGGACCGCCGGCGATGTCCCGGTCACCGGTCAGTGCGACATCACCGGTTGCCTCTGAGGGATGCGGTCGACGCGCGCGGTGGCTAGCGTTGCCACTGAACGAGCAACCGAGCCGTTCGGCCGTGCCGTGACGAGGAGATCCGATGTCTGTCGTGCTGAACCCTTACCTGAGCTTCAAGGACACCGCGCGTGAGGCCATGGAGTTCTACCGGTCGGTGTTCGGTGGTGAGCTGACGGTCTCCACCTTCGGCGAGAATGCCGGCATGGGGGTCGACCCCGCTGAGCAGGACCGGGTCATGCACGCCCAGCTGGTCGCCGGCGGTGATCTCACGCTGATGGGCGCCGACACCCCCAGCTCGATGGGCGACCCGTCACCGAACGGTACGGTCTCGCTCAGCGGCGACGACGTGGACACCCTGCGGGGCTACTGGGACAAGCTGTCGGGTAGCGGCACCGCCACCATGCCGCTGGACCAGGCGCCGTGGGGTGATTGGTTCGGGATGTGTGTCGACGGGTTCGGAGTGTCCTGGATGGTCAACATCGCTGGGGCAAGCACCACCGGCTGAGTGGCGCGACGCAGTCGTGAGCCCGGTGGCCAGCAGAAGATGCCGCGGAAACGGCGTGATCGGGCCGCCCTGTCCCTGAGCTACACCGATCCGTCCGCACTGGAGGGCGCAGCGGCGACATCGGTTGCTGAGCGTGTGTCGTAGCCTGGGTGGATGAGTCTGGACGAGGTCGCACATCCGGTGCGCTTCGAGTCGCGGGACCTGGCCGGGGCCCACTTCCAGGATGTGAACCTGGCATCGGCCCGGTTCTCCGAATGCAATCTCGAGCGTGTCGTCATGACCGGCGTAGTGCTGGTCGGCGCCGACATCGACGGCCTCATCGATGGGCTGGTAGTCAACGGGGTGGACGTTGCCCCGCTCATCGAGGCCGAATGGGATCGCCGCGATCCGCGTCGCCTCGAACTGCGACCGGCCGACGTCCGCTCGTCGCGTCGAGCGATCGACGTGGTCCAGCAGATGTGGGCGCCGACGATGACCCGCGCGGCGTCGCTGACCGACGAACAGTTGCATGAGTCGGTCGACGGCGAGTGGTCCTTCCTCCAGACCGTTCGACACCTGGTGTTCGTGACCGACGCGTGGTTCCGGCGGTCCGTTCTCGACCTCGAGCAGCCGTTCAGCCCTGCAGGGTTACCGGCGGGGTTCATCGGGCAGGTCGGCGAGTTCGGTATCGATGACACGGCGGATCCGACACTCGAGGATCTCGCTCGGGTTCGGGCGCATCGGTTTGCCGAGATGCAGCGCTACGTCGAGGACATCGACGACGACGTCCTCACCACAGCCGGGCCGCCGGCCACCGGACCCGGCTTCCCCCCGGCCGAGGCCCGCACCCCGTTGGCGTGCCTGCGCGTCGTCTTCAACGAGGAGTGGGCACACCACCGGTTCGCCGTCCGCGATCTGGACCGCCTGCCTTCGTAGGCCATTCGGCTGGTGCGTTGGTGGATCAACTGCGGGTGGCGGAATGTGACCGTCAAGGACGAGCCGACCGGCTGGCCGAAGTCACAAGCCGCGGAGCCGATCCAGCAGCGGTCCGTAGAACTCGAAGAACCCGTCGACCTTCGATCCCGCTCTGCTGCCGCCCATCTGCGAGATGTAAATCTCGTCGAATCCGGCTTCGGCGTACGGACGGAACGCGTCGACGTGGCGCTGCACATCATTGCCATAGGCGATGGAGTCTCGCGTCATGTCCTTGGTGACGAGCGAACTGACCTGTTCGAAGTGCGCCGGACTGGGCAGCACCTGGCTCAACTCGCCGGGGACCCCTGAATTTGCCCACAGCTCGTGCGCGGTATCGATGCATTGCTGGTCGTCCAGCCCCCAACACACCTTGTAGCCCGCCTGCATGGGTTTGCCGGTACCGCCGTTGCTGCGGAAAGTGTCGATCGCGTCCTGGTCGGGGCTGGTGGTGACGAAGCCGTCGCCGATCCGCCCGGCCAACGCCGCGGCCAGCGGCCCGAAACCGGACACGTAGATCTTCGGCGGCGTCGTCGGGAAGGCTGTAGATACGCGCGTTCTCGACCGTGTAGTGCGGGCCGTGGTGCGTGGTGTACTCGCCCTGCCACAACTCCCGGATAACCGTGATCGCCTCCTCGAGCATGTCCAGCCGCAGGTCGATGGATGGCCACCGGGCGCCGGTGATGTGTTCGTTGAGGGCCTCGCCGGACCCGACGCCCAGCGTGAAGCGGCCATCGGTCAGCACGGCCGAGGTGGCGGCGGCCTGGGCGATGATCGCCGGGTGGATGCGCACCGTCGGGCAGGTCACCGCGGTGGTGATCGGCAGCGAGCACACCTGCGATACCGCGCCGATGAGCGACCAGACGAAGCCACTCTCGCCCTGGGCGTCGTTCCACGGGTGGAAGTGGTCGGAGATCCACAGGGCGTCGAAGCCGGCGTCCTCGGCCAGCTTTGCTTGTCGGACGAGCTCGGTGGGGGAGTATTCCTCGCTGGACAGGAAGTAGCCGATGCGCATGCCGTCGCGGTGCCCGGCCGAGGTCGCAGTCATGCGCCCACCGTCGATACCTGCATGATGAGGAGGTGTCCTCCCCGCTCGACGACGACGTCGTTCGCGCCGTTCTCGCGCAGGTCGCTCAGAGCGTGCCCGATCGCGGGAGACGTCGAGCCCCTGACCGCGACCCAGCGGGGTGCGATCGGTCACGTGGTCGGGATCCGTGGCCCCACGGGCCGCCGGTTCGTGGTGAAGATGTTCCCGGCCGCAGTGGTGGACCGGGCCGCGGTGGAGGCCGCGGCGCTGCGGATTGCCGGCGGTCTGCCCGGTGTGCCGGTCCCCGTGGTGCAGGAATCCGGTTCGCTCGACGCCGCCGAACCGGTGGCGTACCTTGTCATGTCGCGGTTACCAGGGGTCCGCTGGGCGGAGCTCCGGTCGACGCTGTCGCCGGTCGCGGCGGCCCAGGTCGCCGAGTCCGCGGGTTCGGTACTGCGGCGGTGTCATCGCAGCACGGGCCGGTGGTACGGCCACCTCCTCGAAGGCGCCGGTGGGTCACCATCGTGGTCATCGGCAATCGCTGACCGCTGGGCCGCCAGCCGGGACGGTTACCTGGCGTCCGGCGGCGCCGCGAGCACGGCCACCACCGTGGACGAGTGGGTACGAGGTCAGCTCGCCCGCCTGGTGGATCCCCCTGCACCCGTGCTGTGTCACAACGACTACAACGGCGGCAATCTCATGGTCTGCAGTCGGCGAGCCCCGGCGATCTGCGGGGTGTTCGACTGGGAGCGGGCCTGTTGGGACGATCCGATGTGCGACCTCGCCAGGATCCACAATCAGCTCAGCTCCTCCGACGCAACCCTGCTGCCGGCACTGTTGACCGGATACGGCCGGCTGGACTCCCCGGCTCGGGATCGGCTCACCCTGCACAAGACTCTGCACCTCGTGCAGGAGCGGGCCTGGATCGCCGTTGACCGGCCGCGGGGCTGGCAAGGCTCGCTCAGTGATCTCGATCAGGTCCTGTCGACCTTGCCCGTGCCGTGAGCAAGGATCAGGAGCCGGGCGGAAGCGGCTGTCGTCGACCCGGCCCGAGCACGGGCCCGGCCGCGGCCTGCCCACGACGCAGCGCGGCGAGGAATGCGGCCAACAGGTCGTCGGCTCGATGAGTGGGCTGCCAGCCCAGAACACTGCGGGCTCGGCACGTGTCGAGCAGTGGAATTCCCGCTGCGAGATCGATCCAGCCGGGTTCGGTGGGTTGTAGCCCGGCGTGGAAGGATGCCCATGCTCCCGCGCGAAGCAGCGCGATGGGGGTGGAGGGACCGACGTTGCCGTAGAGCTCGCGCCATCGGGTGCGATCGATCACGGGTTCGCCGGCGAGATTGAACGCGCCGCCGGCACCTTGCTCGATGATCCGGCGCAGCGCGTCGGCGACGTCATCGGCGTGCACGAACTGCAGGCGCATGGCCTGGGGAAAAGGGGCCCAGCGGAGGAGTTTCGGCGTTGCCAGCGCCCGGGGCACGAAGGGCCCGATGAAGTACCGGGTGATCTCGGCAGCCGCGTCGTCCTGCAGGATCAGGCTGGGCCGGACGACCGAGAGCACGGTCTCGGTCGGAGCGAGGGTACTGACAATCCTTTCGGCCGCAGACTTGTCGACGCTATACATCGACGAGCTGACGCCGTCGGTGGGCCAGTTCTCGTCGATCCGCTGCTCACCAGGATGGGATCGGTAAGCCCCCACCGAAGACATGTGCACGAGCTGGGGCACTCCAGCGGTGCGGACTGCTCTGACCACCGCTGCAGTGCCGTGCTGGTTGGCCACCCGCAACAGCTCGCGGTTCCGCCCGGGTTGGATGAGCCACGCCAGGTGGACCACGGCGTCGGCGCCGGCAAAGGCCGGACCGAGTACATCGGCGGCGTTTCGGTCGGCCAGATCGACCTCGACCCAGTCCACTCCGTCGTACGGTTCTGCGGACGGTGGTCGACGGCGTGACAGTCCCACGACGTCGTGGTCGTCCGCCCGTAGGGCGCGGAGCAGAGCCGTGCCCACGTTCCCTGACGCTCCGGTGACGGCGACTCTCACAGCACACTCCTCGCGCTCGGTGGCGTCCTCATCAGGCCACCCGCAGTGGCAACGGCTCCCTCCGCGGCGACCTCGGACGGCACGGCCATCGAGGTCACCGGTCGGTTCGGTCGACCACGGCGCGCGAGACAGAGCGCAGTCCCACCCGGAGGAACCGAAAGCCACTGGACCGCCGGGTCACGGCTTGAGGACCACCTTGATGCAGCCGTCCGACTTGGTCTGGAACAGCTGGTACCCATGTGGCGCCTCGGACAGCGGCATCACGTGGGTGGTCAAATCCAGCACACCGAGCGGGTCGGCGCTGTCCTCGACCAGGGGTAGCAGATCATCTATCCACCGTTTGACGTTCGCCTGACCCATGCGCAACGTCACCTGCCGATCGAACAGGCCCATCATCGGCATCGGATCCACGGCGCCCCCGTACACCCCGGAAATGGACACCGTGCCGCCCCGCCGCACGGACCCCATCGCGTTGTGCAGTGCGGTGAGCCGGTCGACACCGACCTTCTCGGTGAGCTTCTGCGCGAGACCGTCGGGCAACAGTCCGGTGGCCGTCTGGGCCATCTTGGCCACCGACGCGCCGGTCGACCCGTGCGCCTCCATACCGACGGCGTCGACCACTCCGTGCGCTCCGCCGTCGGTGAGGTCGAGGATCGCAGCGGGGGCGTCGAGGCCCGAGGGATCGACCGTTTCCACGCCATGACGCTCGGCCATGGCGCGGCGCTCCGGTACCGGATCGACCGCAATGACCCGGTGGCCGAGGTGCACGCCGATCCGGCTGGTGAACTGACCGACGGGACCGAGCCCGTAGACCGCCAACGTGCCGCCCTCGGCCAGACCCGCGTACTGGACGGCCTGCCAGGCCGTCGGCAGGATGTCGGACAGGAACAGATACCGCTCGTCGGGTCCGTCCGGGCTGACCTTGATCGGGCCGTACTGCGCCTGCGGGACGCGCAGGTACTCGGCCTGGCCGCCGGGGATCGATCCGTACAGCGAGGTGTAGCCGAACAGCGCGGCGCCCTTGTTCTGGCTGCGGACCTGCGTGGTCTCGCACTGCGACTGCAACCCCTCGGTGCACATGCCGCAGTGGCCGCAGGAGATGTTGAACGGAACCACGACGCGGTCGCCGATCTGAAGACCGCTGACGTCCGAACCCACTTCGGTCACGATGCCCATGGGCTCGTGGCCAAGGATGTCCCCTGCGTTCAGATAGGGTCCGAGCACTTCATAGAGGTGAAGGTCGGATCCACAGATGGCCGTTGCGGTCACCTTGATGATGGCGTCGGTGGGCTCCAGGATGCCGGGATCCGGCACTTCCTCGACGCGGACATCTCGACGGCCCTGCCAGGTCAGCGCTTTCATGGCAATCCTCTGTCTGTAAGTGACGGTGTGCCCGAGTGGTGCCCACCGGCCGCGCTGGTATTCGTCGCTGACGTTCGGCTTCACGGTCGGCAACGGCAAGGCCCGCACGGACCATTGCTTCCCGCAAGGGATGAACCGGCTCACGGGTGGGTACTACGCAAAGTAGCGGTTCTCTGGCTGCGCTGATCAACAAGAGGAGCTGTGGAATGAAGAGAAGACTCCGGTGGCTTGCGCTCGTCGCGGCGGGATCGCTGGCATTGGCCGCCTGCGGTTCGGACAATGGGTCCGCCACGTCAACGGCCGCAACCACAGCCACCAGTGCTGCCCCGTCGTCGGCTCCGGAAGCGGCTGCGACGTCCTCCGGCGAGGACAACGGGTCGTCATCGCCGAGCACCGCGGGATCCTCCACGGCGTCGGCAACCGGAGCCGCGAGCTCCTCGGCGGCAGGATCGTCGGCGAACGCGCTGCCGAACACCGGCAAGCCGGTCGACGTGATGGGTTGGACCACAGGCGATGAGGTGGGGACATCCCGGGTCGACTACGTGCAGAAGCAGGATCCCTCGCTGCAGGTGAAGGTCGACGAGAACGGCTTCGACCAGCAGAAGTTCGCCACCGCCATGGGCGGCGGGAGTGCGCCGGCGGGCGTGAGCATGGACCGCCAACTGCTGGCCACGTACGCCCAGAAGGGCTTCCTCGAACCGCTGGACGAGTGCATATCGGCCAATGGCATCGACCTGAGCCAGTACTATCCGGACGCCGTCGCGGAGGCCAGCTGGAACGGGCACGTCTACGGAATCCCCGAGTTCTACACCATCCGCGCGATCTACATCAACAACCGGGTGGCCGACGCCGCCGGAGTGAAGCCGACCGATCTGGACACGTCGAACTGGGACGGGATCAAGGCTGCGGCGGCCAAGATGTACAAGGAGACCGGCGGCAAGCCCTCGACCATCGGTTTCGACCCCAAGGTCCCCGAGTTCCTGCCGTTGTGGACCATGATCAACGGTGGATCGATCGTCTCGGCCGACGGCAAGCCCACCCTGAACGACCCGAAGGTGGTGCAGGCGCTACAGTTCGGTGTCGACCTGGTGAACGCGCAGGGTGGCTGGGCCAACTTCAAATCCTTCCGTGACACCTGGGACTTCTTCGGGGCCGGCAACCAGTTCGCCAAGGGCAAGGATCAGATCGGCGCAATGCCGTTCGAGCAGTGGTACGTCAATGTGCTCGCGGGTTTCGGTGACAGCGTCGACCTGTCGGCCGTGCCGATCAAGGCCAAGGACGGCTCCGCCATCACCATGGCCACCGGGTCGGCCTTCGCCATTCCGAAGGGTTCTCCCAATGCCGGCGGCATGTGCCAGTTCATGAAACTGGTGACTTCCCAGGATGCGTGGGCGGCCGCCGGCGCGGCCCGGGAAGCCAAGGTGCAGAAGGACAAGAGCGTGTACACCGGCCTGTTCACCGCGAACAAGACGGCGAACGACGCCCTGCAGACCAAGTATGTAAAGCCCAGCGGCAATGACAAGTTGGACGCCGTCATCAAGGTCTTCTACGACGCGCTCGGTTCGGCGAAGACCCTGCCGCCGTCGCCGGTCGGGCAGGACATCCAGAACGCCTACAACCAGGCCGTCACCGACGCGCTGGGCGGCACCGACCCGCAGCAGGCGCTGGACGATGCCCAGCAGACGGCGCAGAATGCCTACGACGACGCCATGGGCTGAGTCGATGGCCTCGCCCTCGGCGGCGGCACAGCCCGAAAGCCGGCCGCGCAGCCGCGACGAAAACCGAAACCTCGGGCGCTCGAAGTCTGACCGACGAGAGACCCGGGCGGCGTACGCCTTCCTATCGCCGTGGATATTCGGGCTGCTGATCTTCATCCTGGGCCCGATGATCTGGAGTCTGGTGCTCTCGTTCACCAATTACAACCTGGTGGACAAGCCGAAGAATGTGGGATTCCGCAACTATCAGCGGATGTTCGATGATCCCCGTGTCCACACCGCGCTCATGAACACCTTCATCTACGCGGCGATGTTCGTCCCGCTGGCGATCGTCTTCGCGCTCTTCCTGGCCATGCTGCTGGATCGGTTGACCTCAGGTGCCGGGTTTTTCCGCACTACCTACTACCTGCCGGTGATGACGCCGGCGGTGGCGGTGGCTGTGTTGTTTTCCTTGTTGCTCAACGGAAATTATGGATTGATCAACAAAGCCTTGGCATTGCTCGGGATCCAGGGTCCGCAATGGTTGACCGACCCGGCGTGGATCAAGCCATCGATCGTGCTGATGAGCTTGTGGGGCATCGGTGGCGGGGTCGTCATCTTCTTGGCCGCATTGAAGAACGTGCCGGCCACGCTCTACGAAGCGGCGGCTATCGACGGTGCGTCGGGCTGGCGCAGGTTTCGCAGTATCACCCTGCCCATGATCTCACCGGCCATCTTCTTCCAGGTCATCGTGCTGACCATCGCTGCGATGCAGATGTTCGACAAGGTCTACGTGTTGTTCGGCAATCCCGGGCAGAAAACGTACGCCGGGAACGCTTCGCTGTTCTATGCCCTGTACCTGTTCCAACAAGCGTTCCAATCGCTCAAATTCGGTTACGCATCGGCGCTGGCCTGGCTGTTGTTCGCGATCATCATGGTGATCACCGTGATCCAGGTGAAAGTCGGCAACCGCTTCGTCTACTACGAGGGAGGGGATCAGAAGTGACCGGGCCGGGCACCAGGGCTGCCGTGCCGGCCCGGGCATTCGGCGACGTGATACCGGCGCCCGCCCTGTCGCCTGACGCCCGGCCGGCAAGCGCCGGATCGCCGCGGTCAGCCGTCACCCGTGGCCGGCGATGGATGCAGATCCCCTATTGGCTCGTCCTGTTGTTCTGGGCGGCCGTGTTCCTGTACCCGCTGGTCTGGTTGCTCTCGGCGTCCTTCAAGACCAGGGCGAACGTCTTCGACAACAAGGTGATCCCCGACCCGTTCACCACCGCCAACTATGCCGAGGTCTGGCACGTCGCTCCGCTGTTGCGATGGTTGGGCAACAGCGGGTACATCGGGCTGTTCGCGGCCACCACCGTCACCGCCTCGAGCGCCTTGGTGGCATTCGGGTTCGCCTACTTTCGATTCCCGGGACGCAACCTCGTGTTCGGCACGGTTCTCGGATCGATGATGCTGCCGGGTCTGGTCACCATGATTCCGGTGTTCCTGATCTGGAAAGATGTCGGGCTGAACAACACCCAGGTGCCCTTATGGGCCGGAAACCTGTTCGGCTCTGCGTTCTACATCTTCCTGTTGCGCCAGTTTTTCCTGGGGTTGCCCCGTGAGCTGTTCGAAGCCGCCCGGGTCGACGGGTGCTCGTACTTCGGGCTGTTCTGGCGGATCGCGGTACCCTTGTCCAAGCCGGCCCTCATCATCGTGTTCATCTTCGAATTCCAAGCCTCGTGGGATGACCTGCTCAAACCGCTGATATACCTGGGCAACAAGACCGAGTTGTACACCGTGCCGCTCGGGCTGAACTCGCTGTTCGTCAAGTTCAACCCCGTCGCCGGCGGCGAGGGCGACTTCCAGTACGTCGTTACAGCCGCCCTACTCGCCACCCTGCCGATGGTTCTGATCTTCCTTTTCGGTCAACGCTTCTTCGTCGAAGGCATTGCCACTCAGGCGCGAAAGGGTTGATGGCGGGCCCGGTCTGGGCAAGCGCGCCTCAAAATAGGGGTGGAAGCCGCTGAGCCCGGGCCAGCGTCGCGCTGAACAGGTCACCCTTGGCGGCGAGCCTGTCTCCGACGGTCCGGATGGTGAATCCGTCCGGTCGCAGGTCGGGATCGTCCAACTCGTCCCATTCGATCGGCGCCGATACCGGGGCGCCGGGGGCCGCGCGCGGGCTGTAGGGCGCGACAAGCGTTCTGTTGATGGCGTTCTGGGTGTAGTCGAGCCGGGCCAGACCGTCCCGCTGCCGGACCTGCCAACGCCAGCTGACCATTCCCGGCACCGCGGCTCCGACAGTGCGGGAAAGCTTCTCGACCCAGCTGCGCGTGTCCTGGAACTCGGGACCCCCGGCGATCGGCAGCCAGATCTGGATGCCGCGCAAGCCGGTGACCTTGGCCCGAGCGACCAGGCCGAGGTGTTCCAGCGCAGTACGGTGGAGTCGGGCGAGCACGAGCAGGTCGTCCCAGCTGGTCTTCTCGCCCGGGTCGAGATCGATCAGGGCGTACGTCGGCTGGTGAGGGGCGGCCGCGGTCGACGTCCACGCGTGCCATTCCAACGCACCGAAATTCGCGGCCCAGACCACGGCTGCCGGTTCGTCGGCGACCAGATAGGTCTGGGTCTGGTCCGGTTCGGCGTCGGGGTTGCGCCAGCGGGTCAGCCAAGACGGCGCACGCTCGGGTAGCTCTTTCTGCCAGAAGCCCGGTCGATGGGCGCCGTCGGGGTAACGGTGCATGTTCAAGGGACGGCCGGCCAGGTAGGGGATTACCACCGGTGCGATCTGAGCTGCATAACGCAGTAGGTCTCGCTTGGTCACCGGGTCCTCCCGCGGACGCGCCGGAAAGAGCACCTTGTCCAGGTTGGTCACTCGCAATTCGCGGCCGAAGATCGACCACCGGCCGGATCTCGGCAGGGTGTCCAGGGCCGTGATTTCTTCCGGCGTGGCCGGCGGTCGGTGCAGCGGCAGACCGGTCCGATCCTCGGGCAACCCGGATCGCCACGCTCCGTCCGGGTCCAGACGCACCTCGTCATTGGTGCGACCGCTGAGGACGCTGTAGGGGTGGTTCTCAGGATCCCAGCCGTCGACCGCGTGAGCATCCCGCTTGTGGACCAGCAGCCAGCGCTCCTTGCCATCTTCCTGGATCGAGGTGCGCACCAGGGCAAGCCGGCCGCGGATTTTCTGACCGGCCAGGTCGATGTGCAACTCCCCGGCCTCCAGTGCCGACCGCGGATGCTCCTTGACCGCAGGGTCCGGCGCCCAGGTACCTGCGTCCCAGACAACGACATCGCCGGCGCCGTACGCCCCGGCCTCAAGCACGCCCTCGAAGTCGAAATAGTCCAGGCTGTGATCTTCCACCCGGAATGCGGCCCGACGCACCGCCGGATCGAGCGTGGGGCCCTTGGGCACCGCCCAGGAGACCAGGACGCCGTCGATCTCCAGCCGGAAGTCGTAGTGCAGCCTGCGGGCCCGGTGCCGCTGCACCACGAACCGCCATCCGGGCGCCTTTGGGTTCTTGTGCACGCGTCCCGTCCCTGCCGCAACCACCCCGGGCGGGCGTATCGCTGATCCCCCGCCCGGTTCTCGTGCCATGGTGCCCGACCGTCGGGTTCGGCACGCATCTCGGGCGCTCATCGGTCTACGACGATGGTCCGCGGAGGTGGGCCGGGTCAGTCTGGTCCGGGGCCTTCCAGAAGGTATCGCAACCGTCGATTGTCGGTCTCCAGCTCGAGGATCCTGGCAATGCCGGCATGGTTGATACCCATCGCGACCAGGTCACCGATGTGCCGGAGTCGTTCGAGGTCGTCATCGCTGAAGCGACGGGTGCCTCCCACGGTTCGATCGGGCGTGATCAGGCCATTTTGTTCGTAGAGCCGCAGAGTGGATGCGCTGACCCCCGCCAGCTCAGCCGCAGTGGTGATGCCGTACACCCCTCGACCGGGATCCCGCACGGGCCTGCGGACAGCATCGCGTTCATTCCGGGCTTGCACCGACATGCGGGTGATGCTACAACTTATCTGTGC
Source organism: uncultured Actinomycetota bacterium (assembly GCA_963706185.1). Classification (GTDB taxonomy): domain Bacteria; phylum Actinomycetota; class Actinomycetes; order Mycobacteriales; family Nakamurellaceae; genus Nakamurella. The sequence goes on along the minus strand of CAVPLZ010000007.1, from coordinate 20,657 downwards.
CTGCCGGGACAGATAGTCTACGGCAGAAGTGGACAGAAAGGGTCCTTCTCATCACGGAGGTGGCACGCATGCTGGTACGAACCGACCCATTCCGGGATCTGGACCGGTTGACCGAACAACTCTGGGGGACCAACGCCCATCCGGCGATCATGCCCATGGACGCTTGGCGTGACGGTGATCAGTTCCTGATCGAATTCGACCTTCCCGGGGTTTCTGTGGACGCAGTCGATCTCGACGTCGAACGCAACGTGCTGACCATCCGGGCGGAACGAGCCGCGGCACGACCGGACCGGGAAATGTTGGCCGCGGAGCGGCCCCGGGGGGTGTTCTCGCGCCAGCTGGTCCTCGGCGACAACCTCGATGTGGAGAAGGTCAAGGCCGACTACGCCGGCGGAGTCCTGACCTTGACGATCCCAGTGAGCGAGAAGGCCAAGCCGCGCAAGATCGCTGTCACCAGTCACGGCGGGGCCGAGGCGGCGGACGAGCCTCGATCCACGGTGATCGAGAGCACCCATGACGAACGGCGCGCCGTGAAGGCGTGACCGTTCCCGGCCGACCGGCAAGATCGGCACTCGTTCCGGGCGGACGATGAGTCGGGAGTCCTGCGGCAAGCGGCTGTCCGCGAGCCACGCTCGCGGTGCCTGCAGGGAGACCGCATCGATCCTCACCGGAACACCCGCCGATCGACCCGGTCGGCCCCTGCGCGGCTGCGCCACATCGGCAGACACACCTCCGGGCCAGGCAGTCCCCGACGACTGCGCCCGTACATGCGGGTCCGCCTGCGGCACGTTGTCGTAGGTCGGCGACCGGGCCGGCGACCAGGTGGGCCGCGCCGAATTTGATGCGCTGCCAACTGCAGAGTCCCGTCAACTCACCCGCCATGTTTACAAGGTAAAAGCATCGGGTAATCAAGAGACAGGGTCGTCGCATCGTGCTCATTGCGCGGTGCGGGACGGATCGACGGCCGCATCTGGTCGCGGTCCCGGAGGGTCAGCCCCTGACCCCCGCCTGTCCCAGCCCACGGTCCGAGGGAGCAATGCCAGTGACCAGCAACGAACAGTTCAGGTCGGATCTGCCGACCACAGGTATCTCGGTGGATGAGCCGTACCCGGAAGGCGGTTATCCGTCACCGGACGCGGCAGCGCCCGACTACCAGGAGTACCCACCGCCGCCTCAGGCGCCACTGGCGCCGCCCCTGCCGACCTCGGCTGCCGGGTCGGCGAACCAGCCATCCACGACTGACGTGGCGAAGGACCAGGCCGCCTCCGTTGCCGGTGGTGCCGCCGACGCGGCCCAGCACGTGGCGGGCGTCGCCAAGGACCAGGTGGGTCAGATCGCCGCCGAGGGCGGCCGGCAGGCTCGTCAACTGCTGGGCCAGGCTCAGTCCGAGCTCTCCGATCAGGCCCAGGTGCAGCAGCAACGGGTGGCCGGTGGGCTGCGCGCCTGGGTGACCAGCTGTCGTCGATGGCGGCAGTCCTCGCCAGGAGAAGGGCGTGGCCACCGATCTGGCCCAGCAGGCCGCGGAGAAGGCGCACCAGTTCGCCGGGTGGTTGGAGCAGCGCGACCCGGGCAGTGTGCTCGACGAGGTCCGGTCGTTCGCCCGGCAACGACCCGGGGCGTTCCTGGCCATCGCGCTCGGCGCGGGAGTGGTCACCGGCCGGTTGGTCCGCGGCCTGACGGCCGGATCGGAGGCCGACCAGCTCGACCGGGTCGGCCACCTCAGGAACGCCGAGTCATCGTGCCGTTGACTCCGGCGCCTCGGTACCCGCCGCTCGATGGTCGGCCCGCTGCCGGCGGCTCTACGGGACATCCGCGGCACGGGCGCACGCGGCTGGGCGGAGCGGTGTTCGCCACCGAGAACCCGTACCGGGCCGAGCAGACCGACTGGACGGATCTGTCCGCCCGGGCGTCGGACAACTCCGCGATGAGTTCGCCGGGAAGCGCGCCGACCGAGACCCCGCGGTCGTTGGGGGAACTGGTCGGTGAGATCACCTCGGATCTGTCGACCCTGATGCGGCAGGAGGTGGAGCTGGCCAAGGCCGAGGCCACCCAGTCGGCCAAGCGGGCCGGCAAGGGCGCGGGCATGTTCGGCGGTGCGGGCGTGGCCGGCCACTTCGTGCTGCTGTTCCTGTCGATCTCGCTGTGGTGGGCGTTGGGCGATGGCATGGGCCACGGCTGGTCGGCGCTGATCGTGGCCGCGATCTGGGCGGTGATCGCGGTCGTGCTGGCCTGGTGGGCCGCAAGGAGTTCGCCGCGATCCGCGGGTTGGACCGGACCGCCGAGACGGTCAAGAAGATCCCGAATGCAGTCAAGGGCAACGAGGAGGAGAACCGATGAGCAACGCAGCGAACATCCGCGATCGGCGCATCCGGGCGCCAGATCGAGGTCACCGGGCCGATCGAGTCGATGAGCTGGCGACGACGTCAACGAACTCGGGCGAGAAGGTCAGCCCCAGCCAGATCGCGAAACGGCAGGGTGAGCCGATCAAGGGTGCGGCCGTGTCGGTGAAGGACCGCGTCATGGGGTCGGCCGATGCCGCGAAGTCCGAGTGCGGGCGACGCCATGTCGACGTGTGGGCGACGCAGTGTCGGATGCTCCGGGCAAGGTGGCCAGGGGTACGCAGGGCAGCCCGATCGCGGCCGGGCTGATCGCCTTCGGCACCGGACTGCTGCTGGCGTCCTTGTTCCCGGCCTCCCGGCCGGAGGCGCAGGCGGCCGCGGCGGTCAAGGAACAGGCCCAGCCACTGGTCGAGGGGGCGACGGAGACCGCCAAGGAGATCGCCGGGAACCTTCAGGAGCCGGCCCAACAGGCTCTGGAGTCGGTGAAGTCGACTGCTTCCGACGCGGTGGACACCGTCAAGGAGGAAGGTGCCGCCGCCGCCGGCGACGTCAAGGACCAGGCCCAGGACGCCAAGGACACCGTGCAGGCGCAAGCCTCTGCGAGCTGATCGTCGAGGGAGGGCCCAGCTCGCCTTGGGTCCTCCCTTCCCGGCCGCACCGATGTTCGACCCAGACGAGAGCGTGGAGACGATGGCGCAGCAGGCCAGCAAGGAACGGGAACAGTCGGCGCCGGCGCCCGATGACCCGCGTAAGCCCGACAGCGTCACCGATCTGACCAGCCGGTCCTGGAAATTCATCTTGCGTAAGACCCTCCGCGAGTTTTCCGCCGACCAATGTCTTGACCTGGCCGCGGCGCTCACGTTCTACGCCGTGTTGGCGCTGTTTCCGGCCATCTTGGCGCTGGTCTCACTGCTCGGACTGATCGGTCGGGACCAGCAGGGCACAACGGCGCTGATGGACATTGTCAAGGAAGTCGCGCCCGGCGCGGCGGACACCGTCGGCGGCGTGGTCACCCAGCTGACCCAGAGCCACGCCGCTGGTTTCGCCATCGTCCTCGGATTGGCTGGTGCATTGTGGTCGGCATCGGGGTACGTGGGTGCCTTCGGTCGGGCGATGAACCGCATCTACGAGATCGACGAGGGTCGGCCGTTCTACAAGCTCCGGCCGGCGATGCTGTTGGTGACCCTGCTCGCCGTCGTCCTGGCCGCACTCGTCGCGCTCGCCCTGGTGGTCTCGGGGCCGGTCGCCCAGGCGGTGGGCTCGGCCATCGGGGTCGGTGACACCGTCGTGACCATCTGGAACATCGTCAAGTGGCCCATCATGCTGGCCGTGGTGGTCGCGGTGGTGGCGATCTTGTATTACGCGACCCCGAACGTCAAACAGCCCAAGTTCCGCTGGATCAGCATCGGCGCGAGCATCGCGGTGGTGGTGTGGATCATCGCCTCGGTGGGCTTCGGCTTCTACGTCTCTCACTTCTCCAGCTACAACAAGACGTATGGGTCGCTGGCGGGCGTCATCGTGTTTCTGCTGTGGCTGTGGATCACCAACCTGGCGTTGCTGTTCGGCGCCGAGGTCGACTCGGAAATCGAGCGCGGCCGCGAACTCCAAGCCGGCATCGAAGCCGAAGAGGCACCTCCAGCTTCCTCCGCGGGACACCAAGGCCAGTGACAAGACCGCTGCGAAGGACGAGAAAGAAATCGACGAGGCCCGCGCCATCCGAGAACGCGCCGACGAGCAGCAACAAACCCGTTGAACCGACGCCGGGTAACCCGTTTACAACGTAAAGATAGCGGGCACCGGCTGGATGACCACATCGATGCCCCGGCCACCCGGCCCCGGCATTAACCGACCATGGGGAGGACGCACGATGACCGCTGCAAACCTTGAATCCTGACGTGTTGCAACAGGGCACTGTCGAAGGCGCCGACGGACAGAACATCGGCCGCGTTGGCCAGGTCTACCTGGATAACGAAACGGGCCAGCCGAACTGGGTGACCGTCAAGACCGGCTGGTTCGGAACCAGTGAGTCGTTCGTGCCGTTGGACGCCGCCACGGTCGAGGGTGACACCATCCGCGTGCCCTACGACAAGGACATGATCAAGGGTGCGCCGCACAACGAGGCTGGTGTGCCGTTGACCGAATCCGACGAGCAGGAGCTCTACCGGTACTACGGGGCCGGCGGCCAGGCCGCTTACGACACCACCACCACGTCCGCAGCCGAGGCAGACGGCCGCGACACCGAATTCGCCGCTGGAACTGCGCGGGCGGGGGAGGGCGGGGACTACCTGACCCGATCCGAGGAGCAGTTGCACGTCGGGACCGAGAAGGTCGAAACCGGCCGCGCCCGGCTGCGCAAGTATGTGGTGACCGAGGACCAGACCGTCACCGTCCCGGTCAGCCACGAGGAAGTCCGGCTGGTCCGTGAGCCGGTGCAGCCGGGTGAGGCCACCGACACCACCATCGAAGAGGCGGCCGCCGACGTGACGCTCACCGAGGAGCGCGTAGTCGTCAGCAAGGAGACCGTTCCGGTGGAGAAGGTCAGCCTCGGGACCGAAACCGTCACCGAGCAGAAGGATGTCACCGAGGCGGTACGCAAGGAGCAGATCGAATTCGAGGACGGCTCCGACACCAGGGGCACCCACGATGTCTCCGACCTCTCCGATGTCGACGAAGTGCCGTCGAATCGTCGTTGATCCGCACCGGAATTCTGGCGGCCGCGATCGCGGCCGGATCGTCCCGAAAGGATACGAAATGACCATGGGAGACAGGATCAAGCCCACCGCGCAAGAAGCGGGGGGCAAGGTCAAGCAGGCGGCCGGCAAGGCCGCAAACAACGACAGTCTCGAGGCCGAAGGTCACGCGGACGAGGCATCGGCGAAGATGAAGAAGGCAGGCCACCGGGTCGAGGACGCTGCCAAGGACGCTCTCGATTCCTGAGTGACCGGCCGGGCCGGTACGGCGCCTGGTCATGGACCTGCGCCGTACCGGCCCGGCCGCGGTCCTGCTCCGTCAAGCGGTGGGGATCGGGAGCACAAGCATGAGCAGTCCGCTCGCCGCCGACAGCGCGTTGGCAGTGGCGACCTCCACCACGACAGTCGATCAGGCATAACGGGAGTCCCAGAACGCGAGCGGAACGGCACAGCGGTCGGTTTGGTCGGTGAGATCCTGGTCGTCCCGCTGTCGAGTCTGCCGCCGATTGCGGTACAGATAGCGGCATAATCGCAGACGTCGGCAACGGCCATGAGGTCCACGGCCTGTTGTACCGGCCCCCGACAGGCGTATGAGGAGTCCGATGATGCTGACCGTGTCTTCGGCAGAGCCGCCCGATGGACGGCCGGCGCGGTGAGTGTGACGCCCGACCCGGACAGCCCGGCGGCCTTGGGCCGGGCCGGGGCGCAAACACCATCGGTCGCACCTGGCGCCGGCCGCCGAACGCTGGACCGCCGAACGATTTTGCTCGCCGCGGTCACCCTGATCGACCAGCACGACCTTCGCTATTTGACCATGCGCCGCCTCGGCGGTCACTTGGGTGTCGAGGCGATGGCGCTGTACCACTACGTGCAAGGCCGTGAAGATCTCCTCGACGGCATCGTGGAACTGGTCATCGACGACCTGTACGGCGACCCTGACGTGCACATGTCGACCCATGACTGGCAGGACTACCTGCAACGCCTCGCCCACGGTGTTCGGCGGATCGCTCTGGCCCATCCACAAGTGTTTCCGCTCATCGCGACCCGACCGCCGGCTGCCCCGTGGGTGCATCCACCGCTGCGCAGCCTGCGCTGGATGGAATCGTTCCTGGAGACCATGCACGCGTGCGGTTTCTCGGATGAGGCCTCGGTTGCTGCGTATCGGGCGTTCTCGAGTTTTCTGCTCGGCCACCTGCTGCTCGAGGTTTCCGCGGAGGGAGCCGATATCGGTCCGATCGAGCAGGCCGACCCCGAGGCTCCGCCCAAGACCGACCTGTCGGAATATCCGCGTCTGAAGAAACTGGAACCGGAGCTGTCCCAGGATCACTCGGCCGAGGAATTCGAGCTCGCCTTGGAAGCCTTGCTCGATCGCCTCGAATTGCAGATCCCACACCGGCGTCGCTGACCACCCGAATTCGCGACTCGTCCGCCGCCGCCCGTCTGGCCGTCGGCGTGCACGACGGGCCGACATCCGCGTAGCCAGGAGCGGATCCGACGGACATCGGGCACCTGCTCATCGACGCCCGATCATGCCGCATCAGCGCAACCAACGAGTTGTGCACACCTTCGCGGCGAGGGACGGGACGCCTGGCTCGACATGTTCGCCCAGTGGCAGCGCATCCACGAGCCCCTGTTGGGCGCCATGTTCACGCCGTGTTCGGGATCGGCAGCACCTTGCCCCCAGTTGACCCCAAGGCTTCCAGCGCCTTGGCGAAGGCGTTTTCCTGGGCCTGGTCTCGCACGATGGGGTAGGCGATGGTCGACCTGGCCGTCCGCCGGCCCCGGGCTTGTCAACCGGGTCGTTCTTCCTGCCCTGATACGCCGGGAACCGCCCAAGAGTTGGGAGATGGTGGTCCCGATCAACTCGATGTGGTCGTCCGACCGGGCGCAGCGGTGAGTGCAGCACCCGCGCGCCGGGTACAGGGGTGTCATGAGCGCGACCGAGCTGTGGCTGGTGCGGCATGGTGAAAGTGTCGGCAACGTCGCCGCGTCCGCTGCCCAGGCCGCCGGAGCTGACATCATCGAAGTGGGTCTGCGCGACGCCGATGTCCCGCTGACGACCACCGGGCAGGTCCAAGCCCAAGCCCTGGGCCGCTGGCTGGGCTCGCTGAACCCTGAGGCCAGGCCTGCAGCGGTCTGGAGTTCGCCGTACCGGCGGGCGTTGGAGACGGCCAACGTCGCGGGGGGTGTCGCCGGTCTTCGGCTCGTTCCGCGCATCGACGAGCGGCTCCGGGACCGGGAACTGGGCATCCTCGACCTGCTGACACCTGGCGGCGTTGCGGCGCTCCAACCGGGGGAAGCGCAGCGAAGGCAGTGGCTGGGCAAGTTCTACTACCGGCCACCCGGCGGGGAGTCGTGGGCCGATCTGGCGCTGCGCGTGCGATCGATCCTGCTCGACCTGGAGCGACCCCAGGTGCCGGCCAGGGTCCTGCTGGTTTGCCATGACGCCCTCATCCTGATCTTCCGGTACGTGTGCGAGGAAATGCTCGAGGCCGACCTGCTTTCCCTGGCCGCCGCCGGCTCGGTCAGCAACGCATCGGTGACCCGGCTCGTGCGGCCGGAGGGCCAAGTGCGGTGGACGGCGGACGCGTTCAACGCCGATCAGCACCTTGCGGCCAGCGGAGTGCCGGTGACCCGTCACCCGGGCGATCGGGACGCCTTCCCACGATGAACGAACCGGTCGCCGATTCCTCGGTCCGGGTGACCAGGTCCGTGCTGCGGACATGGCCGCTGCCCCCACCCGACGGTGAGGGCAAGACCGGTCGCGGTGACGTGTGGGTGGTGGGCGGAGCCAGACAAACGCCTGGTGCCGTCATGCTCGCCGGACAGGCTGCGCTCCGGGTGGGGGCCGGCCGGTTGACTCTGGCGGTGGCCGAATCGGTGGCCACGGCTGTTGCTGCCGCCGTTCCGGAGTCGGGGGTGGTAGGGCTGGCCGAAGGCGCGAACGGACAGGTGTTGGGTAAGACCGTCGACCGCCTGGCCGGGCAGGTGGAGGAGTGTGATGCGCTGCTCGTCGGTCCCGGTCTGGACGATGCAGCCGAAACCGCGGAATTGTTGCGTCGTCTCTCCCGGGTAGTTGGCCAGGAAACCGCTGTCGTGCTCGACGCCTACGCGCTTGGCGTCCTGACGGACGTCGCCGAGGTGTGCAAGCAGTGGGCCGGGCGTCTGGTCCTGACTCCCAATTCGAAAGAACTGCAACGACTTCTGGACCTGCCCCCCGACCGTACGATCGACCGGCGCGAATTGCCCGATGCGGTCCTCCGGGCGGCGCAGCGCCACGAGGCCGTCGTCACGTGTCAAAACGTCATATCCGCCCCGGCCGGGCGGCTGTGGCACTGCGCACCGAACTGTATCGGCCTGGGAACCTCAGGAAGCGGGGATGTGCTCGGCGGCGCAGTTCTGGGCCTCCTGGGCCGCGGCGCCACGCCCGACCAAGCCGCCTGCTGGGCTACCTACCTGCATCTGTCTGCTGGACATCGGTTGTCCCGGAGCATCGGTACGGTCGGATTCTTGGCGCACGAATTGCTGGCCGAGCTCCCGCGCGTGCTGCGCGCCGTGGAGTAGCCGATCGAACGCCATGCGTGACCGCTCCGGCCAAACTCCTCCCCGCGGCAACATGGAAAGGGGAGGGCATGCTTCGGGGGCGGTCGGGCACCAGTGGGGCGTGACACATCGGGACGGATTGCCGGCCAGCGCGTCGTTCAGCCGATCAGGGCGGGCGGCGGCCCGGTTGATGGAAGGCCTTGAGCAGCAGCGCGGGCTCGACCCGCTGAGCGCCATCGTGTCCAAGACGGCGGGTCGGGTGACCCGATCACCGGCGATGCGCAGCTTCTTGCGGGGTACCTGGATGGGCCACTCGATCCACCCCGTGGTGACGGTGATCCCGCTGGGCGCCTGGGCCTCCGCGACGGCGCTCGACCTGATCGGTGGTGCGTCGGCACGATCGGCGGCACGACGACTGGTCGCGCTCGGCGTGCTGGGATACCTGCCGGCGGCGGCAACCGGTTTGGCGGAATTCCAGAACGCGGGCATTCCAGAGCGCCGGGTCGCATCGACGCACGCCGTCCTGAACAGCACAGCGCTGGCCTTGTTCGTCGCATCTTTCGTGGTCCGTGGCCGGCGGCACGGGATGGGCGTGGAGCTGGGGTTGGTGGGCAATGTCGTCGTCGCCGCCAGCGGTCACCTGGGCGGTCACCTCGCAGCGGTGCGCCATGTGAGCAGCCGACACCCGTACTTCGCCGGGCTGGACCCGCTGCCCGACGTCACGACGAGCGGCCGACACGATGGCCTCAGCTAGTCGATGGTCGATGGCCGCGCCGGCCACGCACCGAGCACATTGATCATCCGCCCGAGCTGCGGCCTGGTGATCCAGGACGGGTTGCTGCCGAACGGCATGCGCTGCACCTCGAGATCATCGATGCCCGCCGCCCTCAGTTCGGCGTCGGTGGCCAGCGGCGTACCGGCCGGGCGGATGCAGACGAGCACCTCGAGTCGGATCCGGCGAATGACCTTGTCGGGTTCGGCGTTTGAGCCGGTTGCGTCCGGCGGCCCGGTCGGACGGGCCGGCCCGACGACGTGTCCCAAACCCCACACTCCTCGCGGTGTGCGCGCTGCCGAACCGGACACCCACAGCACCATCCGGTCGCCGGGGGCCATCAGGCGGGAGCGATAATTGTCGGCGACGCACCAGCCGGACGGTCCGCGCCCCCTGTCCGGGAACCGCACCTCTTCGCCATCTGCCGGATTCCGCTTGATCAACCAGGAACCGAGTGACTCCCGCGTGACGGCCCCGGCCATTCCAGCGTCCTTTCGTCCCGAGATCGTCATCGGTGTCTCTGGTCCGGCAACGCCACCATACGGCCGCGACACCTGCTGGGCGCACTGAGTTGCGGGAGCGGAGGCGAGGACAGGTTGCCATCGCCGCCCGTCTCGAGGGCCGGCGCACTGTTGGATCCGTTCAGCCCTCGACGCCGGTGGCCTGGTGCGAGCTGCCCACCGGTTTCGATTGCGGTGATCCGCGTTGGCGTAGATAGATGGACAGGACGACCATGCTGGCGACGGCGAGAAACTCGGACTGCCAATTCTGCAAGGTGCGGCCCCAGAATTCTGAGGTGCCGATGTAGCGGATCCAGGTCACCGCGTCCTGCAGCTGGTTGAATTGTTCCTCGTTGTAGGCCGCCCGGCCGGCGATCGACTGAGCCAGCCACGACAGTAAGAAGATCGATCCCATCACCAAGGCGAGCGATCGAGAGTAGACCGCCAGCCGGAAGTCTCGCACCCGGGCCCATCGGGGCGAGTCGGACTCGGCGTGTTCGGCCACCTTTTGCTCTTCGTCGGTTTCGATCCCCTCGTTGCCGATTTTCTTCGACTCCGGCGAACCGCGCTGGACCAGGTACACGGTGCCAAGGATGTACAGCAGGAACTGCAGATACTCGGACTGCCAGTTCTCCGCGACGTCGACTGCGAAACTCGACGACGTGAGGTAGCGAACCACGCTGATCGGTTGCAGATTCTGGGCAAGCTGCTGGTCGTTGTAGTGGGCAACTCCGGTCAGCGCCTGGCCCACCAACGCACCGAGGAACAGCAGGGCGAAGGCAATGGTGAGGCCGTTTTCCCGCAGTACCCGTCTCACCGGTGCAACGCTCCGATCAGCATCAGATAGCCGAGCCCGAGGGCCAGGAAGACCAACAGGGTCCAGAAGGCGACACGCATTCAGCCAGCCTCCACAGAACAGTCGTACGGGCCAGGTCGATCAGGTTTGCATCCCGCCGCTCGCACGAGCCACGTGCCGTCGAAGACGGTGAGGAACACCGTGTCCGGCCCCATCGCGACCTGGGCGGCCTGGCCCCACACCCCGACCGCACCGACCTCGTCGGCCGATGGCACGTCCGCGTCCCGGAGCGCCCTGGCGCAGGGCCCGTCCTGCGCGAGTGAATCTCTGGTCGCCGGGGTGAGCAGTCGGCAGGCTCCATCGAAGTCGCCGGCACCGATGGCCCGGTGAAATTGCAGAGCCGTCTGCGCGGCAGCATCCTCCCTGGCGCTGACCGCGCTACAGCCGGCGAGGACCGGTAGGAGCAATGCGATGACCAACATGGACGAAAGCAAGGCCGCCCGCCTGGTGCCCCTCTCGGACACCTGGAGCTCAGACATCGCTCATGGCCGGGCGATACGTGAGCGCGGCTACGCCGACCTGCCGGGCGCTCTGGCCGACATCCTCGGCTGCCCCACTCGAGTCAGGACCCGACAACACTCGACCTCCCCGCCAAGGACGGTGAATCGCAGATCGGCAACCTATCGGTTCACCCGCCGATGATCAATGGCGCCGGTCCCAGGCTCGGTACCGAGTTGGTCTCGAGCACTACACTTTGGACGCAGTGTGTGTCACCCGTCTTCCGGACATCTGGTCCGCGGCATTGGCCTGTCGATCGACAGGGGTGACCAAGGGGCCGCGGGGTTGTAACCGTCGGCAGATGTGCCCGTCTGCGTGCTTCGCGGCGACCACGATGACAATGAGCCACCCGCCAGCGTTGACCGCGAAGGTAGTCGGCCTTTCATGAAGCTTGATCCTCGGTTACTGACCACCCGCCACGTGGAGCGGGCCACCGGGGTCGTCCTTGTGCTGCACGGCGGTGGCAGTCGCCGTGGAAACATGGCGGTCAGCCCTACCCAATTGTCGGTGCTCAGGATGATTCCGATCGCCCGTGCGATAGCGCGGGTCGGTGATGGCCGCCTCGCGGTGCTGCGCCTGTTGAACTCCGTGCGTGGGTGGGATACCCAACACACACCGGTTGACGATGTGCGCTGGGCGTTGGGACAGATCGCACGTCGCTACGGAGATCGCTCGGTCGCACTGGTCGGCCACTCGCTTGGCGGCAGGGCCGCCCTGTTGGCGGGGCAGACCGAATCCGTAGCCGGTATCGTCGCGCTCAACCCGTTCCTCTATCCGCAGGACGCCACTAGCGGGTCGATTCGCGGCAAAGTATTGATCGTGCAAGGCACCGAGGATCGGATCTCACGGCCAGATCGTACGGTGACCGCCGCGGCGGCGATGATCCGCGACGGCGACGTTCGCGTCGCGTTGCTCACCGGTGGCCGTCACGCGATGCTGCGCCGGCATCGGGCCTACACCGACCTGGCCGCGCAGTTCAGCGCTCATGTGCTCCTCGGCGACCACGCCACCGGGATCCTGGACCAACTGCTTCGCAGTGCCGACAGAATATGGGAGGCCTGAACACGCGTCGCCCAGGAGCTACACCGACTCCGGTCTGGTTCGGAAGAACCGCGATCACCGCAGCGATGTCGCGAGCGTCGGCCGGCCCTTCAAGGGCCAGACCCGGACGCTTTGGATCCCAGGGTTTCGTCCTGCTGGCCGGTCGTCGGCATGCGATCGCCGGGAGCGACACCCCGGCTCAGCGCGGCCAGTTGGGTTCGTTGACCGGCGTGATGATCAGGTTCTGGGCGTAGGCCGCATCGTCCCGCTCGAGGGCATGGAGCACCTCTGCCGCCACCACCTCCGGCGCCATCATGCGGTCGGCCGGGATGCCCCAACGTTGCATCATCGGAGTATCCATGGCGGCCGGCATGATGCCCTGGATGCGGCAGTGGTAGCCGAACTCCAAGGCGTCCCGTTGGGCAATCTCCGTAGCTTTCGCAAAGGCGGCCTTGGAGCTGTTGTAGGCGAGCGCGCCGCTGCCGACGGTGATCGCCGAGATCGACACGATGTTCACGATCTCCGCCCGAGGTCCCGCGGTGCCGGCCGGGAATTGCCTGAGGAATTCGCTCATCAGCATCACCGGGCCCTCGTAGTTCACTGCGTTCACCCGCTGGAAATCCGAGAGATCGACATCGTGGAGGTAGCCAGGAAGGTCGATGCCCGCGACGTTGACCAGGATGTCGAGCCGCGGGTCTTCGTCGCGGAGCCTGGCGATCAGGTCTCGGCGGTGTTCCTTGGAGGTCACGTCGAAATGCTCGGCAACTCCGGATCCGTTTCCGCTCTCCACCAAGGCCAGCGTTCTGGCGGCGCCGTCGTCATCGATGTCACCGATCGCCACCCGGGCGCCCGCCCGGGCCAGGCTCACTGCGACGGCGCGACCCAGGCCGCTGGCGGCTCCAGTGACGAGTGCGGTCCTGCCGGCAACTGACACGGCGCTCACGTGGTCTCCCTGATGCCCATCGGCGGTTGGATCGGTTCGGTACTTGCTCTACGGATCGGTCGAGTCCTCTATGTGCGCCAGCGGTTTCCAGTCCTTGTGGAACCTCGGATCTCATCCGTTCGATCATCTGGGGTGATGCAGTTCGGAGACGGGCCGCTCGGAGCCGATGGACCTGAGGGAGCGCTGCCCGGGCTGGGCTTGTCCTGGGGCCCCTGACGGGACGCGACGAGGCCGCCGGCAGGGTGCAGGACAACCACGGCAGCTCCCGGTGCAGAGGCAACGGCTGCTTGGTTGGTTCCCCGCCGGGAGGCTTTGCAATCCGTTGACCGCGACCCACCGCGAGAACGGCACGGGTTGAGCGTGCCGATCGGCATGATCGTGGCTCCGCCACCGCAGGTTTGGACAAGGTCGGGCCGATCCGCCGTGGCACCAGGAAGTCACAGGACGTTTCGCTTCCGCTGACCACCTGGTTGCATGGCTGCCATGAACGACGTCGCGAGCTTTGCCATGGTGATCGGGCTGACGGCGCTCGCGCTGCTCGCTGCGGTCGGATCGAGTCGGATCACCGCGATCATCAGGGTTCCGGCGCCGGCCATCTTCCTCGTCGCCGCGGCCGTCGCGGCGGACATCTGGCCGCAACTCTCGACCGTCCCGGTGCTGACCGACGAGCGGCTCGTCACCGTGGCGTTGATCTTCATCCTGTTCGACGGGGGTATACACATCGGGTGGCGGCGATTCCGCGCCTCGGCCGGCTCCATCGCCTGGCTGGGTCTGGTCGGCACCGCCCTGACCGCGCTGGGGGTGGCGCTGGCCGCGCATGTGCTGTTCGGCGTGGCCTGGCACACCGCCCTGCTCATCGGCACAGCCTTGGCGCCCACCGATCCGGCCGTGGTGTTCTCCGTGCTCGGGAACCGGGAGATCCAGGGCCGGTCGGGCACCATCCTGGAGGGTGAGTCGGGGGCGAACGACCCGGTGGGTATTGCCGTGATGGTCGCCCTGCTCTCCGCGACCGGATCCGGCGGCACCGCGGTGTGGGAAGGCGTCCTCGAGTTCGTCCGGCAGATCGCCATCGGTGGCATCGTCGGAGTGGCCGGCGGGTGGTTGTTGATCCGGCTGTTCCGGACCACGCTGCCCAACCCGGCGCTGTACCCGGTTCGGGCTATCGCCGCGGCCGGCGCGGTGTACGGCCTGGCCGGGGTACTCGGCGGGTCCGGTTTTCTGGCCGTGCTGTTGGCCGGGATCATGGTCGGCGACATCCGCGCCCCGTACAAGCGGGATGTCGAGCGCTTCGCCTCGGGGATGTCCAGCCTGGCCGAGATCGTCGCCTTCGTCATTCTGGGATTGACCGTGTCCATCCGGGAGATCGCCGACCCCGACGTGTGGGTTCCGGGGTTGATCCTGGCGCTGATCCTGATTTTCCTTGTCCGGCCGCTTGCTCGTCGGCCTGCTGACGCTCCCTCTTCATCTCACCTGGGGAGAACGGACGTTCGTGCTCTGGGCCGGCCTGAAGGGTGCGGTACCCATCCTGTTGGGCGCGTTCGTGCTGTCCGCGGGTGTGCCGTCCGCGGAGCGCATCTACGGCATCATCTTCGTCGTCGTGCTGGTCTCGGTGGTGGTCCAGGGCAGCCTGGTGCCTTCCATGGCCCGCTGGTGCAAGGTACCGATGCGTCTGATCGAACCCGAGCCCTGGGCGCTCGGCATGCGTTTCCGCGAGGAGCCCGAGGGCTTGCTACGACTGCAGGTACAAGCGGGATCAACGGCCGACGGAACTGCGATCAGCGACCTGGACATCGGCGAGGACGCCTGGATCAGCCTGGTGGGCCGGGACGGCCGGCTGGTGGCGGTGAGCCGGTCGACGGTCCTTGCGGCCGGCGACGACGTTCTGCTGTTGACATCGAACGACCGACACCTGGCCGGGGTCTTCGGACCCGACCAGATCGCTCGAGATGATCCCGAGCTGAGCTGACTCGTACGGTCTCGCCGGTTGCGTCAGCGCATGGACGCCATCGGGCAGCGGAAGGCGTCCTTGGAGGCGAGACCGACCCGGTTGAGGTGCGCGACCACTGTCGCCCACGCCCGGAAGATCGTCAGCTGGTGGTAGGCGACCTGCTTCTCGGCGCAGTAGCCGCGGATCAGCGGGACGCTGCGGCGCAGGTTCGGGCCGCGGCATGTTCGGGAACAGGTGGTGCTCGATCTGCCAGTTCAGCCCGCCCATCGCCCAGCCGGCGATCCGGCCGCCGGACGACATTGCGCGAGGTCAGCACCTGGCGACGGAAGAAGTCGATCCGGCTGTCGTGCGGCAGGATCGGCATGCCGATGTGGCTGGCCGCGAACGCCGCGCCCGAGGTAGAGGCCGGTGACGGCGGCCTGGATGCCCGAGGAACGCGGCCGCCTTGCCGGCCGGCAGGAAGATGAACAGCAGCGCCGGGTACCCCAGCAACCGCACCGACATCAGCGAGATCTCCGCCCAGCGGCGCTTGCATGCCCGGGCCGGGTCAGCACCGCGATGACGCTCTGCACCTGCAGGTTGATCTCCTCCACCATCAGCAGCGGGAAGAACCACCAGCCCTGACGCTCGTGCAGCAGCCGGCCCAGCGGTGATGCGGGGAGGACTGTCAGCTGGGATAGAAGTGCACCACCGACGGTGCGATGTCGGAGTCCTTGCCGATCGTGTTCGGCGTCGCGTGGTGCTTGTTGTGCTTGTTGTTCCACCAGGCCAGGCTGATCCCGCCGACCAGCGCTCCCATCACCAGCGCCGCGATCTCGTTGGCGCGGTTGGACTTGAAGATCTGCCGATGGGCCGCGTCGTGGCTCAGGAACACCACCTGGACCACGACGATGGCCAGCGCCACGGCCAGCGCGATCTGCGCCCAGCTGTCGCCGAGAACACCGCGCCGACGATGACGCCGGCCAGGGCCAGCGGCCAGCAGCGAGGCGCGCACCGCGTAGTAGGCGTACCGGCGCTCCAGCAGACCCTCGGCCTTGCACCTGCTTCAGCAGCGCCGAGTAGTCGGTGGCGTGCGCCGCGGCGGCTCTAGCCCGGCGGTCGGTCGTGGCGGGTGGGGGCACTCATCGAGAATCGACATCCTCCTGGCCCGGATCGTCGTCCGGATCGAATGAATCGCCCGGCTTACGAGCGGTGGTCGGTGGCACGGTGATGCGGACGTGCTACCTGAGCGGCGGGGGAGTGTCCCCGGCAAGCCACGACCCGGAAGGGCAGACGACTCGATCCTCAGACCGGCTGTTGCCCCAGCACCCCTCCATGATACGTGGCCGAGGCAACGGGCGGACCACCGGGCGGGCCGAAACCCGCCGCCCCTTGTCGACTCGCCGGCGTAGCGAGGGCACGATCTGAACGGCTTCGTCGGTACCTTGACCCGGTGGTCCGGTGTCCGACCAGTGCCCGGCAGCGGTCGGCCCGTCACTCCACCCCTAGGGGTGAAAATCAAAGATCCGGCGGTCCGCAGGTCCCCTGACGCGCCGATCGAACAGCCGCCCCACCGCTCATCCCCGCAGCGTCGACAGCACCGCACCGCCGGCCGACGCGAACAGGGCAGCCTGGCCGGCCGCGAGCAGGGCGGGCCGTCGATAACGGGCCCACATCGCGACCGGCACCATGCTCGAGCCGTGCAGAATCTCGACGCCGATCGCCAGCTTGACCATGTCCGCGGTGGGAGCCAGCAGCACGAGTCCGCCCTGCACGACTTGCCGTGCACCCAGGGCGGCAACCACGATCCGCGGCACATCTGGTGCGTCCGGAGCCCGCCGCCGAAATGCCAGGACCAGTGTCGCCGCACCGGCCGCCACGGTCAGACCGCCCCAGACCCGGGCCGCCGCGATGCCGCTCACCGGGGGCGTCATCGGTCGGCGCGCCAACAGCGTGGCGAGCACGCCGGCCAACCCGGCGGCCCCGGCGGCCGCGAGCACCCCGTGGTGGTGCGAGGCCCACACTTGCGGGTCCTGACGAGATCGACCGGTCGTCGAAGGCGCCCCGGGCGCCGAAGTCCCGCCCGTCTGGCCCGTCTGCTGGCTCCCACAGGTTGACCGGTTGGTCATCGACACGCAATTCGCCGGTCTGCTGGGAGGAGAAGCCGGTGCGTCCGAGGTATCGGTCGAGCAGTCCCGGGAACAGCGCGTTGGCGGCGAGCGTCGCAACGGTGCTGGCCCCCACCCAGTACTCGCGTCGTTTGGGGTGGTCGGCCGCGAACGCCAGGGCCCGAGCCGCGACCTCGGGCTGGTAGATCGGAGGCACCGGCTGGGCGTGTTCGGGCAGCTTGGACAGCACCCAGGAGAACTGCGGGCGTGTTCAGCGCCGGCATCTGCACCATCGTCACGTGCACGTTGCTGCGCTCGTGGAGCAGCTCGCAGCGCAGCGACTCGTGGAAGCCCTGGATGGCGTGCTTGGCGCCGCAGTAGGCCGTCTGCAGCGGGATCCCGCGGTAGGCCAGTGCCGACCCGACCTGCACGATCGTGCCGCGGTCGCGGCGCGCATCCGCGGCAGCACCGCCATCGTCGCGTACACGTAGCCGAGATAGCTCACCTCGGTGGCGCGCTTGTACTCCGCGGCGGTGACATCTCTCGAACCGGGCGAACACCGAGGTGAACGCGACGTTGACCCAGACATCGATCGGCCCCAGCTCGGTCTCGACCCGCTCGACCGCGGCCGCCACCGCCTCCGCATCGGCGACGTCAACCGGCACCGTCAGCGCCCGGCCGCCCAGCTCGCGACCTCGGCCGCGGCGCCGGCCAGACCGACGATCGCCCGCGCGAGCAGCACCACGGTAGCACCGCGCCGGGCGAACTCCACCGCCACGGCGCGGCCGATGCCGGCACTCGCGCCCGTTACAGCTACGACCTGTCCCACAGCACCTCCCGGGGTTGGGTTCCTCGCCCGTCACGTCCCCGGTCGGTGTCCGGTCCAAGCGGCAGCCCGGCCAGCCGATCGATCAGCCGATGCCGCCGGCCGTGCGCGCTCGGGACGATCGTTCCGGTGGTCCGGGTCGGGTGCGCGCCAAGGCCTGCGGCGAGATCCCGTTCCACACGGCGAAATGACCGGGTTGGATCGATCGCGGTGCCTTCGCGACAACGCTCACCGAGCGATGGTCCGGCGGTAGGGCACGAAGCGCGCCCACCGCAGTTTCTCCGGCGCAGCGACGCTCGGGCGATCACCTGCAGCGGATGCCCGGGTCGGCGGCGATCAGTCGGCGACCAGGTCGCGACCGTGCGCGGTCAGCGCCCAGATCACCAGCACGTCGAAGGCGATGATCAGGATCGACCACCATGGGTAGTACGGCAGCGACATGAAGCTTGTCACCGCGCTCAGCACGGCAATGATCACGGCCACCGTCCGGGCCAGGACGTTCCCGGTGAACAGGCCGAACCCGGCGAGCAGGGCAATCAGCCCACCGATCAGGTGAAGCCAGCCCCATGTGGTCACGTTGAAGCGGAACGCCCAGTTGGCGGTGACCGCGTAGAAGTCCTTGTCGATCAGTTCGACCAGGCCCTGGACGATGTGGAACAGGCCGACCATGGCCAGCAGCACGCCGGCTGTAGCGGTGGTCGTGATGGCAAGTCCACTACGGCGCTCGGCCATGTCAATTCCTCTGATCGGGCGTTATCGGTCATGTTGAACCTACCCGCACGATCAGGAACAGATGGGACGGGCCTCAACCGGAGTGATCCGATCGGGACGTGGGAGATTTCCTCGACGGTGTCACTCTCACCGGCGTGGGCGACAACCCCGGACCGGGTGACGATCCGGGTTGCTCGCCACGATCGCGCCCGTCGGGCCAGATCTCCGCCCGCGCCTCGGATGTTCAAGCCGCCCGCGTCCGTCCACTCCGGTTGCCGCGCATAGTGATCCCGCAGCACCTCACCGACCGGACAGCAGGTCCCACCTGTTGCCGAACGGATCGCGAAACACCACGACATCCCCGTAGGACTTTCGTGCCGGGGCTCGCCCAGCACCTCGAGGCCGGCGTCGCGGATCCGGGACAACGTGTGGGCAAAGTCGTCGACCCGCAGGAACAGCCCGACCCGGCCGGCGAACTGCCGACCGATCGCCGACACCTGCTCGGTCCCGTCCGCCTTGGCCAGCAGCAGGCCGGTGCCCCCGCCGGGCGGCCGGACGACCACCCATCGCTTGGGCCGACCGTCGTTGGTGAGCGACGGTGAGTCCTCGGCGAGGTCGAAACCGAGGACACCGGTGAAGAATTCGATCGCCGCGTCGTAGTCGTACACGATGACGCTGACCAGGTCGAGCTGCATTCCCGGAGGCTAACGTGAGCACGGACGAGGTCGCAGCAGGGAGCATCGCATGGCCGGTTCGATCAGTGTCGTGGTGGTCGGCGGGGGACTGGTCGGCGCCGCCTCCGCTTGGCGGCTGGCTGCACACGGCCACCGGGTCACCCTGGTCGAACAGTTCGGTGTCGGCCACCGGCGCGGCGCTTCGCACGGCACCTCCCGCATCTTCCGGCATGCCTACGCCAACCCCACCTATGTCGGCCTCGCCGCGCGAGCGTTGACCGGCTGGCTGCGGTTGGAGCGGCAGACCGGGGCCGCGATCTACGAGCGCACCGGTGCCGTCGATCACGGTGATCCGACCGCGATCCAGCAGCTCGCCCTGGCCCTGGGCGACGCCGGCCTGGAGTTCCAGATCCTCAGCCCCACCGTGGCCACTCCCCGATGGCCGGGGCTGCGGTTCGACACCGTGGTGCTGCACCACCCACAGGCCGGGCGGCTGCACGCCGACCGCGCGGTCGCGGCGTTGTGGCAGGCGGCGCAGGCCGCGGGCGCGGTCCTGCGGCCGGACACCGCCGTCCGGGCGATCCGACCGCGGGCCGACCGCGCCGAGGTGGTGCTGGACGAGGGGGTACTGCGGCCGGACCAGGTGGTCGTCGCGGGCGGCGGGTGGACCCAGAAGCTTCTCGGGAAGCAGGTCCCGCTGCCGGCGCTGCGGACCACCCAGGAACAGCCGGCGCATTTCCCGACCGACGTGGAACTCGACCGGTGGCCGGCCTTCATCCACCACCCGTCGGCGGACTTCGAGATGGTCGGTGGGATCTACGGGCTCGCCTCCGAGGACGGGATCAAGGTCGGTGAACACGGCACCGGAAGGGTCGTCGACCCCGATCATCGCGATTTCCGGCCCGATCCGGCCGGGGTCGAGCGGCTGCGCGAGTACGCGAAGGTGTGGCTGCCCGGCGTCGATGCGGCCGCCCCGGACCCGTTGAGCTGTCTGTACACCACCACGCCCGACCACCACTTCGTGATCGACCGGGTCGGGCCGATCACGGTCGCCGCCGGGTTCTCCGGTCACGGCTTCAAGTTCGGCCCGGCGCTCGGCGACCTGGTGGTCGACCTGGTGGAGGGCCGCAGCGGCGTCCCGGACCTGTTCTCGCTGCGGTCCGACCGTGGTTCGTCCGGGTCGACCCACTGACCGGGCCACGGCCATGGTCTAGTCATCCGTGAACGCG
>CAVPLZ010000006.1:0-65864 GCA_963706185.1 uncultured Actinomycetota bacterium | reverse complement strand
GCTCCTTAGAAAGGAGGTGATCCAGCCGCACCTTCCGGTACGGCTACCTTGTTACGACTTCGTCCCAATCGCCGATCCCACCTTCGACGGCTCCCTCCACAAGGGTTGGGCCACCGGCTTCGGGTGTTACCGACTTTCGTGACGTGACGGGCGGTGTGTACAAGGCCCGGGAACGTATTCACCGCAGCGTTGCTGATCTGCGATTACTAGCGACTCCGACTTCATGGGGTCGAGTTGCAGACCCCAATCCGAACTGAGACCGGCTTTTTGGGATTCGCTCCACCTTGCGGTATCGCAGCCCTTTGTACCGGCCATTGTAGCATGCGTGAAGCCCAAGACATAAGGGGCATGATGATTTGACGTCATCCCCACCTTCCTCCGAGTTGACCCCGGCAGTCTCTTATGAGTCCCCGCCATTACGCGCTGGCAACATAAGACAAGGGTTGCGCTCGTTGCGGGACTTAACCCAACATCTCACGACACGAGCTGACGACAACCATGCACCACCTGTGCACAGACCTTGCGGGGGAACCATCTCTGGAACTTTCCCGTGCATGTCAAGCCTTGGTAAGGTTCTTCGCGTTGCATCGAATTAATCCGCATGCTCCGCCGCTTGTGCGGGCCCCCGTCAATTCCTTTGAGTTTTAGCCTTGCGGCCGTACTCCCCAGGCGGGGCGCTTAATGCGTTAGCTGCGGCACGGAGGTCGTGGAAGGACCCCCACACCTAGCGCCCAACGTTTACGGCGTGGACTACCAGGGTATCTAATCCTGTTTGCTCCCCACGCTTTCGCTCCTCAGCGTCAGTATCGGCCCAGAGTCCCGCCTTCGCCACCGGTGTTCCTCCTGATATCTGCGCATTTCACCGCTACACCAGGAATTCCAGACTCCCCTACCGAACTCTAGTCTGCCCGTATCGAATGCAGGCCCGGGGTTGAGCCCCGGGATTTCACATTCGACGCGACAAACCGCCTACGAGCTCTTTACGCCCAATAATTCCGGACAACGCTTGCACCCTACGTATTACCGCGGCTGCTGGCACGTAGTTGGCCGGTGCTTCTTCTGCTCCTACCGTCATTTCGTCGTCAGAGCTGAAAGAGGTTTACAACCCGAAGGCCGTCATCCCTCACGCGGCGTCGCTGCGTCAGGCTTTCGCCCATTGCGCAATATTCCCCACTGCTGCCTCCCGTAGGAGTCTGGGCCGTGTCTCAGTCCCAGTGTGGCCGGTCGCCCTCTCAGGCCGGCTACCCGTCGTCGCCTTGGTAGGCCATTACCCCACCAACAAGCTGATAGGCCGCGGGCCCATCCCTAGCCGAAAAACTTTTGACCAATGCAGATGCCTGCGAAGGTCGATATCCGGTATTAGCACCGGTTTCCCGGAGTTATCCCAGAGCTAGGGGCAGGTTGCCCACGTGTTACTCACCCGTTCGCCACTCGAGTACCCCCGAAGGGGCCTTTCCGTTCGACTTGCATGTGTTAAGCACGCCGCCAGCGTTCGTCCTGAGCCAGGATCAAACTCTCCATTGAATGTCATATGATCGGCCGCACTGGGCGGCATGATCGACTAATGAAGATTGGGTACCTGAGTACCCGATCACTGGTTCACTTCCGAGCTGGACTGCTCGTTTTGTGTACCAAAGGAATCCCGCCTGCTCTTCAAGGACAAGCCTTGTCGAGTCAGGCCGGGGTTAATTAGTTGGCACTGACTTTCGGTACGCTGTTGAGTTCTCAAGGTACGGACGCGCACCTACGCAGGTCTCTCGACCGTTGGAGGGGCAACCCGAATAACGCTACCCGGTCCGGTTCGCGGTGTCAAACCCGCCCGTCCCGTCCGGCTGGCCGTTCTTCCTGCCCTGGGGCTGGAAGAATCGCGCTCCGCGTGAGCAGAGCGTGCGACCTGCCGGGGTGGCCCTGGGCCGACCAGAAGCCGATCTCTCGATCCGCTCCCTGTCCGGTTCCCCGCGGGCATTCATTAAGTTACGGGCAGATGACCGTGACCGCAAATCGGCTGGTCAACGCGTTGCGGCCCGGCAGTAGGTGCAGGTCAGGGCCGCCCTCTCGGCCGGCCTTGGTGAACCGATCAAGGCGGCTCGCTCGGTGACCCCGGCCACACTCGGCGGTCAGCCGGCCACGTCGACCCCGGCCACCGCGCGGCGTCCCCGGCGTAGCACCAGGTACCGACCGTGCAGCGCGTCCGCCGCGTCGAAGGTGCGTTCGGCGTCGGTGATCCGCTGGTTGTTCACATTGGCCCCGCCCTCGGCCACCGTGCGTCGCGCCTCGGACAGTGACTTCGCGAGCCCGCTGGCGACCAGCAGCTGGACGACGCTGCCTCCCGGCTCGAGCCGCGTCAGGCCGGCCTCGGTCAGCGCCGCACGCAGCGTCGGCTCGTCGATCTCGGCGAGATCGCCCCGACCGAACAGGGCCGCGCTGGCGGCGACCGCCGCCTCGGCTGGCTCGCGGCGCCGTGGACCAACGCGGTGACGTCGCACGGCCAGCGTCCGCTGCGCCTCGCGCGCCTGCGGCCGGTCGACCGTAGCCGCCTCGAGCGAGGCGATGTCCGTCCTCCGAGCGGTCGGTGAACACCCGTAGCAGCTGGCCGACGGTGACGTCCTCGACGTTGAACCAGTACTGGTAGAAGGCGTACGGGCTGGTCATCTCGGCCGACAGCCAGACCGCGTTGCCCTCGGACTTGCCGAACTTGTTGCCCTGGGAGTCGGTGATCAGCGGGGTCGCGAGCAGGTGGACGGCCGCACCCTCCGCGCGGTGGATCAGATCGACCCCGGCCGTCAGGTTGCCCCACTGGTCCTGGCCGCCGGTCTGCAACGTGCAGCCGTAGGCACGGAACAGGTGCAGGTAGTCCAGGGCCTGCAGGATCTGGTAGCTGAACTCGGTGTAGCTGATGCCCTCGGCGCTGCTCAGCCTGGCCGCCACCGCATCCTTGCGGATCATCGTGTTGACCCGGAAGTGCCGGCCGATATCGCGCAGGAAGTCCAGGGCGCTGATCGGCGCGGTCCAGTCCAGGTTGTTGACGACGATCGCCGGGTTGTCCCCGTCGAAGTCGAGGAAGGGCCGGACCTGCAGCTGGATCCGGGCAACCCAATCGGCGGTCTGCTCCTTGGTCTTGAGCACCCGCTCGGCCGTCGGCCGCGGATCGCCGATCAGCCCGGTCGACCCGCCGACCAGGCAGATGACCCGATGACCGGCGCGTTGCAGGTGGCGCAACACGATGAGCTGGACCAAGTTGCCGAAGTGCAGGCTGGGCGCGGTCGGGTCGAACCCGCAGTAGACCGTGATCGGGCCCGCCGTCATCGCCTCGTCCAGCGCGCGTCAGGTCCGTGTGCTGGCCACCAGGCCGCGGTCGATCAGCGCGCGCAGGACAGGTGAGCGCACCGTCGGTGGGCTGTTCCCGCGTCGAGTTCGACGGCGGTGGCATGGTCATGCGGGCGCTCGGACACACGCCCAATCTTGCCGCAGCGCACTCGGCGCCCGTCACGCTCGGCCCCGTGGTCGCGCCCTCGTCCCCCGCCGATACCCGGACACCGAGTCGGTGATCACGCTCGTGGAACCGCCAGGGCAGATCGGCGGCGACGGACACGCCGACGCGCGGGCCGGCCTCGACGGCGACCGGCGCACCGTCACCGAGCCGCAACTCCCAGCGCCGGCCGGGGCCAAGCAGGTCGCTGCCGGTAGCCGCGCCGGTCAGGCCGAGCACGGTCGCCACGCCGGCCGGACCGCGGGCCAGGTCGGCGGGGCGACGCGCCCGCGGTCGGCGCTGGCTGGGCGACGTCGAGCCCGCCGACCACCTCGCCGGCGCGCAGCAGCACGGCCGACGCGGCGCCGTCCGGCCCGGTCACCACGTTGGCGCACCAGTGCATGCCATAGATGAAGTACACGTACAGCCGTCCGGGCGGGCCGTACATCACCTCGGACCGGGCGGTCCGGCGGAACGCATGCGACGCCGGATCGAGTGGTCCGGCGTAGGCCTCGACCTCGGTCAACCGAACGGCAACGCCGGAATCGGAGTCGACCAGCACCCGACCGATGAGATCAGGCGCCACCATCAGGACGTCCCTGGCCAGGAAGGACCGCGACACCAGCCGACCGTGAACGGGCACCCTTGCCTCCTGCTGATCCGGCCCGGCGGAACGGGCGGCCCGAGCCGTCCCGCCCTGGGTCAGCGTCCGGCGCTACGGCCGGGCGGCGAGCGGCGCGGCGAACCACGCTCGGTCCGCGGCCAGCAGGGCTCGCAGCGCGGCGATCTGCTCGGCCACCCGGACCGGGGCGGTGCCGCCGACGGCGTCCCGGGAGGCCAGCGAGCCCTGCGACCGTCAGCACGTCACGGACCGCCGGGGTCAGGGCCGGGTCGATGCGCGGCCAACTCCTCGTCGGTCAGCTCGTCGAGTTCGCGGCCGGTCGACTCGGCCAGCGCGACGCACCCGCCGGCGGCCTCGTGGGCGCGGCCGGAACGGCACCCCTGCGCGCACCAGCCATTCCGCGATGTCGGTGGCCAGCGAGAATCCCGGCGCCGGCCATGGCGGCCATCCTCTCGGTGTCGAAGGTCAGCGTGGCGGTCATCCCGATCAGCGCCGGGCAGCACCAGCTCCAGCTGCTCGACCGAGTCGATCAGCGGTTCCTTGTCCTCCTGCAGGTCCCGGTTGTAGGCCAGCGGCAGGCCCTTGAGCGTGGCCAGCAGCCCGGTCAGGTTGCCGATCAGCCGGCCGGCCTTGCCCCGGGTCAGCTCCGCGATGTCCGGGTTCTTCTTCTGCGGCATGATCGACGAGCCGGTGGCGTAGGCTGTCGTGCAGCCGGACGTAGCCGAACTCCGCGGTGCGTGTAGATGATCACCTCCTCGGCCCAGCGGGACAGGTCGACCCCGAGCATCGCCAGCACGAAGGCCAACTCGGCGGCGAAGTCGCGGGACGCCGGTGCCGTCGATCGAGTTCGCCGACGGCTCGCGGAATCCCAGTTCCGTGGCGATGGCGTGCGGATCCAGTCCGAGCGAGGAGCCGGCCAGCGCGCCCGAGCCGTAGGGCGAGACCGCGGACCGGCGGTCCCAGTCCCGCAGCCGGTCGAGGTCCCGGGACAGCGCCTGGACGTGGGCGGCCAGGTGGTGTGCCAGCAGCACCGGCTGGGCGTGCTGGAAGTGCGTCCGGCCCGGCATCGCCGCGCCCGGATGCGCCTCGGCCTGGTCGAGCAGCGCGGACTCGCAGATCGGCGATCAGCGACGGCGACCCGGCGCGCGCGCGTCCCGCAGGTAGGCCCGATAGAGCGTGGCGATCTGGTCGTTGCGAGAGCGTCCGGCACGCAGCTTTCCGCCGAGTTCGGCGCCGGCCCGGTCCAGCAGCCCGCGCTCGAGGGCGGTGTGCACGTCCTCGTCGCCGGGGTCGGGCGCGAACGTCCCGTCCGCGACGTCGGTGGCCAGGCGGTCCAGCGCGGCGAGCATGGCGGTGAGTTCGTCGTCGGTGAGCAGACCGGCCCGGTGCAGCACGCCGGCGTGGGCCCGGGACCCGGCGATGTCGTAGGGGGCGAGCCGGAAGTCGAACTGGGTCGACCGCGAGAGCTCGATCAGTTCGGGTGCCGGACCCGAGGAGAATCGGCCACCCCACAGCGAGATCGGTGGCGCAGAACCCGCCAGCGGCGGTCGGCCGGGAGCGCGAGTGGCGGCGGGATCAGTCACGACGCGAGATCCTCCCCCGCGGCCAATGCGGCCAGCCGGCCGCCGACCTCGGTCCCGGTCAGTCCTTCGGCCGGCGACCACCAGGACGGTGTCGTCACCGGCGATGGTGCCGATGACGTCGATCAGCGTGGCCCGGTCGATGGCCGAGGCCAGGAACTGGGCGGCCCCCGGCGGGGTCCGCAGCACGGCGAGATTCCCGGACGCGCTGTGCGAGACCAGCAACTCACCGAGCAGCCGGGCCAACCGGCCGGTGCCACCCGCCATCGGACGCGGACCGCCGTCCTCCGGAATGAGATACGTGGACGCCCCGCCGTCGACCCCGCGCACCTTGATCGCGCCGAGTTCGTCCAGATCCCGGGACACGGTCGCCTGGGTCGCCTCGATGCCGTGCTCGGCCAGCCGCGCCTGCAGTTCGGTCTGCGAGCGGATCGCACCGTCCCGGATCAGCGCGGTGAGCCTGGCCAGGCGCGCGGCCTTGGTGCCGGGGATCGAATCGACGGCACCGCCGGACCCAGCCGCCGCCGCGGTGCTGAGCCCGCTGCCCGTGGTCATCGCGCCGACGCCTCGACCAGGTAGGCCAGCAGCGCCTTCTGGGCGTGCAGACGGTTCTCGGCCTCGTCCCAGACCGCCGACTGCGCGCCGTCGATCACCTCGTCGGTGATCTCCCAGCCGCGGTGCGCGGGCAGGCAGTGCAGCACGATCGCCTCGGAGTCGGCCCGCTGCAGCAGGTCCCGCGTTGACCTGATAGGGCCGGAAGGGGCCGATCCGGTCCAGCCCGTCGTTCTCCTGCCCCATCGACGTCCAGGTGTCGGTGACCACGACGTCGACCCCGTCCACCGCCGCCTGCGGATCGGAGATCAGCTCGATCGACCCGTCGGTGTCGCTGGCCCGGTTCTTGGCGTCCAGCAGGATGTCCGGATCGGGATCGAAGCCGATCGGCGCCGAGACCCGCACGTGCATACCGGCATTCGCGCCAGCCAAGCATCAGCGAGTGCGACATGTTGTTGGCGCCGTCGCCCAGGTAGGTCAGGGTCAGGCCGGCCAGCGCGCCCTTGCGTTCGCGGATGGTCTGCAGGTCGGCGAGCACCTGGCACGGGATGGAACTCGTCGGTCAGCGCGTTGATCACCGGCACCCAGGACACGCTGGCCAGCGCGTTGATCCGACGCTGGGCGAAGGTGCGGATCGCCACCGCGTCCACGTAGCGGGAGAGCACCCGGGAGGTGTCCTCGATCGTCTCCTCCCGGCCCAGCTGGGACGTGCGGCCGTCGACGATGATCGGCTGGCCGCCGAGTTGGTTGATGCCGACCTCGAACGAGAGTCGGGTCCGCGTCGAGTTCTTCTCGAACAGCACGGCGACGGCCTTGCCGGCCAGGGGCTTCTCGGCGTGCCGGTCCGTCTTGTACCGATCCGCGCGGTCGAGCACGGCGATCAGCTGGTCCGGGGTCAGGTCGTCGTCCCGCAGGTAGTGCTCGGGAGTGGCGTCACTGTGAGGCATGTCAGGCGTCCTTGGCTGCGGTGTCGAGGATGGCGGGAAGCGCGGCGACGAAACTGTCGGCCTGCTCGGTGGTCAGCACCAGCGGTGGGGCCAGCCGGATCACGTCGGGCGCCGGGGCGTTGACGATGAATCCGGCATCCCGCGCGGCGTTCGCCGTGCGCCGCCGACACGGCTCGGTTCAGGACGATGCCGAGCAGCAGTCCCTGCGCCGCGTACCCGGTCGATCAGCGGATGGTCGAGATCCTCGATGGCGCCGGCCAGATGCTTGCCCAAGGTCGCCGACGTGGTCGAGCAGCCGCTCGGTCTCGATGGTGTCGATCACCGCCAGGGCCGCGGCCGCGCACACCGGGTTGCCGGCGAAGGTGGAGCCGTGCTGTCCGGGTTGCAACAGGTCCGCAGCCGGGCCGCAGCCCGATGGCGGCGCCGATCGGCATGCCGCCGCCGAGACCCTTGGCCAAGGTGATCACGTCCGGCCGGATCCCGGCGCGCTGGTGGGCGAACCAGGTTCCGGTGCGGCCGATCCCGGTCTGCACCTCGTCGAGCACCAGCAGCGCGCCGGCGTCGGCGGTGACCGCCCGGGCGTGCGGCGAGGTAGCCGTCCGGGGCGGGAATGACGCCGGCCTCGCCCTGGATCGGCTCGAGGAACACCGCCGCGACCGTCTCGTCGACCGCGGCGGACAGCGCCTCGGCGTCGCCGAACGGTACGAACTCCACCCCGGGCGTCATCGGCGCGAACGGCTCCTGCTTGGCGGGCTGACCGGTCAGCGCCAGCGCGCCCATGGTCCGGCCGTGGAAACCGCCGTGGGTGGCGATGATCCGCGGCCGGCCGGTGAGCCGGGCGATCTTGAACGCCGCCTCGTTGGCCTCGGCGCCGGAATTGCAGAAGATCACCCGCCCGTCGCCGGTCGCGTTGGCCAGGCCGAGCAATCGCTCGGCCAGTTCCAACACCGTCGGGTGGGTGAAGAAGTTGGAGACGTGCCCGAGCGTGCCGATCTGCGCGCGAGACCGCTTGCACCACAGCGGGATGGGCATGGCCGAGCGCGTTCACCGCGATGCCGCCGAGCAGGTCGAGGTATTCGCGGCCGTCGGCGTCGACGACGATCGCGCCGTGACCCGAGACCAACTCGATGGGCGGGACGCCGAAGTTGTTCATCAGAGCCGCCGACCAGCGGCCCGCGGCTCGCGCGTTTCCCGAGGCCTCCGGCGCGCTGACCGCCGGGTCGAGAGTGCGCGGGGATTGCGTGGTACTCATGCGTCCTCCAGGTCGGGCACGACCATGGTGCCGATGCCCTCGGTGGTAACGATCTCCAGCAGGATGGCGTGCGGGGTGCGCCCATCGATCACGTGCGCGGCGGCGACCCCGCCACGCACCGCGCGCAGCGCCCCCTCCATCTTGGGGACCATGCCGGACTCCAGTCGCGGCAACATCTCGGCCAACGCATCCGCGGTGATCCGGGACAGCAGGGACGAGCGGTCCGGCCAGTCGGCGTACAGACCTTCGACATCCGTGAGCACGACCAGTTTGGCCGCACCCAACGCCACCGCCAGCGCGGCCGCGGCCGTGTCGGCGTTGACGTTGTGCACGACGCCGTCGACATCCGGCGCCACCGTGGAGATGACCGGGATGCGGCCGGCGCCGATGAGGTCGAGGACCGCGGCCGGGTTCACCTCGACGACGTCCCCGACCAGCCCGATGTCATGGGTGACACCGTCCACCTCGACCGACCGCTTGGCCGCGGTGAACAGCCGGGCGTCCTCGCCGGACATGCCGACGGCCAGCGGGCCGTGGGCGTTGATCAGCCCGACCAACTCGCGGCCGACCTGGCCGACCAGCACCATCCGTACCACGTCCATGGTCTCGGGCGTGGTGACCCGCAGACCACCCTTGAACTCCCCGGCGATGCCGAGACGCTCGAGCATGGCGCTGATCTGCGGGCCTCCACCGTGCACCACCACCGGCCGCAGCCCGACGGTGCGCAGGTACACCATGTCCGCGGCGAAGGCGGTCTTGAGCGTGGTCGTCGATCATGGCGTTGCCGCCGTACTTCACCACCACGATGGCACCGGCGAACCGTTGCAGCCACGGCAGGCTCTCGGCGAGCACCGCGGCCCGGGCCGCCGCCGTGCTCAGGTCGAGGTCGCCGCGGGGTTCGCTGCGCGTGGTCCCGGTGACGTGTTCGGGCTGCGCTCATGTCGAGTACGCCGAGTTCTCGTGCACGTAGGCGTGGGACAGGTCGTTGGTCTTGATCGTCGCGGTCTCCGACCCGGCGTGCAGATCGATGGTCACCTGAACCGCCCGGCCGGTCAGGTCGACGCCGGCCCGGTCCTCGCCGGTGGCACCGGCCCGGCAGATCCAGACCCCGTTGATGGCCACGTCGATGAGGTCGGGGTCGAAGGTCGCATCGGTCGTGCCGACGGCGGCCAGGATCCGGCCCCAGTTCGCGTCGCCGCCGAAGAATGCCGTCTTCACCAGGTTGTTGCGGGCCACGGCCCGGCCGACCGCGACCGCCTCGTCCTCGGTCACGGCCTGCCGCACCTCGATGGCGATCTCCTTCGTCGCACCCTCGGCATCGGCCAGCAACGCGTCGGCCAGCTGGGTGCACACCCGGGTGACCCCGGCCCGCAACGTTTCCGGTGTCGGGGTCACGCCCGAAGCGCCGGATGCCAGCAGCAGCACGGTGTCGTTGGTGGACATGGCACCGTCGGAGTCGAGTCGGTCGAAGCTGACCCGGGTTCCGGCGCGCAGCGCGGCGTCCAGCTCGTTCCGATCGGCGACCGCGTCGGTGGTCAACACCACCAGCATGGTGGCCAACGCCGGCGCCAGCATGCCGGCGCCCTTGGCCATCCCCCCGACGGTGAAACCATCGACCGTCACCACAGCGGTCTTGGGCACGCTGTCGGTGGTCATGATCGCCGTCGCCGCGTCGGCGCCGCCGTCCGCCCGCGCGGCGTCCACCGCGTCACGCACACCGGCCAGCAGCAGATCCATCGGCAGCCGCTCGCCGATCAGCCCGGTCGAGCACACGGCGACCTGCTCCGGACTGCCGGCCGGTGAGGTGCGGCGACCGCTTCGGCGGTGGCAACGGTGTCGGCGAAGCCCGCCGGGCCGGTGCAGGCGTTGGCGCCGCCGGAGTTCAGGATCACCGCGGTCGGACCGGTACCGGACGGATCGGCCATGATCTGCCGGCACCATCGCACCGGTGCCGCCTGCACCCGGTTGCCGGTGAACACCGCGGCCGCGGCGGGGTGCGGACCGTCGTTGAGCACCAGGGCCACGTCGGGGTTACCGGACGACTTCAGCCCGGCGGTGACCCCGGCCGCCCGGAATCCCTGTGCTGCAGTGACACTCATGCATCCTCCCGGCTCACGGCGCCACTCCGGCGATCGGTAGTCCCAGCGTCTCCGGCAGGCCGAGCGCCAGGTTCAGGCACTGCAGCGCGGCGCCGGCCGTGCCCTTTGTCAGGTTGTCCACGGCGGCGACCACCACCACGCGTCCGGCCGCCTCGGTCCACGGCCACCTGCAGCAGCACGGTGTTCGCCCCGAGCGTCGAACTGGTGGCCGGCCACTGTCCCTCGGGTAGCAGATGAACGAACGGCTCGTCGCCGTAGGCCTTCTCGTAGACCGCGCGCACCTGCGGCCAGGTCGACCCCGGGCGCAGCCGGCGCGCTGCACCGTGGCCAGGATGCCCCGGGGCATCGGCACCAGCAGCGGGGTGAAGGAGACCCGGACGGGCGTCAGCGGCGGCCGCGCTGAGGTTCTGCACCATCTCCGGGGTGTGCCGATGGACGCCGCCGACGCCGTAGGCGCTGACCGAACCCATCACCTCGGAGCCGAGCAGGTTGGCCTTGAGCGAGCGGCCCGCGCCGGACGTACCGGACGCGGCCACCACCACGACATCGGGCTGGGCGATACCCGGCGGCCAGGGCCGGTGCCATGGCCACCGACGCCGCCGTCGGGGTAGCAGCCGGGCACGGCGATCCGCCGGGCACCGACCAGGGCGGCACGGGCGCCGGGCAACTCGGGCAGCCCGTAGGGCCAGCTGCCCGGGTGGTCCCCGCCGTAGAACTGCTGCCACGCCGCCGGGTCGGTGAGCCGGTGGTCCGCGCCGCAGTCGATCACCACGACGTCCGGCCCGAGTTGGGCGGCCAGCGCGTGGGACTGCCCGTGCGGCAGCGCCAGGATCACCACCTCGTGGCCGGCCAGCGCCACGGCCGTGGTCGGTTCGAGCACTCGGTCGGCCAGCGGCAGCAGGTGCGGGTGCACGTCCCCGAGCCGGTTGCCGGCGTTGCCGTGCGCGGTCAACGTGCCGATCTCGAAGGGCCGGGTGCCCGAGCAACAGCCGGAGCACCTCGCCACCCGCGTAGCCACTGGCGCCGGCGACCGCCACCCGCACCGGGGCTGCATTCCCACTCACACGCAGAACTATACAGCTGCGTGCATATTCATCCAGGCGGGGGCCTGGGATGCGCTCAGGCCGGTATCGACAGCAGAGGAATCCGCTGCTCGGCCGTGGTCAACGAGCCGTGCTGACCGATCAGCCGGAGCACCTGCGGCGCCGCGGTCCGCGAATCCACCAGCGCGAACGAACCGGCCGCAGCGACCAGTACGTCACCGATCCGGCCGAGGTTGCGGCGGGCGACCGGTCCGAACCAGCCGGCCGCGATCGCCTGGGCCCGGTCCAGCACCCAGGCCCGGTCGCCGAACGCTTCGGCCATCCGCCGCATCGACCCCGGCCGCCGCGCCCGGTTCGCAGTAGAGCTGCGCGAAGCGGGATTCACCGCCGAGCACCCGCACTCCGCGGGCCAGCGCCGGCTCCTCGGCCAGGTCGACCCGGTCCCGGTGCGGCACGTCCACCATGCCGTGATCGGCGGTCACCACCAGCAGCGTGTCCTGGCGGCAGCCTGCGGGCCAGCCGGCCCAGCTCGCGGTCGCATGCCGCAGGGCGCGCCGCCACTCCGGTGAGCGCCAGCCGTGCGCGTGGCCCGCGGCGTCCACGTCCCCCCAGTACACGTAGGCCAGCGCCGGGCGGTGGCCGGCCAGCACCTCGACCGCGGCGTCGGCCCGGGCGTGCAGACGTTTGGCGCCGATGAAGTTCGCCGCCCCGCAGCGCCGCCGCGGTCAGTCCGGAGTCGCGGAACTCCGGATTGCCGATCCGGGTGACCGCGACGCCGGCCGCAGCCAGGGTCCCGAACACGGTGGGGTACGGCTGCCAGCGCAGCGGGTCGGTGCCCGCGTCCCACTTCAGTTCGTTGAGCAGCACGCCCCGGTCGGGGTCGAGCACCTCGTAGCCGAGCAGCCCGTGCACGCCCGGGGTCAGGCCGGTACCGAACGAGCCCATCGAGGTGGCCGTCGTGGTCGGGCAACCGGCCAGCAGGCCGGTTCCGTCCAGCAGCCCGGACAGGAACGGAGCATCGGCACCGGCGTCGGCCAGTAGTTCCAGTCCGAGTCCGTCAAGCAGCACGACACAGGCCGACCGGCACGCCGGGAAGGTCGACCGCGGGCAGACCGGTCGGCACGCCCAGCGCCGCGGCCACCCCGGGGAGCACCGCACCGAGCGTCCGCTCACCGTAGATCGGCACATCGGGCCGGCCGACCTCGTCGAGCGGATCGAGGGCAAAGCTCGGCGGCGCGATACGCGAACGGCTCGA
The DNA here is from genome assembly GCA_963706185.1 of uncultured Actinomycetota bacterium. Classification (GTDB taxonomy): domain Bacteria; phylum Actinomycetota; class Actinomycetes; order Mycobacteriales; family Nakamurellaceae; genus Nakamurella. Next base: position 53,045 of record CAVPLZ010000006.1, on the reverse strand, counting down.
TGTCGACGAGCGGCGCTGCGAGTCGGACCGGGACCATCCATCAGCGTGCCGCAGCTGCGGCGCTGACGGTGGCCGCGGACAGCGCCCGCGCGAAGCTCAGGGCGTCCCGCACGGCGTCCTTGCCCTCCGCGTCCTCACTGATCCGCAGGGACAGGTCGTCGCCGGTGAGCGAGCCGGTGTAGCCGTGGTCGGCCTCGCACTGCGGGTCGCCGCAGGTCGCCGGCTCCAGGTCGATCCGGCCGACCGCGCCCCAGCCGATGGTCAGCGTCAGCTCCTTGCCCGAGCCGGCCGGCCCGGTAACGCTCGGGCGACGGGCACCACATGGGTGATCATCACGGTGCGGACCGCGGACAGCGGCACCGACTCGCTGGTCACGATGCCGTGCGACTCGGCGCTGTGCTCCTCGTCGCCGCCGTGGTCGTCGGCGTGCACGAAGATCAGCCGGGTGCCGGTCAGCACGATCACCGACAGGTGCCGGCGGACCGTCTCGCGTCGAAGGTCGTCTCGCGCGTGCACCAGCTGGGCCCGCACGTCCTCGCCGGCGACCGCGACGTCCAGCACGTCGGCCACCAGCGTCGGGTAGTAGCCGGACGTCCTGGATACGGCGGGACAGGTCGGTGGGCAGTGCGACGGCATGCTGCCTATCGTGGCATCCCCGTGCACCGGACTGCGACGGCTGTCCACATCCACCGGGCACCTGATGCCAGTTTCGGGCCGGATCAGGTCCGCAGACGCGCCCCGAAGCGCTCGGCGGCCACGGCGACGGCCGCGTCCCGGACCGCGCTCGCCTCGGCCGCGGTCAGGGTGCGGTCGGCGGCCCGGACAACCAGCGCGAAGGCCAGCGACTCGGCGGTCGGCCCCGACCTGGTCGCCGGCGTAGACGTCGAACAGCCGCACCGACTCCAGCAGCTCACCTCCGCCGTCGACGAGGGCCTGGGTGACGTCCGCGGCCGGCACGCCGGGTCGACGACCAGCGCGACGTCCAGCAGCACCGGCGGGAACGGCGAGACCGAGGCGGCGGTGTGCAGGTCGGACTCCGGAATGCCGTCCAGGTTCAGTTCGAGCGCCACCGTGCGGGCGGGCAGGCCGAGCCGTTCGACCACGGCCGGGTGCAGTTCACCGGCGGTGCCGACCGGCCAGTCGCCGACCCGGATCGACGCGCAGCGGCCCGGATGCCACGGCATCCGGCTGTCGGCGACCACCCGCAGCCGCGTCCCGCACACCACGCCCGATCCGCCTGGTCAGCTCGATCGCGTCGGCCCACTCGGCGACCCGGCCCGGCGCCCCACCAGCCGGACCGGTCGATCTCGCCGGCCAACACTCCGGCGACGTGCCGCGGTTGGCGACGGCAGCGACGCCTCCAGCACGGCCAACTCGGCGGCCGTCGGCCGGCGATCGACCGGCAGCGCCGGCGGCCGCGGCGGATCGGCACGGGGCAGGAACACCTGCCCGATCTCGTAGAGCGCGAGGTCGCGAGCACCCCGGGACAGGTTGCGCTGCACGGTGTCCAGCAGTCCGGGCAAGCAGCGTGGTGCGCAGCAACGCGCCGGTCGGCGTCCAGCGGGTTGCTGACCCGCACCGCCCGCCGCCGGACGTCGCCCGTCCGGCAGGCCGAGCGCGGCCAGGTCGCGCGGCACCGAGGAACGGGAACGACCACGACTTCGGTCAGACCGGCCGAGGCCAGGTCGGCGGCCACCGCGCGGGCCCGGCGCTGCCGCGGGTTGCAGCCCGGTCGCCGGCCGGGGCGTGCGGGACACTGGATGGGATGGTGTCGTAGCCCTCGAGCCGGGCCACCTCCTCGACCAGGTCGGCCGGCCGGGTCAGGTCGGGACGCCAGCTCGGCGGCGTGGCCACCAGCACCGAACTGCCGACCTCGTCGGCCAACGCCGACGACGGCGCAGCCGACCTGGGCCAGCCGCCGCGCCGCGACGCCGGGGCCGAAGGCTACGGCCGGTCAGCCGCTCGCGGCTCGCCGATCGGCAGGGTGACCGGCTCGAGCACCGGCGGGTTGACCGACGTCGGTCCGGCCGTCGTCGACTGCGCCGCCGCCGAACTCGGCCAGCAGGGCCGCGGCGCGCTCGACGGCCACCGGCGACAGCTGCGGGTCGACCCCGCGCTCGAAGCGCCGGGACGCCTCGCTCGGCAGCTTGTGCCGACGGGCGGTCCGGGAGATCACCGGCGGATCCCAGTAGGCCCCCTCGATCACCACATCGGTGGTAGCAGACGCGATCTCGGTGGCCTCGCCGCCCATCACCCCGGCCATGCGAGATCGGCGCCGGAGTCGTCGGCGACCACGCAGATCGTCTGGGCTCCAAGACGGCGATCGACTCCGTCGAGGGTGCGCAGCGTCTCGCCCGGCTCGCGCCCGCCGGACGACGATGTCACCCGCCAGATTGCCCGGCGTCGAAGGCGTGCAGCGGGTGGCCGTACTCGAGCATCACGTAGTTGGTGATGTCGACCGCCAGCGAGATCGACCTGATCCCGGCCGCGAGCAACCGGCCGACGCATCCAGTACGGCGAGGGGGCGCGACGGATCGACGCCGGGCACGGTGACGGTGACGAAACGGCCGCAGCCGGCGGGGTCGTCGATGCGGACCGGGTAGCCGCTCGCGGTCGACCGGTCGGCGCCGGCCCGGCGGCCTGGTCGGTGAACGGCAGGTCGAAGGCGGCGGCACAGCTCGCGGGCCAGCCCGCGGATCGACATGGCGTAGCCGCGGTCCGGCGTTGACCGCAAGCTCGAAGACGGTGTCGTCGGAGCCGATGACTCCGCGGGCGTCGGCACCGATCTCGGCGTCGCCGTCCAGCACCAGGATGCCGTCGTGGTCGGTGCCGATGCCCGAGTTCCCGCGCCGAGCAGATCATCCCGTCGGAGAGCCGGCCGTAGGTCGGCCGCGAGCCGATGGTGAAGCCGCCCGGCAGACGTGGTGCCCGGCAGCGCGACGACGACGTGGTCGCCCGACGCCGAAATTCGTTGCGCCGCAGATGATCCCGCGCGGCTCATCGGAACCGTCCGGACCGTTGCCGGGCGCCGACGTCGACCGTGCAGAACCGGATCGGCTTCTTGAACTCGGTCAGCTCCTCGACCGTGAGCACCCGGCCGACCACCAGGTCGCCGTCGATCGCCGGCGCGGTGTGGATCTCCTCGACCTCGAACCCGATCCGCACGAACGCGTCGGCGACCTGCTCGGCCGGTGATTGACTGCGGGCAGGTCGATCCACTGCCGGATCCAGTCGAGACTGGCGCGCATGTCTGGGTTTTCCTTCGTTCGTCGGGAGGCGGCTGGCGGCGGCGGATCAGGGACCGTCACGCTCAGTGCGGCGGCGCGGCGAACGTCGGCGGTGAACCGGACGTCGCCCTCGACCAGGTCGCGCATGTCGGACGATGCCGTTGCGGAACTGCAGGGTGCGGTCGACCCCCATGCCGAAGGCGAAACCGGACCACTCGGTCGGGTCGATCCCGCAGGCGCGCAGCACATTCGGGTCGACCATGCCGCAGCCGCCCCACTCGACCCAGCCGGCGCCGCCCTTCTTCTCCGGGAACCAGACGTCCATCTCCGCGGACGGCTCGGTGAACGGGAAGAACGACGGGCGCAGCCGGGTCCGCGACTCCGGACCGAACATCGCCCGGGCGAAGTGGTCGAGCGTGCCCTTCAGGTGCGCCATGGACAGGTGTCCGGTCGATGGCCAACCCCTCGACCTGGTGGAACACCGGGGTGTGGGTGGCGTCGAGTTCGTCGGTGCGGTAGACCCGGCCGGGGCAGGCCACGTAGATCGGCGGCGGTTGCGCGCAGCATGGTGCGGACCTGCACCGGCGAGGTGTGGGTCGCGCAGCACCATGCCGGACCTCGCCGGCACTACTGCTGCCGCGCCGTCGGGATCGTCGACGTAGAAGGTGTCCTGCATGGCGCGGGCCGGATGATCCGGCGCGAAGTTCAGCGCGTCGAAGTTGAACCACTCGGTCTCCAGCTCCGGACCGTCGGCGATCTCCCAGCCCATGGCCACGAAGATGTCGGCGATCTCCTCCATGATCATCGAGATCGGGTGCCGGGCGCCGGTCGCCGGCGGTCGTACGGCAGGGTGACGTCGACCGCCTCGTCCACCAGCACCCGGGCGTCGCGCTCGGCGACCAGGACCTGCTCACCGGGCGGTCAGGGCCTCGGAAACCTCGCGCCGGGCCACTCCGACCAGCCGGCCGGCGGCCCCCTTGGCGTCCTTGGGCAGCGCGCCGATGGCTCGGTTGGCCAGCGCCAGCGGCGACCGCTCGCCGGCCTGGGCGATGCGGGCGGCCTTGAGTTCGTCGAGATCGTCGGCCTCGGCGATGGCGGCGAGCGCGGCCTCGGCGGCCGCCCGCACGGCGGTCGCGTCGGTCGGATCGAACGTGTTCGTGGTCTCGGTCATCGAAGCCTTCCGGGCGGGAGATCAGGACGAAGTTTAGTCGTGGCGAGCGGCGCGAGGCCGCCACCAGGCACGACGACCCTGTCCCTCGCGATCAGGAGACAAGGTCGGGTTGCCCGGCCCGGGGCAGATGCCGACGCAGCGTCAGCCGATGGGGAGCCCGGGCGCGGGCTCGGTAAATCGGGACTGGAGCTGGGTCATGCTCCGATGATGCCACAGCGGCGTTCGGGTACGACAACGAAATCGACCGTTCCTCGCTGTCGGGAGGCGCCGGCCCGCCATCGATGCGGTCGGCTATCGTCCCGTGCGTGGCCTGGATCAAAGACCTGCTGAGCCGAGTCCTGGGCACGGTGCCCGGGCCCGGACCTCGGCTCCGACGACCGGACGCCCGGACGACGCCTCTCCCGGGCAGTCGGGTCCCGACCGCACGGTCGAGGTCGAACCGCGGTCGGTGGGCAAGGTCCGGATGTCGTATTCGCCGTGCACGGACGGCGACCCGGATCCCGGGGAGATCGTCTGGACCTGGGTGCCCTACGAGGAGAACGACGGTCGCGGCAAGGACCGGCCGGTGCTGGTGGTCGCGGCCGAGGTCAGTGGAACGGTGCTGGCGGTGCAGCTGACGAGCAAGCCCCACCAGGACGCGGATTTCGTCCCGGTCGGCGCGGGCGCATGGGACGGCGAACATCGGCCGTCCTGGGTGCGGATCGACCGGGTGCTCCGGGTGCATGCCCGCGGCATGCGCCGCGAGGCCTCCGCCCTGGAGCGCAGGCACTACGACGAGGTGGCCATAGCCCTGCGCGCCCGTTACGGCTGGTCCTGAACCCGCGGCGCGCCGGCCGAGGCCGCGCACGGCCTCAGGTCAGCAGGTCGGCGACCGCGCGGATCCGTTGCAGCCCAGCATCATTCGGGCCGTCCAGGGCGACCCGGACCGGACCGCCGGGCAAACCGAACTCGGCCAGGGCGGCCTTGAGGTGGTCGAGATTGCCGCCGGCGAAGGCGTCCGACACCCGATCGATGGTGGTTTGGGCCGCCGCTACCGCGTCGGCGTCGCCCGACCGCAGGGCCGCGGCCATCGTGACCCACGGCACCGGGAACACCCCGGCGGCGCCGGACACCACCCCGCTGCCACCGCCGCCCACCACGTCCGCGAACGCACGATCGTTGCCCGCGTAGACACGTGCGTCCGGGGCCGCCACCACATAGTCGAGCACCCGATCCGCCGACTGGCCACTGACCTTCACGCCGACCACGCCGGGAATCGTGGCCAGCTCTGCGAACTCATCCGGCGACACGTCCAGACCTGTGCGCTGCTCGAACAAGTATCCGAACACCTCGGCCCGTGGCGCCGCGGCGCAGATCGACTCGTAGTAGCTGCGCAGCCCGTGCGGCCCGGCCGGCAGGTAGTACGGGGTGATCGCCGCCAGTCGGTGCGCGCCCAGGTCCACCGCCCGCCGGGCCAGTCGGGACGCGTGCCTGGCGTCGGCGGCGCCGACGTGCGCGATCACCCGATCCGGTCCGAAAACCCCCAGGGCCGCGGCGATCGTGGTCGTCCGCTCGTCGTCGTCCATGGCCACGAATTCAGCGGTGGTGCCGTTCACGAAGACGCCGTCCACGCCGGAGCTGCGCAGCCGGTCGAACAGCGGCGCCAGCGCGGCGGTGTCGAGTTCGCCGTCGACGCGGAACGGGGTGACCGTGGCCACCCAGACCTCGGCCCGGGCGACGTCGGGCAGGTCAGTTGCGGCCGTCATGGGCCCATCGTGGCACGGTCGGCCACGCCGGGGTCAGCTGCGGTGGGCGGTCGCGCTGGCGTAGAGGCAGATGGCGGCGGCGGTAGCCAGGTTGAGCGATTCGGCTCGGCCGTGGATCGGCACCCTGACCCGCTCGTCGGCGGCCGCAAGGACGCTCGGCGGCAGTCCGTGTGCCTCGGATCCGAACAGCCAGGCGGTCGGCAGATCGAGGATTCCGCCCGCCCGCGCGGCGTCCAGATCGAGATCCGCGGCACCGGTGGTGGCCAGCACGGACAGGCCGGACGCCGACATTTGCTCGACCGCGTCCACCGGGTCAGGGCACCGGACGATCGGCAGGTGGAACAGCGAGCCGGTGCTCGCCCTGACCGCCTTGGGATTGAACGGGTCGACCGCATCGCCGGCGAAGAGCACGGCGTCGGCGCCGGCCGCATCGGCGAGCCGGACCACGGTGCCGGCGTTGCCCGGGTCGCTCGCCTGCACCAGCACGGCGATCAGCCGTGGGCTGCGCTCGAGCACGGTGGACAGGTCCACGTCCAGCAGTCGGCAGCGGGCGACCAGTCCCTGGGGGGTGACGGTGTCCGACAATGCGGCCGCAGCCCGGTCGGTCACCTGGGTGACCTCGATACCGGCCGCGTAGGCGGCCCGGACCAGCTCGACGTTACGCCGACCTGCCTCCGCCGTGAGATACAGCTCGAGGACCGTCTCCGGGTTGTCCCGTTCGGCGGCCACTGCCTCCCGAACCGCTTGGGCGCCTTCGGCCAGGAACTCGCCCGCTTCGGCCCGGCGGGGACGTCGCAGCAGCCTGTGCGCCGCGGCGATACGCGCCGACCGTTCGGTCAGCACGCCGGGTTCCGGTTCGGCCTCGGCGGGAACCGCGGCTGCGGACGCGGAACGCCCGGCCGGTGGGGCACCGGCCGGGCGTCGACCCGACGAACCCGACCGACGACGGCCGGGCGGCGGCGTGCTCAGGCGGCGTCCTCGGCCGTGCCATCAGTGGCCGACGCGTCCGCCACCGACGGCACGGCCTCGCGGGCGATGACCACGAGCGCGGCGAACGCAGCCTCGTCGCGCACCGCGAGGTCGGCCAGCACCTTGCGGTCGACCTCGACACCGGCGGCCTTGAGGCCCTGGATGAACCGGTTGTAGGTCATCCCGTGGGCACGGGCGGCGGCGTTGATCCGGGTGATCCACAGCTGGCGGAAGTCACCCTTGCGCTTGCGCCGGTCGTTGTAGGCGTAGTTGAGCGAGTGCAGCACCTGCTCCTTGGCCTTGCGGTACAGCCGGGAGCGCTGGCCGCGGTAGCCGGAGGCGTGCTCCAACATCGTGCGGCGCTTCTTCTGGGCGTTGACCGCCCTCTTGACGCGTGCCACGGGACACCTGTCTTTCTCGTTCGTGGTCGGCGCAGGGCCGACCGGGACTGCGGGGAAAAGTGGGAGGGAAAGGTCAGATGCCCAGCATGCGGCGGACCCGCGGGACGTCGACGTCAGCGATCTGGTGCATGCCGTCCTGACGACGGGTGTACGTGGTCGACTTGTTCTCCAAGTGGTGTCGCTTGCCGGTGCCGGCGTGCACGATCTTCCCGGTACCGGTGAGCCGGACCCGCTTCTTCATCCCGGAGTGGGTCTTGTTCTTCGGCATCGTCTTCCTCACTGTCGCAGTGCCCCGGGCGCCCGTGGTGGGCCGCCGCTGGGGCGTTGTTCGTCGCGGCACGGCGGATTGCCGTACCGCTGGGTCCTGCTGGTACTGCCGCTTGTTACCGGGCCCGCTTGCTACTGGGCCTGCTTGTTACTGGGCCGGCGCCGGCGCCGGCGTCGGCGTCGCCGACTGGCGGGGCCTGACCTGCTTGTGCGGGGCCAGGACCATGATCATGTTGCGGCCGTCCTGCTTCGGCGCACTCTCGATGATGCCGAGTTCGGAGACGTCCGCCGCGAGCCGCTGCAGCAGCCGGAACCCCAACTCGGGGCGGGACTGCTCGCGACCGCGGAACATGATCGTCACCTTGACCTTGTCACCGGCCTTGAGGAACCGGACCACATGGCCCTTCTTGGTCTCGTAGTCGTGGTCGTCGATCTTCGGGCGGAGCTTCATCTCCTTGATGACCGTCAGAACCTGGTTCCGGCGGGCCTCACGGGCCTTCTGCGCGCTCTCGTACTTGAACTTGCCGTAGTCCATGAGCTTGGCCACCGGGGGGCGGGCGTCCGGCGCGACCTCGACCAGGTCGAGGTCCTGGTCCTGGGCCATCCGCAGGGCTTCGGTCACCGAGATGATGCCGATCTGCTCCCCCTCGGCTCCGACCAGCCGAACTTCGGCGACGCGGATCCGGTCGTTGATGCGTGGCTCGACGCTGATTGAATCCTCCTGATACGAACGGTGAATGGGCCGCGATCAGCCACCGCCGCACCTGTCCGAACCCGGGTTACCGGCATGCGAAAAGGTCCCGCGGCGAGAGCGCGCGGGACCCCGACACGACCGGTCGACCCGCCGGTGTGGGCGGGCGTGCCGGCCCGAAGGCCGGTGACCGGACCCGGCTGCCTGCGGCTGCGCGGGTGGGAGTCGGGACTCCGCTTGCTCCCCCCGGTCGTCGTCCTCCGAACTCGGAGGTCGGTGACACAGGGGCTGGTCGCGCCTGCCAGTCTACACGGTGTGAGCAGCCCCGACGAACCCGTGCCGGAACCATCGGAGCAGGTCAGCCCGACCCTGACCGATCATGATCTGGACCTCGACGCTACCGGGACGCCGTCCCGTGATCTGGTCGACATCCCCGCGGTCGAGGTGATCAGCCGCGCGGCCGTGATGCTGATGTCCGCCGCCGCCGAGCAGCTCGGCCTGGCCGACCCCGATCCCAACCACCCCGGCCATCGCGACCTGGATCAGGCCCGCACCCTGATCACCGCCCTGGCCGGGCTGGTCAACGCCTCTGCGCCTGACCTCGGGCCGCACGCCGCCGCCTTCCGGGACGGTGTGCAGGCGCTGCAAGGCGGCGTTCCGCGACTACTCGGTGGAGCCGGACGCCCCCGGCCAGGGCCCGGGCGAACGCTGAACCCTGCGCTGCCCCATCCGGCTCGCTGCGAGGATCAACTTCGCTTACCTTGTGACGGGTGTGACGGAAGGCAACAACTTCCTCCTCGTCGTCGAAGTTGATCCTCGCCGAACCGGGGTAATTCTTGCGACGCCTGGGTCTGTCACAGTGGGTGGGTGCAGATCGGTGTCCTCGGGCCGCTCGAGGTGCGGGTGGGCGACCGGATCGTCCCGGTGGCCGGGGCCCGGCTGCGCCGGCTGCTCACCCGACTCGCGGTGGATGCTCCTCGGCCGGTGTCACCAGCGGAACTGGTCGAGGCCGTCTGGCCCGACGACCCGCCGACCGCCGTCACCAACTCGCTGCAGTCCCTGGTCTCCCGACTGCGCCGGGGTCTGGGCGACCCCGCGCTGATCCAGCAGGTGCCCACCGGCTACCGGCTCGCCGTCGAGGCATCGGACGTGGACGCGATCACCTTCACCGCGCTGGTCGCCACCGGTCGGCAGCGGCTGCGCGCCGGAGATGCCCTCGGTGCCAAGACCGCGCTGGTCGAGGCGCTCGCGCTGTGGCGCGGCGCCGCCCTGGTCGACGCCGACGACGCCCCGTACAGCGGCGTGCTACTGGCCCGTTGGGAGCAGGAACGCCTGGCCGCGCTGGGCGACCGGATCGATGCCGATCTGCAGTTGGGCGCGGGCGCCGAGGTGATCGGCGAACTGGAGGAACTGGTCGCCGCCCACCCCCTGCACGAACAGTTCGTCAGCCGGCTGATGGCGGCGTTGGGGGCCGCCGGTCGCACCGCCGACGCGTTGACCGCCTACCAGTCGCTGCGGGCGCGGCTGGCCGACGAACTGGGCACCGACCCGGGCCCGGACCTCCAGGCCCAGCACCTGCAGCTGTTGCGCGGCAGCGAACCGGACCCGAACCCGGCTGCGGTCCGGCACACCAACCTACGGGCCGAGGTGTCGAGCTTCGTCGGCCGGGAGGCCGAGCTGGGCCGGGTCGCCCAGCTGCTGGACGCCGGGCGCCTGACCACCATCGTCGGGCCCGGCGGCGCGGGCAAGACCCGGCTGGCCGAGCACGCCGCGACACCCTGGGTGGAGCGGCTGCGCGACGGTGTCTGGATGGTCGAACTCGCCCCGGTCACCGAGGAGACCTCGCTGGCCCGGGCCGTGCTGTCGGCACTGGGCATGCAGGCCAACGGCATCCTCGACCGCCGGGCGGATCTGCGGCCGGGGATGACGCCGGCCGACCGGATGTTCGCCATGCTGGCCGACTCCGATGCCCTGCTGGTCGTGGACAACTGTGAGCACCTCATCGGTGGGGTGGCCGACCTGGTCGCCGCGATCCTGCAGCGTTGCCCGGCCGTGCGGGTGCTGGCCACCAGCCGCGAACCGCTCGGCATTCCGGGCGAGGCGCTGTGCGCGATCCCACCTCTTGGCCTGCCGCCCGAGGACGCCACCGCCGGGCAGGCGGCCGGTTACCCGGCCGTCGAGTTGCTGCTGGCCCGGGGATCGGCGGCGCGCGGCGGATTTCGCCCTCACCGCGGACACGGTCCGCTCGATCGTGCAGATCGTCCGCCGGCTCGACGGACTGCCGTTGGCCATCGAGCTCGCGGCGGCCAGGTTGCGGGTGCTGCCGGTGTCCGAGATCGCCGCACGGCTCGACGACCGGTTCCGGCTGCTGGCCGGCGGCGTGCGCACCGCGGTGGCCCGGCACCGCACCCTCCGAGCGGTCGTCGAGTGGAGCTGGGACCTGTTGGGACCGGCCGAGCGGTTGCTGGCCGAACGGCTGGCGGTGTTCCCGGCCGGGGCCACCATCTCGGCGGCGGTTGCGGTGTGTGGATACGGCTCCCTGGACCCCCGCGACGTGCCCGACCTGCTGCTGGCCCTGGTGGACAAGTCGCTCCTGCAGCTGGCCGGCCCGGTCGATGATGCCGGTGGCGACCGCGCGCATGGCCGGTATCGAATGCTGGAGACGATCAGGGAATACGGCGTCGAACGGTTGGACGAGCGGGACGAACTCGGCGCGGCCCGGGCGGCGCACGCGAACTACTTCGCCGGCGTCGCCCGCGAGCTGGACCCGGTGTTGCGGACCGCGGAGCAACTCGACGCGCTCGCGGTGTTCGGCGCCGAGCGCGACAACATGCTCGCCGCCCTCCGGTACCTGGGTGACTCCGGTTCAGGTACCGCCACTCTCACGCTGGTGCGCGATCTGGCCTGGTTCTGGAACGTCACCGGCAACCACGCCGACATGACGGTCTGGGCCGACTTCGCCCTGCAGCGAACCGCCGGCACGGACAGCCCGGCCCGGGTGCTGGTCGAGGCCGCGCACCTGCTGGCCGCGGTGTCCACCGGGGCCGATCGCAGCGAGGAGGCCTGGAACGACATCACCGGCAGGATCGGCGTCGTCGGCGCGCGCCTGGCCGCGGTCGACGACGGCACCGACCCGACCACCCTGGTGGTCCGGTTGATCAGCGCGTTCTTCGCCAACGAGTTCGACGAGATCGACCGACTCGTCGCGCGCGGCCGGGCGATGACGGACCCCTGGGCCCGCGCCGTGACGCTGGCCACCCACGTCATGCTGCTGGAGAACAACGGCGACGTGGACACCATGCGCCGCGAGGTCGACGAGGCCCACGCCGAGTTCGTGGCGATCGGCGAGCGTTGGGGACTGTCGAACACGCTGACGGCCAGGGCCAGCGTCCGGGCGATGGACGGGGACGTGGCCGGCGCGATTGCCGACTACGAGCAGGCCGGCAGCTACCTGCGGGAACTCGGGAGCACCGAGGACGACCTGTTGATCCGGCTACGGCTGGCCGCGTCTTCGGCTGCGGCTGGGGGACTTCGACGCGGCCAAGGCCGAGATCGCCCGGGCCCGGGTCAGTCCCGACGGGCGGCCGGCCGATCTGGAACGGATCCTGATCTCCGATGCCGCGCTGATCGGCGTGGCGCTGGCCGAGGGCGACCTGGCCCGCGCCCAGCAGTCCGCCGACCAACTGCGGCAACGGGTGTCCGCCGGTCCACGGGGAAACCCCATCTACCAGCACCTGATCGCGCTGGCCGGTGCGGTGTGTGCGGTGAGCGCGATCCGGTCGGACGATCTGGACACCGCGGCCGACGACCTGCTCCGCTCCTATCCGGCGGGCGTGGGTACCGCCGATCGGCCGGTGCTGGCCGGCGTGGCGGTATCGGCCGCGGCGTTCGCCGACGCGATCGGCCGGGCCGCCGATGGCGCCGAGATCCTCGGGGCCGCCGCCCGTCTGCGGGGCAGCGACGACCAGCACGACCTCGTGGTGGCCCGGTTGCGGGCAGACGCTGATCGCCGCCCTGGGCGCTGACGACTTCGAGGCTGCCTACGCGGCCGGGCGCAACCTGTCGTCGGACGCCGCCATCAAGCGGGTCGACCCGGCGCCGCTGGTCGACCTGTTGCGGACAGCGCAACGTCCGGCAAACAGCGAGCCGATAGCTCACCGGTTGCCGGACGTTGCCGCCCGCCGGGTCAGGCGCGGCGGCGGTAGGCGCGCAGCGCCAGCGGCACGAAGACCACCAGCAGGACGGCCATCCAGACCAGCGTCCAGATCAGGTGGCTCGGCCACCGGACCGCCGATCATCAGGCCGCGGACGGTGCCGACCAGGTGGCGAGATCGGGTTGACCTTGACGAAGGCCTGCAGCCAGCCCGGCATGGTGGCCGGGTCGACGAACGTGCTGGACGCCGAAGCGACAGCGGCAGCACGATGCAGGAACATCACGCCCTGCACCGCGCCCGGCGTGCGGACGATCATGCCGACCCAGACCGAGATCCAGCAGAAGCACAGCGCGAACGCGATCGAGAGGCCGACCGCGGCCAGCGCGGACACGGCGTTGGTCTCGATCCGGAAGCCCATGAGGTAGCCGAAGCCGAGGGTGACCACGCACAGGATCAGGTAGCGGACGACGTCGGCAGCGACGGCGCCGACCAGCGGGGCCGACCGGGCGATCGGCAACGACCGGAACCGGTCGAACACGCCCTTCTCGATGTCGGCGTTGAGGTTCTGGCCGATGCGCGACGCCGGCCATCGCGATGGTCTGGCCGAGGATGCCGGGCAGCAGGAACTGCAGGTAGTCGTGCTGTCGAGCCGCCGGCGATGGCGCCGCCGAAGATGTAGGTGAACAGCAGCAGGAAGATGACCGGCTGCAGGGTGACGTCGATCAGCGCCTCGGGCGTGCGCCAGGTCTTGATCAGGCTGCGCTTGGCCAGCGCGACGACGTGCCGGCAGCGCCGGCGGTGCGGGTGCCGCGACGGCGTCGGCGGCCATCGGCGCGCTGCGGGCGGAGTGGGTGAGGTGGTCGATGGTGGTCATGCTGCGTCCTCCTCGGTAGTCTGTCGGTCTCGGTGCGGCCGGTCAGGGTCAGGAAGACCTCGTCCAGGCTGGGCAGGTGCAGGGAAAGTTCGTGGACCGAGATGTCCGGCGTCGCGCAGCCGGTCGACGGACGGCGCCGAGCGCGCCCTCGTCGGACACCGGGACGGTGAGCACGTCGCGGCCGGTCGAGCTGCGGGTGCGCGCCGGAGACCTCGGCGCAGGATCCGGCGGACGTCGTCGAGCCGGGCCGGGTCGGTCGGGCCGGACCTCGATCCGCTGGCCGCCGACGATCCGCTTGAGCCCGTCCGGGGTGTCGTGGGCGATCACCCGGCCGTGGTCGATGACGCTGATCTCGTCGGCCAGCGCGTCGGCCTCGTCGAGGTACTGGGTGGTGAGCAGCACGGTCGAGCCCGTCGGCGACCAGGCTGCGGACGACCTCCCACATGTCCTCGCGCTTGGCCGGGTCGAGCCCGGTGGTCGGCTCGTCGAGGAAGATCACCGACGGGCGGCCGACCAGGCTGGCGGCCAGGTCGAGCCGGCGGCGCATGCCGCCGGAGTAGGTCTTGGCCGTCCGGCCGGCGGCCTCGGTCAGGTCGAACCACTCGAGCAGCTCGGCGGCCCGGGCCTTGGCGTCGCGTGCCGGACAGGTTGAGCAGCGTGCCGATCAGCACCAGGTTCTGCAGTGCCGGTGAGGTCCTCGTCGACCGACGCGTACTGGCCGGTGAGGCCGACGGTCTGGCGGACCAGGTGGGGCTGGGTGGCGACGTCGAAGCCGCCGACGGTGGCGCGGCCGCTGTCGGCCTGCAGCAGGGTGGCGAGGATCCGGACGGCGGTGGTCTTGCCGGCGCCGTTGGGCCCGAGCACGCCGAGGACGGTGCCCTCGCGGGCGGCGAGGTCGACGCCGTCCAGGGCCTGGGTGGTGCCGAAGCGCTTGCGCAGTCCCTCGGCCTCGAATGCGTAGGTCACGGTGTACTCCGTTCGTCTCGAGTCGGGACCGGTGGAGCGGGTTCCCCGTCGAGCGGTCATGGTCGTGCTCAGCTGTAGTCATCAGTGCGGTTCACACGTGGTCAGGTTTCAGAGTGCACCGGCCCGCTGACACCGCGCGCACCGCGCGCTGACACGGAGCCCAGGGGTGGTGCCGACGGCGTCAGCACGTCCGACCAAGATCAACACCTGCACCGGGCTGCGGGGAGTTTCTCCAAGGATTGCGCCCGTTTTGGGCGGATCAACTCCCCGCGGGCCGGGGGTCAGCGGCGTTGGTGCTTGGCCGCCTTCTCCTGGTCGATGATCTCCAGCCGGCCGAGCGGGCGGCGGTACTCGTCACGGGCGCTGGCCTCCCGCGCGGCGAGTGCCTCCGGCGACGGGGGCGTCGGCTCCGGCGGCCCGTACGTCCGGTGCAGGTCCCGGACTTCGCGCAGCGCGTCGACGGCCCGTTGGCTGGTCCATCGCCTGGATCGCCATCACCATGTAGCGTCGTCGTCGGCCAGGATCAGCTGCGCCCACGGTGAGCCCTCGGGAAAGGCCACCCTGACGATGCCCTCCCAGGGAAAGCGCTTCTCGCCGAACACGTTCCGCACTCCGAGCCCGGTCGCAAACACGCGCAGCCGCGGCCGGGCCGCGGTCATGATCGCCGCCGACATCAGCACGCCGACCCCGATCAGGCCGATCTGGTCGGAGACCCGGAACTGCACGCCGGCGCTGGTGCCGCGCAGCAGCAGCCCGACGACCACCATGGTGGACAGCACCACGGCCGACGGCGATGCCCGCGTAGATCGGCGATCCGCCGCGGCCGCACCAGCAGCAGGACCGGCTCGTCGGTCACGCGACCGAAACCCATGCGGCTGTTCGGTTGTCGCAGCCCGCGCAGCACCAGGGCCGTCTCGATCGCGGCCCGCGCCGCCTCGGCGCCCTTGTCCTCGGCGGCGCCCGGATGCGCCGCTGCGGGCCTCCGCCTGCTCGACGGTGTCGCAGGTCAACACACCGTTGCCGACCGGCACGCCCGCGTCGAGGGCGACCCGGGTCAGGCCGGCGGTCACCGAGTCGCAGACGTACTCGAAGTGCGGGGTGCCGCCGCGGATGACCACGCCCAGCGCCACCACTGCGTCGTGGTCGGCGGCCAATTGCTGGGCCACCACCGGCAGTTCGATCGCGCCCGGCACCCGCACCACGGTCGGGTTCGCCGGCGCCGGCCGCGACGGTGGCCGCCAGCGCCCGGTCCAGCAGCAGGTCGGTGATGTCGGCGTGCCAGCGGGTCGCGACGATGCCGACCCGCAGCCCGTCGGCCACCAGCTCCGTCGCCCCGGGCACGGCCCTCGCCGCTCACCGGGACCGCCGCCCGTCCCGCGAGCCGTTCGGCCTGCGCCGCTCAGGCATGGCCCACGTCGACGTTGTCGAGTTCTTCCAGGTCATGACCCATCCGATCACGCTTGGTCGTCAGGTACCGCAGGTTCTCCGGGTTCACCGACACCGGCAACGGCACCCGGCCGACGATGGACAGACCGTAGCCCTCGAGACCGGCCCGCTTCGTCGGATTGTTGGTGAGCAGCCGCATCGATCGGATGCCGAGGTCGGACAAGCACCTGCGCGCCGGTGCCGTACTCGCGGGCGTCGGCCGGCGAACCCGAGCGCCAGGTTGGCATCGACGGTGTCGGCGCCGGCGTCCTGCAACTCGTAGGCGCGCAGCTTCTGCAGCAGGCCGATCCCCCGGCCCTCGTGGCCGCGGATGTACAGCACCACCCCGCGGCCCTCGTCGACCACGGCCCGCAAGGCCGCGTGCAGCTGCGGACCGCAGTCGCAGCGCAGTGAGCCGAGCACGTCACCGGTCAGGCACTCGGAGTGCACCCGCACCAGCACGTCCTCGCCGTCACCGAGGTCGCCGTAGACCAACGCGACCAGCTCCCGCCTGGTCACCTTGGACAGTGTATCCGATGGCGCGGAACTCCCCCTCCGGCAACGGAAGTCGGGCATCGGCGACCTTGCTCGATCTGCCGCTCGGTGCGTCGCCGGTAGGCGATGAGATCGGCGATGGTGATCAGCGCGAGATCGTGGTCGTCGGCGAACACCCGCAGCTCGTCGGTCCGGGCCATGCCGAGCGGGTCCTTCTCGCTGACGATCTCGCAGAGCACCCCGGCCGGCGACAGGCCGGCCATCACGGCCAGGTCGACGGCGGCCTCGGTGTGCCCGGCCCGGACCAGCACGCCCCCGTCGCGGGCGCGCAGCGGAACCACGTGCCCGGGCCGGGAGAAGTCGGCGGCCGACGACGACGGGTCGGCCAGCAGCCGGATGGTGTGCGCCCGGTCGACGGCCGAGATGCCGGTCGACACGCCGTTACGGGCATCGACGGTCACCGCGTAAGCGGTGCCGCGGGGGTCCTGGTTGATCCGGGACATCGGCGGCAGTTCCAGTCGGTCGGCGTCGGACTCGGTGATCGGCACGCAGACGTATCCGGAGGTGTACCGCACCATGAAGGCGATCAGTTCCGGAGTGACGAGCTCGGCGGCGAAGATCAGATCGCCCTCGTTCTCCCGGTCCTCGTCGTCGATCACCACCACGGCGCGGCCGGCGGCGATCTCGGCGACCGCGAACTCGACGGTGTCGAAACCGGCGTCGGTGCGCGTCCGGTTCGCCCGGTCGCCACCGCTCGGCGCGGAGTGTCGTTCGGACTGCGCCGGGTGCTGCGCGGATGCACCGTCATCGGCTGCTCACCTGTTCCGATAGAGAGTCGCCGGCGGCGTGGAACGCGAGCAGCCGTTCGGCGTACTTGGCCATCACGTCCACCTCGATGTTGACCGGGTCACCGACCCGGCGCGCGCCCATGGTGGTGGCCTTGCGCGTCTCCGGGATGATGCCGACACCGAACTCGGTGCCGTCGGCGCTGTCGACGACGTCGATGACCGTCAGTGAGATCCCGTCCACCGCGACCGCGCCCTTGCCGGCGAGGTAGCGGCCGAGGTCGGCCGGCACGCCGATCCTGACCTCGTCGTACCCGTCGTGCTCGACCCGGGCGGTGATCGTGCCGACGCCGTCCACGTGCCCCTGGACCAGGTGGCCGCCGAGCCGGGTCGACGGGGTCACCGAGCGCTCCAGGTTGACCGCGGTTCCCGGCCGCCAGCGGCCGGCAGCGGTGCGATCGAGGGTCTCGGCCATCAGGTCAGCGGCGAACGTGCCGTCCGCGAAGTCGACGACGGTCAGGCAGACCCCGGAGACGGCGATCGAGTCGCCGTGCCGGACGTCGGCGGTGACGGTCGGCGCGTGCGCGACCAGGCGGGCGTCGCCGCCGTCCGGTGCCACGTCCAGCGAGACGATCTCGCCGAGTTCCTCCACGATGCCGGTGAACATCGACCTTCCCTTCGGCGGGCCGGCCGCATCGCCGGTCCCGTTCCATCCTCCCCCACGCCCACCCGGTGCCCGGGTCGGCCGGGCGTGACGCACGCCACCGTGGTCACCACGCGGACCGGCGCCAGTTCGGTTCAGCCGGGCTGGTCACCGCGCGGCGGCGGCCAGCGCCCGCAGCTGGGCCACCGCCGCGGCGGGGTCGTCGGCGCCATAGACGGCCGAGCCGGCCACGAAACAGTCGGCGCCGGCCTCGGCGGCCTGCGCGATGGTGTCCTCGGCGATCCCACCGTCGACCTCGATGACCACGGTCAGATGGCCGGTGTCGACCATCCGCCGGGCCCGGCTCACCTTGTCCATCATCTCGGCCATGAAGGACTGCCCGCCGAAACCGGGTTCCACGGTCATGATCAGCAGCGTGTCGTAGCTGCGCAGCGCATCGACCCAGTCGTCCAGGTCGGTGCCCGGCTTGAGCGAAAGACCGGCCTTGGCGCCGGCGGCCCTGATGTCCATCGCCGTGCTGATCGGGTCGCGCACCGCCTCGGCGTGCACGGTCACGTTGTACGCACCGGCCTCGGCGTACCGCGGCGCCCAGGTGTCCGGGTCGTCGATCATCAGGTGGCAGTCGAGCGGGATGTCGGTGGACCGCCGGATCGCCTCGACCACCGGCAGCCCGATCGTCAGGTTCGGCACGAAGTGCGCGTCCATGACGTCGACGTGCACCCAGTCGGCGCCATGGATGCGGCCGATCTCGTCGGCGAGCCGGGCGAAGTCGGCGGACAGGATGCTGGGTGCGATCAATGGAGCCACGCCGTCAGCGTAGGTGTTCGGCGTTTCGCCGGTGGGCCGGGCGGAGCCGTCAGGCCCGGCGCAGCAGGGCCAGGAACATCGCGTCGGTGCCCTGCCGGTGCGGCCAGAGCTGGACCGTCGGCCCCGCGCCGAGGTCCGGCACCCCGGGTAGGTAGGGCCGGACGTCGACCAGCTCGAGACCGGCCGGCCGGCGGGCGATCACCCCGACGGTCTCCGGCAGGTGCGGACTGCAGGTGACGTAGCCGATCAGGCCGCCGGGACGGACCAGCCGCGCGGCCGACGCGAGCAGTTCCCGCTGCAGCCTGGTCAAGCCGGGGACGTCGGCGGGGTCACGGCGCCACCGGGCCTCGGGACGACGGCGGAGCGCCCCCAGTCCCGTGCACGGCGCGTCCAGCAGCACTCGGTCGTAGCTGCCGGCGGGCAGGCCGGGGTCGCGTCCGTCCGCGGTGTGGACGGTGACCGGCAGGCCGGCGACGGTGCGCCGGATCAGGTCGGCGCGGTGCGGTCGAGATCTCGATGGCATCCACCATTGCGCCGCGCTCCGCGGCCAGCGCGCCGAGCAGGCCGGCCTTGCCTCCCGGCCCCGCGGCCAGGTCGAGCCACCGTGCCGTCACGGCCGTCCAGCGCCGCGGTGGCGAGGGCGATGGCGACCAGCTGCGACCCCTCGTCCTGCACGGCGGCCCGACCGTCGGCGACCGGAGCGAGCCGACCCGGGTCGCCGTGATCCAGGTAGACCCCGTACGGGGAGAACCGCGCGGGCGCGCCGCCGGAGCGCCGGACGAGCTCGTCGCGGTCGATCAGCCCGGGACGGGCCACCAGGTGCACGGAGGGTGCGGCGTCGTCCGCGGCCAGCGCCACCGGCAGCTCCGCGTCCGGGCCGCCGACCGGACCGAGCGCGTCGGCGAAGGCATCGGCGATCCACCGCGGGTGTGCGGTGGCCAACGCCAGCCGGCCCAACGGGTCGGCATCGGCCGCCGGCGCGAGCCGGTCGACCCAGCCGGCCAGGTCGGCCTCGGCTCACCCTGCGCAGCACGGCATTGACGAATCCGGACGCTCCCGGGGTCGGTCCGGCCCTGACCAGGTCGACGGTGGCGGACACCGCGGCGTGCGGCGGGATCCGGGTGCGGAGCAGCTGGTAGGCGCCGAGCCGCAGCGCATCCAGCACCGACGGGTCGAGTTCGCCCAGCGGCCGGTCGGTGCACGCGGTCAGCACGGCGTCGAGTTGGCCGAGCGCCCGGCAGCTGCCGTAGCCGAGTTCGGTGGCGAACGCGGCGTCCCGCCCGTGCAGTCCGGCCGCGGTGATCAGGCCGGGCAGGGTGAGGTTGGCGTAGGCGTCGCGGCTGCGGACCGCGGCGAGCAGGTCGAGGGCGACCTGACGGGCCGGGTCGACCTGCGGTGGGCGCCGGGTGCCGGGCCGCCGGGGCGGGCCGCTCGGACCGCCCCGGGGACGTTGGGGTGGGCGGGTCACGGGCATCGGCGCCGGCCAGGACGGCGCCCGGCGTCCGGGCGCGCACCCCTGGCCCAGTCGGCGGCCGGCATGGCGCGCCTGCCCGGGCGCGGTGAGTTCGCCCAGTTCCACCGCGGCGGTGCCGGTGCCGACCAGCACCCGGCGCCGCTCGACCTGAAGTTCGCCGGGGGCGAGCCCGTCGACCTCCGTAGACCGGCACGGGGCCGAGCACCAACCGTCCCCAGGGCGAGTCGGTCCACGCCCCGGGCTCGGGCGAGAGCGAGCGGATCTGCCGGTCGATCGCGAGAGCGGGTGCGGTCCAGTCGATCCGGGCGGACTCGGGGCTGATCTTGGGGGCCAGGCTGACGCCCTCGGCCGGCTGCGGCCGGGGTTGCAGCGAACCGTCGGCGATGCCGTCGAGGGTGGCGACCAACAGCCGCGCGCCGCCGGCGGCGAGCCGCCCGAGCAAGTGCGCCCGCGGTGTCGTCGGGTCGGACGGTCTCCGTCACCACCCCGTACACCGGGCCGGTGTCCATGCCCGCCTCCAGCCGGAATGTGGTGGCACCGGTGAACTCGTCACCGGCCCGGATCGCGGCCTGCACCGGCGCGGCCCCGCGCCAGGCCGGCAGCAGCGAGAAGTGCAGGTTGACCCAACCGTGCTTCGGCGCGTCCAGCACCGGCTGCGGCAGCAGCTTGCCGTAGCCGACGACGGCGGCGGCATCGACATCCAGCGCGGTCAACTCGGCCAGGAATTCCGGCGTCCGCACCGAAGCCGGGGTGAGCACCGTCAAGTCCGGCCGCGCGCGCGAGCGCGGCCACCGGGGAGGCGGTCAGCGTGCGGCCGCGACCGGCCGGAGCGTCGGCCCGGCTGAGCACCGCGACCACCTCGTGCACGGAATCGAGCACCGCACGCAGGGAGGGCACCGCAGCGTCCGGGGTACCGGCGAACAGGATGCGCAGGGTGGTCTCCGGGATTTGGCAGGACACGGACCGGGCAGGGCGGGGTCGAGTCTAAGCACCGCGGGACAATGGTGTGATGCCGGACGAACCGAGCGTCGCCTCCGTGGTCGACATGATCACCTTCGAGGCCATCGAGTGGGCGGCCTCGGTGATCGGTCTGCCGCCGACGCCGGCCTGGTCCTATCCGGTCCTGGACGCCGTCGCCGGCGGCACGGTGGTCGTCAAGCACGAGAACGTCCAGCCGACCGGGGCGTTCAAGGTGCGCGGCGGCCTGACCCTGCTGGCCACGCTGACCGAGGCGGAGAAGGCCGGCGGGCTGGTCACCGCGTCCACCGGCAACCACGCCCAGTCGGTTGCGTTCGCCGCCGGGCGGAGCGGCGTTCGGGCGGTGATCGTGGCGCCGGAGACCTCCCCGGCGGGCAAGCTCGACGCGGTGCGCGCCCTCGGCGCGGAGGTGGTGGTGCACGGCCCGACGATGACCGAGGCCCTCGCGTTGGCGCACCGGCTGGCGGACGAGCAGGGCCTGCGTTACGTCGATCCGGGCAATGAGCCGGCGATCGTGCTCGGCCATGCCACCGTCTACCTCGAGTTGTTCCGGCAGCGGCCGGACCTGGGCGCGGTGTACGTACCGATCGGCAGCGGGTCGGGGGCCGCGGGCGCCTGTGTGGTCCGGGATGCGCTGGCCCCGGACTGCCGGGTGGTCGGGGTGCAATCCGCCGCGGCTCCGGCGGCGCACGACTCCTGGGTCGCCGGCACCCTGCTCGCCCGGCCGTGCCTGACCCGGATGAGCGGGTTGGCCACCGGCGCGGCCTTCGCGCTCCCGCAGCGGGTGCTGCGAGCTCGGCTGGACGACTTCGTGCTGGTCACCGATGACGCCATCGACGACGCCCGGCGGCTGCTGGCCAGCCACGCCCACACATTGGCCGAGGGTGCCGGCGCGGCGGCGCTGGCCGGTGCGCTGGCCGAGGCCTTTGCCGGCCGCGCGAGGCCGGACGGCCCGGTCGCGGTGATCTGTACCGGCGGTAATGCCGACGCGGTCGAGTTGGCCTCGATGGTGGCGCCCGACTGATCCCCGCTGCCGGCCGGGTCTCCCCACGGTCGAGTCATCGGGGGTGGGGACAATGGGCGACGCCATGCCCGCTGGGGCGCCGTCCGCAGTAAGGAGATCCGATGCCCGCCCGCCGGCCCGACGACCGTCCGCTCGTCGGCCGCACCGTCCGTCTCGACCGCACCGTGCCGGACGACGCCGAGGGCATCTTCGCCGCGCTGGACCACGACGAGGTCTGGGCGGCCGGGTACAACGGTGGACCGGCGTCGCGGCCGCCCACAGTCGATGCCACCGCGCAGGGGATCGACGCCGCCCGCGCCTCGGGCCGAGCGCAGTACAGCGTGCGGCTGCTGCACGACTCCGATCTCGGCGAGGCCGGCACGATTGTCGGGACCTCCAGCCTCGGCGACTTCGAACTCGACGACGAGAAGACCCATCTGGGGTGGACCGCGTACCAGCCGTCGGTGTGGGCCAGCCCGGTCAACCCCGAGTGCAAGCTGCTTATGCTGTCCACCGCGTTCGAGGATCACGGGTTCGGCCGGGTGAAGATTCAGACCGACCTGATCAACACCCGTTCCCAGGCGGCGATCGCCAAGCTCGGCGCGGTCCGCGAGGGCGTCCTGCGGCGGGACAAGAGGCGCGGCGACGGCAGTTGGCGCGACTCGGTGGTGTACTCGGTGATCATCGACGAGTGGCCCGCGGTGCGGGACGGCTTGCAACGTCGGCTCGGCTACTGACGCCGGCGCGGTCTCTCAGCCGAGCTGAGAGGGGTCGACCTGGATTCGGACCGGCTCGGTGTCCTTCCGCGCCGAGCTCGCCGACGCGAACGCCTTGAGCGCGCCGGCCAGCGCCCGGCGACGGTTCTGCGGCGCGCGGAACAGGGCCCTGGCCCTGGCGGCAGGCGGAAGCCCGGTCCGGGTGGCTGCGGCTGCGTGTGGTGGGTCGTCCAGCGGCACCGGTCCCAGCACCTCGGCGCCCTCGGGCAGGTCGATGGCGTCGACCGCGTCGATGACCGCCCCTTCGGTGCCGTCCACCGCGGCCATCGCCACCGCCGGCGGGAACCCCAACTCGCGGCGGGCGTCCAACTCGGCACCGGCGAGACCAGCCGGGTCCCAACGGATCAACGCCTGCACCGCGGCCAGGCCGCTGTCGGCACCGACCACCACGCGGCCGCCCTCGCCGGCCGGTCGCACCAGGGCGGCGGCGGCCATCCACCGGCGCATGGTCTCCTCCCCCGCCCGCAGATCGGGGCGGGCCAGCAGGACATAGCCGTCGAGCAACAGGGCGGCGCCGTAGCCGCCGTCGACCGCCGGCTCCGAACCCGGGGTCGCCACCACGATGCTCGGGCCGGGAGCGACCCGGTCCTTGATCCCGTCGCCGGCCGAGGTCAGCACCGGCACGCCGGGGAACGCGCGCCCGAGTTCTTCTGCGGTGCGCCGACTTCCGGTCACCGTGGAACGGAACCGGTCCGAACCGCAGGCCGGGCAGCGCGGATGGGCCTCCGCCACGCCGCACCACCGGCACGCCGGAGTCCGGTTCGCCCCGGACTGCGCGAGCGGCCCGTGACAGTGCCGGCAGCGACTCGGCCGGCGGCAGCGCTCGCAGGACAGAGCCGGCCGGTATCCGCGGCGCGGCACCTGGACCAGCACCGGCGCGTCGGTGTCCAATGCCGCCCGGGCGGCCTGGAAGGCCGCGGGACTGAGCCGGGATTGCGCGGCGGCCGAGTCGGCACCGACCGCTCGCTCCTCGCCGGCGCCGCTGATCCGCGGCGCCGCCCGGCGCACCTGGGCCCTGGTCGCGGCGATCTCATGCGCCCAACCCGATTCGACCAGCAGTTGGCCCTCGGCGGTGCGGGCGAATCCGCCGAGCAGCAGCGCACACTGCTGGGCGGCCGACCGTTCCAGCAGTACCTCGCGGGCATGCGGATAGGGCGCCCGCTGCTCGGTGAACAGGTCGTCGCCGTCGTCCCAGATGGCCGCCAGGCCCAGCCGGACCACCGGAGCGAACGCCGCGGCCCTGGTGCCGACCACCACCCGCACCCGACCACGGCGCACGGCCAGGAACCGGCGGTAACGCTCGGCCGGCCCGAGATCGGCTGCCAGCGCGGTGAACTCGGTGTCCGGTAACACCTCGGCGAGGGCCGCGACCAGCCGCGTCACGTCACGGGCGTCCGGCACCAGCAGCAACGCACCCCGGTCCGCACCGTGCGCCGCGGCGGCCGCCCCGGCCAGCCGCGCGGCCCAATCCTCACCGGGTAGCGCCTGCCAGACCGCCCGGGCCGGGCGACCGGCGGCGACCGCGTCCAGAAATGCGGACCCGACCCGATAACGCCGCCACGCCTCGTCAGGTGGCGCGGCCGGGCCCGGCTCCGTGAGCTCGGCGGCGGGCTTGGCCTCGACCCTGGCGTGCCGCGGAGGCACCGCGAGCCGCAGCACGTCGGCCAGCACGCCGGCGTAGCGGTCGGCCACCGCGCGGGCGAGGTCGGCGACCTCCGGCGCCAGCACCGGTTCCGCGGATACCACCCGCTCGAGGTAACCGAGCTTTCCCTGGTGATCGGACTCCGGCAGCCGATCGAGCACGAACCCGTCCAGCAACCGGCCGGCAAACCGCACCCGCACGCGGGTACCCGGGACCGCGGACCCGGCCAGGTCGTCCGGCACCAGGTAATCGAATGGCCGGTCGAGATGGGGCAGCGGCACGTCGACAGCAATCCTGGCCACCGGGAGCACCGCCGCCGGCTGCCTGGCCCCCGCGGTCGTGCGCCGCGCCCGGGCTGCGCTCACCCGGGGCGCCGCGGTGGTCGCCGAACGCGTCATGCCACGTGGATACCACGGAGGTACGTCTGTGCCGTGGATCCATCCACACCCGCCGCATCGACGATGACGTGCGCACCGCCGGGTGGGGCACTCAGGGAACGTCGCGGCGCTGGAACGACCAGGCGGCGACGGCGCACGACCGCGGTCACGACGGCCAGGTAGATACCATCGGCGGTTGGATAGATGGGCAGTTCCGCCGGCCCGACCAGCCAGGCGAGCAACCGGGTGGACAACAGATACGGCCAGCTCGACTCGTATCCGATCGCCCGCGCCAGGGTCTCTGCCACCAGCGCGTAACCGGCGATCAGCGCCAGGGGCAGCAGGCTACCGCTCAACAGCATGGCCGGCGCGTACCCGCCCAGGGTGGCTCCGATCACCACGGTAAGGCGCGCAGCGTACGGCCGAGCACCTCCGGGCCCGAGCGGCCGGCGGCGCGAGGGTCTCCGGTCAGGCTCGAACGGTGATCCGGTCCGGGAGCTCGAACCGGTCGATCGGCACCAACGTGCCGCCGCTCTCGCCGCGCAAGGAGACCACCGTGCCGTCGTCGGCGAACCGGAACGGCATCAGCTCGCCGTAGGAGCCGTAACCGCTGCCGCCGACGATCCGCAGGGTCGACTCGTCGACGATCTCGAGTTCGGCGGCGTCGTCGACCGGGTCGGCCAGCGCCGGGTGCAGTCGATACAGCCGGCCGCCCAGCACCGCGATGTCCACCACGCCCCACAGCGCGGCATAGCGACCGCAGAACCGTAGGGGGTCGACGGTGCCCGATTCGGGACGGTCGCCGGCCCCGGCCAGGTCGATCAGCCGGACGACCGCCCGGGCCAGGGTTTCGGCCGGGCCGTCGATGCAGTTGGTCAGCACCGACACGGCGAGCCCGGCCTTCGTGTCGGCCATCGAGTTGGTGATGTGGCCGGGGTAGCCGCCGCCGTGGCCGATCATGGTCCGTTCCCCCACCGTGGCCACGGACAGACCCAGTCCGTACTGCTTGTCGGTGCTGGCGCCGGTGTCCCACCACGGGTGCTGCATCTCTCGCTTCGCGCGGTCGCTCAGCAACCGGTCGTCGCCGTCGAAATGGGCGGCGAAGTACTGCACGAGATCGCTTGCGGTGGAGTAGAACCCCGTTGCCGACGCCAGGGCTCGGGTGTCGACATGCTCGATCGGCACGCGGCGCTGGGCGTAGGACAACGCGCTGTAGCCGACGGCGTAGTCGGGCAGTCGGTCGGGATCCAACTCCGGACCGAGATCGGTCAGCCCGAGCCGGTCCACGATCCCCGTCCGCACCGCTTCGGCGTAGCTGACGCCTGTGGCGTTCTCGATGATCAGACCCAGCAGGCCGTAGGCGATGTTGGAGTACTTGAACCGTTCCTGCTCGCCGATCACGGCGCTGCGGTCGTCGAGCAGGATCTCCAGCAGCCGGGCACGGTCGGGGAATCTGCCGTCGAGCTGCCAGAAGTCGCCGTTGGTTGAGTCCCGGGTGAGGCCGGAGACGTGGCCGAGCAGTTCGCGGACGGTCACCGCGCCGGCGGGGTGTCCGTCGAGCGCGTCGACCCAGCGGCTCGCCCGGTCGTCCAGGCGCAGGGCGCCGGCGTCGACCAGTTGCAGGATCGCGGTCGCCGTGAATGTCTTGGAGTGTGAGGCGATCCGGAACAGGTGCTGTTCGGTCAACGCCGTGTCGTTCTCCACGTCGGAGTGGCCGTAGGCCTCCGAGAACCGGACCTCGCCGTTGGCGTGGACGGCGGCTTGGACACCGGGGATCCGGTCGAAACCCTGTCGAAAGCCGAGATAGCGGTCGACGTACGATCAGCGCCTCGTCCAGCGAACGCTCGTCGGGCAGTTTCTTGATCTCGGTCATCGGGCTCCTCGGGCGAATCTGTTCGAAGGCGTGGCGACTGCTTCTGCTGCATCGGGGTGAAACAAGCACCCTGATGTGCCGCCCCGACTTGTTCAGCCGGGTGCGGCTCGTCTCTATGATCTCGCAATGCCCTGCAGGCTCGATCACGACGACCGGCGAACGGAGGACCGACGGAAAGGGAAACCCGGCGGAGGTGTGCCCAGACTGGGTCGGCGCGCTGGTGGACGGAATGCCTGGATCGGCTCCTGAACAGTCAGGACCCGAGATGAGCGTCCTGCTCCGTGACGTCCGGCTCACCCGGTTGAGTGGCGGGGCGCCGGCCCGGCTCGGGGCGCTCGACCTGGTGCTCGCCGACGGCCGCGTCGCCGCTGTCGGCCGGACCGGCACGCTTGCCGCCGACGCGATCATCGACGGTGACGGTGCTGTCGTGCTGCCCGGGCTGCGGGACCGGCACGTGCATCTGACCCAGTGGGCGATCGCCAGACAGCGGATCGACGTGTCCGGTGCCCGCAGCGCTCTGGAGGCCGCCGGGGTGCTCGCCCGCGCCGATCGTCCGGCCTCCGGCCTGCTGTCCGGCTTCGGTTTCCGGGACGGACTGTGGGCCGATGCGCCACACCGGGACCTGCTCGAACGGGCACTGCCCGGGGTGCCGGTCGCGGTCGTCTCGCAGGACCTGCACTCGCTGTGGTTGTCCCCCGCCGCGCTCGAACTGGTGGGCGCAGCGGATCACCCGACCGGTCTGCTGCGGGAAGAGCCGGCGTTCCGGGCGATCGCCGCGCTGCCCCAGCCCGACGTCGAGGTGCTCGACCGCTGGGCACTGCAGGCAATCCAGGCGGCGGCGGCGCGGGGGGTCACCGGAATCCTGGATTTCGAGTTCGTCGACACCGCGGCCACCTGGGCTCGGCGGGCCGCTGCGGCCGAGCACGGACTACCGCTGCGGGTGGAGGCCGCCATCTTCAGCGAGTTGCTCGACGCGGCCCTCACCGCCGGCGTCCGCACCGGCGATGTGGTCGAGGGCACCGATGGGCTGGTCACCGTCGGACCGTGCAAGGTCCTGATCGACGGATCGCTGAACTCGCGCACCGCACTGTGCCACGATCCCTATCCCGGGATCACCGGCGCGGACGCCCGCGGCCTGTTGACCCAGGACCCGGATGCGTTGAGCGCCAGCATCTCCCGCGCCGCTGCGCACGGCATCCGCTACGCCGTGCACGCAATCGGTGACCGGGCGAACACCCTGGCCCTCGACTGCTTCGAGAAGGCCGGGGTCGGCGGACGTATCGAGCACGCGCAATTGGTGGATGCCGAGGACCTGCCGCGCTTTCGCCGGCTGGGCGTCGTCGCCTCGGTGCAGCCGTCCCACGCCGTCGAGGACCGCGACGTCGCCGACACCCACTGGGCCGACCGGATCGGCAAGGCCTTTCCCTACCGCGCGCTGGCCGACGCCGGAGCAACCCTCGAGATGGGCTCGGACGCCCCGGTGTCCCGGCTCGACCCCTGGCACACCCTCCGCTCGGCGGTGACCCGCACCGACGACGACCGGCCGGCCTGGCATCCCGAGCAGTCGCTGACCCTGGCCGAAGCCCTGGCCGCCTCCACCGGTGGTCGGCTGCATCCCGCTGTCGGTGACCCGGCCGACCTGATCCTGGTCGACCACGACCCCGCCGACCTCGAGCCCGCCGTCCTCGACGACATCCAGGTGCTGGCCACCCTCGTCGCCGGCCACGTCGTCCACCCCCGTCCCTGACCCTGTCCTGCGAGAATCAACAGTCGAGACGAGGACGGTCGATTGCGTCTCCTGAAAACGGAAGACGCCATCCAGTGCCTATAGCGGCCTCGCTGCGCTCGGCTCGACCTGGCGTCTCCTGTCACTCCAGCCCCACAAGCGCTGAGTGGAGCCTCGCAGCGAACGGGCTGGTCGAACGGGGCGGTATCAGCGGACCGGCCGCCCACTCCTACCAGCACTCACGCGAAGCGTGTCCAGCTGACCGTGCCCTGGATTCATCGCTCGAGGAGCAGACCGTGCGAATCGTCGTTCGTGAGTTTTCCCGCGTACGGGCACACGTACCCGTTGATGCCGCTCGGCCATGGCCTGCGGCGCTGCCGGGCACGACGTCGTCGTTGCCACGGGCCGACCGATGCTCGATCGACTGCCGCTACCCGGGTTCGACGCGTGGGGCGACAGCTATCCCACGTTGGGCGATGTCGAGGCCGAGACCGTTCGTCGGCATCCCGATGCCAGGGACCGCGACGTCGGCGTGGCGATGTTCGTCGACGTCGCCGGCCGCGAGTATGCGTCCCGACTCATCGACGAGTTCGAGCGAAACCGGCCGGACCTGGTGATCACCGAATCCAACTGCGCGGGCGCCGCTCGTGGCCGCGTCCGTGCACGACCTTCCGGCCGTGGTGTTTTCCATCGGCACCAGCTGGGAACCGTTCGGGGCAGAGCATTTGTCGCGATGTCCCGCAGTATCTGGGCGCGTTCTGGTCGGATCGCGCGCGAGCGGTTCCGCCGACGGCGGACCTCGCCCGGGCGTACCTCAATCCGGTGCCCCCGACCTGGTTGGGGCCGGACGACCCACCCTGGCCGACGCTGCCGATCCGCACGACGGGATTCAGCCACGGCGCCGCTCCGGTACCGACCTGGCTCGCGACTCCGGGCGAACGCCCGCGCGCCTACGTGACCCTGGGCACGGTGGCCTTCGGCGCGGTGGACGCGCTGCGGCGCGCGGTGGTCGAGACCGCCGCGGCCGGCGTCGACGTCCTGGTGGCGATCGGCCCGGACGGCGATCCGGCGGCGTTCGGGAGCGCTGCCGGAGTCGGTGCACCTGGAGCGATTCGTGGCGCAGGAACAAGTGCTTCCGCTGGTGGACCTGGTCGTCCACCACGGTGGTACCGGCACCACCCTCGGTGCGCTGGCGGCCGGCGTCCCGCAGGTGATCATGCCGCAGGGCGCCGACCAGTTCCGTCAACGCGCAGCGGCTTGTCGAGGTCGGAGCCGGCCGGGTGGTCCCGAACGAGGCGCCCGACGGATCAGCCGGACGCGGTGCGGGCGTGCTCGTCGGGATCGCGGAGCGCGACGGCGCGCACCGATCGCCGCCGAGATCGCCGCCATGCCGGCCCGGCCGAGGTGGTCGGCCGAGTGCCTCGCGCCCGGGCGGCCGTCGCTCGCGCGACCGGCGCGAGTGCTGGAGCCGAACGCTCGGCTCCTGCCGGGCGCTGAGCACGGCAGTGGCCGGGGACTGCGAGGAGTCGGGCCAGGCCGCTCCGGCAACGGGTGGACTAGAGGCCGAGGACCGACTTCAGCGCGTCGGCGCGGTCGGTGTTCTCCCAGGGCAGGTCGACGTCGGTGCGGCCGAAGTGGCCGTAGGCGGCGGTCTGCTGGTAGATCGGCCGCTTCAGGTCCAGGTCGCGGATGATCGCGGCCGGCCGCAGGTCGAAGACCTGCTTGATCGCGTCGGCGATCTTGTCCGGGTCGACCTGCTCGGTGCCGAAGGTCTCGACGAACAGCCCGACCGGGGCGGCCTTGCCGATGGCGTAGGCGACCTGCACCTCGATCCGCTCGGCCAGCCCGGCGGCCACCGCGTTCTTGGCCACCCAGCGCATCGCGTAGGCGGCGGACCGGTCCACCTTCGACGGGTCCTTGCCGGAGAACGCGCCGCCGCCGTGCCGGGCCATCCCGCCGTAGGTGTCGACGATGATCTTGCGGCCGGTCAGCCCGGCGTCGCCCATCGGGCCGCCGATGACGAACCGGCCGGTCGGGTTGACCAGCAGCCGGTAGTCGCGGGTGTCGATGTCGAGCCCGGCGATCTCCGGCTCGACGACCTGCTCGCGGATGTCGGCGGCCAGCAGCTTCTCCAGGTCGATGTCCTCGGCGTGCTGGCTGGAGACCACGACGGTGTCCAGCCGGACGGCCTTGTCGCCGACGTACTCGATGGTCACCTGGGTCTTGCCGTCGGGCCGCAGGTACGGCACCGCGCCGGACTTGCGCACCTCGGTGAGCCGCCGGGCCAGCCGGTGCGCCAGCGCGATCGGCAGCGGCATCAGCTCGGGGGTGTCCGATGCAGGCGTAGCCGAACATCAGGCCCTGGTCGCCGGCGCCCTGCCGGTCGATCTCGTCGTCCGTCGGTCGCTCGACGCGGGCCTCGTAGGCGTCGTCGACGCCCTGGGCGATGTCCGGCGACTGCGCGCCGATCGCCACGTTGACGCCGCAGGACGCGCCGTCGAAGCCCTTGGCCGACGAGTCGTAGCCGATGTCCAGGACGGTGTCGCGGACGATCGTCGGGATGTCGACGTAGCCGGAGGTGGTCACCTCACCGGCGACGTGCACCTGGCCGGTGGTGACCATCGTCTCCACCGCCACCCGGCTGTTCGGGTCCGTTGGCCAGCATCGCGTCCAGGATCGAGTCGCTGATCGCGTCACAGATCTTGTCCGGGTGGCCCTCGGTGACGGACTCGGAGGTGAACAGGCGGGAGGTCACGCTGGTCTCCTACAGTGCTGTCAACTGACTTCGGACGGGCGGGCATACGAGCGGCCGAGAAACAGAGTATCCGGGCCGACTGCATGACGGGTAACGGTTCGACGGCGGTGATCAGCACCGACGTCCGCGGGAACCCTCCGGCCTGCGGAGCGTGCTGGCCGGAGCCGAGCCGAGCCGGCGATCGCGTCGCAGACCGCCGCGGCGAGCACGGTCTTCGGCCCGAGACCCGACCGGTGACCGACTCGACCGCCGTCGGCGGCCAGGATCACCGCGGCGTTGCCGCTCGACCTCGAACGCCCGGCCGTCGTCGACCCGGTTCACCACCAGCAGGTCGCAGCCCTTGCGGGCGAGCTTGGCCCGTGCCGTACTCCAGCACGCTCGCCGTCGGCGTCCCCGGTCTCGGCGGCGAAGCCGACGATCACCGGCGACGCGCTCGGCGCGCGTCGGCGACCAGGCCGGCCAGCACGTCCGGGTTCTGCGACCAGCTCGCAGCGGTCGGGCGCGTCGCTCCGGCCCTGCTTCTTGATCTTCGTCGCGCTGGCGTCGGCCGGCCGGAAGTCGGCGACGGCCGCGGTCATCACCACCACGTCGGCGCCCGCGGCCGGCGGTTCGATCGCCGCCTGCAGCTCGCGCGCGTCGGTCGACCCGGACCGACCTGACCCCCGGCGGGTCGGCCAGCGCGGTGTTCGCCGCGACCAGCGTGACGTCGGCGCCGCGGGCGGCGGCGACCAGCGCGATCGCGTAGCCCTGCCGCCCGGAGGAGCGGTTGCCCAGGAAGCGGACCGGGTCGAGCGGCTCCCGGGTGCCGCCGGCGGAGACCACCACCCGGCGGCCGGCCAGGTCGTAGCGGCAGCGCGTCCGGCGCGGACGCAGCAGCAGCTCGGCCAGCGCGGCGATGTGCTCGGGTTCGGGCAGCCGGCCGGGACCGGAGTCGGCGCCGGTCAGCCGGCCGACGGCCGGGTCCAGCACGATCGACGCCGCGCTGCCCGCAGGGTCGCGACGTTGGCGACGGTGGCCGGGTGCGTCCACATCTCGGTGTGCATGGCCGGTGCCATCAGCACCGGCGCCCGGGTGACCAGCAGGGTGGCGGTCAGCAGGTCGTCGGCCCGGCCGGTGGCCGCCCTGGCCAGCAGGTCGGCGGTGGCCGGGGCGACCACGACCAGGTCGGCCTGCTGGCCGGTCGCGCACGTGGGCGACCTCGGGCACGTCGGTGAACACGTCGGTGGCCACCGGGTGGCCGGACAGCGCCTCGAAGGTGGCGGCGCCGACGAAGCGTCAGCGCCGACGCGGTCGGCACGACGGTGACGTCGGCGCCGCCGGCGCGGAGCCGGCGGAGCACCTCGCACGCCTTGTAGGCGGCGATGCCGCCGCCGACGCCGAGGACGACCCGCGGCCGCGGCGCTCCCGTGGTCCCGGGTCACTCGCCTTCGGTGTGCTCGAGCAGGCCGGCGTTGATCTCGCGCAGCGCGATCGACAGCGGCTTCTCCTTGGGCAGCGGCTCGACCAGCGGGCCGACGTACTCCAGCAGGCCCTCGCCGAGCTGGGCGTAGTAGTCGTTGATCTGCCGCGCGCGCTTGGCGGCGTAGATCGACAGCGCGTACTTGGAGCTGGTGCGGGTGAGCAGCTCGTCGATCGGCGGGTAGGTGATGCCGGCGGCGGCGATCTGGGCGGTGGTCGGCTGGGCGGTGGTCGGCGCCGGAGCGCCGGTCTCAGCGGTGCTCACGCACTCAACTCCTGGATTGTCGGGCCGCGCGTCGGCGGACCCAGGTGCGGGCCTCCGAGTTACGCAGCGGAGCCGGAATGCGGCTCAGCCATCAAGTCTACCAAGGCGGCGACCGCGTCATCGACGCTCGTGTTCACCACGGTGTGGTCGAACTCGGGTTCGGCGGCCAGCTCGGCCCGGGCGGCCTGCAGCCGGGCCGGCCGGGTCGGCCTCGTCCTCGGTGCCCCGGCCGACCAGCCGGCGGGCCAGTTCCTCGAAGGACGGCGGGGCCAGGAAGATCAGCACGGCGTCGTCGCCCATGCGCCGCCCGGACCTGCCGGGCGCCCTGCACCTCGATCTCCAGCAGCACGTCGCGGCCGGCGGCCAGGCGCTCCTCGACGGCCGCCCGCGGGGTGCCGTAGCGGTTGCCGGCGAACTCGGCCCACTCGAGCATCTCGCCGGCGCCGATCCAGTCGGTCGAACTCGTCGGCCGGTCGACGAAGAAGTAGTTCACCCCGTCGCCGCTCACCGGGCCGCGGCGCCCGGGTGGTGGCCGAGACCGAGTACCAGACCTGCGGGAGGTCGGTCCGCAGCCGGGCCAGCACGGTGCTCTTGCCCACGCCGGACGGGCCGGACAGGACGAACAGCCGGCCGCGCGGCCCGGCGGCGGAGGTCACGGGTGTGGGCGCAGCGGTGCTTCAGACGCCGAACTCGGTGAGCAGCGCCTGGCGCTGACGCTCACCCAGGCCGCGGATCCGGCGGCTGTCGGCGATCTCGAACTGCTCCATCAGCGCGGCGGCGCGCACCTTGCCGACCCCGGGCAGGGCCTCGAGCAGCGCGGACACCTTGAGCTTGGCCAGCGCCTCGTCGGTCTCGGCGTCCGCGAGCACCTGCTGGAGCGTGGTCCCGCCCCGCTTCAAGCGCTCCTTGAGCTCGGCGCGCGCCCGGCGGGCGGCGGCGGCCTTCTCCAGCGCGGCCTTGCGCTGCTCGTCGGTCAACTGGGGCAGAGCCACTTCGGCCTCACTTCTTCGATGGTGATCGTTGGATGGTCACGGCGGCCCACGGGACCCCTGCGAACCTACTCACGGCCCCGATGCCTGGGCAAACGCCGGGCCCGTGTCCGACTCGCCAGCCCCGGGCGGTCCGGCGGAGCACCCGCGCTGTCGGCAACGATCGGCCGGGTCTCATCGGCGCCCGCATCCGGCCGACGATGCCCGGTGTCGTAGTCGCCCGGAGACGAACTCCGGGTTGGCCAGCAGCTCGGCGTGGAACGCGAGGTTGGACTTCGGTCCGACGACGGTGAAGCCGGCGACCGCGGCCGCGGCCCGGTCGAGCGCCTGTGGCCCGGTCGGCGCCGTGCACGATCAGCTTGGCCATCAGCGAGTCGTAGTGCGGGGTGACCGTGGTGCCCGGCGGCGTACCCGGCGTCGACCCGGATCCCCGTCGCCGGTCGGTTCCACCCACTCGGTGATCGCGCCCGGGCCCGGGCAGGAAGCGCTTGGAGTCCTCGGCGTTGATCCGCAACTCGATGGCGTGGCCGGTGCGGGTCAGGGTGGCCTCGTCGAAGCCGGGGTCCTCGCCGGCCGCGACCCGCAGCTGCGCCTCCACCAGGTCGATGCCGAGCACCGCCTCGGTGATCGGGTGCTCGACCTGCAGCCGGGTGTTCATCTCGAGGAAGAAGAACTCGGCAGCCGGCGTCGTCCCCGGTCGGGCGAACAGGAACTCGACGGTGCCGGCGCCGCGGTAGTCGCACCGCCCGGCCGGCGGTCCGGGCGGCGTCCAGCATCCGGGCGCGCAGATCGCGTCGTCGACGCGCCGGTGACGGGGTCTCCTCGGCGACCTTCTGGTTGCGCCGCTGCACCGAGCAGTCCCGCTCCCCCAGCGCCAGCACGGTGCCGTCGGCCAGGCCGAGGATCTGCACCTCGACGTGCCGGACCCGCGGGAAGTACCGCTCGACGAACACCGAGGCGTCGCCGAACAGCCGCCGGCGAACGCGGTGACCTTCTCGTACTCGGCGGCCATGCGCCGCCGGGTCGGCGACCACCGCCATGCCCATGCCGCCGCCGCCGGCCGACGGCCTTGATCATCACCGGGTAGCCGATCTCCGGCCGCGGCCGCGGCGGCCTCGTCGGCGCTGGCCACCGGGTCCTCGGTGCCTGGTGCGACCGGCACCCCGGCCGCGGCCATCAGGTTCCGGGCGGCGATCTTGTCGCCCATCGCGGTGATCGCCTCCGCGACTGGGCCCGACCCAGATCAGTCCGGCGTCGACGACGGCGCGGGCGAAACCGGTGTTCTCGGAGAGGAACCCGTAGCCGGGGTGGATCGCGGCGGCCCCGGTCTCGCCGGCGCCGCGGCCAGCACCGCGTCGACGTTGCGGTAGGACTCGGCCGGGCTGGCCGGACCGATCAGCACCGCCTCGTCGGCCTCGGCGACGAACGGCAGGTCCGGCGTCGGCCTCGGAGTACACGGCGATCGTCCGCAGGCCCATCCGCGTTGGCGGTGCGGATCACCCGGCGGGCGATCTCCCCGCGGTTGGCCACCAGCAGCGAGTCGAACATGTCGGAGATCCTCTTGCCCGGTCGGCGGACGACGGCGTCCGCGACCGAGGCGCCACGCTGACGCGACCGGTCGAGTCCGCGCCGGACGCACCGCCGGACGGGGCGATCCGGACGATCCCGGCCGCCACCGGGAGTCGGCGGAGTCGGGTTGCAGCGGCCGCGACGGTGCAGTGGTCTCCCGCTCGGCCCCGTCCCTGTCAGCGCTCATCTCCTCCTGGATCAGCCCGAAGCATCGGTGTCCCGCGCTGGTTCAGCATGGCGTGCGACTTGCCGTAGAAGAGCGTAGACGAGCACCCCGATGATCATCCAGATCGCCGAACCGGATCCAGGTGAAGGTCACCAGGTTGAGCATCAGCCAGATGCAGGCGATCACCGACAGGATCGGCACCAGCGGCATCCAGCGGCACCTTGTAGGACCGCGGCAGGTCGGGCCGCTTGCGTGCGCAGGATGACCACCCCGATCGAGACCAGCACGAACGCGAACAGCGTGCCGACGTTGACCATCTCCTCCAGGTCGGAGGTCGGCACCACGCCGGCGACGAGGGCCACCACGACGCCGACGCCGATGGTGATCCGGGCCGGCGTGCCGGTCCGCTCGTTGACCTTGGCCATGCCGCGGGGCAGCAGGCCGTCCCGGCTCATCGCGAAGATCACCCGACTCTGCCCCAGCAGCAGCACCATGACCACCGTGGTCAGCCCGGCGAGCGCGCCGATCGCGATCACCTTGGCCGCCCAGTCCACCCCGAGCGCGGTGAAGGCGCTGGCCAGCGTCGCGTTCTCGCCGTCGTGGGTGCCGTCCGGCAGCAGCGGGCCGAGTTGGTTGTAGGGCACCATCGCGGTGACCACGAGCGTGACCAGCAGGTACAGCACGGTGACGATGGCCAGCGAGCCGAAGATGCCGCGGGGCAGGTCCCTCTGCGGGTTGCGGGTCTCCTCGGCGGCGGTGGCGACGACGTCGAACCCGATGAAGGCGAAGAACACCACCGACGCCGCGGACAGGATGCCGAACACCCCGAAGTTGCTGGGCGCGCCGCCGATGATCAGCTGCAGCAGCGGCTGGTCCAGGGCCCGGCCGCCGCCCGGGCACCGGCTGCGCCGGCGGGATGAACGGGTTGAGGTTCGAGGCCTTGAAGTAGAAGAACCCGACGACGATGACCAGCAGCACCACCGCGACCTTGATGCTGGTGATCACCAGGTTGGTCCTGGCCGACAGCTTGGTGCCGGCCACCAGCAGGGCGGTGAGCACCGCGACGATCAGGATCGAGCCCCAGTCGACGGTCAGCGACCCGATCTGGAACGTGGTCGACAACGCGCCGCCGAACTGGTCGAACAGGTTGCCGAGGTACGCAGACCAGCCCTTCGACACCACGGCGGCGCCGAGCGCGAGTTCGAGCATCAGGTCCCAGCCGATGATCCAGGCCACGAACTCGCCCAGGGTCGCGTAGGAGAACGTGTAGGCCGAGCCGGCCACCGGCACCGTCGAGGCGAACTCGGCGTAGCACATGGCCGCGAGCCCGCAGGCGATCGCGGCGAGCAGGAAGCCGATGGTGACCGACGGCCCGGCCTTGGTCGCCGCGACCTTGGCGCCGAGGGTGAAGATGCCGGCGCCGATGACGACCGCGACGCCGAAGACGGTCAGGTCGAGGGCCGAGAGATTGCGCTTGAGCTTGTGGCCGGGCTCGTCGGCGTCCTGCAGCGACTGCTCGACGGACTTGGTGCGGAACAGCTGAGACATGTCCTGGCCCCCGTCGCTCGGTCACCGACATGGTTCCAGACGGTAACGGGGTCGGCCGGACCCCGCATGTCGACGCTCGATGACGCGGGTCGGTACGCGAGCTACCGGTGCGCGAGGATCAACTTCGCCTGCGCGGATGAAGTTGTTGACAACCGTCCCACGGGCCACAGCGACGGCCGACGTTGATCCTCGCGGCCGAAGTTGATCCTCGCAATCGAGGGGGTCAGCCGGGGACGAAGCCGTCGGTGGCGCGGAAGGCCACGCCGGTGCCGGTCAGCACTCGACGGCGCCCTCGTCGGCGGCGATCCAGGCCGACCGGCCGCGCCCGATCGTCAGCTGCGCGTCCGTCGGGCGCGGTCAGCGTCGCCGAACCCTCGGTGACCAGCACCACCTGCGGTCCGTGGTGGCTCAGGTCGAAGCTGCGCCCGTCGAGTTCGAGCCGGTTGAGCCGGAACTCCTTGATCGGGGTGCCGTAGTCGTGGATCCCGCGGTCGTCGGCCGCGCCGTCGAACACCGGCACCGGGCCGGGCTCGAAGTCCAGCACCCGCATCAGCTCGGGCACGTCGACGTGCTTGGGGGTGAGCCCGCCGCGCAGCACGTTGTCGGAGCTGGCCATGATCTCGACGCCGACCCCGGACAGGTAGGCGTGCAGGTTCCCGGCGGGCAGGTAGATCGCCTCGTTGGGCTGCAGGGTCATCCGGTTCATCAACAGCGACGCGATGCACCCCGGGGTCGCCGGGATAGCGCTCCCCCAGCTCGAGCGCGGTGCGGTACTCGGCGTCGAACTCCGACCTCTCCCGCACCCTGCGCACGCACGCCACGAGCACGCCGTCCAGCAGCGGCTCGAGCGCTCCGGGCGGCACGGTGAGGATCGAGGAGAACAACGCCCGCATGCCGTGCGCATCGGGCTGCCCGGACAGCAACGTCAGATAGTGGTCGAGCGCCGGCACCTGCAGTTCGGAGAGCAACTGCACGGTGGTCGAGGGCTCCCGGAATCCGCACAGGGCCTCGAACTCGGTCAGCGCGCAGATCAGTTCGGGCTTGTGCGTAGCGGTCCTTGTAGTTGCGCCTGTGCGCGTTCAACGCGATGCCGGCGCGGTCCTCGGAGTCGAAGCCACGTTCGGCCTGTTCGGTGGACGGATGGGCCTGCAGCGAGAGCGGTTCGGCGGCGGCGAGCACCTTGAGCAGGAACGGCAGCCGGGGACCGAACTCGTCGTACACGGCTTGGCCCAGCGTGCGGACCGGGTCGGCATCGATGACGGCGTTGAGCCGCTCGGTGTGGCCGTCGGCGCAGACCAGCGACGACGGATCACCGGGGTGGGCGCCGATCCACAGCTCGGCCTGCGGATGGGGAGACGGCGACGGGATACCGAGCAGCTCGGCGATCGCGGTCCGCGAACCCCAGGCATACGGCCGGATCCGGTTCTCCATCAACTCCACTGCACAAACGCTCCTGTTCGCGACGGCCGCCCAAGAATAGGTGCCGGCACCTCTGATCCGGGGTCATCCGAGGTGGGCGGTGTCGCCGACCGGGCGCGCGGGACGGCCGACCACCGGCGGGAACCGGCGGGCGGCTAACGCCAGTCGTCGTCCGGATCCCGCGACGGGGTCGGATCCACGATGGCGGCGCGCACACCGTTGCGGGCCGACCCACGGCGCGCCAGCCCGTCCGGTCCGTCGTAGAGCGGCAGCGACCCCAGGCGCAGGGCCAGGTAGGTGGCGGCGAAGTCGAACCGGCTGACCAGGCCGAGCACGCAGGCCAGCGGGTCGGGCGCGGCCGGCGGCCGGCGGCTGCGCCGGTTCGGCTCATCGACCGTTGCGCGTCACTGCCCAGGTCGTCGGTGCTCACGGCGAAGGCTCCGGGCAGCGCTTGGCGCAGCGCCCGGCCGACGGGCAGGTCGAACTCTCCCGACGCCAGATCGGGCGCCGAGACCAGCACCGGCTGCATCCGCGGGGCGTCGTCCGGGTCGGCGAAGAGGTCACGGGTGGCGGCGGCCCGGCGCAGCGCGACCGGATTGGCCATCGCGGTGGCCGAGGTGATCCGGCCGGCCGGCACGCCGGCGACCTCGGCCAGCACGGTCTCGGCGTGCCGGGTGACCGCGTCGGCCACCGGGTCGGCGCCGACCAGCAGCGGGACGCCGGCCGACAGCGCCGCGGCCAGCGCGAGCGCCGGGTTGACGAACGCCTCCGCCTGCGGATGACAGGCCAGCGCGATGGCATCGAGCAGGTCGGCGGCAGCCGACCAGTCGGGCGGGGCGAGCAGTCCGGCGGCCGCGGCGACAGCGGCGACCACCGTGCACCGGCCCGCCTCGGCCAGCGCCTCCGGGGCGCCGATCGCGGGCACGATCAGCCCGGCCGGTGCGGCCGCAGCGACCGGACCGGTGGCCGCACCCCGGACCACCACCGTCGCCCCCCGTCGTTGCGCGGTGTCGGCGGCCCTGGCCGCGATCGGGTCGTCGGAGGCGGCGGCCAGCACCACCACCACGTCCAGCGGGCCGATCCAGCCGGGCAACCGGGGCACCGCGAGGATCGGCGCGGCGGCCGAGGTGGCGCACGCGGCGATCAGTGCGCCGCTGGTCTCGGCGCGGGCGCCGACCACCACCAGCGCGCGGGGGCGGGGCAACGCGCCGAGGGCTGCCGACCTGCTCCGCGGTGGCCCTGACCTGAGCCCCGGCGGTGGCCGCGGCCGGCAGCAGCGCATGCCGGTCGCCGGCGGCCAGCAGAACCGGGTCGAACAACAGGTCCGCGCCGGTCATGGCGTTGACGCCGACCCTTCGGCGGGGCCGGCAGCGGCCGTTTCCGGGCCGGTCACCTGCGCCGGCAGGGTGGCCTCGTCGAGCAGCATGATCGGGATGCCGTCACGCACCGGGAAGATCCGGCCGCAGCTGCTGCAGGTCAGGGCGGCGGCGTCGGGGTCACCGGGCGCACCGGTGAGCAGCGGCGCGTGGTGGTCGTCCGGGCACACCAACACCTCGAGCAGCACGGGATCCAACTCCAGGGCCACGGGATCCTCCCGGCTCGGTGACACCGCAGCTGACCTGCGGCGTTCGGACATCGGACCGGTGCCGAC
The DNA here is from genome assembly GCA_963706185.1 of uncultured Actinomycetota bacterium. Lineage (GTDB taxonomy): Bacteria > Actinomycetota > Actinomycetes > Mycobacteriales > Nakamurellaceae > Nakamurella. The sequence continues at coordinate 12,735 of CAVPLZ010000006.1, read as the reverse complement.
GACCGGATCGGCCCAGCCTACTGGCCCGCGCAGCGTGGACGTCGGGTGAGAGCGCCGAGAACCGATGGTCCGGTTCAGCTCTCGGGGAAACGCAGGACCCGCAGGTGTCCGCGGCGACCGGTGACCACCGGCGGTTCGGGGGCGTACCGCTCGGCCCGGCCGGCCTCCCGTACGGCGTTGGCCAACGCTTCCAGGTCGTCGGAGTGCAGGTCCGTGGGGAATTCGTCGACCGGCCGGACCACTTCCCAGCCCTTCGGGGCCGTCAGCCGCAGCGCGTGCTCGGAGCACAGGTCGTAGGAGTGGGGCTCGGCGGCCGTGGCCAGCGGACCGACGACCGCGGTGGAGTCGGCGTAGGCATAGGTCAGCGTCGCGACGGCCGGGTTGGTGCACCCGGTCCGCGAGCAGCGCCGCACTCTGGACACCTTCGGGACGGTAGCCCAGCCCCGACGCCAGGCCGCGACGGCGCGCCGAACCCCACTCGGCCCCGGGCGACCGGTCCGCGGTGCCCGGCCATCGATGGGTCGCCGACGCTCCTAGACTCTGCAGATCGTGGCCGAGGATCAGCGTTCCGATGCGGGCTCAGGGCCGCGCGGCCCGCGTCCTCGGCCGACGGCGTCCGGCACCAGGGTGGACCGGCGTGACCGGCGGGGCCGGGGCCTGCGCACTCCGCTGCTGCCCCGCGAACTCCCCGCCGCGCGATCGAGGGCCGAGCAGTTCGACCAGGCCGTGCTGGAGGCGGTCGCCGACCTGGAGGCCAAGTGGGAGGACGGCCTCGAGGCCATCGAATTCGCGGTGGACGAGGTGCCGCCGCTGCCGGCCGGACCCGTGTTGCCGTCGACCGACGTGGTGCTCGACGGCGGGGTGCCGCTGACCCGCTTCCTGCCGCCAGGAGTGGACAACCGGGGGCGGCCGACGAAGGCCAGGATCGTCGTCTACCGGCGGCCGTTGGAGGTGCGCTCGACCGACCGCGGAGGACCTGGGTGACCTGGTGGCCGAGGTGCTCACCGAACAGGTCGCCGCGGTGCTCGGCGACCCGTCGGACGGTGCGAGCGACGGGCGCTGAGGTCGGCCGGACGAGTCAGCCGGCGCGGCGCTTGAGCCGCCGGCGCTCCCGCTCGGACAGACCGCCCCAGATGCCGAAGCGCTCGTCGTTGGCGAGGGCGTAGCTCAGGCACTCGGCGCGGACCTCGCAGCCCGTGCAGATCTTCTTGGCCTCGCGGGTGGACCCGCCCTTCTCCGGGAAGAAGGCCTCCGGGTCGGTCTGCGCGCACAGGGCGCGGTCGTGCCACTCCTGGTCCTGCGCTCCCTCGTCGACACCGACGAGCGAGGGATCCGGCTGGTACGGCTCCCACTCGTTCATGTTTGTCCTCTCGTGCGCCTGACCCCGGTGGTCCGATGCGCGACACATCGGATGCGGCACGGGCGAATGACAATGATGTGATTACACAGGTGTGTCCCTGGTCCCGTCAACCCACCAGAGGTGGTAATAGGACCCTCAAGTCAGGGTCGAGGTCCGCTGAGTCCTGTGTTGCCGCCGGCCATCGAGGCTCAGCAGACCGCCGATCGGGGCATGTGGGTCACGCGCCTGTGCGCAGCAGCGGAAAGAGCGCACACGCGGACCCGGCACACTGACAGGCATGAGCACGCGTACCCGCGCCAAGGGCACCTGGGTCTTCCCTGCGGTGTTGGCCGTGGTGGCGCTGGCCGGGGTGCTGGCCCAACTGGCCGTCGACCCGGTGGGGCTGTGGGTGTTCGTGCTGGTGCTCGGCGGCTGGGTGATCACCCTGTGCCTGCACGAATTCGCGCACGCGGCTGTCGCGCTGGCCGGCGGCGACACCTCGGTGCGGGCCCGCGGCTACCTGACGCTGAACCCGCTGCGCTACACCGATGTCGCCAACAGCCTGATCATCCCGATCATCCTGCTGGCCATCGGCGGCATCCCGCTGCCGGGCGGGGCGGTGCTGATCGAACCGCACCGGCTGCGGGCCAGGTGGTGGGCCTCGCTGATCTCCGCCGCCGGCCCGGCGACCAACGCGCTGGCCGGCGTGGTGCTGACGCTGGTCTCGGTGCAGTTCGCCTCGATCTCCGCGCTGGCGCGCCGGACTGGCCTACCTGGGGCTGCTGCAGTTCGTCGCGGCGATCCTGAACCTGCTGCCGCTGCCCGGGTTCGACGGCTGGGGCATCCTGGCGCCCTACCTGCCGCCGCGGGTGGTGCAGCGGGTCCGGCCGATCCAGCCGTGGACGCCGTTGATCTTCTTCGCGCTGCTGTGGACGTTCCATCCGTTGTCGACGGCCCTGTTCGACGCGGCCCACTGGGTCTACGGGCAGCTCGGCGGCAGCGAGCTGCTGGCCACGGTCGGCAGCAGCCTGTTCACGTTCTGGCAGAGCTGGTGAGTCGCCCCGGACGGCTCTGGCAGGATCGGCGGACGTGAGGATTGCGGTACTGGCCGGGGGCGTGGGCGGCGCCCGGTTCCTGCTCGGGGTGAAGGCCCACCTGGGCTGGCCGGCCACCGGCCCGGCGCCGGACGACACGGCCGATCAGGTCACCGCGATCGTGAACACCGCTGACGACATCCGGCTGCACAACCTGCAGATCTGCCCCGACCTGGACTCGTGCATGTACACGTTGTCCGGGGCGTCGGACACCGAGCGTGGGTGGGGTCGGGCCGGCGAGACCTGGACGGTGTCCGGTGAACTGGCCGGCTACGGCGCCGAGGCGCCCTGGTTCTCGCTCGGCGACAAGGACATCGCCACCCACCTGGTACGGACCCGGATGCTGGACGCCGGGTATCCGCTGTCCGCGGTCACCGCCGCGCTGTGCGACCGGTGGCAGCCGGGGGTGACGCTGCTGCCGATGACCGACGACCGGGTCGAGACGCACGTGGTGGTGCGAGATCCGGAGGCCCCGGATCCGCTGGACGCCGGCCTGGTGGCGTTGCACTTCCAGGAGTGGTGGATCCGCTACCGGGCCGCCCTGGCCGCGCGTCGTCGATCACGCCGATCGGTGCGCCGGAGTCCCGGCCGGCGCCGGGCGTGGTGGACGCGATCCTGGACGCCGACCTGGTCCTGGTCGCCCCGTCCAACCCGGTGGTCTCGATCGGCACGGTGCTGGCGGTACCGGGCATCGCGGATGCGCTGCGGTCGACACCGGCGCCGGTGGTGGGGGTGTCGCCGCTGATCGCCGGGGCACCGGTGCGCGGCCACGCCGACTCGTGCCTGGCCGCGATCGGGGTGGAGAGCACCGCCGAGGCGGTCGGCCGGCACTACGGCGCCCGGTCCACCGGCGGCCTGCTGGACGGCTGGCTCGTCGCCGAGGGTGACGCGACCGAGGTGCCGGACGTGGTCGGTCGGGCAGGCGCCACTGCTGATGACCGACCCCGGCACGACCGCAGCCATGGTGGCGGCGGCCCGGAAGCTCGTCGATGCCTGAACCGAGGACCCCGGTCGAGTTGCTCGCGCCCGCCCCGGACGGACTGCAGGTGCTGCCGGTCACCGGGCTGCCGGACTTCCGGCCCGGCGACGACCTGGCCGCAGCCATCGACCGGGCGGCGCCGTGGATCGTCGACGGTGACGTGCTGCTGGTGACCAGCAAGGTGCTGTCCAAGACGGAGGGCCGGCTGGTGCCCTCCCCGTCGGACCCGGTGGCCAAGGACGCCTTCCGCCGCCAGGCTGATCGACGAGCAGACGGTGCGGCTGGTGGCGCAGATCGGCCGGACCAAGGTGGTGGAGAACCGGCTGGGCATCGTCGCTGCGGCCGCCGGCATCGACGCCTCGAACGTGCACGCCGACGAGATCGCCCTGCTGCCGGAGGATCCGGACGGTTCGGCCGCCGCCCTGGTGCGCGCGTTCGCCGACCGCGGCCGCCGGGTCGGGGTGGTGGTCACCGACACCCAGGGCCGGGCCTGGCGGATGGGCGTGGTCGACGTCGCCATCGGCGCCGCCGGCATCCGGGTGCTGGACGACCACCGGGGTGGGGTGGACGAACACGGCAACGAGTTGGTGGTCACCATGGTGGCGGTCGGCGACGAGCTTGCCGCCGCCGCCGACCTGGTGAAGGGCAAGCTGTCCGGGCGTGCCGGTGGCGGTGGTTCGCGGGCTGGCCGCGCCGGGATTGGCCGGGAGCGCCGAGACGGCCGATGCCGAGGGTTCCGGCGCCGATGATCCGCTGACCGGTGGCGGCCGCCGGCTGATCCGGCCGCACGCCGAGGACCTGTTCCGTCTCGGCACCGATCTCGCGATCGAGCAGGGCCGCGCCGAGGGCCGGGCGTCGGCGCTGCTGGCCCGGCACGGCGCGCCGGACGTGGCGGTCGCGGCCGCGGAGGCCCACCGACTGCTGCACGCCGACGCGGTCCGCACGCTGCTGAGCTGGGTCGCCCCGGACGACGCGCAGAGCAGCCTGCGGCACGCCTACCTGGGGTTACTCGCCGCCCGGCCCGACGCCACGGCCCGGGAGTGCGCGCCGGGGCACCTGACCGCCAGCACCTTCGTCTACTCCGCCGACGGCACCCACACGCTGCTCACCCTGCACCCGCGGGTGGGCCGGTGGGTGCAGCTCGGCGGCCACTGCGAACCGGGCGACCACACGCTGGCCGCGGCGGCACTACGCGAGGCGACCGAGGAGTCCGGCATCGCTGGGCTGCAGCTGACGCCACAGCTGCTGCCGATGCCGGTCCAGTTGGACGTGCACCCGATCACCTGCTCGCTGGGCATCCCTACCCGGCACTTCGACGTGCGGTTCCGCGCGATCGCCCCGGTCGGGGCCGAGCCGGTCAGGTCGTCGGAGTCCGACGATCTGGCGTGGTGGCCGCTGACGGCACTCCCGGCCGGCGTGGAACCCGGGCTGGCGCGGGCCCTGCGCGGCAGCGCCCCATAACCGGATGCCGACGGGCGAGCCGCCCACCAGGCGTTGGACGATCAGGCAGTATCCGGACTTGGCGTCCCGGGCCTACGCAGAAGCGAGGTGCGGTCCGGGTAGGGCAACGTCGGGGTCAGGCCGCGGAGCACCTGCTCCGGACCAGGCCCGACGCGGCGACCGCGCTCCTGGTACCGCTTGCGGTGGGTGTTGTCGAAGACGATCAGGCCGCCGTCGGCCAGGTGCGGCGGTCGCCGCCGTCAGGCACGCCTCCCGGGCCCGGCCGTCGATGACGATCAGGTCGAACTCCCCGCCGACCTCGTCGATCGAGCCGACGTAGTCGGCGAAGTCCATGTCCGGCGTGGCCGGGCTTGTGCGAGGGCACCGTCGGGTGAGGTCGACGTGACCGGCGGGTCGCGACCAGGAAATCGATGTTGTCGTGCTCGTCGAACAGCGGCCGCATGGTGTCGGCGAAGCCGTCGTGGTGCTCGACCGAGTGGACCTCGTCGACCCGCTGGGCCAGCCACAGAGTGCTGGCGCCCGAGCCGTACTCGAACACCCGCGACGGTCGGTCGACGGCCGCGGCCGGCCTTGAGCCAGCTTCGACCGCGTCGATCGCGTCGATAGGTCCACCACGGCACGTCCAGCGCGGACAGCGCCGCCGAGTCGAACACCACGGCCAGGCTGTGCGCCCAGTGCCGGCAGCCGGTGCGTCGGTGCGGCACCTCGGGCGACATCAGATGAATCGCGACGCAGCACCCTTGCCGGTGCCGTGAGCGGTCGCCGCGTACGCACTCTTGGCTCGATACGGCAGGTTCTGCGAGCATGGCACTCTTTCGGCGGGACGCGGACGACCGCCTTCGAGTCGGCTGGAGCAGTATGCTCAGGTCCAGTGCTCGGTGCGGATCGATGCCGACACCGGCGGTTGCCCGAGCGGCCGAGGCGTAGACGGTCAGCGGGACCTGTCGACCAGCGCGTCGCCCGGAATTTTCCGGTTCGGACCCGTAGGCTCTGCCGCCACGCATCAGTCGTACGAGCTGGACACGAGCGGGGTGGACGATGGGGTACCACGAGCGCTTCGACTGGATCTTCCGCGCCGCCCACCAACGCAGTCCGCAGGCCGTCATGCCCGGGTTCGTCGGGTCGCCGATGGACGACCGGACCACAGTGACCGTGCGCCGGGCACTGATCGAGGCCTGCCAGGCCGCGGCGGAGATGCTGCTGGATCCTGAGTTGGAGACCGTTGCCCGGGGCGGCACCAGGCCGATCGCCCGACCGGTCGCCGGCTGATGCCCGCGCCTCAGGCCGGCGCGGTCGCGACCGCGCGGCGGCCGTCGTAGGCCTCCTGATGCCGGGCGGCGCTGGCCGCCCAGGTGAACTGCCCGGCCCGCGCCAGCGCGGCTGACCCGAGTTCGCGACGGCGACCGGGATCGTCCATCAGCACCGCCAACTGCTCGGCGATCTCCCCGGCGCCGACCCCGGTGTAGGCGACAGCGTCGCCGCCGACCTCGGGCAGCGACAGGCGCTTCGTGGTCAGCACACACGCGCCGCGACGCCATCGCCTCCAGCACCGGCAGGCCGAAGCCCTCGCCGAGGCTCGGGTAGGCCATGATCTCCGCGCCGCCGAGAAACCCGGCCAGCAACTCGACCGGCAGGTGGCCGGCCCGGATCACCCGTAGTCGGGGCGAGACCGCCGCCAGTGCCGGCTCGATCGCGGTGTCCCAGCCCGGTGACCCGGCCAGCACCAGGGCGGGCACGTCGGTGCGGTCCGCCGCGAACCGGCTGAACCCCCGGATCAGCGCCGGGACGTTCTTCCGTGGCTCCAGCGTGCCGAGAAAGGCGATCCACGGGTCGTCGCCGAGGCCGAGATGGTCGCGGACGGCGCGATCTCCGCGTCAGTCGGCCGGTGGAACCGGACCGGATCGACGCCGTGATGGGCGACGGTGAGCAGCGACCGGCGGGCGTGCGCGTACCGGACCAATTCGTCGGCGGTCGCCGCCGAGGGCACGATGCACGCCGCGGCGCGGCGCAGTGACGTCCGCGACCAGGCGCGGAAGAACCGGCCCTTCACCCCCAGGTGCAGCCCGCGGTCGGAGAAGAACGTGGCGTCGTGCAGGGTGACCGCCACCGGCACCGGAGAGGCCAGCGGCATCGTGTAGTGCGGGGAGTGGATGACGTCGACGTCGAGCCGCTTGGCCAGCCGGGGCAGGGTGGTCTGCTCCCAGGCCAGCCGGGCGGGGCGGCTGCCCAGTTCCTCGGCCACCGGGACCACCCGCGACTGCCCGGCGCGAGCGCGGCGAAGACCTCGGCGTCCCGGGTCTGGCAGACCACGGACAGGGCCGCCCCGGCCGCGTCGAGGGCGGCGACGATGTTGTCGACGTAGCGACCGACGCCGCCGCGCTCGGCCGGGATCGCGGTCGCGTCGATCAGCACCCGCGGGTCCGGTGATCACGCCGTGTTCCCGGCACCGTCCGCAGCGCCGGTCAGCCGAGGTGCCGGCGGTTGCCTCGCTCGGGGCTGCGGCGTCGTTCCGGACGTCTCCGGCCCGGCGAGCGACGAGCAGCCCCGCGACCCCGCCGACGCCGTCGGTGACCATGAGCATCAGCCGGGCGATGGCCGCGACGGCGACGGCCGGACCGGCGTCCAGACCGCAGAGCGCGACGAAGATCAGCTCGCGGATCCCGGCGCCGGCCGGCACCGGCACGGCCAGGAACCCGACGATCCAGGCCACGATCGCGGCGAACGCGATCCTGGCCGGCTGCTGGTCGTAGCCGAGGGCCTCGGTGATCGCGCACGACGCGCCGCCGACCAGCAGCCAGGTCGGGGTACCGGTGACCAGCAGCCCGAGCATCCGGCCGAAGGACGGCGGAGTCAGGTTCACCCGGCCCTTGGTCAGCTTGGCCAGCGCGCCGAAGAACGGACGCGAGACCACCGGGTGGGCGAACAGCACCCCCAGCGGAATCAGCAGCAGCAACAACCAGGCAGGCCGATGCGCCCACCGTCCAGGGCCAGGAACGGCGCGAGCAGCCCGCAGGCGATGGCGGCGCCGACGCACATCAGCGCCAGCGAGAGCAGGGTCGTCGCGTACGCCGTCGACCGGGCGACCCCGCCCGGCGGGCCAGCTCGCCCCGGCCGACCACCGGCCAGATCCCGCCGGGCAGGTACTTGCCCAGCTCTCCGGCGAAGTACCACGCTGTCACCTTGCCGAACGGCCAGCGCCGGTCGAAGGCCAGCAGCACCCGGTGCCACAGCACCGCCAGTCCCGGTCATGGACAGCGCGCTGGCCACCATCGCCGCGACCAACCAGGCCGGGCTGGCGTTCGAGATCGCCTCGGACACCGTGGGCCACGCGTCGACGAGCGCCAGGACGCACAGGGTCACCGCGGCCAGCGCGAGGCCGATGCCGACGATCCGCAGCACCAAGGCCAGCGTCTTGCGCTTCGCGGACGATGCCGATCCGGCGTCCTCCGGCGCGAGCTCGTCGAGCAGGAGTTCCTCCGGGTCCGGATCGTGCAGCTGTCGGTCAGCCGGCAGCGGCGTCCGGCGGGACCGACGCGTTGTTCCCCGCCGGTCATGGCCGGCGCCTCGACGGTCGGGACCCGGGCGATGAAGTTGAACTCGTTGTAGACGAACACCTTGCCGGCCGAGCGCGGGAACGGGAACGAGTACCGGCGCACCGGTATCAGTCCGAGGTCGCGGCTCAACTGCGGCCAGCGCCTCGTGGTCGGTGAACTCGACATGGGTCGGGTCGGACGCGAAGCCGCGTTCCTGCGGGGTGATGAACACCACCCGGCCGCCCGGCCGGACCGACGGCAGGTACGGCCGCAGCACGTCCCTGGCCTCGGCCGGCGGTGAGGTGCTCGACCAGGTGCGCGGCGAGCAATCGAATCGAATGCGCCGGGCGCGCACAGGTCGGGGTCGGCGAAGAACTCCTCCACCGTGTACGCCTCGCCGCCGCGGTCCCGGGCGGCCGCGACCAGATGGGCGTTGTGGTCGACCCCGACCGAGCCTTCGGGCAGGTAGGACAGATTGCGACCGTTGCCGCAGCCGACGTCGAGCGTGCGGCCCAGCCGCATCCGGCGGATGTTCGCCCGGTACGGCGCCTGGACGTTCGAGCCAGCGCTTCCAGCGCTTGTTCTGCAGCCGGTTCAGCCGCTCGGCGTAGTCCGCGTCGGCGGTCGCAGCGCCGGGTGCCGGGCCGGAGGCGTCGGACGGGTCGGTCGGGCGCGGACATGGCCTCGATCCTGCCAGGTCGGCCGGACCGGGACCGACGCGCCGTCGGGCGTCGCTTTCCGGCTACCGGTCAGTTCGACGTGGCCGGGACGACGCCGGTGATCGACTGCGGCCATGGCCTGGCGGGTCGCCGGACTCATCGTCGTGCGGACCTGGAGGCCGACCCGGGCCAGCGAGTAATAGGCCCACCGCCCGTCCGGGCTGATCGAGGTCGGCGCACCGGTGTACGGCATCAGGTCGTACTCCCACGACGTGCCGTGATCAGAGGTGGCCTCCCGGTCGACGACGATGCCGACGAACCCGATGACGGCCAACTGACGGGTCATCCGCTCCGCCGGTTGGTCCGCCACGTCCTGCGCCCAGTCGACCTGCGGGCGGCCCTTGATACCGCCGGCCGACCAGCGCAACGTCGTGGTGTTCAGGAACGGCCGCAGCTGATCGCTCTCGGTGGTGCCGTTGATCTTGGCCGACTCCGGGAAGTCCCGGAACGGCAGCTGGAACACCATCGCGCCGTCGGGCAGTTGGGCCTCGAGATCGCCGAAGAACGCCTGGTCGGAGGAGAACGTCGCGGCGACCTCGGCGTAGTCGGGAACCGCGCCGTCCAGCGACTGGTCGGCCACCCCGATGACCAGCACCAGCGCCGCCGGCACGGCGAGCGCATCACCCGGCGCAACACCGGCCGGCGCGGGCCGGCCCGGCGCACCCAGCGGGCCTGCAAGGACTGCACGACCAGGCCGAGCCCGGCCAGGGCGAGCAGCCCGATGACGATGGACATCCGGTTCCAGTCCCGGATCGGCACCACGGCCATGGAGACGAACAACCCGAGTCCGCCGGTCGTGGCCAGCAGGAACGCGGTCCAGGTCAGCGCGGAGAGCTGATCGAACGTCGTCGCGGTGCGGGTGAGTTCCGGGCCGCGCCGGCGGGCACGGGCGATCGCCGCCAGGCCGATCGTGAGCAGCAGCAGGAACCCGAGGGTGGCCATGAACCCGAGCGCCGGTTGCTCGGCCTCGGGCGGGTAGCGGTCGTCGTACCAGGCCCGCAGGTCGGCGAGCAGCGCCCACGGATGACCGGCCGGCGGCATCACCAGCTGACCGAAACGCAGCGCGTAGAACTGGGCGTCGTTCGGCACCCGCACGAACGCAGCGCTGTTGGAGCCGTTGGCCATGCTGTAGAGCAGGTCGGGCAGCAGGGCGAGCAGATACCAGCCGAGCAGGACCAGGCCCACCACCACCGCGCCGCCGAACCGGCGCTTGTCCCGGGTGCGGGCCAAGGCGAGCAGACCGGCGGCGACCAGCAGCAGCCCGACGAACACCGCGTAGTAGACGCCCGAGTAGACCAGCAGGCCGAGCACCAGGACGGTGGCCGCGCCGCGGCCGGTGAGCGATGCCGAGCACCGGGTTCGACCCCGGTCCGCCGACGCCACACCGGTTCGCCGCGGGCGACCCACAGCACGATCACCAGGCCGGCCGGCACCAGGTAGTACCCGGACAGGAACAGGTGCATCTCGTTGCGCAGGAAGTGGTACGGCGCCGTGGCGAACAGCACCGCGAGCACGACGCTCCACCCGGGCCGCAGCCCGCACTGCCGGAAGAACCAGACCGCGGTCAGCGCACACAGCAGGAAGGTCAGCAGGTAGTAGCTGTTGAACGCGACGACCCAGTCGCTGGTGAACCAGCCCAGGATCTTCGCCATGGCCATGTGCAGGTCGTCGGAGAACGGGTAGTCGTGGTAGTGCTGGCCGTAGGGCACGCCGAGCCGGGGCTGGTACTCGTACCAGCCGGTTTCCAGGATCGTCTTGAAGTGGGCGGCGTGGCCGAGGGCGTCCGAGTCGTAGCGGAACGGGATGCGCAGGTTGGCCCGCCAGAGCCGCATCATCCAGGTCATCGCGGCGGCGGTGAGCGCGACGGCGAGCAGGTACCAGCGCAGGTCGCTGCGCCGCCACCAGGCCGTGAGCCGCGGCGACGGGTGGCCGACTCGGGCCGCGTCGCCGGCAGTTCCGGCCGGTGCCGGCCGCGTCGTCGTCGGGTGCCGCGAGCGGGCCGGCGGTGCGGGCAGCGTCGTCCGCGGTGTCCGGCGCGGCCGTGTCCGGCCCGGTCACCGCGGTGTGCTCAGCCGGCACCCTTGACCGTCCGGAACAGGTCCTCGGCGGTGGCCGCCAGCCCGGCGGGCAGTGACGTCAGCGGCCGCCGGTCCAACTCGGGCCAGACCACGGACCGGACTCGCAGGTCGCCGGCCTGATAGCGGGCGTCGTCGGAACTGCCGAGCAGCACCAGCGGGCTGCGCTTGAACACCCGGCGGAACTCGCCGAGCAGGGCGCCGATGGTGACGCCCTGGTGCGCGCCGAGGATCTTGACCACGGCCCGGCTGGGCTGCGGCGACGCCGGCGACCCCGTCCAGCGCGTCGCACGACCATGTCCGCGCAGTCGTCGACGAACAGGTAGTCGCGGATGGTGTCCAGCGAGACGTAGACCGAGACCGAGGTGCGGGTCAGGTGCGCCCGGCACAGGTGCGAGATCAGCCCCTGCGGCTTGTTCAGGTCCTGGCCGGGACCGTAGAGGTTGGTGATCCGGCCGATCACGGTCGGCACCCCGGTGGCCGCCGCGAAGTCGTTGCGGCCGCCTGTTCGCCGGCCAGCTTGGCCCGGCCGTAGGCCGACGTCGGCGCGGCTGGGTGGTGCTCGGTGAACGGCGGCTCCGTCGGCGCCCGCGTACACCCCGCCGACCGACGACGCGACGAAGACCGCGCCGCGCTCGGCCAGATCCGGCCGCGTCGGCCGACCCGACCGGAGATGCGCGCCGAGCAGCGCCTCGAGCGCGGCGACCTCGGCGGCCAGGGCGTCGTCCGACGTGCCGGTCACGCCGGCGCCCGCGCACCAGGCCAGCTGCCAGGTGCCGGCGCCGTCCGCCGGCCCGGTCGAGCAGCCGGGTCACCGCACGCCGCAGATCGGCGCCGACAGCGCGTCCCGGGTCGGTCCCAATGGACCGTGGGTCGTCGACCAGTCGGTCGCCGCCGGGCGTGCACCGATCGGCTGCACCGCGCTGCCGAGCAGTCCGCCGGCGCCGACCACCCAGGTGAGCGGTCGTCACCGGCGGACCGGTCGGCGTTGCCGCGGTCATCGGTGGACCGGCGCGACGGGAGCCCGCCCGGCCGTCGGGCGCTGAGCCGACGTCGGCCGAAGCGATGGCGGTTGCACCGGTCGGGTGGCGGAGGCGGCCGGCACCGTCCGGTCGGCAGCGTCCGGCCGAGCGGGCCGGCCGCCGGATCGCTGACGATCAGGTAGAGCGGCCGGCCCATCGCCATGTTGACGTTGACGCCGATGTACTCGGCGATCACTCCGAGGGAGAACAGGATCGCGCCGCTGCAGAGCAGCAGCACGACCATCAGCGACGGCCAGCCCGGGCGGGAGGTCGGCGTCGAAGAACAAGCCGCGCGACCAGCAGGTAAACGGCGAGGCCGAAGCCGCCGACGGCGAAGATCACCCCGAGCAGGCTGACCACCCGCAGGCCCTTGGTGCCGCTGGACAGCACCATCCGCCAGAAGTGCGACGACAGCGAGCGGTAGGAGTAGCCGGACGGCCGGCCGCCCTCGGCCCGCAGCTGGACCGGGCAGGTCGCGATCCGCCGGGCGACCCAGCTCATCGCGACGTCGAC
>CAVPLZ010000005.1:0-91797 GCA_963706185.1 uncultured Actinomycetota bacterium | reverse complement strand
CCGGCGGCTCGACGGTCTCCGGCACCACCGACGCCGGCAGATGCCCGCGCCCGGCCAGGATCGGGGCGAGGAACTGCCCGGTGTAGGAGTCCGCGTTGGCCGCGACCTGCTCCGGCGTGCCCACCGCGATCACCGCGCCGCCGGCCGCACCACCCTCCGGCCCCATATCGATGATGTGGTCCGCGGTCTTGATCACGTCCAGGTTGTGCTCGATGACGATGACCGTGTTGCCCTTGTCCACCAGGCCGTTCAGCACCAGCAGCAGCTTCTCCACGTCGGCGAAGTGCAGTCCGGTGGTCGGCTCGTCGAGCACGTAGACGGTGCGGCCGGTGGAACGCTTCTGCAGCTCGGACGCCAACTTCACCCGCTGCGCTTCCCCGCCGGACAGGGTCGGGGCCGGCTGGCCGAGGCGGACGTAGCCGAGGCCGACGTCCACCAACGTCTTCAGGTGCCGGTGGATCGCGTTGATCGGCTCGAAGAACTCGGCCGCCTCTTCGATCGGCGTGTCGAGCACGTCGGCGATCGTCTTGCCCTTGTAGTGCACCTCGAGCGTCTCCCGGTTGTATCGGGCGCCCTTGCACACCTCGCACGGCACGTAGATGTCCGGCAGGAAGTTCATCTCGATCTTCAGCGTGCCGTCGCCGGCGCACGCCTCGCAGCGACCGCCCTTGACGTTGAACGAGAATCGGCCCTGCTGATATCCGCGGACCTTGGCCTCGGTGGTGGCCGCGAACAACTTGCGGATGTGGTCGAACACTCCGGTGTAGGTGGCCGGGTTCGACCGCGGGGTGCGGCCGATCGGCGACTGATCCACACCGACCACCTTGTCCACCTGGTCGAGCCCGGTGACCCGGACGTGCCGGCCCGGGACCATCCGGGCGCCGTTGACCCGGTTGGCCAGCACCGCGTACAGGATGTCGTTCACCAGCGTGGACTTGCCCGAACCGGACACCCCGGTGACCGCGATCAGGGTGCCGAGGGGGAAGTCGGCAGTGACGTTGTGCAGGTTGTGTTCGCGCGCACCGACCACACTGAGTTGGCGCTTCTTGTCGATCGGCCGCCGGGTCAACGGCATCGGGATCTCCCGACGACCGGAGATGAACGCACCGGTGAGTGAATCCGGCGAGGTCTCCAGGTCGTGCACCGTCCCGGACACCACCACCTTGCCGCCGTGCTCACCGGCACCCGGCCCGATGTCCACCACCCAGTCGGCGGTGCGGATGGTGTCCTCGTCGTGCTCGACCACGATCAACGTGTTGCCGAGATCCCGCAGTCGGGTCAAGGTCTGGATGAGCCGGTGGTTGTCGCGCTGGTGCAGGCCGATCGACGGCTCGTCGAGCACGTACAGCACGCCGACCAGACCCGAACCGATCTGGGTGGCCAACCGGATCCGCTGCGCCTCGCCGCCGGACAACGTGGCCGCGGCGCGGTCCAGTGACAGGTAGTCCAGCCCGACGTCGAGCAGGAAGCCCAACCGGGAGTCCACCTCGCGCAGCACCCGTTCGGCGATCATCTGTTCGCGTTCGGACAGCACCAGGCCGGGAAAGAAGCCGGCCGCCTCCCTGATCGAGAGCCCGGCGATGTCGGCGATGTTGAGACCGCCCCGGTCGCGGTGCTCCAGCGTCACGGCCAGGATCTCCGGCTTGAGCCGGGTGCCCTGACAGACCGGGCAGGGCACCTCCCGCATGTAGCCCTCGTACTTCTCCCGCGCGAAGTCCGAGTCCGTCTGGGCGGCACGACGTTCGATGAACGGAATGACGCCCTCGAACTCGGCGTAGTACGACCGCTGCCGCCCGTAACGGTTGCGGTAGCTGACGTGAACCTGGTCGTTCGACCCGTTCAGGATCGCCGACCTGGCCTTCTGCGAAAGCTTGGCCCACGGGGTGCGCAGGTTGAACCCCAGCGCCTCGCCCAGCCCGCCCAGCAGCCGCTGGAAGTACTCGGCCGTCTGCCCACCCGCCCACGGATGGACGGCGCCCTCCTCCAGGGTCCGCTCGGGGTCGGGTACCAGCAGGTCCGGGTCGACCTCTTTGCGGGTACCCAGACCCGTGCACTCGGGGCAGGCGCCGAACGGCGAGTTGAACGAGAACGACCGCGGCTCCAACTCGTCGATGGCCAACGGGTGGTCGTTCGGGCAGGCCAGCCGCTCGGAGTAGCGGCGCTCGCGACCAGGGTCGTCCTCGTCGAGGTCGACGAATTCGAGGATCACCACGCCGTCGGCCAGCCGCAGGCCGGTCTCGACCGAGTCGGTGATCCGCTGCTTGGCGCTCAGTCGGTTCACCAGCCGGTCGACGACCACCTCGATCGAGTGCTTCTCCTGCTTCTTCAGCTTGGGCGGCGCGGTCAGCTGGTGCACCGTGCCGTCGATCCGGGCCCGCGAGTAGCCCTTGGACTGCAGGTCGGCGAGCAGGTCGACGTACTCCCCCTTGCGCTCCCTGATCACCGGCGCGAGGACCTGGAAGCGGGTGCCCTCGGGCATCTCCAACACCCGATCGACGATCTGCTGCGGGGTCTGCTTGGCGATGGGCTCGCCGCAGATCGGGCAGTGCGGGTGACCGATCCGGGCGTACAGCAGCCGCAGGTAGTCGTAGATCTCGGTGATGGTGCCGACGGTCGACCGCGGGTTGCGCGAGGTCGACTTCTGGTCGATCGAGACTGCCGGGGACAAACCCTCGATGAAGTCGACGTCGGGTTTGTCCATCTGGCCGAGGAACTGGCGGGCGTAGCTGGAGAGCGACTCGACGTACCGCCGCTGGCCCTCGGCGAAGATCGTGTCGAAGGCCAGGGATGACTTGCCCGACCCCGACAGACCGGTGAACACCACCAGCGCATCCCGCGGCAGGGTGATGTCGACGTTCCGCAAGTTGTGCTCGCGGGCGCCGCGGACGACGAGGTGTTCGGTCACGGTGCCCCATGCTATGTTGCCCGGCCGACAGTCCCGGTTCCCGCAGGTCAGCGCCGTTCCACGGGGGCGGCTCGGGACCGGCGGCGGCTCGGGTGGACGATGGAACCCATGCCCGACATCGATGGTCGCGCGGCCGCGCTGGTGGACGCCGACTCCCGCCTGCTGGTCCGACTGGACGCCGGCGACTTCGACCCCGCTACGCCGTCGCTGCTGCCCGATTGGACGGTCGGGCACGTGCTCACCCACATCGCCCGCAATGCCGACGCCAACCGGAACCTGCTCCGCTGGGCCGCCACCGGCGTCGTCACCCCGATGTACCCGGGCGGCACCCGCAACGCCGACATCGCGGCCGGCGCCGGACGCACGGCGGTCGAGTTGGTCGCCGACGTCCGGGAGACCGCAGCCGCCCTGGCCGCCGACATCACCGCGCTGCCGGTCGGCGCCTGGACGGCCGTCATCGACACCGGGAGGGGCGGACCGGTGGCCGCGGACGTGGTGCTCTCCCAGCGGCTTGCCGAGGTGGAATTGCACCATCACGACCTCGGTCTGGACGTTGGTCTGGCCCTGCTGGACCCGACGGCCGGCGCGGCCCTGTTGACCGCTGTGGTGCACAGCTATGCGCGCACCCGCTCGCCCGGAGCGTTGCGGCTGGAGCCGATCGACGGACCGGTCATCGACCTGGGGGACCCCACGGGAGATGACACCCGGGTGGTCGGCAGCTCCGCGGCGTTGGCCGGTTGGCTCACCGGCCGGACCGATGGTGCCGACCTGCGCTGCGACGGTCCGCTGCCCGACCTACCTGCCTGGTGACCGCAGCGGGCGCTGACCTGCGCTGTGTGGACAACTCCGAGCCGCCCACCGGATTCGGCGCAAACTTCCCCGGCATGACCCTCTCCCCCGCTGACGCGCGTGACGCCGTCATCCGCACTCCCACCGATCTTGCCCGGTTCTGGGCCGCGCTGATGGGCGGCGGTGGGTTAGGGCGGCGCACGCTGTGGATCGCCTTCTTCGACGAAGACGACCGGCCGCTGCCCACCCTGATGCCGATCGACGACGTGCCGGGCCCGGTCTCGCCTTCGGCCGAATTCGGGTACCTCAGCCAGCGGTCCGGTCAAGGAGTTGCAGCAGGTCGTGCGCGGCCAACTCGACCGCCTTGTGGCGCCACTCGGATGCCCGGTAGACGCAGGCGATCAAGCCGGTGCGGTGGACCCGCCTGAAGTCGCCGAAGACGAAGGCGTAGCGGGCCTTGGTGTCCTCGTTCGACCCTTCGGTCAGGCCGAGGTGCCAGGCCGCGTACTGGTCCCAGGTGTGGTTCTCCAGGTAGGCGTTCTGCGCCGCCGCGTCCGGCTGCACGTCGCCCCAGTCGCTGTCCAGCACGTACTGCCGGGCTTCGATCAGTGCTCGGGCGTGCTCGACGGCGGCATCGTTGACCGCGTAGCTGGCCATCTCGCCACTGTATGCGCGCGGCGAACGCGGAAATGCACACCGCTCTCCGGTTGACGCCCGGCTGCGGCGCGAACTCGGGTCGGCGCAGCCTGCTGCTGGACTCGAGGGACGAACCGTGGTCGGAGGCCGAGCGGCTCGCTCACCGGCACCTGCGGGCGGCGCGCATCACCGCGTTCAGCGGGCTCGCTCGATGGCCTGCTGATCGCCCCCTCCTTGCGCGATCGAGCCGACCCTGGCCGCAGACCCTGAGGTGAGCACGTCCTAGGTTGAGGGGTATGACGTCGCCTTCCCCCGACTACACCGGCCATGTCGATCCGCAGGGTGCGCCGGCCACGCGCAGGCCTCGACGCCGTCACGATCACCAAGATGTCCGTCGGTCCGATGGACAACAACACCTACCTGCTGGTCTGCCGCAGCACCGGCGACGGCCTGCTGATCGACGCGGCGAACGACAACGAGCGGATCCTCGACCTGCTCGGGGACGGACCGGACCGCCCGCGACTGCGCAGCATCGTCACCACCCACCGGCACGCCGACCACTGGCAGGCGCTCGGTGCCGTGGCCGGGATGACCGGAGCGAATCTCTACTCGGGCGCCGCCGACGCCAACGCATTGCCGGTGCCCATGGACGTCGGACTCGAGCACGGGGACACCGCGCCGTTGGGCGAGAGCCACCTGGAGGTGATTGCGCTGCGCGGGCACACCCCAGGTTCGATCGCACTGCTGTATCGCGATCCGTCCGGTCCGGCCCACCTGTTCACCGGCGACTCCTTGTTCCCGGGCGGACCCGGCAGGACGAACAGCCCCGAGGACTTCACCAGCTTGATGGACGACCTGGAATCACGGGTGTTCAACACGCTTCCCGACGACACCCACGTCTATCCCGGTCACGGCGACGACACCACGGTGGGGGCGGAGCGTCCGCACCTGACCGAGTGGCGCACCCGCGGTTGGTGAGCACAGCGGAACCAGCAGACCATCCGGATAGCCGGGCCCTGCCCGACTCTCGCCCGCCCGACTCCGCCATGCCCGCCGGCGCCGCCGCCGGCCGGCGACGCCAACGACTGTCGGTCGCGACGGTGTTCATCGCCGCCATGTTCATCAACATCATCGATGCCACCGTGGTCAACGTCGCGTTGCCGACCATCGCCGCCGACCTCGGTGTACCGCTGGACCAGACCGCGACGATCAACATCGGATTCCTGGTGGCCGTTGCCGTGGCCATCCCGGTGGCCGGCTGGCTGGGCGATCGGTTCGGCCCTCGCGAGGTGTTCCTGGTCGCGCTCGGCGGCTTCACCGTGACGTCGGCGGCCTGCGGGCTGGCCCAGTCGGTCGACCAACTGGTGGTTTTCCGCATCGTCCAGGGGCTGGCCGGCGGCCTGATGACGCCGGTCGAGCATGGCCATGCTGTACCGCACCTTCCCCCCGGCCGAGCGGGTGCGGATGTCCAGGATCATCAACGTGCCGATCGCCCTGGCCCCCACGCTCGGACCGGTGCTGGGCGGATTGCTGGTGCAGCAGGCGTCCTGGCGCTGGATCTTCGGCATCAATGTGCCGATCGGCATGGTGGCCGTCACCTTCACGCTGGTCATGGTGCGGCCGTTGTCGCGGGGTACCCGCACCAGCTTCGACACCGGCGGTTTCCTTTTGGCCGGCGCAGGTTTCGCCGGGGTGATGTTCGCGGTGTCGGAAGGCCCCGGGCGCGGTTGGGGGGATCCGCTGATCCTGGTCACCGGGCTGGTCGGGGTGCTGCTGCTGGTGGTGTTCGTCCCGGTGGAATTGCACCGCAGCGCCCCCATGCTGGATCTGCGGCTCTTCGTGTCCCGCATGTTCCGGTCGGCCAACCTGATCACGCTGTGCTCGGCGGGCGGATTTCTCGGTGCGCTGTTCGTCTATCCGTTGATGCTCCAGACGGCCTTCGGCTACCGGCCGCTGGAGGCCGGGCTGCTCACCTGCCCCGAGGCGATCGGCATCCTGATCGGCACCCAGATCGCTTCCCGGCTCTACCGGCCGGTCGGACCGCGCCGGCTGATCGCCGGTGGGCAGGCCATGGTCTGTGCAGTGCTGGTGGCCATCGCGCTGGTGATGTCCCCGACCACCCCGCACACGCTGGCCGTACTGTTGATGGTCCTGCTGGGATACGGCCAGTCACATACGTTCATGCCGATCCAGGCGGCCGCGTTCGACACCGTTCCGCGGTCCAAGGTCGGTGCCGGCACGGCCCTGTACAACGCCACCAGACAAGCCGGAGCGGCGGTCGGGGTGGCGCTGGCGGCCACGGTGATCGGGCTGATCGGGGTTCCGGCGGACCCGGCGGGGGCCGTGGTGCCGTTCCGCTGGGCGCTGTTGACGCTGGCACTGCTCCCGCTGCTGGGCAGTCTGCTCGCGCTGTTCACCCTGCACGACGAGGATGCCGCGCCGAGCCGGGGGCTGGCCCCGGTCGGTTGACCGTCGAGGAGTTGGCCGGGAGATCGTTCCCGCGAATGCTCCTGCGATACCTGACAGTTGATGTCAGGTATCGAGGACGACACTGATTCCATGACGACCTTCACCGTGCCTCCGCAGGGGCCCTACGAGCTGCGCGAATCCGCCCTGTTCGGCTTCGGCCACCACATCTCCCCTGAGTTCGACGGCACCATGCGGATGGCGTTCTGCCTGGACGGCTACCGCGGGCAGGCCGCCGTCTCGGTGACCCAGGACGACTCCGGGGTGCACCTGGACTGTCAGGGTGACGGCCCTGCCGAGGCGATCCGCGACCAGGCGTGCCGGGTGCTGTCACTGGACCACGACGGACGGGTGTTCAGCGAGATCGGCCGTCGCGACCCGGTGATCGGCCGGCTGCAGGCGGTCGCCCCGGGGCTGCGGCCGCCGCAGTTCTATTCGGCGTACGAGGCGGCGGCGTGGGCGGTGCTGTCGGCGCGCCGCCCGGCCAAGCAGATGGCCGAGCTCCGTCGTCGGCTGGCGGCGGCCCACGGTCGAGTGTTCGAGGTGGCCGGCGAACTGCTGGCTGCCTTTCCCACACCTGAGCAGCTGTTGGCCGTGTCGAGCTTCGACGGGCTGCCAGAGATCAAGTTGCGACGGCTGCACACGGTCGCCCGGGCCGCACTGGACGGGCACCTGGACACCGCGTCCATCGCCGACGAGGACGCCGACCAGGCGATGACCCGGCTCCAGCATCTGCTTCCCGGCGTCGGACCGTTCTACAGCGCGCTGATCGTCATCCGCGGGTGCGGGCGCGCGGACGTGCTTCCGGAGAACGAGCCGCGCTCACTCGAGACAGCCGGCCGTCTCTACGGTTTCGGGCGCCCGATCACCCCGGCCGAACTCCGCGAGCTGGCGACGAAGTGGGAACCGATGCCCACCTGGGCCTTGGTGCTCATCCGCGCGGCCGGCAACCGGATCTGACCCGGCGACCCTGACCCGGCGGTCTCGGAAACAGGTTCGTCCGGCACTGCGCGGACGTGTCCACACTGTGCCGGACGAACCGGTGCTGCGCGAGCGGTACCTCAGCCGACGTGCACGGCCACCTCACCGGCCGGCGTCGATTCGATCTTGCCGGCCCGGATCAACCAGAGCGATGCCACCGTGGCGGTGGCGAAGAACATCGCGGCCCAGAAGAACGCGACGCTCCAGCCGTGCACCGCGGCGGCGGCGCTGGTGGACCGCACCACGTCCGCCCCGGCATCGGCCGGCAGGTTGGCCACCAGGAAGGCGGCGGCCGCGCTGGTCGAGAACGTGGTCAACACTGCGGTGCCCAGAGAGCCACCGATCTGCTGGGTGGTGTTCACCATGGCCGAGGCGACCCCGGCGTCGTCCTTGGAGATGCCCACCAACGCCACGTTGGTCACGGCCATGAAGATGAAACCCATCCCCAGCGACATCACCAGCATGGCCGGCAGCAAGGTCCCGGTGTACGTCGACTCGACGTCCAGCGTGGACAGCCAGAGCAGCCCGGCGGTACCGAGCAGCAGGCCGGCCGGGACGACGACCCGCGGTCCGACCCTGACGACCAGCTGGGAACCGATTCCAGCGCCGATGATCACCCCGACGGAGAACGGCAGGAAAGCCAGACCGGCATGGAGCGGTTCGTACTGCAGGAACAACTGCATGTACAGGGTCAGGAACAGGAAGACCGAGAACATGCCGGCGCCGACCAGGCCGCCCACGATGTAGGCGCCGGCCCGGTTCCGGTTGGCCACCACCCGCATCGGCAGCAACGGGTTGGACGACCGCCGCTCGATCACCACGAACAGCGCCAGCAGCAGGACCGCGGCGGCGAGCCAGCCGATGGTCTCCCAGGACCCCCAGCCCACCATCCGATCGGTACCGTCCACCAGTGCGGTCGGCCGGGTGAAGCCCCAGACCAGCGCGGCCAGGCCGGCCGTGCCGACCACGGCGCCCGGCACGTCATAGTGGCTACGGTCGGAGATGCGCGACTCCTGCAGGATCGGCAGCGCCAGCGCGATGGCGATCACCGCGACCGGGATGTTGACGAAGAAGCACCAGCGCCAGTCGGCGTACTCCGTCAGCAACCCGCCGAGCACCAGACCGAGCGCGGCTCCCCCACCGGCGATCGCACCGAAGACCGCGAACGCCTTCGCCCGCTCCTTCGGGTCGCGGAAGGTCACGGTCAACAACGACAGCGCGGCCGGGGCGAGCATGGCGGCGAACACGCCCTGCAGGGCCCGTCCGCTGTAGAGCATCCAGGGGGCCTGGGCCGCGCCGCCGATGGCCGAGGCGATGGCGAATCCGGCCAGGGACACCATCAGCATCCGCTTGCGGCCGAGGTAGTCGGCCACCCGCCCACCGAGCAGCAGCAGCGCGCCGAACGGCAGGGCGTAGGCCGTGACCATCCACTGGGCGTCGGCCGGGTTGATGCCGATGTCGGCGGCGGCGCGCGGGATCGCGACGTTCACAATCGTCGCGTCGAGGATGATCATCAGTTGTGAGATACCGATGACCAGCAACGCGATCCAGCGTTTGGGATCCCGATCGGGCGGAGCGTCGTACGCACCGGCCGAGGGGCTGCCGGACCCCGGTTCGATGACAGCTTGGGACATGGGTGATCTCCTAGAAGTGGATTGCAGCCGGAACCCAGCACTGGGGTCCGGAAGGGATGGCCCGCCGGGGTCGGCGGCCGGTGATGCCGCGGCGCGTCAGGAGCCGCGGTGCTCCATGACCGTCACGCCTGCGTGACCGGGTGGTCGGTGAGCGGTCGAGGCATCACTGCCCGGCGTGATACACGACCGGAAGCACGATGTCGTCGACGAGATGCTCGAGATACTCGTCCGACAAGGCGTTCTCGGGTTCGAACAGTGGCCTGCGCACACAACTGGCCGCGCAGCAGCTCGGTACACAAGGCCGGAGACACATCGCCGGCGACTTCGCCCCGGTTCCTGGCCCGCCGCAACAGTTCCGAGAAGAGCTCGAGCTGGACGCGGCCGATCTCCTCGAGCACCGCGGACACCAACCCCGGCGCCGCGCAGGACGCCGTGGCGATGCTCCGGATGGCGGCCAGCTTGTGCGCTGGTCACCGCCGGGTCGCCGACGTCCCTGCGCAGGGTGGCCAGCAGGTCGCCGCGCAGCGACCCGGTGTCCACCGGAGCCTGTCCGTCGCCGAGGAATTCTCGGCGCAGGACGTCGAGCACCAGCTCGTCACGACCCGACCAGCGGCGGTAGATGGTGGCCTTGGACGCCTTTGCCCGGGCGGCCACCGCATCGACGGTCAGCCGATCGAAGCTGCCGTCGACCAACAGCTCCATCACCGCCGAGCAGATCGCCGTCTCGCGCGAGAGCCCACGGCTGACCGACGTCTCGGACGGTTCGGACATCACCGGCCCCGACATCGACCGCCTCCTCATCATGTGTACGAAACCGTACAGTACACATCGCGAGGAGTGGCGCGCCAGGCGAACGCCTGTCGGCAAGCTCACAGGCCGTCTCGCGCTGAGGTCAGACGGGCAGGTGCTTGCCCCACCACTCGAGGAACGCTTCGAACCGCTGCAGCCGGTGTTTCGGCCGCCCGGATCGCGACAGTTCGTGACCCTCGGCCGGGAACAGCAGCATCTCGGCGTCCGCACCGCGGGAGCGCAGCGCCACGAACAGGCGCTGCGCCTGCTCCACCGGGCAGCGCCAGTCGTGCTCGGAATGCGCGATGAGCAACGGAATTTCAATGTTATCGGCGTAGGCAAGCGGAGACCGGTCCCACTGCACCGCGCGATCGGTGCCGACGTAACCGTCGGCGAAGAAGTAACCGATGTCGCTGGCCCCGGAGAACGAGTCCCAGGCGTTGACCGCGCGCTCGCTGATCGCCGCGACGAATGTCCGCCCGGTGTGCCCGGCCAGCCACGACGTCATGAAGCCGCCGTAGGACCCGCCCATCACCCCGACCCGGTCCCCCGCCAGGTCGTCCCGGCGCAGCGCGGCGTCGAGGAGCGCGAGCACGTCGTCGACGTCGACCGTTCCCATCGCCCCGACGATCGCGCGTCCATGGTGCCTGGCCGTAACCGGACGAGCCCCGCGGGTTGCCCATCACCACGGCGTAGCCGGCCGCCGCGTAGACCTGGGCCTCGTCGAACAGCCCCCAGCCGTATTGGGCGTGCGGGCCTCCGTGCACGTTGAGCAGCACCGGGTGCGGGCCGTCGCCGTCGGGGAGCAGCAACCAGCCGTGCACCGGGTAGCCGTCCGGGGCCGCGGTGTCCAACTCGATCAGGTCATGGATCCCGGCGGCGCGCAGGTCAGCTGCGAAGTCGGTGAGCCGCACCTCGTCGCCGTCGCCGGTCAGGTCGACCCTGATCACCTCCCCGGGCGTACGCGGGTCGGCCACCGTGGCGGCGAGGAACGTCCGGAAGACCGAGAACCCCTTCACCACTCGCTTTCCACCGAGCACCGTGGTCAACTCGGCCAGCGGCCGGTTCTCGGCGGAGAGCGGGACACTGCACAGCTGCACCGCTCCGCGGTTCTGCACCAGGACCAGTGCGGCATCCCCCAGCACCACGGGCTCGCCGGGGTCGAGGTTGACGGTCGCCTCGTCGGTGAGCCGCCGCGGCGTTCCGCCGGCCAGCGGCACCGCCCACAGCCCGGTGGACCGGCCGGCGAAGTCATGCCCGGTGTAGGCCGCACCCGTGTAGAGCACGGTGTCGCCGGCCACCACGGGGTCGGCGGCGTCGCCGGCCGTCGCGGCCAGCAGGTCGCCCACCGACCGGTCGGCGTCGACGTCGACGACGGCAATCTCGGCGGTCAGCTCGTCCGGGCCGGTTTCCCTGGCGTACACCAACCGCCGGCCGTCGGGCGTGAACGATGCCCGTCCGGCCCCGCCCGGTTCGGCCGTGAGCTGCCGCGGCGTCGCCCCGGGCGTCAGGTCGAGGACGAACAACTGCTCCGGCTTGTCCAGCAGGAAGCCCTTGCCGTCCACCCGGTAACCGAGTCGGTCGATCCGGCGCGGCGCCTCGCCCTCGGGCTTGACCTTCTCGTCGGTGCCGTACCTTCCGGATTCCGGCACGGGCGCCAGGTAGGCGATGCGGTCCCCGTCCGGCGCGAACACCACCGTGCTCGCGCCGAGTTTGTGGTCGGTGAGTTTGCGGGGTTCACCGCCCAGCACCGGCATCGCGTACAGCTGGGCCGGCCCGGTCTCCCCCGCCCGGCTGAACACCAGCGTCGAACCGTCCGGGGACAGCGCGGGGGCCGAATCACGCGGGCCGAGGGTGAACTCACTGGGCCGGCCCTGGCCGGCCGGGATGGCCACGATGCGACCGCCGTACCGGTCCTCCTCGAGGTCCGGCGTGCTCACCGCGACGAACACCTCGCCGTCGGGACCGACCGCCGGGCGCCCGGCGAGCTTCAACAGGGACAGGTCCGAGGGCTTCACCGGTCGACCGTATCCCCGGCCGGTTCCGGCTCGTGCGCGGCCCGGTGCCTGGACGCGATGAGGCTGGCGATGACGGTCACGCCGAGGATGCCGACCACCACCAGGAGCGAGGCGAACGGCGAGATGTGCGGCGCCCAGCTCACCGGCTCCCCGCCGTTGATGAACGGCAGGGTGTTGCCGGCCAGGGCCTCGAGGATCAGCTTGACCCCGATGAAGAGCAGGATCACGGCCAGGCCCTTGGACAGGTAGACCAGCCGCTGCAGCAGGGCGCCGAGCAGGAAGTAGAGCTCGGACAGGCCCAGTAGCGCGAAAGCATTGGCGGTGAACACCAGGAAGGGTTCCTTGGTGAGACCGAAGATCGCCGGGATGGAGTCCAGCGCGAAGAGCAGATCGGTGGTGCCCAGTCCGATGATCACCAGGAACATCGGGGTGAACAGGAACTTGCCGTGCTCGCGAATGCTCATCCTGGTGCCGTGATAGTCGTCGGCGATGGGCAGGAATCGGCGCAGGAACACGATCGTCTTGGGCTCGGGTGCGTATCGCGGCGTCGTCGTGCTTCTCCTTGGCCAATTTCACCGCTGTCAGCACCAGGAACGCCCCGAACAGGTAGAACACCCAGGCGAACTGCTCGATCAGCACCGAGCCGACCGCGATCAGTGCACCCCGCAGCACCAACGCGATCATGATGCCGAACAGCACCACCCGGCCCTGCAACTCCCGGGGCACCCGGAACGAGGTCAGGATGATGACGAAGACGAACAGGTTGTCGATCGACAGTGCATATTCGGTGAGGTACCCGGCGAAGAACTGACCGGCATAGGTGGCGCCCGATGTCACCCAGATGCCGATGCCGAACAGCACGGCCAAGGTCACGTACCCGGCCACCCACAGGCCGGCTTCCTTGACGCCGATGACGTGGGCCTTGCGCCCGAAGATCAGGCTGACGACGAAGATCGCGGCGATACCGATGATGACGGTGAGCCACACCCAGAACGGAACATTCATGCACAAGCCTCCGGCGATTCGAGATGACGTCGAACACCGGAGGTCTCTTCCGTCCGCGGGCCGACGGTCCGGGACCGGCGGTGCCGGGGGGTTCCGCTCGAGGACCCGCCGTGCTGACGACACCGCCGCGAATGGGAATACTCCCCTCCACGTACCCCCAGTGTCCCACAACTGACCGTCCTCGCGGGCCGGCAACGCGCCCCGGCGGCCGCCGTGGCCCGTCTGGCACTCTTGATCACATGACGCCGGCGCACTCGACGCACCCCGCGGCCGTGCTCCGGTGACCTCGTGAGATCCCGGCTGGCGCGACTGCTGCGTACCCCTGCCCGGCGCTGGATCGCCCTCGCCGTGGTCGTCGTGCTGGTGGCCGCCATCGCGCTGGCCGCCTGGCCGCGGTCGGCGCCGCCGCCGGTGGCGTCGCAGGACGTCACCATCGCGGTGGCCGCCGGGCCCGGTGCCGACGGCACCATCGACCTCGACGCGACCCTGTACCTGCCGGCCACCACGCCGGCCCCCGCGGTGATCGTGGCCCACGGATTCGGCGGTTCCAAGGAATCGGTCGCCGCCGACGCCCAGGACCTGGCCCGCGCGGGGTTCGTCGCACTGGCCTATTCGGCCCGCGGCTTCGGCCACTCCGGCGGGCAGATCGCGCTGGACTCGCTGGACTACGAGGTACCGGACGCGCGTGCTCTCGTCGATTGGCTGGCCACCCGGCCCGAGGTCCAGCTCGACGGCCCCGGGGACCCGCGGGTCGGCGTCACCGGCGGCTCCTACGGGGGTGCGCTTGGCGCTCATGCTGGCCGGGACCGACAAACGGATCGACGCGGCGGTCCCGTTGATCACCTGGAACAACCTGGAACAAGCGCTGTTCCCCAACTTCGCCCAGCCGGCCGGTGCGCAGGTGCCGGCCACGCCGGCCGCTGTCGTACCGTCCCCGACGGGGTCTTCAAACGATCGTGGACCGCGGCCCTGGTGACCTCGGTCGTCGCCGGGTCGGCCCTTGACCCGACCACGGCGGTCGACTCCGGAGACACCGGCAGTCGTAACGGCTTCGGTGGACGCAGCACTTCGTCGGACGGCACAGCGTCACCGACGTCGTCCGACTCGACGACCGCGCCGACCTCGTCGGGCACCACGACCGCGTCGCCGTCCTCCGACGGTCCGGCCGACCGGTCGGCGGCCGGCCCCGGCTGCGGGCGGCTGCGCGCCGACCTGTGCGCCGCGTACGCACAGGTCGCGCAGACCGGTCGGATCAGCTCGACGCTGTCCAGGCTGCTGGCGCGATCCAGCCCGGCGGCGGTGGTCGGCGACATCACCGCGCCGACCCTGCTCGTCCAGGGCGAGCAGGACACCCTGTTCGGTCTGGATCAGGCGGACGCCAATGCCAGGGCGATCGCCGCGAACGGCACCACGGTGGCCGTCACCTGGTACCGCGGCGGCCATGACGGCGGGGCACCGGACCAGGCGACCGAGGATCAAGTGCACTGCGTGGCTGCAGTACTACCTGCGCGGCGTCGGCACCCCACCGTCGACCGGCTTCCGGTACAACGTCGACGGTCCGCTCTCCGACAACGGCCGGGCGAGGTCGCGGGTGTTGCAGGCCGAGGCCTATCCGGGCCTGGCCGCCGGGTCGACCACGCCGATCCGGCAGGTGCCGTTGACGGGCGGCGCCCAGGTGGTCAGCAACCCGCCCGGTGGCTCGCCGGCGGCGATCTCGTCGTTGCCCGGACTGTCCGGCACCGCGGCCACCGCGCTCGCCGCCTTCGGCGGAGGTCTGCCCGGCCAGGTGGCCCGGTTCACCTCGGCCCCGCTGAACGAATTGGCGGTGATCACCGGTACATCCCGGATCACCGTCCAGGTGTCCGCCGTCACCAGCGTTGCATCCGTCGGTGGCACCTCGGACGACGGGCCGGTGCTGTTCGCTTCCCTGGCCAAGGTCAGCGGTTCCGGGGTGCGCACCCTGGCCGGCAACGCCGTCGCGCCGATCCGACTGCCCGCCCTGCCGGCCGGCGGCCGCCCGGTCACCGTCACCGTGCAATTGCCGGCCGCCGCGTTCCAGGTCGAGGCGGGCAGCAGCATCCAAGTTGCGTTGTCCACCACCGATCAGGCGTATGCGGGTGCGACTGCGCCTGCGGTGTACGAGATCTCGGCCGGCGACTCGCCCACCGTGACCGTTCCCGAGGTCGGCGGCGTCCGGGTGTCGGCCGGCGAGGTACCGGTCGGCTTGCTGATCGCATTGATCGTGCTGCTCGTGCTCGCGGTCCTCGGCCTGGTCCTGGCCGGCCGGGTGCGGCACCGGCCCGGCGACGTAGCCGCCGACCTGGTCGACGTCCCGCTGCGGATCACCGGGCTGGGCAAGGCCTATCCGGGCGGGGTGAAGGCCGTCACCGACGTCTCGTTCGACGTGCTGCCCGGCATGGTGCTCGGCCTGCTCGGCCCGAACGGCGCCGGCAAGACCACCACGTTGCGGATGGTGATGGGCTTGATCACCCCGACCTCCGGGGAGATCAGGGTGTTCGGCCACCACGTCCGCCCGGGCGCCGAGATCCTCTCCCGGATCGGCAGTTTCGTCGAAGGTTCCGGCTTCCTGCCGCACCTGTCCGGTCGGGCCAACCTGGAGTTGTACTGGAAGGCCACCGGTCGACCGCAACCGGACGCGCACCTGGACGTCGCACTGGCCATCGCCGGCCTCGGCACCGCCATCGACCGGCGGGTGCGCACCTACTCGCAGGGCATGCGGCAGCGGCTGGCGATCGCCCAGGCCATGCTCGGGCTGCCCGACCTGCTGATGCTCGACGAGCCCACCAACGGGCTCGACCCGCCTCAGATCCACGCCATGCGCGAGGTGCTGCGCCGCTACGCGGCCACCGGCCGCACCGTGCTGGTCTCCAGCCATCTGCTCTCCGAGGTGGAGCAGACCTGCAGCCACGTCGTGGTCGTCCATCAGGGCCGGACGATCGCCTCCGGGACGGTGGCCGATCTGGTCGCCACCTCCGGTGAGATGGTGTTCACGGTCGACGATCCGCCGGCCGCGGCCGACGTCCTGCGTGCCATGCCGGGGATCGGTCGACGTGGACGTCGTCGACGGCGCGGTGCAGGCCGACCTGGCCGACATCGCGCCGGCCGCCGCGATCGCGGCGCTGGTCGGTGCCGGTATCGCAGTGAGCTCGGCCGCCCCGCGGAATCGGCTCGAGGACGTCTTCCTCGAATTGGTCGGTTCGGCGTCGAAGGAGGGAACGGTATGACCGACGCTTCGTCGAGAGCAGAACCGCCCAGGACCGGGGTCCATCGGGACCATTCGGCCGACGTCGCGGTCGCCGCGATGGCGACGCTGGGCGCCTCGGCGCCGATCACCGAGGCCGGCGTTCCGCGGGGTTTCACCGCCGGACACACGCTGCCGATCCGGGTGGAGCTGGCCCGGCAATGGCGCCGGCGCCGGACGAAGTACGCGCTCGCCTTCATGGTGTTGCTGCCGATCATCCTCGCGATCGTCGTTCGCCGTCGGTGGTACGAACGACGGGGGCGGCGGCAGTTCGTTCGTCGATCTGGCCCAGCAGAGTGCCGGCAACTTCGCCATGGTGACGCTGTTCTTCTCGGCGAGTTTCCTGCTCATCGTGGTCGTCTCGTTGTTCTTCGGCGACACCATCGCCTCCGAGGCGTCGTGGTCGTCGCTGCGCTACCTGCTGGCGATGCCGGTGCCGCGGTTTCGGCTGCTCCGGCAGAAACTCGTGGTAGCCGGGCTGCTCTCCCTCGCCGCGTTGATCATCCTGCCGGTCACCGCATGGGTGTTGGGGGCCGTGCTGTACGGGACCGGGCCACTGTCCACGCCGATCGGCGAGTCGTTCACCGGCGGCGACACCTACCTACGTCTGGCCGTGGTCGTCGGGTACATCGCCGTCCAGCTCACCTGGGTGGCCGGACTGGCGTTCCTGCTCAGCGTGTCGACGGACGCTCCGCTCGGGCGCGGTCGGCGGGGCGGTCCTGCTGTCGATCCTGTCCCAGATCCTCGACCAGATCACCGCTCTGGGGGATCTGCGGAACTGGTTGCCGACGCACTACTCGTTCGCCTGGACCGGGGCCATGGTCGACCCGATCCGCTGGGACGACATGGTCCGCGGCGGGTTCTCGGCGATGGCCTACGCCGTGCTGTTCGTGGTGTTGGCGTTCCTGCGGTTCCGCCGCAAGGACATCACCAGCTGATCGCGATGAGCATCCTGCTGATCGTCGCGCATGTGGTGTCACCGGACACCAGGGACCTGCACGAGGCGGTGCTGGCCGGCACCCGCTCCGAGGGAATCACCGGCGTGGACGTGCGATACGTCCCGGCGCTGGCCGCCACCGTGCCCGACGTGCTCGGCTGCGACGCGCTGGTGCTGGGCACGCCGGCCAACATCGGCTACATGTCCGGCGCCCTCAAGCACTTCTTCGACCAGATCTACTATCCCCTGCTGGATGCGAAACCTGCGTTGCCCTACGGGCTGTGGGTGCACGGCAACAACGATGTCGAGGGAGCCCTGCGGCCGATCACCGCGATCGCCGGCGCGCTGGGCTGGCAGCCCGCCGCCCGCCCGGTGACGGTGATCGGCACGCCGACGGCGGCTGATCGGGACGCCTGCGTCGAGCTCGGCGCGGTGCTCGCCGCCACCATCGCCCCCGAGTAGCCACCCTCGCACCCGGTCCCTGCAAGGACCGACTCGACGGTTGTGCGAAGCAAGTGGTTGGTGACGTCCCGGTCGAGTCGAGCGAAGCGAGCCGCCCATGACACGTGGACTGCGTCCCCCGCTCTCCGGAGACGACATCCACCATCCGTGTCTCGCCTGTTGTTCCTCGCACTACCGGGGGCTCGCGGGGTGCGGAGTCCGTGCGGGGTCGGGAATGCGGTGGAGCGGGGTGGGAGGGTGACGGAGTGGATCCCGCTGACTTCTACACCGGATTGGTCGCCGAGCTGTACGCGCCGTTGCGTTCGGGGACGCCCGATGCCGACCGGTACGTGCGGTTCGTGCGTGAGCACGGCGAGCCGGCGCTGGAGCTGGGTTGTGGGGACGGGGATCCCATCCTGGAACTGCGAGCGGCCGGGCTGGACGTCGACGGGATCGACTCCTCGCCCGACATGCTCGATAGGTGTGCCGTCCGAGCGGCCGAACGCGGGCTGACGGTCACCACCTACTGCCAGCGGATGGAGGAACTCGACCTGCCCCGCCGCTACGCCTCGATGTACATCGCAGGCGGGACGTTCACGGTGCTGCCCGACGACGAGGCGGGACTGCTTGCTCTGCAGCGTATCTCAGCGCAGCTGCAGCCCGACGGGGCAGTCCTGGTGCCGTTGTGGGTGCCGCCGGTGACGCCGGCGCACGAACTCGGCGTCGCCCGGTCCGCCCGACAGCCGGACGGCTCGACGATCAGCGTGGCCGTGCTGGCCGAGACGCGCGATGCGGCGTCCCGCACCCGGAAGAGCGTGCTGCGTTACGAACGACGGAGCCCGGACGGCAGGTGCGAGGCCGCTCGAGCGCACCTGGGTCATCCACTGGTACACCCCGTCCGGCTTCAGCGAGTTGGCCGCCTCGGCCGGTCTCGCCGTGGTGTCGTGTGTCGACGCCGAGACCTGCGAACCGGCGGCCGAGGACTCCTCGGACTTCGCGGTCGTGCTCGGCGCCTAGTCGGCCGAGCGAAAGCGAGCCATTGGCGCCATAATGGCGCTGGTCGGCGTACGTCTCACTGGACACAGAACTCGTTGCCGTCCGGGTCGGTCATCACCACCCAGTGACCGCCCCAGTCGTCGCGGCGCTCGTCCACCTCGGTACCGCCGGCGGCAACCAGTTTGTCGACGTGCGCGCGCACTGCCCGCCAGCGTTCGTCGGGGTCGGCGATACCGCGGCCGATGCCGACGTCCAGATGCACCCGGTTCTTCGCCGCCTTGCCCTCCGGCACCTTCAGGAAGAAGACCCGCGGGCCGACGCCGTCCGGGTCGATGATCGCGTTGGCGTCGTCGCGGTGCTCCTCGGGGATGTCCTGGAGAGCCTCGTCCCAGGACGCGAACCCCGGCGGTGGATCGTCGTCTCGGTAGCCGAGGGCCACCTTCCAGAACTTCGCGAGCACCAGCGGACTCGCTGCATCGAACGTGACCTGGAACGAGACACCCACAGCTACTCCTTCGGTCCGACGGGCACACTCATCAGCGGGCGATGGAGGTGACCCCGGCCGCGTCCATCTCCCTGATCTCCTTCTTCAGCTCCGCGATCTCGTCGCGGAGCCGGCCGGCCAGCTCGAACTGCAGATCGCGGGCCGAGGCCATCATCTGATCGGTGAGTTGCCGGACCAGATCGGCCATCTCGCCGCGGGCCATGCCGGCGGTCGAGTGGCCGACGTACACCCCGGAGCTGGCACCGCCGCCCGGCTCACCGGCTGCCTTACGCCCGCGCGAGGAATTACGACCGGACCCACCGATCGGGACGGACTTGCCGCCGGCCGTGTCCTCCGCCTCGGCATACACCCGCTCGAGAATGTCGTTGATCTTCTTGCGCAGCGGCTGCGGGTCGATGCCCATCTTCTCGTTGTATTCCCGCTGTTTCGCCCGCCGCCGGTCCGTCTCGTCGATGGCCCTGATCATCGACGGGGTCTTCTTGTCCGCGTACATGATCACCTGGCCGTTGACGTTGCGGGCGGCCCGGCCGATCGTCTGGACCAGCGAGGTCTCGGATCGCAGGAAGCCCTCCTTGTCGGCATCCAGGATCGCCACCAACGACACCTCCGGCAGGTCGAGACCCTCTCGCAGCAGGTTGATGCCGACCAGCACGTCGTACTCGCCGAGGCGTAGCTCGCGGAGCAACTCGACCCGGCGCAGGGTGTCGACCTCGGAGTGCAGATAACGCACCCGGATACCCAGCTCCAGCAGGTAGTCGGTGAGATCCTCCGACATCTTCTTGGTGAGGGTGGTGACCAGCACCCGCTCGTCCTTCTCGGCCCTGGTTCGGATCTCCCCCACCAGGTCGTCGATCTGGCCGGTGGTCTTGCGGATGATCACCTCGGGATCGACCAGTCCGGTCGGTCGGATCACCTGCTCGACGAACTCGCCCTGCGCCCGGCCGATCTCGTACGGACCGGGCGTCGCGGACAGGTACACGGTCTGCCCGATCCGATCGCTGAACTCCTCGAACGTCAGCGGTCGGTTGTCCAGCGCCGACGGCAACCGGAACCCGTGCTCCACCAGCATCCGCTTGCGGGACGCGTCGCCCTCATGCATGGCGCCGATCTGCGGCACCGTGACGTGCGACTCGTCGATGACCAGCAGGAAGTCGTCCGGAAAGTAATCGATCAAGGTGGCCGGCGCCGAGCCCTGCGCGCGGCCGTCGATGTGCCTGGAGTAGTTCTCGATGCCCGAGCAGAATCCGACCTGGCGCATCATCTCTACGTCGTAGGTGGTGCGCATGCGGAGCCGTTGCGCCTCCAGCAGCTTGCCCTGCGCCTCGAGCTCGGCCAGCCGCTGTACCAACTCCTCCTCGATGCCGCGGATCGCCCGTTCCATGCGCTCCGGACCGGCTACGTAGTGGGTGGCCGGGAAGATGCGCAGCTCGTCCACCTCGCGGACCACCTCGCCGGTCAGCGGGTGCAGGTAGTACAGCTTCTCCACCTCGTCGCCGAAGAACTCGATACGCACCGCGAGCTCCTCGTAGGCGGGGATGATCTCCACCGTGTCGCCCGCGCACCCGGAACCCGCCGCGGGTGAACGACAGATCGTTGCGGGAGTACTGGATGTCGACCAACGCGCGGAGCAGCAGGTCACGCTCCATGGTGTCGCCGACCTTCACCGGCAGCGACCGATCCATGTACGACTGCGGCGTGCCGAGGCCGTAGATGCAGGACACCGAGGCCACCACTATGACGTCACGCCGGGACAGCAGCGACATGGTCGCCGAGTGCCGCAGCCGTTCCACGTCGGAGTTGATCGACGAGTCCTTCTCGATGTAGGTGTCCGTCTGCGGGACGTAAGCCTCGGGCTGGTAGTAGTCGTAGTACGAGACGAAGTACTCGACCGCGTTCTGCGGGAACAGCTCGCGCAGCTCGTTCGCCAGCTGAGCGGCGAGCGTCTTGTTCGGGGCCATCACCAGGGTGGGCCGCTGCGTCCGCTCGATCAGCCAGGCCGTGGTCGCCGACTTGCCGGTGCCGGTGGCGCCGAGCAGCACGACGTCCTTCTCGCCGCGGCCGATGCGCCGCTCCAGGTCGTCGATCGCCTCGGGCTGGTCGCCGGCCGGGCGATAGTCGGACACCACCCGGAAGCGGCCGTCGGAGCGGGGAATATCTCCCACCGGCCGATAGTCGGACACGGCGAGTACTGGATGTTCGGTCGCGAAAGCCACGGATTCACCGTACGCGGGAGCACCGACAGTGCCCGTGTCACCAGGTCAGGCCGGTGGAGACCACCCGGTTCGCGCCGCCCAGGCCTCGGCCCGCGGCGCTGCGCCGGCGAACCAGGGCTCCTTGGCTTCGGCATAGCCCCGGCCGGTCGGATCGGTTGCGTGGTCGACGGCCAGGCGCCGCTTGAACTCCAGGTACTCCTGGCGGGCGGACGCGTCAGCGCGCAGCCAGTCCCGGAACAGCAGCGCCCACCGCCGGTTTGCCGCATCTCTCACCCTCACGTGGAGGTTGATACTTTGCCCTGGGTCGGCGTTGGCGTGGAACCGCTTTTCCCAGTCGGCCGGATCCGGCGCCCCTGGGCTCAGATGATCGGTGTCCCGGATCAGTCCGGCCACCCGCGGAAAGCCGGCGTCGGTCAGCGGACGGGCCATCCGGTCGGCAGTCGCCAGGTCGGGGACGACCAGCTGGAGATCGATCACGTCCTTGGCCGGCAGTTCGATGATCGACGTCGATCCAATGTGCTCAACGGCCAGTCCACCGGTGGCGACCGAGATCCGCGTGGCCAACAGCCGCGCATGCACCGCCCACCGCGGGTCCGCGTCGACCATCGCCGCCGGCCCGCGTGCTGCCCGACGTCCGGCCAGCCGGTTGTCGGCGAACGGCCGGAGCCGGTCCCGCCACAGCGCCCGGACCGCCGCCTCCACGCCGGCCGGAGCTCCGCTGTTGTCCAGCCAGACGTCGCACAGCGGGCGGCGATCCGCGTCGGAGATCTGCGCCGTGATCCTGGCCCGGGCGTCGCCGGCCGCCATGCCCCGACCGAGCAGCCGCCGCACCCGGATGTCGTCCGCAGCCCCGACCCCGACGACCAGGTGGAAACCCGCGGCGGCCGGCAGATCCCGCAGGAGGGGGATGTCGTTGACGATGATCGAGTCCGGCGGTGCGGTACGGGTCAACTCGCGCGCCGCGGCCCGCACCAGGGGGTGCGTGATGTCTTCCAACCGGCGGCGCGCGTCCGGATCGGCGAAGACCACCGCGGCCAGCGCGGCGCGATCGA
This sequence comes from uncultured Actinomycetota bacterium, assembly GCA_963706185.1. Taxonomy (GTDB): domain Bacteria; phylum Actinomycetota; class Actinomycetes; order Mycobacteriales; family Nakamurellaceae; genus Nakamurella. The sequence goes on along the minus strand of CAVPLZ010000005.1, from coordinate 69,168 downwards.
GTGCCCCGTCCCGGCCGATCACCGCCGGGCCGAATGCCTCGGCCACCGCTGCCAAGCCCGGCGTGCCGGGTTCGACCACCTCACGGGCCAGCCGGTCGGAGTCGATCAGCGCGGCGCCGAGATCAACCAGCAAACCGGAGACGGTGGACTTTCCCGCACCGATGCCGCCGGTGACTGCCACCCGCAGTGGCCCGGTGACCGAACCGTCCGGCCCGCTTCCGTCATCCTTCACAGCCGACACACCGCTGTACCTCCCCTGGTCCCCCATGATCCGCGCTTATCGTTCGAACAAGCCACCGGTGTCCAGCATCATGTCCCACCGTTCGCGGGAGCTGACCCGGAGGCGACATCCAGCCCGCAGGAGGAACCGTGCGCAGTGCCCTGAACACCACCCTCGTCAGTGGGCGGCACCGACTGGGCAGTACCGGCCTGGTCTCCGTGACCGCGTTGATCGCCGTCCCGAAGGTGTCGTTCTTCACCCGGCTGTTCCGTCGGGGTCGGCACCGTGCCGTTCCTGGGATCGCCACCGTGACCCCGCTGCCGGCGATGTCTGCGCCGGCCGGCCGGTCGTCCGAGCTGCCCGCCGCGGCCTGACCGCACCCACCGAAGCGAAAGGCCCCGATCCAGCTGGATCGGGGCCTTTTCGTCGTTCCGGATGACTCGTCAGGTCGTCGTCTTGAGCAGCCGGGCGAGCACCAGCTCCGCGAGCTGCTGCAACTGCTTCTCCGGGTCTGCACCGAGGAGATCCTTGTCGACGGCGATCCCGACGGTCCACACGCCGTACGGGAAGACAGATCAGCCCGCCGTCGCGGATCAGCACTTCGGCCGGGTACCCGGCTACGGTCGTCTCGCTCACCTCCGCGCCCTTGTCGACCTCGTAGGCCTTGGTGACCGCGACCTGTGCCTTCGCGCGCTGCCGGTGTCGTGAACTTGGTCAGGCCGACGACAGCCTTGGAGTCGGTGCCCTTGACCCCGTAGCAGGCAGCGGATCTTGCCGGTGATCTTTCGATCGGGGTTCGCGACGTCGCGGATCCGGCTGGTCGCGGTCGGCACGGCCTTGCCCGTGACCTTCTTGATGTCGGTGGCGTTGAGCAGCGCGCGAGCAGTCGGCGTCCAGCATGTTCAGCTTGGTGTTGATCGGCGCAGCCGACTGTGAGGTGGACGTCGGTGCCGGTCGTGGTCGGCTTCGGTGGCGTGCTGGCGGTTGCGGTGGCCGAGCCGGTCGCGGTGGCCGAACCCGACGGTGCAGTGGCCGAACCGCTCCGGCTCGACCACGACCGTGATTCCGGAGCCGGTGGTCGGGCGCGACCGAGCCGGACGGGGGCCCTCCGCTTGGGAGCCGGTCACGGTCGCGACGACGGTCGTGGTTCGGCGGGTCTGGTTCGTGGTGGAACACGCGGTGAGTGCAAAGCCGGTGACGGCCAGGAGCACGATGACGGTTCGCGGCTGGAGAAGTCGCATGTCTCCACCGTAACGATCGGGTGCGGCTCCCGGCGGCTAACGCGCCGAACGACACGGTTACCGTGCGCACACTTTTCCGATTAGGACGGAAACGGCCGCAAAACGGCCACGGCCGCCTCCGCGTACGGGGACGGCCGTGGTCGTGGTGCCGGTGCGAGTGGATCAGCCGTCGGCCAGCTTCTCCCGAAGCTTGGCCAGCGCCTCGTCGTCGACCAGCGAACCGACCGGCGCCGCCGGGGCGCTGGGCTCGCCGGCCTCGTCCGATTCGGCATCCGAGCTGGACGCGGTGGACGAGGAGTAGTTGCTCGGCTCGGCGTCGGCCGCGTCGGCGGCCTGCGCCTTGGCGATCTGCTTGAGGTGCGTCTCGTAGACCGCGTGGGCCTCGGAGTACTGCTTCTCCCACGCCTCGCGCTGGGTGTCGAAGCCCTCGAGCCATTCGCCGGTGGCGACGTCGAAGCCCTCCGGCGGGACGAAGTTGCCCTGCTCGTCGTAGTGGTCGACGACCCCGTACTGCGCGCGCACCTCGTCGAAGTCGGTCTCCGGGGTGATGCCCTCGTTGGCCTGCTTGAGCGACAGCGAGATCCGGCGACGCTCCAGGTCGATGTCGATGACCCGGACGAAGATCTCGTCGTCCACGTTCACCACCTGCTCCGGGATCTCCACGTGGCGGCCGGCCAGCTCGGAGATGTGCACCAGACCCTCGATGCCGTCGTACACGCGGACGAACGCACCGAACGGGACCAGCTTGGTGACCCGGCCCGGGACGACCTGACCGATCGCGTGGGTACGGGCGAAGTGCCGCCACGGGTCTTCCTGGGTCGCCTTCAGTGACAGCGAGACGCGCTCGCGGTCCATGTCGACGTCCAGCACCTCGACGGTGACCTCCTGGCCGACCTCGACGACCTCGGACGGGTGGTCGATGTGCTTCCAGGACAGCTCGGAGACGTGCACCAGGCCGTCCACGCCGCCCAGGTCGACGAACGCGCCGAAGTTGACGATGCTCGACACCACGCCCTTGCGAACCTGGCCCTTGGCCAGCTGGTTGAGGAACTCGGAGCGCACCTCGGACTGGGTCTGCTCCAGCCACTGGCGGCGGGACAACACCACGTTGTTGCGGTTCTTGTCCAGCTCGATGATCTTGGCGTCCAACTGGCGACCGACGTACGGCTGCAGGTCACGGACGCGGCGCATCTCCACCAGCGAGGCGGGCAGGAAGCCACGAAGGCCGATGTCCAGGATCAGGCCGCCCTTGACGACCTCGATGACGGTGCCGGAGACGACGCCGTCCTCTTCCTTGATCTTCTCGATCGTGCCCCAGGCGCGCTCGTACTGAGCGCGCTTCTTGGACAGGATGAGGCGGCCTTCCTTGTCCTCCTTCTGGAGGACAAGGGCCTCGACGTGCTCGCCGATCTCGACGACCTCGTTGGGGTCGACGTCGTGCTTGATGGACAGCTCGCGGGACGGGATGACGCCCTCGGTCTTGTAACCGATGTCGAGCAGGACCTCGTCGCGGTCGACCTTGACGATGATGCCCTCGACGATGTCGCCATCGTTGAAGTACTTGATGGTGAGGTCGACGGCGGCGAGGAAGTCCTCGGCCGAACCGATGTCGTTGATCGCGACTTGCGGGACGGTCCGGGCTGGGATGGTAGGGGCGGACATGTGGTGGGTTGCTCCGGGGGTGGACAGGGTCCGTAGGTGGTCGAGCCCGGCCGGTCGGCCGGATCGATGCGCGGCGAATCCGCTCCACCCGAAACCTCGATCTCCCGGGATGCCCGGGCCGATCGTGACCCCTCGGACCGACGCCCGACGAGCCACGCAGAAGTCTGAGCGGGAGCCACCTGCTCCGTCCAGAACCGTGCGGATCTGTACCGGGGCAGCATGGACTCACAACGCGTGATCAAGCCTACCCGACCTGCACCGATCAACGAAACCCGGCATCCCGGGCGAGCTGGGGTGGCGGACGGCGGGCGGGTGCAGAACCACACCGAGCCAGGCTCGATGGGCGGGCGGCTCACCTCGGTGACCACGCATCGGTGATCCGCGCGTCCGCCTATCAGGCGGAGATACATAAAGAGTTCATATAAAAGAATATATGCTCTAAGACATGAGTCGTCACGACGCCACTCGTCGCCGGGATCGCCAGACTGGTCGCGCTTCGACCGAGATCGGGTCAGCCCTCTACGGACTGGCCACCAGGGCCGTGAGGCGTGCTCCACGCGACCTCAGCATCACGTCCGCCGCCACCCTGGCCACCCTGGACAGGACCGGTCCACGACGAATCACTGATTTGGCCGCGACTGAGGGTGTCACCCAGCCCGCGATGACCGTCGTCGTTCGGGTGATGGAGGAATCCGGGCTGGTCGAGCGCAGAGGCGACCCGTCCGATAAGCGGGTCACGCTGGTGTGCGCTGACCGAGGCCGGCGCGGCTTACGTCCGGGCGCGGCACCGGGCGGGCGTCCACGGGTTTGCGTGGTTGATCGACAAACTCACTGACGACGAGGTCAAGGCCCTGACGGCAGCCCTTCCGGCGCTGCAACATCTCGCAGCGCTCGAAAGCCAAGATCGAGAAGGGCCGAAGCAGTGATCCCGGGGGGTCACTCGGCGGCTCACGGTGAGCTCCGACGGAGGCGGCTTGGTCGGCCGGCCAAGACCCTGTGTAGGGCGAGGCAGGCTGTCGTTGAGTTGGACGAGCGCTGGGCGGAGGGGGTCCGGACTCGCATTCGTGTCGGACTGTCGGACCACATCACGATCGCGGCCAACCGATGACCACTACCCGGGGGGACTCCGAGGCGAGGCTGCTGGTCCCCTCCCTGATGTTCACCGCCCTGGTCGTGGCGGCCGTCGCCAGCCTCGGGGCGCCGCTTCATCACCAGCGTGTCGATCACGTTCCATGTCTCACTCGACAGTGCCCAGTGGACGCTGACCATCGCGCTGCTGAGCGGTGCCGTCGCCACGCCCGTCCTTGGCCGGCTCGGAGCCGGTCCACACCGACGAGCCACGATTCTCACCACTCTGGCGGTCGTCGTCGCCGGCAGTGCGCTCACCGTGCTACCGCTGCCGTTCGCGTGGCTGCTCGTCGGTAGGGCCGCCCAAGGCGTCGGGCTCGGCCTGACGGCCCTGATGATGGGCGTGGCCCGCGACCATCTCCCCGAGGAGCGCAGCGCGGCCACCATCGCTCTGATTTCGGTGATCTCCATCATCGGGGTCGGCGTCGGTTACCCCCTCGCCGGCCTGCTCGCCGAGTTCGGAGGGTTGCGGGCCGCCTACGGCCTCGGTCTGTTCGTCACCGCGATCGCCCTCCTGACCGCCTGGCGCTCCATGCCCGAAGCCCCCGAAGGCCGCTCCGCTCATATGGACATAGCAGGCGCGCTCCTTCTCGCGGGTGGGCTGCTGCTCGTCCTGCTCCTCGCCAGCGAGACGGGCCTGTGGAGCCAACACCTCGCAGCGGCGGTGGTCCTCGCAGTCGCTGCTGTGCTCTTGCTCTGCGCCTGGACCGCCTCTGAGCTGCGCAGTAAGACGCCCCTGGTCGATGTCCGGGCGGTACGGCACCCGGCGGTCGCCGGGGCGAACATCGCCATGTTCGTCGGCGGGATCGGCATGTACCTCCTACTCACGCTGATCACCCGGTACGCGCAGACGCCGCACAGCGCCGGCTACGGTTTCGGGCTGACCACGTTCGTCGCCGGGCTGGTACTCGTCCCGTTCTCTGTGTTGGGGTTCGTCGCCGGCAAGCTCACGCCTCGGGTACGCGAGCGGATCGACGCCCCCTATTTGTTGGCCGGCAGCGCCGTCGTTGTCGGTGGCGCGTTCGTCTTCTTTGCGGCGGCCCGGTCGAACCCAGCCGAGCTGTTCGTAGCAATGGGCGTGCTCGGATTCGGGGTTGGCGGCTTCTCGGCCGCCATGCCCGGCGCCATCCTGGCCGTCACCCCCAAGCGCGAGACCTCGAGTGCCATGAGTTTCAACTACGTCGTGCGCAGCGTCGGGTACTCGCTCGGCAGTGCCGTCGGTGGTCTCGTCTTGGCCGCAGGCACCGACACCGGCCATCTCTTCCCGAACGACAGCGCCTACACCACGGCAGCGCTGATCGGCGTCGCCGCGATGGCGATCACGACGATGACAAGCCTTGCCCTCGCCCGCCATCGCTCGCCCGAGACCGAGCCGAACGTCACCGCTCGCGGTGACTCGTCGCAATGATGTCCAGGGTCATCGAAACCGCGCTCCGGTCAGCCGTCGACCATGATCACTCTCGCGTCCTCTGGGGATCCATGACCCGGCATTCGCAGACGTTCGGCCAGCAGGCACTCGGCAGCCGCCCTGGTGGCGACAGCGGCCCTTCAGGTGCCTCAGTCGATTGCTCTAGCCTGATTCATCAGCCGTAGGTGCATCGCACGGAGTTGCTGCACACCGACCAGCCGACAACAACGGGAGACTACATGCCGATAACCGCTATGCTCGACGTGCACTTCGCTGCCGATCACTTGGTCGACGGGCCAGCCATGTTCACCGAGATCCTCAAGGAAACTCGGAATTTCGCAGGTTGCATGCGTGTCGACCTACTCGCAGACATTGCCGACCCCGCACATTACGTTGCCTATGAACTCTGGGAGTCGAACGAGCACGATCTCGCCTACCGTGCGTGGCGACAGGGCGAAGGGGCGACAAAGTTACGCGACGTCCTGGACCGTATTCCTGTTCTCACCAAGTTTGAGACTGCCGTGCAGTCATAGCTCCACCCCCCCTCGCAGTCCCGGGGCAGACGGGCAGGGCCCAACTGCAGGTACTATCAGTGGCAGCGGACTGCACTTGTTCGGGGCGTCACTATCCGATCGTGAACAGCTTGCGATGAGGGTGCCGGACGCGCCACCGACGCCGGTCGGCAGGTTGATCCGCCACTGGCGTGAGCTGCGCCGGATGAGCCAGTTGGAATTGGCGATTGATCCCGACATCTCCACGCGTCACTTGAGTTTCGTGGAGACCGGTCGAGCCAGGCCGACCGCCGAGATGATCCAGCGGCTCAGCGAGCCGCCGGAAGTTCTCAGCACGCCGTAGCGCCGTGAAATAGGACCTCGGGAGCGTGCACGGGAAATGTGGGTTGGACCCCTGCGACGGACGGGCGGCGCTGACCTGCTTCGTCACCCGGTCGGCGCGCACCACGCCTACTCGGGGGCGTCCTCATCGTCGACGGGTGCTGTCACCGGGACGGTCTGATCGTCGGGCTGGGAGTGCACCGGATCGTTCTGGGCCGTAGTGCCGTCATCGGGTTCTGGATGCGTCATGCGGTCAAGGTAGACCCGCACCCGAGTTACCGCGGGCGGGACGTTGACCCGGCGGTCGGCGTGAGTGCACCCACACCCGTAGTCACACGTCGAAACGGGTGTCAACGCGGAACGGGTGACCTTGTGCGAGTGGCGTCGGCCCGACCGGGATGATGCATCGGTGAGCGCACCGGAGACCGACCCCGATCGAGGACTCGGACCGACCAGACCGCGGATCATGCCGGCCGACCAGGCCACCGCGGTGCGGGCCAACCGGCGCTGGTGGGACGCCGACGCGGACGCCTATCACCTCGAGCACGGCGATTTCCTGGGCGACGCCGACTTCGTCTGGTGCCCGGAGAGACTGCGTGAGGCGGACGCGCAGCTGTTGGGCGACGTCGTGGGCAGGCGGGTACTGGAGATCGGCTGTGGCTCGGCGCCGTGCTCGAGGTGGCTGGCCGGGCAGGGCGCGCAGCCGGTGGCATTCGACCTGTCGGCCGGCATGCTCCGGCACGGGCTCGCCGGCAACCGAAGCACCGGCATCGACGTGCCGCTGGTCCAGGCGGACGCCTGCGCGCTGCCGTTCGCGGACGAGTCCTTCGACCTGGCCTGCTCGGCGTTCGGCGCGATCCCGTTCGTCGCCGACTCCGCGCTGGCCATGCGCGAGGTGTTCCGGGTGCTGCGGCCCGGCGGCCGGTGGGTGTTCTCCACCAACCACCCCATGCGTTGGGTGTTCATCGACGATCCGGGCGACGCCGGGATGATCGCCCAGCAGTCGTACTTCGACCGGTCCCCCTACGTCGAGGTGGACGACGACGGAGTACCGGCCTACGCCGAGTCGCACCGCACGATGGGCGATCGGGTGCGGGAGATCGTGTCCGCCGGTTTCCGACTGATCGACGTGATCGAACCGGAGTGGCCGGACGACTTCGAGGGTGTCTGGGGCCAGTGGTCCCGACGACGCGGTGAGGTGTTCCCCGGCACGGTGATCTTCGTGTGTGACAAGCCGGCGTGAATCAGCCGAGCGAGGCCAGGTAGACCTCGCCGCGAGGGGACAGTTGGTACCCGACCGGCAGGCTGATGGTCAGCCCGAGCGCCTTGAGCCGGCGGATGTCGGCCTTCATCGGCGCGACCTCGCGGCCCAGCAGCGCGGCCAGTTCGGTGGAGACGACGGCCGGATGGTCCCGGATCCACTCCAGGATCTGCCTGGTCCACGGGCCGGTGCGGCGGGACGCGTCGAGCCGGTCGACCGCCGCGGTCAACTCGACAAGGTCGGCCCGGTCCGGCACCGCGGAGCGCAGGGCCAACCGCGGGTCCTCGCCCACCCACTGCAGGGTGACCCGGTAGATCCGCTCGCCGCCCTTGCTGCCGCGCGGGCCGCCACGGGTGGCACCGGGGGCCAACCGGCGCTGCAGGGCATCGGCGTCGGGCAGTCCGGCGGCGTGGGCATCGGCGTCGGTGAGCGCGGTCGGGTCGGTGACCTCGTCCACGGCGACGAACTCGACCACCCCGGCCGGCGTCAGCTGGGTCGAGCCGACCTTGACCCGCGGCGCTTCCCAGCGGCGGAACGCCGCGGTCACCGAGCCGTCCCTGATGCCCTGCGCGACCGCCATGGGCAGCAACACGGCCGCTCAGCCCCGACGGATGGTCGCCGGCACCGGTCCGGAGACGGTCTGGGCCACCACGCAGTACCGCTCGGTCAACTCGAGCAGCTTGGCCACCGTTCGATCGTCGGCGTCGGTGTCGAACGAGAACGTGAGCTCCATGGACGTGAGCCCGACCGGCGCGGACCGGTCGACGCCGAGCGTGCCGCGAGCGTCGAAGGTCCCGTCGGCCGACACCGTGACGTCCCGCAGCTCGACGCCCATCGCGGTGGCCACCGAGCGCAGCGTCACGCCCGCACACGCGGCCAGCGCCTGCAGGAGCATGTCCCCGGAGCAGGCGTCGGCACCGTCGCCGCCGGTGGTGGCATGTAGGCCGGCCCGGACCGGGCCGGCCCAGGTGTCGACGGTGCAGGTGATGCCGTCGCCCTCCCACCGACCCTCGGCGTGCAGCCGGGCGACGGCGGCCTCCGGGTCGGCGCGGTAGGTGTCCTTCAGCGGCTTCTGCAGGGCCCGCAGGGCTGCTCCATCGATGCTCACGCGTCGTAACGGTAGAGCTCGGACGTCAAGACTTCCTGCCGGGCCAAGAAAGTCGGTGGCGCTGAGCACGGCGAGGCCGCGATACCTCAGTGCGCGGCGGCGTCCCAGGTGCGGCCGACCCCGATCGACACGTCGAGCGGCACGGCCAGAGCTCGTACGCGCCCGGCCATCTCCTCGGTCAGCACCGCCGTGATGGCGTCCTGCTCGCCGGTCGGCGACCTCGCACACCAACTCGTCGTGCACCTGCAGCAGCAGCCGGGACCGCAGCCCCTCGTCGGCGATCCGCCGCTGCACCCGGAGCATCGCCACCTTGATGATGTCGGCCGCGCTGCCCTGGATCGGCGCGTTCAGCGCCATCCGCTCGGCCATCTCCCGTCGCTGCCGGTTGTCGCTGCGCCAGGTCCGGCAGGTACCGGCGGCGGCCGAGCAGCGTCTGCGGTGTAGCCCTCCCGGCGGGCGACGTCCACCGAGTGCCGCAGGTAGTCGCGGATGCCGCCGAACCGCGCGAAGTAGGCCTCCATCTGCTCCTTGGCCTCGTCCACGCTGATCTTGAGCTGGCCGGACAGACCGAACGCGGACAGCCCGTAGGCCAGGCCGTAGGACATCGCCTTGATCCGCCGGCGCATCTCCGGCGGTGACCTCCTCGGCCGGCAGCCCGAACGCCTTCATGGCCACCGCGGTGTGCAGGTCCTCACCGGACCGGAACGCCTCGATCAGCCCGGCATCGCTCGGACAGGTGCGCCATGATGCGCATCTCGATCTGCGAGTAGTCGGCGGTGATCAGCGACTCGAAGCCGTTGCCGGGGACGAAAGCGGTGCGGATCTGCCGGCCCTCGTCGGTGCGGACCGGGATGTTCTGCAGGTTCGGGTCGGTGGACGAGAGCCGCCCGGTGGCGGCCACCGTCTGCTGGAAGTTGGTGTGGATCCGGCCGTCGTCGGCGACGGCCTTGCGCAGTCCGTCCACCGTGCTCTTGAGCTTCGTGACGTCCCGGTGCCGCAGCAGATGGGTCAGGAACGGATGGCCGGTCTGCACGTGCAGGGCGAACAAGCGCATCGGCGTCGGTGGTGTAGCCGGTCTTGGTGCGCTTGGTCTTGGGCATCCCCAGTTCCTCGAACAGCACCACCTGCAGCTGCTTGGGCGAACCGAGGTTCACCTCCTTGCCGATCTCCGCGTACGCCGGCCGCGCTGCCGCGTCGGCCTCGACGGCGAAGGTGTGGGACAGGCCGTCCAGGAAACCGGTGTCGACCGCGATGCCGGCCCGCTCCATCTGGCCGAGCACCGACATCAGCGGCAGTTCGAGATCGTCGAGCAGACCCAGCTGTTCGCCGGCCGCCAGCTGCGCCTCGAGCACCTCGGCCAGGTCGATCACCGCGCGGGCGCGTGACCATCGCCTTGTGGTCGGCGGCGCCCTCGTCGGCCAGCAGGCTCAGCTGGCCGTCGTCGGACTCGCCGGCCGGGTCCATGGTGCGGTGCAGATAGCGCTGCACCAGATCGCCGAGATCGAAGGACCGCTGCTCCGGCAGCGCCAGGTAGGCCGCGATCGCGGTGTCGCAGGAGATCCCGGCGACCGGCCAGCCCCGCCCGATCAGCGCCGAGATCGGCGAGCTTGATGTCGTGCCCGACCTTGGGCAGGTCCGGGTCGGCGAAGAAGGTCGGCCAGCGCCGCGTCGTCGGCCGGGGTGATCGCGGTCAGGTCGATGACGCAGGCCGCCTCGTCCGGCGCGGCCAGCGCCAGGGTGTGGGCGTCGCCGCCGGCCCCGTTGAACGTGCCGAGCACGGCCATCCCGATCCGGCCGGTGTGCGCCGTGTCCGGCCAGCCAGGACGGCCACCGCGCCGGGCGCGAGCCGGCCGCCGACGATGTCGAACCGTTCCGTGCTGGTCTCGTCGGCCTGGTCGAAGATCTCCAGCAGCCGCTCGCGCAGCACCCGGAACTGCAGGTTGTCGAAGATCTGGTGGACGGCCTCGCGGTCGTAGGGCTGGGCGACCAGGTCGGCATTCGGGTCGGTGTCGATCGGCACGTCCCTGACCAGCTCGGTCAGCCGGCGGTTCTGCAGCACGTTGGACAGGTGGTCGCGCAGCGCGTCGCCGGCCTTGCCCGGCACCTGGTCGACCCGGTCGACCAGGTTGGTCAGGCTGCCGAACTCGCGGACCCACTTCGACGCGGTCTTCTCCCCCACCCCGGGGATGTTCGGCAGGTTGTCGGACGGGTCGCCGCGCAGCGCCGCGAAGTCCGGGTACTGGGCCGGCGTCAGCCCGTACTTGGCCTCGACCTCCTCGGGGGTGAACCTGGTCATGTCCGAGACGCCCTTGCGCGGGTACAGCACCGTGACCTGCGGGCCGACCAGCTGCAGCGCGTCCCGGTCGCCGGTGCAGATCCGCACCACCATGTCCTCCTCCACCGCGCGGGTGGTGAGCGTGGCGATGATGTCGTCGGCCTCGAAGTTCTCCGCCGTCAGCCACGGGATGCGCAGCGCCGCGAGCACGTCCATGATCAGCTGGACCTGGCCCGGAGAACTCGGACGGCGAGGTGCGACCGGTTCGCCTTGTACTCGGTGAACTCGCTCGCTCCGCCAGGTCTTGCGGGAGAGGTCGAAGGCGACCGCGACGTGGGTGGGCCGCTCGTCGCGCAGCAGATTGATCAGCATCGAGGTGAAGCCGTAGACCGCGTTGGTCGGTTGACCGGTGGTGGTGGAGAACTTCTCCACCGGCAACGCATAGAACGCCCGGTACGCCAGCGAGTGCCCATCCAGCAGCAGCAGGGTCGGATGGTCGAGGGCGGTGGTCGGGTGGGCAACGGTCGCGGTCACGCGCCCGAGTCTAGGGTCGCCCCCCGACAGCGCCGGGACGATGCGGTGCCCGCCGGATCAGAGCTCGGCGCGCAGCGCAGCGGCCAGCCGGCCGCAGCACGGGAGCAGCGGTCGAGAGCGCCTCGCGCTCGGCGACCGACAGCACCGTCATCGCCTCGACGATGGCCGCCAGCCGTCGGTCCCTGGCCTGTTCCATCAGCTGGTGCCCGGCCACCGTCGCGGACAGCGTCACCGCTCGCCCGTCGGTCGGATGTGCTTCCCGCGCAACGAGACCGGCTTCGACCAAACCGTCGACGATGCGGGTCATCGTCGGACCGGCCACATCCTCGGCGGCGGCCAGCCCACCGAGCGAGTGCGGCCCGCCGAACACCAGCACCGACAGCGCGGACAGCCGGGCCGGCGTCAGCGGGGTGCGCCGATCGACGATGCCGAGCGCTCGCAGCAGATGGATGGCGCCCGGAGTTCAGGTCGGCCGCGACCGACACCGCGCCCGAGGGCTGCGGCCCGGCACGAAGGGTGTTGTCCTCGCCCACCCGGTATGTATAGCATCCCTACGTATTTACGTAGCATCCCTATCTTTCCATCGGCGTCGAGGAGGAATCCATGCGTCTGCACCAGGTCGCGTTCCCGGTGAGCGACCTCGGCCGGGCGACCGCGTTCTACACCGACCTGCTCGGTGCGGAGCCGATCGCCACCTACGACCCACCCGGCCTGGTGTTCTTCGACCTGGACGGCGTCCGGTTGCTGCTCGATCGGCAGGCCGGACCGGGCGCCACGATCTACCTGCGGGTCGACGACGTGGAACAGGCCGTCGCCCGGCTCGCCGCGCGCGGGGTCGAGGTCACCGAACCCGCGCATGTGGTGTTCCCGGACGAGGACGGCACATTCGGTCCGCCCGGCGAGGACGAGTGGCTGGCCGGCATCCGCGATTCCGAGGGCAACCTCGTCTGCCTGGCCGCCCGCCGGCCTGCGACACTCGCCTGATGACCGACCCACAGGCACCGCAACCCGACCTCGCCGCTGCCCTGTCCGACATGGGCGAGTTGGCGTCGAGGATGGGCCTGAGGATCACCGAAGCAACCCGGGACCGGGTCGTCGCGACCATGCCGGTGGCGGGCAACCGGCAGCCGTACGGACTGCTGCACGGCGGCGCCAACGCCGTGCTGGCGGAGACGCTGGGCTCGGTGCACGCGGCGCTGCTGGCCGGGCCGGGCAAGATCGTCGTCGGGATCGACCTGAACTGCACGCACCACCGGGCGGCGACGGACGGCACGGTGACCGGGGTGTGCACAGCGCTGCAGGCGGGCCGGACGGTGGCCTCGTTCGAGATCGTGATCAGCGACGAGGCCGGACGGCGGCTGTGCACATCCCGGTTGACCTGCCTGACCCGGGACGCCCCGCCCGGCAGCGGCGCCACCGCTCCGGTCCGGTGAACCCGGCCGAACAACCCCGGCGGAAGAACCCGGTCGAACACCCCCGGTGCGGCGCGCGTGCGGCTTCACCCCGCCGCGGCCCGGTGGCGCTCAGGCCGACCGGTTCCGCTCGGCGTAGCGGCGGGCCTTGGCCCGGTTGCCGCAGATCGGCATCAGGCACCAGACCCGCCGGCCGCTCCGGTTGAGGAACAACCAGCCGCAGCCATCGCCGCCGCAGCGCCCCACCGCGGCCGGCCCGAACTCGGCCAGCAGGGACGTCCCGAGCAGCGCCAGCCGATGCACCGGTCGGCGCAGCGAATCGGGCCCGCCGTCCCAACTCGTCCGGCCGTCGTCGGCAAACCGCAGCGACGACACCCGCACCGCGGCGGCGACCGCCGAACGAAACTCGGCCACCGGCCGGTCCACCTCGCCGGTCCCCCAGTCCTCGGGCGCGGTGGTGAACAGGGCATACAACGCCGACCTGAGCCGGACGGCGTCGGTCACCGCCCGCGCCGCCGCCCGCGGGTCGGCGATCGTCGCCCGTTCCGCCTCGGTGACCTCGACCGCGGAGAGCACACCCACCGCGCCCGCCCAGACCAGGAGGGTCCTGGCGTCGGTCAGGTAGTCCTTGGCCGGACTGGGGCGACCGTGCTCGCCCGCTGACCAGCCGGCCCCGGTGTTGCACAGTTCGAGCGCGGGATGGTCGGCCACCCGGAGCGGGATGACGCACCCGGCCACCACTTCACTGGCCATTCACGTGTCCTCCCGGCACACTGTCACCCACCAGTCGACATAACCGGTTGGACTCATTCAGCGGTTAGTCGTAGGCCAGTCTGGCAGAGTGCGGGAGGATCGGCGGATGCGGGTGCTCGCGGGTCTGGCACTGGCCGGGCTGCGGCATCGGGTCGGGCTGTGGTTGTTGCTCGCGCTCGGCGTCGCCCTCGCCGCCGGACTTCCGGTGTTCGCGGCCGGTCTGCGGGCGGATAGCGCCGTCGCCGCCGTCCGCACCGCCGTCGACGAGATCCCTCCTGCCTCCCGGGCCGTGCTGTCGGTGACGTCGACGACGTTGGACGGCGCGGAGCTGCGGAGCCGTCGATCGGACCATGCGGGACGGCTACACCTCCCTGGGTCTGACCGATGTCCGGCAGACCATGACGTTCCGCCCGCTGGCCGTCGGCGGATCCCAGTTCGCTCTCGCCGCCGTCGACGATCTTCCGGCAGCGGTCCGGCTGGACTCCGGCCGCTGGCCGACGTCCTGCACGCCGACCGCCTGCGAGGTGGTCGCGGTCGCGCTGTCCACCACCGACACCGTGCCCGCGACGGCCCAGCCGGCCATCCGATCCCAACTCGGCGTCACCGTCACCGGCACCGCGACGTTGCTGGACGATCGGCTGATCGGGGTGCGTCTGCTGGCCCCCGACGTCCCGCTGCTGCTGGGCGGCGATCCGACCGCACTCGCCGCATCCAAGCCGCTCGCCCTGTTCGGGCGGGCCACCGGATGGATCGGCACGCTGGACGGCAGCAGCGTGGCGGCCCGCGGCGCTGATGTCTTCGCCCACGAACTGGCCCAGCTGACCGAGCAGGTCAACGCGGCCGTCGGCCCGCTGACCACGACCTGGCCCGATGAATCGGTGCTGGCCGCGGCCGCGCGGGCGGCGGCCTCGGCGGACCGCTTCACCGTGCTCGGGGTGGGTGCCGGGGTGCTGCAGCTGGGCTTCTGTCTGGTCGTGGCGGCCGGCCTGCGCCGCCGGCAACAGCTGGTCGGTCGGCTGCTCGAGCGACGCGGCGCCGGCCGCGGCCAACTGACCGCGGTTGCCATCTGGCAGACCGTGCCGATGGTGCTGGTCGGGTTGCTGGCCGGCGCGGTCGTGCGCGGGGGCGGTGGTCGCGACGATGGGCCGCACCCTGCCGGCGGGAGCGTGGTCGTCGGCCCGCAGTGCGCTGGCGGACAGTGCCCCCACGCTGGTCTGGCTGGCCCTCGCCGCCGTGGTGACCACGGTCGCCGCGGTCCGGTGGCCGGACAGTGCCGCCGCGCGCACGGTGCTGGTCCTGGATGTCGCGACCGTGCTCGCGCTCGGGTTGGTCGTGCTCGTCCTGGTCGACCCACCCTCCGGGTCCACCGGGATGTTGAGCACCCTGACCATCGTCTCGGCGGCGTCGGTCACCGGCCTGGTGGCGGCCCGCGGGTGGCAACCGGCGATGCTGCTGGCCGGACGGCTGATCCCGTCGCGACACCCGCTGCAGCACATGGTGGTTCGTACCTCTCGGCGGCGGCCGTTGCTGCCGATGGTGACGGCCGGGTTCCTGGCTGCCGCGTGCTGCAGCCTGGTGTTCGCGGTCGGATTCCGGGCCAGCCTGGCGCAATCGGCCGCCGACCAAGGGGCATTCACCGTACCCATGGACGCGCGCATCGCACCCGAGTGCGGCCGTGGCGGTCCCGCTGGACGCGCTGGACGTCGCGGGGGTGACCGCGGCCGCGCCGGATGTGGACATCGAGCCCGTCGTCTCCTCGACGGTGACCGCCGCGGCTGGCACCAGCCTGGCGAAAAGTGTTCCCTGGGTGGGGTTGTCGCCGTCGGTGTTCGAACAGATGCACGAACGCGCCGCGACGACCGGCAGCGACCTGTCCGCGGCCGCCCTGGCCACGGCCATCGCTCCTACCGACGCTACCTCGATCGCGGAGCCCGCGACGATCCCGTCCGGTGCCCTGTCGTTGACCATGCCGGCCCGCGGCGTCAACGACGACATCACCGTGGTGCTCTGGGTGGCCACTCCGCAGGGCCGTGAGAGTGGCATCGCCATGGCGCGGGAGGGCGAGACCCTGGTCGCCACCCTCGGTCTGAACACGCCGCTGACCGTGCGCGCGATCGAGATCACCGAGTCGAGCGCCCACCTGATGCACCGACAGCACGGCGTCGGCGAGGGGGCGACCGACCGCGCGCTGGCCAGCGGAACTCTGCAGCTGGGTGCCGGTCACCGTGGACGGAAAGCCCCTGGACTGGAACTGGTCCGGCTGGGGATCCGCGCAGGCCACGGTGTCGGCCGGCGCAGGGTCGTCCGGCCCGGTCGAGCGCCGACGGCACCGGCGCAACCGTGAAGTACCAGATCGGTGACAGCCGGGTGGTGCTGACGCCGCACTTCGTGCCGACCTCGCAACTCGCCCCGATCCCGGTCCTCGCCGACCCCGACACCGCGGCCCGGGCCACCGACGGCCGACTCGGCGTGCTGGTGAACGGTCAGACGGTGCCGCTGCGGATCACCGCCGTCCTGCCGCGATTGCCCACCTTCCCCGGCCCGTTCCTGGTCGCCGACCGCGCGGCCATGACGGCGGTGCTGGACGCCACCGCGCCCGGCACGGCGGCGGTCACCCAGGTGTGGATCGGCGCGCCGGCCGACCAGGTCCCGGCTCTGGAACGCTCCCTGCGCGGCTCGCCGGCGGTCGGCGCGACGTTGTTGCTGCGGTCGGCCGTCGTCGCCGGGATCGCCGACGACCCGGTCGCGGTCAGGGCGGCGCTGCTGCTCGCGGTGTCCGCCCTGGTCGCCCTGGCGCTGACCGTGGCGGCCAGTGCCACCGCGGTCCGGTCCGACCTCGCGCAGGGAGCGGTCGACCTGTTCGCGCTCGAGGTCGAGGGCCTGCCGCCGTCCCGGTTGCGTCGGATCCTGCTCGGTCGGGCGTCCTTGATCCTGCTGGTCGGTGTGCCGCTCGGGCTGATCGGTGGGCTCGCCGTCACCGCGGTGGCGGTCCGGTTGTTGGTCACCGGTCCGGATGGTGCGACCGCGATCCCACCGTTGCGGGTGGTGGCGCCGGCCGCTGTCGACCACCGCCGTGATCGCGGCGATCGTGCTCGGCGGTCTCCTGGCGGCGGGGCTGGCCGCGCTGACCGCCTTCCGCGCCGCTCATCCCCGGCAGCCCGACCTGGACCTGCGATGACGGCGGAGCACGTGGCGACCAGAGTCGCGGGCAGCCCCTCGGAGCGCCGGGCCGCACCGGATCGGCCCGACGACTCCGGGGCGGCGGTCAGGGTGCGGGACGTGTTCGTCAGTTATCCGGGAGCGGCAGGTCCGGTGATGGCGTTGCGCGGAACGGACCTGTCGGTACGGGCCGGCGAACGGCTGGTGGTCCAGGGTCCCAACGGCTCGGGCAAGTCGACCTTGCTGCGGGTGATCACCGGTGAGCAGGCCGTGGTGGCCGGCGATGTGGTCGTCGCCGGGGCAGCGTTGCACCGGATGAGCGCGCGGCAACGCCGCGGCTGGCGGGCGACCTCGGTGGGTTTCGTCGACCAGAACGCCGGACGGAACCTGCTCCCCGAACTCGACGTGCTGGACAACGTCGCCATCCAATTGAGGTTGACCGGCACGCCGGCCGCCGCGGCCCGCACCCGAGCCCGGTCCACGCTCGACCGGTTGGGACTCGGCGGACTGCTCGACCGGCGGGTGGCGGACCTGTCGGGCGGCGAGGCGCAGCGGATCGCCGTGTGTGCGGCCGTCGTGCACGAACCCAGGCTGGTGCTGGCCGACGAACCCACCGGTGAGCTGGATCTCGACTCGGCCCGCGCGGTCTACGGGATGTTGGCCGAGGTCGCCGCCGACGGCGCGAGCGTGGTGCTGGTCAGCCACGACCCGCGGGCCGACGCCTTCGCCGAACGCGTGGTGCGGATCCGGGACGGGCGGGTGGCGGAGCAGTGGGTGCCCGGCGGCAAGGTCGGCCAGGTGCCGGACAGTCACGGCTGGATCCGGGTCCCGCCCGACCTCCTGCCGTCCCGCCGGGTGCCGGTGCTCGTCGCCGAGCCCGATCGGGGGGCACTTCGACTGTCGCCGCAGATCACGGCCTCCGCCCTCGACCCGGGCTTCCCGGCGCCGGCGGATCTCCAGGAGTTCGATGGTCCGGCGGACCCCTGGGCGCGGCCCAGTCGCGGCGAGATCGCCAACCTGCCGGTCGACCTAGCGGTCCGACCAGCGGTTCAGCTGGCGGAGGTGAGTGCCACCGTTCCCGGGCGCACCCTGTTCACCGGGCTGTCCATGGTGTTGCGGCCGGGCGAGTGGACCGTGCTGGTGGGCCCGTCCGGGTGCGGGAAATCGACGATGCTGTCGCTGGTCGCGGGGTTGGCCGACCCGAACGCCGGGACGGTGACCGTCGGCGACCGGCCGTGGCACGACATGGACCGCGCGGCCCGCGCCGTGCATCGCGCGGCCTGGGTGGCGCTGGCCCCCCAGCGGCCGGCCCTGGAGGCGGTCGTAACCGTCCGGGAGTTGCTGGCCCTCGGCCCGGCGATCCGTGGCGCCCACATCCCCGAGGGACAGACCGATGGGTCGCCGGTCCGGCCGGCGACCTACGGCGATCCCGATGCGCTGATCGAGGCGCTGGGTCTGACCGACCTGCTCGACCAGCAGACTCAGCGGCTGTCCGGCGGCGAGCGGCAACGGGCCGCCCTGGCCCGCTGCCTGTGCTCGCCTGCGCCGATCCTGGTACTGGACGAACCGTCGTCCCAGCAGGACGAGGCGTCCGCGGCCCGGATCGCCCGGGTGCTGCGGCACCAGGCGGACGCGGGCCGGGTGGTGCTGGCCGCGTCCCACGACCCACGCTTCATCGAACCTGCCGGCACGGTGGTCGAGCTGGGCGGACCGAACCGGATCGGACCGGCCGGACCCGATCGGGCTGAGCCCGGAGCAGCGGGCGGTCAGCCGCCCAGGTAGGCCGCCGCCACCGAGTCGTCGTCGAGCAACTGCTCGGCCGGGCCCTGCATATTCAGCCGGCCGGACTCGAGGACGTAGGCGTAGTCGGCGATCTCCAGCGCAGCCAGCGCGTTCTGCTCGACCAGCAGGATCGTGGTCCCCTGATCCCGGATCGTCAGCACGGTCTCGAAAATCAGGTCGACCAGCACCGGCGCCAGCCCCATCGACGGCTCGTCGAGCAGCAGGAGCGTCGGGTTGCCGAGCAGGGCCCTGGCCACCGCCAGCATCTGCTGCTCGCCGCCGGACAGGGTGCCGGCCTTCTGGTCGATGCGCTCCTGCAGCCGCGGAAAGAGCTCGAGCACCCGTTGCCGATCCCGGGCGATGCCCTCGGTGTCGTCCCGGGTGAACGCCCCGAGGTCCAGGTTCTCCGAGACGGTCATCCGCTGGAAGATCTTGCGTCCCTCCGGCGAATGACAGATCCCCAGCTTGACCACCTCGTGCCCGGGAATGCCGGTCAGCTTCTTTCCCTGGTACGTGACGGTGCCGGACTTCGGCCGCAGCAGGCCCGAGATGGTGCGCAGGGTGGTGGACTTGCCGGCACCGTTCGAGCCGATCAGCGTGACGATCTCGCCCTCGTACACGGTGAGCGAGAGGTCCTTGACGGCAGCGATGTTGCCGTAATTGACGCTGAGCTTGTCCAGTTCGAGGATCTTGTTGCGACCGGCGCCCCGCTCAGCGGGCTTGACGATCGCGTCGGTTCCGGAGGTCATTTCTGCCTTCTTCTTCCCTCGCGGGTGCCCGTCTTGCCCAGGTACGCCTCGATGACCATCTGGTTGTTGCGGATGTCGTCCGGCGTGCCTTCGGCGATCATGTTGCCGCGGTCGAGCACGGTGATCCGCTCGCTGATCTTCATGATCACGCTCATGTCGTGCTCGATCAGCAACACCGAGATGCCCTGGTCGTCCCGGACCCGGTAGACGAACTCGTTGAACTGCGCCGACTCCTGCGGGTTCATCCCGGCGGTCGGCTCGTCCAGCAACAGCACCTTCGGCTTCAACGCCAACGCCCTGGCAATCTCCAGCCGACGCTGATCACCGTAGGACAGGCTGCGAGCGAGCTCACCCTCGGTCTTGCCGATGCCGACGTATTCCAACAACTCTCGCGCGTCATCCCGGGCCTGCCGCTCCTCCCGACGCTGCGCCGGCATCCGCAGGATGGTAGTGATGATCCCGGCCCGCAGGTGCGGGTACATCGCCACCATCACATTCTCCTCGGCCGTCATCAACCCGAACAGCCGGATGTTCTGGAACGTGCGGGCCAGCCCCATGGCCGCCCGGATGTGCGGCTTGACCGCGGTGATGTCCTCGCCCTCGAGGAAGACCGCCCCCTCGGTGGGTTCGTACAGGCCGGTGATGACGTTGAAGAAGGTGGTCTTGCCGGCGCCGTTCGGGCCGATCAGACTGATCACCGAGCGGGGCGGGATGGTGAACGAGACGTCGTTGACGGCAACCAGACCGCCGAACTTGATGGTGATGTGGTCGGCGTACAGGACGTTGTCGACGGCGGGATCGCCGGTGGCCCGGCTGGCGGCTTCGGAAGTGGTCGTCATCGGTCGGACTCGTTCTCTTGGCGCCGGCCCTGCTCGGCAATGGCCGGGTTCATCTCGGCGGACGCGGCGATCCCGGCGTCGTGCTCGGCGTCGCTGGCCGCGAAGGCCTCTGATTCCTCTTCGGCCTCGGTGATGTCGGCACCCAGCGCTTCCATCTCGGTGCGGTTCGGCGTGTTCATCAGGGCCTTGGTGCGCTTCTCGGGTATCAGGCCCTCGCGCCGGAACAACATCATCAACACCAGCAGCACGCCGAGAATGATGTAGTTGTAGCGGGGCAGGGTGCCGGCCAGCGAGGTGCCGAACCAGTCGTCGATCTGGACGCCGATCTGGGTCAGCCCGGCGCTGTTCAGCCAGGACAGCAGGAATGCGCCGATCATCACCCCCCAGACGTTGCCCATTCCGCCGAGTACCACCATCAGCAGCACCAGCACGGACTTGCCGAAGTCGAACCCCGATGGGGAGACCGCGCCGGTGATCGCGGAGGCGTTGGCCACGCCCCCGATACCGCCGAAGAACGCGCCGACTGCGTACGCGGACAGCTTGGCCTTGACCAGCGGCACACCCATCATGCTGGCGGCCAGCTCGTCCTCCCGGATGGCCAGCCAGGCCCGACCGAGTCGACCCTCCCTGATCCGCAGCGAGACGAACAGGCAGAACCCGACGAGCAGGCCCAGGACGAGAATCTTGTAGACGTTGTCGGCCGTGTTGTTCAGCAGCTTCTGCGGCACTCCGACGACCACGAACGGGCCGGTACCGATCGGGTCGATGATCGAGATCCCGCCGTCGCCGTTGGCCACATTGAGGCCGGCGATGTCATTGGAGTTCTTGAAGAACTGGGTGATCACCTCACCGAAACCGAGGGTCACCAGGGCCAGATAGTCACCGCGCAGCCGCAGCGTCGGCGCGCCGATGATGATGCCGAGCAACGCACAGACGCAGCCGGCGATGATGCAGACGAGCCAGAAGTTGAAGTGGGTGCCGGGCGTGGTCACCGCCGACATGAAGCTGAAGTCCCACTCCCAGTTGAACGGAGCCGCCATCAGCCACCCGGCGGTGTAGCCGCCGAGCGCCCAGAACGCCACGTAACCGAGGTCGAGCAGACCGGCGTAGCCGACGACCACGTTCAGCCCGAGGGCCATGATCGCCCACATCAGGCACTCGTTGATGGTGGAGACCGGGAGCCAGCTGTAGAACACGCTGTTGACGCTGTCCTCCAGGTTCGGCAGCAGCGTCTGGTAGAGCAGGAACAGTCCGAGGATGACGGCGACGTAACCGAGCGCCCAGACGGTGTTGGTCGACAGCCGCCGACGTGGGCTCCGGGACGGACTGGCCGTCGGTCGGGAAAGCGTGGGAGTCGCCATCGCTACACCTTTTCCGTGGTCGGCCGGCCGAAGATGCCCTCGGGTTTGAAGACCATCAGGATGATCAGGATCAGGAAGACGACGGTCTGCGACCACTCCTGGCCGAGACCGTGCGCGCCGCCCTCGTTGAGCGCCTGGATGACCCCGATGAGCACCGCTCCGACCACGGCGCCGGTGAGGTTGCCGATGCCGCCGAGCACCGCCGCGGTGAAGGCGATCAGGCCGAGTTGGGTGCCGGTGTCGTAGTAGGTGTTGGTGCGGACCAGGAAGTACAGGACTCCGGCCGCGCCGGCCAGCGCGCCACCCATGGCGAAGGTGAACGAGATGGTTCCGTTGACGTTGATGCCCATCAGTCGGGCGCCGTCCTGATCCTGCGCGACCGCGCGCATGGCCTTGCCACGCTTCGTCCTGGCGACGATGTAGGTCATGATCACCAGCAGCACCGACGGTGACCCCGATGACCAGGATCAGTTGGTACAGGTACAGGTTGCCCGACGATCGGGCCGCCCCAGACGATCTGTGGCCAGTTCTTCGGCGCGGACCCGTTCACCACGTCCAGCTGGCCGATGCCGCGGAAGACGAAGGACAGCCCGACGGCGGTCATCAACGGGGCCAGCTTGGGCGCGTTGCGCAGCTTGCGGTAGGCGAAGTACTCGGCCCCGACGTTGACGGCCGCGCCGAAGACCATGGTCGACGATCATGGTCAGCAGCAGCGGCAGGATCGCCGCGGCCGTGAGGTTGCCGACGCCGAGCACGTTGACCGAGAGGTTGGCCGCCGAGGACGGTGGCCGAGCATGAACAGGTCGCCGTGCGCGAAGTTGATCAGCTCGATGATGCCGTAGACCATCGTGTAGCCGAGAGCGATCAGCGCGTACATCGCGCCGTTGTTGATCCCGGTGATGATGCTGTCCTTGAACCCGTCCGGATCCGACACGGCGTTCCACACCACCCAGGCCAGCCCGAAGGCCAGGATCGCGAAGCCGACGTAGCGCTCGATGATCGGCCCGAGCCGGATCTTGGCCTTGCGGGGAGTGCCTGCGATGACCAGCGTGCTCATGCTGTCAGGCCCTTCTCGGTGCCGGCACCGCGCGCGCCGGGCGGGTCAAGGATGAGCGTGCGACGGCGTACCCGCGACTCGGAGTCCGGACCAGCCACGGGTGATGCCTGGGCCCGAACGCACGCGTCCGGGCCCAGGCATCGGTGCACCATGCGCTCAGGAGACGGCCTGAGCCTTGAAGAACGTCTCCTTGCTTGTCCTTGACGACTTCGACGGTGATGTCCTTGGCGTTGGTGTCACCGGTCGTCGGGTCGATCTTGATCTCCTTGCCGGTCACCGAGTCGGCCGCCGGGATGTTGATGCCGGCGCCGGACGAACACCGCGTCGGTGACGCTCGTCGCGGGTGCCGTCCGACTTGGCGATCGCGGCCAGGATGACCTGGATGGCGGCCACGCCGTACAGCGGGTAGTTGCCGGTCGGCGCCTTGCCGTACTTGGCCTGTGTAGGCGTCGATCAGCTTCTTGCCCGGGCCGTCGGTCTTGATCAGCTGGTCGGTGGACAGGCCGGCGAAGGTCAGGTACATGCCGTCGGCCTGCGGCAGCGCCAGCAGGTCGGTGTAACCGGTGAAGCCGTCGGGCGCCGAGCAGCTTGACCTTGGTGTTGTCGCCGAGCACGGCGACCTTGTCCTTGACCAGCTGGCCACCGTTGTTGTCGTAGATGCCGCCGAGGTAGACGCAGTCGGCACCGGCCGACTTGGCCTCCTGGAACAGCGCGGTGTAGCTGGTCTGCTTGGCGTCCCAGGACTTCTCGCCGACGATCTTGATGCCCTGCGCCTTGGCCGCGTCGGCTGAACGCCTTGGCGACGCCCAGACCGTAGGTCTGGTTGTCGTTGAGCACGTAGCACTTGGTGACCTTCAGGTCGGTCTTGGCGAAGGCCGCGGCCGCGTTGCCCTGGTAGTCGTCGGTGGTGACCACGCGGGCGTAGGTGCGCTTGCCGGTCGGGTAGTACTTCTCCGGCTCGCCGGTGTCCCACTTCTTGGTCAGACCCGGGTTGGTGTTGGCGTGCGAGACCATCAGCATGTTCGGCCTGGTTCAGCACCGGGACCTCGATCTTGGCGCAGCCGGAGTTGAACGTGCCCATGACCGCGACCTCGTTGGCGTTGGCCACGTGGTCGGTGGCGTTCTTCGCGCACGCCGCGTCGTCCCAGGCGCCCTTGGCGGCGGTCGAGTCGTCGTACGGCTTGAGCTGGATGGTGTAGTTGCCGGCCTTGCTGCCGATCTGGTCCAGGTACAGCTGGATGAGCTGGTTGGTGGACTGCGACTGCGAGGCGGAGCTGCCCTGCAGCGGCAGGTCGGTGGAGACGATGACGGTCTTGCCACCACCTCCGGAACCGGAGCCGGCCGCGGACGACGAAGCTCGCGTTGTCCGACTTGTTGGCGCAGGCGGTGAGCGCCAACGCGGCCGCGGCGGTGACCGCCACCAGCCGGGTGATCCTGCGTGTCTGCAATGCTCCTCCTCAGGAAAGGCGACGGCCGCTGCTTGCGACCATCGGTCGTGCGGTACTGCCCGGGTGCCGGACGGGTCCGGCACCTCAGTGCCCCGCCGATCCTGACCTACGGTCGGTGACGGCGGAAGCATTGCCGACAGCTGTTACCGATGGGTTACCTGGACTCGACAGATCGTGAGACCTGCGACCTCGCCGTCCCCCGCCGGACATCCGCGGCATCAGTCGGACGGATGAGGGAAACTAACCCTACGTAGCCCGTACAGCGCAACGAACCTGCCCCAGGCAGTGCCAAATCGTGACCTGTGAACCGGAATGTTCCGGCGCGGAGTCGTTCCCGACGCGGGCGCCCGGAATCGGCGTCGGCCGGTGCCGTCTCCCCGATGTCGGCGGGACGGCTACGCTGCTGCCCGTCGCAGTTCCGCGCCGAAGGGATCAGCCGTGACCGCTTTCGTCCCCGCCGCCCGCCGCCAAGTCCTGGCCGACCTGTTGCCGGGGGCCCGCGTCCGCGACGTGCTGCTGGTGCTCGGCTCGGCCGTGTTCATGGGACTGGTGGCCCAGGTGGCCATCCCGCTGCCGTTCACCCCGGTGCCGCTCACCCTCGGCACCTTCGGCGCCTTGTTGATCGGCGCCACCCTCGGCCCGGTGCGCGGCGGCCTCGGCCTTTCGCTCTACCTGGTCGCCGGAGTGCTGGGGGTGCCGTGGTTCGCACAGCAGCACTCCGGCTGGGAGCTTGGCGTCCTTCGGCTACGTGATCGGCTATGTGGTCGCCGCGGTCATCGTCGGTCGGCTCGCCCAACTGGGCGCCGACCGCACCGTGGTGAAGACTTTCGGCCTGATGGCCGCGGGTTCGGCGGTCATCTACGCCTGCGGCGTGCCGTGGCTGATGGCCTTCCTGAACGTCGACCTGGCCACGGCACTGCGGCTCGGTGTGTGGCCCTTCCTGATCGGCGACGCCATCAAGGCCGCGCTCGCCGCCGTGCTGCTGCCCACCACGTGGCGGCTGGTCCGCCGCTGAGCGGTCGCGATCGGTCGGTGGCGCTCAGGCCTTGGAGGTCAAGCCTTCGAGCACCGCCTGGGCGATCGCCTGCATGGACGTGCGCCGATCCATCGCCGTGCGCTGGATCCATCGGAACGCCTCGGGCTCGCTCATCTTCTGGTTGGTCATCAGCAGACCCTTGGCCCGGTCGATGATCTTTCGGGCCTCGAGCCGGTCGGTCACGTCGGCGACCTCGGCCCGTAGCGCCACCATCTCGGCGTGCCGGGCGACGGCCAGCTCGATGGCGGGCAGCAGGTCCGACTGGGAGAACGGCTTGACCAGGTAGGCCATGGCGCCGGCGTCCCTGGCCCGTTCGATCAGGTCACGCTGGGAGAACGCGGTGAGGATCACCACCGGAGCGATCTGCTCGGCGACGATCTCGGCGGCCGCGTCGATGCCGTCCTTCTTCGGCATCTTGACGTCCATGATCACCAGATCTGGACGCAGTTCGCGGGCGAGTTGGACGGCCTGGACGCCGTCCCCGGCCTCGCCGATGACCTGAAAACCCTCGTCGGCGAGCATCTCGGACAGGTCGAGCCTGATCAACGCTTCGTCCTCGGCGATCAGGACCCTGCGCGGTTGTGTGGTCGTCATGGCCACCTTCGGTTCGTCGTCGCCCGGCGGCCCCTGCCGCCGTCGGTGCGTCCCAGGCTAGTGGGGTCGTGTTGCCGGATTGTGACGGCCATGGCCGACGCCCTCCGGCGTGGCAGATACCATCGACCCGGCACGCGGTCGGGCGACCGTCGTGGGCCTGCCCCCGTAGCCCAATTGGCAGAGGCAACGGATTCAAAACCCGTCCAGTGTGAGTTCGAGTCTCACCGGGGGCACTCATCGCAGCCGGCCCTCTCTGTGTGGCTTACGTATCAAGTCCCGTTCTGCTTCGTCCGCTGGGCACGCCGGAAGGTCCGGCGGACGACAGAAGGGCTGCCACGACCATGGCCACCACCCAATCCGGATATTCCGTACTTCCCGACTACTCAGATCCCCAGCTGGTCTCCAACCCGTCCGTTCCCGGTACCTCCGGCGCCGTCAAGGTCTACGGCGGACTGCGCGTCGGTGCGCCGGGCGTAGTGCTGCTCTACGTGCTCGGCCGGTTCCACAAGGAGGTCGACCCACTCAAACAGGAGAGGGGCGTATGGGGGTACGAACCGCGGACGATCGTCGGGGGCGACGGCAACACCTGGTCCAACCACGCCGGCGGCGTCGCGGTGGACGCCAACGCGGCCAAGCATCCGCGCGGCGCGTCCACGTTCAGCGGCTGGCAGATCGACGCCGCCCGGCGCATCGTTCGCGACCTGAGCGGTGTGGTCGACTGGGGCGGCGAGTGGAGCGGCGCCACCAAGGACGAGATGCACTTCCAGCTGCACGGCGCCATCGCCGGAACCGGCCGGGTGGAGCAGGTAGCGGCGGCCATCCGGGCGAACAAGCTGCCGCACGTTCCGTCCGAGTTGCTCGGCCACGCGCCGATCCCCGCCAATCACCAGGTGCAACCTGGCCCGGTGGTCAAGCCGGTCCCGCCCGCCCATCTACCGGCGTTCCCGCTCGCTCCCGGTTGCTACTACGGACCCCTGGAGGGGCCCGCGGAGTCCATTTCGGGATTGGCGTCCAGCGACACCGACGCCCTGCGGCACGGGCTGGCCGTCTGGCAGGCACGGATGCAGAAGATCGGCAGTCACCTGACCGTCGACGGCTTCTACGGCGCGCAGACCGCCGGCGTGGCCAGGGCACTGCAGACCCGCGTGCACCTGGCCGTCGACGGCCTGATCGGGCCGAAAACCTGGGCCGCGGCCTGGAAGTAGTGGCGCTGCATCCGCTCAGCCGGCACCGATGCAGCCGAAACCGGTGGCGGCCGCCCGGGAGACCGGGTCGGCCGCCGCGACGCGGACCCGGCGCAGCGCCTCGGCCGGGCCCGCGCCCGCCTTCAGGTGTCGGTGCAGGGCGAGCATCAGCCGTCGGGTCGAGCGATCCGGGACCGGGATTGCGGTGCACACCACGGCTGTGGTGCCGGCTGAGAGCAGCGCGGCGCCAAGGCCCAGCAGTTCATCGCCCGGATGAACCGACGGCACGCCGGACTCGCACGCGGACAACACCACCAGCCGGGGAGCCCGACGCAGCCGCAACAAGTCGAATCCGGTCAACGGCCCATCGGCCAATCGCAGCGCCGAGAACAGCGGACTGTCCGCCCGGAAGACACCGTGCGCGGCCACATGGGCCACGGCCGCGCCGTCCATGACGCTCACGCACTGCTCGACCGTCGCCCGCCGACCGGTCAACCGGACGGCATCGGGATACATCCGGGACAGCGCCCCGATCTCGCTCGCAGCTCCGGGCAGTCCTGGGCCGCCGACGAGCACCGTCGGGCCGACCGCCGTGGGGTCAGGGCGATTTTCACCGGCGCCCACCGTGGACCAGAGTGCGGCCGACGGGCTGACGGACACGGCGCGGTCGAAGCAGGTCGGCAATGCTGCCCACGGCAGTGCGTGCAATTCCCGGGTCGGCACGATCACCAACTCCCGATCGTCCAGCAGGTCGGCGACCGGGCCCAGCAGCAGCGAATCCAGGCGGCGGGACCGGGCCGCGATCAACCCGGCCGCGGCCTCCGACGTTCCACCCGCTGCCGCGCGTAGCGCATGTCGGAGCGCGTCCACCCGGTCATCGAGGTTGGCCGTGCCCGGCAACTCCACCAGCCTGGCGGGCAGGTCGGCGGAGGTGACCAGCGCCACGAGGCCCGCGGCGGCCGCGACATATTCGACGAGGACCCGGTCCCCCAGCGCTGCGCGCAGGGCCTTGACCCGCAGGACCGGCGGCGGCGACACCCCGGGTGCGGCGACCTGCCTGGCTCGATCGCGCACCGCGCGTTCCAGGGCCCCGACCCCGGCGTCGCCGGCCGCGACGGCCTGCCGCAGGCGCCCGCTGAGCTCACCGAGCACCGGGTCGTTCACCGGGGCCGCCGGCAGCCGCAGCCCGGTTGCTCGCCACCGTTCGACCCACTCCAGGACGGCGGTGGAATCGCCGCCGGCCAGCGCGAGATCCAGTCCGGTGCGTGCCAGTTCCGGCGCCGTGACCGGCCGCCGTCGCCCGCAGTTCCAGGGCACCGAGGGCCGCCCTGAACTCGTCGAGCACCCGCAGCCCCGCCACGAGCGCGCGCCGGGCCGCGGCCGGTCGGCCCTCGGCCAGGCGGACCAGCGCCTCGGCATGCCAGGCGCGCACCCGAAGGTCGGCCCCTCCCCCGCCCCGTCTCGCACGCAGCTCGTCCAGCAGCGCCCTGGCCCGCTGGGGCCGCCGGTCGACCAGCGCGATCCGGGCCCGGAGCAGCGTCAGATCGTCGGCGGTCCGTGCCCGATCGCCGGCCCGCAGCGCCCGGTCGCACGCCACCGCGAGCCGCCGGGTCGCGGCGGTGATCATGCCCGTCCCGACGTCCACCTGCACGGCGATGAACCCGGCCAGGGCTGCCCAGGTCGGTCGGCGTTGCCGCACCGCTTCCCGACGGGCCGCCAAAGCCGCCTCCTTCGCGGCGACCGGGTCGTCGCCGAGCAGCGCGGACCGGGCCACCAGGATCAACGCCTGCACGGCATCCGTGCGGTTACCCGCATCGAGGAACTCGGCCGCGGCCCGCTCGGCCGCGGCCCTGGCCTCCGGGACCAGCATCGCGGCCAGCAGCGAGCCGGCCCGCTCCACCGGCAGCAGTCCCGGCGGACGGCCGGCGTCCCGGTACAACTCCTCGGCCTCGTCGAACAGCCGTAGCGCCTCCGGCAGATCGCCGAGCAGGTCGGCCAGCAGCGCCTGGTTGTGTCGCACCATCGCCTGCCGGCCCCGGTGCCCGGCCGCGTCATAGCCCCGCTGAGCGGCAAACAGGTCGCGGCCGGCGGAGCGGAGCCGCCCCTGGTTCAGCGCGTTGATGCTGCGGTTCGTGCGGATGTCGGCATCCAGCAACCGATCCCCGCCGCGCGCGCGCAAGCAGGGACAACGCACGGCTGAACTCGCGCTCGGCATCGTCACCGCGACCGACCTCGGACAGCACCAGTCCCCGCAGCATGATCGCCCGCGCTCGGTCCACACCGATCAGACCTGCTGCTGCCAGATCGGTTTCGTCCATCGCCGCATCCGGTTGGCCGCGCAGGACCAGCAACCAGCCGACGCTCAAAGCGACCTCGGCCCTGATGTCGCGGCGACCGGACCGGTCGGCCAGTGTCGCGGCCAGGCCGAGATGTTCGGCCGCGCCGGCCAGGTCACCCAGTGCGGTGGCGGCCATGCCGCTGGCCCGCGCAGCGACAGCAAGCACCGCCGGATCGGTGGCCCGCTGGGTGATCCGACCGGCCAGCACGTCGGCGGCTGCCGGGTCGGTGTAGGCCAGGTCGACGGCCCGACGTGCGTCGGCCGGGTCGGCAGCCCTGCTGGCGTCAGCGTTCGTCATTCCCCTGGTTCCCGGTGGTCAGTACGGTGTATTCGACGCCGGTCGGCCCGCTCTGCCGAGCGACGGCCCCGACCGGGGCCCACCACCGAGGAGGCGTGATGACCGAGGTTGATCATGCGGCCCATCGCCCACACCGCGCACGTCGATTCCGTCCGGCCGGCGGCGGTGGCCGCGTCGGGACCGGCGGGTCGCTCGCCGAACTCGTCGAATCCGAACTGCCGCCACTGCCCGAGGCGACGGGTCCAGCGGCCGTGACCGTCGGCGTCGTCGACACCGGGGTGATCCGGATCGACGAGCGGGTCCACCCCTATCTGACCGGGCGGATCACCGGACCGGATGACGGGTCGTCCGACGACACCCGCTATGCCGGAACCGGAGTTCGGTCACGGCACCTTTGTCAGCGGGCGGGTCCTGCGCAACGCACCGAGATCGGTCGGTCCACATGCGACGCGGCCTGTTGCCGCGCGACGTGGACGGCGAGTTCGAGGACCTGACGGTCGCGGCGGCGATCAGATCGCTGGCCGAAGAAGGCGTGAAGCTGATCAACATGTCCTTCGTCGGTGAGGAGGACGAGGACGACCCGCCCGCCGAGATCCGCGAGGCGATGGCCTACGCCGTGCTCGAGCACAACGTGGTGTTCGTGGTCGCCGCGGGCAACAACTTCGACGTCGCCCATCGCTATCCCGCCGAGTTCGCCACCGACCCGGTGTTCGGCCGACACGTCGTGGCGGTCGCCGACCGGAGCAGTTGGTCCGGCGAACCATCCTGGGTCGCCGCGTTCGCCGACGGGGATCACCAACTCGGCCCGCTGGCGGCAGCCGGGTTGCTCGGTTCACCCTCGTTCGCCTGGGCCACCTGGTCGGGGTCGTCGTTCGCCGCCGCCACCGTGACCGGCGTGCTCGCCGCTCGGGCTGCCGGGTTCGCCGACCAGGGCAGCCAACAGCCGGTGGTCGACGCCGCCGACGGCGGCCGGTCTGCTCGGATCCCACGAGCATGCAGCGCATGGAGATCGCCGGTGTCCCCGACCCGATCGATTCCCCGTCCGGTGACCCGGGATGATTCCCACCGAACTACCCGAAGCGGACCGACCCACGCTGGCCGAACTGGTCGATCGGGCCAGGGCCGGCGACGCCGTGGCCTGGAACGCGGTGGTCGATCGGTTCGCCTCGCTGCTGTGGTCCGTATGCCGGCGGCACCGGCTGTCCGACGCCGACGCCGAGGACGTCTGTGCCACCGTCTGGCTACGACTGGTGGAACGGCTCGACTCGATCCGCACGGTCGAGGCGCTGCCGGGCTGGCTGACCACCACGACCGCCAGGGAGTGCCTGGCCGTGATCCGGCACCGCAAGCGCCAGGTGCCGACGGAGGCAGCCGAGGTCGAGCGTCCGGACGGCTCGCCGGAGCCGGCCGCCGGCCTGGTCGCCGCGGAGGAGTCGTCGGCCCTGCGACTGGCTTTCGCCGAGTTGCCGGACCGCTGCCGGCGCCTGCTGGCCCTGCTGTTCGCCGACCCCCCGCCGGCGTACAACGAGGTCAGCGCGACCATGTCGATGCCCGTCGGGGCGATCGGGCCGACCCGGCAGCGATGTCTCGACCGGCTGCGCCGGTCACCCTTCCTGGCCCGGCTACGGGCCGACGAGTTCATGGGTTGGGCGGAGGGACCGGCATGAGTCGAGAGGACTGGGACGACGACGCGGCGTTGATCGCCGATCTCGGCCGGGCGATGAGCGAGGACGCCGCCACCCCGGACCGGATCGGGGACGTGGGCCGGGTCGCTTTCCTCTGGCGAACCGTCGACGCAGAGCTGGTGGAGTTGACCGCCCAGGAGTCCTGGGGCGAGCTGGTCCGCGCCGCGGGCGGACCGGTCCGGTCGACCTTCGCCGGGCCAGGGGTGACCATCGAAACCGAGCGTGACGGCGACGTGCTGCGTGGACAGTTGCTTCCCCCCGGGCCCGGTCAGGTCGAGGTGGTCGGCGGCACGGCCGGCAACCGTGTCGGTGGAGATGTCCGACGACGGCTACTTCGTCGTGCGCGGTCTGCCGCCGACGTCCATCCGGCTGCGGATCCGGACCGCCGACGGCAGGTTCGTCACGCCCTGGTTCGGCATCGACGCCTGAGGTCAGGAGTTGTCCCGCAACAGCTTTCGGACGGCCCGCTCGACCGTCGGGGTGTAGGCGACGCTGACCAACTCGTCGCCGCTGCCGGGCGCCCCGCCCCGTCGCACCCTGGTCACCGCCGGTCGGACGGTCGCGTCGTGCTCGAACGCGTCGATCACCCGCGGGTCGATGTAGGACCCGCGGCAGACCGCCGGAGTGTTGCCCAGCACGTCCGAGACCTGTGCCACCGCAGCGCGTTCGGCCCGGACCCGCGCGGCCCGACTCCAGCCCTTGGCCGGCGGTGAGGCGGCCTGATCGGACAGGGCGACGGCCGCCAGCACGGTGCCGTGCCAGGTCCGGAAGTCCTTGGCGGAGAAGTCGGTTCCGAGTACCTCTTTGAGGTACCGGTTGATCGCCGCACTGCCCACCGGACGCCACGTCCGGCCGTCACGGTAGGACAGCAGCTCAGGATTACCCGAGCGGCGGCGCAGCAGCACGTCGATGCTCCGGGACAGTCGCGGGTCGTCGATCCGCTCGACCCGGCGCAGGCCCGATTTCGCGGTGTAGTCGAAGACCAGCGCACCCCGTTCCCGGCGCACCTGATCGCGCCGCAAAGTGGCCAGCCCGAAGCTGCCGTTCGTCTGCGCGTACACCTCACCGCCCACCCGGAAGTGCCCACGATCGAGCAGGCTGAAGGCGGTGGCCAGGGCCCGTTCCTCGGGCATCCCGTCGCGGGCCAGGTGATCCTCGACCTCGCGGCGCGCCGCCGGGAGCTGCCCCGCGAACTGCGCGACCCTGGCGAACTTGCGGCGATGCCGACTGGTCGTCCAGTCCTCGTGGTACAGGTACTGGCGCCGGCCGGCGTCGTCGGTGCCGACGGCCTGGATATGGCCGTTGGGCCACGGTGCGATCCACACGTCCTGCCAGGCCGGCGGAATAACCAGGGCGTCGATGCGATCGCGGGTCGCCTGGTCCACCGGCTCCCCGGCCGCATCGAGGTACTGCCAGCCCTTGCCGCGGCGGCGCCGGGTGAGACCGGGACGGTCCGGTGCGGACCTGCGCAGGCGGGCCATGCCGCAACCCCTTCCTGGTGACGCCGGCCGCGGCCGGTGAGGTGCTTCTCTCGCGCCTTCGTACCCTCGCCCGGCCAGTCGCAAGCGCTCACCGGCACCCAACGGCTACTTTCCAGACGTGCGGCTCCTCCTGCTGGCCCGGCGGAACCCCTCCGCCCTGCTGCTGATGGTGCAACTGGCCGGCCTGTTGCTGTACCCGGCCATGGAAGGGCGGATCTGGGGCCGGCTGTTCCTCGAGGTGTTCTCCATCATCGTGCTGGCGCTGGCGGTCTTCCTGGTGCGCGCGACCCCGGGCCTGACCTGGGTCAGCATCACCCTCGGTCTCCCGGCGGTGGTGTTGTCGTTCGTCGCCACGGTGACCGGCACGACGGAGCTGGACGCCTACTCCGCCCCGCTGCACGCGCTGTTCTACTTCTATGCCGCGTACAGCCTGCTGAGGTACACGATGGCCGACACCACGGTGACCTCGGACGAGCTGTTCGCCACCGGCGCGACGTTCACGCTGGTCGCGTGGGGTTTCGCCTACACCTTTCAGTTCGTGCAGGCGGTGAGCGCCGGAGCCTTCATCGCGGCGCTGAACCCGGAGGCCGCGCGGACCTGGATGGAGCTGCTGTACCTGTCGTTCACCACGCTTGACCAGTACCGGACTCTCCGACGTCGAGCCGGTCACCAGCTGGGCCAGGTCGGCGGTCATGTTCGAGCAACTGGCCGGGGTGGCCTACCTCGCGATGGTGGTATCCCGGATGGTCGCCCTGCGGGTCCGTCACGCCGGCGAGGGAGACGATGAGCCTGCGGACGGCGCGCAAACGGGGTCTGTCGGTGACCGCTCGTAGGGTGGGTGGCATCATGGACGAGAAGAATCTGGCCCGGATCGCCGCGCTGCTGCGCAAGGCCGAGGGCACCGACAACGAGCACGAAGCGGACGCCTACCTCCAGGCCGCGCAGCGGCTGGCCACGTTGGCGTCGGTCGACCTGGCGGTGGCTCGCGCGCACACTGCGCAGCGCGAGAAGCGCGCCAGCCCGATCATGCGCGAGGTGGTGATCGGCGAGGCCGGGAAGCGCGGCCTGCGCACGTTCGCCTCGCTGTTCCTGGCCATTGCCCACGCCAACAACCTGACCTGCGACATCACCAGGGACTCGAGCAAGGTCTTCGCCTACGGCTTCGACTCCGACATCGATGCCACCGAGCGGCTCTACTCGTCATTGGTCGTGCAGATGGTCAGGGCATCCGATGCCTTCATCAAGTCGGGGGCGTTCGCGGCCGAGCGGGTCTGGCGCGAGGTCAACGTCCCGGATCATCGGCGGCCCGGCGTCGTCCGACGCGGCTACGAGGAACGCCCGGTGCACGCCACGACGGCCCGGATCAACTTCCAGTTGGCCTTCGCCGCTCGCATCGGCCGGCGACTGGTCGAGACGAAGCAGCAAGCCGAGCAGGCTGCGGTCGCCCAGGACCGCAGCACCGGCACCGAGATCGCCCTGCGGGCACGGGAGCTCGAGCTGACCGAGCACTACCGCTCGCACTCGACGGCCCGCGGCAGTTGGTCCGGTGCCCGGGCGCAGAGCGGGCACTCGGAGCTGTCCAGACGGGCCGGCGATCGGGCTGGGCGCACGGCTCGGCTATCCCCCCAGGCGGCCATCGGCGGATCCGGCCCGGCCCTGACCGCCGAGTGACGACGTGTCGCGAGTCCCGACCCGGCGGGGACGAACCCGGCGGGTCCCGGATCGCCGCGAGATGCCCAGCGGGCCAAGGTGTACGCGGCGGAGAACCTGGTCATGGCGATGCTGGACCGGGCCCACCGGATCCCCGTCGTGCAGGTGGCCGGCTCGAGCATCACGCTACCGATCGAACGACGATTCGCGTCCGTCGAGTCCGTGCAGGCCTACCTGGACGCGGTGCTCGAGTTGCGCTGGGTGCGCGCCCGGTGGCCGGCTGCGGGTCCGGTCCAGGTCCGCCGTCGGCAGGGCACGTCGCGGGCGCACTACACCCGGGACGGGCCGGCCGGGCCCACTATCGCGGTGCCCACGCACGTCGCCGGGACCGCCTGGGCGCTGCGCGAACTGGTGGTCCTGCACGAACTCGCCCATCACCTGACCGACCCGTCCGTTGCCGCCCACGGGCGGGAGTTCGTGGGCACCCTGCTGGATCTGGTGGACGGTGTCGTCGGGGCCGAGGCCGCCTTCCTGCTGCGGGTGCGGCTGGCCGACGAAGGGCGCCGGAACGCGGGGCTGACCGCCGCGCCGGTCCACTGTCGGACCGGTCGGCCAGGATGGGTATCAGTCGGTGGACGCGGGTGCTCTGCTCGGGTAGGCCGCCCGGCCGTCAGCGCAACTCGGGAGGATTCCATGCCCTCGTCCGCTTCCGGCCGGCGCCGCACCGCCGCCCCCGCCCGCTCGGCCCGGCGGCGGTCCGCCGGTGCGGCCGGCGCCCAGTCCGCTGGCCGAGTTCCTTTCCACGGCGGGTACTCTCACCATCGACGATCGCAAGCTGATCGTCGACCAGGCCCTGCTCCTGCTCGAGGAGAACTACGCCCACCTTCCGCTGAAGATGGCCATGCACGCGGTGAACCCGGTGCAGCGACTGCGGGTGCTGCGGACCAGGTTGGACCACCAGGTCGACTCCCCGCTCGATCCGGAATGGCAGTTCCACGCCGAGATGTCGTCCGTCTTCCACTCCGTGCGCGACCTGCACACCAACTATCTGCTGCCCGCGCCCTTCGCCGGCAAGATCGCCTACCTACCGTTTGCGGTGGAGAAGGCCAACGACAACAACGTCGACCGCTACCTCATCACCCGCATCGCCACCGACTGGTCGTCCGACCACGTCGAACCCGGGGTCGAGGTCACCCATTGGAACGGCACCCCGATCGCCACCGCGGTGGCGATCAACGGAGCTTTGTTCGCCGGGAGCAACCAGGCGGCCAACCTGGCCAGGGGCCTCGAGTCACTGACCATCCGGCCGCTGGTCATCCAGCTGCCGCCGGTCGAGGACTGGGTCGCCGTCAGCTTTGTCGGCCTGGACGGGGTGGCCAGAGAGCTGCGGGAGAGTTGGCGGGTGGTCGAGAACCTGCCGCCGATGACCGACCCGAACGACATGTCGGCCGCGGCCGCGGCGATGGGCGTCGACCTGGACTCCGACGAGAAGAGCCGCGCGAACAAACTGCTGTTCGTCCCCGACGTGATCCGGGCCGAACGTGGGACGTCGTCGGCCCAGCTGCGACGGCCGACCGCGGTCGGCGATGCCGATGTGCCGACCACCATGCCCGGGGTGTTCCGGGCCAGGTCCGTCACCACCTCCTCCGGCACATTCGGTCACCTGCGCATCTTCACCTTCTCGGTGCAGGACGGGGTGGCGTTCCGGGACGAGTTCGTCCGGCTGGCCGCGGCCCTGCCGCAGAACGGGTTGATCGTCGACGTCCGGGACAACGGCGGCGGGCTGATCTACGCCTCCGAGTTCACCCTGCAGACGATGACGCCGCTCCCCATCGCCCCGGAACCGGTGCAGTTCCTGGCCACCCCGCTGAACCTGCGGATCTGCAAGCGGCACAAGGACAACCCGGCCGGCATCGACCTCGGTCCGTGGTTCTCGTCACTGGACCAGGCGTTGGAGACCGGGTCCTCGTTCTCCGCCGCCCGGCCGATCTCGCCGCTCGACGGGGCCAACGACCTCGGCCAGACCTACCACGGGCCGGTGGTGCTGGTCACCGATGCCCGCTGCTACTCGGCGACCGACATCTTCGCCGCCGGGTTCGCCGATCACCGGATCGGGCCGATCCTCGGCGTGGACGACAACACCGGCGCCGGCGGTGCGAACGTCTGGACCCAGGGTCTGCTCAAGCAACTGCTGGAGCTCCCGGCGCCGGCCGACCCGGACTCGCCGTACCGAGCGCTGCCCGCCGGCGTCAACATGCGGGTGGCCATCCGGCGGACCACCAGGGTCGGCGAGCTCTCGGGGACCCCGGTGGAGGATCTGGGCGTGCTGCCGGACGCGGTGCACCGGCTGACCACCGATGACCTGCTGCACGGCAACGTCGACCTGCTCGACGCGGCCGGCACCATCCTGGCCGCCCTGCCGGTGCGGCGACTGCAGGTGGCGATCACCCGGTCCGGGACGGGTGCCACCGCTGTCTACGACACCGACGGCCTGGACCGGCTCGATCTGTACCTGGACGGCCGCCCGCTGCTGAGTGAGGGCGTGGACGCGGTCGGCGCGCTCACCGTCGAGCTGACCGACGTCAGCGAGGGCCAGCGGCTGCGGACCGAGGGCTTCGCGTCCGGCGAGCTGGTCGCCGCCCGCCAGGTCCTGCTCTGACCGGGACCGGGTCCTGCACCGGGTCGAACGCGCCGTCGGTCACCTGACCCGGATCAGGCCCTCCTGGACCACGGTGGCCAGCAGTCGGCCGTCGACGGCGAAGAAGGAGCCCATGCCCAGACCCCTGGCCCCGGATGCGCTCGGCGAATCGACGTCGTACAGGATCCAATCGTCGACCCGGATGGGCCGATGGAACCACATCGCGTGATCCAGCGAGGCCATCTGGATGCGGTCGAAACCGGCCGCCAACCCGTGGGTGACCAGGACCGATTCCAGCAACGTCAGGTCGGACAGATAGGCGAGCAGGCACACGTGCAGCAGATCGTCGTCCGGCACGTCCCCGTCGGCCCGGAACCAGACCTGCGTACGGGCGGCAGGTTTCGGTCCCGACAGCCGGGCCTGCCAGGGCGGGTCGCTGACGTAGCGGATGTCGAACGGCCGGGGCACCCGGGCGAACACATTGAGCTGGTCACGCACCGGGCCGATCCGCTCGGCGAACGTCGGCAGCGCCTCCGGGTCCGGCACGACGGGCATCGGCAGGCCGTGGTCGACCCCGGCCTCGTCTATCTGGAAGGACGCGGACATCGCGAAAATGGCATTGCCGCGTTGGATGGCCGTCACCCTGCGGGTGGTGAATGAC
The DNA here is from genome assembly GCA_963706185.1 of uncultured Actinomycetota bacterium. Lineage (GTDB taxonomy): Bacteria > Actinomycetota > Actinomycetes > Mycobacteriales > Nakamurellaceae > Nakamurella. The sequence goes on along the minus strand of CAVPLZ010000005.1, from coordinate 31,373 downwards.
CGGCCGTCGCGGATGCGGTCCACCTCGAAGACAATCGGGATCCGCGGGTCGCCGGGGCGGATGAAGTACGCGTGCAGCGAGTGCACCCGGCGGTCCGGCGGCACCGTCCGGCCCAAGGCGATCAACGCCTGCGCGGCGACCTGGCCCCCGAACACCCGCACCGGGGAGATCTCCGGGGAGACCCCGCGAAACAGGTTCTCCTCCAACCGTTCCAGGTCGAGCAGGCTGATCAGCGCGTCCAGCGCCGACTGGCCGCGCAGTACCCCGTCGGAGTCCAGGTCCTGCTCGTCCATCAGCCCGGGACCCTGTGCGCGGCCGGCATCAGTTCAGGTCGTCCTCGCCCAGCCGGTGGACGCGGATCAGGTTGGTGGATCCGGAGGTGTTGGGCGGCGAGCCGGCCACGATCACCACGGTGTCGCCGCTGTGGAACCCGGGGATCTGCAGCATCGCCGAGTCGACCAGCCGGACCATCGCATCGGTGGAGTCGACCAGCGGCACCACGAACACCTGCGTCCCCCAGGTCAACGAGAGCTGGTTGACCGTGGACTCCAGCGGGGTGAAGGCCAACAGCGGCAGCCGGGTGTGCAGCCGGGCCAGCCGGCGGACCGTGTCGCCGGTCTGGGTGAAGGCGACCAGCGCCTTGGCCTCGAGGCGCTCACCGATGTCCCGCGCGGCGTACGACAGCACGCCGCGCTTGGTCCGCGGCACGTGCGTGAGCGGCGGCACCACCACCGATTCGGTCTCGACCGCCTCGATGATCCGGGCCATGGTGCGGACCGCCACGATCGGATACTTGCCGACCGACGTCTCGCCGGACAGCATGACCGCATCGGCGCCGTCGAGCACCGCGTTGGCGACGTCGGAGGCCTCGGCCCTGGTGGGCCGCGAGTGCTCGATCATCGAGTCCAGCATCTGGGTGGCGACGATCACCGGCTTGGCGTTCTCCCGGGCGATCTGCACCGACCGCTTCTGCACCAGCGGCACCTGCTCCAGCGGCATCTCGACACCGAGATCCCCGCGGGCGACCATGATCCCGTCGAACGCCAGCACGACGGCCTCGAGATTGGCGACCGCCTCGGGCTTCTCCAACTTGGCGATCACCGGCACCCGGGGAGCGCCGACCTCGTCCATCACCTGGTGGACCAGGTCGATGTCCGACGGCGACCGGACGAACGACAGCGCGATGAAGTCGACGCCGAGGGACAGCGCGAACTTCAGGTCGGCGATGTCCTTCTCGCTCATGGCCGGCACCGAGACGTTCATCCCAGGCAGCGAGATGCCCTTGTTGTTGGAGACCTGGCCGCCCTCGGTGACCGAGCAGAGCACGTCGTTGCCCCGGACCTCGGTGACGACCAGACCGACCTTGCCGTCGTCGATCAGCAGCCGGTCACCCGGGCGGGCGTCGTTGGCCAGACCGCCGTAGGTGGTGGACACCCGGTCGTGGTTGCCGACGATGTCGTCGACGGTGATGGTGATCGTTTCGCCGGTGGCCCAGTGACGCGGCCCGTCGGCGAACCGGCCGAGTCGGATCTTCGGTCCCTGCAGGTCGGCGAGGATGCCGACCGGCTTGCCCAGCTTTTCCGCCACCGCACGCACCCGGCGGTAGACCACCTCGTGGTCGGCGTGGTCGCCGTGTGAGAAGTTCATCCGGGCCACGTTCATGCCGGCGTCGACCAGTGCGGTCAACTGCTCCTCGGAGTAGGTGGCCGGGCCCAGTGTGCAGACGATCTTCGCGCGGCGATCCATGGTTGGTGAGCCTACCCGGCTTCTTGAACGATTCGGTGGCCCGGGTCACGTCGCCACCGCGGTCCGGTCTGCGGGGACTTTCCCCTGAGTTGTGTCCGGTTCGGGCGGATTAACTCCCCGCCGACCGGGGCGGGCCGGGCTGCCGGTCAGCGGAGGGCGAGCGCGTGCGGCTCGAGCGGGTCGGGCAGGGCGGTGCTGCCGGTCAGGTAGGCGTCGACCCCGGCCGCGGCCGAGCGACCCTCGGCGATGGCCCAGACGATCAGCGACTGGCCGCGTCCGGCGTCGCCGGCCACGAACACTCCGGGCACCGTCGTCATGTACGCCTCGTCCCGGACGATCGTCCCGCGCGGCCCGATGGCCACCCCGAGCCCGTCGAGCAGCCCGGGTCGTTCCGGACCGGCGAAGCCGAGCGCGAGCAGCACCAGGTCGGCGTCGAGGTGCATCTCGGTGTCCTGGTCGGGAACGAAGCCACCGGGAACGCGCTTGCCCGACACCAGATGCAGGCCGGTGACCTGCCCGTCGGTGCCCTCGAACGAGGTCGAGTTGACGCCGAAGATCCGCTCGCCGCCCTCCTCGTGCGCGGCGGAGACCCGGAGCATCAGCGGGTAGGTCGGCCACGGGGTCGACGGGTCGCGGGTCGGCGGCGGCTGTCCGTGGATGTCCAGCTGGGTGACCGAGGCGGCCTGCTGGCGCAGCGCGGTGCCGTAGCAGTCGGCCCCGGTGTCGCCGCCACCGATGATCACCACCCGCTTGCCCGCCGCGTCGATCTCGGTCCGCTCCAAGCGTGCCCTCGACCACCTTGTTGGCCTGCACCAGGTAGTCCATCGCCAGGTGGATGCCGTCGAACTCGCGGCCCGGCAGGTCGAGCTCGCGGGCCACCGTCGAGCCGGTGGCCAGCACGATGGCGTCGAAGCCGCTCCCGCAGGTCCTCGACCGAGAGGTCGACCCCGACCTGGCAGTGCGATGATGAACCGGACGCCCTCGGCGGCGAGCTGCTCCAGCCGGGCGTCCAGCACCGTGCGGTCCATCTTGAACTCGGGGATGCCGTACCGCATCAGGCCGCCGATCCGGCCGTCCCGCTCGAAGACGGTGACCTCATGGCCGGCCCGGGCCAGCTGCTGGGCGGCGGCCAGTCCGGCCGGGCCGGAGCCGATGACCGCGACCTTCTGTGACCGGTGGTCAGCGCAGCGGGTCGAGGGACGAGCCCGTCCGTCGGCGATCGCCCGGTCGGCGATCTCCTGCTCGACCAGCTTGATCGCCACCGGATCGTCGCCGATGCCGAGCACGCACGAGCCCTCGCACGGGCGCCGGGCAGAGCCGACCGGTGAACTCCGGGAAGTTGTTGGTGGCGTGCAGCCGGTCGGCCGCGTCGTCCCACCGGCCGAGCCGGACCAGCTCGTTCCACTCCGGGATCAGGTTGCCCAGCGGACAGCCCTGATGGCAGAACGGCACGCCGCAGTCCATGCAGCGGGCCGCCTGCACCTTGGTCTTGCTCCGCCGGAAACGGCTCGTAGACCTCGTTCCAGTCCCGCAGCCGCAACGGGATCGGCCGCCGCTTCGGCGTTTCCCGGCCGTGCTCGCAGGAATCCGGTCGGGATCAACCACGACTGGCCTCCATGATCAGCTCGTCGGCGTCGAACCCGCGGGCTGGCCGCCTCGGCCCGCAGCTCGAGCACCCGGCGGTAGTCGCGCGGCATGATCCGCACGAACCGGTCGGCGGACGCCGGCCAGTCGTCCAGCAGCTCGCCGGCGATCACCGAGCCGGTGAGATCCGTGTGGCGTCTGGATGATCTCGCCGAGCCACACCACCTCGTCCGTCGGCCAGCGGCTCGACGTCGACCAGTTCGGGGTTGACCTTGGCCGGCGTCGACGTCGAGCAGGTAGGCGATGCCGCCGCTCATCCCGGCCGCGACGTTGCGCCCGGTCGGTCCGAGGATCACGACCCGGCCACCGGTCATGTACTCGCAGGCGTGGTCGCCGGTGCCCTCGGCGATCATCAGGCGCCCGGAGTTGCGCACCGCGAACCGCTCGCCGACGGTGCCGCGCAGGTACAGCTCACCGGAGGTCGCGCCGTAGCCGATGGTGTTGCCGGCGATCACGCGTGGCCAGCTGCGCGGCCGCGAGTTCGGACTGCGGCCGGACCACGATCCGGCCGCCGGACAGGCCCTTGGCCACGTAGTCGTTGGCGTCGCCGTCCAGGTACAGGCTCACGCCGGCGGCAGGAACGCGCCGAACGACTGGCCGGCGGTGCCCGTCAGCCGGACGTGATGGTGCCGGCCGGCAGGCCGTCCGGACCGAACCGCCTGGTCACCTCGGACCCGAGCATGGTGCCGGCGGTCCGGTCGACATTGCGGATCGGTGCCGCGATCCGCACCGGACGGGCGTCCTCGAGGGCGGCGCCGGCCTGCCCGATCAGCCAGCGCGTCCAGGGTGCTCGACAGGTCGTGCGTGGCCGGCCGGACGCTGCAGTGGTTGGAGTCCACGTCGGCCACCTGCAGCAGCGGCGCCAGGTCCAGTCCGTGGGCCCGGTGGTGGGCGACGGCCGGCTCGATGTCCAGCAGCTCGGCGTGCCCGACCGCCTCGTCGATCGACCGGAAGCCCAACGCCGCCAGGTACTCCCGCACCTGCTCGGCCAGGAACAGGAAGAAGGTCTCGACGAACTCGGGGGTGCCGGTGTACCGCTCGCGCAGCACCGGGTTCTGGGTGGCGATGCCGACCGGACAGGTGTCCAGGTGGCAGACCCGCATCATGACGCAGCCGGCCACCACCAGCGGCGCAGTGGAGAAGCCGAACTCCTCGGCGCCCAGCAGCGCGGCGACGATGACGTCCCGGCCGGTCTTCAGACCGCCGTCCACCTGCACGCCGGACCTGCTCGCGCAAGCTTGTTGAGCCGCAACGTCTGCTGGGCCTCGGCCAGGCCCGAGCTCCCACGGCTGGCCGGCGTGCTTGAGCGAGGTGAGCGGGGCCGCACCGGTGCCGCCGTCGTAGCCGGCCACGATGACCGTGTCGGCGTGCGCCTTGGCCACCCCGGCGGCGACCGTGCCGACGCCGGGCTCGGAGACCAGCTTCACCGACACCCGGGCCGCCGGGTTGGCGTTGCGCAGGTCGTGGATCAGCTGCTTGAGGTCCTCGATCGAGTAGATGTCGTGGTGCGGCGGCGGCGAGATCAGCCCGACGCCGGTGGTCGCGTGCCGGGTCGCGGCGATCCACGGGTACACCTTGTGGCCCGGGAGTTGGCCGCCCTCACCGGGTTTCGCGCCCTGGGCCATCTTGATCTGGATCTCGGCGGCGTTCACCAGGTAGGCGCTGGTGACCCCGAACCGGCCGGAGGCGACCTGCTTGATCGCCGAGCGCCGCTCCGGGTCGAGCAGCCGGTCGATGTCCTCGCCGCCCTCGCCGGTGTTGGACTTGGCCGCCGAGCCGGTTCATCGCGATGGCCAGCGTGGTGTGCGCCTCGCTTGGAGATGGAGCCGTAGCTCATCGCTCCGGTGACGAAGCGCTTGACGATCTCGGCGGCCGGCTCGACCTCCTCCAGCGGCACCGCGCGGGACTCGTCGGTCCGCAGCTCGAACAGCCCGCGCAGGGTGCCGCCCTGCTTGCGACAGCGCGTCGACCGTGTCGGTGTAGCGGCGGAAGACCGACTCCTGCTTGGACCGGGTGGAGTGCTGCAGCAGGTAGACCGTCTCCGGGTTGAACAGGTGCAGCTCGCCCTCGCGGCGCCACTGGTAGTCGCCGCCGACCTCCAGACCCCGGTGCTCGCGGGTGGCCGCGTTGGCAGTTGAAGGCCAGCGCATGCCGGGCGGCGACGTCGGCGGCGATCACGTCGAGGTCGGAGCCGCCGGCGGGTGAGCTGGTGCCCTCGAAGTACTCGTCGACCACGTGCTGGTCGAGGCCGAGCGAGGCGAACACCTGGGCGCCGGTGTAGGAGGCGACGGTGGAGATGCCCATCTTGCTCATCACCTTGAGCACGCCCTTGCCGAGCGCGTACACCGTGTTGCGGACGGCCTTGGCCGGCGGCGGTGTCACCGAGCAGACCCTGCGCGGCCAGGTCCTCGACGGTCTCCAGCAGCAGGTACGGGTTGACCACGGCCGCGCCGTAGCCGAGCAGCAGGGCGACGTGGTGCACCTCGCGGGCGTCACCCGACTCGACGACCAGGCCGACCTGGGTGCGCGTCTTCCCGCGGACCAGGTGGTGGTGCACGGCCGAGGTGAGCAGCAGCGACGGGATCGGCGCCCGAGTGGCGTCGGAGTCGCGGTCGGACAGGATCAGGATGCGGGCGCCGGCCGCGATCGCCCCGTCGGCGTCCCGGCGGCACCGCTCGACGGCGTCGGCCAGGCCGGCGCCGCCGCGGTCGACCTCGAACAGCCCGCTGATCACCGCCGAGGCGAAGCCGGGCAGGTTGCCGTCGGCGTTGATCCCGACCAGCTTGGCCAGGTCGTCGTTGTCGATCGCCGGGTACGGCAGCACCACCTGCCGGCACGAACGCGGCGACGGTTCCAGCAGGTTCCGCTCCGGGCCGATCACGCCGGCCAGCGAGGTGACGACCTGCTCCCGGATGGCGTCCAGCGGCGGGTTGGTGACCTGCGCGAACAGCTGGGAGAAGTAGTCGAACAGCAGCCGCGGCCGGCGCGGACAGCACCGCCTCCGGCGTGTCGGTGCCCATCGAGCCGATCGCCTCGGCCCCGGCGCCGGCCATCGGCGAGACGATGACGCCGCAGCTCCTCCTCGGTGTAGCCGAACACCTGCTGGCGTCGCAGCACCGCGTCGTGCACCGGGAGCGATGTGCTCGCGGTCGGGCAGGTCGTCCAGCCGGATGACGCCGGCGTGCACCCAGTCGGCGTACGGGTGCTCGGCCGCCAGCGCGCCCTTGACCTCGGCGTCGTCGAGGACCCGCCCGGCCACCGTGTCCACCAGGAACATCCGCCCCGGCTGCAGCCGGCCGCGTTCGACCACCCGCTCCGGGGGGATCGGCAGCACGCCGGACTCGCTGGCCAGCACCACGACGCCGTCGTCGGTGCGCCACCAGCGACCGGGGCGCAGCCCGTTGCGGTCGAGCACGGCGCCGAGCAGCCGGCCGTCGGTGAACGTGACGCAGGCCGGGCCGTCCCACGGCTCCATCAGCGACGAGTGGAACTCGGCGAAGCCCCGGATGTCCCGGTCGAGCAGCTCGTTGTTCTCCCAGGCCTCCGGGACCATCATCAGCACCGCGTGCGGCAGCGTCCGCCCGCCCAGGTGCAGTAGTTCGAGCACCTCGTCGAAGGACGCCGAGTCCGAGGCACCCTTGGTGCAGATCGGGTAGACCCGCGACAGGTCGCCGGGAATCAGGTCGGTGGCCAGCAGAGCCTCGCGGGCCCGCATCCAGTTGCGGTTGCCGCGGACGGTGTTGATCTCGCCGTTGTGCGCGATGAACCGGAACGGGTGGGCCAGCGGCCAGGCCGGGAAGGTGTTGGTGGAGAACCGGGAGTGCACGACCACGATCGCGCTCTCCACCCGCGCGTCGGTGATGTCGGGGAAGAACGCCGGCAGCTGCTCGGTGGTCAGCATGCCCTTGTAGACGATGGTGCGGCTGGACAGCGACGGGAAGTACACGTCGACGCCGGCGGCCGCGCTCTCGTGCTCGATCCGCTTGCGGGCCGGGAACACCAGGCGGTCCAGGGCCAGGCCGAACGGCCGGACCCCGTCCTGCGCCGGCCGGGGCGGCGAGGAACAGCTGCTGGAAGGCGGGCATGACGTCCAGGCCATCCGGCCGACGCCGGACGCGATGGGCTCGGTCGGCACGGCGCGCCAGCCGAGCAGCTCGAGGCCCTCCTCGGCGACGATCCGCTCGACGATGGCCAGGGCGGCCGCCCGATCGTCGTCCTCGACCGGGACGAAGGCGGTGCCGACGGCGAACGCCTCGCCGTCCGCATCCTCGGGTGCGATCGGCAGGTCGAAGTCGACCTCGGCCCGGAAGAACGCGGTGGGGATCTGCATCAGGATGCCGGCACCGTCGCCGACCGCCGGGTCGGCGCCGGCCGCGCCGCGGTGGTCGAGGTTGATCAGTGCGGTGACGCCGTCGGCGACGATCCGGTGGCTGCGGCGGCCGGCGATGTCGACGACAGCAGCGACGCCACAGGCGTCGTGCTCTGCAGCCGGGTCGTAGAGCCCCTGTGGGGCGGGTGTCGCCGAATACCGCACGGCAGGCCTCCGCTGTGATCGTGGATCGCGGCGCCATGACCGGCGCCACGGTGACCGGCGGGATCACCGCGGTCCGTCGTCCTCCCCTGGTCGGGGCATCAGGACGACGGTGGCCTGATGGCCGAACTGTACAGGACAGTGTGAGCCGCGATTCACGCGTGATCGGACGGGCGCTGTCGCCCGTTTTCGGACGGCTCGTCCCGCATCGTGGGAGCTGCGGCTTCGACCCCGGCCGCGCCGGCGAGGACCTCGGGCGGGTCGATCTCGACCGGAGCGTCGACCTCCTTGTCGTCGACGGACCCGGCGGGTGGATCCGTCCGCGTCGGGGTCTGTCCCGTCGAGGTCCGCCTCGTCGGGTTCCGTCCCGTCGGGGTCCTGCGCGAGAGTGCCGGACCGGGTGGCCGCGGCCGCCTCCGCGGCCAGCGCAGCCTTGCGCGCGGCACCGCTGGGCAGCCCCTGCAGCAGCGCCGGGTCCTCCCGTCCGACGTTGCGTTTCCAGATCAGGTAGGCGATGGCGAGCACGAACAACACCATCGAGGTGACGACGTTGATCCGCAGACCGAACAGATGGGTGCGGGCCGGGTCGATCCGCAGCGTCTCGATCCAGCCCCGGCCCAGCGTGTAGCCCGCGACGTACAGCGCGAACACCCGGCCGCCGCCCAGCCGGAACCGTCGGTCCGCCCAGACCAGGACGGCGGCGATCAGCAGGTTCCAGACCAGCTCGTACAGGAACGTCGGGTGGTAGTACCCGGCGCCACAGAGCACCTCGGGGGTGGCCTTGATGTAGTCGGTGGGGAACTCGCAGTCGTTGACGCCGTAGATGTTCGCGCCGGGGACCCCACCGGGGGTCCGGACGTAGACCTCCAGCGCCCACGGCAGCGTGGTGGGCGAACCGAACAGTTCCTGGTTGAAATAGTTGCCGAGCCGGCCGATCGCCTGCGCGGTGATCAAGCGCCGGCGCCAGCGCGTCGGCCACCGGGGCCAGTGGGATCCGGTAGTACCGGCAGCCGATCCAGGCGCCGACCGCGCCGAGCGCGACGGCCCCCCAGATGCCCAGGCCGCCGTTCCAGATGGCCAGCGCGTTCAAGGGGTTGCGGCCGGGCCCGAAGTACAGCTCGTGGTCGGTGACTACGTGGTAGAGCCGGCCGCCGATCAGGCCGAACGGCACCATGAACACGGCCAGGTCGGTGATCCGCCCCGGGCGGCCGCCACGGGCCACGAACCGCTTGTTGCCCCACCAGACGGCGACGACGATGCCGGCGATGATGCAGATCGCGTACGCCCGGATGGCGATCGGGCCGACGTGCCAGACCCCACGGGGCGGCGACGGGATGGAGGCCAGGAAGGCGGTGTTCACGCGGCTCCTCGGTCGGCCCGGCGCACGCCGGCGGCCAGGTCGGCGGCCAGTGTCCCCGACCGCACCGGACCCGTGCTGCGCGGCGTTGACGAATGCGGACCCGACGATGACCGCGTCGGCGAATCCGGCGATCTCGCGCCGCCTGGTCGCCGGTGCGCACGCCCAGCCCGACGCGCGATCGGCAGACCGGTGACCTGACGGCAGCGGGCCACCAGCTCCGGAGCTGCGCTCGAGACCTGGTCCCGGACCCCGGTCACGCCCATCACCGACGCGGCGTACAGGAATCCGCGGGTGGCGGCGGCGGTCAGCGCTGATCCGGTCGAGCGGCGAGGACGGGGCGACCAGGAAGATCGGGGCGATGTCGGCGGCCGCGGTGGCCGCCAGCCAGCTCGTCGGCCTCGTCGACGATCAGGTCGGGCGTGATCACGCCGGATCCGCCGGCCGCGGCCAGGTCACGGGCGAACCGGTCGGGTCCGTAGGCCAGGACCGGGTTGAAGTAGGTCATCACCACGGCCCGACCGCCGGCGGCGGTGACCGTGCTCGACGACGCCGAAGCACGTCGGCGATCCGGGTGCCGGCGGCCAGCGCCCGCTGCTGGGCGGCCTGGATCACCGGACCGTCGAGCACCGGGTCGGAGAACGGCAGGCCGACCTCGACCAGGTCGCAGCCGCCGGCGATCATCGTGCGCAGCAGCGTCGGCCGATCCCGGCGACGTCCGGGAAACCGGCCGGCAGGTACCCGATCAGCGCCGCCCGGTGCTCGGCGCTGGTCGTGGCGAACAGGTCGTCGAGCACGGCGACGGTCACGACGGAGTCCCACGGTCGGCCGTGGCCCCGGCGGCGTCCGGGACGTCCAGCGCGGCGATGCCGGCACCGCCGGCGGCGGCTCGCCGTCGAGGCCGAACCACTGCATCGCGGTCTCCATGTCCTTGTCGCCGCGGCCGGAGACGTTGATCAACACGATGCCGTCCGGGCCGACTTCCCTGGCCACGTCGACGGCGCCGGCCACCGCGTGCGCCGATTCGATCGCCGGGATGATCCCCTCGGTCCGGGCCAGCAGGGCGAACGCGTCCATCGCCTGGGTGTCGGTGATCGACCGGAACTCGGCCCGGCCGATCTCGGCCAGGTGCGCATGCTCGGGGCCGACGCCCGGGGTAGTCCAGGCCGGCCGAGATCGAGTGCGACTCGATGATCTGGCCCTCGTCGTCCTGCAGCAGGTAGGACCTGGCGCCGTGCAGCACGCCGATGGTGCCGCCGGAGATGGTCGAGGCGTGCCGGCCGGTCTCGATGCCGTCGCCGCCGGCCTCCATGCCGACCAGCCGGACGCCGGCGTCGTCGAGGAAGGCATGGAAGATCCCGATGGCGTTGGAGCCGCCGCCCGACGCAGGCGGCCACCGCGTCCGGCAGCCGACCGGTCAGCTCCAGCACCTGGTGCGCGCGCCTCGAGCCCGATGATCCGCTGGAAGTCGCGGACCATCATCGGGAACGGGTGCGGCCCGGCGGCGGTGCCGAACACGTAGTAGGTGTGCGTCGACGTTGGTCACCCAGTCCCGGAAGGCCTCGTTGATGGCGTCCTTGAGGGTGGCCGATCCGGTGTCGACCGGGATCACCTCGGCGCCGAGCAGCTTCATCCGGGCGACGTTGAGCGCCTGCCGTTCGGTGTCCACCCGGCCCATGTAGATGGTGCAGTCGAGGCCGAGCAGGGCGGCCGCGGTGGCGGTGGCCACCCCGTGCTGGCCGGCGCCGGTCTCCGCGATCACCCTGGTCTTGCCCATCCGGCGGCAGAGCAGGGCCTGGCCCAGCACGTTGTTGATCTTGTGGCTGCCGGTGTGGTTGAGGTCCTCGCGCTTGAGCAGGATCCGGGCGCCGCCGATCTGCTCGGTGAGCCGCAGCGCGTCGGTCAGCGGCGACGGGCGGCCGGCGTAGCGTCGCGGCGAGGTGGTCCAGCTCGCGCGAGGAACTCCGGGTCGTGCTCTGGCCTTGTCGTAGGCGTCGGCGACCTCGTCCAGCGCCGCCACCAGCGCCTCGGGCAGCCACCGGCCGCCCATGGTGCCGAAGTAGCCGCGGCGCGTCCGGGTCGTGCGGCGTGCCGGTGAGACCGTCCGACGGCCGAGGCAGATCCGTCCGACGCTCGGGTCGCGCCGGTCACCGGGCCGGACGCGGGCAGGACGGGTGGGATCCGGCGGTGACCAGGTCGGCGACCGCTGCCCGCGGGTCTCCGCTGGTGACCAGTCCCTCGCCGACCAGCACCGCGTCGGCGCCGGCGCCGGCATAGGCGAGCAGGTCGCCGGTGCCGCGGACGCCGGACTCGGCGATGGTCAGGATGTCGCGTGGGCAGCCCGGGCGCGATCCGGGAGAACACGTCCCGGTCGACGGTCAGGGTCGTCAGGTCGCGGGCGTTGATGCCGATGACCTTCGCGCCGGCGGTCAGCGCCCGGTCGGCCTCGGCCTCGGTGTGCACCTCGACCAGCGCGGTCATGCCGAGCGACTCGACCCGTTCGAGCAGACCGTGCAACACCGGCTGCTCGAGCGCGGCGACGATCAGCAGCACGAGGTCGGCGCCGTGGGCCCTGGCCTCGTGCACCTGGTACGGGCTGACGATGAAGTCCTTGCGCAGCACCGGGATGTCGACGGCCGCCCGCACCGCGTCCAGGTCGGCCAGCGAGCCGCCGAACCGGCGCTGCTCGGTGAGCACCGAGATGGCCCTGGCGCCACCTTCCGCGTACTGCGACGGCCAGCTCGGCCGGGTCGGCGATGGTGGCGAGCGCACCCTTGGACGGGCTGGCCCGCTTCACCTCGGCGATCACATGGACGCCGGGCTCCAGCAGCGACGGCATCACCGGCAGCGGGCGGCGGTGCGTCCGCGCCCTGCGCCTTGACCTCGGCCAGCGGGACGAGCGGCTTCGCGGGCGGCGAGGTCGTCGCGGACACCCGCGACGATGGCCTCCAGCACGCTCACCGGTGTGGTCTCCTTCGGTTACCCCGACCGTTCGAGAGCTCCGGTCCCGACCCGGCGATCCCCGTTGCTGGATCATCGTAGTCGTCCGCCGGAGGCGCTTCGGACACGGTCCGGCGGGTGGTCCTGCCCCTCGCCGGTGCCCGGCTGTACCGGCCCGTCGTCCGGTTCGCCGGTCGGATCGAGGCCGGCGTCCAGCGCCTTCCACAGGTCCTCCTCCGCGACCGGCCGCCGGCGGCGTCACGCCGGGCGTGCGGTGGCGTGATCGGTCGTACCGGGCGGACAGCGCGTGCGCCCGTGCCGACGCCGGTGATCAGCGCGATCCCGCCGACCAGCACGAGCAGTCCGCCGACGGCGGCGAGCACCATCGGCCCCGGGTGCCGCACCGGGTCGACCGGCACGCCGGTGATGAAGGGGGTGCGGCCGAGGATCTCCAGCGGCGGGCTGTCCCACTGCACGGCGACGCGGACGAGCACCAGCGCGCCGACGGCTGCCACCAGGGCACCGATGACCCGCCGCCACACGCCCCGGGTGGCCAGCGCCGCCCCCCAGCCGGCGATGGCGACCAGCGCGACCGGGATCAATTCGGGGACGGTGTCGGTGCCGGAGGCCGAGGTGCGGTACGGGCCGACCGGGGTGTCCGGGTAGCTGGCCGTCCACCAGGTCCGGGTGGCGGCGAACGCGACCAGCGCCGCGCCGAGCAGGATGAGCAGGGCCGGCGCGGCGCGCCCGGCGGACCGGCGGCCACCGGGTCGCGCGCTCCGACCGGTTCGACGGCCGCCGGACCGGCGGGCGGCTCAGCCGTCATGGTTGCCGACCGGGGCGAGCGTCCCGGCGGCGGCGACCGCGCGGATCACCGCTGCTGCCTTGTTGCGGCACTCGGCGTCCTCGGACTCCGGCACCGAGTCGGCGACGATGCCGGCCCCGGCCTGCACGTGCGCGACGCCGTCGGCCAGCAGCGCGGTGCGGATGGTGATCGCGGTGTCGGCGTCGCCGGCGAAGTCCAGATAACCGACCACCCCGCCGTAGATCCCGCGACGGACCGGCTCGAGCTCGTCGATGATCTGCATCGCGCGTGGTTTGGGCGCGCCGGACAGCGTGCCGGCCGGGAAGCAGGCGGTGAGGGCATCGAACGCGGTCCGGCCGTCGGCCAGCCGGCCGGTGACCGTGGAGACGATGTGCATGACGTGGCTGTACCGCTCGACGGTGAAGAAGTCGACCACCCGGACCGTGCCCGGCGCGCAGACCCGGCCGAGATCGTTGCGGCCGAGGTCGACGAGCATGACGTGCTCGGAGCGCTCCTTCGCGTCCGCCAGCAGGTCCTTGGCCAGCAGCGCGTCGTCCTCCTCGTCGACGCCGCGGGGCCGGGTGCCGGCGATCGGGTGCATGGTCACCTGTTTGTCGCGGACCGTGACCAAGGCCTCCGGCGACGACCCGACCACATCGACGGTCGTCCCGGCCGCCGTCGGCAGGCGCAGCAGGTACATGTACGGGCTGGGATTGGTGGTGCGCAGCACCCGGTAGACGTCCAGAGGGCTCGCCGTCGTGGGGACGTCGAACCGCTGGGACAGCACGACCTGGAACGCGTCGCCGGCCCGGATGTACTCCTGGGCGATGCGCACCTTGGCGTGGTAGTCGTCGGCCTCGATGCGCCGGTGCACCTCGGGCTCCGGGCGGTGGAACACTGCGGCCGGCAGCACGGTCGGTTCGGCGAGCCGGGCGGCCATCACCTGCAACCGGGCCACCGCGTCGTCGTAGGCGGCGTCCACCCGCTCGTCGGTGGCGTCCCAGTTCACCGCGTTGGCGATCAGCGTCACGGTGCCCTCGTGGTGGTCCAACGCGGCCAGGTCGGTGGCCAGCAGCATGACCAGCTCCGGCAGGTGCAGCTCGTCGACCGACCCGCCCGGCACCGCCACCCGCTCCAGCCGGCGCACCACGTCGTACCCCAGGTAACCGACCATGCCCCCGGTGAGCGGCGGCAGCCCGGCCAACGGCTCGGTGTGCAGGTCGCGCAGGGTCGCAGCCAGCGCAGCCAGCGGGTCCCCGTCGGTGGGCAGGCCGGCCGGCGGCGTGCCGAGCCAGTGCGCGACGCCGTCGACCTCGGTCAGCGCAGTCGCCCCGGAACCCACGAACGACCAGCGCGACCAGGACTTTCCGTGCTCGGCCGACTCCAGCAGGAAGGTCCCGGGTCGGTCGCCGGCCAGGGTCGCATACAGGCCGATCGGAGTGAGCGTGTCGGCCAGCAGCGTGCAGCTCACCGGGATCACCCGGCGGTCGGCGGCCAGCGCGCGGAACTCTTCCCTGGTCGGCCGGACCGCGCCGAGTACCGGCGCGGCCGGGCCCGGCGCCCCGGCGCCCGGGTTCCGGGCGGCCGCGGCCGGGTTGCTCGATCCGACCGGGTCGGCACGCACCTGCATGTCGGTCATTCTGCCGGTGTCCGGTCGCTCCCCCCGCCGCTGGCCTAGCATCCGTCGGGTGTCCGAGCCGCAATCTCCTGACGAACCGGTGCAGATCTCGGTGGTCGAGCTGGAACGCATCGCCGCCCTGGGATGGCGCGGCACCAGCGAACGCTGGCTGGGCGAATGGCTGCTGCGGGCCGGCGGCGGGTTCACCGGTCGGGCCAACTCGACGCTGGTACTCGGCCCACCCGGACGGGCCCTGGACGACGCGCTCGCCGAGGTCTCGGAGTTCTACCGCGGGCATGACCTGCCGGTCCGGTTCTCCGTGCCGGAGCGGGTACCCGGCGTGGATCGGCTCGGGACGGCGCTGCACGGCCGGGGCTTCGCGCAGAGCCCACCCGTGCTGGTGATGGTGGCCCCACTGGCCACCGTGCTGGCCGCCTGCCCACCCCACCCCGGAGTGCCCGCCGCGACGCTGGCGGCGGCACCGTCGCCGGCCTGGCTGACCGGCTACCGCTATCGGGGCGGCGCCGTGCCGGCGTCCGGGGTGGCCGTGCTGACCAACTCCGCCCACGCGGTGTTCGCCGAGATCGCCGCGGACGGCGAGCAGTGGGCGGTGGGCCGTGGTGTGGTCGAGCGCGGGTGGCTGGGCGTGGCCGCGATCACCGTCGCCGGGCACCGGCGGCGGGCCGGGGTCGGTAGCGCCCTGCTCGGGGACCTGGCCCGCTGGTCGGCGAGGCAGGGCGCCCATGCGGTGTACCTGCAGGTGGATGCGGCCAACGAGCCCGCCGTACGGCTCTACGAGGGCCGCGGCTTCACCACTCACCACCGCTACGCCTATTGGACCTGACACGCCGCCGGTCGACGGGGCTGGATCGGCACAGGCGCCCGCAGTTCTGCGCGGTTTTCTCTGCACGCCAGGCGGCCGATCCCGGTACCGTCCCACGCGTGGATCAGGTCGAGAGCTTGGCCGCGGTCACCGATCGCCAGACGATGGAGTCGCTGCGAGCGCGGGGTTCGCTGAAGTGGACCATGCCGCCCGCAGGTGCCATCGGCAGCTTCGTCGCGGAAATGGACTTCCCGATGGCCCCGCCGATCCGGTCGGCGCTCGACGCCGCCCTCGACCGGTTCGCCACCGGGTACCTCTCCCCCGGCCATGGCCAACTCGTGGCCGAGGCCTGCGCGAGCTTCCAGCACGATCGCCACGATTGGACGGTCGACCCGGCCGACGTCCACGCCATGTCCGGCGTGGTGCACGTGCTGGAGTTCATCCTGCGGTCGATGCTCCCGCCGGGCACCCCACTGGTGCTGCCCACGCCGACCTACATGCCGTTCCTGACGTTGCCCGCCGAGCTCGGCGTCGAGCTGCGGACGGTCCCGATGAACTGCGACGACGGCCGGTACACGATGGACCTGGAGGCGCTGCGCACCGCGCTGACCACCGACGTGCCCGACACCGGGGCACTGTTGGTGCTGATCAACCCGCACAACCCGACCGGCCGGGTGTTCACCGGCGCGGAGTTACTGGCGGTCGCGGACGTGGTCCAGCAGAGCGGCGCGACCGTGTTCAGCGACGAGATCCACGCCCCCCTGGTGTATCCCGGCCACCGGCACGTGCCGTATGCCTCACTCTCCCCGGTCACCGCCGCGCACACGTTGACCGCCGTGTCGGCGTCCAAGGGCTGGAACCTGCCCGGCCTCAACTGCGCCCAGCTGATCCTGTCCGCCGACCCGCACCGGGAGCGCTGGGCCCAGACTTCGTACTGGGCGGCGGTGGGCACCTCTCCGCTCGGCGCGATCGCCTCGTCGGCCGCCTACCTGGACGGTGTGCCCCACCTGGAGGCGACGCTGTCCTATCTGGACGTGAGCCGCCGGCTGTTCGCCGACGAACTGGCCTCGGTGCTGCCCGGTGCCGGGTTCACCCCACCCGAGGGCACCTACCTGGGCTGGGTGGATCTGCGCGGCGTGGCTGACCCGGCCACGGTCGCCGAGCGCTGCCTGGTCACCGGAACCGACGGAAAAGATTGTGGCGCACCTGGTTTCCTGCGGCTGAACCTGGCCACGACGCACGCGCTGGTGACCGAGACCGCCCGTCGGTTGGGTCGTCTCGCGGGCCCGGCGTGACGACCGGGCCCGGCGTGACGACCGGGGCCGGGTGGCAGGAGGCCACCGATGTCGTCGCGGCACAACGTCGGACACTGCGGGTGCTCTCGGCCGCGCAGATCGTCGGCGGCATCGGCTTCGGTGCCGGGCTCTCGGTCGGCATCCTGCTGGCCGAGGACGTGACCTCGTCGGAGGGCTGGGCCGGGGTCGCCCGCACCTCGACGACCGTCGGCGCCGCTCTGCTGGCGGTTCCGTTGGCGCTGGCCGCCATCCGGTGGGGGCGGCGATGGGCGCTGGGCGGCGGGTGGGCGCTGGCCGCGGCCGGCTCGGCCCTGCTGGTCGTCGCGGCGATGGTCGGCCACGGACTGGGCGCGACCGTCGCCCTGGTGCTCGGTATGACCGCCTCCGGCGCCGGCTCGGCCACCACCCTGCAGACCCGTTATGCGGCGGTTGATCTGGCTCCCCCGCAACACCGGTCCCGGCAGCTGTCGCTGGTGGTGTGGGCCACCACCGTCGGGGCCGTGCTCGGACCCAATCTCGGCGCCCCGGGCGAGGCCGTCGGGCGGTGGTTGGGTATCGCCCCGATGGCCGGTCCGTTCGTGATCGCCGCGACCGTGCAACTGCTGGCCGTGGCAGCGATCTCGTTCCTTCGACCGGATCCACTGCTGCTCGCCGTCGACCGCAACGGGGTCGGCCGCCGGGACGCGGCCACTCCTCGCCGCCACGGCAGCGTGCGCCGGTCGATCACCCTGGCCTGGCAGATCCCGGCCGCGCGGTTGGCGCTGGTGTCGATCTGCGCCGCGCACAGCGTGATGGTCGGGGTGATGACGATGACCCCGGTTCACATGGACCACGAGGGTGCCACCATAACCGTGGTCGGCCTCACCATCAGCCTGCATATCCTTGGCATGTACGCGTTGTCGCCGTTGGTCGGGGCGGCGGCCGACCGGTTCGGCCGACCGCCGGTGATCGCGGTCGGCATGGTGGTGCTGCTGCTGGCCACCGCGGTGGCCGGCACCGCGGGCGCCTCGGCCGTCCAGGTGACGGTCGGGTTGTTCCTGCTCGGGGTGGGCTGGTCGTTGTGCCTGGTGGCGGCATCGGCCCTGTTGACCGAATCGGTGCCGGCGGCGTCCCGGACCGAGGTGCAGGGGGCCGCCGACGCGGCGATGAACATCTCCGCCGCGATCGGCGCCGCGGCCTCCGGTCCGCTGCTGGGAATCATCGGTTTCGGCGGCCTGAACGCACTATCGGCGGCGATCGTGTTGGTGGCCGCCCCGTGGGTGGTCGCCGGCGTGCGGAGAGGACGGACGGCATGACCGTCGGCCACCCGCCGGCGACCGGGCGGGCTACCGACTGCTCGGGTCGTTCCACCCGAGGACCTCGTCCAGGAAGGTCGTCTCCTGCGCGCGTGGCGGCGACGCCGAAACGACGAGGGCCGCTCCTCGGTCCGCGCGGCTCTACCGCATCGCGACGAACGCGTGCCTCGACGCGTCGACAAGCGCCCGCGGCGGCCCGGCCCGGCCGGCGAGATCGCCTGGCTGCAGCCCTCCCGACGCACTCTCGAGCAGCGCCCGACCTGCGCGAGGGCCCCGAGTAGTTCCGCTCGGCGCTGGCGCACCCGCCGGTGGTCGACGCGCTGACCCGGGTGCTCGGGCCGCATGTGAAGGCCATGCCAATCGACGTTCTTCGTCAAATCCGAGCGCAAGCCGGGTCAGGCCTGGCCCCAGGACGAGCACTTCATCCCCACCCGGGACCGGTCGCTGACCGCTGTGTCGATCGCGCTGGACGACGCGACGGTGGACAACGGCTGCCTCTGGGTGATTCCCGGCTCCCACCGGCGCGGCGTGCTGTGCCCCGACCGTGAGCAGGACGATCCAGAGTTCGATCGGACCCGGGAAGCTTTCGGCTGCCCCTGCCGGGACACCGACGCCGTCCCGGCGGAGATCCCGGCCGGCGCGGCCCTGATGTTCGTCGGCTATCTGCTGCACCGGTCGCTGCACTCGCCGGCCGCCGAGGATACCGGCGGGCACTGGCCAACCACTGCATGAGCGCCGAGTCCGTACTCCCGTGGACAGGCCGCGACCGGCGCCTTCGTCCGCGAGTGGGACTACCGGGACGTCCAGCTGCCGTCGCCGGCGAGGATCCCTATGCCGACGCGGGTCTGCCCGACGTCTCGAGATTGCCGCATCCCGGCCGTTCAACGGGGCCCTGCACCGATCGCCGCAGACGGCACCCGGTGACGATGCGCCCGTCGAAACAGGATCGGGTGCCGGTGTGGCAGGCGGCTCCGGTCTGATCGACGAGCAGCAGCAGGGTGTCCGCGTCGCAGTCGTGGCGGACCTCGACGACCCGTTGCGTGTGGCCGCTGGTCTCGCCCTTGACCCAGTACTCGCCGCGCGAGCGCGACCAGTAGGTGGCCCGGCCGGTGGCCAGGGTGCGCCGGACCGCTTCGGCGTCCATCCACGCCACCATCAACACCTCACGGGTGTCGAACTGCTGGGCCACCGCGCAGATCAACCCGGACTCGTTGAACCGCAACGACTCCACCGACAACGGTCCATCGGTCGTGGTCTCGCTCACCGGTGGACCCCCATCCGCACGGGATAGCCGGCCACGTCGAGTTCGGCTTTCACGTCGGAGATCCGCAACTGTCCGAAGTGGAACACCGACGCGGCCAGCACGGCGTCGGCACCGGCCTCGACGGCCGGCGGAGAAGTCGGCCAGTGCGCCCGCGCCGCCGGACGCGATCAGCGGCACCGACACGGCAGCGCGGACAGCGCGCACCATCTCCAGGTCGAAGCCGGCCTTGGTGCCGTCGCGGTCCATCGAGGTCAACAGCACCTCGCCGGCCCCGGCGTCCTCCGCCCGACGGACCCAGTCGAGGGCGTCGATCCCGGTTCCGCGGCGGCCGCCGTGGGTGGTCACCCCGTAGCCCGACGGACAGTTCGGATCCTCGACCCGCCGGGCGTCCACGGCGATCACCACGCACTGGGAGCCGAACCGGTCGGCGGCCTCGCGCAGGAACTCCGGCCGGGACACCGCCGCCGAATTGATCGACACCTTGTCGGCGCCGGCCCGCAGCAACCCGTCGATGTCTCCCACCGTCCGCACTCCCCCGCCCACGGTCAGCGGGATGAACACCTGCTCGGCGGTGCGGCGGATCATGTCGTAGGCCGAAGCCCGGTTGTCGCTGGTCGCGGTGATGTCCAGGAAGGTCAGCTCGTCGGCGCCCTCGGCGTCATAGACCTGCGCCAGCTCCACCGGGTCGCCGGCGTCGACCAGGTCGACGAAGTTGATGCCCTTGACCACCCGGCCCTCGGACACGTCGAGGCACGGAATCACCCGCACGGCCACCGTCACGTCGTCCAGTCTACGAATCTGCCCGGCGCCGGATCAGCAGGCCGGTGGATCGGCGCTACCCTGGGCGTCGGCGCCCAGGACGCCACCGGTCCGCGGGAAGAGGCCCAGCCTCCCTGGTGCAGCACCACGATGTGGACCGACCTCCTTTCGGCCCGACCCAGCGGACAGCGGGCGTGACGAAAGGAGGCCGCCATGGCCACCTCTTTGCCCTCCCGTCCCGACCTGGAACGGTTCCGCCGCGACGCCCGGGCGCTGCAGCGCACCGTGCGAGCCGGGGACCCCGCGGCGCTCGAACTCGTCGCCGCCCACCATCCCGACGGTGCGCCGCGCGATGCGTCGACGTTCCCGCTGTCCGCCGCCCAACTGGTCCTGGCCCGTCGGTACGGCCTGTCGAGCTGGCCGAAACTCGTGGCCTACCTGAATGCCTCGAGGAACTGGACCCGGGATCCGGCCGAACTCAACGAGGGTGACCTGGATCCGGCCGAGACATTCTGCTCGCTGGCGTGTCTGACCTATTCCGAGCTCGACGAGCCGGCCAGGTGGACCCGCGCCGCCGAGATGCTCGCGGCGGATCGGTTGCTGCCCTCGCGCGACCTGGCCGCTGCGGCCGTCGCCGGCGACCCGGACGCGGTGCGGCAGCACCTGGAAACGGCCGATCCCAGCGTCCCGGTCGGCGCCCTTCAGGTGGGTTCCGCTGATGTACCTGGTGTATTCGCGGGTCCGACAGTTCGACCCGGTGGCAACCGCAGAGGTGTTGCTGGCGGCGGGGGCCGACCCTGACAGCGGCTACCTGTGGTTGGGGCTACCGACCCCCTTCACCGCGCTCACCGGCTGCTTCGGTGAGGGCGAGCAGGGACCGGGCCGTCAACCGCGGCACCCGCGCGGGGAGCAGTTGGCCCGCGTGTTGCTCGAACGCGGAGCCGATCCGAACGACGGGCAGACGCTGTACAACCGGATGTTCGGCCGGGACGACAGCCACCTGCGATTGTTGTTCTCCTATGGTCTGGGTGACGGCGACGGTGGAGTGTGGCGACGCCGGCTGGGCGAGGCCGTGGACACGCCGGCCGAGATGCTGCAGCGGCAGGCCGACTGGGCAGCGGACCACGGTTTCGTCCAACGGGTGGCGCTGCTCGCCGAACACGGATATCGGGCGACCATCGCGCCCGAGGTCCCGGTCGGACAGCGGACTGCTCCGGACATCCATCGCGCCGGCACCCCCGACGCCGTCCGGTTGGCCGTCGACCTCGGTGCGGACGTCAACGCACGCAGGGACGGGCGCACCGCGCTGCACCACCACGCCTGGATCGGCGATGTGGAGATGGTCGTCGCGCTGCTCGCCGCCGGCGCCGACCCGAACCTGACGGACGAGACCTACGGAACCACCCCGCTGCACTGGGCCCGGCACGGACACCAACCCCTGACGGCAGCGTTGCTCGCGCACCATGGCACCCGCCCGGCATCAACGGCGACCGTCGACGATGTCCCTTCATCGATCACTTCGCGCGACGCACCCGGTCAGTGATACGACAACGCTCCCACCGACAGGTCGAGCAGGTCGTCCCGGTCCGCACGGCGGCCAGGGCACAGGACGGCCCCGCATCAACGGGCTGACTAGCCCGCGACCGCGGCCAATGCCTCCGGGAGCGTGAAAGCACCTGCGTACAACGCCTTTCCGACGATCGCGCCCTCGACGCCGACCGACGCGAGGCCGGCGAGCGCCCGCAGGTCGTCGAGGCTGGACACGCCCCCGGACGCGACCACCGGGGCCGACGTCGTCGCGCACACCTGACGCAGCAGCTCGAGGTTCGGGCCCTGCAAGGTGCCGTCCTTGGTGACGTCGGTGACCACGTATCGGTCGCAGCCCTGGGCGTCCAGCCGGGCCAGCACCTCCCACAGGTCGCCGCCGTCCTGGGTCCAACCCCGGGCGGCCAGGGTGGACCCGCGCACGTCCAGCCCGACCGCCACCCGTTCGCCGAAGCGGGCGATCGCGGAGGCGCACCAGTCCGGGTTCTCCAGCGCGGCGGTGCCGATGTTCACCCGGGCGCAGCCGGTGGCCAGCGCGGCTTCGCAGCGACTCGTCGTCCCGGATCCCGCCGGACAGTTCCACCTGGACGTCGAGCTTGCCGACGACCTCGGCCAGCATGGCGGCGTTGGACCCGCGGCCGAAGGCCGCGTCCAGGTCGACCAGGTGGATCCACTCCGCGCCGTCGTGCTGCCAGGCCAACGCGGCATCCAGCGGCGCGCCGTAGTGGGTCTCCGTCCCGGCGCGGCCCTGGACCAGCCGCACGGCCTGCCCGTCCGCGACGTCGACGGCGGGCAACAGTTCGAAGGTCACGGGCCGAAAGCCTAGGCGACCGGGACGGCGCGGCCCGACCCGGCGGAGCGCCACTCGGAGCGCAACAGGCCCATCTGGATCAGGTCGTCGTAGCGGCCGCCGCTCCACACGTGCTCGCGGAGCCGGCCCTCCGCCACGAACCCGATCGCTCGGTAGGCGCGCACCGCCCGCTCGTTGGACGCATGCACCTCGAGCCAGATCCGGCGCAGGTTCTGCAGGTCGAAGCCGTAGTCGAGGAGCAGCCGGACCACCTGGCGACCGTGCCCGACGCCCAGGAACGCCCGCTCGAAGATGCCGATGCCGAGTTCTGCGGTGCCGTTGACCCGGTTGAGGTTGCTCAGCCCGCAGGTGCCGACGAACGTCTCGTCGATGTCGATGGCAAAGGTGAAAGCCTGGCTGTCCTTGACGATGTCGTCGAAGGTGTCGGTGACCATGGCCAGGGTGACCGGGCGGGGCGGCCGGCCACCGCCGAGCAACTCGAGTTCGACGTCGTTGTAGGCGTCGACGAGCCGTGGATAGTCCGCCGGGCTCACCGCGCGCAGGGTGATCCGATCACTGGTCAGCACCCGGACACCCTACGACCGCCGGGCCGCCGATCTCCGCCCGCCGAGCGTTCAGCCGGTCGCTCGATCCGTCCGGTCCGCAGCCTGCGCCCGGCACCAGTACGCCATCGGCCCGTCGCCGATCCGGGCGATGACCAGCGTGGCGGCCGTCCTGGTGTCCGTCGACATGGCCGGGCGCAACCGGCGGCGCAGGTCGTCGGGGATCACCGGGGTGCCGCGCTGCAAGATCTCCAGCGTGCCGACCCGGTCGCGGCGCAGCCAGCCCGCCACCATCTGCTCGGTGAACGGCGCGACGTCCAGCACCCGGAAGCCACGGACGTGGGCCGGCCGGTGCCGGCCCGGTCAGGTAGGCCAGGTGCGGGTCGAGCAGCCACAGGCCGTGCCGCGCGCGCCCAGTGCCGCACCAGGTGCGCCCGGACCACGGCCGGGTCCGGGTCGACGAGCCACGCGTCCACCGGGCCGACGCCGGCGTCGTCGGGATCGGCGGAGGTCACCTCCTCCGGCGGCGCGACCGTGGACAGGACGGTGGCCCGGCGGCCGACCGCGGCGAGCTCGGCCGGCCACAGCACCGCCTCCCGCGCGACCCCGTCCAGCGAGACGATCTCCACCTCTCCGGGCCGGGCGAGCGCGTCGTAGTCCACCCCGGGCGGCACCCGCAGTACCGGCGGCCGGTGGGCGTGGGCGCCATCCAGCGCGGCGATCGACGGGACCGTGTCGGCCGAGGTGATCCGCCGACCGGTCGACGGTCCGGCGAGCCGGATCCGCGTAACCGAGGAGGCCCCGGGTGGTCCGGGTCAGCGCATCGGCCACCAGCAGGCGGGCCGGCAGGCCGGAGGCGGCGAGATTGTGCCCGGCCATCGCCAGCCGCACCGGGTCGAGATCGGAGCCGACCGCGACCGGGCCGGCCGCGGCCAGCGCGGCCAGGTCGGCGCCGATCGAGCAGGTCAGGTCGTGCACGCCCAGCCCGGCCAACCGCTGCGCCCGGTGGCGGGCGACCGGCCACGGGCTCGCCTGCTGCAGCGCCTCGTCGGTGAACAGCCAGGACGCCGCGGCCGGCCCCATCCGCGGCCGCCGCCCGGCGGCGCAACCGGACGGTCTCGACCACCGCGGCCGCGCGATCCCCCAGCGATCTGCGCACCCTGGTCAGATCGGCCAACAGCGAGGCATCGGTCAGCGCCAGCAGCACCGGCGGCCGCGAGCGCATCGTTGCCGGCCGGCGAACTCAGGTACGCGACGTCGTCGAGCGAAAAGGAGAACGCCATGGCCGGCTCAGCACCCGTCGGTCACTGGTCGACGCCTTCGTCCGGCCCGGCTCGAAGCCTCACCGACCGGTGAACTGCGCCTTGCCCGGTCCCTCGGCCAGGAACGAGCGCATGCCGATCGTCTGGTCGTCGGTGGCGAACGTCGCTGCAAACGCGGCGGTCTCGAGCTCCAGCCCGCCGGCCAGGTCGACGGTCCATGCCGTCGTCGATCGCCGCCTTGGCCAGCCCGATGGCCACGGTCGCACCGGTCGCCAGTCGACGGGCCCAGTCGCATCGCGACGTCGTACACCTCACCGGCCGGCACCGCACGCGACGCGAGCCCGATCTCCACCGCCCGCGCGCCGTTCACCGGCCGACCGGAGAAGATCATCTCCTTGGCCCGGGTGATCCCGATGATCCGCGGAAGCCGTTGGGTCCCACCGGCTCCCGGGACCACCCCGAGGGTGATCTCGGGCAGGCCGAGCTGGGCGTCCTCGGCGACCACCCGGAAGTCGGCGGCCAGCGCCAGCTCGCACCCGCCGCCGAGGGCATAGCCGGTGACCGCGGCGATCACCGGCTTGGAGATCCGGGCGACCCGGTCCAACGCGGCGGTCAGCGTGCCGCCGTAGACCGTGATCTCGTCCGGCCCGAGTCTCGGCCATCTCCCCGATGTCGGCGCCGGCCGCGAACGCCTTGCGGGCCGCCGTAGACGACCACCGCCCGGATGTCCGGGTCGGCGTCGGCCCGCTCGGCCGCGGCCAGGATCTCGCCGTGCATGGCCCGGTTGATCGCGTTGACCGACGGCCGGTCGAGCCGGATAACGCCGACCGCGCCGTCGGTTTCCAGGTGCACCAGCTCGCTCACGCTGTACTCCTCCAAGGTGAGGTGACGGCCGAGTCGGCCGGCCCTGGTTCAACGGGCTCGGGCGAAGAACCGGCCTTCCTGCTCGGTCAACTGCAGGTCCATCCCGAACGTAGTGGCCAGGTTGGCCTCGGTCAAGGTGTCCGGGATCGGCCCCTGCGCGACCACGGCGCCCGTCGCGCAGCAGCAGCACGTGGCTGAAGGCCGTCGGGATCTCCTCGACGTGGTGGGTGACCAGGATCGTCGTCGGCGACGGCCGGGTCGACGGCCAGCACCGAGAGCCGGGCCAGCAGATCCTCCCGGCCGCCGAGGTCCAGCCCGGCCGCCGGCTCGTCCAGCAGCAGCAGCTCGGGATCGGTCATCAGGGCCCGGGCGGCCAGCGCCCGCTTTCGCTCCCCCTCGGACAGGGTGCCGTACGTCCGGCTCGGCCAGGTGGTCGACGCCCATCGCGGCCAGCAGCTCGTCGGCCCGGGCCAGGTCCAGCTCGTCGTAGCGCTCCCGCCACCGCCCGACGACGCCCCAGCCGGCGGACACCACGACGTCGCGGACCTTCTCCTGCGGGCGGCACCCGGGCGGCCAGCGCGGCCGACGACAGGCCCACCCGCGGGCGGATCTCGGACAGGTCGACCGCGCCGATCCGCGCGCCGAGCACGTGCGCCCGGCCGGTGGTCGGGTGCAGCTGCGCGGCCGCGATCTGCAGCAGGGTGGTCTTGCCGGCCCCGTTGGGGCCGAGCACCACCCAGCGCTCGTCGGCGTCGACGTTCCAGCTGATCCGGTCCAACAGCACGGTCCGGCCGCGGCGCACCGTGACCTCGAGCAGGTGCAGCACCGAGTCCGGACCGGGCAGGATCGTCATCACGCGGGCCATTCGTCACCCACCGGTGCGCTGCGGTCCGGCAGCGCCCGACCGGGTCGGCGGGTTCCTCGGTCGGGAGTCGGGTCCCGATGGGACCCGGACCGGGTTCACCCGGCAGAATCACCGACCATGGTCCGATCTGGTGAACGCTCTCATCCGGATGCCGCCGCGCTGCCCGACCAGGGCCTGTCGCCGTTCCCCGGCACCGCGTTCCCGCTGGGGGCCACCCCGACCGCGGGGGGCACCAACTTCGCCGTGGTGGCGGACGGTGCGGCCGGGGTCGAACTGTGCCTGGTCGACGCACTCGGCGCGGAACGCCGCTGGCAGATGCAGGACCGCAGCTACGGCATCTGGCACGCCTTCGTACCCGGGGTGGGACCGGGACAGCGCTACGGCTACCGCGGCGTGGCCGACCCGGTCGAAGCTGC
Source organism: uncultured Actinomycetota bacterium (assembly GCA_963706185.1). Classification (GTDB taxonomy): domain Bacteria; phylum Actinomycetota; class Actinomycetes; order Mycobacteriales; family Nakamurellaceae; genus Nakamurella. The sequence goes on along the minus strand of CAVPLZ010000005.1, from coordinate 4,991 downwards.
TGCTGGACCCGTACGCCCGCCGGGTCGACACCACCGAGTACGACCTGCGCCGCGGCCGCGACCCCGGGCGCCGACACCCTGGGCAAGGCCCCGCTCGGCATCGTCGCGCACGCGGGTCAGGGCCTCCGTCCCGGGCCCGCAGGTGCCGTGGGAGCACACCGTGGTCTACGAGGCGCACGTCACCGGGCTCACCCAGCTGCACCCGGAGGTGCCCGCCGGCCCTGCGCGGCACCTACGCCGGCGTCGCCCACCCCGCCGTGATCGAGCACCTGCGCAGCCTGCAGGTGACCACCCTGGAACTGCTGCCGGTGCACGCGCACGCCACCGAACCGCTGCTGGCCTCGACCGGTCGGCACAACTACTGGGGCTACTCGACGCTGTCGTACTTCGCCCCGCACCCCGGCTACGCCGCAAACCCCGGCCGCGAGGTCGAGGAGTTCGCCGCGATGGTCGACGCGCTGCACGCGGCCGGCATCGAGGTGATGCTCGACGTCGTCTACAACCACACCTGCGAGGGCGGTCCCGATCTGCCGGTGAGCCTGTGCTGGCGCGGGCTGGCCCCGGACAGCTACTACCTGTCCGCCGGTCGCGACCTCACCGGGACCGGCAACACCATCGATCCGGCCGGGCTCACCGTGGTCCGGATGGTCACCGACTCGCTCCGCTACTGGGCCGACGACCTCGGCGTCGACGGCTTCCGGTTCGACCTGGCGTCGGTGCACGGCCGGCCCCGAGGCGGCCCGTTCGACCCGGAGTCGGCGCTGCTGCTCGGCGATCGCCGCCGACCCGGTGCTGGCCCGCCGCAAACTGATCGCCGAGCCCTGGGACGCCACCGGCGACGGGCTACGCCGTCGGCCGGTTCGGCGGCCAGTGGGCCGAGTGGAACGACCACTTCCGCGACACCGTGCGGGACTTCTGGCGCGGCGCGGCCGGGGTGCGGTCGCTGGCCTACCGGCTGTCCGGATCACAGGACCTGTACGGCTGGAACCGCCGGCCGTGGGCGTCGGTCAACTTCGTCACCGCGCACGACGGCTTCACCCTGCGCGACCTGGTGTCCTACGACGCGCAAGCACAACGAGGCCAACGGCGAGAACAACCGGGACGGGACCGACGACAACCGTTCGGCCAACCACGGTGTCGAGGGCGAGACCGACGATCCGGAGATCCGGGCGCTGCGGCCGCGGCAGGCGCGCAACGTGCTGGCCACCCTGCTGCTGTCCACCGGCACCCCGATGATCACCATGGGCGACGAGCTGTGGCGCACCCAGGGCGGCAACAACAACGCCTACTGCCAGGACAACGGTCCCGTGGTGTGGATGGACTGGGCGGCGACCACCGACCCGGCCTCGGATGCCGGCAGCCTGCTGGCCTTCGCCCGGCGCACGCTCTCCGCCAGGGCCCAGGCCCCCGCCCTGCACCAGGGCGAGTTCTTCGACGGCCGCCGGTCGCCGGACGACGACACTGCCGGACCTGGTCTGGTTCAGCGCCTCGGGTCAGCCGATGGCGGACGCCGACTGGTACGCCGACGGCCGCGACCGCTGCAGATGTGGGTCAACGGGTGCGACGTCCGTGGGCACGGGCCGGCAGGGCAGCCGCTGTCCGACGAGTCCTGGCTGCTGGTGCTGCACGCCGAGGACGGGCCGGTGGAGATCACCCTGCCGGCCACGCCGTTCGCCGAGGCCTACACCCCGGTGATCGACACCGACTCGCCGACCGGTGTGCCGGTCGACCCGCGGCCGCTCTCGGCCGGTGTCGAGGTGACGCTGCCCGGCCGCACGGTCTGGCTGCTGCAGGCGCACCGGAGAAGCGACCTGGACTGACCTCTTGGTCACGAGGCCGTGCTGACCAGGCCCATCTCCGCCGGCGAGGCCAGCAGCGGGTGCCGGGGCACCACCCGCACGGTGTAGCCGACGGACCCGGACCGCCGCAGCGGCAGGTCGGCCTGATAGCGGAAGCCGTCCCCGTTGCCGACACAGGTCATCGTCTCGGTGCTCACCTCGTGCAACATCTCCGCCTCGTCGACCCGGCCGAGCACGGTCTGCACCTCGACGTCGTCCGGCGTGAGCCCACCGAGATCCAGGTAGGCCCGCACGGTCAGCACGTTGCCCAGCGACGGCTCCTGACCGATCCCCGAGGTGTCCACGTTGACCACCCTGACCTGCGGCCACGCCGTCCGGACGGCGTCCTTCCAGGCGGCGAAGTCCTTGGCGGCCGCTCGTGTCGCCCGCCAGGCCCCGGCTGAACACCGCCGCCGGGCCGTAGTACTGCTGGACGTAGTCGCGCACCATCCGGGTCGCCTGCACCCGCGGGCCCGAGATAGCTCAGGGTGTGCCGCACCATGTCCACCCAGCCGTCCGGGCGGTTGTCGTGCTGGCGCTCGTAGAACAACGGCGCCACTCGGTTCTCCACCAGGTCGTAGAGCGCTGCCGCCTCCAGGTCGTCCCGCCGGACATGGTCGTCGACCCTGGCACTGGGAATGGTCCAGCCGTCGTGCCCGTCGTACAACTCGTCCCACCAGCCGTCGGAGATCGACAGGTTGAGCACGCCGTTGAGCGCGGCCTTCATGCCCGACGTGCCGGACGCCTCCTGCGGCCGGATGGGGTTGTTCAGCCACACGTCGGCCCCGGCGCAGAGCACCGCGGCCATCCCCATGTCGTAGTCGGGCAGGAACACGATCCGGTGCCGAATGGCCGGGTCGTCGGCGAACTTGACCATCTCCTGCATGAAGCGCTTGCCGCCGTCGTCGGCCGGGTGCGCCTTGCCGGCGATGACGATCTGGATCGGCCGCTCCGGATGCAGCAGCAGTGAGGTGAGTCGGTCCGAGTCACGCAGCATCAGGGTGAGCCGCTTGTAGGTCGACACCCGCCGGGCGAATCCGATGGTCAGGATGTCCGGGTCCAGGATCTTCTCGGTCCACCCGAGCTCGGGCTCGGCGGCGCCCCGCTGCAGCCAGGACGCCCGGATCGCCACCCTGGCCATCTCGACCAGCCGGCCGCGCAGCTTCTGTCTGCAGGTCCCACAGCCGTTCCGACGAGACCCGGTAGGCGGCCGGCCATTCGGACGCCGAGGCCAGGTCCTGCCAGTCGGCCATGTCGCCGGCGACGTCGTACATCTCCCTGGCCGCCCAGGTCGGCAGGTGCACACCGTTGGTCACCGACCCGATCGGCACCTCGTCCGGTTCGAAGCCGGGGTACAGCGGGGCGAACATCTCCCGGGACACCTGGCCGTGCAACTGCGCGACGCCGTTGGCCCGCTGCGCCAACCGCAGGCCCATGTGCGCCATGTTGAACCGGGTCGGGTCGTCCTCGGCGCCCAGCGCGAGGACCTCGCCCGGGGTCAGCCCGGGCAGCAACCGGCACCTGCCGTCGTCGTCGGGGTCGAGATAGTGGTGCACCAGGTCCATCGGGAACCGGTCGATGCCGGCCGGCACCGGTGTGTGGGTGGTGAACACGGTGCCGGCGCGCACCGTGCACAGCGCCTCGGTGAAGGTCAGACCGTCGTCGGCGATCAGGGCGCTGATCCGCTCGAGGCCGAGGAAGCCGGCGTGCCCCTCGTTCATGTGGAACACCTCGGGCACCGGATGTCCCGTCACCTTCGCGTAGGCGTTGATCGCCCGGACACCGCCGATGCCGAGCAGGATCTCCTGCTTGATCCGGTGGGCCTGGTCGCCGCCGTACAGCCGGTCGGTGATCGGACCGCAGCTCGTCGTCGTTGGCCTCGATGTCCGCGTCCAGCAGCAGCAGCGGCACCCGGCCGATGCGCGCCTCCCAGATCCGGGCGACGACCTCCCGGCCGCCGGGCATCGGCACCGCAATGGTCAGCTGCTCACCGTCAGCGTCGACGACCCGGTCGACCGGCAGTCCCTGCGGGTCGTGCACCGGATAGTGCTCCTGCTGCCAGCCGTCGTCCGGACAACGACTGCCAGAAATAGCCGAACCGGTACAGCAGGCCGACGCCGACGATGGGCACACCCAGATCGGAGGCGGACTTGAGATGGTCGCCGGCCAGGATGCCCAGGCCCCCGGAGTAGATGGGCAGCACCTCGCTGACGCCGAACTCCATCGAGAAGTAGCCGATGGCTCTGGGCAGCGTGGCCCCGTCGACCAGCTGCTGTTGGTACCAGCGCGGGTCGTCCAGGTAGTGCCGCAGGTCCCCGGACAGCGAGTGCATCCGCTCCAGGAAGGGCCCGTCCTCGGCGAGCGTCTCGAGCCGGGTCACCGGTACCGCACCGAGCAGCTTGAGCGGGTCGCCGCCGAATCGCCGCCACAGGTCCGGGTCGATCTCGGCGAACAGGTCCTGACTCGCCGGGTGCCAGGTCCAGCGCAGATTGCGGATCAGGTCCCCGAGCGGCTGCAGGGCCGGCGGCAGCTGGGGGCGGACGGTGAATCGCCGGAGTGCCTTCACGATGGGCAAACCTATCTGTCCGGAGCCGGTGCGGGCGCCTACGGTCGTCGTTCTCCATGCCATACCTAGCGCTCGCGAGCGTGCCGCGGGCACGAGGAATCGATTCAGCCGCCCGCCGCAGTCACCGATCATGTCACGGTGGCCCGCACCGCGAACCGAGCCTCGCGCCACTCCTCGCCGTCCAGCACGGCCGCCAGGTGCACCACCGCGGCGACCGCGTCGGCATGGCTGACGTACAGCGGGGCGAGTCCAAGGCGGATGATGTCCGGGTCCCGGAAGTCGCCGATCACCCGCCGTTCGATCAGCGCCTGGACGACCGGGTACGCAGCCGGGTGACGCAACGCGACCTGTGACCCACGTCGGTCCGGCGAACGCGGCGTAGCCAGTTCGACCCGGTTGCCGACAAGGGTGTCGACGGCGTCGATCAGCAGGCCGGTCAACGACTGCGAGCGTCGCCGAACGGCGGCCATGTCGATCCCGGCGAACGGCGCGAGTCCGGCCTCCAGCGCCAGCAGCGACAGCAGCGGCGGTGTCCCGGCGCGCATCCGGTCGATCCCGTCGGCCGGGGCGAAACGCTGGTCCATTCC
>CAVPLZ010000004.1:0-290071 GCA_963706185.1 uncultured Actinomycetota bacterium | reverse complement strand
GAACGGGTCGGCGTGCCCGTGCCAGCCGGACAGCGGTTGTTCGATGGCGCCCTGGAGCCGGTGCGCGACGTAGACCCAGGCCGGCGCGCCCGGGCCACCGCCCAGGTACTTGTACGAACAGCCAACCGCAAGGTCGACCCGGTGCTCGTCCAGGCCCACCGGATGCACCCCCGCGGAGTGGCACAGATCCCAGACGACCAGGGCCCCGACAGCGTGCGCGGCGTCGGTGATCTGCGGCAGGTCGTACAGCTCGCCGCTGCGGAAGTCGACATGGCAGTACACCGCGACCGCGACGTCGCCGGCCAGTGCCGCGGCGTCGTCCGGCCGGGCCGGGCGAACCTGCAGACCGAGGAGCGCGGCCACCGAGTCGACGATGTACCGGTCGGTCGGGAATGTCGCGTCGTCGACCACCACCGTGGTCCGGCCGGGCCGCAACCTGGCGGCGGCCACCACCGCCTTGAACAGGTTCACCGAGGTGGAGTCGGTGACCACCAGCTGCCCGGGCGCCGCGCCGACCAACGCACCGATCCGGTCGCCGACCCGCCGCGGGGCCTCCCACCAGCGGTTGCTGGTCCAGGATGCGATCAGGTCCGTCCCCCACTGCCGGGCGACGACGTCGGCCACCGCACCCGGCACGGCCGCCGGCAACGCGCCCAGTGAGTTGCCGTCCAGGTAGATCGAGCCCGTCCGGGAGCAGGAACTGCGTGCGCAGACCGGTCAGCGGGTCGGCCGCGTCCAGGGCGGCTGCCCGCTCATGCAACTCGGTGACGCGCGGGTGTGATCCCCCCCGATGAGGCTTCGACGTCGTCATCGCACCCCCTTCTGCGGCCGGTCCCCCTGAGCGTGTGTACCACCAGGAACCGCGGTGCATGCCCGCCGGGCGCGTCGTCGGGCGGTCACCGCCCCGGGGGTACCGGGGCAACGGGCACGTCCAACCCGGCCTCGGTACGGTGGGCCGCGTGGCTGGACGCATCGGACTGACCGACATCACCCCTACCGTCGCCTGCGGCCGGTACCCGGCCAAGGCGGTGGTGGGCCAGTCCATCACCGTCGGCGCAACGGTGTTCCGGGAGGGGCACGACGCGGTCGCGGCCAACGTGGTCTTCCGCCCACCTGCGGAGAAGGCGGGCAGCAAGCGGGCGAGCCGCGCCGGCGGCTCGGGGCCGCTGCTGCGGATGCGCGCCGGAATTCCGGGCACCGACCGCTGGTCCGCCCAGGTGGTGCCGGACCGGCAGGGCATGTGGACGCTCATCGTCGAGGCCTGGAGCGATCCGCTGGAGACCTGGCGGCACGCCGTCGAGGTGAAGGCCGCCGCCGGACAGTCCGGCGACGAGATGGCCAACGACCTCGAGAGCGGAGCCAGGCTGCTCGACCGGATCGCCCGCCGCCCGCAGCAGCGCTACGCCGGTGCGATCCGGGCCGCGGTCGAGGCGCTGCGCGATCCGGAGCGGTCGGTGGTGGAGCGCATCGGGCCCGCGCTGGCCGGCGAGCTGTGGTCGGTGCTGACCGCCGATCCGATCCGCGAACTGGTCACCCGCTCGGCCCCGGTACAGGTCTGGGTCGACCGCAAGCTGGCCGAGTTCGGCTCCTGGTACGAGTTCTTCCCCCGGTCGATCGGGGCCCAGATCCGATCAGGACGGCCGGGCGATGCGGCACGGCACGCTGCGCGACGTCGATCGCCGAGTTGCCGCGGGTCGCGGCCGATGAACTTCGACATCGTCTACCTGCCGCCGATCCACCCGATCGGTGAGCAGAACCGCAAGGGCCGCAACAACTCCGTGACCTGCGAGCCCGGACGACGTCGGGCTCGCCGTGGGCCATCGGTTCCCGGTTCGGCGGCCACGACGCCGTGCACCCGGAACTCGGCACCATCGACGACTTCGACGCCTTCGTCGCCGGCCACCAAGGACCTGGGCCTGGAGGTCGCCCTGGACCTCGCCCTGCAGTGCGCCCCCGACCATCCGTGGGTGACCGAGCATCCGGAGTGGTTCACCACCCGGCCGGACGGCAGCATCGCCTACGCCGAGAACCCGCCGAAGAAGTACCAGGACATCTACCCGATCAACTTCGACAACGACCCGGCCGGCCTGTACGCCGAGGTGCTGCGGGTGGTGCAGTTCTGGATCGACCACGGCGTCACGGTCTTCCGGGTGGACAACCCGCACACCAAGCCGATCAACTTCTGGGAGTGGCTGATCGGCAAGGTGCACCAGAGCACGCCCGACGCGATCTTCCTGGCCGAGGCGTTCACCAAGCCGGCGATGATGCACGAGCTGGCCCGGGTCGGCTTCAGCCAGTCCTACACCTACTTCACCTGGCGGACCGACAAGCAGGAGCTCATCGACTACGGCGTCGAACTGGTCGAGGCATCCGACTACATGCGGCCGAACTTCTTCGTCAACACCCCGGACATCCTGCACGCCTCACTGCAGTACGGCGGTCCGAGCATGTTCGCGGTGCGCGCGGTGCTGGCCGCGACCCTGTCACCGACCTGGGGCGTCTACTCCGGCTTCGAGCTGTTCGAGCACGAGCGCGGTCCGGCCGGGCAGCGAGGAGTACCTGGACTCGGAGAAGTACCAGCTGCGTCCGCGGGACTTCGCCACCCCGCGCGAGCGTGGCCGCTCGCTGGAGCCGCTGATCACCCAGCTGAACCGGATCCGCCGCCTGCACCCGGCCCTGCAGCAGATGAAGGGCCTGTGGTTCCACTGCATCTCGAACGAGCAGCTGCTCTGCTTCTCCCGGCGGGACCGGCCGACCCGCGACACCGTCACTCGTGATCACCGCACTGGACGGCAACGGCGAGTACTGGGGCGAGACGGAGTTCTGGATGCCGGCCCTCGGCCTCGGCTGGCGACGACCGGTTCGACGTGGTCGACCAGCTGTCCGGCGAGGTCTACCACTGGGGTCAGCGCAACCTGGTCGGGTTGGGCCCGATGCGAGGTCGCGCACGTGTTGACCATGCGGCAGGCCCCCGACCCGGCCGACTTCGACCGGCACTGACCAGAGCGACGTTCGGTCCACCACCGCCAGTCCACCAGCGCCGAGTTGACCAGCACAGAGTTGACCACGATCGCGGCTCCAAGGACGAAAGGGCGACTATGACCCACAGCGCGCACGCCGGCCGGCGCCCTACTCGGCACGGGCCGACCCGGACCACCGCCCGCTGGACGAGCACGCGCCGCGATTTCACCCAGGCCCGCCCGATGCCGGCCCGAACCCGAGTTGGTACAAGCGCGCCGTCTTCTACGAGGTGCTGGTGCGGGCGTTCTACGACTCCAACGGTGACGGCACCGGCGATCTGCGCGGGCTGATCGAGAAGCTCGACTACCTGGCGTGGCTGGGCGTCGACTGCCTGTGGCTGCCGCCGTTCTACGACTCACCGCTGCGCGACGGCGGCTACGACATCTCCGACTATCCGCAAGGTGCTGCCCGAGTTCGGCACCGTCGCAGGACTTCGTCGCGCTGCTCGACGAGGCCCACGCCCGGGGCATCCGGGTCATCACCGACCTGGTGCTGAACCACACCTCCGACGCGCACGCAGTGGTTCCAGGAGTCGCGCACGGGACCCGGACGGGCCGTACGGCGACTTCTACGTCTGGGCCGACGACGACACCGGCTACCCGGACGCCCGGATCATCTTCGTCGACACCGAGCCGTCCAACTGGACCTTCGATCCGGTGCGCAAGCAGTACTTCTGGCACCGCTTCTTCTCCCACCAGCCGGACCTGAACTTCGAGAACCCGGCCGTCGGCGACGCGATGATCGACGTCATGCGGTTCTGGCTCGACCTCGGTATCGACGGGTTCCGGCTGGACGCGGTGCCCTACCTGTTCGAGGAGGAGGGCACCAACGGCGAGAACCTGCCCCGCACCCACGAATTCCTCAGCCGGTGCCGCAAGGTCGATCGACGACGAGTATCCCGGACGCCGTGCTGCTGGCCGAGGCCAACCAGTGGCCGGCCGACGTCGTCGAGTACTTCGGCGACCCCGCGGTCGGTGGCGACGAATGCCACATGTGCTTCCACTTCCCGTTGATGCCACGCATCTTCATGGCCGCCCGGCGTGAATCGCGGTTCCCGATCTCGGAGATCCTGGCCCAGACCCCGGCGATTCCGGCCAGCGGCCAGTGGGGCATCTTCCTGCGCAACCACGACGAGCTGACCCTCGAGATGGTCAGCGACGAGGACCGCGACTACATGTGGGCCGAGTACGCCAAGGACCCGCGGATGAAGGCCAACATCGGCATCCGCCGGCGGCTGGCCCCGCTGCTGGACGGCGACCGGAACCAGTCGGAGCTGTTCACCGCGCTGCTGCTCTCGCTGCCCGGCTCGCCCGTGCCTGTACTACGGCGACGAGATCGGCATGGGCGACAACATCTGGCTCGGCGACCGGGACGGCGTCCGCACCCCGATGCAGTGGTCCCCGGACCGCAACGCCGGATTCTCCCGGTCCGACCCGGCCCGGCTGTACCTGCCGGCGATCATGGACCCGCAGTACGGCTACCAGACGGTCAACGTCGAGGCCCAGACCAACTCGACGGCCTCGTTGCTGCACTGGACCCGCCGGATGATCGAGATCCGCAAGCAGCACGCGGCGTTCTCGGTCGGCGAGTTCACCGATCTCGGCGGCTCGAACCCGTCGGTGCTGTCCTACGTGCTGCACTACCCGGGGGACGCCGGTGACGGCGGGGAGCGCGAGCACACCGTGCTGTGCGTCAACAACCTGTCCCGGTTCCCCCAGCCGGTGGAACTCGACCTGCGGCGCCACGCCGACGCGGTTCCGGTGGAGCTGACCGGTGGGTCGGCCTTTCCGCGCGTCGGCGAGCTCCCCTACCTGCTTACGCTGCCTGGACACGGGTTCTACTGGTTCGAATTGACGCACCCGGAGGTGTCCTGAATAGATGACGGCCGATCCCGCAGGTACCGACCCCCGTGGCCCTGACCTCGCCGACGCCGAGCTGCTCGCGCTGCTCGCGCGCTGGTTGCCGCTGCAGCGGTGGTACGCCGGCGACGTCGCCGACGACCTGTCCATCGAGTCACGGAGCATTTGTCGCGGACGTCGACGGGGCCGCGTCGAGCACCTGGTCATCGCGGCGCCGGTCGGCCGACGGGACCCTCCGCCGCTACCAGCTCTGGCTCGGCTGGCGGGACCAGTTGCCCGACCGGCTCGGTCACAGCGTCATCGGCGCCGTCGGGGGGCGCACCTGCTACGACGCCCTGTTCGACGGGGCGGTGTCGCACTGGTGCTCGAGGCGATCGCGAACGATCGGGCCCTCGGTGACGTCAACACACACCTGCAGCCCGATGCCGACCTCGACGTCACGGCCCCCGGCCTGGTGATCGGCGCCGAACAGTCGAACACCTCGGTGGTGTACGGAGACTCGGCGATCCTCAAGGTGTTCCGATCGCTGCAGCCCGGGCCGAACCCGGACCTGGAGGTGCACCGTGGCGCTGCACACCGCCGGGTCGACGCACATCGCGGACCCGCTGGGCTGAGTCTGGAGGGACCGGTGGCCGGGGTGCCGACCACGCTCGGCACTGCTGACCACGTTCTTCGCCAACAGCGCCGAGGGCTGGGCGATGGCCACGGCCAGCGTGCGTGACCTGATGGCCGAGGGCGACCTGCACGCCGACGAGGTCGGCGGGGACTTCGCCGCCGAGGCGCAGCGACTCGGGCACGCGGTCGCCGCAGTACACATCGACCTGGCCGCCGCGTTCGGCAGCCACACGGTGGACGGAGCCGGGCTGGACGCGGTGATCACCGAGATGGAGCAGTCCGCGACCCGGCCGCGGCCGAGCGGGCGCCGGTGTTGGTCGAGCATCTGACCCAAGATCCTCGAGGCCTTCGCCGCGGCGAGGGACGGCGGCGCCGGGCTGACGGTCCAGCGCATCCACGGCGACCTGCACCTCGGGTCAGACGCTGCGCACCCTGACCGGATGGGTGATCATCGACTTCGAGGGCGAACCGTCGCGCACCCTGGAGGTCCGCCGTGGCCTGCAGTCCCCGCTCAAGGACGTCGCCGGCATGCTCCGGTCGTTCGACTACGCGGCCCGGATGCCTCTGGTGGGCGGCCAGCCGGACGCCCAGCACATCTATCGGGCGACGGAGTGGGCCGAACGGAACCGCGCGGCGTTCTGCGCCGGGTACGCCGAGGTCGCGGCGAGCGATCCGCGGCACACGTTGGCCCTGCTCCGGGCCTTCGAACTGGACAAGGCGGTGTACGAAGTGCTGTACGAGTACGCCCATCGACCCAGCTGGGTCGTGGTTCCGATGCACGCCATCACCACGTTGACCACGTCAGGAGCCACTCCGTGACCGAGCAGCCAGCCCGCCGAGGGCAACGCAGCCAAGGCAACGGCCAAGGGCAAGACGACGACCGCCGCGCAGCACCCCAGCGCAAGGGTCGATCCGCCGCCGCCAAGGCCCGGCCGCCAAGGCGAGGCCGGCCCCGCGGTGCCGACCGCGGCCGACCGACCCGTCGACGGCCGCTGCCGTCCGACGACAGCCGCGCCGGCCACCTCGTCGATCGAACCTGTGCCGCCGCCGGGCGAATCCGTCGACACGGCGCCGACGAAGGTCCCGGCGGCGATCGTGCCGGAGCCCGAGCCCGAGCCGCCGGTACCGGACGCCGAGCACGTCCAGCGGCGCGACGAGGAACAGGCCCGGCCGCACGTCTGGGAGCCGAGCGAGGCGGACTACGAGCGGGTGATCGGCGGCGACACCTACAACCCGCACGGCCTGCTCGGCTTCCACCCGCAGCCCGACGGCAGCACCGTGGTGCGGACGCTGCGCCACCATGCCAAAGGGGTCACCCTGCTGCACGACGGGCAGGAGACGCCGCTCGAGCACACCCACGGCGGGGTCTTCACCGCCACCGTCCCCGGTGTACTCGGCGACTACCGCCTGCGGGTGGACTACGGGCCGGGCGCGGTCTACGAGGTCGACGACCCCTACCGGTGGCTGCCGACACTCGGCGAGATGGATCTGTACCTGATCGGCGAGGGCCGGCACGAGCAGCTGTGGGACGTCCTCGGCGCGCACGTGCGCAGCTACGAGACGCCCGGCGGAACGGTCACCGGTACCTCGTTCGCGGTGTGGGCGCCGAACGCCCGCGGCGTCCGGATCTCCGGCGACTTCGACCACTGGACCGGTGGCGCCGGCACCCCGATGCGGGTGCTCGGCTCCACCGGGGTCTGGGAACTGTTCATTCCCGGCGTCGGGGCCGGCACCAAGTACAAGTACGTCATCCTGGGCCGGGACGGCGTGTGGCGGGAGAAGGCCGACCCGTTGGCCTTCGCCGCCGAGGTCCCGCCGGCCACCGCGTCCATGGTGTTCGACAGCCACTACCAGTGGAGCGACGGCGAGTGGCTGGAGCGCCGCGCCAACACCGACGTGCTGGGCGGGCCCGATGTCGATCTACGAGGTGCACGCCGCGTCCTGGCGCCAGGGCCTGAGCTACCGCGAACTGGCCGACCAGCTGATCGCGGACCTGAACGAGACCGGTTTCACCCACGTCGAATTCCTGCCGCTGGCCGCCCACCCGTTCGGCGGATCGTGGGGCTACCAGGTGACGTCGTACTACGCACCGGACCCGAGACACGGCTCACCGGACGACTTCCGCTACCTGGTCGACCGGCTGCACCAGGCCGGCTACGGCGTGATCCTGGACTGGGTGCCGGCGCACTTCCCGCGGGACGCCTGGGCGCTGGCCCGGTTCGACGGCACCTCGCTGTACGAGCACCCCGACCCCCGGCGCGGCGAGCAGCCGGACTGGGGCACCCTGGTGTTCGACTTCGGCCGGCGCGAGGTGCGGAACTTCCTGGTGGCCAACGCGGTGTACTGGCTGGAGGAGTTCCACGTCGACGGGCTGCGGGTCGACGCGGTCGCCTCGATGCTCTACCTGGACTACTCCCGCGAGCCGGGCCAGTGGATGCCGAACATCTACGGCGGCAACGAGAACCTCGAAGCGGTCTCGTTCCTGCAGGAGACCAACGCCACCGTCGGCAAGCGCGTTCCGGGCGCGCTGATGATCGCCGAGGAGTCGACCGCCTGGCCGGGCGTCACCCGGCCGACGCACCTGGGCGGACTCGGCTTCCACCTGAAGTGGAACATGGGCTGGATGCACGACACGCCTCGGCTACGTCAGCCGGGATCCGGTGCACCGCGCCTGGCATCACAACGAGATGACCTTCTCGATGATGTACGCGTTCTCCGAGCAGTTCGTGCTGCCGCTCTCGCACGACGAGGTGGTGCACGGCAAGGGCTCGCTGTGGGGCAAGATCCCGGGCGACGCCTGGCAGAAGGCCGCGACCCTGCGCGCGTACTACGCGCACATGTGGGCGCATCCGGGCAAGCAGTTGCTGTTCATGGGCGGCGAGATCGGCAGCCCCGTGGGAGTGGAACGACATCGGCGTCGCTGCCGTGGGAGCTGCTCGACGACCCGCTGCACGCCGGGATCCGCCGGCTCGTCGGCGACCTGAACCGGGTCTACCGCGGAACGCCGGCGCTGTGGACTCAGGACTTCACCCCGACGGGTTCACCTGGATCGATGCCAACGACCGCGACGGCAACGTGTTCACCTACCTGCGGTGGGGTTCCGACGGTTCGGTGGTCGCCTGCCTGCTGAACTTCTCCGCGATCGCCGCACTCGGCGTACCGGGTCGGGCTGCCGTTCGCCGGGCACCTGGCGGGAGGCGGTGAACACGGACTCGCGGAGAGCTACGGCGGCTCCGGGACTCGGCAACATGGGCGCGGTGATCGGGCCGAGGACGTGCCGATGCACGGCCAGCCGGCGTCGGCGTCGCTGCACCCTGCCGCCGCTGGGTGCGCTGTGGCTGGTGCCCGACTGACCGCATCCGTCGCCCGCTGCGGCGATCGCTCCGGCGTCGACGGGCTTCGCCGTGCGGTCGGCCGCCTGCTGATCGGTGCCGTGGGTGCGCTGATCGTGGCGGCCGTCGGTGCGCTGGTGCCGCCGGTCGGCGGCGTTGCGCGTGGCCGCCGAACGCATCGACCCGGCCGCCGGGGCGCCGGTGCCGGTGCACGTGGTCGACGGTTCCGGATCCGGGGACGACCTGCTCGCCGCGGCCGTGTTCGGTCGATCTCCAGACGTTCTGGGGGGGCGAGCTGCCCCGGCTGTGGCACGCCGTTCGAGGCACTGCGTGGCGGGTACGCCTCGGTCGACGGGTCCGGATCGGAGCGCGGGTGCGCTGTGTGTCTCGCCGGCCTCGTCGCTGCTCGGGAACGCCTACTACTGCCGCGGCGACGACGGCATCGTCTACGACTCCGCCGCGCTCGTCCCGGTGCTGCTGGACCTGTACGGGCCGGCCGGCACTGACCGCGTCGCTGGCCCATGAGTTCGGCCATGCCGTCCAGGCCCAGCTGGCGGCGGCGTCCGGATCGCCGGCGAGCAGTCCGACCATCCTGCAGGAAGCGCAGGCCGACTGCGATGCGGGGGCGTTTCCTGGCGTGGCTGGTCGCCGTCGATTCCGCAGGGTCGACGTCCGGCGGTTCGACGTCCGGCGGCTCGACGTCCGCGGGGCCGACGTCCACCGCCGTCCCATCGGAGGCCGCCCCAACCGGCTCGGCCGGCGCCGCCGGCACGCACGTGGCCACTCGCCTGCCGACCAGTTCCCTGCTGCGCGCGGTCACTCCCCTGATCGAATTCCGGGACCCGGTCGACACCGATGTGACCGGCGGGCAGGCGCACGGCCTGGGCCTCGACCGCCTGCGAGCCGCGCTGGCGGGCATGCGCGGGGGCGCGGCAGCGTGCCCGGCGCTGACCGTCGAGGGTCTGCGGCTGACCGAGGGCCGGGTCCCCGGGGTGGACACGTCGAAGGCCCGGTTCGCTTCGGACGGCGCGGTGGACGAAGCCGCGGCCGCGTCGGTTCGCGCGTTCGACCCCACTGCACTGCCCGAAAACGGCTCGACGGTAGCGGCACCCGGCGACCTGCGGGCCGCCGCGCCGTACGGTCAATTCGCGCGTGCCGCCGCCACCGCGCTGGCCGCCGGATCGGCGCGATTCGGCGCCGACCGACCGGCCGCCGCGGCGTGCTACCTCGGGGCCTGGACCGGCTTCGTGTACGGGAAGGCCGACACCGGCCAGTTGGGCTCCTGGCCGGGGGACGCCGACGAGGCCCTGGACATGCTGCGCACTCGTCCTGGGGCGACCTTCGACGAGGTGGCCGCGTTCGCCGACGGTTTCGACGACGGCTTGCCGAGTTGCGGTTGATCGGAAGGCATCACCCTGCATCCACGAACCGAACCTCGACGCGCCGGCGCTGTCGGTGGCGTGTGCAGGAGCGGCGACCGTATCGCGCCGGACCCACCGATGCCCTCACGACCAGGTGGTGGCATGCGTGTCGAAGGCGCTACCGGTCTGGATCGGCACCACGCAGAACACCACGCCACCGGGATCGGCGAGGATCGTGTAGCCGTCACGATCGTCGACCACCCGCGCACCGAGCGCCAGTAGTCGGGCCACCTCGGCGCCGACGTCATCGGTCTCGATGTCCAGGTGAATCCGCGGCGGGGTGCCCGACCCGGTGCGCTGGAGATCGAGTTTGACGCCACCGGGCAGCGACTCGAGTGCCTCGTACGGCTCGTCGTCCACGGGCTCCCCAGCCTGACCACGGTCACCGCCTCGAGCGCCGGCCCAGAACGACGCAGCGTCCTCGTAGGTCTCGGTGGGGTGGTCGATCAGGACGACGCCGATCCGGCTCCGGTGCATGCGGTCAAGGTTAGAGGCGCCGGATCAGTACAGCGCAGCGGCCAGGCGCCGCCGGGCCGCAACCACCTCTGGATCGTCCGCCGGGCCGGACATCACCTACAGCGACGTGCTGGTCGCGGTCCCCGAAGGCCGCGCCGCTTTGGACGCCGGGTTCTTCCGATCGCGGTGGGAGCGGGCCACACCGGCCGAGCGGGCCTACCTGGCGGCCATGGCCGTCGACGGGGCCGCCCACCCAGCACGCCGGTGGCATCGCAGCCCGGCTCGGGAAACCGGCCACCTGCCTGGGGCGGTCGCGGGCCAGCCTGATCGCCAAGCGGCTGGTGTACGTGCCCCAGCACGGGCAACTGACCTGCTCGGTGCCTGGGATGAGCGATTTTGTGGTTCGGCAGGCCGTCTGACGGGCAGAGAGCGGGCCGAGGGATGATCTGCGCTCGGCTGAGGACTTCTCTGCCTACTCGCAAAGGACGCCAACCGCACCAAAATGGGGCGGGTTCGGGGGTGGTCATCTCGCCCAGGTTCGTGAGCTTGCGCAGCACCCGAGTGGATGGCCCCGACGTTCCTTGAACACCAACGGGTCTACCTGCTCGACCGGGCTACGAGATGTCCTCAGGGCACCAGTACCACCTTGCCCTGAACCCCGGTGTCGAGGTGCCGGTGTGCTTCGGGCGCCTCGTCAAGTGGAAAGGTCGCCGAGACATGCGATACCAAGGTCCCCGCGGCCATGAGATTCGTGATCGCGGCCAGGGCACGGGGATTGGGCACAACCTTTATCCGGGCCAGTCGTACGCCGCGCTGCTCGGCCGCGGCGCGCACATCGTCGTCGAAGTCCTGGACGAACAGCGCGAGCGTCCCCCCGTCGCGGACAGTGCGTAAGTTGTCGTCGTCTATCACCTCAGACTCCCGCCATGCAGGCAATCGGGGACTCGCCTCGGTGATCTTCCCGGAAGCAGCCGAGCGATCGTAGACAAGTCCGGTGGACATGAAGACGTAGCGCCCCACCCGGTCACCAAGAGCGGCGATCGCTTCCGAAACATGCCGGGGCACATAGCCCGTGACATCCACCACGGCATCCCAGCCGCGCCCCGCCAGTGCGGTGTAATCACCGGAGTCTCGATCGCCGACCAGCCGCTCCGAGCCTGGGAACAGATCGGCACCGGTCCGGCCCCGGTTGAACAACGCCGGTCTGTGGCCCCGTCCCAGCAGACACTCCACAATGCCGCGCCCGACAAACGAGGTGCCGCCAAGCACGAGAATGTCCATAAACAGAAGCCTATTGCCACCCTGGACCCCTGGAGCAGTTCTCAGAGAAATCCAGACTGATGTGCCTCTCGGACCACGCGGCAGCGACCGCGGCCGTACCGGTCCGCGTCGATTATGAACTGACCGCCCTGGGGCACGATCTGCAAGCGGTGGTCGAGCCGCTCCAGGCCTGGGCGCAGGACAATATCGACCAGATCCTGGAACACCGCAACAGTTCTCGATCTGGAACCGCGGCTATTGTCCGAGCTGACCCATCGAACAGCGGGCCGCAGGTGCTCGCGCCGGACGAGTGATCTTCAGGGAGCCGCGGCGGTGGTCGCCTGTCGACGGCGCCCTGGCGATCGTTCCTGGTCGTCGTGGCACGGCCCCGGGCCTCAGCGTTGTCTGAGCGGTCCAGCACGAACATGTCAACGCGAGGCCGTCTGTCGCGAGCCTCGCGGACGGATCGCCGCGGTGCAGCGACTCGAGTGCCTCGTACGGCTCGTCGTCCACGGGCTCCCCGGCCTGACCACGGTCACCGCCTCGAGCGCCGGCCCAGAACGACACAGCGTCCTCGTAGGTCCCGGTGGGGTGGTCGATCAGGACGACGCCGATCCGGCTCCGGTGCATGCGGTCGAGGTTAGAGGCGCCGGATCAGTACAGCGCAGCCGCCAGGCGCCGCCGGGCCGCAACCACCTCTGGATCGTCCGTCGGGAAGAGCCCGAACAGCGAGACGAGGTGTTCTCGGGCCGCGGTGCGCTCGTCGCCGGCGGTGCGCCGCACC
This sequence comes from uncultured Actinomycetota bacterium, assembly GCA_963706185.1. Lineage (GTDB taxonomy): Bacteria > Actinomycetota > Actinomycetes > Mycobacteriales > Nakamurellaceae > Nakamurella. The sequence continues at coordinate 277,323 of CAVPLZ010000004.1, read as the reverse complement.
GTCTCGATCAGCCGGTTGAAGGCCTCGACGACCTGTCCGGACGACACCTGCAGGTCGGCCGCAGCTGTTTGCGCAGCGACATCGTCGGGCGCGGCGTCGGCCGTGGCCACGGCGTCGGCGGGGTGCCCGCCCACCCGGGCCAGGAACTCGGTCTGATTCAGCGCAGCGGCCGCCTCGGCGTTCGCCGGCTCCTGGGCCAGGATCGCCCGGTAGGCCTCCGCCGCGCCGGCCAGGTCACCGTCGTCCAACTTCTCCTCCGCGGCGGTGAACCGCGGATCGACCGGTAGCTCTTCGGGTGGGGTCTGCGCCTCGGCCTCCTTGATGCCGGGAAGCCGATCACGCAGCGCGTCGAGCAGGCCGGAGATCCACTGCCTGGCCTGCGGCTCCGGTAGCACCCCGGTCAGCCCGTCCACCGGTTGGCCGGCCGCGACGGCGATGACGGTTGGCACCGCCTGAACGCCGAACGCCTGGGCGATGCGTGGCTGCGTCGTGATGTCGGCCCGGGCCAGGATCCACGACCCGCCGGCCGCGGCGGCCAGCTGTTCGAGCGCCGGCGAGAGCTGCGCCGACCGGTCGGACCGCGAGTCCCAGAGTTCGACGACCACCAGCACCTGGGACGAGGCCTCCACGACCTGTCCGAACAGGGCCTCGGTGACCTCGATGACGAACGGCGACGCGGCGCCACCAGCGGCGCGGAGCGGGCGGCCCCACCGTCACCGGTATCGGCAGGACCGGTCGGCGCCGGGGGCGCGGTGGCCCTGGCCTTGAGCGCGGACAGATCGACAGCACCTGCGAAAGCGGCGGACGCGGCCACTGCCGCGGCCTGCCGGCGAGGATCAGGACGACTCATACTGCCAGTGTTTCACGGGGCACGAACCACACCGGATGCCCGTCGTACAGCGGCCAGCCCTTGTCCACCACGGCCCCGGTGTCCCCATGGGCCCGCCGGGTCGCCTGCACGTGCACGGCCCGGCGCCGGTACCACTCCTGTTGCGCGGCATGCAGCGTCGCCGGGTCCGCGGTACCCACCAGCGGGTAGCGCTCGCCCATCGACCGGGCCACCAGGCACGCCGTCAGGGCATCGCCGGTCGCGGTGTGGGGCGCGTCGGCGGCCACGCCGTAGGCCTCGGCGGTGGCCTGCAGGGTCCGCGGCCCGGCCCGCCCCGGGTCGACAAAGCGGTCGATGACCAGCGGATCCACCACCAACGTCTGCTCGAACGCGCGGCGGCTGCGCAGGCCGGGCAGTCCGTACCGCCGGGCCTCGGCGTCCATCAGGGTCAGGTCGTACGGCGCGTTGAACACCACGAGCGGCAACCCGGCCGCGCACACGGCTTCGAGCTCGTCGAGGATCTCCCAGACGCCGGTCAGCGCCGGTCCACCGGCCGCTCGCGCCTGCTCGGTGCTGATGCCGTGCACCGCCCGGGCACCGTCGGGGATCTCCACCCCCGGATCGACGATCCATTCGCGCGACCGCGGCAGCAGCGCACCCGAGGGTGCGACGTAGGAGATGGCCGCGGTGACCACCCGGGCGGAAACAGGATCGGTGCCCGTGGTCTCCAGGTCGAAGCCGACCAACACATCGGCGTACCAAGGAGCCGGTGTCCACAGCCCGGAGGCAGCTCGGGCCCGCCGACCCACCGGTACCGCCATGGCCGTCATCGACGATCTCGTCCGCCCGTCCACGCCGTGGAGGGAACCTCGCCGGTTCCGTTCGCTGCGGACGTTACGCCGAGCCCGCCGACGGTCCCCGGGATCACCACGCGCCGTCGCCGCAACCGGGGCCGCCCTGCGCGGGCAGGGCGCGTCGGCCGGCGGTCAGAACCGGGCGGGCTCGGTGTAGTCGCCCCACAGGTCGCGCAGCAGCCCGCAGATCTCCCCCAGGGTCGCCTCCGCCCGCACCGCGTCGAGCATCGGCGGGATCAGGTTGCCGGTACCGGCCGACGGCCGCCTGCCGCAGCGACCTCGAGCGTCGACATCCACGGCCGCGGGGTCCCGCTCGGACCGCCGCGCCAGCAGCACGGCATTCTGGGCGATCTCGACATCCGCCGAGATGCGCAGGATGTCCAGGTCATCACCGACCCCACCGGTCAGCGTGTTGACCCCGACCATCTTCTTCACACCCTTGTCCAGCGCGGTGGAGAAGGCGAAGGCGGCATCGGCGATCTCGCCGGTGAACCAGCCGTCCTCGATGCCACGGAGGATGCCGCTGGTCATCTCGCCGATCGGGTGCCGACCCGAGGGCACGGCCAGCGCGGCCAGATCCTTGATCCGGGTGAAGATGTGCTCGGCCTCGGCCTCGATCCGGTCGGTGAGTTCCTCGACGTACCACGACCCCCCGAGCGGGTCGGCGACGTTGGCGACCCCGGTCTCCTCCATCAGCACCTGCTGGGTGCGCAGCGCGATCTGCGCGGCCTTCGCACTGGGCAGGGCCAGCACCTCGTCCAACGCGTTGGTGTGCAACGAGTTCGTTCCGCCGAGCACCGCGGCCAGGGCCTCCACTGCGGTGCGCACGACGTTGTTGTCGGGCTGTTGGGCGGTCAGCGACACCCCGGCGGTCTGGGTGTGGAACCGTAGCCACTGAGCGCGGGGGTCGGTCGCGCCGTACGACGTCTCGCATCCACCTGGCCCAGATGCGGCGCGCCGCACGGAACTTGGCGATCTCCTCGAAGAAGTCGATGTGGGCGTCGAAGAAGAAGCTCAGACCGGGCGCGAAGGTGTTGACGTCCAGGCCGCGGGTCAGCCCGAGTTCGACGTAGCCGAAGCCGTCCGCGAGCGTGTAGGCAAGCTCCTGGGCGGCGGTCGAGCCGGCCTCACGGATGTGGTAGCCGGAGACCGAGATCGGTTTGTAGGCCGGGATGTTCGCCGCGCAGTACTCCATCAGATCGCCGATCAGCCGCAGGTGCGGGTCGGGCGGGAACAACCACTCCTTCTGCGCGATGTACTCCTTGAAGATGTCGGTCTGCAGTGTGCCGTCCAGCCGCGACGTGTCCACGCCCTGGCGTTCGGCGGCGACCAGGTACATGCAGAACACCGGCACCGCCGGGCCGCTGATGGTCATCGAGGTGGTGACCGCGCCCAGGTCGATACCGCCGAACAGCACGTCCATGTCGGCGGCCGAGTCGATGGCCACGCCGCAGTGGCCGACCTCGCCCAGCGCTCGCGGGTCGTCGGAGTCCCGACCCATCAGCGTCGGCATGTCGAAGGCCACGGACAGCCCGTTGCCGCCCTCGGCCAGGATCATCCGGTACCGCTCGTTGGTGTCGTCGGCGTTGCCGAAGCCGGCGAACTGCCGGATCGTCCAGGGTTTGCCGCGGTAGCCGGTGGCGTGCAGACCCCGGGTGAACGGGTACTCCCCCGGCCAGCCGATCCTCTCGAATCCCTGCACCGTGTCCCCGGGCCGCGGTCCGTAGACCGGTGCCACGTCGAGGCCGGAGAGCGTGCGTGAAGTCGGCATCCCTGACCCGGCCGGCGGCCGCGGCCGCCTCGAACCGCCGCTCCCAACGATCCCGGCCGGCCCCGATGGCCGCCGGATCGCCGGGCGGGCCACCGGCATCCTCGACCGCGGCGGGCGGCTCGGCGGCGAGCGGAGCGGGCCCGGTGGCCGCGGATTCGGGCGAGGTGGACGGCCGTTCGGTGGTGGTCACGGCGACCTCTCTGTCGATGTCAGCAGACGGTAATTCAGAGGATATCCGACTGTCGGATGTCCAGCTATCGACCCTGCTCGGGTGTTACTCGTCGGTACGGCCTTGCTACGGTCGCTCCATGAGCGAGCCACCGCGAGCGAACGATCAGCACGTCGTGCGTACGCCGACGCCGAATCCAGGCGCACGGATGACCGCCGACACGGCACCGGCTCTGCCCTTCGATCCGATCGCGAAGGCGGCGCAGACCTGGTCGGAGCGCATCGGCCCCAGCACCTCCATGGAGGCGGTGACGAACGTCATGCGCGTCCAACAAATCCTGCAGGCCGGGGTCGACGACGCGCTCAAGCCGCACGGGCTGACCTTCGCCCGGTACGAGGCGTTGGTGCTGCTGTCGTTCTCCCGGCGCGGTTCGCTGCCGATGCGGCTGATGGGCGAGCGGCTCCAGCTGCACCCGACATCGATCACCAACATCGTCGACCGGTTGGAACTGGACGGGCTGGCCCGCCGGTTGCCACACCCGAGCGACCGGCGGACCACCCTCGTGCAGTTGACCGAGGCCGGCCGGGAGCGACTCGCGGCCACCACCGAGGCGGTGACCGCGGCGAACTTCGGGTTCGTCGGCCTGACCAGTGACGAACTGGTACAGCTGTCCGGAATGCTCACCAAGGTGCGCCGCGCGGCCGGCGACTTCGCCTGACGGGAACTCCGAGCGCGCCGTCCTACCCGTTGCCCGGGCGTCCGGCTGCGACCTGCCTGCCTCAGGTTCGTTGGGGGGCGTCGGCTGCCGTCTGACCGGGTTCGGTCACCACCACGTCACCCAGCGCCTCGTCGATCCGCGTCATCACCTCGTCGGTCAGCCGCACCCCGGCCGCCTGTACGTTGCTGGCCACCTGCTCCGGTCGGGAGGCCCCGACCAGCGCGGCCGCCACGTTGTCGTTGTGGAGCACCCAGGCGATCGCCAGCTGCGCCATGCTCAGGTCCACCTCATCGGCGATCGGCGTCGAGCCGCTGCACCGCGGACAGCACGTCGTCGGTCAGGAACCGCTTGATCGCCGAGGCACCGCCGCCCTGTTCGTCGGTCGCTCGCGTCCCTTCGGGCAGCGGCGCGCCGGGCTTGTACTTGCCGGACAACACGCCCTGCGCCATGGGTGACCAGACGATCTGGCTGATCCCCAACTCGGCGCAGGTGGGCACCACCTCGGGTTCGATCACCCGCCACAGCATCGAATACTGCGGCTGCGAGGAGATCAGCTGGAAGCCCAGTTCGCCGGCCAGCGCGTGCCCGGCCCGGATCTGCTCGGCGGTCCACTCACTGACTCCGATGTAGAGCGCCTTGCCCTGCCGGACAATGTCGGCGAAGGCCTGCATGGTCTCTTCCAGCGGGCGTTGCGGTGTCGAACCGGTGGGCCTGGTAGAGGTCGACGTAGTCGGTGCCCAACCGGCGCAGGGACGCCTCGATCGACTCCATGATGTGTTTGCGACTCAGCCCGGTGTCGTTGGGTCCCTTGGGCCCGGTCGGCCAGTAGACCTTGGTGAAGATCTCCAACGAGGCGCGCCGCTCGCCGGCCAACGCCTTGCCGAGCACCTCCTCGGCCGCGCCGTTCGCGTAGGCATCGGCAGTGTCGAACGTGGTGATGCCGGCGTCGAGTGCCGCCTGCACGCAGGCGGCGGCGACGTCGTTCTCCACCTGACCACCGTGCGTGAGCCAGTTGCCGTAGGTGATCTCGGAGATCTTCAGGCCGGAGCGGCCGAGGTAGCGGAATTCCATACTGCGACCGTATCCGGAGCAGCCCGGGCGCAATCGCTCAGGCCGTGTCCCACTTGAACAACCGGGTGGCGATCAGCGTCACCACAGCCGCGAACGCCAGCAGGATCAGCATCGGCAGCAACGCGGCCTGCGGCCCTTGCCCGCGCACCATCACATCCTTGAGTCCCTGTACCAGCCAGCCCATCGGCAGCACTTTGGCGGTGGCCGCGAGCCAACCGGGTGCGTTCTCGATCGGGATGAACGCTCCGGACAGGAACGCCATCGGCAGGATGATCAGGTTCGCCAAGCCCGCGCCGCCCTCGGACGTCTTGGCGATGGCGCCGACGAACAGACCGATCGACAGGAACGCGAGGGCCCCGGCCAGGGTCAGCGGGACCGCCATGTACCAGGCGCCGGAGAGCTTCAGGCCGAGGAACGGCAGCAGCGCGACCCCGATGAAGATGGCCAGCTGCAGCAGGGCGATCGCCAAGGACACCACGACCCGCGAGGTCACGACGGACGCAGTAGACACCGGAGCCAGCCGCAACCGGCGCAGCAGCTTCTTCTCCCGCCAGGTGATCAGCGTCAACGCGGCCCCGAAGGTGGCGCCGAACGCGATGCCGTACCCGATCATGCCCGGCGTGACGAACTGGATGGCCTTGAGCGACTGGTCCTCGACCTGCTGGGTGGTCAACGTAGTATGTCGGCGGCGCACCGGTCGCGACGATGTTGGCCTGGTCGACGAAGGCCGAGAACACTCCCTGCACGGTCGCCGACTGGACCTGATCGGCAGCCGAGAAGTGCACCACCAACTCGCTGCCCTGCTGCTCGACCGCTGCCGCAACATCGCCCTTGCGCACCGATTCCAGCGCCGCGTTCAGGTCGGTGGACTGTTCCAGGGTCGAGATCTGGTCGAACTGGGCCCGCGCGTCCGCCGGCATGGAGTCCACCAGCGGCACCGCACCGACCTCGATCACCTTCTGCTTGGACTGCCCGGCGTTGGCGAACACGGTGCCGAAGATGACGATGAAGAACAGCGGAAAGAACAGCGTGAAGAACAGGCTCATCCGGTCCCGGACGAAGCCCTTGAACATGGCGACGGCCAGGCTGTTGAACGCCCTCATACTGGCCTCCCGACCGCACGTCGAAGATCGGACCGCTTGACCCTCGCTCATGCCCGGTACTCCCGTCCGGTCAGGTTCAGGAACAGGTCCTCCAGCGTCGCGCCGCGCACCTGCAGGCCGTCGAGAGCGTCCAGCTCGGCCAGCGCCGCGAGCACCGGGCCGGGGTCGCGGGTGGAGATGACCGTGGACACACCGTCGGCGTTCACCTCCTCTGCCCCGGGCAGGGCCTGCGCCCGTTCGGCGGTCAGTGCGGCCGCGGCCACGGAGATGCGCACCGGCGCGTCGCAGTCCACGAACGAGTTCGGCGGGCGCGCCGAGCTGCAGGACCTTGCCGTCGATCCATCACCGCGACCCGGTCGCACAGCGTCTCCGCCTCGTCCATGTGAGTGCGTGGTGAGCACCACCGTGCGGCCCTCGTCCGTTGATGGCCCGCAGGGTGTCCCAGAGATTTCGCCTGGCCTGCGGGTCCAGCGCGGCCGTCGGTTCGTCCAGGAACACCACCTCGGGATCGTGGATCAGCGCGCAGGCGACCGACAGCCGCTGGGCCTGGCCACCGGACAGCTTCTCGGCCCGCTCACCCGCGCGGTCGATCAGACCGACCAGCTCGAGCATCTCGTCCACCCGGCTGCCGGGCAGGTCGTAGAGCGCGGCGAAGGTGTGCCAGCTGCTCGACGCGCGGTCAGCCGCTCGAAGAACGACGACGCCTGCAACTGCACGCCGATCCGCGGCAGCAGCTTCGAATTCCGCGGCCACGGGCTCTCGCCGAGCAACCGGACCGTGCCGGAGTCGGCTTCCCGCAATCCCTCGATGATCTCCAGCAGGGTCGTCTTGCCTGCGCCGTTCGGGCCGAGGATGCCGAAGAACTCGCCGCGCCGGACAGACAACGAGACGCCGTCCACCGCGGCGAGCGGTCCGTAACGCTTGACGACGTCGGTGACCTCGATGGTCAGCTCACCGCCGGATTCGACCGACGGGATCGATGAGGCTGTCGGCTGCACAATGCTCCTCACGGTGGGCCGGAGTCGCCAACCCTACCCACGGAGCGACAACTACCCGCCACCATTTTCATCGCGGTCCCGGGCCAGCTCCCTCCCCAGCCAGGCCGCCAGGTCGGCCGCCTCACGACGATGGTCCGAGAGGCCGTCAGCCACCCGGGCGGCGGCCCGCTGCAACGCCGCGACGCCGTCCGCCGAGGACGAACTGCACGGTCGACGGTCTCGAGCAACGCCGCCCGCACCGCGCTGCCCGGCTCGGCGTCGACGGCGCGACCCGTCCTCGCCGCTGACGACGAGATGCTCCGCGTGGGCGTCGATCTCCGCAGCAGCTCGGTCATCCCGGTGCCGTCCGTGGCCACCAGCGACAGCACCGGCACCCGCCACTGACCCGGGGCGGCCGTGCCGGCCCGGCCGAGCGCGAGCATGCCGCGCAGTTCACGCACGGTGATCTCCGCCCCCTCCCGGTCGGCCTTGTTGACGATCAGCAGGTCGGCGACCTCGAGGATGCCGGCCTTGGCCGCCTGCACGCCGTCCCCCATACCGGGGGCGAGCACCACCACGACGGTGTCGGCCAGCCGCATGACATCGACCTCGTTCTGCCCGACGCCGACCGTCTCGACCAGGACCAGGTCGAAGCCGAGCGTGGACAACAGGTCGACGACAGCCGGCGCTGCCGCCGACAGCCCGCCGAGCTGACCACGGCTGGACATGGACCGGATGTAGACCTGCGGGTCGGTGGCGTGGTGCGGCCATCCGCACCCGATCGCCGAACAGCGCGCCGCCGGAGAACGGGCTGGACGGATCGACGGCGAGCACCGCGACCGGCGACCGCGTTCCCGGTAGCCGGCGATGAGCCGCGCGACGGTGGTCGACTTGCCGACGCCGGGTGGGCCGGTCAATCCGATCACCGTGCCGGACCTGCGGCATGCCGGACAGGGCCGCGGCGACCGTGGCCGCGGTGGCACCGCCGTGCTCGATCAAGCTCACCAGCCGGCCGACGGCCCGGATCGATCCGCCCGGGCGGCCTCGACCAGTGCGGAGGGATCGCCGGGCAACGCCACCGTCAGACGGGCCGGTACGGTCAGCAACAGGGCGTCGCCCTGACCGCCGCCGCCGCACAGGGCCGCGGCTCCCGTACCGCCGCCGCGGCGGCGCAGTTCCAGCGCCAGGTGTCAGCGCCAACCGGGCGCCGGACATCCCGATCGGGTGGCCGAGCGCGATGGCCCCGCCGTTGACGTTCACGATGTCCGGGCTGACTGCCGAGTTCCCGGGCGGAGGCGATGCCGACCGCGGCGAACGCCTCGTTGATCTCGACCAGGGTCAGGTCGGCCACCGCGATGCCGGCCTTCCTGCAGGCCGCCCTGATCGCATTGGCCGGCTGCAGCTGCAGCGATGAGTCCGGACCGGCGACCACGCCGTGCGCGCCGATCTCGGCCAGCCAGGCCAGTCCGCGACGCTCGGCCTCGGCCTTGTCCATCACCACCACCGCGGCAGCACCGTCGGAGATCGGCGAGGCCGACCCGGCCGTGATGGTGCCGTCCGGGCCGGAACGCCGGGCGCAGCTGGCCAAGCACCTCGACCGTGGTGTCCGGCCGGATACCCTCGTCGGCGTCGACCACCACCTCGCCCTTGCGGCCGGCGCATCGCTGACCGGCTCGATCTCCTCGGCGAAGTAGCCGGCGGCCACCGCGGCCGCGGCCCGCTGGTGCGAGCGGGCGGCGAAGGCGTCCTGCTCGGCCCGCGTGCGATCGGTGCGCCGTCGTTGGCCGCCTCGGTGAGCTCGCCCATCGGGCACGTCGGTGAACGCGTCGTAGCAGCCCGTCGAAGGCCATGTGGTCGAGCAGCGTGACGTCGCCGTACTTGAAGCCGGCCCGGGAGCCTGGGCAGCAGGTGCGGCGCGTTGGTCATCGACTCCATGCCGCCGGCCACCACGGTGGTGAACTCGCCGGCCCGGATCAGCTGGTCGGCCAGCGCGATGGCATCCAGCCCGGACAGGCACACCTTGTTGATCGTCAGCGCCGGCACGTCCATGCGCGATCCCGCCGGCGACCGCGGCCTGCCGGGCGGGAATCTGCCCGCAGCCGGCCGTGCAGCACCTGGCCCATGATCACGTACTCGACGTCGACCGGGTCGACGTGCGCCCGACGCAGCGCGCCGCGGATCGCCGTGCCGCCGAGTTCGGTGGCCGGCACCGTGCCCAGCGCCCCGGAGAGCCGTCCCATCGGGGTACGCGCACCCGCCACGATCACCGTCGATCCCATGGCTGGCAACCTATCGCAGAGGTTGGTCACACCGCCCGCGTGCGCGTCGCGGAGGTGGGTCTGGGCGTCGGTCCGGCAGTACCGTGGGGCCATGGATCTGCAGCGCTTGACGTCACCGCGGTCGACCACGTCGGCATCGCGGTCCCGGACCTGGACGCCGCGATCGCCTTCCACACCGAGGTGCTCGGCGGTGTGCTGGAGCACCGGGAGACCAACGACGACGCAGGGTGTCGAGGAGGCGATGATCGCGTTCGGCGGGAGCGGTCCCGACCGCGCCCGGATGCAGCTTCTCGCGCCGCTGACCGCCGACTCGTCGATCGGCCGGTTCCTCGACCGCGCCGGCCCCGGCCTGCAGCAACTGGCACTACCGGGTGCCGGACGTGCGGGTCGCCGCGGACACCCTGCGCGCGGCCGGGCTGCGGGTGCTCTACGACGAGCCCGGCCACCGGTACCGCCGGTTCTCTCGGTCAACTTCGTCCATCCCAAGGACGCCGGCGGCGTGCTGGTCGAACTCGTCCAGCCCGCTCCCCCGCTCCACCTCGCGGGATGGGAGCATGGGGGGATGACGTCCAGCGAATGGCTGCCGGCCCAGACGCCGTTCGAAGTGGTGCGCCGCGGCTACCACCCCGAACAGGTCACGGCTCACCTGGAACGGCTCGAATACGAACTGCGCATCGCCACCGCCAACCGGGAGGCGACGAACCAACGGATCTCCGAGCTGACCTCGCAGCTGCAGGCCACCCAGGCCGAGTCGGACACGCTGCGGACCCAGCTGGACCGCAACGCACTGCAACCGGTCACCATGACCGGTCTGTCGGACCGGATGCAGCGGATGATCCGGCTGGCCGAAGAGGAGGCCGCCGAGATCAAGGCGGCCGCCGAGTCCGACGCCGGCCAGTTGCGCACCGAACTGCAGACCGCGCTGGACGAGGCTGCCGGCACGCTCGCCGGGCGTTCGAGCTGGAGCGGGACCGGGGGCGCGCCCAGCTGGCCGAGCAGGTCACCCTGCTGGTCGGCGAGGCGACCGACGAGGCGACCAAGCTGCGGACGGACGCCCGCGCCGAGGCCGACCGGCTGTTGGCCGACGCCAACACCGAGGCCCACACGGTTGCGTACCGAGGCCGCGGCCGAGGCCGAGCGGACCCGGCTGCGGCGGCGACCGAGGCGGAGCGGTTGCGCCGGATCCACCGCTGAAGCCGAGCGCCTGCACACCGAATCCACCGCAGAGGCCAGCCGCGCTGCTCGCCGAGTCCACCTCCGCCGCGGAGAAGTTGCAGACCGAATCGACGGCCGAGGCCACCCGGCTGATGGCCGAGGCCCGCTCGGCCGCCGAGAAGACCACCGGGGATGCGCGCCGCGGCCGCCCAGCGCCTCGACGCCGAGTCGGCGGCCCGCCGCGCCCAGGTCGAGGAGGACTTCGAGATCGCCATCGCCGCCCGGCGGACCGAGGCCCACCGGGTGCATGACCGAGCGCGAGGAGCAGTCGGTCGCGGAGGCCGGCGGCGGGTCGCCGAGGCGACGGCGGAGGCCGAACGACTGGTCAGCGAGGCCACCGGAACGGTCCGAGCGGACGGTCGAGGCCGCCACCCTCGAAGCACACCTACGGGTGGCGCAGGCGGACGCCGCGGTGAACGAACTGCTCGACCTTCGCGGCCGGGTCGACGGTCAGCTGACCGAACTGCTCGTGCACCTGGACAAGGTGCGGGAACTGACCGGCACGGCACCCGGTCGCATTCTGCCGCTGCCCGACGAGGCGGACCGACCTCGAACCGACGACTTCCCGGCCGCTCCCGCTGGACGGCCGGTACCGGTCCCCGGGGTCGAGCACTGGTCCACGATCGCCGCCGGCGGGTCGCCGGCCGATGTCGAGGTCGTCGAAGCCCCGGTCACCGATACCCCGGTCACCGATACCCCGGTCACCGCATAGCCCAGGTCACCCAAGCCCAGGTAGCCGAGGTGGACGGCGCCGGGTCCGGGGTGACGTCGGGCCGGGCCCCCGCCGACGAAGCGGGCGCCGGACCCGGCCACGGTGGCACCGGAACATCGCCGGTGACCACCGCCGAGCAGCCGGCCGCAGCCACCGGGTCGTCCGCAGCCACCGGCTCAGCCCCGAACGGTGCGAACGGACGGCAGCCGCACCGCCGGCCGGTCAAGCTCCGCCGCCGCTGACGGCACCCGCGCGATACCGCGGGTCGCTCACAACCGGGGCGCCGGCCGCTCAGACCCGGTCGCCTGCGGAGACCACGGAAGGATCTCCGGGCTGCTGGCCAGGTACCGATCGGCTGTCGCCGGCTCAACACGACCAGCAGCACGATCAGGCCGGTCAGCAGCCCCACCGCGAGCGCGAGCCAGCCCCACGCCGGGTCGACCGGGCCGAGACCAGCGCGCCAGCCGCCGGCCGGCAGCGCCGACACCAGGCCGCCGAGCATGAGTCCGAGATCTGGGCGCCGGACGGTCCGGCCCTTCTGCCCGGGCACGCTGGAGGCGAACAGCGACTTGCGGCTCTGCGGCATGGCGAACGGCAGCGACGCCGACATCTAGCTGGCGATCGCGCAGGCACCGAGCAGCGCGGCGAGGCAGACGCCGGCCGCCGCCGGCAGTCTGGTTCCGAGTCGCCGCGCACGCCGACCACGGTGACCAGGGCGATCAGCACGCCGACCGCACCCGGCAGGACCAGCGCGGCGGCGGCGTGGCCGAGCACCTCGCCGCGGGCCCGGGCCCGGTCGGCGTAGGCCACCAGGTGCAGCCACAGACCGGAACCCTCGACGCCGAACTGGTTGGCCGCCTGGGAACCGGCCATCAGCGATCCGAGGACCACCCCGAAGACCGCCAGCCCGCCGGCCGTTCCGCGGAACACGACCAGCGGCCAGAAGACCGCCATGAACAGCACGATCAGCCACGGCAGCCGGCGCATCGGGTCGCGCCAGGCGAGCAGCACGTCGCGGCGGGCGACCAGCACCGCGGTGCCTGGCGCAGCGCGGTGGCCGAACCCGACCGGAGGCGACAGCGTGCGAGGCGTTGGCCGGCGACGAGGACGCCGAGTTGGACGGTATCGAGGTCAGCCGGGTGGCAGCGACCGTCCCCACCACCACCAGACCAGAGCCGAGCGCCACCAGCGCGATGGCCAGCCCGAGCGCCGCCGCCCCGTACTGCCCGGTGGCCAGCCGGTACGGCAGGGTGGCCAGCGCGCCGGGCGGTGTCCAGGCCAGCACCTTGGCGACGCGGCCGGCCCCTGGATCGCCAGGCCGGCCCGTTGCCGGAGTTCAGTACCGCGGACAGCCCGACGTAGGCCGGCGACCAGCAGGAAACCGACCAGGACACCGAGGTCACGGCCGCGTCGGCTGGACATCAGCGACGACATCGCGGTGGCCGCGGCGCGGGACAACACCACGCAGGTGACCAATTGGATCGCCGCCGCGAGCAACGCGACCGGCAGCAGCGCCCACGGGGTCGAGACTGCCGATCACGGCGCCGAGCATCACGATCATGTTGGCCACCGGCAGCTAGCCGACCAGCGCCGTCACCAGCAGCCCGCGTTGCAAGGTCGACGTCCGCAGCGGCAGCAGCGCGAATCGCTGCGGGTCGACCGTCTCGTCGACCCCGAAGGCGACCAGCGGCATCAGCGCCCAGGCGAGCAGCTGGGCGGCGAGACAGCCGGTCACCACCAGCGGGGCGACGTCGGGCACCCGGCGCAGCTGGGCCAGGCCGAACGCGATGAACAGCAACACCGCCAGCACCGCCACGAGCAGCCGACCACGGTCCAGGTCCGCGACCGCGCGCCTGGAGCGCCGCAGGCGGCTGGTGACCAGCCGCCACTTCAGGCTTGCGAAGAGCGCAACCATTCCAACCCCCCGGTGCCGGCATCGTCCGCACCGACCAGGTGCATGAACGCGTCGTCCAGACGAAGCCGGCTGCGCCGCGCACCTGGGCCGACCTCGCCGGACGCGATGATGCCGACCGGCGGCCATCACCGCAACGTGCGAGCACAGCTCCTCGACCAGCGCCATCACGTGCGACGAGAAGATCACCGTGCCACCGTTGGTCGGTGAACCGGGTGAGCACCGTGCGGATCACCCGGGCGCTGACACCGGGTCGACCGCCTCCAAGGGCTCGTCGAGCAGCAGCACCGGCGGCGTGTGCAGCAGCGCCGCCGCCAGGGTGATCTTCTTGCGCATGCCGGTCGAGTAGTCGGCGACCAACTTGTCACCGGCGTCGGCGAGGTCGAGCACCGTGAGCAGCTCGTCGCCGCGTTGATCGACGACCTCCGGCGGCGATGCCGCGCAACCGACCGAGATAGCTCAGCAGCTCGCCGCCGGACAGCCGCTCGAACAGTCGGAGCCCGTCCGGCAGCACGCCCATCCGGTCTTGGCGGTCACCGGGTCGGCCCAGACGTCGACGCCGGTGAGGAACACCCGGCCGGCGTCGGGCCGCAGCAGTCCGGTGACCATGGACAGCGTCGTGGTCTTGCCGGCGCCGTTCGGGCCGACGAGGCCGAAGAACGAGCCGGCCGGCACGTCCAGGGTCACCGCGTCGACCACCGTCTGACCGTCGAACGCCTTGGTCAGCCCGCGCAGCGCGAGCGCCTGTGCCGGCGAGTCTCGGGTCGACGGCACCGGTCTCGGTCGAACCGCGGCAGGTTCACCGGACGGGTCACCGGCTCGTTCGGGAGTGCGTCTGACATGCCGCCACCCTGCCACAGTGGCGACACCGGCCACGGCGGGGCGCCGGTGTCCTCGTCAGCCGAAGCTGGCCGCGTACCAGTCGCGGACGGCGGCGGCGAACTCCGCAGGCGTCTCGATGGGCGTGAGGTGGCCGGCGCCGGGGATCTGCACCAGCGTGACCGGGGCGGCGCTCGAGCCGGCGGCGTCGGCCAGCGCGGCCGCGTCGGCCGGGGGTGTCACGGTGTCGTCGGCGCCGACGATCACCAGGGTGGGCAGGCCCGCGGCGGCCAGCACATCCGTGGTGTCGCCCCGCGCCGCCATGGCCCGCTGCGCCCAGGCGAAGGCCGCCGGGGTCGCCGACGCGGCCAGCGCGGCCGCTTCGGTCCTGGCCCCCTCCGCGGCCGCCGGCCCGAGCAACGGGGCGACCAGGTCGTCCCCCGACGGCAGCCCCTGCCGCTGCGCGTCGGCCGCCTTGGTCAGCCGACCGGCCCGAGCATCCGGGGTGTCGGCGGTGCTCCGGGTGTCGGCGAGGACCAGTCCGGCCACCCGCTCCGGCCACGTTCCGAGCAGGCACAGGGTCACGTAGCCACCCATCGACACGCCGCCGATCACCGCTCGGGCGATCCCGGCGGCGTCCAGCCGGTCGATCACTGCGGCGGCATACCGGGCCAGGTCCGGCTCGTCCGGCGGCACCCGGGTGCCGCCGAACCCGGGAAGGTCCGGCGTGTGCAGGTCGATACCGGGAAGCATGTCGCGCAGCCGGTCGAACATCCGGGCGTCCAGCGGGAAGGCGTGCAGCAGCACCAGCGGCGGCCGGTTCGACCCCGGCCCCGCCGCGGCCATCAGGTGCCGACCAGGGTGACCGTCGCGGTGCTGCTCGGACCGTCCCAGGTGCGCGGCAGCGGCGCGCTCCCGGGCCGGACCGCGGCCACGATGGCGTCCAGGACGGCCTCGGCATTGCCGACGAACAGGTGCTTGGCGCCGGCGAACGGCACCACCTCACACCCCGGATAGCGGGACCGGAAGCGACGCTCGGCCTCCGCCGGCTGCAGGTAGTCGTCGTGTTCGGGGACCAGGGCGACCAGCGGTTTGCCGGAGGCCGCCCACGCGTCGAGATCGGCGTCACCGGCGCGCCGCAGCGGGGGCGAGATGAGCACCGCACCCGTGACGTCCAGGGAAGCGCCGTAGCGCAGCGCCAGCTCGGTGCCGAACGACCAGCCGACCAGCCACCGGTCCGGCAGCCCGGCGGCCACCGCGTGGTCGACCGCGGCCTGCACGTCGAGTTCCTCGCCGATGCCCTCGTCGAAGGCGCCGTCGCTGCGGCCCTGCACACTCTGGGTTCCGCGGGTGTTGAAGCGGAGCACGGCCAGCCCGGCCAGCGCGGGCAGGCGGAACGCGGCCTTGCGGTACAGGTGCGAGTCCATCATCCCGCCGTGGGTGGGCAGCGGATGCAGGCAGACCAGGGTGGCCACCGGGTCGCGGTCTGCGGGTAGCGCCAGCTCGCCCACCAGGTCGAGTCCGTCGGCGGTGTGCAGGGTGATCGGCCCCCGACGGGCCGGCAACACGGTGTTCGCGCGAATGTCGGTGCTCACAGCTGCCATTGTTCCCCGCCCGCGGGTGGGATGATGGCGGCGATTGATCTGGGGTGTGTTGTCGCTCCGTTTTCCGTTCTACAGTCATGTCGACACAACGCAACGGACCGGTGACTGGGGGTGATCGCATGAAGCGTCGCACCTGGGTCGCGCTGACCGCACTTGCGGTCGCTGTCGCCGTCGGCGTGCTGGCCGGGATGGTCGTCCGGCTCGGCGGTCGGGTCAAGGACAGTGCGACCACCCGGTCCGAGGCGACCTTCAGCGCCACCCAGACCGGCTTCGTCGTGGTCGACCCGTCCACCACGGCGCCGTCCGCAACCCTGATGCCGGCGAAGGGGCCCAACGTCGCCGGCGGCGCCGTCGACCGCACCGACCACCTCGGTACCGGCACCATCCACCGCGTCGACGCCCCCGTCGGCGACCGACTCGACGCCGTCAACGACGCAGACGCATCCGTCGCCGACGTCGTCGCCGACCACGATCAGTGTGCAGGCGACCACCCGGACGGTCCCGCAGTCGAGCGGGACCGACGCCGCCCGCGGTTCCCCAGGGACCCGCTGCCGCGGACGGCGCCTGTACCGACTTCGGCGCCAGGGCCGACCCGGAGGGCGGAGCGACGCTCTACTGCCAGCACGACGTCCACGACGGCACGCTACGGTGGCGGGCCGTCGTGGCCGGCGGGGCGTGCCTGAGCAAGACCATGACCGGCGTCGACGATCTCGGTGTCCCCTACCGGTGCCGGGCGGCCGGGCCGCACGCGAACCACTGGGTGCGGTCCCGCTAGAGCGGGTTGCCGCCGGCTGCTCAGCCGACCGGCACGAACGCCGTCAGCAGCATCCAGCTGACCACCGCCGACGGCAGCAGCGAGTCCAGCCGATCCATGATGCCGCCGTGGCCCGGCAACAGGGTGCCCATGTCCTTCACCCCGAGATCGCGCTTGATCAGCGACTCGGCGAGATCCCCGCCGGTCGCCACCACGGTGATCACCGCGCCGATGACGGCACCCTGCCACCAGGGGTGGTGGAGCATCAGCGCGACCGACAACGCGCCACCGATCATGGCCAGCAGCACCGAGCCGCCGAACCCTTCCCAGGACTTCTTCGGCGAGATGGTCGGGGCCATCGGGTGCCGGCCGGCAGCACCCCGGCGGCGTATCCGCCGGTGTCCGAGCAGACCACCATGATCAGGAAGGTCAGCACCCGCTGGGCGCCGTCGGCCGGGGCCACCAGCAGGCTGCCGAACGAGGCGAACAGACCCAGGTAGACCGCCAGGAACACCGACGCCGAGACGTCGGTCAGGTAGCCGGCCGCGCCCTTGCCGAACCGCCAGACCAGGCACGCCAGCGCGGTGAGCGCGACCCCGACGACCTGCGCGCGGTGGCCCCAGAACCAGGTGCAGATCACCGTCGCGGCGATGCCGAGACCGAGTGGCACCCAGGTCAGCACGATGCCACGGGCCTTGGCCAGGGTGGTCCGCATCTCCCAGACCGAGGCCAGCATGGCCGCCGCGACGATGATCAGGAACCCCTGGCGCCAGAGCAGCAGCGTGCCGACGATGATGATGCCGAGACCGACGCCGACGCCGATCGCCACCGGCAGGTTGCGCCCGGCCTTCGACTTCCGGTCGGAGTTCGCCGCGCCGGCGGCCTCCGCCGGGACGTCGGCTCCCTGCGGTTCGCTGGGGTTCATCAAGACCTGGGTGGCAGGTGATCGGGCTCGGCCGGTGGCCGGCTCAGACCTCGAGCAACTCCGCTTCCTTGTGCTTGACCAGGTCGTCGACCGACGCGACGTAGCGATCGGTGATCGACTGGAGTTCCTTCTCGGCCCTGGCCACGTCGTCCTCGCCGACCTCGCCGTCCTTGGCCAGCTTGTCCAGCGTCTCCTTGGCCTTGCGGCGAACGTTGCGGATGGACACCTTGGCGTCCTCGCCCTTGCCGCGAGCCGTCTTGCCGAGTTCGCGGCGGCGGTCCTCGGTCAGCTGCGGGAACACCACCCGGATCAGGGTGCCGTCATTGCGTCGGGTTGATGCCGAGATCGGAGTCGCGGATGGCCTTCTCGATGGCCTGCAGCTGGGATCCGTCGTAGGGCTTGATGACCGCCATCCGCGCTTCCGGGACCTGGATGGTGGCCATCTGCGGGATGGGGGTGGACGCGCCGTAGTAGTCGACGTGCAGCCGGGCGAACATGGCCGGGTTCGCCCGACCGGTGCGCAGCGTCGCCAGGTCCTCCTTGGCGACGGTGACCGCCTTCTCCATCTTCTCCTCGGCGTCGAAGAGGGTCTCGTCGATCATCGTCGTCCTCAGTTCCCGATCGGAGTGGTCGGAGTGGTCCCGGCCGGCGGCCGTCCGACCGGAGTGTGTACCAGGGTGCCGATGTGTTCGCCGCGCACCGCCCGGGCGATGTTGCCGTCGGTCAGCAGGTTGAACACGATGATCGGCATCGAGTTGTCCATGCACAGGCTGAACGCGGTGGCATCGGCGACCTTCAGTCCGCGCTCGAGCACCTCGCGGTGGGTGATCTCGTCGAACATCACCGCATCGGTGACGATCCGCGGGTCGGCGTCGTACACGCCGTCCACCGCCTTGGCCATCAGCACCACCTCGGCGTCGATCTCCAGCGCGCGCTGCGCGGCCGTGGTGTCGGTGGAGAAGTACGGCATGCCGACGCCGGCGCCGAAGATCACCACCCGGCCCTTCTCCAGGTGCCGCACGGCGCGCCGCGGAATGTAGGGCTCGGCGACCTGGCCCATCGCGATGGCGGTCTGCACCCGGGTGTCGATGCCCTGCTCGCGTTCCAGGAAGTCCTGCAGCGCCAGGCAGTTCATCACCGTGCCGAGCATGCCCATGTAGTCCGAGCGGGCCCGGTCCATGCCTCGTTCCTGCAGCTGGGCGCCGCGGAAGAAGTTGCCGCCGCCGATCACCACCGCGACCTGCACACCGTCGTTGACGATCTCCGCGATCTGCCGCGCAACCTCGGAGACCACCCGCGGGTCGACGCCGACCTCGCCGCCGCCGAACATCTCGCCGCCGAGCTTGAGCAGCACCCGCCGGAACGGCCGACGGGGCGGCAGCGAAGCGGCCTCGCCGCTGATGGTCAGGATGTCGACCTCAATCGATGTCTCCGTCACCGTCAACGCCAGCCCTCTCCCCTGCGCCCCGTCGGTCCTGGTCCGTCTCGTCCGTTCAGATGATGCCCAGATGGATCTGGCCCAGAACGAATCATGCCCTGCCGGTGCGTCAGACCGTGCCCACCTCGAAGCGGACGAACCGGGTGACGGTGACGCCGGCATTTTCCAGCTGCTTGCCGACGGTGACCTTGGAGTCACGCACGGATGCCTGCTCGACCAGCACGGCCGACTTGTAGAACCCGTTGAGCCGGCCCTCGACGATCTTCGGCAGAGCCGCCTCCGGCTTGCCCTCCTCGCGCGCCACGCCTTCGGCGATCCGGCGCTCCTGGTCGAGCACGTCGGCGGGGACGTCCGCCTTGGTGACGTACTTGGCCGACAGGGCGGAGATCTGCATGGCGGCCGCGCGGGCCGTCTCGGCCGCGGCGTCGCCCTCGCCGGTGTACTCCACGACCACGCCGATCGCCGGCGGCAGGTCGGCGGACCGACGGTGCAGGTAGACCGCGACCGGTCCGTCCAGCTTGACCACCCGGTTGAGCACCAGCTTCTCGCCGATCTTGGCCGACAGGGCCTCGATGGCCTGCCCGACCGTGCCGTCACCGAGCGGGGCCGCCAGGGTGCCCTCGACCGTGCCGTCGGCGTCCTCGGCCGCCTTGGCGATGGCCGCGCCGAGCTCCTGGAACTCGGCGTTCTTGGCGACGAAGTCGGTCTCGGAGTTCAACTCGATCAGCGCGCCGCCGCTGTTGGCCACCAGGCCCTCGGCGGTGGTGCGCTCGGCCCGCTTCGACGCGCTCTTGGCGCTCTTGATGCGGAGGAACTCGATCGCCTTGTCGAAGTCCCCGTCGTTCTCTTCCAACGCGGCCTTGCAATCCATGAATCCGGCCCCGGTCAGTTCCCGGAGCTTCTTGACGTCGGCGGCGGTGTAGTTCGCCATGTTCTCGTTCGTGTCCTTCGTGAATCGTGTGTCAGATGTCAATGGGAGCTGGTGCGGCTCAAACGCTCTCGGCCGCGGACTGCTCGTCGGCGACGACCGGGGCGACCCCGGCCGCTTCGTCGGCGGCCACCTCGGTTCAGCGCAACCGCGCCGGCCTCGGTCTCGGCCTCGACCTCGACCTCGACCGGAGCGGCGTCACCGGCGGCCAGGAGCTCGCGCTCCCACTCGGCCAGCGGCTCCTCGCCGGCGGCCACCGCAGCCCCGCCGGAACGGGCCAGCAGGCCCTCGGCGACCGCCTCGGCGACCACCTTGGTCAGCAGCGCGGCGGAGCGGATCGCGTCGTCGTTGCCCGGGACCGGGTAGTCGACCTCGTCCGGATCGCAGTTGGTGTCCAGCACCGCGACCACCGGGATGTTCAGCTTGCGGGCCTCGCCGACGGCGATGTGCTCCTTCTTGGTGTCGACGATCCACACCGCGGAAGGAACCCTGGCCATGTCGCGGATGCCGCCGAGGGTCTTGGCCAGCTTGTCCTTCTCGCGGGTCAGCAGCAGGACCTCTTTCTTGGTCCGGCCGTCGAACTCGCCGGAGGTCTCCATCGCCTCGAGGTCCTTGAGGCGCTGCAGCCGCTTGTGCACGGTGGAGAAGTTGGTCAGCATGCCGCCGAGCCAGCGCTGGTTCACGTAGGGCATGTTCACCCGGGTGGCCTGCTCGGCGATGGCCTCCTGGGCCTGCCGCTTGGTGCCGACGAACAGGATGGTGCCGCCGTGGGCGACGGTCTCCTTGACGAACTCGTAGGCCCGGTCGATGTAGGACAGGGTCTGCTGCAGATCGATGATGTAGATCCCGTTGCGCTCGGTGAAGATGAATCGCTTCATCTTCGGGTTCCAGCGCCGGGTCTGGTGTCCGAAGTGGACACCTGCGTCCAGCAGTTGACGCATCGTGACGACAGCCATGGTCGCCCTTTCGTGGCAGGCGTCGTGGCACTTCGGCCCGACGCGCGGTTCGGTTGTCGCCGTCGACCGGGTGGCCGGCGGCCCTGGCGCCCACGACCGCACCCGCCCGCCCCGGCCGGAGCCGGTGCGGGACCATGCGTGCGGATCGACCGGTGCGACGCTCGTGGACCCTGCCCTGATGGGCGCGGATCGGCCGCGGTGGTGAAGGACGCGCGAAGTCGGCCCGTGCGAGCACGGACCGCAGGTCAAGACTACGTCAGCGGGCGGCACGAGCGTTAATCAGCCGGAGTCGCCCGGCATCCGGCGCGGCCGTCAGTTGTCCACACCCGCGTCGATTGTCCACAGCGCCGGCGCCCACCCCCGTCGCGACCGCCGCGGCCAGCAGGCTGGTCGCATGGTCCGCAGGCTGGTGCTCGCCCTGCTGGTCGGCCTCGCCTTGCTGCCGGGTCCGGTGGCGTCGGCCGCTCCCGACCCGGCCACCGGTCGGGTGACGCCCGGCGGCGAACACCGGGTTCGGTTACCCGCTGCCGGCACCGGTGGTGGTGCTCAGCCGTTTCGATCCGCCCGACCGGCCATGGGGATCAGGGCATCGCGGCGTCGACCTGGCCGGCGCGGTCGATGAGCCGGTCAGGGCCTCCGGTGCGGGTCAGGTGGTCTACGCCGGGTACCTGGCCGGCCGGGGCGTGGTGTCGGTCCAGCATGCGAACGGCATCCGGACCACGTACGAGCCGGTCGACCCCGACGTCGGCAGGGGTGAGCAGGTCCGGGCCGGCCAGATTCTCGGCCGGCTGGCGGCCGGACACACGTCCTGTGCCCCTGCCGTGTGCCTGCACTGGGGGGCCCGGACCGGGCCGGACGCCTACCTCGACCCGATGCTGCTGGTCACCGGCTGGCCGGTGCGCCTGCTGCCCTGGGACGGGGCGCCGGGGTAGCGTGCTGGCAACGAGTTGACAGACACGTTCACCGCCCGCACGTCCTAGTAGGGCGCGTACCCGAAGACCACCACCGTGTCGCCGTAATCCAGGGTGCTGTAGAAGTACTCCGACGCCGCCCAGGACAGGTGGATGCAGCCGTGCGACGGCACGTACAGGCTGCCCTCGTGGAAGGCGTTGCCGCCGTCGAAGAACACCGAGTTCGGCATCGGCGCGTCGTTGAAGATCGACGACTTGTGGTCCTTGTCCTTCCAGTACACCGCGAAGGTGCCTGACTCGGTGCGGTAGCCCGGGACGGCCCGAGGTGATCGGCACCGGGCCGTAGGTGATCCTGCCGCCGGACTGGATCCAGGCCACGCTGTTGGTCAGGTCGACGCAGACCCGGGCGGTCACCGGGCACGGGACTTGTCGCCTTCGCCTTCGCGGTCACCGACGCCGACGCCGACGACGGCGCCAGCCAGGAGTTGCCGGCATAGCGCACGGTCACCGTGTGCGTGCCGGCGGTCATCGCCGGCAGTTGGATGTTGGCGCTGCCGGCGGCGAGTGTGCGGATCGTTACGCCGTCGACCAGCACGCTGACGCTCCCCGATACCTTGCCGGGCAGTCCACTGACCGTGATCGAAGCGTACGGCTTCGACCCGGCCGTGATCGACGTTGCGCTCAGCCGCAGTGCGACCGTTGACGCGCTTTTCATCCAGACGAAGTCGCGCACGTTTGACGAGCCGCGCAGTGCGGTGGTGGTCGGATAACGCCAGGGTGAGCCTGTGTGCGCCGGCCGGCAAGTTGCCCGGCATGGACACACGACCCGGCCGCCACTGTTGAGGGTGCCGGTCGCGATGCTCTTGCCCTGTTCCGACACCGTCACCTTGCCGGGGGCCGGAGCGCCGCCTGCACTGACCGCGACGGCGACCTTGGCCGGCTGGCCGGCGACCCACGTGCCCACCTTGGTCGAGGTCAAGGTCGTAGCACCCTGCACGGCGACGACCGTACCGGCGCGGGCGGTCGACGTACCGAACACCGCGTTGCTCGGAACGAACCGGATGGTGAGCGTGTGTCCTCGCCACTCCCATACGGTTCGTGAGCTTCACCGCAGCGGTGCCGGCCGCTGTGGTGGCCACCCGGGCGATGACCTTCGTGCTGTTGTCCCAGACCACCAGTTGGCCGCTGGGTGTTGATCCGTCCTGCGCCATGACCGCGAGCCGGAGAACGGCGGGCGCGCTTGTCACGGTAGGCCTGTCGAGTCTTGGACAACGAAGCCTTGAGCGCGGTCGAGGCGCTCACCACGAAGGCCGCGGACCCTGACGGTGCGCTCTTACCGTAGAAGGTCGCGGTGATGGTGCGCGGGCCGGCCTTCCAGCCGCTGCCGAGCTTGATCGTGAGTGTGGCCTTGCCGGCCGAGTTCAGTTCGACGTCGGTCGAACCACCCGGATAGCGGACCGCCGCCTTCCGACCGACAAGGGTCGAGGGCGACGAACTCTTGGCAGTCAGCGTCGCGGTGATCGTGGAGCCGTAAGACGCCCGTGGCGGCACGCTGATCACGATCTGCTCGCCGGCCGCGGCGGCGGCCGGTCTTCGGGTCTCAGCAGCAGCGACGGGCTGCGGAGAGCGTCAGCCCACCCAGCAGCGCCAGGACGGCGACGACAACCACAAACGGTCGCCGCGCGGATCGACGATGTCGAGATTCAGCTTGCATGGATGACGGCCTTCCCCGGAACGGAATCCGTGCATCGTACCGAGTGTCGGGACACTGGGGTCGCTGCGCGGAAACCACCGGTTGTTCCGACCGCTCGTGGCCCGTCCGCCCACTCAGGCCCTCGGGTGCGCCTGCCGATAGACCGCGGCCAACCGTTCTGCCGACACGTGGGTGTAGATCTGGGTGGTCGCCAGGCTCGCGTGCCCGAGCAGTTCCTGGACGCTGCGCAGGTCGGCGCCACCCTCGAGCAGGTGGGTCGCCGCCGAGTGGCGTAGCCCGTGCGGACCCAGTTCAGGGGCCCCGGGCAGCGCGGCCGTGGCAGGTGCACCACCGTCCGCACGGTCCGTGGGTCGATCCGTTTGCCGCGGCGGCCGAGGAACAGCGCGGTGCCCGAGCCGTCCGTCGAGCAACACCGGGCGCCCGTGGCTCACCCAGGTCGCGATAGCCCGGTCCGCGGGCAGGCCGTACGGCACTGTGCGCTCCTTGGCGCCCTTGCCGAACACCCGCAGGACCCGTCGGCTGCGGTCCACGTCGGACAGGTCCATCCCGGTCAACTCGGACACCCGGATCCCGGTGGCGTAGAGCAGCTCGAGCATGGCGCGGTCCCGGACCGCCACCGCCCGGTCGGCCGCCTCGTCGCCGGCGACGTTGCCCGGGTCATCGATCGGGACATCGAGCAGCGGCCGCGGCCTGGTCCTGGCGCAGCACCGAGGGCAGATGTCGCTCGGGGCGCGCCACCGCCAGCCGGGCTCCCGGGTCGGTGTCGAGCAACCCGGCGCGGTGCGCCCATCCGGTGAACGACCGGGCGGACGCCGAGCGCCGCGCCAGCGACGAACGCGCCGCCCCGGTGCTGCGCAGCCGGGCCAGCCAGCTCCGCAGCACGGCGAGGTCGAGGTCGGTCGGTTCGACCCCGCCCATCCGCGCCAGGTGATCGAGCAGTGACACCACGTCAGCCGAGTAGGCCCGGGCGGTGGCCGCCGACATGTCCCGCTCGTGCTCCAGGTGTCGCAGATACTCCCGGTGGGCCCGGCGCAGACCCTCCGGCAGGCCGGCGAGCCGGGCCGCCGAGGACGCCGGGGCCGGGAGTACGCGCGGCGGTCACCCGCCGACCGTCGCGCAGGCACAGCGGCGGGTCAAGGCGCCGCTCCGTAGGCGGTCAGGTGAGTGCAGCGCGCCCGGTGCTCTTCAGCAGGTCGACGACGGCCTTGACGTCCTGCGCCCGCTCGCGGGTGGTGACCAGCAGCGCGTCCGGGGTGTCGACCACGACCAACCCGGGCACGCCGATGACGGCGACGGTGCGACCGGTAGCCGGTACGATCACGCCGGTGGCGTCCAGCGCCACGACGAGGTCGGCATCCCCGACCACCTTGAGCCCGACGACTCCCCCGCTGTCGGCCAGCAATGTGCCGAGCGAGTCGAAGTCGCCGACGTCGTCCCAGCCGAAACCGCCGGGAATGACGGCCACCCGACCCTGCAGCGGCGGCCGGCTCGGCGACGGCATGGTCGATGGCGATCTTCTCCAGCGCCGGCCAGGCGGCCTCGATGGTCGACGGGTCGGCGGCGATCGCGCGCAGCCCGGCAGCGAGCTCGGGGTGCCACAGCGCCAACAGGTCGAGCAGCACTCCCGCGCGCACGACGAACATGCCGGCGTTCCACCGGTAGCGGCCGCTGGCCAGGTAAGCGCGCGCGGTCGCCTCGTCCGGCTTCTCCACGAACGAGGACACCCGGTGCGCGTCCGGGGCGCCGGGCACATCCAGTGCCTCGCCCAGCTGGATGTAGCCGAATCCGGTGGCTGGGCGGTCGGGTTCGATCCCGATGGTCACCAGCTCCCCGGTGCGGGCCACGGCGATCGCCTGGGTCACCGCGGCCCGGAACGCCGGTTCGTCGGCGATCACGTGGTCGGCGGCGAACGAGCCGAGGATGATGTCCGGATCGCGCCGTTCCAGGACGGCCGCGGCCAGGCCGATCGCGGCCATCGAGTCCCGGGGCGCCGGGCTCGGCCAACACCGAGGCCGGTGGCAACTCGGGGAGCTGGCGGGCCACCGCGTCGGCGTGCACACGGCCGGTGACGACCAGCATCCGATCGTCACACAGTTCGGCGAGCCGGTCCCTGGTCGCCCGCAGCAGTGACCGTCCGGTGCCGGTCAGGTCGTGCAGGAACTTCGGCGACGCGGCCCTGGACATCGGCCACAACCTGGTGCCGGCGCCGCCGGCCGGGATCACGGCCCAGAAGTCGTCTGTCACCCGCGGAACAGTAGCCGAGCCGGGGCGTGCACCACGGCTGCCCGACGGGCGACCTGGATCGCCGCCCGAGAGGATCGCAAACACCACGACGACCCTTGAACACCGCCGCGGTGGCGGGGGCGCTCACCCCTGATCAGCGCGGCGCAGAAAAGGTCACGGAGGAGGCCAGTCGAGTCACTCGATGCCCTGCGATACCGCTGATCAGATACCGCACGGACGGGATCGGCGGCCACCGTGACCCGGCGGCTCGGTGCTCACCGATCGTGCGTCCAGCTCTCGGTGAGCGCAGCCGGCAGCAGAGTAGCGAGCCGCTCGGCATCGGCCAGGATGTCCATTTCTACGATCCGGTCATCCCTGATCGCCACCGCCAACAACGCGAAGGGGTGCCCGTGCGGCGCGGCGACCAGGCCCGGCATCCCGTTGACCAGCACCGGCCGGGCGGAGGCCGACAGCGCGGCGAACCGCAGCGCCTGACCGGCGACCGCTGCCGCACCCCGCACGGTCTGCGACAGCGGCGACCCGGGTCCGGCGTCCGCGCGTAGCACCACGTTCGGATCCAGGATGGCGACCAGGCCGGCGAAGTTCCCCTCTCCGGCCGCGGCCAAGAACGCGTCCAAGACCTGCCGCTGGCGTCCGGCGCTGGCGTTGGGCAGGCTGGAACCCTCGCGAACGCGCCGGCGCGCCCGGCTGGCCAGCTGCTTCGCCGCCGCGCTCGATCGTCCGGTGAGTTCGCCGATCTGCTCGAACGGCACCCCGAACACGTCGTGCAGGACGAAAGCCAGCCGCTCGGTCGGCGACAGGGTGTCCAGCACGACCTGCAGGGCCAAACCCACCGCATCGGCCTGCAGCGCATGCTGTTCCGGATCGGTGACGCCGGTCCCACTCGCGCCGATGGGCTCGACCACCGGATCCGGAACCAGGCTGAGCGTGGTCTCGCGGCGCGTCGCCCTGGAACGCAGCATGTCCAACGCGACCCTGGCCACCACCGTCGTCAGCCACGCCCGCAGGTCGCGCACCGCATCGGTGTCCGACCGGGCCAGCCGCAACCACGCCTCCTGGACCGCGTCGTCGGCCTCCGTGAGCGAACCCAGCATCCGGTAGGCCACGCCCTGCAGATGCGCACGGTGCTCCTCGAACGCCTCGACCGGCCACTGCGCTTCGTCCACGTGAGACCTTTCCACTCCGGCAACCGTCTTTGGAGTATCAGACGAAATGCCGGTCGTCGAGGTGACAGCCGGAGTATGGAGAGGACCAGATGAACCAGAAACCGGAAGCGACGGGAGCGACCGCGGCGCCGGCGACGCCACGGGCCCGCACCATGAGATTCCAGGGTGCGGCCAACCGGGTGGTGCGGGTGCTGTTGCGGACACCGGTGATCTGCCGGTTGATGGGACGGCTGCTGGTGATCGTGTACGTCGTCGGGCGTAAGTCTGGCACCCGGTACATCGTGCCGGTCGCGTACACCCGGGACGGCGACGCGCTGTTGATCGGGACCCCCTTCGGCTGGGCCCGGAACCTGCGCACCGGGACACCGGTGTCGATCCGGCTCAAGGGCCGACTGCGCCACGCGGACGTGACGGTCACCACCGACGAGGCCGGCGTGGTCGAGGCCTTCGGGGTGATGGCCAAGGACAACCGGAACTTCGCCTCGTTCAACAAGATCGGCTTCGACGCCGAGGGAAATCCGAAGGCCGACGATCTGCGCCTGGCCTGGGCCGCCGGGGCCAGGGCGATCAGGCTGACCCTGCGCTGAATATCTCAGGGGCGCAGACACATCGCTTACCGTCAGCCGAGTGCCGTGACGATCAGCTCGGTCAACGCCTGGGCGCCTTCACCACCCTGCGCGACGTGAATGCCGTCCTCGGCGAAGAACTGCGGGTTTTGCCGTGCAGTTGCCTCCCAGTCGGCAAGTGAGCAGGTCGCCGTCGCATGGCAGTTCTTGTGCAGCATCAGGTTGTTGGCGTCGGTCCAGCTGCACCGGTCGCAGTGGTTGGTGACCACCACGAACCGCCTGCCGTCGACGATCTGCACCAACTTGTCGAACTGCTCAACCGAGAACGGGCTGTTGGTGCCGAGCTCCACCACGATCCGGTCCCGGAGTTCGCCCGAGTCCGCATAGCCCGCAAGAGCCGTGAGACCCTCGTCCACTCCCCGGCCGACCACCGCGTCGATGGCGATGCCAGGCAGCAACGCCTCGAGATTCGGTTCGGTCGCGACCATGACCGAATCGCCGACGGCGGTGACCTGGTCGCCGGTGGTCGCCGGTACCGAAGTGGCCTTGCGCGTGGGGGTTGTCGAACGCGCGGCGGCGGTATGGGTGGTGGTCGGACGGGATGACGTCGTCCGGCTGACCGCAAGTGCCGTGGCCGGCCCGGCCGCAACAGCAGCAGAATCCGCGGTGGCCGCACTCACCGGATCGGCCGGCGAGACCGGCGCGTCCCCGCAGGCGGAGACGGCGAGCGCGAACAGCACCGCCACGGCGGCCACCGGGAGTACTCGGATGCTTCGCACCCGCGGAGAATAGTTGACCGAGTGGATCTCCGGACTGCAAAGAAAGGTGGACGGGGAGATCCGGCTGGTGGTCTTCCCGACCATCTCCGGCACCGGCTCACGCCTGTTCGACGCCACTGTCGGCTCGCCGCAACTTGGGCTGATCCAGACCTGGCAGCTGGCGACGGTCCGGCGTGCAATACCTACGAGTTCGTCCGGGAGGCGTGAATCCGGCGTGGGCCCGGCACCGAGCGGGACAGCGATTTCACAGGAACGACACACCGCACCGGCCGTCCACCCACAGCCGGGTACGAGACGGTGGTGTCCGACCGACCCCGATGAAGGAGCCGACCGTGCCTCCCACGCCCGCCATGCCCGACCCGGAGCAGACCCCGCAGGGGCCCGCCTACGAAGGACGGCTGCTGCCCCGGGCGCACGACGAGGTCGTAGATCAGGGCCTGGCCTTCGACGTCAGGACGCTGTTGAACCGCCGGCGGATGTTCGCCGTATTCGGGATGGGCGCCGGCGCGCTGGCCCTGGCGGCCTGCAGCACGGACAGTGGATCCGCGAACTCCTCGGCGCCGGCCGCCGGTACCTCGGGAACGGGTTCGTCGTCGAGCACGGCGAGCGGCTCGGGATCGGCGTCGGGACTCACCGAGATCCCGGACGAGACCAATGGGCCGTACCCCGCCGACGGCACCAACGGTCCCGACATCCTGGAAACCAGTGGCGTTGTCCGTGAGGACATCCGGTCCAGCTTCGGCACGTCGACGACCACCGCCGAGGGCATCCCGCTGGAATTCACCTTCACCATCCTGGACATGGCCAACGGCGGAGTGCCGTTCGCCAAGGTCGCCGTCTACGTGTGGCATTGCGACCGAGGCGGTAGCTACTCCATGTACTCCGAGGGCATCACCAACGAGAACTACCTGCGTGGGGTGCAACTCACCGGCGAGGACGGCACCGTCACCTTCGCCAGCATCTTTCCTGCCTGCTACTCGGGGCGCTGGCCGCACATCCACTTCGAGGTGTATCCCGACCAGGCCTCGATCACCGATCACGACAAGGCGATCAGCACCTCGCAGATGGCGTTCCCGAAGGATGTCCTCGACGCGGTGTACGCCACCACCGGCTACGAACAATCGGTGACCAACCTGTCCCAGCTCACTCTGGCCACCGACAACGTCTTCGGCGACGACGGCGGCATCCGCCAGATGGGCGTGCTCACCGGCGATGTCACCAAGGGCTATGTCGCGACCCTGACCGTGCCGATCGATACGTCCACCACACCCACCGGCGGCAAAGCACCGGCCGGCAGCAACGGCGGCGTTCCCGGTGGTGGTACCCCACCGGGGTGATACGCCTCCTGATCGGGCGCCCCGGTCCGACCGGAATAGTAACCGGAATCGACCTCGTGCCCGGCGCGCCCCGGGCGGCCCAAACCGCCCACACCGAACGTGCTCGGGGTGATCGTGTGCGCACAGGCGCAACGTGTGATCCCCGATATGGTTGCCGGGCAACGGCAATCGCTGAACGCGGGGTGCCCGACGCCCCGCGAGGTGATCAGGTTTCCGATGCGACAGGTCGGAGCCTCGCCCCGGACACCAAGGCCGAGGACGTGCCCCGCGCCACCTCGGCCGTCGAGGCGATCCGCCTGGCACGAGGCGACCCGACCTCGTGCCCTGACGCGTGCCCGGTGGGCGGCCGCCTGCGCCCGAGGGCGGGCCGGGCTCTGCCGGCCGTGCAGCCGACCTCGAACCGGGGTCAGTGGGAACGGGCGCAGACCTGACCGGTGATGATCTCGGTGAACGCACCCGTGGTCAAGTCCTCGGTCCCGCGGAATACCAGCCGACCGGAGACCGGGGCCAGTGCCTGCGTTCCGGTGAGCGCCGTCGAGGTCGCGGTGAACGACCCGGTACCGAGGTCGACGGCCCCGGTCACGGTCGCGGTCAGCGTCGCCGACCCCACTTCCGGCGTGAAGACGATCGGACCGCTGAAGGCCAGCGAAGTGCCGGTCAGTGCACCCGGGGTGAAGGTCGCGTAGGTACTGGCGAGCGGAATGCGGCCGAGCGACACGGTCGCCTCGGTGTGCAGCAAACCTTGGTCGTCCGGGCCCAGATCCTGACCGACGGCGCTGAGCCGTACCGGGACGCATTGTCGCTCGGTGCCAGAGGCCACACTCGGCGCGCGTGACGCCGACGCAGCCCCGACCACCGACACCGATAGGAGCACGGGGACAAGTCCGACACCGACCACACGACCCAAGGTACGAAGTACTCCGTACATGCCCGCCTCCTCTGCTCGGCCGACCAGGTGGTGAAAACAGTACTCGGGTCCCCGGCGCCTGCTCGAGTTCCAGAATCCCGAAGAAGGACGGCCTTCCGAACGCGGTCCCGGTCGGGACGTTCGTCATCGCCCGCGGTCAGGTTGGCCGGCCAGGCGCGGTCAGCCGAACAGGTACTTGTCGTGATCGTTCGGCCCAGCCGGGTACGTGGCTGGTCCGCCGGGACCTCCTTGCATCCGACAACACGCCGCGCTCCGCGGAACGATCTACCGAAGGAGTGTTTCCCTTATGACGCAATCCCCCCACCAGGACGCCCTGCCCGGGTCTGACGCCGAAATCGAAGTAGCGAGGGACGAGATTCGCGACGTCGGCGCCATCCTCAACCGGCTCCTCGACGATGAGGCCGTACTTCCCAACCTCGAAGAGGCGATGCGCACCAACGATGTTGCCAGCTTTGCCGAGCTCCTGGAGCGGGCCGGCGTCACCGAGCGCACCGAGTTGATCTGCCGCTGGATCTGCAGCTGGCACATCCAGCGGGTCTGTTTCTGGCTCTGTCGGGATGTACCGATGGACGAGCTGAGCGTCGACGAGGCCCGCGAGGCGACCATCGCCTTCGCCGCATTGGCGCAGAGCGAGGGAACGCTGTCCGGGCTGGTCGAGTCCCTCGATCGGCTCGACGCAGATGCCTTCCACAGCACTCTGAAAGAGTTCGGCCTGCTCAGGTGGGCCCGACTGATCTGCGTGTGGGTACTGACCGTGCGCTGCCAGTTGTTCTGTTACCGGCTGGCCGCCGGTCCGCGCACCAAGGCCGAGGGCGATCTGATCGTCTCGCTCCGGAACATGGCCGCCGCCGCAGGCAAACTCGCCGCGGGCGCCGACGACTTCGCCGCAGTACTCGACGCGCACGCCAAGGGCGATGTCCAGACTGTCCGCGCCGTTCTCGAGCGGCTCGACCTGATCAAGTACTGCCGGCTGTTCTGCTGGTGGCTGTGCATCATGGTGCCGTTCCTGCGATGCATCCGGATCTGCCTGTTGTTCGACCCGGCCCAGTTCGGACCGGTGCCGAAACCCGCGGATCCCGGGCCGATCAGGGAATGGGCGAAGGCGGTCGTCGACATTGCCGAGAACGACAAGGCTGTCGCAGCACTCACCAAAGCGGCGGTCCGCGGAAGTGATGACGATCTCGCCGGGGTCGTCAAGGAACTCGACCTGATTCGCTGGTGTCCGTATCTGTGCTTCTGGCTCCGTCGCATGATCTGCCTGCGGTTCTGCTCCTTCCTGTGCCCGCCCCGGCCACCGCTGCCGTACTTCTACAAGCTGGGCACCTACGACTACACGAGCCACGTGGACGCGGGCATCGGCGGCACCGGGCTGACGACACCCGACCATCGGGCGTTCTACTCGACCGTCCGGCTGAACGGGTCTGCGCTGCAGAAGCAGTACAACGGCGGCGCGCCCGAGTACCGTTTCGAGGTGTTCCTGCCGGGCGCGGCCGACTGGTCACCCGTACTGCCGGCCCAGATCGCGCCCACGAACATCGGATCGTTCACCAGGGTCGGCCTGATCACGCCGAAACAGTATGTGGTGAACGGCACCGGCGGCCCGGACGAGATCACCATTCCGGTCGCTGCGGACGGCTGGATCGCCGTGCCCACCGCGAACAACTACTGGACAGCGGAGGGCTTCTTCTCCTCCACCGGCGACTACCTGAACCTTCAAACCTCAACCCTGCTGGCATGGCCGGTACACGACGTCTCCATTGTCGATGCCGGTGACGACGTGCCGCCCGCACAGCGCGGCGCAGACCAGGTGATCAGCATCCGGATGTCATGGCGCAAGGTCGGAGACCTGGGCGCCGGGATCGATGTGGGCACAGCGCACTCCGTCGCCGTCTGCAACGACATATGGAACCAGGTGCAGAAATTCGGCTCCTGGGTGCCGACCCGGCTGAATGGCCAGCTCGCCGTGGTCAGCGTCAACATCGACGAGATCGGCGCCGGATGTGCCGATGTCACCGATCAGTTGCACGTCCGGTACACCGCGGAACACCCGAACCTCGGTCCGCTGACGATGACGTTGACCGGACCCGGGGGCTTCTCCCTGACCATGGTCGACGATGCCGCCGCCAGCCCGCCCACCGTAGTGTTCGGCGTTGCGCAAGTGACCGCGCCAAGCACCGCCAAGAACCTCTTCAAGTGCACCTACGTGGTCGAGCTGGCGGCGGAGGTACTGCTCACCACCGGCGACTCGGTGCCCTCCCCGGTGAAGGACATGGTGGCGTTCCACAAGTCCTGAGCAGACTTCGCGCACCGGCCCTGGGTATCCAGGCCGGTGCGCAAAGTCCCCTCTCCACAACGGATAACGGTCGCCTCCGACTTACCCGCCTCCACCGCGTCACTCCGATAGTTGATCTTGTGGCTCGTTGAATCGGCGTACACCGGACGCTCACCGCTCAGGGAAAGTGGATGACCGCCCCGGCGGCCGGACCGAGTTCGAACTTGCCGTCGCGGCCCCGCTGGGCGGGGCTGTACATCCCCGAGGCGCTCAGCGTGATGGAGAACCAGGGCACGATGTGCTGCTCGATCTGCAGCTGTCCGCCGCCGGAGGCGTTCGGTCCGCCGCCGGAGGCGTTCGGCTGGTTCATCAGGGTCTGTTGCAGCACCGCGGACAGGCCGACTTCGATCTCCCGGTGCCATGGCGGCATCCAATGCCAGTTGATCAGCGTGATCGCCTCCTGTACGGCCAGGCCGCTGGACGGCGAGAGCACCATGGAGACGGACGGCTCGTGGCCGATATCCAGGTGCAGAGAGCGGATCTGGGCCACGTTGAGGTTGCGGTAGATCAGCGTCCCCTGGTAGCTGAACGGGACCTGCACGGCGATGTCCGCGCTCGGATGCGCGGTGTCATCGTCGGCCTGCGCGGTGGGCGCGTTCGGGTCGGGCTCGGGAAAATCACCGAGCTCCCGGGCCGGCACCGTGATCGGCTCCGGTGTGCTCAGCTCCACCTTCTGGTCGATCGGTCCGATCGGCGCCGGAGCCTCCGACGGCGAGGCAGTCCCCGGGTCTTCGTCCCGTTGCAGCATCGGCGCCATCGATGCGGCGACCGCTCTGTTGCCGGCCAGCCCGTGCAGGTTCAGGATCGCCGACGGCGTCCGCAGCAAACCCGTCGTGGTGCTCCGCGGCGGTCCCGGCACGCCCCGGACCGGACGGGACCGGTCGGTGGGCATCCGGTCAGTGTCGTACGTAGGCATCGGCGGTGGCTCCCTCCGGCCGGACCTCACCACGGCCCGGGCCAGCCTAGACGCCCCGGCCGCCGCCCGGCAGAAGCGTTCGGGCAGGGCGGCGTGCCCGAACGGTCTCCGCTGACAACCGAACGGTCTCCGCGCGGGGCCGCGGCCACCGCGTCAGCAGTCGCCGGCGACCACGCGGGCGAACTTCGGCACCCGGACGATTCCCTCGGTGCCGGAGCCCGGGCGGTCTCCACCACCAGCCCGTAGTCGTGCCGAAGGTGGCCCGCAGCCGGTCGTCAATGTTGCCCAGACCGCCATGATTGCCCGGCCCCGTCCGGAACCCCCGCGGCCCACCAGCTTCGGATCCATGCGATCAACCGGCGCCCGGCCACCTACCCCGGCACCACCACACCCGCCGGGGGCGCCACCCCGGCCGGTACCGCGACCCGCTCGAACAACGTCCCCAGCGCTCCGCACCCAACCAGGCCCGCGCCTGGAAGATCGCCGATTTACTCGGCATCCCATACCGTTCCTGCCAACCCGAGCCCCACGACAGGCCGTCTCTCAACTCTTCCACCCAGCACGAAGGATGCCAACGAACTACACCCCTGTAACACTAACTGAACGGTATTGGTGCTAATGGTGAGCGCCGGGATCGACCTTGAAGAGCTGCCCATCGTCCCTATCGGTGACCCAGATGGCGCCGGCGCCGGCGGTCATGCCGAAAGCTGGTCCAGGCAGATCCAGCTGACCGATGACCCTGTTCGTCCGCGAGTCGACTCGCACCAGCTTGTGGGTCGCCATCGTGCCGTACCAGAGCGAGCCGTGGTACAGCGCGACGGCGTCAGCCGCTCCGCCCTCGTCAATCGTCGCGACCACCTTGTTGGTGCGCGGGTCGATGCGGCTGACGCTGGGGGTGCAGGAAGGGTCGTCGCCGCTGGCGCCCCAGACGGCGGAGTTGTCCGCGGCGAGTTGGGCACAGGCGCTAGGGGCAGGGATCGTCGCCACGATGCGGTCGGTGTGCGGGTCGATACGCACGACCACGTTCGGTGGTCCCCGTTGACATTGGTCCAGATCGACCCTGCGCTGGAGAGGATCCACTACCGGCCCGGCAGTCCGACTGGCTGCCGACGGGGATCACGTCGACGACACGCATCGTCGCCGGGTCGATCTTGGAGACCGAGGTCGTCGGTTCACCGTCGTGGTTGGCGACCCAGACGAAGCCGTGGAAGACGGTGACGCCGATCGGGGCCGGCACCTCCGGGCGCGAGAGTGATTGTCCGGGTCACGCGGTTGTGTACCGGATCGATCCGGCTGAGGCTGTTGCCGGGGAAGCTGGTCAGCCAGATTGCACCCGCCCCGACGGCGACCACCGACGCGGGATCGGGCGTTGGGATGCGAAGCGATCACCGCATTGGTGCGTGGATCGAGACGAGTGACCGTGTGCGCCGGCCCGTTCGCGACCCAAACAGAACCGAAAGCCGTCTCGACGCTTCCCGGCGAAGGCATGGCGATCGATGCCACCAGACGCCCTCCCGGCGGGAGCGTCGCGGTCCGGGCGAGTTCGCTGTCCGCCGCCTTGCTCTGTGAGGGCGGCAGCGTT
Source organism: uncultured Actinomycetota bacterium (assembly GCA_963706185.1). Lineage (GTDB taxonomy): Bacteria > Actinomycetota > Actinomycetes > Mycobacteriales > Nakamurellaceae > Nakamurella. The sequence goes on along the minus strand of CAVPLZ010000004.1, from coordinate 241,814 downwards.
ACCGCCTCGGCGGCGGGTCCGCTGCTCGCCGACATGCTCGATGATGACGTTGGCGTGGTCGCGGTCTGGGCGGCGGCCGCGTTGGCCGCGCACGACCCGAGCAGACTCGCGGCTGCCACGACAGCAACCGCAAGCGTCACGCGCTGGTGGAGGGCCTTGATGCGGGCGGTCGCCCCGCCCGCCGCCGGCCCGGTCGCGGACTTCGGGCCACCGAGTCCAATTCGATTCAGGGCGCTTTTCTCGTGGTCCATTCTGTTCCTCCTGTGTGACGACGCGGTCGAGTCGCTCCACTGCGCACGGTCCAAGAGATTGCGAAACCGCCTGCCTGACGACCAGTTACCAGGCGATGGACCGATGCCACCGCATCGTTGCTGCTCCATGCGAAAGGTCGACGGTCCTAACCCCGAGCGACTGCGTTTGCGCTGTAGAGGGTTCGTGCCCGGCTTGCCGGTCCGACGCGAGCGGCTTCTGTGAAGTAATCCAAGGCCGGACAACGTTCCGCCGCAGCGGCCGCTGGCCGTCACCCTGGGGACGAAATACCTGACGAGCCCTTCGGCGAAGCACGGGTCGGCGGTGCTCGCCGGGCCACCCGAACCTGGGCGACAGCCGCTTCGACGGCCAGAGAGAATTCGGTCCATCCGGTGAACGTTTGCCGTGCGGTGACAGCCTGAATCGCTGTTGCCCAAGTCGGACTCAGCGTGCGCTGCGCCGATTTCCGCCCCGGCGATCCATCCGCACAGGGGATCAGAATCGGGATCCACCTCGACCGTCAGCATGACGAACATGACGCCATCGTGGAACTGCTGAGGCCTCGCAGCAGTGGGGCCGCACCCTACTGGGCTACGTGGGGACCCCACCATGGAAGTCGCTGTCCCTACTCCGTTGGGTGCGGCCCGAGGTGGGTCCAGGTCCAGTTCGTGGGCGATTGCCGGGCCAATTGTTCGGCGCACCGCCCTGATCGGGACTAACGTTGCCCTCCGCGAGCACCCACGGATCGTCGAGAGCGGGTGATGCGGGTGACCACCGACGAGCGCCAGCTTCTCGAACGGGACGGGATCCTGGCGGCGATCAGCTCGGCCGCCCGGCAAGCGGCCCAAGGATCGGGCAGAATGCTCATCCTGGAGGCTGCCGCGGGTCTCGGCAAGACCTCCGTGCTACTCGCAGCGGGACCCAGCATGATCGATGCCGGTTTGACTGTTCACCGGGCCCGCGGTCTGGATCTGGAACGCGCCTTTCCTTACGGTGTGGTTCGTCAGCTATTGGAACGTTCGGTGCTCACCCGGACCGTTCGCGACACCGTCATGGTCGGTGCTGCCCGTGGCGCCTCCGCTGTCCTGGGTGTGTCCGAAGACGATGTCGCCGCGGCATCGATCGAGCAAGCAGCAGCCACGGCAATCTCACCATTCCAGGTGCTTCACGGCCTGTACTGGACCGTGTCCAACCTTGGCGACACGCACCCGATTGCTCTTGTCATCGACGATGCGCACGATGCGGACGCGGAGACCCTGCTCTTTCTTGCCTACCTGGCCCCTCGGGTAGCGGATCTGCGGCTGTTGGTTCTCATTGCCACCCGGCCGCCGGATCAGGCGCCCGATTCCCGGCGGTTGGAAGAACTCTTTGCGACATACGGTGAACCGTTGCTGCATCTCGAGCCATTGAGCGAAGTCGCAGTGGGCGGTGTGATCACCCGTCGGCTGGGTCAGGCTCCGGACGCCGAGTTCCGCGCCACCGTTTCGTCAGCCACCGGCGGAAACCCTTTCTATCTCGGAGAGCTGCTCGGCGAGATCGCTGAACGCGACCTGCTTCCGATTGCTGAGAACGTTGTCACCGTCAGCAATCTGGGACCACCTTCGATCCTCCGGTCCGTGCTGTTCCGGCTGGCCGTCGTTCCAGCAGCCCTTCCCGTGGCGCGAGCCTGCGCCGTCCTGGGCGAAGGGATGCGACTGACCACGATCGCCCGGTTGGCGGGAGTGACGAGCTCGGCGCTGGTCGACGCGGCTGACAGATTGATCGCCGCACGGATCTTGGCACCGGGCCCGACAGTCCGCTTTGCCCATCCGATCATCGAGGCCGCCATCCTTGCCGACCTGGGAACCAACGATCGGGCCCGATGGCACGCCAACGCGGCGGACCTGCTGCTCGATCTGGACGCCGATCCGCAAATCGTCGGCCTGCACCTGCTAAGGGCCGTCCCTGCCGGCAACCAATCGTGGGTCGAGGTGCTGCGCCGAGCCGGGCGGACGGCGGTCGGCTCAGGCACTCCGGACGCCGCCGCCGAGTTTCTCCGCCGGGCGCTCGCCGAGCCACCACAAGAAGCAACGATCGCCGACGTTCGCTTCGAACTCGGCGCGGTCGAGGCGTCTGCAGGTTCACCGAAGGGCATCGAACTCATGGCCGATGCCATCGCGGCTACAACCGAGCCCCGACTCGCCGCTGTTCGTTCCCTCGTACTGGCGGATTACCAGACGCGCGCAGGGGCGATAACGGCCGCTGTTGCGACCTTGGACGACGCCTTGGCACGCCTCGGTGACACCGACGCCGACCTGTCTCTGGACATCGAGATCGAACGATACTGGTGTGGTCACCTGCAACTCCACGTCCTGGCCGGACAAGACGCGACGTACCGGCGATTACGCAAGCTGGCCGACGGCCCGGATGACGCTCGTCGCCGGCGCCTATGGTGCTATCTGTCCATTGACGCCGCCCGGATGTCATCGCGTGACGAGGCCTGGGACCTCGCCGACCGCGCCCTATCCCCACCCGGACCGCTGGCGTTCGTGTCGTCGGATTCGACCTGCCTGGCCATGCTGGTGCTGAGCCTGGCCGTACTCGAACGGAACGTCGAGTTCGACGCGTTGGTGGACGACATCCTCGCCGAGGTGGCGCGGAGCGGCCAACAAGTCGGGCACCTTGTCATCTCGACGTTCCGGGCGATGGCCTATTTGGCCCGAGGGAACCTGCTTGAGGCGGAACGCGAAGCGGAGGAGACGATTCGGGCAACCACCATGGCGGGTTGGGGGCATGGTGCACCCGGCACCACAGCGATCCTGGCCGCGGCACTGCTCGACCAAGGTCGGCAGCCGGAGGCAGCCTCGCTGTTGCAGTCATCGCCCTTCGGCTACGAACCCGTCGACTATCCGACCGCACTGCTGCTGACCGTTCGCGGTCGAATGAAAGTCGAGCTGGGCGACCCTACCGCTGGACTCGCCGACCTCCTGCAGGCCGGGCGCGCGATGACTGAACTCGGCGTGCTCAACCCCGGGTTGATCGACTGGCGGCTGCACGCCGTTCGCGCTCTCCTTGCCCTCGGGCGCAACGCCGAAGCCGAGGATCTCGCCCGAGAAAATCTCGACCTGGCCCGGCAGGCGTCAGGTCCCATCACCGTCGGTGCGGCGATTCGAGTGCGGGCCACCACCCTCGTCGGCCCCGAACGGATGGCCTTGCTCGACGAGGCGATTCGTGTCCTCCGTCCATCAAAGGCCCGTCTACAACTGGCCCACGCCTTGCTGGCCATGGGGATGGCGCTGCGTCAAGACGGCCGGCCCCGGGCGGCCCGAGAAGCGCTAGCAGAAGCCTTCGACCTCGCAACCCGATGTCATGCGCTTCAGACCGCAGAGTTGGCTCGCGCTGAACTGCTGGCCGGCGGAGCAAGACCCAGGCGCCGACCCGTGAACCCGGACGAGCTCACCCCGAGCGAAGTCAGAGTTGCCCGCCTGGCCCTCCGCGGCATGTCAAACAAGGCCATCGCTCAGACGCTGTACGTCTCGCGCAAGACGGTGGAGAAGCACCTGGCCAACACCTACCGCAAGCTGCAGATCTCCTCGCGACAGGAGCTCAGCCTCGACGCCCTGGTCGCGGCACGCCGCGACGAAGACTGACCGCGCCCGTCGGTCAGGGCGGTTGCACATCACCGTGTTCCCGGTCACCGGGATCGCTTGCGCCGGATGGGCGCCGGCCGGGATTCGGTTTCCTGGCCGAGGTTGTGGCGCCGGGTCGCACCCGAATGTGACGTCTGTGTCGGCGTGACCCTCTGGCGTCCCAAAGCGCACGAACTGGCTCGCGGCCCTGACCGCGACCAGCCTGATCCTGTCCGCGACCGACCCGACCCGTGGCCTGTGGTGGCCCAAAAGCGGCCGGTAGGTGACCCTCAACTCGGTCCTGCCCACCATCGGTGTGCAGAGAAGAGTTCAGGAGAACAGTGAGCGCTGATCGACCGGGCACGCTGCCGGGCGAACCCACGAAGGGTAGGTCCGGTCACAACTCAGCGCGCAACCACCGGCACGGACACGTCTCCAATTGGCGCCGTCGCGGGTGGCCATGCCGAGCAGTTCGAGTTCGGCCAGCGCGGCCAAGGTGTCGTCGGCGAACAGCCCGGCCTCGGCCGACAGTGCGGACAGGTCCCGGGACCCGCGGCCGGGCAACGCCTCGTACACCACCGCCAACTCCGGCGACAGCTTGTCCGTCGGCCGTACCTCCACCGCCTTTGCGTCCGACCCGCCCGCACCGGCACCACCCGAGAGCAGCCCCAGCACGTCGGCCGCGCCGGTGACGAGCAGCGCACCCTCGGCCGCGATCAACTCGTGACAGCCGGCCGAAAGCGCCGACGTCACCGGCCCGGGCACCGCCGCCACCACCCGGTTCAGCTCCCGCGCCGCCCGGAAGGTCGCCGTCGACCCCGACCGCCGACCGGCCTCGACCACCACCGTGGCCTCCCCCAACGCCGCGATCAACCGGTTCCGCACCAGGAACCGGTGCCGCGCCGGCGTCGTCCCCGGCGGATACTCACTGACCACAGCGCCCCGCTCGGCGATCGCGTCCACCAACACCTCGTGCGCCGCCGGATACGCCCGGTCGATCCCACACGCCAACACCGCCACCGTCACCGGACCCGGCCCGCCGAAGCCGTTGACCGCCAACGCCCCTCGGTGTGCCGCTGCATCGATCCCGAACGCCGCTCCCGACACCACACACCGACCGGCCGCGGCCAACCCACCGGCCAACTCCGCCGCCACCCGCACCCCGTACGGCGTCGACGCCCGTGACCCCACCACCGTCACCGCTCCCCACGGCCCCGGCAACAACGGCCGGCCACGCACCCACAACCCCAACGGGGGCAACATCTCCGACGCCACCGCAAAACTGCCGGCCACTGTCGCCGGCCACTCCCGGTCCTCCGGGATCACCAACCGGCCCCGCACCGATCTGCTGTCAACAGGTCCAACTCGGCCCGCGCCCACAACTCCCGCGCGTTCGCCTCGACCAGCCGCGGACCCACCACGTTGCGGACCGGCACCGGAACGTTGCCGGTGCAGATCCGCGCCCACGCCTCCAACGGACCCACATGTTCCACGAACGCCGACAGCAGGGCCTGCTCAGGTTCGGCCACCCGCAACAACCCCGCCCGGGCCACCCGCACCTCCTCATCCACCGACTCCGGCACCGCCGTCACAACTCCTCCCCACACCGCATCGCCAACGCCCGAAACAGATCTCCGCGCTCCGGCCGATCCCGGCCACCCAGATCGGCGCTCGTCAAAGCCAACCGCAAGACCCGGTCATATCCCCGTCCGGTCAATCGACCCACCCGCACCGCGTCATCCACTGCCGTCCGATCCACCGCCACCGCATCCCAATACGCCCGCACCACCGGGCCCGGCACCGAGCCGTTCACCACGGCACCCCCCGCCGCGCCCGCCCACCGCGGATCCGACCACCGCTCCGCGGCCCGCACCCGTGCCCGCGCCACCCGACCCGCCACCACCGCCGAGCACTCCCCCCGCACCCCACGACTGATCAACGCCTCCACCGACAACGGCGCCACCGGCACCCGGATATCCACCCGGTCCAACAACGGCCCCGACAACCGACCCAGATACTTGCGCCGCACACCGGCCGCACACGTGCAATCAATGTCCCGCGCCGCCGCACACGGACACGGATTCGCCGCCACCACCAACTGGAACCGGGCCGGAAACGAAACCGTCCGATTCGACCGCGACACCCGCACCTCCCGGTCCTCCAGCGACTGCCGCAGCGAATCGAGCACCGTCGGTTTGAACTCCGGAGCTTCATCCAGAAACAGCACGCCATGGTGCGCCAGGCTCGCCGCGCCCGGCCGGATCACCCCCGAGCCGCCGCCCACCATGGCGGGCAGCGTCGCCGAGTGGTGCGGATCGATGAACGGTGGCCGGCGGATCAGCGGACTGTTCGCATCGAGCATTCCGGCGACCGAGTGGATCGCGGTCACCGCCATCGCCTGCTCATCGTCCAGCGGTGGAAGGATGCCCGGAAGTCGCTTGGCCAACATGGTTTTCCCGGCTCCCGGGGGTCCGATCATCACCAGGTGGTGGCCCCCGGCGGCCGCCAACTCCAGCGCCCGCCTGGCCTCCGGCTGTCCCAGCACGTCGGCCAGGTCCGGCACCGGCTGGGCCACCGTCTCGCCCGGCTCCGGCGCAGGCGCCAGGAGCTGCTCGCCCCGCAGGTGGCCGATCAGGTCGGCCAAAGTGGCGGCGCCGAACACCCGGGCACCGGACAGCGTCGCCTCGGCCAGATTCTCCACCGGCACCACGGCATCCCGGCGACCTTCGGCAATCGCGGCGATCAACAGCGGGAGTACTCCGGGCACCGCACGGATGGATCCGTCCAGGCCCAACTCGCCGACCAGCACGAATCTCTCGGCCGCCGGGGCCGGAATCACGTCGGCGGCCGCCAACAGGGCGACCGCCATCGCCACGTCGTAGCCGGCGCCCTTCTTGGGCAGACTCGCCGGCGACAGGGCCAACGTCACCCTGGTGTCCGGGAACTTGTGCCCGGAATTGTGCACCGCGGCCCGTATCCGGTCCTTGGCCTGGGCACTGGCCGCGTCGCCGGTACCGATCACATTCGCCGCCGGCAGACCGTTGGACAGATCCGCCTCGACCCGCACCACCCGGCCGGCCACGCCGTCCAGGGCCACCGTCCAGGTTCGCCCCAGTGCCATCAGCATGGTCCCATCAGAAGGCCTCGACCCGGTGATCGATGACCGGCTTGCGTCCGGACTCCCACAGCACCCCGATCACGTCGAACCGCGTCGTCGGATAGCCACGGGCGTTGGCCCGCAACCACAGCGAGGCCAGGCGGCGCAGCTTGCGACGCTTGGCATACGTCACCGCCTCCACCGGCTCTCCGTAGCCGACCCCCCGGCGCGTCTTCACCTCGCAGAAGACCACCTGGTTCGCCCACGGCACCAGGGCGACGATGTCCAACTCCCCCTCCGAACACCGCCAGTTCCTGGACACCACCACCAGGCCTTCGTCCTCCAGGTATCTGGAGGCCAGCTCCTCACCATCCCGGCCCAGCACGTCCTTGGCCGCCACCCGCACCACCCCTGCCCCGCCGAGGCCGGGAACCCCTACCCGGCAGGACGCCAGACTCGCGCACCGCACCCGCCCGACCCAACGGCCCCGGTCCGGATGTGGACAGCCGGCCCATAGGTGGACAGCTCGCGGACCGGGGCGACGCTCCCCCGGGGCCGGCCCGGACGGCGACGCCGGACAATCTCGTGTTCATCGGCAGGACACGCTCTGCTCACCGGCCTGGTGTGAGATGGGCGCGCGATAGGGTTGGCCTCTCGTTCGTTCTGCTCCGATCGGGCATGGCCTGCGAACGGGTCACGCTCGTCGCCGGTCCGGAAAGGGATGTGTCGCCGTCATGCATCTTCTCCCCGAGGACGTTTCCCCCGGAATGAGCAACGGCCGGCCCCAGGTGCCGGTCTGCGGGTGCCTCTTGCCGCAGGCGCTGGTGGCCGCGGCCGACCGGATCGGGCCGGAGTGACCGCGGCGGCGCCGACGGCAGCCGGCCGGTCGGCCGGCTGGGGCGTACTGACGGTGGCCTGCGTCTCCGCGCTCGTGGTCAACGCCAACACCTCGGCCGTGACGATTTTGCTGCCGGCGATCAGCGAGGACCTGAACGCGCCCATCTCGCAGCTGCAGTGGGCGGTGACCGGTTACATGCTCGTCGGCGCCGCGGTGATCGTCACTGCCGGCGCCCTGGGCGACGTGTTCGGTCGACGCCGCATCTTCACCTACGGCCTGATCCTCTTCGTCGCGTCCTGTGTACTCATCGCGCTCTCGCAACAGGGGGCCGGCGTCATCATCGGCCGGATGATCCAGGGCGCCGCCGGTTCGACCATTCTCGCCTGCGGCATGAGCCTGCTCTCGGTCGCCGCGTCGGGTGCTGCCCAGATGAAGGCAATCACGTTGTGGGGCGCGGCATCTGCGGCCGGGGCCGCGCTCGGCCCGTTGGTCGGCGGCCTCCTTGTCGATTCGACCGGCTGGCAAGGTTTGTTCTGGATCGACGCGGCGATCGCGGCGGTCTGCATTCCGGTGACCATGTTCACGGTGGGCGAATCGCGCGACCCGGATCGTCCGCGCTCCATCGACCTGCTCGGCACGATCCTGATCGCGGTGATCCTGGTCCCGGTGGTGCTGGCCCTGAGCGAAGGCAGCGACTGGGGCTGGACGTCCTTGCCGACGATCGGCTGCCTGGTCCTTTCCGCGGCCGCAGTCGTCGGTTTCGTCATGGTCGAACGAAAGGTGGCGGCCCCGCTCGTCGACCTGGCACTCTTCGGCAACCGCGCCCTCGTCGGCGCGACGTTGGCCATTCTCATCGTGGCCGGCGTACTCAACGGGCTGATGTACGTCCTGAGCCTGTACTTCCAGGACCCGGCCGCGTTCGGCATGAGCGCGTTCGAGGCCGGATTGGCGACGTTGCCCGCGGCGGGCGCGCTGATAGCCATCACACCGTTGATCACGCCGGTGGCCGTCAAGATCGGGACCAGGGCGGCCATCGGCCTGGGGTTCATCGCCGCCGCACTGGGTCTTGTCGTGCTCTCGTTCCTCCAGGCCAACTGGACGTACGCGGTTCTGGTGGCGCCGCTGGTGATCGCCGCCGCCGGGCTGGGCCTCTCGAACGGACCGGCCTCGGCCGCGTCCACGTCGGTGGTGTCCCCCGACGAGGTCGGTCAGGCCTCCGGCATCTCCAACATGGCCCGCTATGTCGGCGGATCCCTTGCTGTCGCCGCGGTCGGAACCGTGTACTCGAGCGTGACAAGCAATCACGCCGCCGGCGGCGCTTCGCCGGCGGATGCGCTCGCGTCCGGGCTGGCCCGGGCCTGTCTACTGATGGCGATCATGTGCGTCTGCGGCATAGCGCTCGCCGTCGTGGCCGCGGTCCGGCACCGGCCCACGCCGCTCCGTTCGGTCGATCGAGCCGCGGCGGCCGCCGCGGCCACCCACACCATTCCGACCCCGGTGCCGAGCGCGGCGCAGCCCACGAGCTGAGGACCTCTCGGACGGCCGGCACCGCGGCGGGTGCTTCACCTGAATGGGGTGACGCACGGAGCCGGCGAACGGGCCAGGATTTCTGAACGCGGCTGCGTGCCGCCCCGTCGGCGCGCACCGGCCCGTGACCAGCGGAGGCTGCCATGACCTGGACGTTGGCGGTGATCGCCGCACTGCTGGTGTGCTACGCCGCCACCTCGGGCCGGCTGGAGCGGTTCAACATCACCGCGCCGATGTTCTTCACGGTGACCGGACTGCTGGTCGGACCGGCCCTGGGCTGGATCAACCTCGGGATGGGCAGTGAACAGGTCAAGCTGATCGCCGAGATCACCCTGACCCTGGTGCTGTTCGCCGACGCCTCCCGCATCTCGATCCCCGGCGCTGCGCCGCGAGCACACGGTGCCCCTACGACTCCTGGCCATCGCGTTGCCGCTGACCATCGTGGTCGGCGTCGGCGTCGGGGTTGCGGTGCTGCCGGGCGTCAGCGTGGCCGAGGCCCTGGTGCTCGTCCACCATGCTCGCCTCCACGGACGCCGCACTCGGCCAGGCGGTGGTGACCGACGAGCGCATTCCGTCCCGGATCAGGCAGGGCCTGAACGTCGAGAGCGGGCTCAACGACGGCCTGTGCGTGCCCCTGTTCCTGATAGCCATCGCCGTCGCCGAAGGCCAGGACGGCGCACTGACCGGAGCGTCTGCGTTGCACCTCCTCCTCCAGGAGATCGGATACGGCGCGCTGGCCGGCATCGCGGCCGGTGGGATCGGCGGGCTCGCCCTGCTGTGGGCCGCCCGACACCGGACCATCGAGACCGGATGGAAGCAATTGCTCGCCGCGGCAACGGCGCTGCTGTCCGCCGGTGTCGCCCTGCCGTTGGGCGGGAGCATCTTCGTGGCCGCCTTCGTGGCGGGCTTCATCTTCGGCTGGCTGCATCGAGAACCGGAGGGCACCGTCACTTATCTGGTCGACGAGGGCGGCGAACTGGCCAACGCCGTGACCTTCATCGTGTTCGGCGCCATCATTCTCGGTCCGGCCCTGGCCGAGCTGACCTGGCAGCTGGTGCTCTACGCGGCCCTGAGTCTGACCGTCGTGCGCATGGTCCCGGTTGCGGTGTCCTTGATCGGCACTCGCGCCCGACCCGCCACCGTCCTGTTCCTCGGATGGTTCGGCCCGCGCGGACTCGCCTCCATCGTCTTCGGGGTGATCCTGCTCGACGAGAGCGAACTGCCCGCCGAGCACACCCTGCTGCTGGCCGTGGTCGCCACCGTTGGCCTGTCCGTCATCGCCCATGGGCTTTCCGCCGGACCCGGCGCGCCGCGTACGCGAACTGGTTCGCCGGTCATCCGAAGGCCGAACAGCCGTCGATGGAATCCGTTCCCGCAGCGGCCCACCGCTGGCGAACCGGCCCCACGCGGCCGACCGAAGTCACCCCGAACGAGGCCTGAGACCGGAGCTCACAACAGGTTCAGCTCCTGGGCGCGCTCCACGGCGGCCCGACGGGTGGTGACGTCGAACTTGCGGTAGATCGCGCGCAGGTGGGACTTGACCGTGTTGACCGATACGAACAGGTCGGTGGCGATCTCACCCGCCTTCAACATCGTCGGCAGGTACCGCAGCACGATCAACTCGCGCTCGGTGAGATGCTCGGCGACCAGACCGGCCGCCGGCCGGTCCGTCTCCACCGGCCGCGCCGGTAGGAGCTGGGCGGTGAATTCGGTGTGCTCGGCAATCACATGGCGATACCGGGCGACCAAAGCGCGGCCCTCGGCACCGGTGTCGAGAAACGGGCGCACGAGACGTTCGGGCTCGGCGAGGGCGACCGCTCGGGCAATCAGGCGCAGGGCGGCGCTGTCCCGGTGCCGGCGCTCGGCGGCGACGGCCGACAGGATGAGCGCCTCCACGGTTGCCGCCAGGAACAGCGAGTGCGCTTCGGTCAACGGTTCCAGCATCTCGGACGCTCGCCCGGGCTCCTGCAGGTCCAGCTGGGCCCGGGCAAGCACGAGGCGTTCGAGGGCATCGGCGAAACCCGCGCCCGTTGGCGGATGGATCGTGGCGACCACCGCTCCGGCGTGGCCGCCCAGGAGCTGCACTCGGGCCTGGGCCACCGCAGTCCAGCGGACCAGGAGTTCCGGCAGTTCGTCGATCTCCGCGAGTTCGGTGGCCAGGCGCCCGGCCGCGACCCGGGCGGCGTCGTGGTCACCGCGGGCCACCGCCAGCTCGGTCGTCGCCACTCCGAGCAGCATCCGGGCACCGGTGTCCTGGGTCCGGCTGGTGGCCGCCAGTCCGATATCGAGAACATCGGACGCCTCGTCGAGTTCGTTGCGGGCCAGGTGGGTCATGCCCAGGGTGAAGTACAGCAGGAAGGCCTGCGGCTCGGACCCCCAGCCCTTGCGATCGGCACCGTTGCGCGCGGATGTGGCGCGCCGGTCGGCCTGGTCGATCCGGCCGTGGATCAGGTCGAGAACCGAGAGATGCGCCTCGACCGACAGCTGCGGCAGCGACATGCCCAGCTCGGCCGCGCCGTCGCTGGCCGCGCGCAGGGTCCGTTCCGCCCGAACCAGCTCACCGGCGGTCAGCTCTCCGACGCCCCGACTGCTCAACGCGATGACCCGGTACTGCCGGCCGGCCGGCAGGATCGCCGGCGAGGCGGTGTCGACCAGCGACAGGAGGTGGTCCGCGGCCGCGGCCAATCGGTTGCTGGCGGTGATCCGCCGATAAACGGTCTCCGTGGCCGCGATGAGAACCTCGGCCGGAAGGCGGATGTCCGTGGGTTCGTCGGCGAGATAGGTTACCGCATCGAGTGCGTCCCGGCGCATGGCGTGGAACTCGTGCCGGTGATAGTGCAAGAGCAGCCCGGCGAGCGCGGCGCTCAGCCGGCCCGGCTGACCCGTCGATCTCGTGGCGGGCTCGAGAGCGGTGGCGAGCGCTGAACTCTCGGGCGAGTCTGCCAACGGGGCCGCGATGCCGGCAATCAGTCGACTCAGGTAGCCCCACGCGGCGGCGGCGATGGCATGGTGGATCGCCGCGATCGGTTCACCGAGATCGGCGAACCAGTGCGCCGCCGCCAGATGCGCTCGGGTGTGTTCCTGCGGCTGTTCGACCGAGAAGCGATGCTCCAACAACTCCCGCAGCAGGGGGTGGTACTGGAACCAGCCACCGACCTCGCCGACCTCGACGACCAGGAGATTCGCGGCCACCAGCCACTCCAGAACTGCGGTGCCGTCGGTTCGGCCGGTCAACACGTTGGCCAGCGGCCCGCTGACCCGCTCCAGGACGCTGGTCCGCAGGAGGAAGTCACGGATCTGCGCGGGCTGTCGATCGAGTACCTCCCCGATCAGGTACGCGGCGACCAGCCGGTCCTTGCCGGTGAACCGCTCGATGGCCCCGTCGACTTCCGCACCCGCGACTTCCGCACCTGCGAGCGACAGGGCCGCCAACCGCAGGCCGGCGGCCCAACCCTGGGTACGGTCCAGCAACACCTGGACCTGTCGGCCGTTCACCTCAAGGTTGTTGACCGCGAGCAATTGCGCCGCCTCGTCGTGGCGAAACGCCAGGTCCCGGGCCCTGATCTCGCTGAAATCTCCGCGGATCCGTAGCCGGTGCAGTCGCAGCGGCGGATCGGACCGGGCCACCAACACCAACCGCAGCTTGGCGTCCTGGTGCTCGATCACGCTGCTCAGCGAATCCAGTGCCGCCGGATCGCGCACATGGTCGAGGTCGTCCAGCACCAAAAGGGTCGGGCCGGGGAGCTGCGCCAGCCCCGCCCGGACCTGTCGGATCTCCGCCGCGCCGAAGGTCGACGCCGGTGCCAGATCGCTCAACGGATTGGCGGCCGGAACCGCGTCGGCCAATCCGAGCGCCCCGAGGACGTCGGCCCACAACGTCTGCAGGCCGTTGTCGGTCTCGTCCAGGCTCAGCCACGCCGTCGGGCCCTGGCATTTCGCCAGCCACGAGGCCACCAGCAAGGTCTTGCCGGAACCAGGACCGGCACAGACCAGGGTCACCGGGAGCTCGGCGCCGTCGCTGAGCTGCTGCTCGAGGCGCGGGCGGCGCACAAAACCCGGCGGGATCGCAGGTATCGTCGCCCGCAGCCGCGATTGGCCGGGGGGTTGTTGGGGCAACGACCGTCCTCCGTCCCTCTCCTCCCGATCCGGTGGGTGACGGCCACCGCAACGCGGCCGCGGTCGCGGCTCGCCCGAACTCTACGGCTGCCGATCGGCCAACGGATTCGGAACCCGGTCCACCCTAACCGGGTGACGCGCCGCACACCGGACCGCTGGCATGGTGGGTTCACCATCGGCCACCGAGCCAGGAGCTTTGGTTCCCATGACATCAGTCGAATTCGAAATTCGCGTGGCCGGCGTGACACCCCCGGAAATCCTGGCTCAACTGCCCGACCTGGTGATGTCGACCCAGCCGGTGGGCACGGTGCTCACCGGCAGCGCCGTCGATCAGGCGGCCTTCCACGGTGTCATCAATCGGATGCGCGGCCACGGCCTGCAGTTGCTCGAGGTCCGCCGCCGGCTGGACCTGGAGAATGACCACCGGACGGAGGACCCAGGTGACCGAACTCTATGAATTCGGCGTCGGTGGTCGGTTCGGTCCGGTGCTCCGGGCCTGCATCCCCGAACTCACCCTGGTGAGCGACACCTCTTGCACGGTGCTGACCGGGGCCGTGCACTCCCACAGCGAACTGCAGCGGATCCTGGACCTGCTCGCGGCCAACGGGCTCGACGCCATGGACCTGCGACTCGATGAGCCGGACAGCGGGTGACTGACGTGCGCTACGAAATTCGGGTCACCGGCACGGTGCCCAGCGCGGTCCTCGAGGAGATCGATGACGTGCACGTCTTCGAGCAACCGGTCGAATCCATCCTGCGCGGTGCCGTGGAGGACCAAGCGGCCCTGCATCGGATGATCGACCGGATCCAGGGGCTCGGTCTCGAGCTCATCGAAGTGCGCAGGATCTCCGCGTCCTGACCGCCGGCCGGGTCGCCGGCGGTCAGGACGTGGGCTGTGTGCTTCGTGCCGGTCGGGCGCGACCGCGACGGGGGTCAGCCGGCGGCTCGGCCGAGGGAGGCCAGCGCCCAGATCACCGCGACGTAGAGCACGATCAGGATGATCGACCACCAGGGCTGATAGGGCAGCCACAGGAAGTTGCCGATCGCCCCGAGTGAGGCTGCGATGATGCCCAGCACCCTGGCCCAGGTGGCAACCCTGAGCACACCGATGCCGGCGGCGAACGCGACCACGCCGACCACGAGATGGATCCATCCCCAGGTTGTCACGTCGAACTTGAAGACGTATTGCTCGCCCACGACGAAGAACTGGTCGTGGATGATCGCGGCCAGGCCGGTCAGGAACTGGAAGGTCCCGCCGAGCAGCAGGAACACGGCGGCGGTCGTGGACAGTCCGACCGACCACCCAGCCTTGGCGGGTGACATCTGTTGGCTCGAGTCGTAGGTCATGGCGATTCCTTCGGCAGGGGGCCGCCGTCCGGCGGATGCACAAAGCGTCCCGTCCACCGGGTTCGGCTTTCGTCACCCGACCAGGATGAATTCGCCGAAACTGCCCACCCGTCTCGGCCGGGCCGGCGCCGGCTCGCGACGGCGTTCGACCCCGGTGACCGGCTCAGCGGGTGCGGAACCCGCCGTCGACGACGAGCTCCGTGCCGGTCACGAAGCTGGCGTCGTCGCTGACCAGGAACGCGACGGCGGCAGCCAGTTCGGTGACGTTCGCGCGCCGGCCCAGGGGCGTCTCCGGGACCACCCCGCCGTGCGGCTCGGCCTCGTTCATCGGCGTGCTGACCCCTCCGGGGACCAGGGCGTTGACCCGGATGCCGGCAGGGGCCAGTTCCAGCGCGGCGGTGCGGGTCAGTCCGAGCAGGCCGGCCTTGCTGGCCGCGTACGCGGCGTACCCGATGGCCCCGGACGGCCCGAAGATCGACGACGTGTTCACCACCGCCGGATTGGTACCTTTACGCAGCAGCGGGATCAACGTGTGTAGGCCGAGGAACGCGCCGGTCAGGTTCACCGCCAGCAGCCGGTTCCACGCCTCCAGCGGCTCGTCGACGATCTCGGTGACGTGGACGATCCCGGCGTTGTTGACCAGGATGTCGAGTCGATCGAAACTCTGCTCGATGACGTCGCGCGCGCGCGCCCAGTCTGCCGGGTCGGAGACGTCCAGGTGCAGGTAACGGGCGTCGCTTCCATTGGCCCGCAGCGTTTTCGCGGTGACCTCGCCCTCGGCATCCAGCACGTCGGCGATCAGCACGGTGGCGCCCTCGCCGGCGAGTCGGACGGCGTGCGCCGCGCCCTGGCCCCGGGCGCCGCCGGTGATCAGGGCGACGCGACCGGCGAGTCGATCGGCGACGACGGAGGGCATCAGAACGCCCCCGCCGGGTCGCGCCGCACCAGACCGGCCGTCGGCGCCGCCTCGAGCGCCCGCAACAGCCGGTCGGTGTCGGCCATCTGGGCGTTCCAGATGGTGCGCACGATGTCGACCCGCAGCTCCGGGTCCTGGATGGTGGCAAAGTAGTTCGCCAACGCCAGGCCGCGCGGGCCGGCCTGGTTGTGCAGGGCGATCATCCGGTTGACCAGCTTCGCCTGCTCCCCGTAGATCGGGATCTGTGGTCCCCGCGGCGCGATCAGGCCGATGAAGTACAGCTTCTCGACGCCCTCGGGCAGGATGCCCCCGGCGTATCGCACCGGAACCCCGGAGCGCCAGGTGATCTGGTCGTCGGCGAGGAACGGCAGCGAGACGTTGAAGCCGGTCGCCCACAGGATCGAGTCGTAGTCCTTGCTGGTGCCGTCGGTGAAGTGCACCGTGGTGCCGTCGAACCGCTCGATCACCGGCCGGATGCCGATGCGGCCGTGGTGGATCCAGTACAGCAGCAGGTCGTTGACCGTCACCGGGCCGTCGGCGAGCGTCTTTGCCTGGGGCTCCGGCATGCCCGGGTAGTTGTTCGCCTCGCCGATGGACACCTTGGCCAGCAGCCGGCTGATCAGGTCCTGGTCCTCCGGGCTGAACTGGGCCAGGAACGGCACCTCGGCCCGCGGTACCCCGAAGTAGGTCTTGGACTGGAACTGGATGCCCTCGCGCATCACGACGTCGGCTTCGAGCCGGTGCTGGGCGACGTCCACGGCGAGGTCGCAGCCGGAGTTTCCGGCACCGACCACCAGCACCCGAGTGCCCTGCAGATCCTTGACGTTGTGGTACTCGCTGGAGTGCAGCTGCTTGCCGGAGAACGTGCCGGGCACCCGCGGGATCATCGGGCTCCACAGGTGCCCGTTGGCCACCAGCACCCCGTCGAACACACCCTCGTCGCCGCGCGAGGTGACCACCCGCCAGCCGGCCGAACCGACCGGGCCCTCGCCGGCCGGTTCTCCAGCGACCGAGACAATCTCGGTGTTGAACGTGATCGCATCGTAGTGGCCGTGGTGCCGGGCGTAAGACTCGATGTACGAGCTGATCTGGTCGCGCCGCGGAAAATGCGGGTAGTCCGCCGGCATCGGAAAGTCCTCGAAGTGCGTCATGTCCCGCGAGGTGATCAGGTGCAGGGCGTCGTAGTCGGTGTGCCAATGACCGCCGACCCGGTTGGACTTCTCGAAGCACTCGACCTCGTGGCCGGCTTCGCGGAGCTGTTGCAGGGCGGAGACGCCGGCGGCGCCGGCACCGATCACGCAGTAGCGGGTCATGGTCCTTCGTCCTCTGAACGGGCGATTCTGACGATGTCGGCCCGATGATCCCGGGCAGGCCCGACAGGACAAGTCTCCCGGCGGCACCAGCCCTCGTCCATGGCATGATCTCGGGCATAGCCATAGGTTCAGCCTTGAGCCCGTCCAGAAGACGGCGAAAGGAGCGCGCGCATGCCGACCTCGATCACCCTGCACCAGCTCCAGTACTTCCTGTCGGCCGTCCAACTCGGCTCGCTGTCCGCCGCCGCCGAGGCCCACTACATCGCCCAGCCCAGCCTGTCCGAGCAGATCCGCCGGCTGGAGACGCAGCTGGGCGTCAGCCTGTTCACCCGGACCAACCGCAAGCTGATTCTGACCGACGCGGCCAGGGTGCTGATGCCCTACGCCGAGCGCACCTTGCGGGCGGCCGAGGAGGCCGCAGCCGCCGTCGACCCGATCCGCACCCTGACCGGCGGGATGGTCGCCCTCGGCACGTTCAGCAGCGCCGATCACCTGCTGCACACCGAGCTGATCGTCCGCTTCCGCGCGCTCTACCCGCAGGTCAACGTCCGTCTGGTCAGCCAGAACTCGGTCCAGGTGGCCACCAGCGTCCGCGACGGCGAACTCGAGGCCGGCCTGGTGGCGCTGCCCGTCGACGACCGGGGCCTGGACGTCGGTCCGGTCGAGTGGACGATGGAGGCGGTCTTCCTGTCCCGGGATCGGAGCCGTACCCGGCTGCCGAAGACGATGGAAGAGCTGGCCGCCTGCGACCTGGTCCTGCCCGAGGTGCGTTGGGGCGACATGGATCCCACTCGGCGGCAGCTGCTCGGCCGGGCCCAGGACGCGGGCGTAGCCCTGCGCCCCGTCGTCGAGGTCGAATCCCCGGCCATTGCACTGCAACTGGCCGAGCGCGGGGTCGGTGACACGGTGATCTCGCTCGCGCTGGCTCAGGCCCTCGGGGCAACCGACAGACTGCATTGGGCGCCGTTGGATCCTCCGCTGTACGAGACGTTCGCCTTCGTCACCCGCCGCGACGCGGCGCTGTCCCCCGCGACCGGCATCCTGCTCGGCCTCGCCCGGCAACTGCTGTCCGAACTGCCCGGGGCAGCGTCCGGTGCTGGCTCGGTTCGCTGACCGTCGCTCGCCCGTCAGGCCACCGAAGCAGCCTCGTCGGCCTCCATCTCGGCCACGAACTCACCTTTGGTCGCCTGCCAGCGGTCCTCGGTGTAGTCGGTGCGCCAGTAACCGGAGATCGACACGTCACCGCGATCCAAGCCCCGTTCCAGGAACAGGTGCCGCCGCAGGTCCTTGACCATGCTCGCGTTGCCGTGGACGAAGGCGGCGACCCTTCCCGCCGGGAACGGCGCCGAGCGGACGGCTCGAGCCAGCGGCTCGCCGTAGGGCTCGTGTCCGCGGTGCACCCAGTGCACCAAGGTGCCGGGCGCTGGGCGCAGCTGCGGCTGGAAGCCCGGGCCCTCCACCTCGATGAACACCTCGGCCGCGGCCCCGCGCGGCAGCACGTCGAGAGCGGCGGCGATCGCCGGCACGGCCGACTCGTCGCCCACCAACAGGTGGACGTCGACGCTCGGGTCGGGAGCCCAGGCGCCGCCCGGGCCGTTGAAGGCCAGCAGGTCCCCGGGGCGGGCGGCCGCGGCCCAGGGACCGGCCAGACCCTCGGTGCCGTGCACCACGAAATCGATGGCCAACTCGTTGGTCTCGCGGTCGAACCAGCGGATCGTATAGGTCCGGGTGACCGGCCGCCGGCCGGGTTCGGCCGGCGGACCGAAGTGGATCTTGACGTAGTGGTCGGTGAAAGTGAGAGCAGGCATCTCACGGAGTTCGTCGCCGCTCAGCACCACCCGGACCAGCGCCGGGGTCAACCATTGGGTCCGGTCGACAACACCGTGCCACGTCCGCCGTTCGCCGCGTGGGGATACCGCCATTGCGCCTCCAAGTTAGGTCACCCTAACCTTATCATCGCAACGAGCTGCCCGGGGCCACCCCGACGCCCGGCGCGGTCCCGGAACGCCGGAAGGGCCCCGCACGCGCGAGGCCCTTCCCGAAACTGGTGGAGGTGGCCCGCCGAAGCGGGCCGACCCCCGCCAGAAAGGTAGCACGCGGGCGGCCCGGCAGAGGCGGAATCCGGTCAGCCGAAGTCCTCACCCTCGGGCAGGCGCAGGTCCGGCTTGTCCAACTCCTCGACATTGACGTCCTTGAACGTCACCACCCGCACGTTCTTGACGAACCGGGCCGGGCGGTACATGTCCCAGACCCAGGCGTCGGACATCCGCACCTCGAAGTACATGTCGCCCTCGGGGTTCCGCACCTGCACATCGACCGCGTTGCACAGGTAGAAGCGACGCTCGGTCTCCACCACGTAGGAGAACTGGCCGACGATGTCGCGGTACTCCCGGTAGAGCGACAGCTCCATCTCGGTCTCGTACTGCTCCAGATCCTCTGCGCTCACGTCGGGTATCCCTCGCCCTTCAGGTCGGTCAGGTCTTCATCTTCCATCGCATCAGCGGCGACGGGGCCGGCCGCGACGCCGAGCCGCCAGCTGCGCCGGTGCACCTCGCTGGGGCCGTGTTCCCGCAACGCCGCCAGGTGGTCGGGTGTGCCGTAGCCCTTGTTCACCGCGAACTGGTAGCGCGGGTGCAGCGGCGAGAGTTCCACCAGGTGCCGGTCGCGCTCGGTCTTGGCCAGCACGCTGGCCCCGGCCACCGCGGCACAGGTCAGGTCGGCCTTGATCTTCAGATGGACCGGGACGGGCGGCGGGGCCGGTTCGGGTACGAACAGCGGCACCTGGTCCGGGTCGGGCGGCATCGGCCGCGGATTGAGGTAGTCGTGATTGCCGTCCAGCAGCACGGCATCGACGGGTCCGGCCAGGTGGTCCAGCGCCCGCCGGGCGGCCAGTCGCAGCGCTGCCATGATCCCGATGGCGTCGATCTCGTCGGCCGAGGCGTGGCCGACGCCGTACTCCCGCACCCACCGACGCACCGGGCCGACAAGGGCGTCCCGGGCGGCCGGGGTGAGCAGTTTGGAATCCCGCAGCCCGGTCGGCACCCGTCCGATGGACGGGGTCACCACCACCACACCGACGGAGACCGGCCCGGCCAGCGCACCCCGGCCGACCTCGTCCATGGCGGCCAGCCGCAGGTACCCGCGGCGCAACAGGGTCTTCTCGAAACGAAGGTCGGGGCGGGCGGCGGTGGAGCGTTGCCGGTCCACCGGTGACAGCGGCCGCGGGCGGGATCGGGGGTTGCGGGGCAGCGTCGAGGTCATGGCTGCCGATCCGATCCACGCCGGGGGCGCCGGGCCCGCCGGCGCCGCCGCGGCCCCGGTAACAGGGCCAGCCCGCCGCGCAGGAGCAGCACCGCACCGACCCCACCGGTGGTCGGCGCCAGCGTGGTCAGCGCCGCGGACGCGGAGGCCTGCGGCTCCGGCCCGACGTCCGGATTGCCGATCGTGCCCCATCTCGACGGGGGCATCACGATGAACACGGCCTTGCCGATGACGTTGTCCACCGGCACCGGTCCCTGGCAGGACGGGTCGGCCTCCGGTGCGAGTCCCTGGCAGCCGTAGCTGGAATCCGCCGAGTAGGACCGATGGTCACCCATCACCCACAACTCGCCGGCCGGCACCTGGTACGGGCCGAAGCAGCGTTTGCTCTCGATCAGGGTGGTGCAGTCCTCGGTGCCCGGGGTGAAGGGGATCGGTTCGTAGATGTAGGAGCTCTCGTTCAGCGGTTGCCCGTTGATGGTCACGTTGCCCTGGGCATCGCAACACGCGACGGTCTCCCCGCCGACCGCAATCACCCGTTTCACGAAGTCCTTCTCGTTGGGCGGGGCGATGCCGATGACCGAACCGAGGGCCTGCATCGGTCTTGCCGAACCAGGAGGTGGGGCCGGGGATCGAGGCCTCGGGTGTCCAGTTCTCCGGTCCGCGGAACACCACGACGTCACCGCGCTCCGGGTCGCGGAAGTCGTAGACGATCTTGTTGGCCAGAATGCGGTCGCCGCCCGTCGGAGCGCCGTGCAGGGTCTTCTCCATCGACCCGGACGGCACGTAGTAGACCTTCGCGATGAACGTCTGGATCAGGAAGGTGAGCCCGAACGCGACCAGGATGAGGATCGGCAGTTCGACCCAGAACGGCCGTTTCGGCTTGGCGCGCTTGGCCGACCGCTCGCGCCAGGCGGCGACCTTGGCGGCGTGGTCGCCCTCGGACGCCGGGCCGTCGGACGCCGGGCCGTCGGACGCCGGACCGTCGGACGCCGGGCCGTCGGACATGGTCGGCACCGTCACCGATTCCGCAGGCTGGTTTCGGTCGGGCGTCCGCTCGGCGGCCAAGACCGCCGGTACCGGCTGGTCGGCGGCTGGGTCGGCGCCCGGCGAGGCGGTGTCGGGGCCGTCGGCGGCGGCGCGCCCGGGAGTCGTGCTCGGTCATCGTCCGTCAGGCTACGGCGTCCGGCCATGCTCGCGGGCCAACCCCGCCCGACCGGAATGGCGTACCCGCCGGCGTCACATGTATGCCGCGGTGCCCAACCGCCATCCGGACGCGCCGTTGTGCTGAATCCTTCGCCCGGAGATGCCGTGCGGGATGATCCGCAGCCAGCTGTTCTTGTCGCCAGGCGCCCACGGCGCTGCCCCGCTGGAGCGAGTGCGGTCCGCCAGCTCGGCATCGTGGTCCGGAGTGACCAGCTCGGCCAGCCCGCGAACCAACACACTCCAGCCGGTGCGGTCGGCCGCATGCAACTCGTCGACCTCGAAGGACACGTTGGCGTGGTCGACGCCGGCGACCAGCGAACCCGGGTGGGTACGGACGCAGACCACGTCGCGATCGAGGGCGTAGTTCACCGGGATGACCAGCGGGTAACCGTCGACGACGAGACCAATCCGTCCGACGGTGCCGCCGGCCAGCAGACGATAGCAATCCGGGCTGCTCAGCGCGGCCATATCCACAGTGGTGTCCATGACGGTCCCCTTCGACGATTCACTCCATCGTAGGAACCGGCGAGCCCGTCGTGCAGGGCCGAAAGGCCTGCTGCGGCCGGCGCTGTGACTAGCGCTTTTCCTTGATCTTGGCGGCCTTGCCGCGCAGTTCGCGCAGGTAGTACAGCTTCGCCCGGCGGACATCGCCACGGGTGACCAGCTCGATCCGGTCCAGGTTCGGCGAGTGCACCGGGAAGGTCCGCTCGACGCCGACGCCGAAGCTCACCTTGCGCACGGTGAAGGTCTCGCGGATCCCGCCGCCCTGGCGGCGGATCACGTGACCGGCGAACACCTGGATGCGGGACCGGGAGCCCTCGATGACCTTGACGTGCACCTTGACGGTGTCCCCGGGCCGGAAGTCCGGGATGTCGTCCCGCAACGAGGCGGAGTCCAGGGCGTCCAGCGTGTTCATGGTGGTGATCCTTCGTCGTGCTCTCGTGATGGTCACGCCCGCACCCACGGCGGGGCGGGCGGCACCGGGTCTCTGGGTGAGTGCTCGATGATGCTGGGACCCGGGGGCGCGCGGAACCAAGAGATCCCGCGGCAACCGTTCCAGTGTGCCAGATGGACCCCTCAGGGAAGAAATCCGCGAGAGGTCAGCCCCCGTCCGGGCCGGCTCCTTCGACGTCGGCCGGCACCGCCACGTCGGCCAGTACCGCCACGTCGGCCAGTACCGCCAGGTCCGCCGCGTCCAGCTCGGCCGGGTCGAGCGCGGCCACCAGGTCGGGCCGGTGTGCCGCGGTCCGGCGCAGCGACTCGTCCCGCCGGTAGCGGGCCACCGCGGCATGGTTGCCGGACAGCAGCACCGGGGGCACCGGCAGATCGCGGTAGACCGCGGGGCGGGTGTACGACGGATGCTCGAGCAGCCCGGGCCGGCCGGCGCCGAACGAGTCGTCGACCGCGGAGTCGGGATTGCCCAGGACCCCGGGCAGCAGCCGGGCGATCGCCTCGACCATCACCAGCACGGCAGCCTCGCCCCCGGCCAATACGTAGTCGCCGATGGACAACTCGCGTACCGGCATCCGCCGGGCCGCGTCGAGCACCACCCGCTGATCGATGCCCTCGTACCGTCCGCAGGCGAAGATCAGGTGCGGCACGGTCGCCAGCTCGGCGGCCACCGCTTGGGTGAACCGCTCCCCGGCCGGCGTCGGAACCACAAGTGTCGGTGCAGCGCCGGTGTTCTCGGTACCGGTCGTCCCCGAGGGTCCGGCCCGGAGCGCGTCGAGGGCGCGGCCCCAGACGTCCGGCTTCATCACCATGCCGGGGCCGCCGCCGTACGGGGCGTCGTCCACCGTCCGGTGTACGTCGGAGGTCCAGGAACGCAGGTCGTGGATGGCGATCTCGATGGTGCCCGCGTCGATGGCCTTGCCCAGCAACGACTCCCGCAACGGTGCGAGGTACTCGCCGAAGATCGTCACCACGTCGATCCGCATGACGAGCGTCAGGCCCGGTCGTCGGGGGCGGCCGGCTCCGGCTCGTCGAACATGCCATCCGGCGGGTCGATGATCAGCCGGCCGCCGGGCAGGTCGACCTCGGGGACGATGGCCGCGACGAACGGCACCAGCACCTGGACCCCGGCCGTCGTGCGAACGGAGAGCACCGGCGACGCCGGCGGGTGCAGGACGTCGGCGACCTCACCGAGCCGCGTCCCGGTCGTCGTGATCGCGGCCAGACCGATCAGTTGATGGTCGTAGTACTCGTCGTCCTCCGGCGGGGGCAGGGTCGTCGCCGTCGACCATGAGCAGGGTGCCCCGGAGCGACTCGGCGGCAACGCGGTCGGCGATGCCCTCGAAACGCAGGGTGGTGACGGTGCCGCTGCGCCCGGCGCCGATCACGGTCAGCGGGCCGCGGGCCGCCGGATCGGTGGCCAGCACCGACCCGGCGGCGAACCGTTGGCCGGGGTCGTCGGTGCGCACCTCGACGGTGACCTCACCACGTACCCCGTGCGGGCGGCCGATCCGGCCGACCACGACGTCCACGAAACGAGCCGGCTCAGCGGTCGGTGTCGACGACGTCGACCCTGATGCCCCGACCGCCGACCGCCGACATCACGGTGCGCAGCGCGGTGGCGGTTCGCCCGCCCCGACCGATGACCTTGCCCAGGTCGTCGGGGTGCACCCGGATCTGCAGGGTGCGGCCCCGACGGCCGGTGGTCAGGTCGACGTGGACGTCCTCGTCGTGATCGACAATGCCTCGAACCAGGTGCTCGAGGGCTTCGGTGAGCATGCTGCTCACTCGTCGCCGCTCGGGGCCGGCGTGGCCTCGGCGGCCGGCGTCGGCCTCGGCGGCAGCAGCCTCGGCCGGGGCTTCCGCAGCGTCGGGGGCGGCGGCCTTCTTCGGGGCCCTGCGCTTCGGGGTGGTGGCCGACGCACTGTCGTCGCCGCCGACGGCGGCCAGGGCCGCCTCGTACAGCGCCCGCTTGTCGGCCTTCACCGGCTGCGCGGACAGGGTGCCCTCGGCGCCGGGCTCGCCCTTGAACTTCTGCCAGTCACCGGTCACCTTGAGCAGCGACAGGACCGACTCGGTCGGCTGTGCGCCGACACCCAGCCAGTACTGCACACGCTCGGAGTCGAGTTCGATGACGCTGGGCTCGGCCTTGGGGTGGTACTTGCCGATCGCCTCGATGGCCCGGCCCGAACGACGGGTGCGGGCGTCGGCGACGACGACGCGGTAGAACGGCTCGCGGATCTTGCCGAAGCGGGCGAGCTTGATCTTGACAGCCACGGTGGTGGACTACTCCTCGGTATGGTCGGCGGGTTCGCCGGTGGTGGGCGGCACGACCCGCGTGGGGGCAGCGGTTCGGACGCACCAATGGCGACCGCGTCCGGTGAGAGGGTCCGCACGACGGCCGTAACGTGGACATTGTGCCATGCCGAGCGGCCGGAACGACAATCCGGCCGGGCTGATCCCGGTCGGCCTCAGCTCGCCGGGTCGGCGTCCGGCGTCGGTGCCTTGCGTTGCCGGGCCAGTTGTTCGCGCCGCTCGACCTCGCGTTCCACCCGGTCGGCGCTGCCGTCGAGGTTGTCGTTGCTGCGGTCGACCAGGTAGCTGATCGCCGAGTTCAGGCTGGCCACCAGCGGCACCGCGAGCAGGGCGCCCACGATGCCGGCCAGCATCGCGCCGGCGGCCAACGCGAGCACGACGGCCAGCGGGTGCACATTGACCCCGCGACCGAGCAACACCGGTTGCAGGAAGTGCGCCTCGACCTGCTGCACCGCGATGACCCCGGCGATGACGATCAGCGCACCGACCGGACCCACGGTGACCAGCGCGACCAGGGTGGCCACGATCGCCGGACACCAGCGCGCCGACGATCGGGATGAACGACGAGAGGAACACCAGCGCGGCCAGCGGCAGGGCCAGCGGCACGCCGACGAAGAACAGCACGAGTCCGATCCCGATCGCGTCGACGGTGGCCACCAGCACCGCGGCCCTGGACGTAACCGCCGAGGGTCCGCCAGGCCCGCTAGCGCCGCGCCGTGGACGGGCCGGACGGGCCCGGACCGGCAGCAGCAGCCCGGGTCAGCCAGGTCCAGATCTTGCGCGCCGTCCCGTAGGAAGAAGAACAGGGTGAACAGCGCGAGCACCAGACCGGTGACCACGTGCCCGGCCGTGGTCGCCGTGCGTCAGCGCCCCGGTGGTCCAGAGGTCCTTGTTGTCGGCGAACCAGTTCTTGACGGCGTCCAGTCCGCCGGTCGATCTGATCCTCGGACAGCCCGAGCGGACCGTCGATCAGCCACGTCTTGCACCTTCGTCGATCCGTCGCCGGCCTGCGCGGACAGCTCCGAGGTAGCCGTCGATGAACTGCGCGACCACCACCGTGATCAACCCGATCACCACACCGAGGCCGACCAGGAAGACGGTGACCGTGGCCAGCGTCCGGTGCCAGCCCCAGGCCACCAGGAATCGCAGCGGTCGGGCTGAGCAGAGCGGACAGCAGCAGCGCGATGGCCACCGGGATGACGACCTCGGACAGCCTGCCGACGATGACCAGATCAGCACCGCAAACCGAGCCCGGCGAGCACCAGCAGCCGCCAGGCCCAGGCGGCGGCGACCCGCATGCCGGCGTGCGGATCACCGGTTCGGCCCGTCCGGGCGCGGCGGTGTGACGTGGCCGGCGTTCGGGCAGCGCGGGCGGCTGCGAGAACCGGCGGGGGCATCTCCGGGCCGTGCTGCTCCGCCCCGGCCTCGGCGTTCGCCGGTCGTCGCGAGCCCGTCGGTCACTCAGCGCTACCTCACGCTACGGAGCTCGTGCACGCCGATCTGCACTCCGCGCGGTGACCCGATCGTCCGCCCGCCAACGACCCCGCGATCCGGCCGGATCGCAGCACCCGAGCGGCGTGCGGAGTACCTCGAGATCGTCCACCGGGTCGGCCGGGTAGACGACAAGATCGCCGGCGCGCCGAGCTGATAATTCGGGCGCGCCCAGCCAGCTCCGGGCCTCGTGGGCGAGGCGGCGGCGAGCACCGCGGCCGGATCCGAGGACCCGAGCATGGTCTCGATCAGCTCGTCGACGATCCGGCCGTGCTCGACGTAGCCGCCCGCGTCGGTGCCGGCGTGCACCTGCGATGCCGGCCTCGCGGCCGCGGCGACGGTGTCGTCGCTGCGCTCGTAGAGATCCCGCATGTGCTTGGCGTAGGCCGGGAATCGCTCGGCGGCGTCGGCGAACGCCGGGAAGTTCTCGATGTTGATCAACGTCGGCACCAGGTGCACGCCGCGGGTGGCCATCACCTCGATGGTGTCCGGAGTCAGGCCGGTGCCGTGCTCGAGGCAGTCGATGCCGGCGGCCAGCAGGCCGGGCAGCTGCGTCCTCGGCGAACACGTGCGCGGTGACCCTGGCCCCGCGTTCGTGGGCGGCGGCGATGGCCTCGACCAGCACGTCATCGGGCCAGAGCGGGGCCAGGTCGCCGACGCTGCGGTCGATCCAGTCGCCGACCAGCTTCACCCAGCCCGACGCCGTACCCGACCTGCCGGATCGACCTCGGCCACCAGGTCGGCCGGGTCCTCGAGGTCGACGCCGAGATCGCGGATGTAGCGCTTGGGCCTGGCGATGTGCTGACCGGCCCGGATCAGCACCGGCAGGTCGGTCCGGCCGACCAGCGGCCGGGTGTCCACCGGTGACCCGCAGTCCCGGATCAGCAGGACCCCGGTGGCCAGATCGGCGCGGGCCTGCTGCTCCGCCTCGTCCAGGCTCACCGGTCCGGCCATCGAGTATCCGATGTGGCAGTGCGCGTCGACCAGACCGGGCAGCACGAACCCGGTGATCGCCGACCGCTCCGCTGACCGGGCCGTCGACGAACACGCCGTCGGCGATCCACACGTCGACCGGGGTGCCGCAGCGCGGCGTCGGTGCCGGTGACGTGGATCCCCGGCGGGTCGGCCCCCGGTCGACGCGCGCCGCGGCCGTCACCTGCCTCAGCGCCCCTTGGGCAGCTTGATCTGGCTGGGGTCGAACCCGGCCGGCAGCTGGTCCAGACCGAAACCGGCCGGCAGTCCCTGTTGCCCGGCGCCGGACTGACCCGGCAGGCCCGCCCCCATGCCCGGCGGCAGGGCGGGGAAACCGCCGGGCAGACCCTTGACCTTCGGCTGCGTCGGACCGCGCCCGGTCTGCTTGCCCTTCTTGCCCTTCCGGCCCTTCGCGCTCTTGCGAGTGTTGCTGCGAGCGCCAGGGAAGCCGAACCGGCCGGCCATCGCCGACATCATCTTGCGCGCCTCGAAGAACCGCTCGACCAGCGCATTCACCTGGGCCACGGTGGAGCCCGACCCCTTGGCGATGCGCTGCCGGCGGGAGGCGTTGATGATCTTCGGATCGGCCCGCTCGGCCGGCGTCATGGACTGGATGATGGCCGCCGTGCGGTCCATGTCCTTGTCGTCGACCTGCGACAGCGCGTCCTTCATCTGGCCGGCGCCGGGCAGCATGCCGAGGATCCCGCCGATCGGGCCCATCTTCTTGAGCATCTGCATCTGCTGCAGGAAATCGTCGAGGGTGAAATCGCCACCGCCGAGCCTGGCCGCCATCTCCTCGGCCTGGTCGACCTCGAAGTGCTGCTCGGCCTGCTCGATCAGGGTGAGGACGTCACCCATGCCCAGGATCCGCGAGGCCATCCGATCCGGATGGAAGACGTCGAAATCGGAGAGCTTCTCGCCGGTGGAGGCGAACATGATCGGTTCGCCGGTGACCTGCCGGACGGACAGCGCGGCGCCACCGCGGGCGTCACCGTCCAGCTTGGTCAGCACCACACCGGAGAACCCGACGCCGTCGCGGAACGCCTCGGCCGTGCCGACCGCGTCCTGGCCGATCATCGCGTCGACGACGAACAGCACCTCGTCCGGATCGACCGCGTCCCTGATGTCGGCGGCCTGCTGCATCATGTCCCGGTCGACGCCGAGTCGGCCGGCCGTGTCGACAATGACCACGTCGTGCATCCGCCTGCGGGCCTCGTCGATGGAGGCCCTCGCCACCGCGACCGGGTCGCCGGTTCCGTTGCCCGGTTCGGGTGCGAAGACCCTGACCCCGGCCTGCTCCCCTACCACCTGCAGCTGCGTGACGGCGTTGGGCCGCTGCAGGTCGCAGGCGACCAGCATCGGGGTGTGGCCCTGGTTACGCAGCCACAGCGCGAGCTTGCCGGCGAGCGTCGTCTTGCCGGCACCCTGCAGACCGGCCAGCAGGATCACCGTCGGCGGCGTCTTGGCGTAGACCAGCCGGCGCGTCTCGCCGCCGAGGATGGCGACCAGCTCTTCGTTGACGATCTTGATGACCTGTTGCGCCGGGTTCAGCGCCTGGGACACCTCGGACTGCGCCGCGCGCTGCTTGATCTCGGCGACGAACGTGCGCACCACGGGCAGCGCGACGTCCGCCTCGAGCAGGGCGATCCGGATCTCCCGCGCGGTGGCGTCGATGTCGGCCTGCGACAGTCGACCCTTGCCGCGGAGGTTGGCGAAGACCGTGGACAGACGGTCGGACAGAGTTTCGAACACGACTACGAGGTTAGTCGAGTCGGGAGCCGGCGAGGGCGCCGGCGACGGCTCAGGCAGATCTCCCGCTGGTGGCCGGACGTGCCTATCCCGGAGCAGCCGGGGTGACCGCAGCCTGGATGGCGGCAACCAGGTCGCCGGCCACCGCGGGGCTCAACGGGCGACCGTGCGGATCCTGCACGTAGAGCACATCGACGGCGTCCGCTCCCCACGTGTGCACCACCGCACTGACCACCGACAGCCCGCGCGTGGCCACCACGACGGCGACCGTGTGCAACAGGCCGGGCACGTCGTGCGCCCTGACCTCGATCACCGTCGCGGTCTGTGAGGCGTGGTCGGCCAGACCGACCCGGGGCGGTACGGCGCTCCGCTGCTCCGCGGCGATCCGCCGACGGGCGACCCGGGCGGCGGTGCCGGCCGGGTCGGCCAGCGACCTGGTGATCTCCGCCTTCAGGGTGGCCGGGTCGGGCGGGTCACCGAACTCGGGCGCTGCGGTCCACCGTTGGCCGGCAACCCCGCGGTCGCTGCGGACCGCGGCGCCGTGCACGGTCAGCCGCTGCAGGGACAGCGCACCGGCCACCGCGGCGAGCAGTCCGGGCCGGTCCGGCGCGGTCACGAGCACGGTCACCTGGCCGCCGTCAACCGCCACGGACACCTCGGTACCCCCGCCGGAGGGCAGCTCCAACTCGGGCTCCTCGAGGCCGCTCGGCCCCGTCCCGCCGAGCGCGGATCGCACCCGCGCGGTCAGGTGGCCCACCTGACGCGCCTTCCAGACGGTCCAGGCGGCCGGCCCGGCGGCCAGGGAATCGGCTTCGGTCAGGGCCGCCAACAATTCGAGCGTGGGCAGGTCGCCGACCGCCGCCGCCACCGCCGCCGCGGTCGCCGGGTCGTCCGGATCGCGTCGGGTGGCGGTCTCGGACAACAGCAGGTGCTGGCGGATCAGCACCACGATCGTCTCGATGTCCGCCTTGGGCAGCCCCATCCGATCGAGCCAGCTGCCGACCATTTCGGCTCCGGCCACCGAGTGGTCCCGGCCCGTGCCCTTGCCGATGTCGTGCAGCAGCCCGGCGAGCACCAGCAGATCAGGACGCTGCACCGAGCGCACCAATCGGGTGCATTCCACTGCGGTCTGCATCAGGTGCCGGTCGACGGTGTACAGGTGTACCGGATCCCGCTGCGGCATCGACCGCAGGCGTTCCCAGTCCGGCAGCAACGTGGTGATCAGACCCGCCTGGTCGAGTGATTCCCAGACCGACAACATCGGCTGGCCGGCGCCGATGAACCGGACGAACCAGGCCAGGGCCTCACCCGGCCACGGGACCGGCAGGGGTGCCCGGAGCGGGCCAGACGGGCGGCGGTCGCCGGGGCGATCGGGATGCCCGCTTGCGCGGCCGCGGCTGCGGTGCGCAGCAGCAGCACCGGGTCGTGGGCCGGATCGGCGGACCGGGCCAACGTGGCCTCGCCACCCTGTTCGACCACACCGTTGGCCAGCGGGCGGCGCTGCGGTCGGGTGGTCGGGCCGGCGCCGGGCGGCGGCTCCTCCAAGGCCCGGAACACCCGGTGCCAGGTGAGGTCGACGGCATGCCCCACCGATCGACCGAGAATCGCGATGGCGCGCAGCAGGTCGTCACGGTCGGGCAGGCCGAGCCGGGCCGCGACCGGATCCTGTTGCTCCACCTGCACCCGGTCGCCCGGACGGCCGGTGGTGCGATGCAGGGCGTCCCGGACATCGAGCAGTTCGGAGCGGGACTCGGCCAGTCCCTGGTGCGGGCAGTCGGCGACCCACGAAGCAGCGACCGCCCGCATCACCGACATGTCGCGCAGGCCGCCGCGCGACTCCTTGAGATCCGGCACCGTCGCGAAGGCCAGGTCGCCGCTGCGGTTCCACCGCTCGAACATGGTGTCGTGCAGCCGGGGCAGCCGCTCGCGGGCGTCGGTACGCCAGTCGGCGAGCATCCGGCGGTGCAGGGTGCCGGCCAGGTCCGGGTCGCCGGCGATGTGTCGCACGTCCATCAACGCCATCAGTGTCGGCAGGTCGGAGCGGGCGAGTTGGCGTGCGCCGCCGACGGATTGCACCGAATGGTCCAGCCGGACCCCGGCGTCCCAGATCGGGTACCACAGCCGCTCCGCGATCATTTCTGCGTAGCCGGCCGGAGTTTCGGACGAATGCAGCAGGATCAGATCGAGGTCGGAGAACGGCGAGAGCTCACTGCGACCATAGCCACCGACGGCGACGAGGGACACGCCGCCGACCGTTGCCCCTGCGGCCATGGCCAACTCGGTGAGCCATCCGTCGGTGAGGCGGGCCAGGGCCCGGCGCCGATCCGGACCGGAGACATCGGTCCGGGCCAGCAGCCGGGCCCTGAGTTCGCCGTAGGACTCGCCTTTGGAGAGTGCGACGGTCCAGTTCATCTGCTCTGTCAGACGGCGTCGGGTCCGCGCTCGCCGGTGCGCACCCGCACCACCGACTCCACCGAGGTGGCCCAGACCTTGCCGTCGCCGATCTTGCCGGTGCGGGCGGCGCGGACGATCACATCGACCACGTCCTCGGCATCCTCGTCGTCCACGAGGATCTCCAGCCGCACCTTCGGCAACAACTCCACGGTGTACTCGGCTCCGCGGTACACCTCGGTGTGGCCGCGCTGGCGACCGTAGCCGGACGACTCGGACACGGTCATCCCGTTGACGCCGAAGGCCAGCAACGCGGCCCTGACCTCGTCGAGCTTGAACGGCTTGATGACGGCGGTGACCAACTTCATGCGCGTGCCTCCTCTTCGGCCATCTCCTTGGCTCCGGCACCGGACAGGATGCCCGAGGTGCCGATGCCGGTGCTGCCTTCGAAGTCGTACGCGGACTCACCGTGCATCGCGGTGTCACCGTCATCCTCGACCTCGGGCGAGACCCGAAGCCCCATCGTCGACTTCAGGACCAGCGCGATGACAAGCGTGAGCACGCCGGAGAACACGAGGGCGAACAAGGCCACCACCACCTGGACGATCAGCTGCTTGGCGTCGCCGCCGTAGAAGATGCCCGAGGGGTCGTCGCCCTCGCCCCAGCTCAACTCGGCGTTGGAGATCGAGAAGAACCCGATCAGCACGGTGCCGGTGATGCCGCCGACGAGGTGGACGCCACCGACGTCGAGGGCGTCGTCGAGCCCGAACCTGTTCTTCAGACCGATGGCCCAGGCGCACAGGGCGCCGGCGATCAGACCGATGAAGATCGAGCCGACCGGACTGACGAACGCACACGCCGGGGTGATGGCGACCAGACCGGCCACCGCACCGGACGCCGCACCCAGACCGGTCGCCTTCTTGTGCAACATCTTCTCCACGATCAGCCAGCCGAGCAGCGCGCAGCTGGTGGCGGTCGAGGTGTTGATCCAGGCCAGGCCGGCGATGCCGTCGGCCGCGCCCTCGGAGCCGGCGTTGAACCCGAACCAGCCGAACCACAGCAGACCGGCGCCGAGCATCACGAACGGAACGCTGTGCGGACGCATCGGGTCGCGGCCGTAGCCGCGCCGCTTGCCCAGCATCAGGGCCAGCATGATGCCGGCGATACCGGCGTCGATGTGCACCACGGTGCCACCGGCGAAGTCCTTGGGCGCCACCAGGGCTGCGCCGTCCGCGCCATTGCCGAAGATCATCGACGACAGACCGCCGTCAGCGTTGGACAGGAAGCCGCCGCCCCAGACCATGTGGGCCAGCGGGAAGTAGACCAGGGTGACCCAGACGATCGAGAACACCACCCAGGTCGAGTACTTCATCCGGTCGGCCACCGACCCGGAGATCAGCGCGACGGTGATGATGGCGAACGTCAACTGGAACGCGACGAACGTCAACGCCGGCACGCCGGCCGCGGCCAGGAACGAGTTGGAGGCCGTGCCGTCGCCCGGGTCGAACAGGCCCTTCAGGCCGAAGTTGGTGAACGGGTTGGCGAACAGGCCGCCGGCCAGGTTGTCGGACGAGAACGACATCGAGTAGCCCCAGAGGACGTACACGAGGCCGACCGTTCCCATCGCGGTGAACGACATCATCAGCATGTTGATGACGGTCTTCCGGCGGACCATGCCGCCGTAGAAGAAGGCCAGTCCGGGTGTCATCAGCAGGACGAGTGCCGACGATGCGAGCATCCAGGCGTTGTTGCCGGTGTCGATCGGCACCGGATCGTCGGCCAGCGCGGCGAGCGCCGGTTGCAGCAGCATGGAACCTCCAGGCGAGTGGGGGCGGGGATGAGGTCCGCTCCTCGAACGCGCTCACTGTCCCGAGGCCGTGTTTCCGGGCGTACTGCCATGTGTTTCCTGGTTGTGAACAGCCACCCCACCGTGTTTCGGTTCCGTTTCCAGCGGGTCTACAACAGGTGACACAGCTTCGACAGGTAGTCGCCGCAGCAGCTTTGACCCCTCAGTCGCCCAGCAGCGCGTCGACGAAGGCGCCCGGCTCGAACGGCGCGAGGTCGTCGGCGCCCTCGCCGAGGCCGACCAACTTGACCGGCACGCCGAGGGCCCGCTGCACCGCGATCACGATGCCGCCCTTGGCCGTGCCGTCCAGCTTGGTCAGCACGATCCCGGTGACGTCCACCACATCGGCGAAGACCTTCGCCTGGACCAGACCCGTTCTGCCCGGTGGTGGCGTCGATGACCAGCAACACCTCGTCCACCACCGCCTGCTTCTCGACCACCCGCTTGACCTTGCCGAGCTCGTCCATCAGCCCGGTCTTGGTGTGCAGCCGCCCGGCGGTGTCGATCAGCACGGCGTCGGCGCCCTCGGTGATCCCGTACTTCACCGCGTCGAACGCGACGGCGGCCGGGTCGGCGCCCTGACCGGACCGGACCACGTGGGCGCCGACCCGCTCGGCCCAGGTGGCCAGCTGGTCGGCGGCGGCGGCCCGGAAGGTGTCGGCCGCGCCGAGCACGACGTGCCGGCCGTCGGCCACCAGCACCCTGGCCAGTTTGCCCGTGGTCGTGGTCTTGCCGGTGCCGTTGACCCCGACGACCAGGATGACCGACGGCCGGCCGTCGTGCGGCAGTGCGCGCACCGAGCGATCGAGGTCGAGGCCGACGGCGTCGACGAGCACGCTGCGCAGGATCCGGCGGGCCGACACGGCATCGGTGACGCCCTGCGCGGCGACCTCGGCGCGGAGTCTGTCGGTCAGGTCGGCAGCGGACTGGGCGCCCAGATCGGCCATCAGCAGGGTGTCCTCGACCTCGGTCCAGGAGTCCTCGTCCAGGGTTCCGGCGCCGAGCAGGCCGAGCAGGGAACGGCCGAACGCGTTCTGCGACCGGGCGAGCCGGCCCCGGAGGCGGGACAGCCGACCGGCGGTGGGCTCGATCTCCTCGGCGGTGACCGCCGCGGTTTCCTGCGGCGGGACCACCGGGGTGACGGTGGGCATGGGAGCCGGTTGGCGGACCGGCGGGACGGTCGGCAGCGGCGCGGGCTCACGGACCGGGGCCACCGTGGGCATCGGCGCCGGCGGGAGCGGCGGTTCGGGCTCGGGCTGGGACGCCGGCTCGGGCTGGGGTGCCGGCGCCGGCAGGGTTCCGGCTCGAGTTCGGGTTCCGGTGCCTGGTCGGGCTCGGCCGCGGGCGCCGGCGTCGGCGCTGCCGGGAGTGGTGCCGCAGAAGCGGACCCGGGCTCAGCCTCAGGTTGGACCTCGACCTGAGGCTGAGGCTTGCTGGGCAACGGGGGCGTCGGGGCGGGCGCGGCTGCCGGCCCCGTTGCGGTTTCGGGCTCGGGCTTCGGCTCCGCAGTGGGCTCCGCCGCGGGCTCGGTTCCTGGTTCCGGTTCTGGCTCCGGCTCGACCGTCGGCAGGGGCTCGGCCTCGACCGTCGTCGCTGTCGTTGCGGTTGTCGCCGTCGCTGCGGTCGTCCCTTCCCTGGCCGGCGGGGTCTCGTCCAGGGTGGACAGATCGTCAGGGACGACCACCTCGTCGGGCACCGCCGGCAGGTCGACGTCGACCACCTCGCGCCTGATCTCGTCCCGCGGGACGGCGGCGTCCTCCCCCACCCCGGGCTCGCCGTCGGTCTCGGTGCGTTCGGCGGCCGGCGGGCCCTGCTCGGACCGGGGCTGCTCGGGCGGGAGCGGTGGCCGGGTCCGTTCCTTCGGTGCCGTCGCCGCTCCGGTGCCGGCGGAGAACGAGATCGACCCGCCGGCCTTGTAGCCGCCCTTGGGTTTCTCCCCCTCGACCGGCTTCGGAGCTTCCGGTTTCGGAGCCTCGGCCAGCGAGACGCGGTGCGCGCGCGCCCGGGACAGCCCGAAGCCGAACGCGAGGGCGACAACGACGACGACGGCAATGACGATCCAGATCCACGTAGCCACCCGACGATGATCCCAGACCGCAGGCCGCGCCCACCCCCGCGCGCTGCCAGGGACGTTGAACTGCGGCGCTGGTTCGCCCTCGTTCGCGCTGGTCCGGCCGGCCGGTTCGGGCGCCGTACACATCGCTCGGGGGCGGGCTCAGTCCAGGTCGAACAGCCGGTCCACCACGCGCCGGGCGTGCCGGGCGGTGCGTCGATAGTCGTCGACGAACTGGCCCGGATCACTGCCCTCCGGATAGCCGAGTGCCATGGCCACCGCGGCCAGTGGCCGGCCCTGCCGCGGTATCTGGTCCTCGGCCTTGGCCCGGACCAGGGTGATCGCATTGCGCACCCGGGTCGCCTGTTCCCAGCCGGCGACGAGCGCGGCCGCATCGTCGTCGGCCAACAGCTCGAGCTGCACGGCCGCGGCGATCGGCCGGCAGCGTGCTCGGCACCCGCAACGTCGGTTCGGCTCCGGCGTGCCGCAACTGCAGCAGCTGCACCGTCCACTCGATGTCCGACAGGCCGCCCCGGCCCAGCTTGGTGTGAGTGGTCGGATCGGCGCCCCGCGGCAGTCGTTCGACGTCCACCCTGGCCTTGATCCGCCGGATCTCCACCACCTCGGCCTGGGTGAGACCACGCTCGGGGTACCGGACCGGTTCGGCCGCCGCGATGAACGCCGCACCCAGCTCGGCATCGCCGGCGAACGACCTGGCCCTGATCAGCGCCTGGCGTTCCCACGGCGCGGCGAAACGCTCCCAGTACCTGCGGTAGGAGTCGAGCGTGCGGACCAACGGGCCGTTGCGGCCCTCCGGACGCAGCGCCGCGTCGATGACCAGCGCCGGATCGGGACTCGGCCGGCCGAGCAGCCGGGCCATCAGGTCGACCGCCGCGGTCGCCGCGGTCAGCGCCTCGTGCTGATCCGCGCCGTCCACCGGTTCGGCGACGTACATGACGTCGGCGTCGGAGAAGTAGTTGAGCTCGGCGCCACCGAGCCGCCCCATCCCGATCACCGCCAACCGGGCCGGGAACCCGGCCCGGTCCCTGGCCACCGACCCGATCGCCGCATCCAGTGCCGCCTGCACGGTCGCCTCGGTGATCGAGGTGATGGCGCCGGTGACCGTGTGCACGTCGAGCAGTCCGAGCAGGTCGCCGCAGGCCAGCCGGAGCAGTTCGTGCCGGCGGGCGGACCGGGCTGCCCCGGCGGATTCCTCGGCCGATCCGGCTCGGCGCGCGCGGGCCCGCAGCGCCGACGCCACTGTCGTCGGGTCGACCGCGACCAGTGCGTTGTCGTCGGCCAACAACCGGAGCACCTCCGGTGCCCTGGTCATCAGGTCGCCGACCAGTTTGGACTCGCCGAGCAGCCCGGCCAGCCGCTGCGCGACCGTGCCCTCGTCGCGCAGGAACCGCAGGTACCAGGGCGTGGACGCCAAGGCCTCGGACACCTGGCGATAGGCGAGCAGACCGCCGTCCGGGTCCGGCGACGGCGGAGAACGTGCCAGCAGCACCGGCAACAACGTCCGCTGGATCGCGGCGCGGCGGCTCACCCCGGTGGTCAGCGCGGCCAGGTGCCGCAGCGCGGACTCCGGGCTGGCGAATCCCAGCGCCGCCAACCGATCGCTGGCCGCCGCCGGCGACAGCCGGAGTTCCTCGTCGGGCACCGCCGCGACCGCATGCAGCAGCGGCCGGTAGAACAGCTTCTCGTGCAGTCGCCGGACCACGGCGGCGTGGCGCAGCCGCTCCCCGGTGAACACCTCGGCGGCGTCCGCCGTGCCCGATGCCGTGTAGCCGTCGGCCCGGGCCAGCCACTCGAGGTCGTCCTGGTTGTCCGGCAGCAGGTGGGTGCGACGCAGCCGCTGCAGCTGCAGTCGGTGCTCGGTGCGCCGCAGGAACGTGTAGGCGGCGGCCATCTCGGCGCCGTCGCTGCGGCCGACGTAGCCGCCGCGGATCAGTGCGCGCAGCGCCATCAGGGTGCCGGGCCCGCGCAGGTCGGCATCGGTCCGGCCGTGCACGAGCTGCAGGAGCTGGACGGCGAACTCGACGTCGCGCAGGCCCGCCGGCGCCGAGCTTGAGCTCGCGGTCCCGATAGGCGTCCGGGATGTTGTGCTCGACGCGGCGGCGCATGGCCTGCACGTCGTCGACGAACGACTCGCGGCCGGCCGCGGACCACACCCCGGGCGCGGTGATCCGGGTGAACTCGCCGCCCAGCGCCAGGTCACCGGCCGCCGGCCGGGCCTTGAGCATGGCCTGGAACTCCCAGGTGTGCGGCCCACCGCTGGTAGTACGCGGCGTGGCTGGCCGGTGTGCGGACCAGCGGACCGGCCTTGCCCTCCGGCCGCAATCCGGCGTCCACCTCCCAGGCGACCTGTCCGCAGATCCGCATCAGCCCGCTGGCCAGGGTGGTGGCGGTGGCCAGCATTCGTCCGTCCGGCCGGTCCGCGTTCCGGCGGATTCGCCGTCGTTCCCGACCTCATCGCGATGGTCGGCGATGAAGATGACGTCGACGTCGGAGACGTAGTTCAGTTCGCGCGCACCGCATTTGCCCATGGCGATGACGCCGAGCCGGGTCGGCGGGGCGCCGACCCGGCAGCGCCGCGGCGGCCATCGACGAGTGCCGCCTGCACGGTGGCGTCCGCCAGGTCGGACAAGAGCGACAGACCGCCGGCAACGCCACGATCGGCAGCGATGCGTCGACGGCGGCGACCAGGTCGTGCGCCGGCGATGACCAGCAACACCGACCGGTAGGCCGTGCGCAGGGCGTTGACCGCGGCGGGCCCGGTGCGGCCCGCGCGCGCTCCCCGTCGGTGCCGGTGCACGCCGGTGCGTCCGGGTCGAGATCGACCGCGGCAAAGATGGTGCGCCGGATCTCGGCCGGGTCGAGCAGGTCGTGTGGCACCGCCTCGGCCCGCAGCAGACGTCCACTGGGTCGGATTCGCGACCAGGTGTTCACCGAGCGCCGCGGATCCGCCGAGCACCGCCAGCAACCGGGCCCGCAGGTCCCGCTCGGTACGTATCGCGGTCATGATCTGCTGCGCCTGCGGCGGGCCGGCCGCGGTCGAGCACCCGGGCCAGGGTGGTCACCGTCAGCTCCGGGCCGCGCGGTGCGGCTGACCGCAGCCAGCACCGGTCGCGGTGTCCGGGATCCGTCGGATCGGACAGCCCGGAGATCGCGAGATCCTCGGTGATCGCGGTCTGTCGGACAATCCGTAGCGGATCGTCGGCGCGCGCGGCCGGTCGGTTCATCGGCCGACAACCGCAACCGGCGCCCGCGCCCGAGGTCGGCTCGGGGTTCGCCGCGAAGGCGACGAACCGGTGCGCGAAATCACGCCAGACCTGGCCCATCACCTCCTCCGCGTCGTCCAGCGCCGGGCCGAGTCGGCCCACCGGTTCGACGGTTCTCGTGACGTCGCCCACTCGCGCATCGACGGCCGCGTCCGGCTCGATGTGGAACTGCAGACCCCAGGCGGCCGGCCCGATCCGCCAGGCCTGGTTCGGGTAACCGTGCGAGGACATCAGCAGCACGGCCCCCGGCGGCAACGGATCGACGATGTCGTAGTGGTAGTGCATGACATCGGGCGTCATCGGCACCGGTCGGCGAACAGTGGATCGTCATCGGCGGCATCGCGTTTCGCGGTGAGGTAGGCACCGATCTCCGGGCCGTCCTGACCGACCCGACGCGTGCCGCCGGTGGCGGCGGCCAGCAGTTGGGAGCCGAGGCAGATGCCCAGCGTCGGGGTGCGGTCGCGCACGGCCGCGGCCAGCAATGCCCGGGTGGCCGGCAGCCACGGCGCGACATCGTCGTCCAGGGCGCCCATCTCGCCGCCGAGGCTGATCAGCGCCTGGTAGCCGTCGAGGTTCTCCGGCAGGTGATCACCGTGCATGCAGCCGCAGCACGACGGTCTCGGCGCCGGCCTCGGTCAGCCATTCGCCGAGCCGCAGCAGGGACCGCTGGGATCGTGCTCGAGGACCAGGATCGGACCGTCATCCGGTCGCCCTCGTCCGCTGCACCGACCTCGCCCGGCTCGGCCACGTCACCGCGGCACGTCACCGGACTCAGTGACGTCACCGACCTCGGCCACCGCGGCGATCTCCACCAGCACCGGCGCATGGTCGGAGGCGCCCTTGCCCTTGCGTTCCTCGCGGTCGATCGAGGCCCCGGTGACCCGGGCGGCCAGGGCCGGCGAGGCCAGCGCGAAGTCGATGCGCATCCCCTGCCGGCGCTGGGGAACCGCAGTTGGGTGTAGTCCCAGTAGGTGTAGACGCCGGGGCCAGGGGTGAACGGGCGGACGACGTCGGTGAACCCGGCGTCGACCACGCCGGCGAAGGCGGCGCGCTCCTCGGGGTGGTGTGGGTGAGCGTTGGCGTAGTACTCCACGCTCCACACGTCGTCGTCGGTCGGGCGCGATGTTGAAGTCGCCGCAGAACGACGATCTGGGCGTGCCGGATCGGCGGCCAGGCTGGCGGCCCCGTAGCCGCGCAGGGCTTCCAGCCAGCTCGAGCTTGTAGTCGAAGTGCGGGTCGCCCACCGCGCGGCCGTTCGGCACGTACACGCTCCACACCTCGACCCCGTCGCACAGCGCGCTGAGCGCCCTGGCCTCGGCGGTCGGCGGTTCACCCCAGGTCGGGCACCTCCGGGAACCCGGCCCGGACGTCGTCCAGCCCGACCCGGGACGCGATCGCGACCCCGTTCCACTGCGAGAACCCGACGTGCGCCACCTCGTAGCCGAGGTCGGCGAAGGCGGACGTCGGGAACTTGTCGTCGGTCAGCTTGGTCTCCTGGATGGCCAGCACGTCCACGTCGGCCGGGCCAGCCAGGCGGTGATCCGGTCGAGCCGGGCCCGGATGCGAGTTGACGTTCCAGGTGGCGAGCCGCAGCGGCGCGGGCCGCGGTGGCCGAGCGGTGGGCCCGGCCGGGTTCGGCGACGGGGTGGCTCGGCGGCGGTGGCGGCTCGGTCACGTCCCACAGTCCCCGCTGACCGGTGGTCGGTCGATCTGCTTCGGCATCAGCCGAGCACCGGTGCCGGCCGGCGGCGTCGGGACGAAGAACGGCAGCGTCCAGGCGGGGCGGGACTCACCGTCG
This sequence comes from uncultured Actinomycetota bacterium, assembly GCA_963706185.1. Lineage (GTDB taxonomy): Bacteria > Actinomycetota > Actinomycetes > Mycobacteriales > Nakamurellaceae > Nakamurella. The sequence goes on along the minus strand of CAVPLZ010000004.1, from coordinate 201,488 downwards.
ATCCGGCTGCGCCAGTACAGCACCCGACCGGGCGGCAGCGGCAGACCGGTGTTGAAGTAGAGCACCACGTGCGAGCGGGCCGGCAACGCCCGCCGTGGCACCGCGGAGCCACGGAAGTTCGGCTCCTCGACCTGCAGCGTCTGGCCGAAGCGCATGACGTTGGAGCCGCCCCGCGCGGGGCCTGACCCAGTTCGACCGGCGTGCCGACTCTCGTCCTCGAGCACGACCTCGAACGCGTACTGCTCGTTGAACACGTCCGGCGGGAAGGTCAGCGACACCACCAGGGCGAACGCCGCCGAGTTGCCCGTCCCGTGATCGCGGCCGATGATCTGCAACCCGCCGCCGACCACCTGGAGCTTGCCCATCTCGTCGGCGACCGCGTAATCGGCCAGCATCAGGGCGACCGACGCCCGTTCGAACACCTCACTCATGACTCCTGTCACCCTGCGGCGGCGCCGCTCATGCGGGTCATCCTCCAGACCCGGCCCCGGCGTCGCCCGCCGGATCACCGCGGTCGGGCAGGTCCGGCGACCGTCGGCACCACCCTGGCCATGCCGCCCGGCTACCCGGCACCAGCGCCCGGATTCCCGGTGCCGGCACCTGGCTTCGCGCCAGAGCCGGATTCCCGCCGCACGGGCGCCGGCCGACGATGGCGCCGATGCGTGCGGTGGACACCGTCTCCGGCGGCCCGCAGCAGCACCAGGATCGCCTGGTCCCATCGGGGTGCTGTGCTGGTCGGGGTGATCGCCCTCGGCCTCACCCGCAATGGCGCGCAGACCGCAATCTCGTCGAACTCGCGGTGGACGGCGTCGCCACCCCCGATCTGGCGCTCTACGTGCTCGGCCTGATCCGCGCTGAGCGGGCGGCCAGTCAGCGGAAGTCCCGGGACGGGGTGGCCACCACCAGGTCGATGGCGGCGATCCGGTCGGCCAGGATCGAGACGGCACCACCTTCCCGTTCCAGCATCCCGCGCACCAGCAGTGACGCCGATCCCCGGGCGGTCCGTCGGTACCGCGACCACAGCCCGGTCGAGCAGATGATGTTGATCATCCCGGACTCGTCCTCCAGGTTGATGAAGATGATCCCGGAGGCGGTGGCCGGCCGCTGCCGGTGCGTCACCATGCCGGCCACCAGCACCCGGGTGCCGTGGTCGACCGTGGCCAGCCGCCCCGCCGGGCACCACCCCCATGGCCTGCAGCCGGTCCCGGGAGAACTCGGTCGGATAGTGGGTGGGCGAGATGCCGGTCGCCCAGACATCGGCGACGGTCAACTCGATGTCGCTCATGCCGGGCAGCGCCGGCGCGTCCGTGCCGACCACGCTGCCGGGCAGGGTGCCCGCCCGTCGACCCGGCCGCCGCCCCGGCCGCCCACAACGCCCGCCGGCGATCGGCTCCCGGTGGTCGAGGTGCTGGTCAGCACGTCCAACGCCCCCGCGGTCGCCAACGCCTCGGCCTGCCCGGTGGTCAGGGTGACCGCCCGGGTCAGCTCGTCGAGCGTGCGGCATAGCCGTCCCGGCGGTCGGGCGGCGACGAGCTGCTCGGCCAGGTCGTCGCCGATGGTGCGGATACCGGCCAGCCCGAGCCGGACCGCCGGATCGGGCTTGTCCGGCGTGCGTCGGACCGGGTTCCAGATCCGCCTGGGCCAGGGAGCGGTTGATGTCCGGCCGTCGCACGGTCACCCCGTGCCGCCGGGCGTCGGCGACCAGCGACTGCGGCGAGTAGAACCCCATCGGCTGGGCCCGCAGCAGGGCCGCGCAGAACGCCGCCGGGTGATACAGCTTGAGCCAGGACGAGTAGAACACCAACGCGGCGAACGACAGTGCGTGCGACTCGGCGAACCCGAAGTTCGCGAACGCCAGCAAGCCGCTCGTAGATCCGGTCCGCGGCGTCCCCGGTGATCCCGTGCAGCCGGGCCATCCCGTCGTACAGCCGGGTCCGCAGCTTCTCCATCTTCGATCGGTCGACCGCTTGGCTCCCATGGCCCGGCGCAGCTGGTCGGCCTCGCCGGCGTCGAACCCGGCGACGTCGACCGCCAGCTGCATCAGCTGTTCCTGGAACAGCGGGATGCCGAGGGTCTTGGCCAGCGACCGTTCCATCACCGGATGGTCGTAGGTGACCGCCTCCAACCCGTTGCGCCGCCGGATGTACGGGTGCACCGAGTTGCCCTGGATCGGACCGGGCCGGATCAGCGCCACCTCCACGACCAGGTCGTAGAACGTCCGGGGCCGTCAGCCGCGGCAGGGTGGCCATCTGCGCCCTCGACTCGACCTGGAACACCCCGACCGAGTCGGCCCGCTGCAGCATCTCGTAGACCGCCGGCTCCTCCAGGTCGAGCGTGGCGAAGTCCACCTGTTTCTGCTCGTGCTCGGCGACCAGGTCGACGGCATAGTGCAGCGCGGAGAGCATGCCCAGGCCCGAGCAGGTCGAACTTGACCAGGCCGATGGCCGCGCAGTCGTCCTTGTCCCACTGCAGGACCGACCGGTTCGGCCATCCGCCCCCACTCGACCGGGCAGACCTCGGCCACCGGCCGGTCGCAGATCACCATGCCGCCGGAGTGGATGCCCAGATGCCGTGGGAAGTCCTGGATCTGCGCGGCAAGATCCAGCACCTCCACCGGGATCGGATGCTCCAGCGGATTCGCTGTTCGCCTCGGCGGCGGCGCGTTGGGCGGCCAGCGGCGTCCAGCCGTCCAACTGCTTGGAGAACGCGTCCTGCTGGCCGGGCGAGTGGCCCATCGCCTTGGCCATGTCGCGCACCGCCATCCGCGGACGGAAGGTGTTGACGTTGGCGACCTGCGCGGCGTAGCTCCCGGCCGTACCTGCTGGTAGACGTGCTGGATGACCTCCTCGCGCCGGTCGGACTCGATGTCGATGTCGATGTCCGGCGGCCCGTCCCGCTCCGGTGCCAGGAACCGCTCGAACAGCAGGGCGTACCGCACCGCGTCCACCGCGGTGATGCCCAGCGCGTAGCAGACCGCCGAGTTCGCCGCGGAACCCCTTCCCTGGCAGAGGATGTTCTGCTCCTTGCAGAACATCGACGATGTCGTGCACGACCAGGAAGTAGCCCGGGAAGTCGAGCTCGGCGATGATCTTCAGTTCGTGTTCGATCTGGGCGTAGGCGGCCGGGTTGCTCCTCCGGCGTCCCGTACCGTCGGGCGGCGCCGGCCATGGTCAGCCCGCGCAGACGTCGTTCTCGTCCTCCCCGGGCGGCACCTCGAACGGCGGCAGGTTCGGGGCGACCAGCTTCAGGTCGAAGGCACACTCCGCGCCGAGCCGGGCGGCGGTCGGCACCGCGGTGGGATAGCGGGCGAACAGCGCGGCCATCTCGGCACCGGACCGCAGGTGCGCCGACGGCCCGGCCGGCAGGTAGGGGTCGGCCTCGTCCAGGCTGGCCGCGGGCCCGGACCGCGGCCATCGCCGCGCCCAGCCGGCCCGCGCTGGCGCCGGCGTAGTGCGCACCGGTGGTGGCGACGACCGGCAGGCCGAGCTCGGCGGCCAGCGCGGCCAGCGCGTCGTTGTCCTCGTCGTCGGTGGGCACCTGGTGGATCGAGTCAGCTCGACGACGACGTTGTCCCGGCCGAATCGGTCGACCAGGTGAACGGATCTCACGCCGGCGGCGTCCGGATCCGTCGGTGTGCCAGTGCCGCGCCGGACGCTGCCCTTGCGGCAGCCGGTGAGAATCAGCCAGTGCCCGTCCGCGGCCTCGGTCAGGGTGTCGAGATCGTAGACCGGTCGGCCCTTCTCGCCGCCGGCCAACTGGGCCCGGCTGATCTGCCGGGACAGCCGGCGGTAGCCCTCCTGGCCGCGGGCCAGCACCAGCAGGTGTTCCCCGACCGGATCCGGGACCCCCAGCTGCGGTTCCGGCAGGCCGAGCGAGAGCTCGGCGCCGTACAGCGTGCGCAGACCGGTGCCCTCGGCCGCCTCGGCGAACCGGACCACGCCGTAGAAGCCGTCGTGGTCGGTGAGCGCCAGCGCGTCCAGGCCGAGCGCGACGCGCCTCGGCGACCAGCGCCTCCGGGGTGGACGCGCCGTCCAGGAACGAGAAGGCGCTGTGGCAGTGCAGTTCGGCGTACGGGCACCCGTGGTGGCAGGGTCCGTCGACCGGCAGGCCGCGAGTGATCCGGCGGCTGGCGGTGGTGAGACACCGGACCGTCGTCGGGCGGCCGTCGCCACCGACCAGCGGGCGTCCTTCGTGCCCGCCAGTCGTCTCTCGGGTCCGCGACCGTACCCACCCTCGCCCGGTCCGCGACCGGCCCCCTGCCGGGCAGCGGCTTGCGCCGGACAGCGCCCGCTCCAGCTCGTTCCACGGCACCGGCGGATTCGACCAGCCCATCAGTCGTACACCCCTTCCACCTGCCAGCCGGCCGCGCCGAAACAGACCAGCAGGGCCGGCCCGTCGCCCAGCAGCACCTGCATCCGGGCCGAGCGGCGTGGCGGCGTGAACACCCTGCTGACGCCGCTGTTCCCGGATGTGGTTGCAGAGGTTGGCGTTCCGGATGTTGTTCCGGATGAGATCGCCGGTGAACCGGACAGCCGAGGGGCAAGTCCACCGGTCGCGGTACGCGCAGCACTCCCACCCGCCGGACGCCAACTGCGGACCTGCGCGGCGCGATCGGGCCGGGCGCTGTCGGTCGGCGGATCTCCGGTGCCCACCACCGCTCGTCGAGGATCCACGGTCCGGCCCAGGCCAGCACCGGCTGGTCACCGATCGGGGTGTGGATCGCCATCGCCGGTGGCGCCGAAAGCAGGCCGCGATCGGTCACCGTGACCGGCGCGCCGCGGCGGTCCACCAACAGCACCGGGCTGGCATCGGGGTCGGTCAGTCGGCTCGGTGTCGGTGCCGGCAGCGCCCCTGGCCACGGTGCATCCGGATCCCGTTCCGGCACCCGTTCGTCTCCCCAGGACACCAGCGTGATGCGGTCGGCCGGCCCGCGACCGCCCGAGATCACCGGCGACAGCACAGCTTCCGGACCGAGCAGGCCCTGAACCCTGGCGAAGGCCCAACTTGCGCGCTGGTGTCGTCCTCCCCGTCGGAGCCCCACAGTCCGTACTGCACCAATCCGGATCCGATCGCCTCCACCGGTTCCAGTCGGAGGAAGGTGATGGCGCCGGGTCCCATCGACGTCGGGTCCATCATCTTCACCGGATCATGCGGATCCCTCGGCCACCGGGCCGACGGGTCCGGTCCTGCCGGCCGGACTCGGCGGCCGGCGGTCAACCAGCCATCGAGCTGCCAGCGCAGCCGGTCGGCGGTGGCCTGCGGCAGTGAGCGGCCGGGCGCAGCGCCAGGTCCGGGTCAGGTGCTTTCCCCGTTCGGTCCGCGCGCTGATCGCCAGTCGGGTACAGGCCAGGCCGGCGTCGGTCAGCTGGGCGTGGAATCGTTCGGCCAATGCCCTGGCCAGGAAGGCCGCCGCGTCCACCCGGTCCAACGGCGGGTCGCAGATCTCCTCGATGCCCAGTTCGGTGGGCAGATCACGGCGGGAAACCCCACGTTGACCCAGACCCGCTGCCAATCGGTGCATCTCGATGGCGTCGGCGCCGAATCTGGTGGCGACCCGCTCGGCCGGCAATGCCGCGAACGCGCCAGCCGGTGGTGATGCCGAGACGGATGAGCAGATCGACCAGGTCCGCCCGCTCCGGCGGGGCGATGACCGGTTCCCTGGCCAGTTCGGTGATGGGCAGCGCGGCACAGAACGCCGCGTTGCCGCCCGGGGGGACCAGCACCGACTGGCGGGCGGCGAGCACGGCGACCGGCAGCACGTCGGCAACCCCGATCACGCACTCGACGTCCAGGGACTCGACGGCGTCCACGATGTGCTCGGCGGCCCGTTCCTCGGAACCGAAGTACCGCACCGGGCCTCGCGCAGCGCAGGCGATCATGCCCGGCCGGAGCACCTCGATGCCTGGAGTGATCTCCTCGACCGCGGCGGCGATCGGTTCGAACAACCGGGCATCCCGATCATGGTCGACCGGTTGCACGGACAGTTCGGGACACCGGGACTGGGCGTCCCGGCGGCGCATCCCCGTCCTGATCCCTTCGGCCCGGGCCGCCGCAGTGCACGCCTGCACCCGGTTGGCATGGAAGACCGCGACCGGGTCGGTGGACGGGATCCTGGCCTGCCGTGCCGCGGCGACCGCCGGCCAGTCCGGGCACCAGACCACCAGGGTGCGGGACCTCACGGTAACGCCGCCGACATCAGCGCCGCCACCGACATCAGCGCCGCCACCGACATCAGCAACGCCTGCAACGTCGGTGGACATCTCAGGCCGTCGTGACATCGGCCGGCCCGGCCTGGGCCAACTCGGCTTCGACCAACTCGTCCATCAGCGTGCGCCAGTAGCTTCCGTCGACGAGTTCTTCATCGCTCACTCCGGTGAGATCGATGCTCTCGAACCACTCGTCGCGTGGCGGTGGAGCGGCGGCGACCTGCTCGCCGGTCACGGCAGGGTTGCTCGCTTCCGTCGGCTTCGGGAAGGCGGTACCGACACCGGCAAGGAGGGCGATATCGGTCGGGGTGGTGATACCGAGGGTGTGGCGCTCGGCGGCCGGTGGATGAGCCGAGTCTGTTTCGGCCGGACGAAGGTTCGCATCCTTGTCCCCCGGGTCCCCCTTGGTCGGGGCAGGATCACCGTCGGTCGGGCCAGGATCACCGTCGGTCGGGCCAGGATCACCGTCGGTCGAGACCTGATCGCCACGGGTCGAGGTGGTGCGCCTGGGCAGCGTGTTGTCGAGCAGGACGCCACAGGTCTCGGCGACCCGGAAGCGTTCGCCGGCCCAGCTGGAGCGGATGGCGTCGGGACCGGGGTCGGCAATCTTGCTGTCCGCGAAACGGGTGCTCGGTCCGGGATTGAACAGCCGGACCTCGGGTACCGGACATCCGGTGGGATCGGTGACCACCCACGAGGTTCCGGGCCTGCCGAGCGCCCAGGCAATCGAGAAGCCACCCTCGTGCATCAGCATGTGGTGCGTCCGGCAGAGCAGCACCAGGTTGATCGGATCGGTGGGACCGCCGTGCGCCCAGTGCCGCACGTGGTGGGCCTGGAGGTGGGTCACCCGATGGCAGCCCGGCCAGCGGCAACCACCGTCCCGGATACCCAGGGCCCGACGCAGATACGCCGGGATCTTTCGGGTCTGACGGCCAATACACAGGTCGATACCGTCGCCGACCATCTTGTGCACCGCTCCGACCACGTACCCGTCGCAGGACAACCGCAGCGCGGTCACCGGATCCAGCCCCGGGCCGTGTTGGAGATGACACCGCCCGCCACCCAGCGGCCCCGATCCCGATCCGGCTACCGCTGAGTCGATCCTGGCCTCCGCCGCCGCAGGCGCATCAGCTGCTATGGGTGAGTCTGCTGCCGTTGCAGGTGAGTCAGCCTGTGTCTCGGCGCCGGGAGTCGATGCCGGCGCCGCATCCAACACCTCGGCATCGACGTGCACCACCACCAGATGCCTGTCCTCACCGGAGTTGTCGTCCGGTCCGGCGGCCAGCGCTCGACGCGCCATCTCCACCAGAGCGTCGGCAGCGAGTCAGTTGTTCCGGTTCGACGCCGAGGATCTTCGCCGCCTCGGCATCGACATCCTTACGCCGGGGAGCGCTGTCCGTCTCGGGGTCGTTCGCAGCATGCTCGATGGTCGCGGCCGTGATTGCACCCTCGGTTGATGTCCTGTCGACGTCGGCAACCTCGGTCGGCTCACCGTCGAGTGCTGCACAATCCGGCTCGGCGTCGTCGAAGTTGGTGGCAGCCGCCAACGCCGCCGCCACCAACGCCCCCTCCTCGGCGGGCAGCCGAGCGGTCAACACCCACATGCCATCCCCATCGACGGACCACTTGGCCTGGCGCCGTTGGTGTGCAGCGAGCCCGGAGCCGACCTTGCCGCGATAGGCCTTGATCGTGCGCTCCAACTGCGGCGCGGTCTGGATCAGCGCCTGGTTGAGCAACACTTCCTCGTCCACCTGGCCGGCCAGCCGGGTCACCGCACGCACCTTCGAGTACGACAACCGGCCGGCAGCAAAGGCCGCATCGATCAACGGCAGCTCGGGCAACGTTCTGGCCACCCGCATGTACTCCCGCGCCACCCCCGGCGATACCGCGCACGCCCACGACAGCCAGTGCGAGCACGACACGATGCCGTAGCCGCTCCAGCCCTTGCGCACGTCGAACTCGGCGAGCAGGTGGAGCCAGTCGTGCATTTGCATGGCCAGGCGCCCCGCGAACGAGCAGATCCGGCCCTCCAGCGCCTTCAACGACAGCCCCGACGGCCCGACTTCAGCGTCCGGTGCGGCCTTCGCGGCAACGGCGGCTGGTGCCGGCGGCTGTCCGGGATCCTGCCCATCGACATCATCGCAGGTCATCGATGTACTCGCTGCGTTCGTGCTCATTGCGGCCCCCTGCTCAAACAAGCGTTCGACTACTCAGGACACCATAAACCCACCCACCGACAGCCCACCTGTCACCGCAGATCGGCCGGTTTGCACTCTCCTCGGTGGCACCTGACGACGTTTCAACGGAAACGTCGAGGGCCCGGCGGGACACGCTCTGGCCACGTTTCGACGGAAACGTGACAGGCACCCGACCACCCGTCCGCGCTCGCAACTGGCACGTCTGCCGCCGAGCCGTCCGCGCCGTTTCAACGGGAACGCGACGCCCATCCGGGCCTCGGCCGGAAGGCATGCGTCGCGTTTCAACGGGAACGTCCAGTCGTGCCCGTGAGCGAGCTTCTTGACGCAGCGCAACCGCAGTGCCACAGTTCGTCACGCAGTGGAGGATCCGTCGCCGTCGAACCCGATTGGCATGCACTGATCTCCTCCATGCCACCCACTGTCGGGTCACCGCCCGGCGGTCAGCCCTATGCCGGGAGTTGCGATGGCGCCACGTTCCCTGTTCCGCACGGTCGTCGTCGCAGTGATGGTCCTCGGTGCCGCGACCCTGGCTGCTGGGACCGCCGCGGCTGGCGTGCCACCGGCCTCGATCTTGACGACCACGACGACATCGGCGGTCGGACATCCCGGCCACCCCGGGTCGACCGCCGGCGGCCACGCGCTCAACCCCGGCACCCGCCTCTTCACGCCACCTCCGGATCGGGACGCGGTGCGGCAGATCCCGGACCTGGCCAAGCACCATAAGTTCGCCGACGCCAGGTTGCTCGGCGCCATGGTCACCACCCCGCAGGCGGTTTGGCTCACCAAGGGCTCGCCCGCTCAGGTTCAGCAGTCCGTCCGGCACACCGTCCGCCTCGCCGCGCTCACCCGGACCGTGCCGGTATTCGTGGCCTACAACCTGCCCTTCCGGGACTGCGGCCAGTACTCGGCCGGCGGTGCCGCGGACACCGCGTCCTACCTCGCCTGGATCGACGGCGTCGCCCGCGGGATCGGCTCGGCCAAGGCCGTCGTCCTGCTCGAACCCGACGGACTGGGCGTCATCCCGTACAACATCGACATCAACGGCAACCGAGAGTGGTGCCGGCCGGACCTCACCGGAACCGGACTCACCGAGGCGGGCGCGAACGACGCCAGGTACGCCCAGCTCAACGGCGCCGTCGACCGTCTCGAGGGTCAACCGAACGTCAGCGTGTACCTGGACGCCACCCACAGCGGCTGGCTCGGCGTCGGCGACGCCGCGAGCCGGTTGGCCAAGGCCGGTGTGCAACGCGCGCAGGGCTTCTTCGTCAACGTGTCCAACTACCAGGCGACGCCGCAGCTGACGAAGTACGGCACCTGGATCTCGGGATGCCTGGCGTTCGCCGCCAACCCCGACGACGGCGGTTGGCGGCTCGGCCACTACGGCTACTGCGGCAGCCAGTACTACCCGGCGAGCCCGAACGACTTCGACACCTGGGGGCTGACCGACGACTGGTACGCCGCAACAATCTCGGCAACGCCGTCGCCACCACGCACTTCGTCATCGACACCAGCCGCAACGGCCAGGGGCCCGACGGACATGAGCGGCTACGGCGCGGCGCCGTACAACCAGCCCGCGACGGTGGTCTCCACGCTGCAGGCGGGCAACTGGTGCAACGCGCCCGGCTGCCGGTCTGGGCCTTCGACCGACGACGACGCACGAACGTGCCGCTGCTGGACGCCTACCTGTGGGTCAAGACCGCCGGGCCAGTCGGACGGTCAGTGCGATGCGGCCGGCGGCGTCCGGGCCTGGGACTATACGGCCTACAGTCGACCGGGCTGGCCGACGACGGCCGCCGACACAGGCGGAGTTCGATCCGCTGTGGGGAATGGTTGATCCTGCGGCGGGTGACTGGTTCCCGGCGCAGGCTCTGGCGCTCGCGCGCAACGCGAGCCCGGCGCTCCGACACTGATCCGAACGGCACGCTGGGCGGAGGTTCGGTCTGCCATCATCGGGTATGGACCCCGAGGTGCTGAGCGAAGCCATGGTGCGGTGGATCTGGTCCCCGTCGAAGTCGAATCCGACCCAGGACGACGATGCCGTGCTGGCGCGGTTCGGTCCGGCCGTCGGACCCGCCGTCCTGAGTGAGATCCGGGCGCTGAAGAACGACTTCTTTCGCTCGGACCGCGTTCCGCGAGGTGCGTGGGCTCGCGGCGATCGGCGATCGAGCGGCCGCCGAGTTCCGTACTCGGCACCCGGAGATCAGTCAGGACGCCGTTCGGGCGTTGGCCGCGAGCTATACGTACGCCTACAGATAGGCCAGGACCTCAGCCGCGGCCGAGAAACTGCAGCAGACGGTCCGAACTCCCCGTCGTGAAGCGTTCGTCCGGGATCGACGGGGCGAACCGGACCCCACGATCGGCGTCGTCGACCACCGCCTCGGCGACCGTCAGCAATTCGGCTGCGAACTCGGCCGGAATCGGTCGATCGACGCCGCAGGCCTGCGCAACATCCCAACCGTGCACGGCGATCTCGAGCGCCCCCGCAGCCGCGACGGTCGACGCCGGAGCCAACGCGTCGTCTCCGACGACCAGCGCCGGACCTGACTGTCGCACCCATCCGCCCAACAGGGCGCAGGCCTTGTCCTGCAAGGCGTTCACGATCGGGACGCCGGGGGCAGCGACCGGCACCAACTCCACCCGGCCGAGGTCGGCCGCCTCCTGCATCGCCGACAGCGAGTCGTACATGTGCACCAGCAGCGCATCGAGGTTCCAGCGATCGACACGGCGTCGGCCGCCGCAACAGCTCCGGGCGGACCAATTGCAGGCTGCCCCGGGTGTAGCCGACCGCTCGCTCGACCAGCCCGACCGCCTCGGCGAGCGTCACGACCGACGGCATCGCCGGCCTCGGCGACGCAGTCATCCGACGAGCCCGTCAGCCGGCGCCGCAGGCACGCCCGCAGCCGGAGCGTCAAGGTTCGCATCGACTGCCGTGGCCGGCAAGGACTCGGGCAGCCCGAACTTCGCGAACAGCGACAGTTCGAAGAACGCCGCGACGTGGTGGACGCCACCCGGCCCGATCGACGAGCACCTGAAGGTGGAACGGCCGGAAGTCGCCCTCGGGGCTTCCGCATGTACAACCGAATGCCGGCTGGCCGTTGGCGACCGTCTCGACCATGCGCATGTCGTGCCGACCGCCGGGGCAGTGCTCGCCGATCAGCTTGCCGATGTCGTGCGGTCCGCGGTACCAGTCGAGGAACGGCGGCATCTCCCAGATCGCATCCTGGGTGAACATGGTGACCAGGGTGTCGACGTCCTTCTCCCAGAACGCGGTCACATACCGCTCGAGCAGTCGCCTCCTGCTCGCGGTGAGCGCCGACGCGTCGGCGACGGTTTCGTCCTGCGGGCCGACCTCTCGAGCTGCGCATGCGCGCGCTGCAGCAGGCTGTTCACCGCCGCGGTGGTGGTCTCGAGCGCCTCGGCCACCTCGGCGGCCGACCAGCGCAGCACGTCGCGCAGCACCAGCACCGCCCGCTGCCGGGCCGGCAGGTACTGCAGGGCGGCGACGAAGGCCAGCCGAATGCCGTCCTTGGACACCGCCACGTCCGCCGGATCGGCGTGCTCATCGCCGACCATGGCGTCGGGCACCGGCTCCAGCCAGGGCACCTCGGGTCGCTCCTCCGCGGATCGCCCGCGACCGAGCCTCGGGCCGCCGAGACCGACCGGCAGCGGCCGACGGTTGCGGCCCTCCAGCGACGGTCAGGCAGGTGTTGGTGGCGATCCGGTACAGCCAGGTCCGCACCGACGACCGGTTCTCGAACGCGTGGTAGGCCTTCCAGGCCCGCAGGTAGGTCTCCTGCACCAGGTCCTCGGCGTCGTGGACCGAACCGGTCATCCGATAGCAGTGCGCGAACAACTCGCGTCGGTACCGGTCGGTGACCTGCGGAAAGTCCGCTTCCGTCGGTGCTGCCTCGACCGCCTGCGCCGTTCGGGTCATCCCGCCTCCTGGAGTCATCGCGCCGTACTCCTATCCGACCACGCCACACCGACAAACTCATCGACCGCACGGGCTCGATGACTCCGACCCCGGATCCAGGTCAACCCGAACGTCCGCCGGGGTGGCGGTTCAACGAGCCACTGTCCGGAAAGGTGCCCCATGACTGCGACACCATCCCGCCAGACCTACGTCAGCCTGCCGGTCGCCGACCTACGGCGCTCGGTGGACTTCTTCGGCAGGCTCGGGTTCGGGTTCAACCCCGACTTCACCGACGAGCGGGCGGCCTGCATGGTGATCGGCCGCGACTCGTTCGTGATGCTCCTGGAGCGCAGCTTCTTCGGCCGCCTTCGCCACCACTCCGGTGGCCGACGCCACCACCACCGAGGTGACCATCGGGATCTCCGCCGCCGACCCGGACGAGGTGGACCGGCTGGTCAGCACGGCGCTGGACGCCGGTGGCTCGGTGGCCGGCGACAAGATCACCGACGGCCCGATGTACGGCTGGAGTTTCAAGGATCCGGACGGGCACCACTGGGAATTGATCCACATGCGGGACGTCGGCTGAGGGCACCACGACCGTCGAGTCGCCGGTGGCGTCATCCCGTGGTGCCGGTCGCGGTGTCGTCGCTGAGCCCGTCGGACGTCGCCGTCCCGGTGGTCACCACCACCGCGTTCCTGGCGCTGCGCAGGGTGATGATCGACCGACTCGGCCGCCCGGACGCTCCACGACCGGTCACGGTGACCTCCACCTCCCGATCCCGGAGACGGCCGTGACCCCGCCCCAGACCGGTCCAGCCGAGCGTCCTGGTGCGCAGTACCAACTCCGCACCCGGCCAGCCACCCGATGCCAGCACGGTGGCACCGTGCTGGCGCAGCTTGCCGGTCAACACCCGCAGCCGGGCTGCAGAGCCCAGCGGCCCGGACGGTGTGGCCACCGCTATCAGTTCGACCCCGTCCGCCAGCACCGACAGGATCTGCAGGACGTCGGGTCCTGGATCGGGCACCAGCACCACCTTGGCCAGATCCACCCCGAGTTCGGCCGCGGCCAGCAACCCCAGCCCCGGCATGCCGACCACCGCCGACCAGGACCGCTGCGGACCGGTCAACAACGCGAAGAGCAGGCTGGTCGCGCCGGCGTCGCCGGTCACGCTGACCACTGCGCCCCGGGGAAGACCCCCTCGCGGAAAGAGCCCGGACAAGCCCGGCAGCACCGGCAGCATCCCCGGACGAAGTGCCCACCCTGGAGCGATCCTGGTGCCGTCGTCCAGCCCGGCCATCCGGCGCCGCAATTCGGCCAGGACCTGCTGTCGATCGTGCTCGACGGCCAGGTTCTCGTACATGTGTTCGATGCTAGAAGACGCCAGGTCGACTTGTCGAGTCATACTCGAAGGATGGAGATACCTCGAGGACTGGACAACGGCGTCGGCTGGGTGCGCAGCCGACTGGCCACCGCGCTGCGCGATCGGGTGGCCGGCCCGGACGGACCGAAGATCGCCAAGCGGATCTGGGACAGCCCCGGCGAGCGGTGGTTCACCGAGGACGACCCGATCTGGCAGGTGCACGCGGACGCGTCCATGTTCGTCGGTGGGCTGCGGGCCCTGCTGCTGCAGTCCCTGCACCCCCTGGCGATGGCCGGGGTCGCGGCGCACTCCGGCTACAAGGGCGATCCCTGGGGCCGCCTGCAGCGCACCAGCCACTTCCTGGCCACCACCACCTACGGAACGGTGGCCGATGCCGAGGCGATGATCGCCCGGATCCGCCGGATCCACGGCAGGGTCAGCGGCACCGCCCCGGACGGCCGACCGTACGCGGCCTCCGACCCGCACCTGCTCACCTGGGTGCACATCGCCGAGATCGACAGCTTCCTCGGTGCCTACCAACGCTTCTCCCGGGACCCGTTGTCGGACCGCGATGCCGACCGCTACGTCGCGCAGACCGCTGACGATCGCCGCCCGACTCGGGGTACCGGCGCCGCCGACGACCGTGCGCGAACTGCACCGGGCCATCGCCGGCTACCGACCGGAACTGCGCGGGACCGACGAGGCCCGGGACGCGGCCCGGTTCCTGCTGTTCACCCCGCCGCTGCCGCTGGCCGCCCGCCCCGGCTACGCCGCGCTGGCCGGGGCCGCCGTCGCCCTGTTGCCGGGCTGGGCCCGACGTCCGCTGCGGCTTCCGCATCTGCCGCTGACCGAGCGGGTGGTCAACCTGCCCGTCGGTGACGCTGCCACCGCGCTGATCCGCTGGGCCATGGCCGCCCCGGCCGCCTGAGTCGTCCCCCGCAGTTCCTGCGTTGCCGCGTCAGAGTCGCTCCACCCAGCGGGCCAGCAGTTCCGCTCCGGCGTCGCCGGACTTCTCCGGGTGGAACTGGGTGGCGGACAGCGGCCCGTTCTCGACCGCGGCGATGAACCGGTCGCCGTCGTGCTCGGCCCAGGTGAGCACCGGCGGCCGGAACCGTTCGTCCGGCGGGAGTTCCCAGCGACGGGCGGCGTAGGAGTGCACGAAGTAGTAGCGGGTGTCCGGGTCGACGCCGGCGAACAGCGCCGCTCCCGGGCCCGGGTTCGACGGTGTTCCAGCCCATGTGCGGCACCACGCGGCCTGCAGGCGTTCGACCACGCCCGGCCACTCGCCGACACCGTCGGTCTGCACTCCGTGCTCGATGCCCCGCTCGAACATCACCTGCATGCCGACGCAGATGCCCAGCACCGGGCGGGATCCGGCCAGCCGCCGGTCGATGATCCGCTCGCCGCGCACCGCGTGCAGGCCGGCCATCACCGCGGCGAACGCACCGACGCCGGGGACCACGAGACCGTCGGCGTTCAACGCCGTGTCGAAGTCCGCCGTCACCTCGACGTCGGCACCGGTGCGCCGCAGCGCCCGGTGCGCCGAGGCGATGTTGCCGGAGCCGTAGTCCAGCACCACCACCTGCTTCACCCGATCAGCCACAACACCCCCCCGGTGATCGCCGCCGCGGCCAGCACCGCGCACACCAGCGCCGCCGCGCGTGAGGTGTTCCACAGCGAGACCACGCCGCCGACCAGGAAACCGCCGAGGCCGAGCAGCAGGACGGCCAGCCAGTTCACGATGCGCGCTCGTGGTCACAGCACGCCCTTGGTGGACGGCACGCCGCCGACCCGCGGGTCCGGCTCGGCGGCCGCCCGCAGGGCCCGGGCGATGGCCTTGTACTGGGCCTCGCAGACGTGGTGCGGATCCCGGCCGTACAGCACCCGGACGTGCAGTGCGATGCGTGCGTGAAACGCCAACGAGTCGAAGACGTGTCGGTTCAGCACGACCGGGATAGTTGTTGCCCACCACGAACGGCAGCACGCTGTCGGGTTCGCCGGTGTGCACGCAGTACGGCCGGCCGGACAGGTCGACGGCGGCATGGGCCAGCGTCTCGTCCATCGGGATGAAGGCGTCGCCGAACCGCCGGATCCCGGCCTTGTCCCCGAGCGCCTGTCCGATCGCCTGACCCAGCACGATGGCGGTGTCCTCGACCGTGTGGTGCGCATCGATGTCCACGTCGCCGGTCGACCGCACGGCCAGGTCGAAGCAGCCGTGCACGCCGAAGGCGGTGAGCATGTGGTCGAAGAACCTCACCCCGGTGGAGATCTCGACCTGACCGGTACCGTCCAGATCGAGCTCGACGAGCACGGAGGATTCGCTGGTGGTGCGTTCGATCCGTGCGCTGCGGCCGGTCACGGTTGCCGCCCTTCTTCTCGGTCGGGTGTCGTCGGAACGTCGCCGGTCGGACGACGATGCCGCTGCACGAGGGTCTCACTGACCCGGAGGAACTCATCGTTCTCCGCGTCGGTGCCGATGGTCACCCGCAGGTGGTGCGCGATGCCGACGTCGCGCACCAGCACACCGCTGTCCAGGTATTCCTGCCAGGCGGCGCCGGCGTCGCCGAAGGGCCCGAACAGCAGGAAGTTGGCCTGCGACTCGATCACCGAGAAGCCTTGGTGCACCAGGATTCCAGCCACGCGCTGGCGCTCGGACACCAGATGCGCGACGGAGGCCAGGGTGTCGTCGGCGTGCCGCAGCGCCGCGCTCGCGGCGGCCTGGGTGAGCGCCGACAGGTGGTACGGCAGCCGCACCAGCAGCAGTGCGTCGATCACCGCCGGGGCCGCCGCGAGGTAGCCGAGCCGACCGCCGGCGAAGGCGAAAGCCTTGGACATGGTGCGCACCACCACGAGTCGACCGGCCGACTCGTCGATCAGCGCCACCGCGCTGGGCAACTCGGAGAACTCGGCGTACGCCTCGTCGACCACCACGATGCCGGGCGCGACATCCAGCACCGCCCGGATGTCGTCCAGCCCCAGTGCACCACCGGTGGGGTTGTTCGGTGTGGTGAGAAAGACGATGTCGGGCCGGTGCTCGGCGACTGCGGCCACCGCGGCGGGGACGTCGACGGTGAAGTCCGACCGACGTGGGCAGGGCAGCCACCGGGTGCGGGTGCCGGTGGAGATGATCGGGTGCATCGAGTACGACGGTTCGAAGCCGAGGGCCGTGCGACCCGGGCCGCCGAAGGCCTGCAGCAGTTGCTGCAGGATCTCGTTGGAGCCGTTCGCCGCCCAGAGGTTCGCGGCGGTCAGCGCGATCCCGGTGCTACGGCTGCAGGTACTCGGCCAACCCGGTGCGCAGCGCCACCGCATCCCGGTCCGGGTAGCGGTTCAGCGCGACCGCGGCCGCGGCGACCGACGCGGCAAGATCGTCGACCAGCGCCGGGGACGGCGGGTACGGATTCTCGTTGGTGTTGACCTGCACCGGCACCTCGAGTTGCGGTGCCCCGTAGGGGCTGCGGCCGACCAGATCCTCGCGCAGCGGCAGGTCGTGCAAGCGCACGGCTGCACCCGGGACCGGCGCGGTGACGATGTCGGTCACGTCGGCTCCCCCACCGCATCAGCCGGAGTCAGATCAGGTCGGAGCCAGATCGGCCGGAGCCAGGTCGAACCGGGCGGCGACGGCCTGCCGTGCGCGGGCAGGTTCTCGGCCGCCGAGAGCGCCAGCACGGACGGCGTCACCACGGCGAGCGCGGCCTCGGTGTACTCGATGACCTGCACCGAGCGCAGGAACGTGGTGGTGTTCAGTCCGGACGAGAATCGGGCGTGCCCGGCGGTGGGCAGGACGTGGTTGGAGCCGGCGCAGTAGTCGCCGAGCGAGACCGGGGACCAGGGACCGACGAAGATGGCGCCGGCATTGGTGATCCGCAGGGCCACCGCCCTGGCGTCGGCGGTCTGCACCTCCAGGTGCTCGGCGGCGTAGCCGTTGGCGACCGCGATCGCGTCGTCCAGGGATGCGACCAGGATGGTGCCGGACTGCTTGCCGGACAACGCCTCCGCAATCCGCTCGGCGTGCCTGGTCGCCGGTACCCGCCGGGCCAACTCGGCGTCCACCGCGTCGGCCAGCGCGGTCGAGGTGGTGATCAGCACCGAGCAGGCCAGCGGGTCGTGTTCGGCCTGCGAGATCAGGTCGAGCGCGACGTGCACCGGGTCGGCGGTTTCGTCGGCGATGACGGCGATCTCGGTCGGGCCGGCCTCCGAGTCGATGGCGACCTGGCCCCGCAGCGCCCGCTTGGCCGCGGTCACGTAGATGTTGCCCGGCCCGGTCAGCACGTCGACCGGTTCCACCACCGGGTCGGACGTGGAGCCGAACCCGAGCAGCGCGATGCCCTGGGCACCGCCGGCGGCGTAGACCTCGTCGACGCCCAACAGCGCGCAGGCCGCGAGCACACCCGGATCGGGCCAGCCGTCGTTGTCGGCCTGGGCCGGTGAGGTGACGGCGATCTGGCCGACCCCGGCGACCTGCGCCGGGACCACGTTCATCACCACGGTCGACGGGTACAACGCGCGGCCGCCCGGCACGTACAGGCCCACCCGGCGCACCGGGATCCAGCGCTGGGTGACCGTCCCGCCCGGGGTGATGTGCGTCTCGGTCTCCTGCGGCAGCTGCGCGAGGTGACCACGGCGGGCCCGCTCGGCCGACTCGGTCAGCGCCGCCCGCAGCGCGGGGTCCATGCCGGACAGAGCCGCGGTGAGCACCTCGACCGGGACCCGGAGCGACGAGTGGCCGCACCCCGTCGAACCGCTCGGTCGCATCCAGCACCGCGTCCGCGCCGCGCGCCTGCACATCGGTGAGGATCGAGTCCACGGCCTTGGCGGCGGCGGCGACGTCCGTGGCCGCCCTGGGCAGCACGGAGTTCAGGTCGTCGAGGCCGGCCGTGAGGTCGATCCGCTGCAGCATGGAGCCTTCCCCGGTGCGAGTGGTTGGACGCCCACCAGGGTAGGCGGTCAGTCCTGGCCGGCTGTCAGGTCCATGCCCAGGTCGACGATCGGCGCGGAATGGGTGAGCGCGCCGACGGCCAGGTAGTCGACGCCGGTGGCGGCGATCGCGGCCGCGCGGTCCAGGCTCAGCCCGCCGGAGGCCTCCAACTCGACCATCCGCCCGGTCCGCCCGCCGTACGTCCTGGCCCGAGCCACCGCCTCGGCCGTGGCGGCCAGGTCGAAGTTGTCCAGCAGGATCAACTCGGCGCCACAGGCCAGCGCCTCGTCGAGTTGCTCGAGGGTATCGACCTCGACCTCGAGTGGCAGTCCCCCGGCGAGGTCCCGGACGGCGTTGACGGCCGCGGTCACCGAGCCGGCCGCGACGACGTGGTTGTCCTTGATCAGGCAGGCGTCGCCGAGACCCGAGCCGGTGGTTGACCCCGCCGCCGCAACGCACCGCGTACTTCTGCAGCGACCGCAGCCCGGGCACGGTCTTGCGGGTGTCCCGGATCCGCGCGCCGGTGCCGGCCACCGCGTCCACCCAGCGGCGGGTGAGGGTGGCCACCCCGGACAGCTGGCTGATCAGGTTCAGGGCGGTGCGTTCGGCGGTGAGCAGGCCGCGGACCGGCCCGACGAGCTGCAGCACCGGCTCGCCGGGTACCAACACCGCGCCGTCCGGTACGAGCAATCGGACCTGAAGGTCGTCGCCGAGGACGGCACGGAATGCGGCCAGGGCCACCCCGCCGCCGGCCAGCACCCCGGGTTCTCGCGGAGTGATGCGCGCGCGCGGCCCAGGCGTCGGCACCGACGGTCGCCTCGGTGGTGGCGTCCGGGCCGTACCGCAGGTCCTCGGCCAGCGCAACCCGCACGACCTCGTCGACCGCCGGCTGATCCGGCCCGGGCAGCACGCGCTCGGCGGCCCTCATGGCTTGGCTCCTAGCGGCGGCCGCGACCGGTGAGCACCCGGCCGACGTGCAGCCGGCCGGGCAGCCGTCGGCAGCCGGTCGACGTGCAGCCGGTCGTCGACCAGGCGCACCTGGTGCGCACGCGGCGCTCCGTCCTGCGCCCGCGATGTCGGGCCGTCGGTGCGCACATGGCTGCCGAGAGACTCCCGGCGGGCGGAGGCCGCCGCCACCACCGCGGCCGACACCAGCGTCAGGTTTGCCGCTTCGACCCCGGCCCGGGTGATCGGCGTCGACGCCGGCACCGGGCGGCGGCGCAACCCGTGGGCCAGCGCGCCCACGCCGCCGAGGCCGTCGGCGTCCCGACCGATGCCGACGGCGGCGCTCATCGCTTCCTGCAGGGCGACCCGTCCGCGGGCGTCGGCCACACTCGGTGTGGGCAGTTCCAGCACGAGTCCGGACGTCCGTGGAGCCCAGTCCGAGGATCCCGGCCCGCGACTCGCCACCGAGAACGCGCGACCCGAGAACTCGCGACCCAGGGCGGTGGCCGCCCGCTCGCCCATCACCAGCCCCTCGAGCAGCGAGTTGGACGCCAGCCGGTTGGCGCCGTGCAGTCCGGTGCGGGCCACCTCGCCGACCGCCCACAGCCCGGGCACGGACGTGCGCGCCGGCCGGATCGGTGACCACCCCGCCGCAGTGGAAGTGCGCTGCGGGCGCGACCGGGATCGGGTCGACGGACGGGTCGACGCCGACGGCCCGGCAGGCACCCAGCACCGTCGGGAAGCGCTCGGCGAAGAGTCGCGACGGGATGCCCGTGGCGTCCAGGAAGACGTGGTCGGTGACACCGCCGGGAGCGGTCGCCAGCCTGCGGGTGACGGCCAGCGACACCACATCTCGGGGGGCCAGGTCGGCCAGCGGGTGGACGCCGACCATCACCCGGGTGCCGGTGGCATCGACCAGCACCGCGCCCGCCCCGCGCACCGCCTCGGTGACCAGCGGCTGGTGTCCGGCGCCGCCGGGGCCGGTCCACAGCATCGTCGGGTGGAACTGCACGAACTCGAGGTCGGCCGTCACCGCCCCGGCGCGCAGGGCCATGGCCAGGCCGTCCGCGGTGGCGACCGCGGGATTGGTCGTCGTGGCGTACAGATGGCCGGCGCCGCCGGTGGCCAACACCACCGCGGACGCCCTGACCACGCCGATGCGGCCGCGATCGTCGAGCACGGTGACCCCGGCGGCCCGGCCGTGCTCGTCGAGCACGACGTCGAGCACCAGATGATCGGCCAGCACCGCCGGAGCCGGGTGGGCGGCGGAACGTGCGGCCAGCAGCGTCCGCTCGATCTCGGCGCCGGTGGCATCGCCGCCGGCGTGGATCACCCGGTCAGCGCTGTGGCCGCCCTCCCTGCGTCCGCAGCAATCCGTCCGGACCGCGGTCGAAGATCGCGCCGCGCTGCGAGAGCCGCGTGATGGCAGCCGGTCCGGCATCGATGATCGCGGCCACGGCGGCCGGATCGCACAGGCCGGCGCCGGCAGTCGAGGGTGTCCTGGATGTGTGCGCCGATCGAATCTCCCGGATCCCGTTCGTCACGAACCACGGCCACCCCGCCCTGCGCCCAGCTGGTGTTCGCGTCGTCGAGTCGGCCCTTGGCGATCACCAGCACCGAAAGGCCGGCCGCGGCGACGTCGAGCGCCGTGGTCAGTCCGGCCACGCCGGATCCGACGACGACCACGTCGACGCGCGACTCCCAGGCGACGGTCGGTCATTCGCCACCTCCGGGTTGGCCGATGGCGATCATCCGCTGCACCGCGGACGCGGCCCTGGCGGCCGTATCCGGGTCGACCATGACCTCGTCCCGGCCCTCCCGCAGGCTGCGCAGCAGCTTCTCGCGGAGTGATCATCTTCATGTACCGGCAGGAGGCCCGTTCGTTGACCGCGCGGAACTCGACCCCCGGTGCCGCCCGGCGCAGCTGGTGCAGCATGCCGATCTCGGTGGCCACCAGCACCGACCGGGAGGCCGAAGCCCTTGCCGCGGTGACCATGTCGCCGGTGGACAGGATGTGCACCTTGTCCTTGGGCACCGCCCCGGTGCCGGCCAGGTACAGCGCGCTGGTGGCGCAGCCGCACTCCGGGTGGATGTAGAGATCGGCGTCCGGGTTGGCCGCGGCCTGCGCGGCCAGTTCGGCACCGTTGATACCGGCGTGCACGTGGCACTCGCCGCCCCAGACCTTGATCGTGTCGCGGCCCAGCACCCGACGGACGTGCGCGCCGAGGAACTGGTCGGGGCCGAACAGCACCGTGGTGTTCCCGGGGATCGAGGCGACCACCTCCACCGCGTTCGACGACGTGCAGCAGATGTCCGTCTCCGCCTTCACCGCCGCAGTGGTGTTGACGTAGGAGACCACCACTGCACCCGGGTTGTCGGCCTTCCACTCCCGCAGCTGCTCGACGGTCAGCGAGTCGGCCAGGCTGCAGCCGGCGGCGGCGTCGGGGATCAGCACGGTCTTGTCGGGCGCCAGGATCTTGGCGGTCTCGGCCATGAAGTGGACCCCGCAGAACACGATGGTCGACTCCGGCGCCGCTGCGGCCACCCTGGACAGGTACAACGAGTCACCGACGTGGTCGGCGACATCCTGGATCTCCGGACGCTGATAGTTGTGGGCCAGGATCACCGCGTCGCGTTCCCGGGCCAGCCGGCGAACCTCTGCGGCCCACTGGGTGGTGTCCATGGCTTCCTCCTCCGAGGTTTTCGACTTATGATCGAAAACATGACCGATCGTAGCAAACGCTCCTCCGCGCCGGACGATGTGTCGCGGAACTCACTGCTCGCCGAGGTGCTGGCCGCGGTGTTCACCGTCCGGCCCGACGCGTCGGGCGAGCACTCGCTGCAGGTGTTGCTGTGGCAGCGGGGACGCGCGCCGGACGCCGGCCGGTGGGCGCTGCCCGGCGGGGTGGTGCCGCCCGACGAGGACGTCGACTCCTCGGCCCGGCGGCAGCTGGCGGCGAAGGTCGACCTATCCGGGGTGGCGCACCTCGAGCAGCTCGGGGTGTTCTCGGCGCCGGACCGGATTCCGCCCTCGCCCGCTTCCGGATCGCGGGTGCTGGCGGTCGGGTTCCTCGGCCTGGTGCCGATCGGGGTCGACCCGCACCTGCCGGAGGACACCGGCTGGCACCGAGTCGACGCGCTCCCGCCGACCGCACTTGACCACGGCGAGATCATCGAGCGGGCCCACCAGCGACTACGGGCCAAGCTGTCGTACACCAACATCGGGTTCGCGCTGGCGCCGAGCACGTTCACCCTGACCGAGCTGCGCCGCAGCTACGCCGCTGCGCTGGGCCACGACGTGGACCCGACCAACCTGCACCGCATCCTGTCCCGCCGGGGGATGCTCGCGCCGACCGGGACCGACCGCGGCGCCCGGACCGTCCGGCGGGCGGCCGGCCGCCCAGTTCCGGTTCACCGTCCACGACTTGCGGGTGACCGATCCGTTCGCCGCGTTCCGGCCGCGCGGCTGAGGTGCACTGCGGCCGCGCTGGAACGCAGCCGCGCTGGAAAGTGCTTCCCGCGCCTGGAATTACCTGCGCGTCTGACACTTTGGTGCGCGTGTGCGGGCGGAACGGGCTAGAACAGCGCACCGCCGACGAGGGTGCCCAGGCCGAAGGTGACGCCCATCGCGAGCAGGCCGCCGGCCACATTGCGGGCCACGGCCGGCGCCACCGGGGCCCGGCCGAGCCGAGCACTGACCACGCCGGTGACCACGAGCGCCACAGCGACCGCGCCGACGACGTACCAGGCGTGCGGGCCGATCGCGGCGGCCAGCAGGGGAATGGCGGCACCGAGCACGAACGCGACGAAGGACGCGACGGCCGCGTGCCAGGGCTGGGTGAGTTGCTCGGTGTCGACCCCGAACCGGGACTCGGCGTGGGCGGCCAGCGCGTCGTGGCCGGTGAGCTCCGTGGCCACCCGAGCTGCCAGCTCGGGGTCGAGCCCGCGTTCGGCGTAGACAGCCGTCAAGGCGGCCAGTTCCGCGTCGGGTTGGCCGGCCAGCCGCTGCTGTACACGGACCAGCATCGCCCGTTCGGTGTCCCGCTGGGTGGACACCGAGACGTACTCCCCGGCGGCCATCGACAAAGATCCGGCCAGCAGACCGATCAGCCCGGCGAACAGAATCGGCCCCCGCTGGGCCGTGGCTCCGGCCATCCCCAGCACGATGGCCGCGGTCGAAACGATCCCGTCGTTCGCACCGAGAACCCCGGCGCGCAACCAGTTCAGCCGGCTCGGCAGGGCGACCTCGGGGTCGACGCCGAGCTCCGGCGCGGGACTCTCGCGTGGATCCGACACCGGGCGCACCGGGGCGAACAGGTGCAGGGTGCCGCGAGTCATACCCCCATGATGACAACATCGCGCGCAGGTTTCCAGCCAGTGCAGGCTGCCCTCACCGGTTCGGACCGTCGTTGATAAGCCTTACCTCACAGGGAGTCTGGCAGTCCTGGAGTGACGGTCGGCACCGGCTCCGTGGCTGGCTCACCGGCCCCGGCCAGCGCCCCGGGCCGCGCCTCGGACAGTGCCCCGGCCGGCGCCTCGGGCGTCGACCCTGGCCGTCCCGGACGGTCCAGGGTCGGGCTGCCGTTCCAGGCGGCCAGCAGGGTGTAGGTGGCGGCCGCAAGTGCCGGCTGCACGATCATCGACAGCCAGTAGTGCGCCGGCGGTGCGGTGATGACCGAGAACTCCTTGACCGTGGCCGGGTCGATCCCGCCGGCCAGCAGGTTGCCGACCCAGTAGGCGACGGCGGCGCCGGCCAGCGCGGACAGGGTGACGGCACCGAACATCCACGGCCCCCGCGCGCTCTTGGCCTTCCAGGCCAGCACGCCGAGCACGATGCCGACCACGATGCCGAGCAACACGTACAGGGCGATCGCCACCCAGGCGTTGGACGAGGAGGTGGCCAGCCCGTACAACCGGCCGTCACCGGTCGCCTGGTACTGCACGCCGGGCGCGATGGCCGACCACAACCAGCCCTGCAGGACACCCAGCACCAGCGCGGTCAGCAGGATCAGCAGCGCGGGCCGGAGGACCGGACGCCAGGAATTGGTCACGTCAGGCAGTCTGCCCCGAGCAGTGCCTTCAGGTCACCCATCAGCGCCGAGGTGGGCGTGACCCGCCATACATCGTCCAGCCGCAGGAGCGTGCTCCGCTCACCGTTCTGCAGCTTCAGATGCACCGTCGTGGTGCCGGGATGCGACTTGAGGACCTCGCGCAGCCGGTCGACCACCGGCGGTGTGCACCGGCCGGCGGTCACGGTCAACTGCACCGGACCCCTGGCGGTGTCGGTCAGGTCGGGCACGGTCACCGACTGCGCGTGCAGGCTGATCCGGTCGTCGGAGCGGGACACCCGGGCCTTGACCAGGACCACGGCGTCCTCGGCCAGGCTGAGCGCGCAGTCCGCGTAGACCTTCGGGAAGAACGCCACCTCGACCCCGGCCACCAGGTCCTCCAGCGTCGCCGAGGCCCACGGATCGCCCTTCTTGGTCAGGCGACGGTTCAGCCCGGTGAGGATCCCACCGATGGTGACCATCGCGCGGTCGGCCGCGGTACCGTCCAGCACGTCGGCGATGGAGCTGTCGGACAGGGCCGACAGCAGGTGCTCGACGCCGGCCAACGGGTGCCCGGAAACATAGAGCCCCAACATTTCTCGTTCGAATCCGAGCTTGAGCTTGGTGTCCCACTCGGTCTCCGGGATGGCGATGTCGAAGGCCCCCCCGACATCATCGGCGCTCATCTCGCCGAACAGGTCGAACTGCCCGGCCGCTTCGGCCCGCTTGACCGACAGGACCGAATCGATGGCCTCGGCGTGCACCATCAGCAGCCCCTTGCGCGGGTGCGCGAGCGAGTCGAAGGCGCCGGCCTTGATCAGCGACTCGACGACTTTCTTGTTGCACACCGCGGCGTCGACCTTGGCCAGGAAATCGGCGAAGTCGGCGAACCGGCCCTTCTCCTTACGGGCGGCGATCAGCGACTCGACCACGCCGGTGCCGACGTTGCGCACCGCGGACAGGCCGAACCGGATGTCGGTGCCGACCGGCGCGAAATTGTGCTCGGAGGAGTTCACATCCGGCGGCAGCACCTTGATGCCCATCGTCCGGCACTCGGCCAGATAGATGGCCATCTTGTCCTTGTCGTCACCGACCGAGGTGAGCACGGCGGCCATGTACTCGGCCGGGTAGTGCGCCTTCAGGTAGGCGGTCCAGTACGACACCAGGCCGTACGCCGAGGCGTGCGCCTTGTTGAACGCGTACTGCGCGAACGGCACCAGGGTGTCCCAGACCGCCTGGGTGGCCTGCGTGGAGTACCCGTTGGCGGCCATGCCCTCGGAGAACGGGACGAACTCCGCGTCCAGCACGGCCTTCTTCTTCTTGCCCATCGCCTTGCGCAGCAGATCGGCCTTGCCCAAGCTGTACCCGGCCAGTTGCTGGGCGATCTGCAGCACGTGCTCCTGGTAGATCGTCAGCCCGTAGGTGTCGGCCAGGATGGATTCGAGCCCCCGCGCCAGCTCCGGATGCATGTACTCGATCTTCTGCAGCCCGTTCTTGCGCATCGCGTAGTTGATGTGCGAGTTGGTACCCATCGGTCCCGGCCGGAACAGAGCGCCGAGCGCGACGATGTCGCCGAACTTGTCCGGCTTCATCTGCCGGCACAGCGACCGGTAGCCGGCCGAGTCGAACTGGAACACCCCGAGGGTGTCGCCGCGGCCGAGCAACTCGTAGGTTTCCTTGTCGTCCAACGACTTGCTCAGCGCATCGAGATCGATCTCGATGTCCCGGTTGGCCTTCACGTTGACCAGCGCGTCGTCCAGGATGGTCAGGTTGCGCAGCCCCAGGAAGTCCATCTTGATCAACCCGAGCGTCTCGCACGTCGGGTAGTCGAACTGGGTGATGATCGCGCCGTCCTGCGGCCGCATCATGGTCGGGATGATGTCGAGCAGCGGCTCGGACGACATGATCACCCCCGCGGCGTGCACCCCCCACTGCCGCTTGAGACCCTCGAGACCCTTGGCAGTTTCGACGACCTTCTTGACCTCGGGGTCGGAGTTGAACAGCGCCCGGAACTCGCCGCCCTCGGAGTACCGTTCGTGGCTCGGGTCGAAGATCTTGCTCAGCGGCACGTCGTTGCCCTGCACCGGCGGCGGCATCACCTTGGTGATGCGGTCGCCGACCGCGAACGGCATGCCCAGCACCCGGGCCGCGTCCTTGACCGCCTGCTTGGCCTTGATCGTCCCGTAGGTGACGATCTGCGCCACCCGGTCGTCCCCGTACTTGTCGGTGACGTAACGGATGACGTCCGGGCGGCGGCGGTCGTCGAAGTCGACGTCGAAGTCCGGCATCGAGATACGTTCGGGATTCAGGAATCGTCTCGAACAGCAGGCCGTGCTCGAGTGGGTCGAGATCGGTGATCCGCATCGCGTAGGCGACCATCGAACCGGCGCCGGATCCGCGTCCGGGCCCGACCCGGATGCCATGATCCTTGGCCCAGTTGATGAAGTCGGCGACCACCAGGAAGTAGCCGGGGAAGTTCATCGCCGTGATGACGCCGATTTCGTAGTCGGCCCGCGCCCGGGCCTCGGCGGACACGCCGCCCGGGTAGCGGGCGGCCAGCCCACGGTCGACTTCCTCGAGGAACCAACTGGTCTCGGTCTCACCGGCGGGGACCGGGAACCGGGGCATGTACGAGGCCGACTCGTCGAACGTCATGGAACAGCGCTCGGCGATCAGCAGGGTGTTGTCGCAGGCCTCGCGGCAGGCCGTGCTTGTCGTCCCAGATCGCCCGCATCTCGGCGGCCGACTTGACGTAGTAGTCGTGCCCCTCGAGGCGGAACCGGTTCGGGTCGTCGAGCGTGGAGCCGGACTGCACGCACAGCAGCGCCTCGTGGGCCGCGGCATCCTCCGGGCTGCGTGTAGTGCAGGTCGTTCGTCGCGACCAACGGCAGATCCAGGTCACGCGCGATCCGCAGCAGCCCGTCCCGCACCCGGTTCTCGAGGGACAGGCCGTGGTCCATCAATTCGACGAAGAAGTTGCCGGCGCCGAAGAGGTCGCGGAACTCCGCGGCGCTGGCCAGTGCCTTGTCGTACTGCCCGATGCGCAACCAGGTCTGCACCTCGCCCGACGGGCAACCCGGTGGTGGCCAGCAGGCCCGGTGAGTACTCGGCGAGCAGCTCCCGATCGGCCCGCGGCTTGTAGAAGAAGCCCTCGCTGGACGACCGGGAGGCCAACCGGAACAGGTTGTGCATGCCCTCGGTGGACTCCGCGAGGATCGTCATGTGGGTGTAGGCGCCGGACCCGGAAACGTCGTCCTCGCCGCCCTCGGCCCAGCGCACCCTGGTCCGGTCGAAACGGGAGGTACCTGGGGTGAGGTAGGCCTCCATGCCGATGATCGGCTTGATGCCGGCGGCGTTGGCCTGCCGGTAGAAGTCGTGCGCACCGAACACGTTGCCGTGGTCGGTCATCGCCATCGCGGTCATCCCGAGCTCGGACGTCCGCTTGAACAGATCGCCCAGCCGGGCCGCGCCGTCCAGCATCGAGTACTCGGTGTGAACATGCAGATGGACGAACGAGTCCCCTGCCGTGCCGGCCATACCTACGGCCCCCTCACTCGCTCCACGGTCCGTCCCGCGGACCGGATCCATGTCTAGCACGGGCCGCGGACGGTGCGATCCAGCGACGCGCACGCCGATGGGTGACGGCGCCGACGGGTCGGGGCGGTCAACCCGATGCCGCTGTCGGCTCGCTCCGGTAGCGTCCTGCAGGTGACCAGTCCAGAGCTGCCGGCCGGACGGCCGGTCCCCGATACCGACGATCTGCGGCTGCTCGCCGAGATCATCAACAACGGCGCGATCGGGCTGCCGCAGGCGGCCTGGAATGCCCGGATGAGCCAGGCCGAGGCCGCCGCCCGGCTGGTCCAGATGGCCGAGCGCAACATGCCGTTGCGGCTGGTGGCCGAGGGTGACCGGCAGACACTCTGGCGGATCGCCCAGGCCGGTCCGGCGACCGGCGGCGTGCCCGTCGGTGGGCCACCGCAGCACGGCGCGTTCGGCCAGCAGAGCGGTCCCGGCCAGCAGAGTGCCTACGGTCCCCAGGGCCAGCAATCGCCGAGCCAGGCAGGGCCCGGTCAACCCGGACCCGGCCTCCCCGGCGGCCCGGATCCGGCCTCGGCGCCGATGCCCGCCCAGTCCGGTCAGCTGCCGGTCGGCGCCCAGTCCGGGCAGCTGCCGCCGGCGCCCAGTCCGGGCAGATTCCGGTCGGCGCCGTCCCGATGCAACCGAGTGGTCCACAGCAGGGCGGACCGCCCTCCGGTGCCCAGCCCGGCTTCCCACCGGCCGGTCAGGGCCAGCCGCTCCCGCCCGGGGTGCCGGGCTCCAGCGAGCCCGTGGCCCCAGCAACCGCAGGGTCAGTTCCCTCCCGGCAACCAGCCGGGTCAGGGACCGATCGGCGCACCGCCGGGAGGACCGCCTCCGTTGAGCGCCCCCGGGCCGGTGGTGCTGCCACCCACGCCGGCCGTACCGCCGCACGAGCAGGCCATCGCCGGTGCCGTGCCCCTGGGCCAGCCACCGTTCGGTACCCCGCCCCCGGAGCCCGCGGCCCCGGAAGCGGGGCCGGCCGTCGAGCCGACCGAGAGCGCGGTCGGCCCCGCTGCGGTCTGGGGTGTCCCGGGGAGCGCCGCCGTGGGCGCGGGGGGAGCAGGATGACGAACCTGCGGCCGGAGCGGCCACGGACGAGCCCGGAGCGCCCGGTGAGGAAGCGCGAAATGGCGGACCGTACGCAGGTCGCCGACCCGTCGTCGTGGGCCCCGGAGCAGGTCGGCGAGGACGTGCCGAACGCGCCGGCCGAGGTCGCGACCAATCCCGCCGAGAACTGGCGGCCGGAGCAGATCGCCAAGGACGCCCCGGTCGACCAGCCGGTGGTCGCCGAGGCGGTTGTCCTGCCCGGCGAGAACCAGATCGGCAAGGACGCCGCCGACGACCTCGCCCCGGGCGCGGACGCGTCGCCGCCGGCGTCGAGCACCGTTGCGGCCGGACTTGCCGCAGCTGGCCTCACCGACGCGGACCGGCAATCCCCACCCCTGGCCGCATCCGAGCCCGAACCGGTACCAACCTTCGAGCCCGAATCGCAGCCGGAGGAGCCTGGTCCCAGCCCGGGCCCCGTGCCGGAACCAGAACCGGAACCAGAACCAGAACCGGAACCGGCGCCCCAGGTGTTCGCGAAGAGCCCGCCGCAGGTGCAGTGGCAGACCACCATCGGCCTGGCCGGCGAGCAACTCTGGGTGACGCTGCTCGAGGTCATCGACCCGGCCGACGGCGTGCTGACCAACGCCGGCTATCGACTCGATGCCGGCGAGCGAGCGGTGCTGGTGCGCACGGCGATGGCCAACCACGGACCGGCGCCGCACGACGCCCTGCCCGACCACTATCTGGTGCTGCGCACCGCCACCGGGGCGATCCTGCCCAAGGCGCCGATGGGCGTCGGCTCCCACCCGGCGTACCGGGTCGGCGTCGCGCCGGGCGGTCAGGCCGACGGATGGACGGTGTTCCTCATCCCGGCCGACAGCGTGCTCGCCGAAGTCGTCTGGAGTGTGCGACCCGACCTGGTCGACCGCACGCTGACCTGGCGGGTCTGACGGTCGAACGCCACAAGATCATCGTGTCCGGTGAATGACCTCGCTCAGCGAGACACCATCCACCGCCCACGATCATCTCGGTCTGGTTGGCCGCGGATGCCAGGGCGTTCGCGGTCGATGCCGGACCCGTCAGGCCGATCCGAGCAACTCCAGTGCGTGGGCCAGATCGGCCGGGTACGGGCTGGTGAACTCGACCCGACGCCCGTCGTCGGGATGCGCGAACGCCAGCGACCGGGCGTGCAGCCACTGCCGGGTCAGGCCGAGGCGCCCCGCCAGCACCGGATCGGCGCCGTAGGTCAGGTCACCGACCAGCGGGTGCCGCACCGCCGAGAAGTGCACCCGGATCTGGTGGGTGCGGCCGGTCTCCAGGTGCACCTCGAGCAATGTCGCGCCGGGAAACGCCTCGAGCGTCTCGATAGTGCGTGACCGACGGTCGGCCGTCGGCGACCACGGCGAACTTCCAGTCCGCCTTGGGGTGTCGACCGATCGGGGCGTCGATGGTGCCGCTGGTCGGATCGGGAAAACCCTGGATGACCGCGTGATAGATCTTCTCCACCGTGCGCTCGCGGAACGCGTCCTTGAGCACCGAGTAGGCGTGCTCGCTGCGGGCGACCACCATCGCCCCGGTCGTCCCGACGTCCAACCGGTGCACGATGCCCTGACGCTCGGCGGCCCCGGAGGTCGCCACCTGGATGCCCAGCGCCGCCAGCGCACCGAGCACGGTCGGTCCGGTCCACCCGGGTGACGGATGCGCGGCCACCCCGACCGGCTTGTCCACGACCACGATGTCGGCGTCCTGGTACAGCACCGTGAGCCCGTCCACCGCCTGCGGTATGACCGCGACCGGCCGCTCGGGTTCCGGCATGGTCAGTTCCAGCCAGGAGCCCGGAACCAACCGCTCGGACCTGGCCGCGGCTACCCCGTCGACCAGCACGTCGCCGGCGTCGATCATCGTGGCCACCGCGGTACGGCTCATACCGAGCATCCGCGCCAGCCCCGCATCCAGCCGCATGCCGGCCAATCCCTCGGGCACCGCCAGGCTACGGACCTCAGCCATCGGTGAGGGTGCCGTCGGTGGACGTTCGGTCGCGTGGACGTTCGGTCCGTGGACGTTCGGTCGGCGGGGGTGCGGTCGGCCGCGGTCCATCCACCGGACCGCCGGCCTTCGCCTTGCGAGGCGCTCGGCTGCCGTCGAACTCGATGCCCTGCAACGCGGTCACCACCAGCAGGATCCCGCCGACGGTGATCGCCGAGTCGGCGACGTTGAAGATCGGGAAATACTCCCCGTTCGGCCCGAAGACCGAGACGAAGTCGACGACGTGACCGCGGAAGAAGCCCGGCGCGCGGAAGATCCGGTCGGTCAGGTTGCCCAGCGCGCCACCGAGGATCAACCCGAGCGACACCGCCCACCACACCGAACGGAGCCGGGTGGCGATCCGGATGATGACCACCACCACGATCGACGCCACGACGGCCAGCACCCAGGTCATCCCGGTGGCCATCGAGAACGCCGCGCCCGGGTTGCGGATCAGCGAGAAGTAGATGAGGCCGCCGAGGATGCGCGGGGAGTCGCCGCCGGTGGTCAGGTTCGCCACCGCGATGATCTTGGTGACCTGGTCGAGCACGTACACGACCAGCGCGATGACCGCGAGCAGCCAGAACCGCCGCGGTCGCTGCGGCGGATCGACCGGATCGACGGGATCGCCGGTGGGGGCCGCGGCCGATCGTTCGGCCGGCTGCCCGTCGACCGCTGGGTCGCCGGCCGGAACGGCATGGGCGGTCGGCTCCCCGGGAACGTCGGCATCCCCGGCAGGGGCGTCGGGCGATGGGTCGGTACGGTCACTCACCGGTCCAGTATCCCGGCTCGAGTCACCACCCTTGCCGCTGCCCGGGAACGATCCGGTCAGCCGGTCGTGTCGCCGACGTCCGCCGACCGATGCGTCGGTCAGCACCGGCGGACCGGCCGTGCTCCGATCGAGGCCGTCGGTTCGCGCGACGCGGTCACGGTCACCGGCGGTCCCGCGTTCTCGCGGCGACGTGCTGGACCTCCGGGCTCAGTCGGTGGCCGGTCCGCCCCGTTCGCCGAACCAGGACGCCAAGGCGCCGCCCCGGCTCACCGCCCGCAGCCGGCGTTCCGTCGCGCCGCGCACCTTTTCCGGGGTCACCACCAGCAGTTGGTCGCCGCGTTCCAGCCGCAGCGCGGGTGCGACGTCGATCGGCGAGCCGGCCCGCACGATCAACGCGATCACCGCACCCTTGGGCAGCCGCAACTGACTCAGGTAGACGCCGTGCATCTTGGATTCGGGTGGGATGGTGACCTGCAGGACGTGCGCGTCCATCTGGTCCAGCGGCGCGGCCTCGAGCTGGATCTCGGTGGCCTGGCCGCCCTCGATCACCCCCAGTCTGCGGGCCACCCAGGGCAGCGTGGTGCCCTGGATCGAGGTGTAGATCACCACCACCACCACGATGGTGTCGACCAGCTCGACCGCACCGTCCCGGCCGAGCATCAGCGGGATCATCGCCAGCACGATGGGTACCGCCCCCCGCAACCCGGACCAGGACAGGAACGCCTGCTCCCGCCAGGGCACCCGGAACGGGGTCGCGGCCGCGATCACCGACAGCGGACGGGCGATCAGCAGGACGACGAGCCCGACGACGATGCCGGGCACCAGCGCAGCGAGCAACCGGGTCGGGTCCACGTACAGCCCGAGCATGACGAACAGCCCGATCTGCGCCAGCCAGCCCAGCCCCTCGGCGAAGGACAGGGTGGATGCGCGGTGCGGCAGCCGGGAGTTGCCCAGGATCAGCGCGGCGACGTAGGTGGCCAGGAAACCGGAGCCGTGCGCCAATTGGCCGAGCGAGTAGGCCCCGGCGATGACGGCCACGGTGGCCAGCGGATAGAGCCCGGCGGCCGGCAACGCGCCGCGGCGCAGCCCCCAGGCGCCGGCGAACCCGAACGCCACGCCGACGACGGCCCCGATGGCCAACTCCGCGACCACCAGCAGCGGGTCCGCCCAGGTCAGCGTGGTGTCGCCGGCCAGCAGCACGACCGCGATGACCACCGGTGCGTCGTTGAGGCCCGATTCCAGCTCCAGCGCGGCCGCCAGCCGACGGCGGACGCCGACTCCGCGCAACACCGAGAACACTGCCGCGGCGTCGGTGCTGGACAGCACCGCGCCCCAGAGGAAGGAGGTTCGCCAGTCCAGGTCGAGCAGCAGGTGCACGGCGACCCCGGCGACGCCGATGGACACCGCCACCGAGACGGTGGCCAGCGAGATGCCAAGGCCCAATGCCGGTTTGACGTTCTCCCAGCGGGTGGTCAAGCCGCCCTCGGCCAGGATGAACACCAGCGCGGCCAATCCCAGCTGCTCGGTCAGCAGCGTGTTGGAGAAGTCGATCCCCAGGGCGCCGTTGCCCAGGAGCAACCCGATACCCAGGTACAGCAACAGTGACGGAGTGCCGAGCCGACTGGACAACCGGATCGCCAGCAGGGCCAGCACCAGGACGACGGCGATCAGCCCGAATGCGCGCTCGAGGGTGTCCAGGTGCATGTCACCCCCCCGCCCGCGCGCTCAACCCGTGGGTGCGGGAACGGCAACGGCCCCCCGCTGCTGGGCCCAGCCGAGCGCGGCAAGCACATCAAGGGTCGACTTCGACCGATTGAACGTGTAGAAGTGCAGGCCCGGCGCGCCCTCGGCGAGCAGGTCCTCGGCCATCGCGATGGCGTGCTCGAGCCCGATCGCCCGGCCGGCCGCGGCATCGCCGGCCACCGCCTGCAGGCGCTCGGCGAGATCGGCCGGAATCCGCTGACCGGACAACTCGCAGATCCGCAGCAGTCGCTGGTAGCTGGTCACCGGCATGATGCCGGGCAGCATGGGCACGTCCGCACCGGCGGCCACCGTGCGGTCGCGCAGCTCGACGTAGTCGGCCGCGGAGAACAGCATCTGGGTGATCGAGTAGTCCGCGCCGGCCCTGACCTTCTCGACGAAGTAGCGGGTGTCGGACGTCCAGGTCCGGCGACCGGGGGTGCCGCTCCGGGAAACGCCGCCACCCCGACGCTGAAGTCGCCGAGCGAGCGCACCAGGCGCGACCAGATCCCCGGCGTAGTTCAGCCCCTCCGGGTGGGGCAGCCACTCGGCCGTCGGGTCGCCCGGCGGGTCCCCGCGCAGGGCCAGGATGTTCCGCACGCCGACCGCGGCGTACGAGCCGATGACGTGGCGCAGTTCGGCGACCGAGTGCCCGACCGCCGTCAGGTGAGCGACCGGCAGCAGGGTCGTCTCACCGGCGATCCGCCCGGTGATCCGGATGGTCCGGTCGCGTCGTGAACCGCCGGCGCCGTAGGTGACGGAGACGAACGCGGGCCGGATCGGTTCCAGCCGGCGGATGGCCAGCCAGAGTTGCGCCTCCTCCACGTCGTCCCGCGGCGGCATGAACTCCAGCGAGAAATGCGGACCGGGCGCGGCCAGGCGTTCGCGGACGGTCACCATGGCTGTGAGCCTATCGGTCGGCCGGCCGCGCTCCGGTGGTCGGGCACACTGGCCGGGTGGCTGCCGAGATCCCTCCCGTCGCGACCACCCTGCGCGCGGCGGTGGAGACCATGTTGTCCGCCGAGCTGTCGACGCGGCGCGCGGAATTGCTCGCCGTCGACCCACGGCTGGCCGCCGCGGTCGACCTGCTGGTCGACTTCGTCGCCGACGGAAAACGGTTGCGCCCGGAGTTTCTCTGGTGGGGCTGGCGGGCCGGCGGCGGCCGGGCCGATCCGGCCGACTGCGCGCCGGTGGTCCGGATCGCCGCCGCCCTCGAACTGATCCAGGCCTGCGCGCTGGTGCACGACGATGTGATCGACCGCTCGGAGACCCGGCGCGGCCGGCCGAGCGTGCACGTCGCGGTGGCCAAGACGCATGCCGACGCCGGCGACGACGGGGACGCCGACCAGCACGGCCTGGCCGTCGCGGTGCTGCTCGGTGACCTCGCGCTGGCCTGGGCGGACGACCTGTTCACCGCGGCCGCGCACCAACTGCGGGCCCTGGACCGGGTGCAGCAGCCGTGGCGGGCGATGCGCACCGAGGTGCTGGCCGGGCAGCTGCTCGACGTGTCGATGGGTGCCGGGGCGACGGGCGGCCCAGGGGCGCTGGCCGACGCGATGACCGTCAACCGGTTCAAGACGGCGGCCTACACCGTCGAGCGCCCGTTGCAGCTGGGCGCGGCGCTGGCCGGCGCGCCGGCGGAGGTGGTCGGCCGGCTGCGCCGCTACGGGGTCGCGATCGGGACGGCGTTCCAGCTCCGCGACGACCTGCTCGGGGTGTTCGGCGATCCCGGCGGTCACCGGCAAGCCGGCCGGCGGGGACCTGACCGAGGGCAAGCGCACCGTGCTGGTCGCCCGGGCCAGGACCCGGCTGGCCGGCGATCCCGCCCGGCTGGCCGATCTGGACGCCGGGCTCGGTTCGGCGGACGCCGGGGCCGTGCAGGCGGCCACCGCAGCGATCGAGACCTCGGGGCCCCGTCCGATCTGGAGGACGACATCGCCGCGCTGGTGGCCGACGGCCTCGCGGCGTTGTCCGGGGCTGCCGGACGAGCGCGACGTCCGCGCTGCGTGACCTGGCGGTGCGGGCCACCGCCCGCCGGCCGCTCAGAAGCCGGCGGCCTGGGCCCGGCGGTGCACTTCCCTGCTGCGGTTGTCCCGCAGCGCGCCGATCGGGCTCCCGGGCAGGGAGTCGTCCGCCCGGAACAGCCAGTCGATGATCTCCTGGTCGGTGTAGCCGCCGTCGGTGAGCACCGTGATGGTGCCCGGCAGGCCCTTGACGACCAGGCCGTCCTGGACGAACTCGGCCGGGATCCGCAGGGCGCCGTCGATCCGCACCGCGATCAGCTGGCGGTCCCTGACCAGCTGGTGCACCCGGGTGACGATGAGGCCGAGGGCCTCGGCGATGTCCGGCAGCGGGACGTACTGCGGGGTGAGGAACAGCGGGCCGGATTCGGTGGTGGAGGTGGACACCGGACAAGCCTGCCACGCGTAGGCCGGACCCGACGCACCGCAACACGAGCGAACAGCCCGGCCGAGCGCCCGGCTCACCGTAGGCTTGCGCGACGTGGAGACATCCCGCGGCGGACTCACCGGCAGCATGCTGGACGGTCGCTACCGCGTCGGCGGGATCATCGCCCGGGGCGGCATGTCCACGGTCTACCGCGGCACCGACCTGCGACTCGACCGGCCGGTCGCCATCAAGGTGATGAGCCAGCAGTACGTCTCCGACCAGGCGTTCCTGGCCCGGTTCGAGCGGGAGGCCCGGATCGCCGCCGGGCTCGGCCACCCCGGCGTGGTCGGCCGTCTACGACTACGGCCGCGACGGCGAGCACGTCTTCCTGGTGATGGAGCTGGTCGACGGCGGCACCCTGCGTGACCTGCTGCGCGAGGACGGCGCCGCTGTCCGTGCCGGTCACCCTGTCCATCCTCGAGCCGCTGCTGGCCGCGCTGGGCACCGCGCACGCGGCCGGCCTGGTGCACCGGGACATCAAGCCGGAGAACGTGCTGATCTCCGCCAAGGGCGAGGTGAAGATCGCCGACTTCGGCCTGGTCAGGGCGGTCACCTCGCAGACCATGGCCACCGGCGACGTCATCCTCGGCACCGTCGCCTACCTGTCCCCCGAGCAGGTCGCCACCGGTTCCGCCGACGCGCGCTCGGACGTCTACGCCGCCGGCATCGTGGCCTGGGAGATGCTCACCGGCCGTCCGCCGTTCACCGGCGACAACGCCATGTCGGTGGCCTACCAGCACGTCCACTCCGACGTCCCGCCGGTCTCGGTCGGAGCCCCGGGGGTACCCGAGGCGCTCGAGGACCTGATCCTGGCCGCCACCAGCCGCGAACCGCCGACCGGCCGCGGGACGCCGCCGCGTTCCTGTCCGCCGCGGTCGGCATCAGGGCCCGGCTGGGATTGCGCCGGGTTCCGGTCCCGGTGCCGCATCGGCAGCCCTACGAACCGACCCGCGGCGCCGGCGGGCGCCGACCGGTTCGTCCACGGTCGGGCCGGCCGCGTCGGCCGCCCTGTCCACGGCCGGCCCGGTCGCCGGACCCAGTGGCACCCGGGCCGTGCCGACCATGCGGGCGGTCACCGCGGAACACCCGCCGCCCCGACCGCGCGCCGCGCGCCGGACCCATCGGCCCGGCCCGCGGCCGACTCCGGCCGAACGGCGCTGGCAGCGGCGATGGGTGCGCCGGATGGTGATCATCCTGGTGTTGTTGCTGCTGGCCATCGCCGCGGCGGTCAGCGGCTGGTGGCTGGGCAGCGGCCGGTTCGCCTACGCGCCGACCGTCGTCGGGATGAGCCGGACGGCGGCGGAGACCCAGGTCCGGTCCGCCGGTCTGGTGCCGAAGGTGTCGGAGGCCAGCGACGATCGGGTGGTGGCCGGCACGGTGGCCAAGGCCGTCCCGGCGCCGGGCACCAAACTGCTCCGCGGTTCGGTCGTGCAGGTCGTGGTGTCGACCGGGCGGCCGATGGTGCCGGACATCGCACCGGGCACGTCCGTGGCGCTGGCCTCGGTGATGCTGCGCGACCACGCACTGCGGCCGGCCGCCGCCGACCCGCGGCAGCTACGACGACACGGTGCCGGCCGGTGCCGTGGTCGGGACGGATCCGGCGGCCGGAGCGCGACTCGCGACCGGCAGCGCGGTCACCCTGGTGGTGTCGAAAGGGCCCGAGCCGGTCACCGTGCCGTCCGTGGCCGGCAAGACCGTCGACGACGCCACCAACAAGCTCGATCGTCGACGGGTTCGATCCGCGGGGCACGCGCGAGGCGTTCAGCGACCGGCTGGCGCCGGGCACCGTCATGGGCACCGTCCCGCCGGTGGGAACACTGCAGCCCAAGGGCTCCCGGGTCACCGTGCTGGTCGCGGTGTCGCTCACCGTGCCGGACCTACGCGGACGCGCGGGCCGACGACGCCACCGACCGCCCTGACCGCAGTCGGCTTCACCGCGCACACCGGCACGCCCGAGTTCGACGCCGACGTGGACGGCGGCGCGGTGATCCGCACCGAGCCGGCCGCCGGCACCAAGGTCGACCCGGCGGCCCCCGACGTCACCCTCGTCGTGTCGAATGCGATCACCGTGCCGGATCTGACCACCGGATCGGTCGGCGATGCGAGGTCGACGCTCGACCGGGTTGGGTCTCGGCGTCGACGTGCAGTCGGTCTTCGGGCAGGACTCCTCACCGGTGGTCGGCCAGCAGCCCGCGGCCGGCAGCCGGGTCGAGCCGGGCAGCACGGTCGTGGTCGGCGCCTGGGGCTAGTCGGCCGAGCGCTGCGAGGCCGCCATCGGACACGGGGCCGGGCGACTGCTCAGTTGCGCAGCATCTCGGCGACCAGGAACGCCAGCTCGAGCGACTGCTGGGTGTTCAGCCGTGGGTCGCAGGCGGTCTCGTAACGGCCGGCCAGGTCGTCGTCGCTGATCTCCTGCGCGCCGCCGAGGCACTCGGTGACGTCCTCGCCGGTCAGCTCGACGTGCAGGCCGCCGGGATGGGTGCCGAGCTCGGTGTGCACCTCGAAGAAGCCCTGCACCTCGTCGACGATCCGGTCGAAGTGCCTGGTCTTGTAGCCGGTGGAGGCCTCGTGGGTGTTGCCGTGCATGGGGTCGCACTGCCAGATCACCTTGTGGCCGGTCGCCTCGACCGTCTCGATGATCGGCGGCAGCAGGTCGCGGACCTTGCCGTTGCCCATCCGGGAGATCAGCGTGAGCCGGCCGGGGGTGCCGTGCGGGTCGAGTCGCTCGACGTACTCCACCGCCTGCTCCGGCGACGGTCGACGGGCCGATCTTGAGCCCGATCGGGTTGGCCAGGATCTCGGCGAACGCGATGTGCGCGCCGTCCAGCTGCCGGGTCCGGTCGCCGATCCACAAGAAGTGCCCGGACAGGTCGTAGAGCCGCGGGAACTCGCCGGTCTCGTCCAGTCGCAACATGGCCCGCTCGTAGTCGAGCAGCAGTGCCTCGTGGGAGGCGAAGATCTCCACCGAGTGCAGCGAGTGCGAGTCGACCCCGCAGGCGGACATGAACCGCAT
The DNA here is from genome assembly GCA_963706185.1 of uncultured Actinomycetota bacterium. GTDB lineage: Bacteria > Actinomycetota > Actinomycetes > Mycobacteriales > Nakamurellaceae > Nakamurella. Next base: position 162,275 of record CAVPLZ010000004.1, on the reverse strand, counting down.
CGCCCGGTCGATCTCGGCGGCCACCCGCTCGTACCGCTCACCGGCCCGCGAGGTGCGGACGAACTCCTGGTTCCACTCGTGCACCCGGGTCAGGTCGGCCATCCCGGCCCCGGTCACCGCCCGCACCAGGTTCATCGCGGCCGACGAGTTCGCGTAGGCGCGGATCATCCGGGACGGGTCGGGCACCCGCGCCTCGGGCGTGGTGGCCAGCGAGTTGATGATGTCGCCCCGGTAGGACGGCAGGCCGAGCGAGTCGAGCTCGGAGGACCGCGGTTTGGCGTACTGACCGGCGATCCGGGCGACCTTGACCACCGGCATCGACGAGCCGTAGGTCAGCACCACTGCCATCTGCAGCAGGGTCCGGATGTTGCCGCGGATGTGCGGCTCGGTGTTGTCGACGTAGGTCTCGGCGCAGTCGCCGCCCTGCAGCAGGAACGCCTTGCCGTTGGCCACCTCGGCCAGCTTGTCGTGCAGCACGTCGACCTCGTGCGACACGGTGACCGGTGGGACGGCCTCCAGCACCGCCCGCACGGCCAGTACCTGCTCCGGGTCCGGCCACTGCGGTTGCTGCGCGGCCGGCAACGACAGCGCGTCGTCCAGCTGCTTGCGCAGGGCATCGGGCAGCGGCGGCAGGGAGGGCAGGATGTCCGCCGGGATGTCGACCGTCCAGTTCACCCCACCAGCGTAGGCACTCCGCACGCCTGCCTCGCGCCCGCCCGTCGCCCAGCCCACCGGCCGCAGGGGACTTTGTCCGACGGATTGTGTCCGTTATGGGCGGAAAAAGTCCCCGCGGACCGGGGGATCATCGGGTGAGCACGGCCTGAGCCACCCGCCAGCGGGCGAAGCCGAGCCGGGCGTCGGCCAGTGCGTCGTGCCGATCCGGCCCCGGACCGGGACCGGTGGGCAGCCGGCGGCCTCCCAGTGCTGACGGATCTCCCGGGTCAGCCGCGGAACCTCGCGCGGCAACGCCGGCATCGCCCCCCAGAGTTGAGCGAGCACGACGTGGTCGTAGGCGGCGTACCAGGCCCACAGTTCGACCGGCAGTCCCGGGGCGAGCAGGAACTCGCAGCAGATCTGTCACGGATCGCGAGCCGGGACACGCCAGGCCGGCGAGGACGGCGGCGGCAGCTTGGCCAGCACGTTGCGGCGCACCCAGGGCACCGCCCGGTCCGGGTCGAACTCGGTGGACACCGCGTAGAACTCGCGGCCGTCCTGCGGCGACGACGCCGATCGACACCAGGTCGATGGTGCGGCCGTCCTCGATGAACTCGCAGTCGTAGAAGTACCGGGCCACCGGCCCGGCTGCGGCGGCGGCTGGTCACCGGCCGGTCAGCTCGCCTTGGTCCCGGGCAGCCGGGTCACGGTGCCGGGGCCCCTGCCCTCGGCCGCGGTGGCCGCTTCGGCCGCGGCTTCGAGTTCGGCCTTGACCTTCGCCGCGTACACGTCGACGTACTCCTGCCCGGACAGCTCCATCAACCGGTACATGATCTCGTCGGTCATGGACCGTTCGACGAACCGGTCACCGGCCATGCCCTCGTACCGGGAGAAGTCCAGCGGTCGACCGATGATCATCTGGATCCGGCCCGGCTTCCACATCTTGGAGCCGATCGGGTTGACCTTGTCGGTGCCGAGCATGACCACCGGCACCACCGGCACGCCGGCCTCCAGGGCCATCCGGGCGACGCCGGTCTTGCCCTTGTACAGCCGGCCGTCCGGCGAGCGGGTGCCCTCCGGATAGATGCCGAGCACCTTGCCCGTCGTCGAGCAGCCGGATCCCGGTGTCCAGCGCGTCCTGCGCGGCGGAGGCGCCGCCGCGGTCGATCGGGACCTGGCCGATGCTGGTGAAGAAGAACTTCTTCAGCCAGCCCTTGACGCCCTTCTCGGTGAAGTACTCGGACTTGGCCAGGTAGGTGACCCGGCGCTTGATGTGCAGCGGCGTGAAGAACGAGTCGGCCACCGAGACGTGGTTGCCGGCCAGGATCACCCCGCCGGACTCCGGGATGTACTCGGCGCCGGAGACCTTGCACGGGAAGAAGAGTCGAAGGAGCGGGCCGATCAGCACGTACTTGCAGAGCCGATAGAACACGCCGTCAACTCCCTGCCTCGGGACCCTCGGGTGTCACGCCCGGGGGTTCCGTGGGTCCACCGTACGCCGCGCAGCGCCGACGACCACCGAAGGCGCTCCGGATCGTGCGACGATGAACGGATGAGCGAGCGTACAGCGAGGGAGGGTCGGCCGGCATGAGCGTCCCGGTCACCGAGCTCAAGCGGCCGTTCTCGCACCAGGGGCCCGGACGATGTCGGTGTGCTGCTCGTGCACGGCTTCACCGGTACGCCCGGAGTCGCTGCGCCGCTGGGCCGAGCACCTGGTCGAGGCCGGCTTCAGCGTGCGAGCTGCCGCTGCTGCCCGGTCACGGCACCAGCTGGCAGGACGCGAACCGCACCACCTTCGACGACTGGCTGGCCGCGGTCACCGCGGCGCTGGCCGACCTGCGGCGAGTCGCTGCCGGTCGGTGGTGGTCGGCGGGCTGTCGATGGGCGGCACCCTCACCCTGCGGCTGGCCGAGCTGCACCCGGACGCGATCGCCGGGATCGTGCTGGTCAACCCGTCGGTGCTGACCAGGCGCAAGGACGCGCCGTTGGCCGGGGTGATCAAGTACGTGGTGCCCTCGTTCCCGCGGCATCGCCGACGACATCGCCAAGCCCGGCGTCGAGCGAGATCGGCTACGCCAGGCTCCCGGTGCGCGCCTTCGACTCGCTGCGCCGCGCCTGGAAGGTGGTCCGCGCGACCTGCCGAGGGTGACCGCGCCGACCCTGCTGCTGCACTCGCGGGTCGACCATGTCGTCGAACCGGTGAACTCCGAGGTGGTGCTGGCCGGGATCTCGTCGACCGACGTGACCGAGGTCGTGTTGGAGAAGAGCTACCACGTGGCGACGCTCGACTACGACGCCGAGCTGATCCAGGCCGAGTCCGTGCGCTTCATCCGAGCGGGTGACCGGATGACCGGCCCGCCCGCCGACGCGGCCGGTGGCCGACGACGGCCGCCGGAGGTCGACCCCGCCGCTGATGCCGGTGCCCAGCAAACGCCGATGGCCGATGCGGACGTCGATGCGGCGTTCGAGCAGATCATCGCCGGAATGTCCGGTCGGATGAGCTGGGACGCCGACGCCGACCGCGTTGGACGCCGCAGGCCGGAGTCGATCGCCGGTGCGCGGACCCGCACCGGCGACGCCCGGTCCGGACGAGACGATCGACACCGCCGAGGACCGGCGCCGCCGGCGGGAGCAGCGCCGGGCGCGAGCGGGCCGACGAACTCGCCGAGTTCAACGCGGCGAAGACCGAGAAGCGCAACGAGATGCTCTTCGACGACGAGCATTTCGTCCCGCCGGAGCCCCCGCCGCTGCCGCGGCCCCGGGCCCGGACCTGGTCGGGCGCTGGCGTTGCTGGTCGCTGGGCGTGTTGCTGCTGGTCGGCCCGCCGCTGCTCAACATCAGCGGCAACGCCACCCTGGTGCTCGGCCTGCTGCTGGTCCTCGGCGGCTTCAGCCTGCTGGTCCTCGGGCTCCCGCCCGCGCGCGGCGACCCCGGCGAGGCCGACGGCTGGGACGACGGAGCCCGGCTGTAGGCCCGGCCGACCGGCCTCGGTCCGGCCGCGAGGGCCCGGGCCGGTGGCGTTCAGCACGAGAGCGCTTGCCGGGCCAGCAGACTCGCGCCGATCATCCCCGCCCGGTCGCCGAACCGGGCCACCTCGATCCGGGGCAGCGGCCGGTTGCGCCGCCCCGGTGACCAGCTCGGGCAGCGCGGCCAGGGCGACCGGCAGGAACGAGGTCGGCCGCCCCCGAAACTCCGCCGCCGAGCACGATCATCGCCGGGTCGAGCACGTCCGCGACGATCGCCAACCCGAACGGCCAGCCACTCGCCCAGCTCGCGCACCGCTTCGGCGGCAACCGGATCGCCGTCGGCTGCGACCCGGGCCACCACCGATCCGGTGACCTCGTCGGCGTCCAGCCCGTCCGGCGGCGGCTGCCCGAGTGCCGCCCAGCCCTCCAGCGCACTCTGCGGCCAGTGCCGTGCCCGAGCAGTAGCGCTCCCAACAGCCACGCTTGCCGCACGGACACGGACGGCCGCCGGGCTGGACGATCAGATGACCGAGCTCGGGTGCGACACCATGGGCGCCGCGCTGGATCTCGCCGTCGGCCACCAGCCCGGCGCCGATGCCGGTGCCGAGCGCGAGCAGCAGGACCAACGGCGAGCCCACCGCGGCGCCCAGCCGGTACTCGGCCCAGGCGGCCGAGTTGACGTCGTGGTCCATGGTCACCGGCAGTCCGACCCGCGTCGGCAGATCCGGGCCGGCACCGGGTCGTCCCGCCAGGCCAGGTGCGGCGCGAACATCACCCGCCGCCGGTCGACCGAGACGAAGCCGGCGACGGCCAGTCCCGACGGCGGCGACCCGATGACCCGCTGGCCAGCTCGCCGATCACCGACACCAGCAGGTCCTCGGTCGCCGGAACCGTGTCGGGGGTGAAGGCCCGCACCGTGCTGAGCACGCGACCGTCGGCGTCGACGACCGCGGCCCGCACCGAGGTACCGCCGATGTCGATGCCGACGGTGAGCGCCGGATCGGTCGCCGACCCGGCGTCGGACCCGCTGTGGTTCACTGGATCTCGATGTGCTGCAACCGCGGCGGCGGATCGGTCGGGGGCGGTGGCCCGGGTGGGGTTCGCCTCCGCCGGGCGGCGGCGTCCGGCGTCGGGATCAACGAACGCAGGGCCTGCACGATGGTCAACGCGCTGTCCACCCAGCGCTCGCTCACCTCCGGCCGCTCGCCGCGCAACACGGCCAGGAAGCGGCAGATCGGGCAGGCCGTGCACGACTCGCCGGGCTGGTGCCCGCAGGTCGGACAGGCCGCCGCCGGTTCCCCGTCCGCTCCGGCGGTCCCACCCCGCTTGGAGGTCAGCCGCTCGGCCACCGCGTCCAGCAGCAGGCCGGCCTCGGTGGCCAGCGGGCCCACGTCGGCGTTCACCGGGTACCCCGGCCGGGGCCGGGTCCTCGACAGTGCCGACGGTCGCGTCGGTGTCGGCGTCCGGGCCGCCCGATGCGGTCCGGTCGGAGAGCGAGTCGAGCAGCGCCACGGGCCACCGGGCCGGGTCCGGCTCGAACCCGATGACCAGGACGTCCAGGTCGAATCGCGCTCCGGTGACCCGGCACCGCTGCAGCAGCGACGGCAGTGCGACCCGTCGCCGCTGGGCCCCGACGGTGATCACCAGCTCGTCACCGGACCGGGTCAGATCCACCGAGGAGCGTTCGACCAGCGGCAGCGGCAAACGCAGGAAGTACCGGCCGTCCTCACCGGTCATCTCGACGGCCGGTCCGGGCGACGGGGCCCCGAGCGGGTCGCTCGGTTCCGTACAGCTGCTCACCCAGCGCGGCCAGCGCCGGCACCCCGATGGGCTCGCGAGCGGCCAGCGGCAGTCGATAGGTCCGCAGACCGGCGAACGATTCGTTCACCAGGTGCAGCGCGGAGGCCTCGGCATCCCGGCGGGCGGCCAGGAAGTCCGTCGCCGACCTCGTCCGGCAGCAGTCGATTGACCACCACCCCGCCCACCGGGTAGCCGTACAGATACAGCGCCGTGAGCAGCCTCCTGGCTTCGGCGATGACCACCCGCTCGGCCGTGATCACGATCCGGATGTCGCTGTGGGTCGGGTCGGTCAGCAGGGTACGGGCCGCGGTCAGCCGGTCGAGAAGGTCGCCGAGCGCGTCGTGCACCTGCCCGCTGCCACCTCCCAGCGCCCCGCCGGTGAGGGACGCGGCCAGGGTCCGCAGCAGCCGGCGCGGCGCGCCCATCAGCCGGTCCGCGTAGAACGCGATGGTCTCCGGGAGGGCGAGCAGGCGCAGCGTCTCGCCCGAGGGCGCGCAATCGACCAGCAGGGCGTCGAAGCGGCCGTCCACGGCCCACCGGTGCACCTCGAGCAGCGCGACGACCTCCTCCGCACCGGGCAGCACGGTGAGCTCCTCGGCCTGCACCTCGGCCATTCCCCGGGCGGCGAGGAGCCCGGTCAGGTAGTCGCGGATCGCGGACCAACCCTGTCTCCAGCCGGCCGCGGGTGTCGACCTGGGCGGCCCACAGATTCGGGCCGACGGGAGTGGGCTCGGCACCGATGGGGACGTCGAGCACGTCGCCGATCGAGTGTGCCGGGTCGGTGGACAACAGCAGGGTGCGCTTTCCCCTGGCGGCGACCGCGACTGCGGTCGCCGCGGAGATGGTGGTCTTGCCGACGCCGCCCTTCCCGGTGTGCAGGACGATCCGCGGCGTCGTCGTCGGGTCCGTCACGCAGGGCCTGTTTCCGTCGGACCCTCCGACGGGGTGCTCTCCACCCGCTTGCGAAGTTCCTTGAGCGCGGTGTCGAGGATGACCCGCTCCGCCTTGCGCCGCAGCATCCCGATCATCGGCACGGTCAGTTGCACGCTCAACGTGTAGGTGACCTCGGTGCCGCCGGTCGTCGGGCCGCAGGACGTACGAACCGTGCTGGGACTTCTGCAGCTGCCCGGACACCAGGTCCCAGCTCACCGACATCCCGTCGCCGGCCCAGGTATAGGCGAGCTCGTAGTTGTCCTTGAGCAGCCCGGCGTCCATGGAGAACTTCACCTGCTTGGCCCGTGTCGGCGACACCCGGATCGGTGATCTCGACACTCTTGACCGCTCCGGTCCATTCCGGATACGCCTCGAAGTCGGCGATGACGTCCATGATCGCGGCCGGTTCGGCCGCAATGGTCAGGGACTGCGGATGAGCTGTCGGCCATGGGGGAAGGCTACCGGCGCACGGGGCTACCGGCCCACCAGCTCGAGCACGTAGGGCCGTCCGGTGCGTTGGAAGTGTCCGACGTTGACGCACTCGGTCCGGCCGCGCCGGGTCCGCGCGGCGAGCGGCTGGTGGACGTGCCCGAACAACGCGTAAGGCGGGCGGCGGGCGTCGATGTACTCGAGCACGCCGGGCCCGTACATCTCCAGCCGGGCCGGCACCCGGTCGTAGCGCAGCACATCGATGTCCGGCGGGATGTGGGTACACAGCAGGTCCACCGGGCCGAGCTCGTCGACCGGCCGGCGAAGTCCTCGGCGGACCGGACGAAGGGCTGCCAGACGTGGTCGGTGGGCCGCACCGCGCGGCCGGGGCGGGCGGACCCGCCACCGACGAAACCGAACCGGTACCCGCCGAGCTCGACGACCTCGCCGTCCAGGCAGGGCAGGTCGTCGCCGGCCACCTGCCGCCAGATGTCGAGCACGTCGACATTGCCCAACGTCAGCAGGGTGGGCCCGGTCAGCACCGCGGCGATCTGCCGGTAGCGCTGCGAAACCACGTCGGTCAGGGTGCCGAGCGGGTCGGCGACCCCGGCCCAGAGCGTCTCGTTGAGAGTGCGCAGTGCCGCGAAGTCGTGGGCCGAGCGCAGGGCGGTGAACTCCAACACGCGGTCGACACCGAAGACCTGACCGAGGATGCCGTTGCCGGGATCGTGGTAGTCGACGTAATCGAGCAGGTCGCCCAACACGACCAGCAGCTCGGCCTGCGCCGCCACCCGGGCCAACGCCTCGACGTTGCCGTGGATGTCGGAGACGAAAGTGACGCGCACGACCGCCAACCTATGTCGTCGGCCCCGACGCACCGCAGCCGGCCGCAGCCGCCACTCCGGCTCCGGCCCGCCGTGTCGGATGCCCTGTACCGCTGCCCGGGCAGCTCCTCGGGGCGGCCCATTAGGCTCGCCCGAATCCCGCATCCGGCCGGCAGGAGTGCCAGCAGTGCGCGAGTACACCAGTCACGGCGAGCGTCGACCGATCGAGGCCGACCGAGAACCTCGCGGACATGGTGTGGACCAACGCCGAACGTTTCGGTGCCGACACGTCCCTGCTCCGGCGCCGGGACCGACGGGTGGGAATCCGTCACCTCCGCCGAGTTCGCCGCCGACGTGGCGGCCACGGCCAAGGGCCTGATCGCGGCCGGCATCCAGCCCGGCGACCGGGTCGGCTCTGCTGTCGGCCACCTGCTACGAGTGGACGCGTCTGCGACTACGCGATCTGGGCCGCCGGCGGCGTCACGGTGCCGGTCTACCACACGCTCCTCGGCCGAGCAGATCCGCTGGATCCTGTCCGACTCGGGCGCGCGTGCGGTGATTCGTCGACACCGCCGAACACGCCGCCACCGTCCGCCGGCTGGCGGCCGACCTCGCCGAGCTGGAGGCCGTCTGGCCAGCTGGACGAGCGGGGTGTACACGGCTGGCCGACGTCGGCGGCTCGGTGACCGACGCCGACCTGTTGGCCGCCCGGCGCACCCGCGGCGCGGACGACCTGGCCACGATCGTCTACACCTCCGGCACCACCGGCCGGCCCAAGGGCTGCGAGATCACCCACCGCAACCTGCTGTACGATCTGCCGCGGCGATCGACGAGCTGACCTTCGTCCAGCCCGGCGCGAGCACCCTGCTGTTCCTGCCGCTGGCCCACGTCTTCGCCCGGATCGTCCAGTGCGGCCTGATCTATCACCGGGCGGTTCTGGCCAACAGCCCGACCCCAAGACGCTGGTGCCCGACCTGCAAGCAGGTCCGGCCGACCTTCGTGCTCGCCGTGCCCGGGTGTTCGAGAAGATCTACAACTCGGCCCGGGCCGGCGCCGACCGGGTGACGGGCGAGGGTGTTTGCCGCGGCCGAGCGAATCCGCGATCGCCTGGTCGGAAGGCCTCGAGACCGGCGGCGACCCGGCCTTCGGCGCTGACACTTCGGCGAAGCGTCTTCGACCGCGTTGGTGTTCCGCACCGATCCGGGCCGCTACCGGCGGCCGGTGCAGTCGGCGATCTCCGGCGGCGCACCGCTGGGCGCGCGACTCGCGCACTTCTTCCGCGGGGTCGGCGATCACCGTCTACGAGGGGTACGGGCTGACCGAGACCACCGCCGGCACCGCGGTCAACGTCCCGTCGGCGATCCGGATCGGCACCGTCGGCCGACCGATGACCGGGATGGCCGTCCGGATCGCCGACGACGGCGAGATCGAGTTCAGCGGACCGCTGGTGTTCGCCGGCTACTGGAACAACCCGGAGGCCACCGCCGAGGTCCTCGACGCCGACGGTTGGTTCGCCACCGGCGACCTCGGCGCTATCGACGACGACGGCTACCTGTCCATCACCGGCCGCAAGAAGGAGCTGCTGGTCACGGCGGCGGGATCCGGCGGCCGGTGCGGCACCCCTGATCCCGTGGCCCCCGACTGCCACGGGATCAGGAGTTGGTCAGTCCCCGGACTCGACGCGATGGCCGGTGGGGTTGGGACCGGCGGCGTCCAGCGGCACGACCTTGATCGGCACGCCCGGCATCGAGGCGTGGACCACCATGCCGTGCCCGACGTACATGCCGACGTGGCTGACCGGCGAATAGAACGTGACCAGGTCACCAGGGCGCAGTTGGTCGAGCGGGACCTCGGTCAGTCCGGCCGCCTGTTCGGCGCTGGTCCGCGGGATGGTCACGCCCGCCTGCTGCCAGGCCCACATCACCAGCCCGGAGCAGTCGAACTCGTCGGGGCCGGTGGCGCCCCAGACGTAGGGCATGCCCTGGCGGGACAGCGCCGCCTCGACGGCGATCCCGGCGGCAACGCTGGGCGCCTCCCTGGCCGCCTCGGCCACGCCGGCGGGCGTTTGGTACTTGATGCTGGTGTCCGGCTCGATGCCCGCCGCGGTCCGCTGCGCCGCCTGGTCGGCCATCCTGGCCTGGGCGGCGTCGGACATGTTCGCCGCTTCCATGTCGGCGACCGCGGAAAGCCGGTCGCCCGAGGACAGCTGGGCGTAGCTGACCTGGTAGGAGGCGATCTCGGCGTCGAGTTGCTTGCGGCCGGTGTCCAGGTCCGCCCGCGCCTTGACCGCGGAGGCGGTGGACTTGTCGGCGGCCTTCTTGGCCGCCGCGGCCTGACTGCGGGTGTCGTCGGCTTCGGCGCGGGCCTGCTGGGCTGCGGCGCGGGCCTGCTCGGCGGTGGTCCTGGCGGTCTTGGCGCCCTCGAGGGTCGCCTGGTTGTCGGCCGCGATCCGGTCCATCGAGCCGGCAGCGTCCAGGAAGTCATCCGGTGAGTCAGAGGTCAGCAGCAGGGAGACCTGGGTCAGCCGGGCGCCGCGAAAGCTCGCGTTCGCGAAGGCGTCCAGCTTGGCCTGGTACCGGGCGACGACGGCGTCCGCGGTGTCGACCTTGCGTTGCGCGGCATCGACCTTGCGCTGCGATGCCGCGACCTTGGCGTCGACCTTGGACAGCGCGGTCGCCGCCTTGGCGGCCGCGGCCTTCGCGGTGGTGACTGCCTGCTCGGCGTTCAGCACCTTCTCGCCCCAGGTGGCCGCGCGCCGCGCGCCGTCGATCCAGGCCTGCTTGGCCTCGTCTGCGGTGGTGGGGGTCTTCGGAGTGGTCGTCGGCGCGGCGGGGCTGATCGCGGGGGCCGCGGACGCGACCGTGGCGGGCACGACGAGCATCGCGACGATGATGGCGAGTCCGGCGAGCGAGGGCCGGGAAGCGGACCCGCGACGGGGTCGCGGGCAGCACTGACAGAGTGCGTCGCCAAGGGTGGCGCACCTTTCTTCCTATGCCGCCTACCGAGTTAGCTGACGGATTCGGGCAAGGAAGTGCCCTACCCCGCGGGCGGGCTTGCGCCCACCGCGGCGATTCACCCCAGAAACCTGGTTCCCCGGTTCGACGCCCCGACGACATCGATTCGGCGGTGACCTGTTGGTGTCCGGGTGGACACCGATCGAAAGGTCTCGGTAAGGTTACGATACGGATACGGGGCACTGTCAAACTCAGGCAAGGTCTTTTCGCGGTTGTGAGCAGCATCACCGCAAACCGGTGCACCGTCCGGCGCTGGATCAGCCGTTCAGCAACTGCACCAAGCGATCTGCGGTGTCGTCCCAATTCCACCGGTCGCTCACCCACCGCCGTCCGGCGCTCCCCCAGGCCCGGGACCGCTGCCGGTCGGTGAGCAGGTCGATGCATGCGGACGCAACGGCTTCGATGTCGCGACCGTCCACCACGGTGCCGGTGCGACCCGGGACGGACGGTCTCCGGCGCTCCGCCCGAGTCGCCGGCGACCACCGGCAGCCCGGCGGCCGACGCCTCCAGGAACACGATGCCGAGCCCCTCGACGTCCAGTCCGCCGACCACGGGTGCGGCAGGGCATGGCGAACACGTCGGCCGCGGCGTAGTAGCCGGGCAGATCGGCGAACGGCACCGACCCGGTCAGCAGCACGCGGTCGGCCACGCCGGTCCGCGTCGGCCAGCTCGGCCAGCGCGCGACCGATAGTCCCCGCCGCCGACGATCAGCAGCAGCACGTCGGGCACCGCCGTCCAGGATCTGCGGCAGCGCATCGATCAACACGTCCTGACCCTTGCGTCGGACCAGCCGGGAGATGCAGGCGAGCACCGGCCGGTCGCCGATCCCGTGCTGCGCGCGCGGATCCGTTCGCGGGCGGCCGGGTCGGGGTCGGAACGCCGCGGTGTCGACGCCCGGGCGGCAGATACTCCAGCGCCGCGTCGCGGTCCGAGGGCGGCGGCGATCCGGCCGCGGGCGTACTGGCTGACGAAGGTGACCACGTCGGTCCGTGTTGCCGATCCGGCGCAGAGCCTGGCGGGCGCCGGGCAGCATCGACCAGCCGACCTCGTGCCCGTGGGTGCTGGCCAGCACCCGCTGCGACCCCGTGCCGCGCAGGTGACGGGCGCGAGCAGCGCCAGCGGTGCGGCCGCGCCGAACCAGACCGCGGACAGCCGGTGCTCGGCGACCAGTCGCGGCCGCCCGGCGGGCGACCGACGGCTCCGGCAGCATCAGCGAGGTGGGGTGCCGGACCACCGGGAACGGCTGGGCCGCGTCGAACTCGGCCGCCCCGTCCCAGGCCGGTGCGTAGACCACCAGGTCCTCGGCCGGCAGCCGGCGCGCCAACTCGTACACGTACGACTGGATCCCGCCGGCGCGTCGGCGGAAAGTCGTTGGTCAGCAGCAGGGTCCGGCGCACGGCGTGGCGTCTGTGCATTCGGCCGGGTCTGACGGGTTCAGTCGCGGCGGTCCGGGGCCGGGTCAGCCGAGGACCCGGTGTCCGGTCGGGCTCGGCCCGGCCTCGTACACGCCGGTCACCATAAACCGGGCGGCTCTCGGTGGAGGCGTGCACGACCTGCCCGTTGCCGATGTACATCGCCACGTGGCTGACCGGCGAGTAGTAGGTGACCAGGTCGCCCGGCTGCAGCTGGTCGAGCGGCACCGACGGGTACCCGGACTGGGCGCCCGAGCTGTGCGGGATCGACACGCCGGCCTGCGCCCAGGCCCACGAGGTCAGGCCGGAGCAGTCGAAGGCGTCCGGACCGGCCGCGCCGTAGACGTAGGCCGATGCCGACCTTCGACAATGCCGCCTGCACCGCGACCTGCGCCTGGCTGCTGGGCGCGGCCGGAGCGCTGCCGCGGCCGCGGAGCTGGACTCGGCGGTCGAGGCGGCCGCAGCACTGCGACTCGGCCGGCGTGCTGCGGGCCTCGCCGCGATCGGCCCGCGGTGCCGCAGCTCGTCGCGGCGGCGGTCGCGGCCGGCGCGGCCGCCTGCTGCTGCGGCCTGCTCGGCCGCGGCCGGCGGCGTCGGCCTGCCGCTGCGCCTCGGCGGCCGCTTCGGCCTCCGCCTGCAGCCGCGCTGCCTCCTCGGCCCGGGCCCGCTCGGCGGCCGCGATGGCCTCCTGCCGCTCCTTCTCCGTGAGCTGGTTGTACAGCTTCTTGTACGCGGCCACCTGCACGGTCAGGTCGGCCTGCCGCTGCTTGACCTTGGCGGTCTTCTGCTGCGGCGGCGGTCTGCGCGGCGTCGGCGTCGGCCTGCGCGGCGACGGCGGCGTCGGCGGCGGTCACGGCCTCGGCCCGGGCCTGCTTGGCGGCGGTGCGGGCGGCCAGCGCCTGGTCCAGGGTCTGCTGGGTGTCGTCCGCGACCCGGTCCAGCGTCGTCGCGCTGTCCAGGAAGTCGTCGGCCGAATTGGCGGTGAGCAGCAGGGACACCTGGCTGAGCCGGGCCCCGCGGAAGCTGGCGTTGGTGAAGTCGTCGATGCGCGTCTGGTACGAGCCGACGGTCGGGTCCGCGCTTCTCGACCGGCGGCGGCGGCCGCGGCGGCCTTGCGCTTGGTCGCCGCCACGGTCGGCGCGGCCTTGGTGGCCGTGGCGGTCGCCTGCCTTCTCGGCGATCTTGGCCTGCAGCACCAGTTCGTTGACCGCTTCGGCCTTCTGAGCCGGCGTCCAGCCAGGCCTGTCTTGGCGTCCGCCGAGGTGGTCGGTTGCGTCGAGGCTCGGCGGGGCGGCGCTGGCCTGGAACGGCCTGCAGCGACGCCGAGTCGCCGACGGTGACGCCCACCACGGTGGCGAGCCGACGACCGAGCAGTCGACTGACGCGGTCCGAGACCGGCGGACCGACGAGCGGTGGAACCGGATGCGTGACGTCGGCAAGATCAGGCGCACCTTTCTTCCTCAAGCCGCCTACCGGGTTAGCTGACGGATTCGGGCCAGGAAGTAGCCCTACCCTGGACCGCGCGTCGCCATCGGCACCGCTCCGGACCCGGGGATTCACCCCAGAAAACCTGGTTCCCCGGTTCGACGCCCCGACGCGTCGATTCGGCGGAGACCGTCGGGGCCGCCGTGTGGTAGCCGCAGTCGAAGGTCTCGATGAGATTACGAGATGGCCACGGCTTGAGTCCAGTCAGCGGCCCGATGTACTACGGGGGTGACCGAAGTCACCCCTGTCAGGGCGATCCTGCTGGTGACCTGCGTCGATGGAAATCAGCCGTCTGCGTTACCGAATCGTGACCGGCATGTCCCCCGACGTGGTCACCCGCCTCTCGACGCCGCGGGATACCCAACGGGACCAGCCGCAGCGGCGGGACGAGCCCGGAATCGGCCAGCACGCCCAGCGCCAGCGCGTTCGGTCTCGTCCCACTCGATGCCGTCCGGGGTACTGCCCATCAGCACCGTGACGACGCAGCCCGAGCAGGCCGCGCCCTTCACCGCGCAGGTGTCGCAGTCGACGTGCATGCCGACCTCCTCTCGCTCTGGCCGGCCCGACCGGACGGCGCGCGGACCAGCTGTTGCCTGATCCCTGCTGCGGACCGTAGGGCGGCCCACCGACAGTCGGTCGACGGTTCATCTCCAGGACCTACGATCTGTCGATGACCGACCCGCTCACGGCCGCTGCGCGGATCGCCGAGCTCGAGGTCCAGGTCGACTGGCTGCGCCAGCTGGTCGACCACCTCTACGGCGAGCTCGGGGTGACTGCCCCGGTGTACCGCCCGCCGTCGCCCAAGGTCGACGACGAGATCACCAGGGCGATCGACGCGGGCAACATGATCGCCGCCATCAAGGTGTACCGCGAGCGCACCGGCGCCGGACTCAAAGAGGCCAAGGACGCCGTCGAGGCGATGGCCGGCGCGCGCTGACACCGGTCCCTCGGGGCCGCCGCGTCGACGTCTCGACGCTCAGGACCGGGCCGGGGTGGGCGCCAGCAGATCGAGCAGCACCGTCCGACGCGACGGTCCGGGCACCGTCCCTGGTCACCCCGGTGACCACCTCGCGGTCCGAGGACGCCACGATCACCACCCGGCCCGGCGGCTCGGCCGCCACCAGCACGCCGGATCACGTCGTCGGCGATCACCCCGGGCGGCGAGAACAGCACCCGGATCCCGCGGCCGGGTGGCTGCGCCGTGGTGACCGCCGCGCCGTCGAACACCACGGTGATCTCCGCGGAGGTCCGCGCGGCCAGGCTGGCCAGCCCGCGGATCAGCCGATCCCGTTGGTCGGCCAGGGACAGCTCGCGGTAGCCGGTCTTCGTCACGTTGTAGCCGTCGACGACCAGGTGGGCGGCCGGCAGCATCAGCCACTCGGTGAGCCGGGCCGGATCGGCGGCCCGGACCGGCCGGCGCGCCGCGCCGGCAGCGGCCGGCGACCAGATGTCGGCCGGCGTCCAGCCCGCCGCTGGTCAGCACCAGCTCGCGACGCAGCCCGGCCATCGCGCCCTCGAGCGTCGACAACAGCAGGTCGAGCCGCCGGTCGGCGGCGGCCCGATCGCGGCCGGCCTGAGTCGCGGGCTGCCGTCAGGGACTCGCGCGTGCGATCGGCGCGGTCGGCGGCCTCGGCGGCCTCGCGTCTGCGCGTCGCCGGCGACCTGGCGGGCGCGCGGCCAGATCCGTCTCCAGCGCGGCGACGGTGCCGGGCCGACTCCGTCCCGGGCGGGCCGCCTGCTGCTCGCGCCGCCCGGACCCTGCGTGCCCTGCTCGCGCAACCGGACGCGCAGCTTGTCCAGTTCGCGCTCCGCCCCTGGGGCGGCCTCGGCCAGCTCCCGTCGGGCCTGGTCGCGTTCGGCGGTGACCGTCGTCCACCCGGCTGCGTAGCCGCATCAACGACTGCGTTCCTGAGTCGGCGACCCTGGCCGCGCAGTGCCTCGACCTGGTCGGACTCGGCGACCCGGTCGAGCAGCTCGACGTTCTCGGGCAGGTGCAGCAGGTAGGCGGCGGCCGCAGCGCGGACGTGCGTCGGCGGCCGCCGCGCCGTCGGTCTCCGACGGGCGAGCTCGGCGACCACGGCGCGGAAGGCGGCGTCGTCGGCGACGGTCTGGGCGAGCGCGGCGGCGCCCAGTTTGGCCCGCTTCGCCGGGGTGAACCTGGCGACCTTCGCCAGGCGGGCGGCACCTGGGCCGGTGGCAGCCCGCCAGGCTGCGGGCCGCCCAGTCGACGATCCGGGCCACGCACCGCGTCCGGCAGCGTCGGCCCAGCGGGGCACCGGTCACCGCGCCGGCCGCATCGCCGTCGGTCGGTCGAGGTCGGTCGGATCAGGGACGGCCACCGGAGCGGTCGACGGCGCCGGCTCGGTCATGCGCCTCCTGCGCGTGTCGAGGGCCGTGTTCGATGCGTCGGATCTTCCGGGTCGACCCATTGGCCCCACCGTCGCTTGTCCGGTCACCGTGCGGCCCACGGCTCAGCGCGCCAGCGCGCCGCTGCAGCGCTGTCGGTACCCACGTCCTAGCGTGACCAGATGTGACCAGTGTGCTGCCGGAGACGACGACGGGCGCTCCACGGCGTCCCCGGCCGCGGGCTGCGCCGCCGCGGTGGTGGACCAGATCGGCTCGACCGCCCGCCGGTTCGCCGCATCCGGGTCCAGCCCGAGCTTCGACGAACTCGGCGAGCCGCTGCGCGAGATCACCTTCGTGGTGGTCGATCTGGAGACCACCGGCGGTCATCGGCCAGACCGAGGCGATCACCGAGATCGGTGCGGTCAAGGTCCGCGGCGGGGAGGTGCTCGGCGAGTTCGCCACCCTGGTCGACCCGGCCGCAGTCCATCCCGCCGCAGATCACCATGCTGACCGGGATCACCGACGTGATGGTGGCTGACGCCCCGCGGATCGAGCACGGTGCTGCCGGCGTTCCTCGAGTTCATCCGGGGCACCGTGCTGGTGGCGCACAACGCCGGGTTCGACATCGGGTTCCTGCGAGGCCGCCTGCGCCCGGCATGGGCCTGCCCTGGCCGGCGCCCGCCGTCGTCGACACCGTGCGGCTGGCGCGCCGGGTGCTTCGAGCCCGGAGGAGGCGCCCAGCGTCCGGCTGGGCGCTGCTGGCCCCGCTGCTCGGCTCCCGGGTCGCCCCGGACCACCGCGCGCTGCACGACGCCAGGCCACCGTCGACGTGCTGCACGCGCTGTTCGAGCGGCTGGGCAACCTCGGGGTGCACTCGCTGGCCGAGCTGCAGGACGCCGCCCGCGACGTCTCCCCCGGTCGGCGCCGCAAGCGCCGGATGGCCGATCATCTGCCGGCGCGCCCGGGGTCTACCTGTTCCGCGGCCGGCGCGGCGAGGTGCTCTACGTCGGCACCTCGCGCAACCTGCGGCAGCGGGTGCGGTCGTACTTCTCGGCCAGCGAACTGCGGCCGCGGATCAAGCAGATGGTGATGCTCGCCGAACGGGTCGACCACGTGGTGTGCGCGCACTCGCTGGAGGCCCTGGTCCGCGAGCAGCGGCTGATCGCGGTGCACCAACCGCGGTACAACCGGCGGTCCCGGACACCGGACAAGGTGCACTGGGTGGTGCTCACCGACGAGGCCTTCCCGCGGCTGTCGGTGGTCTCGGTGCCGTCGGCCGGCCGCGGCGATGTGCCTGGGGCCGTTCCGGTCCCGGGCCGAGCCGCGTCTGGCGGTCGAGGCGCTGCAGGACGTCGGTGCCGGTGCGGCGGTGCAGCCAGCGGATCCGTCGGCGAACGACCCGGACGGCACGCCCTGCGCGCTGGCCGAGACTGGGCCGGTGCGGCGCACCGTGCTCCGGGGCCGAGTCGTCCCGATGGCTACGCGGGGCACGTCCGAGCAGATTGGTCGATCTGGTCGACGGCCGCTGCGACGAGCCGCTGGACCGGTTGCGCGCGAACGGCTCGAGTCGCCTCGGCCGGGACGGCCGGTTCGACGCCGCGGCGACGGCCGGGATCGGTTGGCGGTGCTGGTCGACGCGCTCGACCGGCGGCAGCGGCTCGGTGCGCTGGCCGGCTCGCCGAACTGGTCGCGGCCCGGCCCGGACGGCGCCGGCGGCTGGGAGCTCGCGGTGGTCCGGTACGGCCGACTGGCCTCCGCCGGGCACGCCCGGCGCGGCGTGGATCCGATGCCCGTGGTCGACGCTGTTGGTCGGCCTCGGCCGAGACCGTGCGGCCCGGCCCTGGTCCGCTGCCCGGCGCGTCCGCCGAGGAGACCTCGACCGTGCTGTCCTGGCTGACGACCGGCGGCACCCGGCTGGTGCGGAGTCAGCGACGCCTGGTCGTGCCCGGTCGCCGGCGCCGGCCGGTGGGCCGGCTTCGCCGCCGCGGCCGCGGTGGCCAGACATCAACTGCGCGACGCCGACCTACGGGATCGGCCCCGTTCCGCTGAACCCGGCCGCCGGGCGGCTGGACCCGCTCCGCGGCGGACCCGCCCGCCAGGACGTGGCACCGGCCTAGCATCGTGGGCGGGACGGCCGGTCATCGGCCGCGGACGGAGGTGTGCGCTGCGATGGTGACCGCAATCGTGCTGATCGACGTCGAAGCCGACCGGATCACCGAGGCGGCGCAGGAGATCGCCGACCTGCCCGGGGTGGATCAGGTCTTCTCCTGCGCCGGCGACGTCGACCTGATCGCCGTCACCCGGGCCGCCGACCACGAGGGCATCGCCGACCTGGTGCCGCACCACATCTCGAAGGTTCCCGGAGTGTTGCGCACCGTCACCCACATCGCGTTCCGGTCGTACTCCCGCCGGGACACCGACGACGCGTTCTCCATCGGCATGCAGGGCTGAGGAAGCGGCGGGCCCGGCCGGGCCGCGTCAGAACTGCTCCGCGACATCGCGTGAACGCTGAGCAGGGTCCACCGGGCCGATGTCCCTGCGCCCGGTTCACTCGAATTCGCTCAGCCAGCGCGGTGGACAGCTCCCGCCCAGTGCTGCAGCAGTCCGGCCGCGGCGCCGCTGGCCAGCGCCTGCGCCGCCCGTTGCACACCGGCGGCCAGATCGGCGTCCAGGTCCCCGGTGAGTCCGGCGTGGGCAGCCAGCCCGGCCGCGGCGTTGAGCACCACCGCGTCCCGCACCGGCCCGGTCTCGCCGTCGAAGACGTGGCGGGCGACCTGCGACGTTGAACGCGACGTCGCCGCCGGTCAGCGCGCCCGGGTGCGGACCGCTCGATGCCCAGGCTCGCCGGGTCGAGTGAGTGCTCGGTGACGCCGCCCCCGCGGACCACCCAGACCGTCGACGTGGTGGTGGTGGTCAGTTCGTCCAGTCCGTCGTCGCCGCGGAACAGCAGCACGTCGTGCGCCGCGGTCGGCGAACACCTGGGCCATCACCGGTGCCATCGCCGCGTTGCCGCAGCCGATCGCCCCGGCCACCGGCTGCGCCGGGTTGGTCAGCGGGCCGAGGAAATTGAAGACCGTCGGGATTCCCATCTCCCGACGCGGACCGGCGGTGTGCCGGTAGGACGGATGGAAGACCGGGGCGAAGCAGAAGCCGATGCCGACCTCGGCCACCGTGCGGGAGACCTCCTCCGGGCCCAAGCGAGATTGCCACGCCCAGACCTTCGAGCAGGTCGGCCGCGCCGCACTTGCTGGAGGCGGCCCGGTTGCCGTGTTTGACCACCGTCGCCCCGGCCGCCGCGACCACCACGGCCGCCATGGTGGAGATGTTGACGGTGTTCGACCGGTCGCCGCCGGTGCCCACGATGTCGACCGCCCGCCGGTCGACGGTGAGCCGGTTGGCGTGCGAGAGCATCGAGCCGACCAGTCCGGCAACCTCGGCCGCCGTCTCCCCTTGGCCCGCAGGGCGACGGCGAAGGCCGCGATCTGGGCGGGGGTGGCGTCGCCGGACATCACCCGGTCCATCACCCAGGCGGTGTCGTCACGTTCCAGGTCCGCGCCGTCGAGCAGCCGAGCCAGCAGTGACGGCCAGGCCAGGTCGGGACCGCTGTCACGGGTAGCGGAACCACCGGGGCGCGGACCGACGCAGCACCCTGGCCACCGTCTCCGCCGCGGTGATCGGGTCGAGCGGGTGCACCAGCACCTCGTCGGCCTCGCGACCAGGTGGCCAGCCACCGGTCCACCGCCCGCCGGATGGTCAGCACCACCGGGGGGATGACCTTGGCCTCCATGTGGATCTGCCGGCTGATGCCGATGCCGCCCATCGGGCTGGGCCTCACCGTCGAGTACCACGACGATCGGCCGCTTGGTCGTCGATCGCCATCAGCACCTCGGCGACGGTCTCGCACTCGAGGAAGTCGACCCGGCCGATGTCCGGCGCCGGGCGCCGCCCGATCGCGGTGATGATCTCTTCCCTGACCTCGGGGCGATCGCTGTAGACCAGCACGACCGGGTTGCTCATCTGTCCGCCTCGCTGCGCGTCGGCGCCCAGATGCGGTGCTCGTGGTTCGCTCGCTGGCGCTCGCTCATGAAGGGGATCGTAGTGCGGTCGCACAACGATCATCCGGACGGTCCTGCAGGGCGCCGACCGACCGCCGATCAACCCCGCCGGCGCGCCCGCGACACGCCGGACGCGGCGCCTGCAATCGCATCGTCACCTGCGGCGATGCCCGGCCCGGCCAATCCGACCGGGACCAACGACCCGCCGAGCGCGCACCCGCAGGCGCGAAGTAGGCAAGTGCAGTCCATAATCCTCGTGTGACGACTGCGACCACGCCTGCCGGATCCTCGGCGATCTCTGCGCGGATCCACACGCTGAACCGGCCGAACATGGTCAGCGTCGGCACCATCGTGTGGCTGGCCAGTGAGCTGATGTTCTTCGCCGGCCTGTTCGGGATCTACTTCACGGCCAGGGCGACCAACGTCGGCGAGTGGCCGCCGCCGCCCACCGAGCTGAACATCGGCTACGCCCTCGTCTTCACGATCATCCTGATCGCGTCGTCGTTCACCTGTCAGTTCGGCGTGTGGGCCGCCGAGCGCGGCGACGTGTTCGCGCTGCGCCGCTGGTACCTGATCTCTTTCGTGATGGGCCTGATCTTCGTGCTCGGCCAGGCGAACGAGTACCACACGCTGGTCACCCACCACGACACCACGATCTCGTCGTCGGCCTACGGCACCGTCTTCTTCCTGACCACCGGCTTTCACGGGCTGCACGTGATCGGCGGTCTGATCGCCTTCCTGCTGCTGATCTGGCGCACCAAGCTGTCCAAGTTCACCCCCGCCCAGGCGACCTCGGCCATCGTCGTCTCCTACTACTGGCACTTCGTCGACATCGTGTGGATCGGGCTGTTCGCGACCATCTACATCGTTCGATGAGCACGGCTGCCCCTCCCGCTGCCACTCGCGACCCCGGAAGGTGTGACGCATGACGACCCCCGGACCGGCATCAACACGTCGCCGGATGGGCCGCGGCTCCAAGGCCTTCCGCCGCATCACCGGCTCGCTGGCCCTGCTGTTCGCGCTGTTGACCGTCGGCTTCGCCTACGCCGCCCTGGCGCCGAGCCCGCAGACCGCTCAGGCCGCGTCCGTCGACCCGGCGCAGATCGCCGCCGGTGAGCAGCTCTACAACAACTCCTGCATCACCTGCCACGGCGCCAATCTGCAGGGCGTGCAGGACCGCGGGCCGTCGCTGATCGGTGTCGGCCAGGCCGCCGTCTACTTCCAGGTCTCCACCGGCCGGATGCCCGCCGTCGAGGACCCGGCCCAGATGAACCGCAAGCCCGCCGTGGTTCAACGCCGAGGAGATCGACCAGCTCGGCGCGTTCATCCAGGCCAACGGCGGCGGCCCGCAGGTTCCGCAAGGGCGAACTGCGCAATGACTCCGCAGCTGGCGCTCGGCGGTGAGCTGTACCGGCTGAACTGCGCGTCCTGCCACAACTTCACCGGTCAGGGCGGCGCGTTGTCCCAGGGCAAGTACGCACCGAACCTGGACGAGGCGACCGACTCCGCAGATCTACGCGGCCATGCTGTCCGGCCCGGAGAACATGCCGAAGTTCTCCGACGCCCAGCTGACCTCGTCGGAGAAGAAGGCGATCATCTCCTTCATCCAGAACAACAAGGCGACCATCGATCCGGGCGGCCTGCCGCTCGGTGGCTTCGGTCCGGCGCCGGAGGGCCTGATCGCCTTCCTGGTCGGCATGGGCGCGATCGTGGCGATCACGTTGTGGATGGGGTCCCGAGCATGACGTCACACTCGGACGTGGAGGTGCCCACGGACTCCGAACTCGCGGCCATGAGCCGCGAGGAACTGGTCGCGCTGGGCACGAAGCTCGACGGCGTCGAGCTGGTCGAGTACGGCGAGCGGTTCGAGCCGGGTTCGCCGGCGGACAAGCGGGCCGAGCGGTCGGTGGCCATGTGGTTCCTGCTGGCCGGCCTGTCGTCCGTGTTGTTCACCGTGGCGTTCATCTGGTGGCCGCAGGGCTACCGCAGCGCCTACGACCCCGGCCAGTGGATGTACGCCCTGTACACCCCGATCCTCGGCGTCACCATGGGGTTGGCCATCGGCGGGTTCGGCATGGGCGTCATCTCGCTGGCCAAGAAGATCCTGCCGCACGAGGTCGCGGTGCAGGAACGGCACCAGGGCATGTCGGACGAGGTGGACCGCCGGACGCTGGCCGCCGAGGTCAGCGATGCCGGTCGACCGCAGCGGATTGGTCAAGCGGCGCGGGGTCGATCAAGGGCGTCGTTGCTGCTGGCCGGCGGTGGACTCGGCCTGGTCGCCACCGTGCCGATCATCGGCGGCATGATCAAGAACCCGTGGGCCGAGGGTCCCGATTCCGCCCTTGTGGACGACGCTGTGGGCGCCGGTCCAGTTGTCGGACGGCTCGGTCCGCAAGGTCCGACTGGTTCAGATCGACGGCACACCGATCCGCCCCGCCGACATGGCGGCCGGGGGCGATGATCACCGTGTTCCCGGGCGTGCCGGGCGGCGCCAAGGCCGCCGACGCCCCGGCGCTGCTGTTCCGGCTGCGGCCGGACACCCCGGTGATGGTCCGCGACGGGCCAGGAGAACTTCGGCTACGGCGATTTCTACGCCTACTCCAAGATCTGCACCCACGTCGGCTGCCCGGTGTCGCTGTACGAGCAGCAGACGGGCCGCATCCTCTGCCCGTGCCACCAGTCGCAGTTCGACGTGACCGACGGGGCCAAGCCGGTGTTCGGGCCGGCCGCCCGCCCACTCCCCCAGCTGCCGATCGAACTCGACGCCGACGGCTTCTTCGTCGCCTCCTCGGACTTCCACGAGGCCGTCGGACCCGGCTTCTGGGAGAACGGCAAGTACCCGGCCTGGAGCTCGCACCCGAAGGGGAGCCCGTCATGAGCAGACTGACCACGCCGACGGCTCCGCCCAAGGAGACGGTGCTCACCAAGGCGCTGGACGGTGGCGACCTGCGCTACCACCCGGCCCGCCCGCTGCGCACGCAGATCAACAAGGTCTTCCCGACCCACTGGTCGTTCCTGCTCGGCGAAGCGGCGTTGTACTCGTTCATCGTGCTGCTGCTCTCCGGCGTCTACCTGACCCTGTTCTTCGACGCGTCCATGGGCGAGACCATCTACCAGGGGGTGTTCGACAAGCTCCGCGGCGTGCCGATGTCCCGGGCGTTCGCCTCGACGCTGAACATCAGCTTCGAGGTCCGCGGCGGGCTGCTCATCCGACAGATCCACCACTGGGCGGCGTTGATCTTCCTCGCCTCGATGATGCTGCACATGATGCGGATCTTCTTCACCGGCGCGTTCCGCAAGCCGCGCGAACTCAACTGGGTTCTCGGTGTGCTGCTGCTGGCTACCAGCATGGCCGAGGGCTTCCTCGGCTACTCGCTGCCGGACGACCTGCTGTCCGGCACCGGGCTACGCGCCGTGTCGGCCTTCATGATGTCCATCCCGGTGATCGGTACCTGGGTGCAGTGGCTGCTCTTCGGCGGCGAGTATCCCGGCGAGATCATCATCGGCCGCTTCTATTCGCTGCACATCCTGCTCATACCCGGGCTGCTGCTCGCGCTGATCGGGCTGCACGTGGCCCTGGTGTGGTTCCAGAAGCACACCCAGTTCCCCGGGCCGCGGGCGACCGAACGCAATGTCGTCGGCATCCGCATCCTGCCGACGTTCGCGGCCAAGGGTGGCGGCTGGTTCGCCGTGGTGTTCGGGCTGATCGCCGTCATGGCCGGACTGTTCCAGATCAACCCGATCTGGAATCTCGGGCCGTACAACACGGCGCAGGTCTCCGCGGGCATCCAACCCGACTTCTACATGGGCTTCCTGGACGGCATGGTCCGCATATGGCCGGCCTGGGAGGTCCGGAACCTGTTCGGGCACTACATGATCCCGGCCGTGTTCTGGCCGTCCATCGTGGCCGCCGGCGTGCTCATGGTGATCGTCATGCTCTATCCCTGGATAGAGACCGCCTTCACCAAGGACAAGGCCGTGCACAACCTGCTGCAGCGACCCCGCGATGTGCCGGTGCGCACCTCGCTGGGCGCGGCGTTCCTGGCCTTCTACATCATCAACCTGATGAACGGGGCGAACGACCTGTTCGCCTTGAAGCTGGACATCTCGCTGAACGTGCTGACCTGGGTCGGTCGGGTCGGCTGCATCGTCGCGCCGATCATCGTGTACGTGATCACCTACCGGGTCTGCCTCGGCCTGCAGCACGGTGACCGAGCGGTGCTCGACCACGGCGTCGAGACGGGCATCCTCAAGCGGCTGCCGTCCGGCGAGTTCATCGAGGTGCACCAGCCGCTCGGCCCGGTCGACGACCACGCCCACCCGGTGCCGCTGGACTACCAGGGCGCGTCGGTACCCAAGAAGATGAACCAGCTCGGCTCGGCCGGCACTCCGGTCAAGGGTTTCTGGTCGCCCAAGGACGACTCGGGGCATCTGGACGTGCACGAGGAGATCGAAACCGAGGACGCCACGCGACGCTGAGTTCGCATTTCGAGCATCAGCACGGACTTCGAGCGCCGGCCGCACAGCGGGTATGACGGTGATCATCGCGCCGACGCCGATACGGGATCCGGCGTTCAACGGCGGTTGACCTCGGCCGAACGGGCCGCGGGCGAGGTTTCCTGCGTTCCCGGGAAGTTCTTGGTCGACAATGTGACGTGTGGGTTCTCAGGCACTTACAACGGCGGCCGGCGCACAGGTAGCCCGGTCAGCGTGGAGCTCCCGGCACACCGCCCTGATCGTTGCGTGCCTGGCTACCGCGGCAGCGGTGGCGGGGATGCTGCTCAGGGAACATGCGGCGCGGCTCTCGCTGCCGATAGTCGATCCTTCCAATGACCCGGCCCAGTTCGTGCCGTTGGCGGTGGCCTTCTCGGCGTGTGCCGCGGTGCTGTGGGGCTTTGGGAGGGGCCGGCCGGTCGGATTGGTGATGTTGGTGTCGGGATGTTTGACCGGGTTCGGTGGGTTGTGTGTGGGGCTGGAGTCGTACGTCGCGCCAATTTCGGACGGAACGACTGCGGCGTTGGACGGCGTGGGAGGGGTAGCGGCCGAACTGGGGCTCTTGGCGGCGTTGATCCTGCTTCCGCAGGTGTTCCCGGACGGCCTGCTACCCGGCCGGGGGTGGCGCCTGGTGGCGTGGGCCTCGACCGCTGCGGTGGTGGCGTCGACGCTCAACACGATGGCGGCCTATCTGCTGGTCGGTGACCAGGATTGGCCGTGGTCGCTGCAGGCAGTGGTCATTCCCGTAGCGGGACTGGTGGGTGTGGTCAGCCTGGTGGCGCGGTGGCGTGGGGCCGGCAACTCGGAGCGGCGACAGATTCTTGGTTTCGTCGTTGCGTACGCGATCCCGGTCGCCGCCCTGCTGGTGACCTTGCTGCCGCCACTGTGGGACGCGAACCTGAACTGGCTGCTGGTGTTCTGGCCGATCGGCGTCGCGGTAGCCGTGCTGGTCGCGGTGGTGGGCTATGACCTGTACGGGATCCGGACCACGACACGACGGGTCGCGATCTACACGGCGATGGTCGCACTGCTGAGCGTGGCGTTCGCGATCGTCTTGGTGGTGCTGCTCGGAGCATTGTCGGGGCGGGTGGTCGCCGACCAGTTCCGGTGGGTGGCGGTGATGGCTGTCACCGCGGTGATCCTGGCGGTCGACCCGGTGCGCCGCCGCCTGTTGACCCGGATCGAGCGGCGGTTGCTGGGTCAGCGGTCCGACGTTTTGCCGGCGCTGGCGCAACTCGGTGGCGAGTCGTCGCCGCAGACATACACCCAGATCGTGGACACGGTAGCGACGGTCGTGCGGTCTCCCGGCGTAGCGCTGTCGGTGCAGGACCGCGAGGAGCTCCGGGTCGTGGCATCCTGCGGCGAGCACTCACCGGAGCCCGTGCTGCTCCCACTGTCCTATGGAGGCGAGCTGGTCGGGGAACTCGCCATCGCTCCGCGGACGCCGGGCGAGCGCTTCCAGGCCGCAGACGGCAAGCTGCTGCAGCTACTGGCCATTCAGGTCGCGATCCAGCTGTACGTGGCCCGCCGTGACGCCGAACTGACGCAGCTCCGGCACGACACGCTGCAGCAGTCCGCGGCACAGCGGGCGCAGCTCGGTCAGGATCTGCATGACGGCCTGGCTCCGCTGCTGGCCGGTGCGAGCCTGACCGCCGACGCGCTCCGTCGCGGCATGCCGCCGGGCTCACGCGACGAAACCGACGCCGCCCGGCTGACCGACCGGCTGCTCCAGGCCAGCACCGAGGTCCGCCGGCTCGCCCACGATCTGCAGTCCACCGTCCACGACCGCGGCCTGGAACGGGCGATCAGCGACCACATCGCCGGACTGCGCGGACCGGGAGCGCCCGAGGTGAGCGCGCAGATCCGGGTCGACGACCTGCCGGCCGCGGTCACCGAGGCGGCCTACCTGATCGTGCTTGAGGCGATCAACAACGCAGTGCGTCACGGCCATCCGCACCACGTCACGATCAGAGTCGACCAGCAACGGGGCGACGTGACGATCACCGTCGAGGACGACGGCGACGGAATCACCCAGCCCTACATCAGCGGCCTGGGCATCACCTCTATGCGCCGGCGGGCCGACGCGCTGGACGGTGGGCTGCAGCTCGTGCCCCGACCCGGCGGGGGCACCATCCTGACCGCCACGCTGCGGAGCCAGCCGTGACCGTCGGGGTTCTCGTCGTCGACGATCACGCCGTCTTCCGGGAGGGCGTCCACGCCCTGCTCGACCGCATCGACGGCATCCAGGTGGTCGGCGAGGCCGGCACCACCGACGAGGCCATCTCGCTGGCCACCGACGTCCGACCGGACGTGATCTTGATGGACCTGCACATCCCCGGGGCCGGCGGGGTCGCCGCGACCGAGACGATCCTGGCGCGCTTCCCCGACATCGCCGTACTCGTCCTGACCATGCACGACGACGACCTCCACCTTCGGGACGCCATCCAGGCCGGTGCCCGCGGCTATCTATTGAAAGACTCGGGCTCCGACGCCATCATCGACGCGATCCTCGCCGTCCACCGAGGTCAGTTGATCTTCGATCGTGGTGTCGCCCAGCACCTCCGCGCCGTCACCACCGGACATGCCGCCCGACGCGTCTTCCCGAGCCTGACCGACCGAGAGCTCGAGATCCTCGACCGCATCGGCCGCGGCCTGAGCAACGACGTCATCGCCGCCCGCATGGGCATCAACACCAAGACGGTCCAGAACAACGTCTCCACCATTCTTCTCAAACTCGGCGCCCACGACCGGGCCCACGCGGTTGCCATCGCCCGCGACGGCGGCCTCGGAAAATAGGCCAGACCCTGCCGACCCGAAACCTCCCGGCAACATCGGGAACCAGACCCTCCCTTCCCGGGAACCGCGCACACGAGGCTCATCGAGTGACGATCATTCCCGCACCCCGCCGAACCCAACGCGCGCCGCGCAGCCGACCAGGTACCCGGCGGGCCACGATCCGCGGAGCCGTCATCGGCCTGGGGATCACCGCTCTGATGCTGGTCGCCTGCGCCGCCCCCGAATCGGCGGGCCATCCCGTGGTCGATCCGCTGCAGAGCAGGGTTCCGACAAGTGGCCCCCCTACAGCTCACGGAACCACGACAGGCAAAGGCCCCGGCACCGCTGAACCGACCTTCAACGATGTCCTGGTGGTGGTGTCGGGCCACGCCTACTCCTCTGCCGGAGTTCCACTGCAAGGCATCGAGGTCGGCTTCCAGCAGGAGAAGTGTGCGGCCTGTGACCCCTATCTGGGAAAGACCGACGCCGTCGGCGCCTACGAGATCAGCCTGCCCTCGGGGACATACGTCGCGGCTTGCTCCGCCGGCCAGGAGGAGGGCTGTGTCACCACCTCCGCCGACGACGTGGTCAGCCTCGACCGGTCGGGAGACTCCGTCGATTTCGTCGTCGACGCCACGGCCCCACCGGACCCCGGACCCACCCAGGACAACCCCACGAACGGGAGCAAGGCGGACCTCAGCGGCCACGTGACCGACTCGCACGGCAAACCCATCCCGGGTGCGACCATCGAACTGCTCGAGGTGGGCAACGGCAGGCCACGTACCGTCACCGACGCCAACGGCTTCTACGAGATCAATATCGAGATCCCGTCGACGGTCGAGTGCCTGGCCGATCCCGAGCTCGATTGCAGCGCCAAAGGAATGACCGCTCCGGTCAGTGTTGACTCCGGCCAGCCCCCGCAAGTCATCGACTGGGTCGCGAGGTGATCTGCCGGAAGTGGGTCTCGAGGACGGCTGTGCGTCGGCGGGCCGCACAGCCAGTGGGCCAAATGATGATGGTGGTCGTTTTGTTGTTGGCGTGGTGTGTCGTGGGGGCGGTCCAGGTGCCGAATGCCGCGGCCGCGACGATCACCCTGGGCGAGAACGGCGAGACCTACCAGAACCTCCAGCCCGGGTCGGTGATCCTGGCCAGCGGAGACCTGCTCCCACCTCCGGGCGGGTATGACCCGGACGGCACGGATCCCTGCGTAGGCGATTTCGGTATCTACGCCGCGGATCTGTACATCGTCGCGCATCACTCGGTCGTGGACACCGCGGTGCGGAAGCTTTCGGGCACACCGAGCGCCACCATCTCCAGCCAGGGGTTGGGCGGCCCATTCGTCGACGAGATCCTCGGGTGGGCCGGCAGTCCTGCCGTGCCTGCGGGCGCAGACTACGACATCGTGATCGACCGGTGCGCCGACGGCTCTTTCGATCCGAAGTACGACCAGATTGACGGCTACGACCAAGAACACGGAGCGTTCAGCGTCGCTCCGGCCACGGCCGGGTTTCACCTGGACCTGACGGCGGTGAAACAGGCCTACCAGGCGGATTACGACAGCTACGCCGGGTTCCTCTCGACGATGATCCACATCGACCAGGCCTACAAGTTGTACAAGCAGGTGAAGGCCCTGTACGGAAACTTGAAGGGCCTCGCGGAGGGCCTGAAGAAGGTCATCAGCGCGCAGTGGCTGCCCACGTTGCTGAGCGAGACCAGCTACGACCTCTACAAGAAGGGCAAGGCGGTCCCCAAGATCGTCCAAGACATCCAGGCGTGCACCCTCGGGCTGGTCACCGGTTCGGGTGACATCAACAGCCTGCTCACCTATGTTTCGACGTGCGCGGGGCTGAAGGACCGCGAGCCGCTGACCCGGTTCAAGGCGGACGCCATGCGAACGGTCGCGTTGCAGGCCAAGCACTACCACGACCTGATCAACGACCCACCGGACCCTGACGTCGGCAATCTGGTCACTTTGGCTGCGCAGACTTACGACCCGCCCGACCCGAACGACCCGGTCGACGCGGCGATGGCAACGTTCGCCGACGCGGTCTCCCACCAGCAGGCCAACTCGGTCGCCATGCTCGACGCTCTGCAAAGGCTGCAGGGCGCGCAGGACGCGCGGAACGGTCCGGCCGAACTCGTGCAGGCCCTCTCCGTCGAGCAGTACGGCAGCGCCGCCGCCGCCAACCTTCCGGCGCTGGACGACGCGGCCGGCGCCATGGTCTCGGCGGTGGCCGGCACCGGGGCACCCGTCGACGAGGTCGAGGCGGATATCCGCGCCGAGGAGCAGGCCATCGGCGCTACGGGGTTCGATCCCGACCAGCTGGCCGGGCTGCTCGGGGTCGGATTCTCGACCCAGGACATCGACGGGCTCAGAGCCACCGTCGCCGCCGAGATCCGAGAGACCATGGCGACGTTCACGCAACAGGCCACGCAACTTCGGCAGGCGGACCTCGGCGTCCGCGACGTACTTCGGGCCATGAACAGCCAACTCGATCCGCAGATCCAGTTGCTGCGCAATGAGTTCGGCGCCGCGACCCCGACGCCGGTGCTCGCCCCTTCCTACTCCGGAACAACCGGGTCCCCCGTCACGTTCGATGCCTCCGCCAGCACCACCCCGCCGGGCAGCGGGCCGCTGTCCTACCAGTGGGACCTCACCGGCACCGGCACGTTCACCGACGCGGGCGGCGCCCGGATCACCCGCACCTACAACAGTCCCACCGACGTGATCGTCGGGGTGAAGGTCACCAACGCCGCCGGCATCTCGGCCGTCGGCTACGCACCACTGCACGTCCTACCAAGATCCGCGGTCCCCACCGCGTCCATCTCACCCACCGCCGTCGAGTCCCTGAGCCCCGGCACCCATCAGGTGTTCCGGGCCGGCAGCAACGACCCGGCAGCCACGTATCACCTGGACCCTCGACGGCGTCCCGGCGGCGACCGGGACCAGCTACGACTTCACCGCGACCCCGGAACGCCAGGGCCCCCACCTCGTCGTCCTGACCGCCTCCCACGGCGGCCTGTCCTCCTCCACGGACGTGCCCGTGGTCGTCGCCGTCCCCGTCACCCTGACCTCCATCACCGTGACCGCCACCGCGCCGACGGTCGAACCCGGCAACACCGACACCGCCCACGCGCTCGGCAGATTCTCCGACGGCTCCAGCAGCGACCTCACCGACCAGGTCACCTGGACCACCAGCGTCCCGTCGGTCGCGACGGTCGATGCGGACGGAACCATCACCGGCGTCGCGACCGGCCGTTCCACCGTGACTGCCACCCTGGGGGCACAGTCGGGATCGGTCGCGATCACCAGCCGACCCGGGAGTCCTCTCGCATCGACGGTCATCCGGATCACCTTGTCCGGGGCCAACATCAGCCTCCCGGTCGGCACCACCAGAGCGCTGGCCGCTACCGGTCGCTTCTTCGACCAATCCACCGGCGACATCACCGACACGGCAACCTGGACGTCTTCCACCCCGACGGTGGCCACCGTGTCCGATGGAGTGATCACCGCGGTGGGCGCCGGCACCGCCAAGGTCACCGTCAGCCGGGATGGCATGAGCGCCCAGACCCTGATCTTCGTCGGCGACGCCGGCACGCTGCCGGCAATCTCGCTGAAAGTATGGCCAGACGAAACCCAACTGCCCATCGGCGGCAGACAGAACTACTCCGTCCTGGCCACCGACCGCCTCGGCAACACCACCGATGTCACCGACCAAGCGACAATCACGACGTCCGACCCGTCATTGCTCAGCTTGGACGGGCCCGCGGCCACCGCCGTCGGCGTCGGGACCGCCACCCTCACCGCGACGCTCGGCCCGCTGACGGCCAGCACCACCGCCCAGATCAAGCTGGCGCCGGTGCGCACGCCCAACAACACCCTCTACATCGTGACCGCCCCGAACCGGGTCGGGAAGATCACCCTGAGCCCGTCGGGAAACGTCCTGCAGCCGCTGTTCGCCAGCTTCCCCGACATCCCCGACGGGGCCAACGGGACGAAAGACTCCATCACCTTCGACCACCAGGGGAACCTGCTGGTCCCCGTCTTCCTCGCCGACCGCGGCGGCAACTTCGGGCTCTACCAGGTCGACCCGGATACCGGCGAGCTCCTGGCGGAGATCTATGACCCCAGCTGGCGCGAGGGCGGGCAAAACGCGATGGTGATGGACCCCGCCTCCGACGCGGTGTTCTTCGACCATCCGAACGCGCCATCCACCATCCCGCGCACCAACACCAATCCGATCCCGCCGGGCAGCGCCACCGCCCTCGACATTGCACACCTGGCCACCGCGGCGATCACCCAGCTCTACCCGGAACCGCTGCTGATCCGGGATATCACCTTCACCCCGGACCGCCGCCTGTTCGCCATCGCGTCGGACGACACCGTCTACGAACTGGACCCGGACACCGGCCAGATCCTGCAGCAAACGACCATCGCCAGCTGCACCGGCAGCGAGGACCGGGTGACCTATGACCCGATCCGCGGCTCCCTGTTCACCACCTCGAACTGCTCCGGCCTGTCCGAGATCAAGATCGGCACCCCGGGCCATCGCACGCTGGACGTGGTGGCAAGCAAGCCGGGGCTGTCGGCGGGAGGCCGCATCACCGCAGACGGCGCCGGCGGCATCTACTTCGCCGACGGCCCCTGGACGATCGACTACGACATCGCCACCGGGACGTCCATCACGCTCGAAGCCGACGGACCCGGCCCCAACCGGTGGGGAGCCGCCGAGGCGGTCGCCCCGGTGGTCGGGGCCGGATCCCGCCCCCAGACCGGCATGTCGGGGTCGCGGGCGTCCACCGTCCTCACCTACACCGGGCCGACCAGCGCGACCGTCGGATCGACCGTCACCCTGTCGGCGACACTGAGCGAAGCGTCCGGCCCGGCAGCGATGGCCGGAGCGGCCGTCACCCTCGACCTCGGCGGGAACTCGTGTTCGGCCCTCACCGACCTCACCGGAAACGCCCGCTGCGCCGTGGAAACGGTGCACCCCGCCGGCAAAGTCAACGTCACCGCCGCCTACGCCGGCTCCGCAACGGACGAGCCCGCGACCACGACCGCGCCGTTCACCCTCACCAAACAGCCCACCAGCCTTGCCATCTCACCGACCAGCGCGGCATTCCTCGACGGTCACGCCGTCCTGACCGCGACCCTCACCACGGTCGGCCACCCACTGCCGGGTAGGCCCGTCACCGTGGCCATCGGAACCGGGCAGCACACCCAGACCTGCGTCGCCACCACCAGCGTTCAGGGGACAGCCACCTGCACCGTGGCGGGTGTCACCCAGCCACTCGGCGACGTCGCCGCGACCGCCACGTTCGCCGGTGACGCCGGCGACGACCCCTCCACCGCCACCGGAACCGTTCTGATACAGGCGGACACCCAACTCTCGTTGACCACCACAGGCTCAGCCGTCTTCGGCGCCGCGCTCACCCTCCACGCGCGACTGTCCGACTCCAACGACCGGCCGATTCCCGGGCAGCACGTCACCCTGACCGCCGGAACCGCCCACTGCCCCACCACGACCACCGCAACCGGGACCGCCAGCTGCACCATCGCCGTCACCGACCCGGCGGGCGCGGCCACGAGCAGCGCAACCTTCGACGGAACCGCCACCCTGCTCTCCTCGAGCGCCGTCGCTCCCTTCGGCGTCCTCCGGCAACCCACCCACACTGCAGTGATCGTCGCGGCCACCCTGGTCGACGGTCGGCCCGCCGTGTTGCGCGCCGCCCTCACCGACGCCGCCGGCAACCCCCTGTCCGGCCAGGGCATCCAATTCGCCCTGTCCGCGACCGGCGAATCCGACATGTGCCACGCGACCACCGACGCGGACGGCATCGCCACCTGCTCCGCCCACATCACCGTCCCCCGCGGGGGCGTCACCATCACCGCCAGTTACGCCGGCAATCCCTACTACGACCCGTCATCGGCGACATCCGCCGACACCGTTCGCGCCGCCCTGGACCGCCTGGTCGTCACCCCGGACCCCGACACGGCCGCGCCCGGGCAGCCCGTTACCTACACCGCCCATGGCATCGACATCGACGGAAAGGACGTCGGCGACGTCACGGTCGCCACCGCATTCCACATCGAACCCAACGGCACGTGCACCCACGCCAGGTGCACCGCGGTCAACACCGGAACTCACACCGTCACCGCCGACGACCACGGAACCACCGGTCAGGCCCTCCTCGCCGTCAACGCCGACCAGACCGGCGAAACGTCAACCAGCCCGACCACTCCCGTGGAAACCACCACTACGGCCGTCGATACCACACCAGGAGCCGCCGACGACCACGACAGCATCAAGCCCGCCCACGACCCAGGGCAGCGGCACCACGACGGTCAGCAGTCAATCGACCCCCACAACCCCGAGCGAGGCCACCGCCACCGAGGCATCGACGTCCACCGGTTCGGCATCGGGGACCATGGCCGACACCGGTCCGCGAGCAGTTGCCGGCCTCGTGACGGCGGGACTCCTGGCTCTCGCCGCCGGTGTCGCCCTCAATCGCGCAGGGCGGCCGGGCCGGGCCAAACGCCGACGACCTGGTCGATGAGAATCGGCGAACGGCGTTCCGTCCTCGTTGCCCGGGGCTGAGGCGCTCGGCCGGCCGACGGGTATCCGCACACTTGCCGATCCGAATTGATCGAAGCGCTCATAGTAGGACCGCCGGCGCGACTGTCGGAATGACTCCGTCGAGCCGGCGGGCCAGGTCCACATCGGCAGTGACCAGGGCGTCGCCGTGCAGCCGGGTGAGCGCGACGTACTCGGCATCGTAGGTGTCGGCCCAGCCCAGCTCATCGGCCACCTTCCAGGCCGTCCCGCGCAGCACCCGATCCCCCAGCAGCCGGATCGGCAGCCCGGTGATCAGCTCCAACATCCGTCTGGCCGCACGCACGTCGAGATCCCCGGCCGCAACCCGCTGGTGCAGCATCGAGAGAGTCTGGGAGCGCAAGAGAGTCGGCGCCAGCAGCCGATGCCGACCTGGGTCCGAGAACCCGGCCGCAGCCAATTCGATCGCCGCGCTCGCATCAATGACGTAGTCGGCCATCCGACCATGGTGCCAAACCGAGATCACCGCAGCGGGACCGAACCCGCCGATAACGAGCCGATTCGGTCCGGAGGGCTGATCAGGCCGTCGAGCAGCCAGGGGTGCCGGGTCAGGTGTGTCCGAATTGTCGGTTGGCGTTAGCCTATGGCCATGAGACGCGCCGCATGACGCACCTGCTCGCCGGTCCGCTGTCGAAGTCACGGGCCCGGCCACGAATGTCGGCAACCGGATCCCGGGTGTGTCGGTCGGCCGACACTCGGTCGGGTAGCGCCGGGACACCATCGGCCTCATGAGCACAACCACTTCGGAATCTCGGCCCGCTGGACGCGCACGGTTCGCCTCGGCATTGGCCGGTCGGGACCTGCGTACCCTGATTCTCGCCTTCGTCGTCGATGGATCGTCGTCCTGGGCATACACCATCGTCCTGAGCGCTTATGTGTTCGAGCGGACCGGCTCCCCCGGCTGGGTCACCGCGCTGGCCACCGCCAAGTGGATCAGCGCGATGGTGTTCGGGGCCTACGGTGGGGTGCTCGCCGATCGCTTCGACCGGCGCACGGTCCTGGCGGTCAGTGCTCTCGCCTCGGCCGTGGTGACCGTCGGAATGGCGTTCATCGTCGGCCTCGATGGCCCCCTGTCGCTGCTTCTGCTCGCGGCCGCCGCGCTGGGAGCGGTGTACACGCCCGTGAGTCCGGCTTCCGGTGCGCTGGTTCCCGAGGTCGTACCGGAGTCCGATCTGATCGCGGCTAACGCCATCTTCGCGCTCTTGGAGGGCATGATCGTAGTGCTGGGGCCGGCGATCGGCGGGCTCCTGCTGCTGACCGGCGATCCGGTATATGGCGTACTGATCAATACGGCCGGGTTCCTCCTGGCGACCGCGCTCTACTTGCGGCTACGGGTGCGTTCACATGGCTCCGCCGAACCGGGCGGAAACGTGATTTCGCAGTGGATGGCCGGGATCTCGAGTCTGACCAGCCATCGCCGGGCGTTCGTGCTCACCGTGTTCCTGGT
The DNA here is from genome assembly GCA_963706185.1 of uncultured Actinomycetota bacterium. Classification (GTDB taxonomy): domain Bacteria; phylum Actinomycetota; class Actinomycetes; order Mycobacteriales; family Nakamurellaceae; genus Nakamurella. The sequence continues at coordinate 127,027 of CAVPLZ010000004.1, read as the reverse complement.
CCTGGACTCAGCCGCCATCAGCGGTGCGAACGTCTTGATGCCGGCGTTGGCGCAGCACCTCGGCGGCGGCACCACCGGGTACAGCCTGCTGATCGCCGCCAACGCGCTCGGCAGTGTGGTCGTTGCCGGCCTGGCCAACAAGCTCGCCGGATCGCGGCGCGTCGCCTGGATCATCCTCCTCGCGTTGTACCTGCAGTGTGTCCCGCTGTGGATCAGCGTGTTTGTGGGGTCGATACCACCGGCACTCGTCCTCATGGTCATTTCCGGCGTCGGCATGGTGATCGTCGACGTCTTGGCCTTCACCGCCCTGCAGCGGGATCTGCCGAGCAACGTGTTGGGCCGGGTGCTCGGCACGGTCAACGTGCTGATCCTCGGAGGTTCAGTCTTGACGGCGGTGCTGGGCAGTGTCCTGTACGCGCATCTCGGCCTGGGCTGGGCCCTCGGCGTCATCGCGCTGGTGTTCCCGACGATCGGCCTGTTCGGGTTGCCGATGTTGCGCGGCGTCGACCGCGAGGCCGCGCGCGCTGCCGAACTGGAACCGCGGCTGGCCCTGCTGGAGAAGCTCGATCTGTTCGTCGGTGCGCCCCGCGGCCTGCTGGAGCAGATCGCCCGCAGCGTCGAGGAGCGGACCGTACCCGCCGGCGAGACGATCATCCGCCAAGGTGAGGAGTCTGACGCGCTCTGGCTTCTCGACAAGGGCGAGTTGGCGATCAACCTCGAGGACGAGCATGGCGTGATCATCGAACTGCCGCCTGTCGTCGCACCCGGCTACGTGGGCGAGCTCGGCCTGATGAACCGGGCGCGCCGGTCGGCAACCGTGACGACGTCGATCGAATGTCGACTGCTGCGTATTCCCGGTGAGGACTTCGTTTCTGCGCTGGAAACGACGCAACCCTCGGCCGCCCTGGTCCGCGACGCCGGGATGCGGATGGCCCGGACCACGACCGGGGCAACGGCCGCTCGCTGAAGCCAGCGCATCTGCTGCCCTTATTCCCGACGATTCTGGACAATTGCGCTGATTAGGCCAGGAAGCGCTTTCCCGCCTATTCTTGCCCTAGCTCATGATCCAGGAGGCTTGGTGGAGGTGCCCTGCGCGGCCTGCGGGGCGTCGAATCCCGCCGGCCGGAAGTTCTGCGGCGAATGCGGGACGGCGCTCGCGGCATCGTGTCCGGAGTGCGGCGCGAACGGCCGAGATCGGGCAGAAGTTCTGCGGGGACTGCGGAACGCGGCTCGTCGCTGCTGAGCCCGCGCCGGTCGCCGGCGGACCACCGACGCACCCATCCGCGACGACCGTTGCCACCGGAACCAACGGCGCCGCTCCGATCGCGGAGCGCCGGGTGTGTTCTGTGCTGTTCGCGGATCTGGTGGGGTTCACACCGTTGTCTGAATCTCGGGACCCCGAGGAGGTCCGCGAGTTGCTGTCGGGCTACTTCGAGGCAGCCCGGACGGTGATCGTCCGCTATGGCGGGGTGGTGGAGAAGTTCATCGGTGATGCGGTGATGGCGGTGTGGGGCACCCCGACCGCCGGAGAAGACGACGCGGAACGGGCGGTGCGGGCCGGGTTGGAACTGCTCAACGCCGTGTCTGCGTTGGGCGAAGAGGCTCGGGTTCCGGCCCTGGCGGCCCGGGTGGGCGTGGTGACCGGTGAGGTGGCGGTCACGTTAGGCGCGACGGGCCAGGGCATGGCGGCCGGTGATGCGGTGAACACGGCGGCGCGGGTGCAGGCGGCGGCCACGCCGGGTCAGGTGTGGGTGGATGAGGCGACGCACCGGTTGGCGGCCGCGGGGGTGGGGTTCACCGACTGCGGCGAGCACTGGTTGAAGGGGAAGAGCGCTCCGGCGCGGTTGTGGGCGGCGACCCGGGTCTTGGCCGGTGTCGGTGGCGAGCAGCGGGTCGACGGGTTGGAGGCTCCGCTGCTGGGCCGGGACGCGGAACTGCGACTGGTGAAAGACCTGTTCCACGCGTCGCTGGATCGGCGCACCCCCCGGTTGGTGGTGGTGTCCGGCCCGGCGGGGGTGGGCAAGTCGCGGTTGGGGTGGGAGTTCGAGAAGTACGTCGACGGGTTGGCGGGCGAGGTGTGGTGGCACCGCGGCCGCTGCTTGTCCTACGGCGACGGTGTGGTGTTCTGGGCGTTGGCGCAGATCGTCCGTCAGCGTCTGGGTATCGCCGAGGAGGACTCAGCCGAGATTGCCGCGGCCAAGCTCGCCGATGGCATGGCGGAGTTCGTGTCCGACCCGGCGGAGCGTTCGTATGTGGCGGTGCGGTTGGGAAGGCTGCTCGGGGTGCCGGTGGACGCCGATCCGGGTGGGGCGTTGGCTCGCGCGGAGTTGTTCGCAGGCTGGCGATTGTTCTTCGAGCGGCTGGCCGCGTCGCAGCCGGTGGTGTTGTTGATCGACGACCTGCAGTACGCCGACGCGGGTCTGTTGGAGTTCCTTGATCACCTCATCGACTGGGCCAGGGATGTGCCGATCTTCGTGTTGGCCTTCACCCGCCCGGAGTTGGAACATGCACGCCCTGGATGGGCGGCCGGCCGCAATCGGACCGGATTGACGCTTGACCCGCTGGACCGGCAGTCGATGGATGAGGTGTTGGAGGCGTTGGTGCCGGGGATGCCTGTTGCGGCCCGGCGGATGATCACCGGCCAGGCGCAGGGCGTTCCGTTGTTCGCGGTGGAGACGATCCGCTCGTTGATCGACCGCGACATCGTCGTCCCGCGGGAGGGCGTCTACACCCTGGTGGGCGACGTCGGGACGCTGACGGTGCCCGACGGCCTGCACGCCCTGTTGGCGGCCCGGCTGGACGCGTTGGATCCGGATCTGCGGGCGTTGGTGGCCGACGCCTCGGTGCTCGGGTCCTCGTTCCCGGCGGAAGCCCTGGTCGCGGTCTCCGGTGGGGACCAGGCCACCGTGCGGGCGGGTTTGGCGGAACTGTTGCGCCGCGAGGTGCTCGAGGTCTCGGCGGACAGGCTGTCCCCGGAACGGGGTTCTTACCGGTTCGCGCAGAACCTGCTCGGCAAGGTCGCCTACGAGACGCTGTCCCGGCGGGATCGCAAGGCCCGACATCTCGCGGTCGCCGCGCACCTGCGGGCCACGTTCGCCGGCGACGGCGACGAGGTCATCGACGCCGTCGCGCACCACTATCAGGACGCACTCGCGGCCGTCCCCGACGACCCTGATACCGAACAGATCCGGTCGGAGGCGGTTGCCGCGCTGATCCGCGGCGCCCAACGAGCCCAACGATCCGGCTCCCCCCGGAGCGCCTCCGCCAACTACACCGCCGCCGCGCGCCTGATCGACGAACCGCGGCGGACGACCCCCGCACCGGGGACCGATGAGGCACCGGCCCCTGAGGGGGCGCCGTCGGCGGAGGCCGCCGCGCTGTGGGAGTCGGCCGCCGAGGCCGACCTGCTGGCCGGCGACTACGAGGCGGCGCTGGACCACGCCGACCGGGCCGCCGCCGGGCATGACGAAGCCGGCCGATTGCGGGAGGCCGCCCGCGCGGGAGCGCTCGCCGGGAGGGCGCTGAGCCTCGAAGGCCGGAAGGCCGAAGCACGGGAGCGGCTGACCGCAGCCCTGCGAGTGCTGCGATCGGAGCCCGACCGCGACACCGTTCGGGCCCTGTCTCATCTGGCCAACAACGCGGCATCATCCGGGCACGCCGACGCCGACTCGCTGACCTCGGAGGCGTTGCGGCTCGGCCAGGCCCTCCAGGTCGACGGCGGGCTCCTCGCCCGACTGTTCTCCATGCGCGGCGTGTACCTGGCCACGGCGAACCGACAGGAGGAGGCCCTGGCCCACCACGAATACTCCGTCCGCATCGCCGAACGCTCGGGCGACTCGGATGGGGCGGCGCTCGCGCTGATCAATCTGTCCGACGTGCTGCTCTGCGTCGACCCGCGCGCCGCGGCCGACGCGGCCCGCACGGCGTGCGAACACTGCCGCCGGGTCGGCGCCCGAGCCTTGCTGGGCATGGCCGCCCTCAATCTGTCGACCGCGTTGATCCTCGCCGGGGACTGGGACGGTGCGCAGGCCGCGCTGACCGCCGCCGCCGACACCGACGGCATCGACGAGCACTCCGCCGCCCGCGCCACCCTCGCCGCGTTGCGCGGTGACCTGGCTTCGGCGCACCAATGGGCGGCGCTGCCCCGCATGCGGGCCAGCGAAGACCCCCAGGACCGCGCGACGGTCGAGGCGGTGGACACGCTCATCGCGGCCGCCCAGGGCGATGCGGCCGGCACCCTGGCGCACGCCCGCGAGGTGCTGGCCGTCGTGCCGGCGCTCGGGGGGGTGCGCGCCGAGTGGGTGGCCTTTGCCTGGTCGCCGGCCGTCCGGGCCGCCCGCACCCTCGACGACACCGACACGGTTGTGGAGCTACTCGCCGTACTCGAGCCCTTCCCCGCCGGTCAGCTCACCCCCCTGCTCCGCGCCGAATTCGACCTGGCCCGCGCCCGCCGAGCCGGCGACACCGGCGACCCCGGGGCGGAGGAGTCGCTGGCCACCGCGGTCGCGGCGCTGCGCCGCTTCGCCAGCCCCTACCACCTGGCCCACGCCCTGCTCGACCAGGCCGAATTCCTGGCCGCCACCGGAAAACCGGACCGCGCCGAAGCTGCCGTCACCGAGGCCAGGGCGCTCGCCGCAGCGTTGAGTGCCGCGCCCGTCGTCGACCGGGCCGACCAGATCACCCGGGCACTCGCCATCGACGTGGCCATCGAGTCGGCCGCCTCCTGAGGCCGCCCGCACTGCGCCGGGCCGGCGCCCAGGGTGGATGTTTTGCTGCCGGTCGTCGTCGCACCGTTGGGCGTGGCGGAGACGCGGTGAGCGGAACCCGAGTTGCAGAACATATCGTTTGTCTCATTTGACGGAAGGGGAAGTCCGGGTGGACCTGACGTGCGGGGCCTGTGGGGCGCAGAACTCTGTCACGGGGAAGTTTTGCGGCGAATGCGGGACCGCGCTGGCCACGGCGTGCCCGGTGTGCGGGGTTGCTGTCCCCGCGGGTCAGAAGTTCTGCAGTGAGTGTGGTGCAAGGGTTGTCGCGGCAGCGGCAGCTGCCCCGGCTGAGGGCCCGGCCATGCCCCGCGGCTCGGCGCGCGCCCCGGTTGGCCCGGCCGGCCCAGTTGGTTCGGTCGCGGAGCGCCGGGTGTGTTCGGTGTTGTTCGCCGATCTGGTGGGCTTCACGCCTCTGTCGGAATCCCGGGATCCGGAGGAGGTCCGCGAACTGTTGTCGCGCTACTTCGAGGCAGCGCGCACAGTGATCGATCGTTATGGCGGGGTGGTGGAGAAGTTCATCGGTGACGCCGTGATGGCGGTGTGGGGCACGCCGACCGCCGGGGAAGACGACGCGGAGCGGGCGGTGCGGGCCGGGTTGGAGCTGCTCAACGCCGTGTCCGTGTTGGGTGCGGATGCCGGGGTTCCTGCGCTGGCGGCCCGGGTGGGGGTGGTGACCGGGGAGGTGGCGGTCACCCTGGGCGCGGCCGGCCAGGGCATGGCGGCCGGTGATGCGGTGAACACCGCGGCCCGGGTGCAGGCGGCGGCGTCGCCGGGACAGGTGTGGGTGGACGAGACCACCCACCGGTTGGCGGCGGCGGCGGTCGGGTTCACCGACTGCGGCGAACACCACCTGAAGGGCAAGAGCCTGCCGACGCGGTTGTGGGCGGCGACCCGGGTGTTGGCCGGCGTGGGCGGCGCCCAGCGGGTCGACGGGCTGGAGGCGCCGCTGCTGGGCCGGGACGCGGAGCTGCGGCTGGTCAAGGACCTGTTCCACGCGGCGGTGGACCGGCGCACGCCCCGGTTGGTGGTGGTGTCCGGCCCGGCCGGGGTGGGCAAGTCGCGGTTGGGCTGGGAGTTCGAGAAGTACGTCGACGGGCTGGTCGGGCGAGGTGTGGTGGCACCGCGGCCGGTGCCTGTCCTACGGCGACGGGGTGGTGTTCTGGGCGTTGGCGCAGATCGTCCGGCAGCGTCTGGGTATCGCCGAGGAGGATTCCGCCGAGATCGCCGCGGCCAAGCTCGCCGAAGGGTATGGCGGAGTTCCTGTCCGACCCGGCGGAACGCGTCGTATGTGGCGGTCCGGTTGGGACGACTGCTCGGCGTGCCGGTGGAGGCCGATCCGGGTGGCATCGTTGGCCCGCGCCGAGTTGTTCGCGGGGTGGCGGTTGTTCTTCGAACGGCTGGCCGCCACCGAGCCGGTGGTGATGCTGATCGATGACCTGCAGTACGCCGACGCGGGTCTGTTGGAGTTCCTGGACCACCTGGTCGACTGGGCCAGGGACGTGCCGATCTTCGTGCTGGTGTTCACCCGGCCGGAGTTGGACCATGCCCGCCCGGGGTGGGCGTCCGGCCGCAACCGGACCGGACTGACGCTGGACCCGCTGGACCCGCGGTCGATGGACGACGTTGGTCGAGGCGTTGGTGCCGGGGATGCCGGCGGCGGCCCGGCGGATGATCACCGGGCAGGCGCAGGGCATTCCGTTGTTCGCCGTCGAGACGATCCGCTCGTTGATCGACCGGGACATCGTCGTCCCGCGGGAGGGTGTGTACACCCTGGTCGGCGACGTCGGGACGCTCACCGTGCCCGACGGTCTGCACGCGCTGCTGGCGGCCCGGCTGGACGCGTTGGATCCGGACCTGCGGGTGTTGGTGGCCGACGCCGCGGTGCTCGGGTCCTCGTTCCCGGCGGAAGCCCTGGTCGCGGTGTCCGGCCGGGACGAGGCGACGGTGCGGGCGGGGTTGGCGGAACTGTTGCGCCGCGAGGTGCTCGAGGTCTCCGCGGACAAGCTGTCCCCGGAGCGCGGGTGCGTACCGGTTCGCGCAGAACCTGCTGGCCCAGGTCGCCTACGAAACGCTGTCCCGCCGGGACCGCAAGGCCCGACACCTGGCGGTCGCGGCGCATCTGCGGGCCACCTTCGCCGGTGACGGCGACGAGGTGATCGACGCCGTCGCCCAGCACTACCAGGACGCACTCGCGGCCGTCCCGGACGACCCCGACGCCGAGCAGATCCGGTCGGAGGCGGTCGCCGCGCTGGTCCGCGGGGCGCAGCGGGCCCTGCGATCCGGCGCGCCCCGCGGGGCGTCGGCCAACTACACCACCGCCGCGCGCCTGATCGATGAGGCGCGCCGGACCGCCCCGCACCGCGGAGCGACCAGGCACCGGCGCCGAGGGCGCGCCGTCGGCGGAGGCCGCGGCGCTGTGGGAGGCCGCCGCCGAGGCGGACCTGCTGGCCGGCGACTACGCCGCGGCGCTGGACCATGCCGAACGGGCCGCCGCCGGACACGCCGCGGCCGGCCGAACGCGCGATGCCGCCCGCGCCGGAGCGCTCGCCGGCAGGGCGCTGAGCGCTCCGAGGGCCGGAAGTCCGAGGCGCGGGAGCGGCTGACCGCGGCGGTGCGGGTGCTGCGCCCGGAGCCGGACCGCGACACCGTCCGGGCCCTGTCCTTTCTGGCCGGCAACGCGGCATCGACCGGGGCTCGCCGACGCCGACTCGCTGACCTCGGAGGCGCTGCAGCTCGGTCAGGCCCTCGACGTCGACGGCGGGCTGCTCGCCCGACTGTTCTCCGGCCGGGCGTGTTCCTGGCCGTCGAGAACCGGTTGGCCGAGGCCACCGCCCACTACGAGTACGCCGCACGCATCGCCGAACACTCGGGCGACTCGGAGCGGGCGGCCCTCGCGCTGACAATCTGTCCGACGTGCTGCTCCGCCGCTTCGACCCACACGCGGCGGTCGACGCGGCCCGCACGGCGTCGAGCACTCGCGCCGGATCGGTGGCCGAGTCGTCGCTCGCCATTTCGGTCTACAACCTGTCGACCGCGATGATTCTCACCGGAGACTGGAGTGGCGCCGACGAGGCACTGGCCGCCGCGGCCGAGACCGATGGCATCGACGATGTCGACGAGCATCCCGCGGCCCGTGGCGTCCTGGCCGCGCTCCGCGGCGACGTCGCGGCAGCCGCAACGACTGGCCGTGCTGCCCCGGCTGCGGGCCAGCGACGACCCCCAGGACCGACGCGCAGTGTGAGGCACTGGACGCGCTGATCGCGGCCGCCCAGGGTGACGCCGCCGGCACCCTGAACCACGCCCGCGAGGTGCTGGACCTTGTGTCGACGATCGGGGTGAGCAGCGAGTTCGTCGCTCAGAGCTGGCCGCCGGCCGTTCGGGCCGCCCGGACGCTGGGAGACACCGACGCGGTCGAGGAACTGCTCGCCATGTCTCGACGCGCACCCGGTCGGTCACCTGACCGCGCTGCTGCGCGCCGAGCGAGACCTCGCCCGGGCCCGCCGAGCCGGCGACACCGGCGACCCGGGGGCCGAGGAGTCGTTCCGGCAAGGCGGTGGCGGCGCAACGCCGCTGCGCCAGCCCCTACCACCTGGCCCAGGCGCTGCTGGACCAGGCCGAATTCCTGGCCGCCGCCGGGGCAACCGGACCGTGCCGAGGATGCCGTCACGCGAGGCCCGATCCCTCGCCGCAGCCTTGGGTGCCCGCCCGGTCGTCGACCGGGCCGACCAGATCACCCGGGCCCTCGCCATCGACGTGGCCGTCGAGTCGGCCGTCTCCTGAGGCCGCCCGCGTGGCGCCTGGCCGGCGGCCGCGTGGTGCGCAGGAACCTGGGCGCTGGCAGAACATATGGTTTGTCCTCGTTTGACGGAAAGGGGGAGCCCAGGTGGATGTGACGTGCGGGGCCTGCGGCGCGCAGAACTCGGTGACCGGGAAGTTCTGCAGCGAATGCGGGACCGCGCTGGCCACGGCCTGCCCGGCGTGCGGGGTTGCTGTCGCCGTGGGTCAGAAGTTCTGCAGTGAGTGTGGTGCAAGGATTGTCGCGGCACGGCTAGGCGGCTACCCCGGCCGAGGCTCGTGACCTTCCCGGGCTCGGCCGGCGGGCGGTTGGCGCGGCCGGCGCCCCGGTTGGTCCGGCGGCGGAGCGGCGGGTGTGTTCGGTGTTGTTCGCCGATCTGGTGGGGTTCACGCCGTTGTCGGAATCTCGGGACCCGGAGGAGGTCCGGGAGTTGTTGTCGCGACTATTTCGACACGGCCCGGACGGTGATCGACCGCTACGGCGGGGTGGTGGAGAAGTTCATCGGTGATGCGGTGATGGCGGTGTGGGGCACGCCGATCGCCGGAGAGGACGACGCGGAACGGGCGGTGCGGGCCGGGTTGGAACTGGCTCAACGCCGTGTCGGTGTTGGGTGAGCAGGCCGGGGTCCCTGCCCTGGCGGCCCGGGTGGGGGTCGTCACCGGGGAGGTGGCGGTCACCTTGGGCGCGGTCGGCCAGGGCATGGCGGCCGGTGATGCGGTGAACACGGCGGCCCGGGTGCAGGCGGCCGCCACGCCGGGGCAGGTGTGGGTGGACGACGACGACCCACCGGCTGGCGGCGGCGGCGGTTGGGTTCACCGACTGCGGCGAGCACGACCTGAAGGGCAAGAGCCGGCCGATGCGGTTGTGGGCGGCGACCCGGGTGTTGGCCGGGGTCGGCGGTGCGCAGCGGGTCGACGGGTTGGAGGCTCCGCTGCTGGGCCGGGACGCGGAGTTGCGGCTGGTCAAGGACCTGTTCCACGCGGCGGTGGACCGGCGGACGCCGCGGCTGGTGGTGGTGTCCGGGCCGGCCGGGGTGGGCAAGTCGCGGTTGGGTTGGGAGTTCGAGAAGTACGTCGACGGGTTGGTGGGCCAGGTGTGGTGGCACCGCGGCCGGTGCCTGTCCTACGGCGATGGGGTGGTGTTCTGGGCGTTGGCGCAGATCGTCCGGCAACGCCTGGGCATCGCCGAGGAGGACTCCGACCGACGTCGCCGCGGGCAAGCTCGGCGAGAAGCTGGCGCGAGTACCTTCCCGACCCGGACGAGCGGACGTATGTGGCGGTGCGGTTGGGGCGCCTGCTGGGGGTTCCGGTGTCCGCCGACTCCGGCGGCGCGCTGGCCCGCGCCGAGCTGTTCGCCGGGTGGCGGTTGTTCTTCGAACGGCTGGCCGCGACCGAGCCGGTGGTGTTGCTGATCGATGACCTGCAGTACGCCGACGCCGGTCTGTTGGAGTTCCTGGACCACCTGGTCGACTGGGCCCGGGACGTGCCGATCTTCGTGCTGGTGTTCACCCGCCCGGAGTTGGAACACGCCCGCCCGGGGTGGGCGTCCGGCCGGAACCGGACCGGCACTCACCCTTGATCCGCTGGACCGGCGGTCGATGGACGCGTTGGTCGAGGCGTTGGTGCCGGGGATGCCGGCGGCGGCCCGGCGGATCATCATCGGCCAGGCGCAGGGCATTCCGTTGTTCGCGGTCGAGACGATCCGGTCGTTGATCGACCGGGACATCGTCGTCCCGCGGGAGGGTGTGTATCACCTGGTCGGCGACGTCGGCACGCTCACCGTGCCCGACGGTCTGCACGCGCTGCTGGCCGCCCGGCTGGACGCGTTGGATCCGGACCTGCGGGTGTTGGTGGCCGACGCGGCCGTGCTCGGGTCCTCGTTCCCGGCGGAAGCCCTGGTCGCGGTCTCCGGGCGGGACGAGGCGACGGTGCGGGCGGGTCTGGCGGAACTGTTGCGCCGCGAGGTGCTCGAGGTCTCCGCCGACAAGCTGTCCCCGGAGCGCGGCGTCGTACCGGTTCGCGCAGAACCTGCTGGCCCAGGTGGCCTACGAAACGCTGTCCCGCCGGGACCGCAAGGCCCGACACCTCGCCGTGGCGGCGCACCTGCGGGCCACCTTCGCCGGTGACGGCGACGAAGTGATCGACGCCGTCGCCCGGCACTACCAGGACGCACTCGCGGCGGTTCCGGACGACCCCGACGCCGAGCAGATCCGGTCGGAGGCGGTCGCCGCGCTGGTCCGCGGAGCGCAGCGGGCCCTGCGGTCCGGCGCGCCCCGCGGGGCGTCGGCCAACTACGCCGCCGCCGCGGGCCCTCGACGGATGACGCGACGCCCGACGGATCAGCGGAGCGTGCCCACGCACCGGATCGCGATCGCCCGTCGGGAGACGCTGCGCCGATCGTGGGAGGCCGCCGCGGAAGCGGACCTGCTGGTCGGCGACTACGAGGCGGCGCTGGACCATGCCGAACGGGCGGCCGCCGGACACGCGGCGGCCGGACGGTCTGCGGGACGCCGCCCGCGCCCAGGCGCTTGCCGGGAGGGCACTCTCCCTCGAGGGCCGCACGACCGAGGCTCAGGACCGGCTGTCCGCGGCCGTGCAGGTGCTGCGCCCGGAACCGGATCGCGACACCGTACGGGTCCTGGCCTTCTTGGGCGGCCTCGCGGCAATGACCGGGAGCGGCGACGCCGACTCGCTCACCTCGGAGGCGCTGCGGCTGGGCCAGGCCCTCGACGTCGACGACGGGCAGCTCGGCCGGCTGTTCTCCAACCGCGGCCTGTTCTTGGGCACGGACAACCGGCCGGCGGAGGCCATCGCCAGCTTCGAGTACGCCGCCCGCGTCGCCGAACGGTCGGGCAACTCGAACGGCACGGCCGTCGCGCTGTCGAATCTGTCCGACATGCTGCTCGGCATCGACCCGCACGCGGCGGCCGACGCGGCCCGCGCGGTCGTGCGACCACGCTCGCCGGATCGGGGGCCGATCGGCGCTCGCCTACGCAGTCGTCAATCTGTCGACCGCGTTGATCCTGACCGGGGACTGGGACGCCGCGCGAAGCCGCACTGGCCGCCGCGACCGACACCGACGGCCTCGACGATGTCGACGAGCATTCCGTCGCCCGCGGCATCCTGGCCGCACTCCGCGGAGACGTCGCTTCGGCGCAACAGTGGGCGGTGCTGCCCAGGATGCGCGCCAGCGAAGACCCCCAGGACCGCGCGCAGAGCGCCTTGCTCGACGCGCTGATCGCGGCCGCCGAGGGCGACGACGCCGGCACCCTGGCGCACGCCCGCGAGGTGCTGGCCGCCATTCCGGCGATAGGTGTGCGCAGCGAGTTCGTCGTCCAGAGCTGGTCGCCCGCCATCCGCGCAGCCCGCGCACTGGGTGATGCCGACGCTGTCGAGGAACTGCTGGCACTGCTCGACGCCTACCCGGTCGGTCACCTGACCCCGTTGCTGCGCGCCGAGCGGGACCTGGCCCGCGCCCGCCTCGCCGGAGATGCCGGCGATCCGGGGGCCGACGAGTTGTTCCGGAAGGCGGTCGCGGCGCACCGCCGCGTCGCGAATCCCTACTACCTGGCCCAGGCGCTGCTGGACCACGCCGAGTTCCTGGCCGCCGCCGGAAGACCCGACCGGGCCGAGACGCCGTCACCGAGGCCCGGGCCATCGTCGAAACCCTGGGCGCCGCCAACAGTTGTCGATCGTGCCGACCAGATCAGCCGGACTGCTCGCTCGCTCGAGTCGGCCGTCTCCTGCCCGGGCGACGTCGATGGATGCTCGCCGACGCCCCGCTGCGCCGACCCGGGTGATGGCCCGGGTGAAGATCCGACTGCTGGGCGTGCGCGGGTCGACGCCGGCCCCCGGACGCCGATTTCGCTCCGCTACGGCGGACACACGTCGTGCGTCGCGATCACGCCGTCCGGCGATGGCGACCCCACGCTGCTGTTGGACGCCGGCACCGGCATCAGGTCGGTGACAGAGCTGTTGGTCGGGACCCGCATTCCGCGGATCGATCCTGCTCAGCCACCTGCACTGGGACCACGTCTGTGGTCTGCCGTTCTTCGGCGCCGGCGACCACCCGGACAGTGCGGTCGACGTGTATCTCCCGGCGCAGCTGGGCTGCTCAGGCCGAGATCTGTCTGGCTCGTAGCATGTCTCCGCCGTCCTTTCCCATCGGACCGGAAGATCTGCGCGGGCAGCTGGACGTTCCGGGCGGTGGAACCGGGAGTCCTACCCATCGCCGGTTTCGAGGTCGACTGCGCCGATCTCGCTCCACAAGGGCGGTCGAACCTACGGCTACCGGGTGTCCGACGGCAGCGGCTCCCTCGCCTACCTGCCCGACCACAGCCCCGCCCGGGGGCTGAGCGACGTGCGCTCGAGCTGATCGCGGGGGTCGACGTGTCTGCTGCACGACGCGCAGTTCGTCGAGTCCGAGCGAGCGATGGCCGACGACCTACGGGCACGCAACGGTGAACGACGCCATCGCGCTCGCCGTTCGCGCGAAGGTGGGAACCCTTGTGCTGACCCATCACTCGCCGACGCGGACGGACGACGAGTTGGACCTGTTGGCCGACCGAGGTCACCGCGCCGATGCCGGTGATCGTCGGCTCGCCAGGGACAGGTTCTGGAGGTGAACGGATGACCGGCACAGTGTCGGCAACCGAACACTCCGAGTGTCGTCTGCCCGACAGTTCCGCCGAGTCGATCGGGTGCACGATTTCTTCAACAGGCGGTCACCGGGATCGCCGAACAGTCAAGGAGCCGACGATGACCAGCCAACCAGGGCCAGACCGAGACCAACGACGATCCAGACGACCACCGACGACGTCGAAGGCCACCGCATCGCACCGTTCATCGAGGACTACAAGGACGACGCCATGGGCCTCCGCGCAGCCGACCGACGACGTCGAGGGCCACTTCCGCGTCCCGTTCACCGACGAGACGGACGAGGACGTCGAAGGCCACCTCCGCGTCCCGTTCACCGACGACGAGACGGACGAGGACGTCGAAGGCCACCTCCGCGTCCCGTTCACCGACGAGACGGACGACGACGTCGAAGGCCACCGCCTGCAACTGGTAGCGACCACGGCACAGCGGCCCGCCGATGATCGGCGGGCCGCTCTGCTGTCAGCTGCCGGCGTTGTCGGCCAGCGCCCGCAGCACGGTCTTGGCTTCACTGGTGGTGATCGGCCGGTGTTGTCCGACGATCCGGGCGAGTAACCCGGCAATGTGTGGGGCGGCGAAGCTGTTCCCCGTTGCCATGATGGTGCCGCCGCCCGACCAGGCCACTTCGAGATCGATTCCCGGGGCGCCGAACTCGACCGGCGGCTGCGGATTGACCACAAAGTGTTCCGGATCGCGCCCCGAGTGCGCCGCGACGGAAAAGACGCCGGCGAACTGCGACGGATAGCTCGGCGCGGGGACATTGTTCACCGCGCACACCAGCATGACGTTGCTGAACACCGCCTCGTCGACCAGTTCGTAGAATGCCTCCACATTCGCTCGGCTGCGGGTGCTCAAGCTCAGATTCACCACGTCCATGCCATTGTCGATGGCCCACCTCAGTCCGGCACCGAAGACCCGCCCGCGACCGGTGAGCGCCGCGCCCAGCACCCGAACGCTGTAGAGCTCGCAGCCGGGAGCAAGTCCGCGAATGATCGCCGCGCAAGCGGTTCCGTGGCCGTAGAGATCTTGGTGTTCGCCCGGAACGATCCGGATTCCGTCGGCTGCGTTGTCGTCGGGCTCGATCACCACTCCGCCGTGCACCTGGCCCACGGCCGGGTGGGTGGCATCGATCCCGCTGTCGACCACGGCGACGCGAACTCCGTCCCCGGTGCCATCGCCCCATGCCCATTCGCGGGTGATCGGCGTCGCCAGGCGTAGCGGGCGGATCGGCTGCAACCGGTCGGCGGCGAACGCCTCCGACCACGCGGGCAGCTCGGTACTGCTCACCGCGCGTGCTCGACGACGGCTGCGAGCAGCCGGGCAGCGAGGCGATGGTCGGCGATGTCAAGGCCACGGAGTTCGCTGAGCAGGGCGACGTGTTCGGCGAGGCGGGGATCGGCGAGCACGCCTCCGAGCTGCGCGGCCGCCTCGACGAGCTGGAGCACCAGTGCCACCTGCCGGGCGGCGGCGGCCACCACCTGCATGTCCTGCGGGCCGGACGTGCGATCGAGAACTTCCAGGACGCCGATCGGCCCGTCGTCGCCCTCGATCGGCGTGGCCAGAATGCTGGTCGGCAGGAACCCCGTCTGCTGCGCGGTGTCCCGGTCGAATCGGGCATCGCTGTGCGCGTCAGCAATCGCGACGGTCTGTCCGGACGCCACCACCCAGCCGGCGATTCCGCGGTCGGCCGGCATCCGCAGCCCGACGACCTCGCGTTCCCCCACTCCGGACGCCACCCGGAACTCGAGTTCGGCCCCGTCGAGGAAGGCCACCGAGCAGGCTGCGGCGGCCAGAGCGTTCCCGGGTTGCCGCGACGATCGCGGTCAGCAACTCGGTCTGGGCGGCACTCGTCATGGTTCCTCCAGCGTGGCCCCGTCATTCTGCACGACCGCGCGCGGGCCACCCTGCGCGCGACGATCCGGCGCGTTGCCCTTTCGCTCGACAATCCGGTCATACTGGGCAGGTGCCGGACCCCTCACCGCGGCCGACGGGCGGTGCCCCGCGCACCGTCGGGACTGGGCCGTGCTCGCAGGGCTACCTCCGGACGAACGCGACCGGGTGCTGAGCGCCGGTCGCCGCAGGCGGTTCAGCGCCGGCGAAACCGTCTTCCACGAAGGGGACCCGGCCGACACCTTCCACCTGCTGATCTCGGGTCTCGTCGCGGTGCGGGTGACGACCCCGCAGGGCGACCAGGCGGTGCTCACCGTGCTGGCGCCGGGTGAGGCTTTCGGCGAACTGGCCTTGCTGGCCGAGGACGGACGTCGCACCGCGACGGTCAGTGCGCTCGAACCGTCCGAGACGGTTGCCCTGGGGCGTGCGGATTTCCACCGACTGCGGGCGCGGAATCCGAGCGTCGACTCGGTACTTCTCGCCGCCTTGTCGGGTCAGGTCGCCCGGCTGTCCGAGCACCTGCTCGAAGTGCTCTTCGTTCCGGCCAAGGCCCGCATCCTGCGCAGGCTGCTGACCTTGACCGGCGTGTCGGAGGACGGCGTCGTGCGACTCACCCAGGAGGATCTCGCCCGGATGTCCGGCACCACCCGGGCCACAGTCAACGAAGTGCTGCGCGACGCAGAGAAGGCCGGTGCGCTACACATCGGCCGTCGGCGGATCGAGGTCATCGATCGCCACTGGCTCGCGCATCGCGCCCGCTGACCAGCGCCGAAACCTCCGACGGCGCAGCTGGCGCGCACCGAAACGACGGAGTAGCGCGCGACACAGGCAGCGCATCGACACCAGTTCCGGCGCGTCAGACGGGTCGATGCACGCAACCGGTGTCCATGCGTCGCCAGGCCTCATCCTCGCACCAGCAGGATCGTCGAGGGCGGGCCGGAGTCGTGGGGCATTGGCGGGCGGCTAAAGCCCAACTCAGACACGTGCAGCGAACCCACGCCCGATGCGAGACCCGACCACAACGCCGCCGCCAGTGCCCCACGCGCGGAGGCACGCGCAACCGAACGCTCAGTGCTCGGCGGGCCGGCGGTGGTACTCGAAGAGCAGGCCGCAGATCGACATCAGCAGGAAGCCGATGGCGATGATCATCAACCAGATCAACCAGAACGCCATGGCGTAGGCGGTGACCGCGGCGCTCAGGGCGAGTGCGAACGGCCAGTACGACCCGGGCGAGAAGAAGCCGAGATCGCCGGCCCCGTCGGCCACCTCGGCGTCGTCGCGGTCCTCGGGACGTGGGCCTTCGAGCCGCCGCCCGGCGAACCGCAGGAAGGTCCCGATGATCAGCGTGAGACCGGCGGACAGGAACAGGCCGACGACGCCCGACCGGCTCCTTCGCCCCGGCGAAGATCGCGTAGATGATCCGCGGCCAGGACGAAGAACGCGGTGATGCCGAGGAACATCGCGGCCTCGATGGCCATCCCGCCCTTGGCCTCGACATCCTTGGAGACATCGGTGTGTGCTGCCATCACTTACCTGCCTGCGGGAGTGAGGCGGACTTGGCTTCCCGGTCCGTGGTGAACGGATAGGTGGTGTTCGCGGTCGGCGCGCACAGGTCCGCCCCGCACAGGTCCGGGAACTGCTTCTGCATCTCGGTCAGCGCCTCGGCGGCGGTGTACGGCTGCGCCGGTGGCGGTGTTCTGCTTCTGCCGGAGCGCGATGTAGGCGTCGTAGACCTGACCGGGCACTGCACGGACCTCGAAGTTCATCGCCGAGTGGTAGGTGCCGCAGAGCTCGGCGCAGCGACCGACGAAGGACCCGGTCCGCGAGATGGTGTTCTGGAAGACGTTGACCGTGTTGTTCTGTGTCCGGGTCCGGGAACACGTCCCGCTTGAACAGGAAGTCCGGCACCCAGAACGAGTGGACGACGTCCTTGGACGCCAGGTGGTACTCGATCACCCGGTTGGTCGGCAGCACCAGCAGCGGCACCTCTTCGGAGCGACCCGACGGTGTGCACCTCGTCACCCGCCGGCGACCTGGGTGCCCGCGTAGCCGAAGTCCCAGTTCCACTTGAAGGCGGTCACGTCGACGGTGACGTCGGCCTTCGCCGACTTGTCCAAGCACGTAGTTCTCGGTGGTGACGGTGAAATAGAACAGGATCGCGACCATGCACGAGCGGCACCGCTGTGTAGATCAGTTCGAGCGGCAGGTTTTCCTTGGTCTGCTTCGGGTACAGCGGCGACCCCTTGCGCTTGCGGTACATGCCGAAGGACCAGAACATCAGGCCCCACATCCCGACGCCGACGACCAGCGCAGCGATGAACGCGGCGGACCAGAAGTACTGCATCCGCTCGCCCTGCGGCGGTGACGCCTTCCGGCCAGCCGAACCGGGGCAGGTCCGCCATAGAGCAACCGCTGAGCAGCACGCTCGCGGCCACCAACGTGCCGGCCAGCAGCAGCCGTCGCGCCCCACGAGACCGTGCCACGTGCCCGCCTTCCCACCACGTGTCGACCCGGGTGGTCAGCCCCGGAGATCGGCGTCCTGCGTCCGGGCTGAGATTACTCGACGCGACCGGCCGTGCACCCGGCGGGACCCCCGGCGCGCCCGGACGAGGTGACGTTGGTCCCGCCCGGGTGCCGCTGCCCGGTGGCGGGCCGGCCGACCGGGATACTGGTCCGGATCGACACGGTGGGCCGGGCGGCCCCCGGGCGACGACGAGGACGGTGGCGGGCGCGTGTGCGGACTGATGGGGTTCGTCTCCTTCAACGGCACGGCGCCGGCGCGGGTCGACGCCGTCGCGGCCGGCATGGTGTGCGCCCGGCACCGCGGCCCCGACGAGCCCGGCACCTGGCACGACGGCGACGTGGTGTTCGGCTTCAACCGGCTGTCCATCATCGACATCGAGCACTCCCACCAGCCGCTGCGCTGGGGACCGCCGGAGAACCCGGACCGGTACGCCCTGGTGTTCAACGGCGAGATCTACAACTACCTGGAGCTGCGGGCCGAGCTGGCGCAGGAGTTCGGCACGGCATTTCGCACCGAGGGTGACGGCGAGGCGATCGTCGCCGGCTTCCACCACCACGGCGCCGACTGGGTGCCGCGGCTGCGCGGCATGTTCGCGTTCCTGATCTGGGACACCCAGCAGCGGGTGCTGTTCGGCGCCCGTGACCCGTTCGGCATCAAGCCGCTGTTCACCGCGACCACCGACGACGGCGTGGCGTTCTCCTCGGAGGCCAAGGGACTGCGGGAACTCACCGGCCCGGCCGCAGGTGGACACGGCCGCGCTGCAGCACTACCTGGTGCTGCAGTACGTGCCCGAGCCCGCGACGATGGACCGCCGCGATCCGCCGGGTGGAGTCGGGTACCCACTTCACCGTCCGGCCCGGCGGCGAGATCGACCACGACCGGTACTTCCACCCGGTGTTCGCCGCCGGCCGGTCGTCCACCGACGCGCAGCGCCGGTCGCTCTACGAGCGGATCGCCGACGTGCTGGACGACTCGGTGGCCAAGCACATGCGCGCCGACGTCACGGTCGGCTCGTTCCTGTCCGGCGGCATCGACTCCACCGCCATCGCCGCGCTGGCCAAGCGCTACAACCCCGACCTGATGACCTTCACCACCGGTTTCGACCGGGAGGGCTACTCCGAGGTCGACGTGGCCGCCGAGTCGGCCGCGGCCATCGGCGTGCGAGCACGTCGTCCGAATCGTCACCGCCGAGGAGCTGACCTAGCACCCTGCCGCTGATCGTCTGGTACCTGGACGACCCGGTCGCCGACCCGGCGCTGGTCCCGCTGTACTTCGTCGCCAACGAGGCCCGCAAGCACGTCAAGGTGGTGCTCTCCGGTGAGGGCGCCGACGAGCTGTTCGGCGGCTACAACATCTACCGCGAGCCGTCCAGCCTGCACCGGTTGACGCGGCTGCCCGCTGCGGCTGCGCAAGCGGTCTGGCGGCGGTCGGGCGGGCCCTGCCGCAGGGTTTCCGCGGCAAGGACCTGCTGCGCCGCGGCGCGCTCGATCTGCGAGCAGCGGTACTACGGCAACGCCCGGATCTTCCGCGAGGAACAGCTCACCGGCCTGCTGCGCACCTACTCCCCCGGGTCGTCGTTCCGCGACGTCACCGACCCGGTGTACGCGCAGTCCGACCGGCTGGGACCCGATCGCCCGGATGCAGCACGTCGACCTGTTCACCTGGCTGCGCGGCGACATCCTGGTCAAGGCGGACAAGATGACCATGGCCAACTCGCTCGAGCTGCGGGTGCCGTTCCTGGACGGCGAGGTGTTCGAGGTCGCCCGGACGATTCCGCCGGAGGAGAAGGTCACCAAGCAGACCACCAAGCTGGCGCTGCGCCGGGCGCTGGCCGACATCGTCCCGCCGCACGTGCTGCAACCGCCGCAAGCTCGGCTTCCCGGTGCCGATCCGGCACTACCTGGCCGACGAGTCCTACGACTGGGCGCGCGACGATCATCGTCAACGCCGCAGACCGACGAATTCCTGGACCGGACCGCGGTGCTGCAGTTGCTCGACGACCACCGGGCCGGCAGGGCGGACTACTCCCGGCAGATCTGGACGATCCTGGTGTTCCAGATCTGGCACGGCATCTTCGTCACCGGGCAGATCACCCCGGAGATCCCGGAGCCGGTCTACCCGGTCCGGCTCTGTAGTCGCCACCGGCCGCGCGGACGTATCCGGCGGAACGGCCGGCGGGCGCCCAGACGTCCCCGCGGACGCGGGAGCTACCAGCGACGGTCCAGCTGATGGCGGCGGCGATCTCGGCGGCCGCGTCGTCGCCGTAGGCGTCGGCCAGTCTGGTCTTGGCCGACGCCGGCCTCCAGCGTGTACTCCTGCGCGCCGGTGGTCTCCAGCACCAGGGTCGCCATCAACGACCCGAGCTGCGCGGCGCGCTCGAAGCCCAGCCCGACGGCCCGGCCGGCCAGGAAGCCGGCGCGGAAGCCGTCACCGACGCCGGTCGGGTCGACCTTGGCGGTCTCCGGCAGGGCCGGCACGGTCAGCGAGCTGCCGTCCGCGGCCGACCACCTCGACGCCGCGCGGGCCGTGGGTGGTGACCCGATACCCGACCTGGGCCAGGATCTCGGCGTCGGTCCAGCCGGTCTTGGACTGCAGCAGGCCGAGCTCGTAGTCGTTGGTGAACAGCAGATCGGCCCCGGTGATCAGGGCACCGGCCGTCTCCCCGTCCATCCGGGCCAGTTGCTGCGACGGGTCGGCCGCGAACGGGTAGCCGCGCTCCCGGCACTCCTGGGCGTGCCGGAGCATGCGTGTCCGGGGTCTCGGCGCTGATCATCACCAGATCGACGCCGCCGACCGCGCGCCACGATCGGCTCCAGCTCGATCTCGGTCTGGCCCGGGCCATCGCCCCGGCGTAGAACGAGGCGATCTGGTTCATGTCGTCGTCGGTGGTGCAGACGAACCGGGCGGTCTGCACGTCGGTGCAGGTCAGCACGTGCTCCGGTGATCACGCCGTGCCGGACAGCCAGGCCGCGTAGTCGGCGAAGTCGGCACCGACCGCGCCGACCAGCACCGGGTTGGCGCCGAGCAGGCCCATGCCGAAGCAGATGTTCGGCGGCCACCCCACCGCGCCGCACCACCAGGTCGTCGACCAGGAACGACAGCGACACCCGGTCCAGTTGGTCGGGCAGCAGCGAGTCGGTGAACCGCCCCGGGAAGTGCATGAGGTGGTCGGTGGCGATGGACCCGGCGACGATGATCGGCACGCAGGCAGGCTACCGGGCCGCAGGACCACCCGCCGACCAGCACCGGCGACGCCGGCCGCTCGGCGTGACCGAGCCGTCGGTCAGGCCGGACGGTCAGTGAACCGGACGGTCAGTGGAACGAGTCGCCGCACGCGCAGGAGTTCTGCGCGTTCGGGTTGTCGATCGTGAAGCCCTGCTTCTCGATGGTGTCGACGAAGTCGATGGTGGCGCCGTCCAGATATGGCTTGGACATCCGGTCGACCGCCAGGCCGATGCCGCCGAAGTCGACCAGCGCGTCGCCGTCGAGGGTGCGGTCGTCGAAGAACAGCTCGTAGCGCAGGCCGGAGCAGCCACCCGGCTGCACGGCGATACGCAGCACCATGTCCGAGCTGCCGTCCCGCTCGAGCAGGCCCTTGGCCTTCTCCGCCGCGGAGTCGGTCAACAGGACGCCGTGCGGCGCGAGTGGTGTCGGTGGTCTGCGGCTGTGCGGTGGTCATAGGTGCTCCTGATCTGCCGGTACGAATACCTGTCCACGATGATGCCACGTCACGCCGCGCACAACGGCAGCGCTGCGACGAGGGCAACACGATTGAGCAACCACGGTGTGACCGACGGCATTCCCGGCCGCGGCGCTCGACTGCGGCCGTGGCGGCCTCGCTCCGCTCACCTCGACTATCCTTGCCCGGTGAGTTTCCTGCGTCGTCAGCAGCCCGCCCCGACGGCGACCACGCCGGTGGTGCCCGAGGAGCCGGCGTCCCCCGCCGTCGGCAAGGGCCGCCCGACCCCGAAGCGTCGGGACGCCGAAGGTCGCCGGGGACCCGTCGCCCCGCCCCCGAAGACCCAGCGCGAGGCCGTCAAGCGTTCCAAGGACGCCGGCAAGGCGCTGTCCAAGGACGAACGACGGGCCCAGGCCACCGAGCGCCGGGAACGGATGATGCGCGGCGACGATGCCTACGTCCTGCCGCGGGACAAGGGCGCGGTGCGGGCGTACGTCCGGGATCGGGTCGACTCCCGGCGCAACCTGGCCGGCCTGCTGCTGCCGCTGGCCCTGCTCTCGTTCCTGATCCTGCTGCTGCCGGTGAAGATCCTGCAGGCCTACGGACCGCTGGTGTTGATGATCGCCATCATCGCCGCCGTGGTCGACAGCGTGATATTCGGCCGCCAACTGGGCCGGGCGGTGCGCGCGAAGTTCCCGAAGGGGGACGGGTCGGGGCTGTCCACCAAGAGTTCATCGCTGGGGTTCTACGCGTTCAACCGTGCCTGCCTGATCCGCCGCTGGCGGGTCCCCCGGCCGCGGGTCAAGCCCGGCGACGCCGTCGACTGATCCGGTGGGCGACGAGCTGCGGCGGGCCGCCGATGCCAGCGCCGACCTGGTCCTGACCAGGTACTTCGACAACGAGGGACGGCTGACCGCGCATGCCGGCCAAGTTGTCCCGGCAGGTGCGCCGTCCTGGACATCGTGGCTCAGCGGTTCGTCCCCGGTGTGCGCTACACCGAGACCGAGGTGAACCGCGAGCTGATGGCGATCTACCCCGATTACGTCTCGCTGCGCCGCGGCCTGGTCGATCACGGCCTGATGGATCGCGCCGACGGCCGGTACTGGCGCTGCGGCGGCACCGTGGAGGTCGACCCGTGAGCCCGCGCGCCGACGAGGCCGGGTCGTGACGGGCGGTTCTCCGGCCGGCGTGCGAATCCCGCGGCGGGAGGCGATCGTCACCGCCGCCGCCGACCTGTTCGCCCGGTCCGGATATGCGGCCGTCGGGATGGACGACATCGGCGCGGCGGCCGGCGTCACCGGCCCGGCGATCTACCGGCACTTCGACGGCAAGGCGGCGGTGTTGGCCGCGGTGTTCGACCGGATCATCGACGCGGTCGATCTGACGGGCACGCCCGAGCAGGTCGACCGGACGCCCGGTGCCGGCGCGGCGGCCGACCGATTGCACCGGCTGATTGCCGCGTACGCGGACGGTGTCGCGGACCGACGCCGGTTGATGGCGGTGTTCGTCACCCAGGTGCATCACCTGCCACCCGAGCACGCGGTGCGGCTCCGCGAACGACAGCGGGCGCTGGTCCGGCGCTGGCGGGACCTGGTGGGCCGGGTCCATCCGGACTGGCCCTCCGAGCAGGTCCGGACGTCGGTGCACGCGGTGTTCGGACTGCTGAACTCGGTCGGCACGTTCGACTCGCCACTGTCCGACGCCGAGCTGGCCGACCAGCTGGCCGGGTTGGCGGCCGCCGCGCTCGCGCTGGGCGACTGACCCACTCCTGACGTTCCGTTTGCCCGGTCCGCGCCAACAACTGACACGATGACGCCGGTGACGACCACCGTGCGGACCTACCAGGAGCCGGCGGAGTACGCCGCTGCGGTGGAGCCGCTGCTGGCCGCCGATCGGGCGCGCTCGACGGCATCTCCACCGTGCTGGCGGGCCTGCTGGGCCGGCCCTACCCGCTGCCGCCGGTGCTGGCCGTCGCATTCCAGGACAATCGTCCGGTCGCGGCGGTGTTGCAGACACCACCGCACCCGCTCACCGTGCTAGCGGCGCCCGGTTCGGGGACGCCGGAACTATGGCCGGGCTGGCCACCGCCGTGCATGCGGTCGGGGCCGCGCCGCAGATCCTCGGCGGGCCGGCCGAGGACGTGCAGGCGTTCGCGGCGGCGTGGATGCGGCTGACCGGCGCCGGGATCGAGCCGTATGACGCGCTGCTGCTGTACCGGTTGGGCGTGTTCACCCCGCCGCACGACGTGCCCGGCCGCCGCGGACCGCCGGCGTCGACGATCCCGCCGACCTGGCCGTGCTGGCCGACTGGTTCCACGAGTTCGCGCTGTTCACCCGGGTGGTCCCGCCGTCGACCGGCCCGGATCCGACGTCGGTGCGGACCAGGGCGGCCCGGGCGCCGCCGTCTGGGACGCGGCGGCCGGTGGCGCTGGCCGGCCACTCCGTCGTCGTCGGCGGGATGGCCAGGATCGGGCCGGTGTTCGTGCCCGAGCCGCTGCGCGGCCGGCACTACGGCTCCGCGGTCACCGCCGCCGCCGTCGAGTCCGCGCAGGCAGCCGGGGCGACGGACATCGTGCTGTTCACCGATGCCGACCATCCGACGTCCAACTCGGTGTACCGCCGGCTCGGCTTCGTCCTGATCGGCCGGTTCGCCAACCTCTCGGTGACCGACGTGCAGCTCAGCGCGAGTGGAGGAGGTGCAGCTCAGAGCGAGAGGTAGCGGGTCAGCTCGTAGGGGGTGACCTGGCGGCGGTAGGACTCCCACTCGTGCCGCTTGTTGCGCAGGAAGAAGTCGAAGACGTGCTCCCCCAACGCCTCGGCGACCAGGTCGGAGCCCTCCATCACGGCCAGCGCGTGCTCGAGCGAGGCCGGCAGCTTCTGGTAGCCGAGGGCCCGCCGCTCGGCGTCCGAGAGCGAGGACACGTCCTCCTCGGCCGGCGGCGGCAACTCGTAGCCCTCGCGCACGCCCTTGAGGCCGGCCGCGATCACCACGGCGAACGTCAGGTACGGGTTGCACGCCGAGTCGGGCAACCGGAACTCGATGCGCTGGCTCGACGACTTGCCCGGTGAATAGTTCGGCACCCGGACCAGCGCCGACCGGTTCGCCTGGCCCCAGGACGAATTGGTCGGTGCCTCGTCGCCGATGACCAGGCGCTTGTAGGAGTTGACGTACTGGCAGCAGACCGCGGTGAACTCCGGGGCGTGCCGCAGCACACCGGCCAGGAAGGCCTTGCCGGTGGCCGACATCTGGTACTCGTCGTCCGGGTCGTAGAACGCGTTGGACTCGCCCTCGAACAGCGAGAAGTGGGTGTGCATGCCCGAACCCGGATGCTCGGCGAACGGCTTGGGCATGAACGAGGCCCGCACGCCCTGGGTCAGCGCGACCTCCTTGACCACGTAGCGGAACGACATGATGTTGTCGGCCATGGTCAGCGCGTCGGCGTAGCGCAGGTCGATC
Source organism: uncultured Actinomycetota bacterium (assembly GCA_963706185.1). GTDB lineage: Bacteria > Actinomycetota > Actinomycetes > Mycobacteriales > Nakamurellaceae > Nakamurella. The sequence goes on along the minus strand of CAVPLZ010000004.1, from coordinate 102,261 downwards.
TCCTGCTGGCCGGGAGCGCCCTCGTGGTGGGAGAACTCCACCGAGATGCCCATCGACTCGAGGGTTTCGATGGCCCGCCGGCGGAAGTGCGGCGCGGCGTCGTGCGAGGCCTGGTCGAAGAAGCCACCGGCGTCGGCCGGCTCCGGCGCCGAGCCGTCCACCGGCAGGTCCTTGAGCAGGAAGAACTCGATCTCCGGGTGCACGTAGCAGGTGAACCCCATGGCGGCGGCCTCGCCCATCACCCGGCGCAGCACGTGCCGCGGGTCGGCCCAGGACGGCGCTGCCGTCGGGCATGGTGATGTCGCAGAACATCCGGGCCGAGTAGACCTTGCCGTCCTGGGCCTCCCAGGGCAGCACCTGGAACGTCGCCGGGTCGGGCTTGGCGACCATGTCCGACTCGAAGACGCGGGCGAACCCCTCGATCGCCGAACCGTCGAAGCCGATGCCCTCGTTGAAGGCACCCTCCAACTCGGCCGGGGCGACCGCCACCGACTTCAGTAGTCCGAGCACGTCGGTGAACCACAGCCGGACGAACCTGATGTCGCGCTCCTCGAGGGTGCGCAGGACGAACTGCTGCTGGCGGTCCATGGCCGCCACCCTAGGGAGAACGTGTTTCCAACATGTTGCGGCGACGACGCGGATGTCCTGATCGGATCGGGATTGTCGTACCTTGTCGCGATGACCCGCACCGAGTACCACCGGGTGGACGCACCGACGCTGGCCGGCGCCGGCGAGGTGATCGTGCACGGCCACTGGGGACGGCCGGTGATCTGGTTTCCGTCCGAGGCCGGCAGCAACGAGCAGTTCGCCGACTTCGGCATCCTGGACGCGATCCGACCGGCCATCGACGACGGCCTGCTCACCGTGTTCTGCGTGCCGTCCTACGACCTGTCGTCCTGGTCGGACACCGGGCTGCCGCTGGGTGACCGGGCCCGGCAGCACCGCCGGTACGAGCAGTGGATCGTCGAGCGGGTGGTGCCGTTCGTGCGCGACCGTTGCGGCAGCCGGGACGACATCGTGCTGGCCGGGCCGTCGATGGGCGCGTTCCACGCGGTGCTGATGGCGCTGCGCTACCCGCACCTGTTCGGCCGGGCGATCGGCTTCTCCGGCAACTACGACACCTGGAGCTGGCGGTCCTGGGGCACCGCCGACGACGACACCTACTTCGCCAACCCGATGGATTTCCTGCCCAACACCTACGGCCCGCACCTGGACTACCTGCGCGCACGCCTGCATCTGACGCTGGTGGTGGGCAGCGGGTCCTGGGAGGACAGCACCGGGGCCAACGTGACCACTCGCCGGCTGGCGGGCCACCTGGCCGACAAGCAGATCCCGCACGAGGCCCACATCTGGGGTCCGGAGTGGCCGCACGACTGGTCGTCCTGGCGGGCCCAGACCGCCCTCTACCTGCCTGCACTCGGCTGACGGCCATGGCGTCCGCCCCCATCGGACCGGCCCGCCGTTGCCGACTGGGCCGCTACCGGTCAGGATCATCGGCATGAGCCTTCGCGGGGACAAGACCACCCACCTGATCGGGCTGCTGCTGGGCACCGAGGACGACTGGCCGCAGGCGTTCGAAACGCTGGTGCGACGGGTCGGCGCAGTGCCGCACGAGGGCCGGGACCACACGCTGACCACCGAACGCCTCACGATCGAGCCGTTCGACCTGCGTGACCCGGTCCGGCACGACGTGGTCATCGACCGGCTCGCCTGGTGGTACTACCACCCGCGGGAGTGGCTGAAGAAGGCGGCGATGGTCAACGACACCTATCTGTTGAACAACCCGTTCACCTTCCAGGCCATGGAGAAGCACTCGGCCTACTGCGCGATGATCCGGCTCGGGTTCGACATCCCGACGACCGTGCTGGTGCCGTACAAGAACCCGATCGACCACGAGAAGTGGACCTACACCGCGCAGACCTACAACCTGCCGTTCGACCTGGACGAGGTGGCCGACCGGGTCGGCTTCCCGATGTTCATGAAGCCGTTCGACGGCGGCGCCTGGCGCGGGGTGAGCCGGATCGACGACACGGTGGCGCTGCACAAGGCCTACGACGAGTCCGGGCAGATGCTGATGCACCTGCAGGGCGCGGTGAGCCCGTACGACGCGTTCGCCCGGTCGCTGACCATCGGGCCGGAAACCAAGATCATGAAGTTCCGGCCCGAACTGCCGATGCACAACCGCTACGAGGTGTCCCACGACTTCCTGCGAGCCGGAGGCAGGGATGGAGATCCTCACCCTGTCCCGGACCATCAACGCGTTCTTCCGCTGGGAGTTCAACTCCTGCGAGGCGCTGGTGACCGGAAAGCGGGTGCAGCCCATCGACTATGCCAACGCCTGCCCGGACATCGCGATCACCTCGCTGCACTACTACTTCCCCTGGGCGATCCAGAACCTGGTCAGCTGGACCATCTTCTGCGCGGTCACCAGCCGGACGTCCGCGGATGGACAACACCACGCGTGACTGGTTCGACATCGCCGACGACCCGGACACCCCGTTCTCCGAGAAGCTCGGCGGCTACGCCAGATTGTCCGACGCCTACTTCGATGCCGAGCGGTACCGGGAGTTCTGCTCGACGTCCCTGGCCTCGCTGCCGGAGATCGTCTACGACTGGATCACCTCGCCGGACTTCGACAACCTGCTGATGGAGACGATCCGCAAGACCTACCCGGCGCACGAGCACGAGATGTTCGCCGCGCACTTCCGCGGGTTGCTCGGGCTGTGGGCGGCCGACCACGCCGCGGAGGGCATCACGACCGGCTGAGACCCGTGCGACCGCGAGCAGGTTCACGAGCAGGTGGTGCCCTCGGCCGGCAGCTTGAGGTCGATCAGGTAGGCGTTGCCGATGTCGTCGACGCAGCTGACGCCGGCGCCAGGTAGACGGTGTGCTGGGTGCCCTCGTAGGTCAGCAGGGTGCCTCCGAGGTCCTTGGCCAGATTGACGCCCGGCTGGTACGGGGTGGCCGGATCGTGCGTGGTGGAGATGACGAGCACCTTCGCCAGTCCCGGCACGTCCGGCACATGCGGGGTCGAGCGTCGGTTCGGCCGGCCAGAAGTCGCAGACGGTCTTCACCGCCGGCCGGCGGGTCACCGTTGTCTCGGAACGGTGCGGCCGTGGCGTACTGCTGAGACGACTTGCAGCCTGGTTGCCGCATCCATCCGCGGCGCTGTCCATGCAGCTGACGGATGCGAACGCGTCCAACAGGTTCGTGTAGTGGCCCGCTGGCGTCGCGTTCCATGTAGTGTGTCCGCCAACACCATCAGGGCTCGCCCGTTCCCCTGGGCAGAGTTGGAGCAGTCCCTGCAGCAGGTACGGCCAGAATCGCTTCGAGTACAGGGCGCCAGCGGTGCCGGTGATCGCGTCGTCATAGCTGAGCACCCGGCCGTCGGCCAGCGCGACCGGCTTGTCCAGCAACGGGCGGGTCAGCGTCTGGTAGACCGCGGTCGACTTGGTCGGATCCGTGCCGAGCACGCACCCGGCCTGCTGGGCGCACCAGTCGGCGAAGTCGTCGAACGCGGTCTGGAATCCGGCTCGCCTGACCGACGCAGCGCGGCGACCGGGTCGGCGTCGGGATCGACCGCACCGTCCAGCACCATCGCGCGCACGTTGGCCGGGAACTGCTCGGCGTACTGGGTGCCGATGCTGGTGCCGTAGGAGTAGCCGAGATAGGTCAGCTGGCTGTCGCCGAGCACGGCCCGCAGCACGTCGAGATCCTTGGCCACGTCGACGGTGCCGATCTTGCCGAGGAACGTCGCGCCGTCGACGTCGTCCGCTGCTGGAGAGCTCGATGCACCGCTTCGCCAGCTGCTCGTATCTGGCGTCCGCCTCGGCGACCTCGGTCGCCGTGCGGGTGCGATCGCACCATGGCGCGGTCGGCATCCCGCTCGGCGTCGGTCTGGCAGCGGATCGGCCGGCAGCGACGCAGCCGACTCCGCGCGGGTCGAACCCGACCAGGTCGAACCGTTGCAGCAAGGCCTTCGCCGACCCTGCGGTGCCGGCCGCCGACCGACATGCCGGATCCGCCGGGGCCGCCCGGGTTGATCACCACCGACCCGATCCGATCCGCGGTGCTGGCCGACACCTTCAGCACCCCGAGCTTGATGGTCGACCCGGTCGGCTTGCTGTAGTCCAGCGGCACCGTCAGGTAGGCGCACTGGAACGTCGACTTCGCGTACAGCTCCTTGGTGGAGTCGTCGGTCGAGTAGTCCGCGCACGGTCCCCAGGACAGCTGCTGGCCGTAGAACTTCTCCAAGCCCGCCGGCACCGCCGCGGTCGGTTTTCCGGTCGAGGTCTGGGTCGCGACCTCCGCTGGACGGTGCCGGTCGAACTGGGCTGCGTGATGCCGGACCCTGCCGGTCGCCGCTCCGGTCGTCGCGGCGCCGGTGCCCGTCGCACCCACGGCCCGGCTCGCGGTCCCGTCGACCGTGGCGCTGCACGCAACCAACGTCGCGAGCACCACGGCAGCGGACAGGACGGTGCGCACCCGGCGGCGCCGGGTGGAGAGGAACGGCATGATCGCATCCTGTCACCCGATCGGCCGTCGTCGGACCGAACGAGTCGGGATCACAGGTGGCCCGAACCCAACTCTCAACCGCAGTGGGCCCCGTCCTTCGGGAGCGTCGAGCTCAGCAGATACGCGTTGGCAATCGGGTCGACGCACCCCACTTCGCTCAAGTAGGAGCCGTGGCGGGTGCCCTCGACCGTCAGCAGTCGGCCGCCCAACTCCTTGGCCATGGCCACGCCCTCGGTGTACGGCGTGAACGGGTCGTGAGTGGTCGCGATCACCAGGGGCGTCACCAGACCGGGCACCTTCGGTACGTGCGGCGTCCAGGTCGGAGTGACGGGCAGAAAGTCGCAGTAGTTGGGCAGTCCGGCGGCCACGACACTCTCGTCGTCGAACCTGTCGGTCTTAGCCATCACGGTGGCCACCTTGACATTGGTCGCGCCAGTCACCGGCACGTCAAGGCACAGCAGGACGAGGTTGGCGTCGTAGTAGCCGCTGTAGTGACCGGTAGGTCCACGTTCCCAGGACGCATCGGCGAGCGCCATCATGGTGGTCCCGTCCCCGTCCTGCAGTTTGTGCAGTCCCTCGAACAGGGCGGCCCACCACGGAGCGCCGCCACCCAGCGCAATGTAGGTGCCCTCGATCAGATCCCGTCCGCTGAGCACCCGCAGATCCGGCAGTCGCACCGGCTTGCTCAGCAGGGACTCCTCCAGAGCGTGGAACCGCGCGAGTGCCTTGCCGGCGTCATCACCGAGGCCGCAACCTGTTTGCTGGACGCACCAGGCGACGAAGTCGGTGAACGCCTGTTGCACACCGTTCTGCCAGTCGAGGGTAAGTGCGTAGCCGTCCTCGGCCGGGTCCACCGGGCTGTCCAGGACCATCGCCCTGACCTTGGCCGGGAACAACTCGGCGTAGGCCGCGCCCAACTGCGTGCCGTACGACCCGCCGAGATAGGTCAGCCGGCGGTCGCCGAGCACACTTCGGAGCACGTCGATGTCCCTGATGACCTCGTGGGTGCCAACATGCTGCAGAAACGTCTTCGCGTCCGTGCCCGCCGGTGGCACGGTGCGGGTCAGACAATGCTCGGCGGCCGTCCGGATCCGCGCGGAGGCTGCCGCGAACGCGGCCGCCGTGTGGTCCCGCATCGGGTTCGCCCGCTCGGCGTCCTGCTCGGCATCGGTGCGGCACCGGATCAGCGGCCGGGAGCTGCCCACGCCCCGTGGGTCGAAAGCGACAAGGTCCAAACGGGATCCGATGTACGAGGCCTGGTGCGTTTGGTACAGGTACGCCAGGTGAGCGATCCCCGACCCGCCCGGACCGCCGGGGTTCATCACCAGCGAACCGATCCGGGCGGTGGATTGCCCGGTGGCCCGTAGGCGCATCACCGCAACGCTGATCCGCGGACCGCCCGGATGGTCGTAGTCCAGCGGCGCCGCGAGATGCGTGCAGGTCAGATCCGTTGAGTCGTAGGGGTATTTGTCGGCACCCACCGGGGCGAACGTCGTGCAACTCCCCCATTGCAGATGCTGGTCGTAGAACGGCACCAGGCCGGCGGGCACACCGTCGTCGGCGGGCCGTGGGTCCGCGGTGCTCTCCGACGTGGTCGTCGTCGACACCGGTGTCGTGGTCTCCCCGGCGGAACCGGAACTCACCGAGGTCCGCGAACCTTCGCTCGCACCCGCCGTGCTGGGCGACGCGCTGGCCGGCGGTGGCGTCGGGCCACCGGTAACGGCCACGTCCCATCCGGGAGTGCATGCCGCCAGCATCGCGCTGGTCGCACCAACCACCAGCAACGTTCGGAATCGCCGGACACGCCGGCCTGGCATGCCCGGATCATCCTCTTTCTCCGGTCCGGCCGCCAGAGGCTTTCCGTCAGCCGGTGAGCTCCGGTAGTGCGCCACCCAGCGGCGCCGGATCGACCGCGGCCACCGAACTGTTCACCTCGTGCCAGGACAGTGCGGTGACCGAGACGACGATGATGGCGGCGCCCAGCCATTGACTCCAGGCGAGAGTGAGGTGGAACACCACGATCCCGACCACCGCCGCGGTCAACGGGTATGCCAGTTCGGCCAGCGTCGCCCGGGATGCCGGGGTGCGTTGCAGACCCCGGTAGTAGATCCACATGGCGAGCAGGCCCGGGATCAGCGCCATGCCGATCACACTGCCGGTGGCCTTCAGGTCCGGCACCCACCACGCCGAGCCGGACAGGGCGACGATGACCGCGGCGGCCGGCAGCCCCACCGCGAACCGCAGCGTGGTCAGTTCCAACGGATCGATGGAGGTGGAGACCAAGCGGCCCAACACCGTGCCCGCTGCCCACAACGTCGCCGCGCCGAGCGCGAGCAGCACCGCCTCGGCCCGGTCGACGGCGATGTGGAACGGGTCCGGAAACGTCAGCAGCCACGCCCCGGCCAGCGCCGGGACGGCGAACCAGGCGAACACCGGCCGGATGCGTTCGTGCAGCAACCAGGCAGCGCCGACGATCGCGATGATCGGTTGCAGTTTCTGGATCACCGCCGGAGTCACCGGGTCGCCGTACCGGAACGACATGGTGAACAGCGTCGTGGCCACCGCCGACGCGCCGACGCCGATGCCGAGGACGGCCAGCACGGTGCGCAGGTCGGTGCCGGCCAGTGCCCGGAGTGCCCGCGGCAGGAAGGGCAGAGAGGACCAGCACCAGGACGGCGTGCTCGGCCAGTACGATCGTCGGCGCGTCCACCCGGCCGGCGAGCGGCACCCGCCACGGCGCGTCGGTGGCCCACAGGGCAGCGCCCAGCGCCACCACAAGAGTCAGATCACGAGGTCCGCGGGCGATCGGTGGCGACGACACCTCAGGCTCAGCGTTACTCGCCACCGCCCCATTCCCGGTCCTCCCGGCTCAACTTTTCCTCACGCGCCCGCACGGTCTCGATCGCGTGCTCGGCTGCCTCCCGCGTCGGGTACGGCCCGAGGTGATCGGTGCCCTTGCCCTCGCCCCGTCGCTCGACCTGCTTGGTGATGACGTTGTAGTACCACTGGTCGTCGTCGATGCCGTCAGTCATCCGAATCTCCCCTCTCGGTGCCGCGCGGTATCGGGCGCGGCTACTGCCGATCCGAGCCTGCCACGACGGGCTCGACCGTGTACTGGTGGGCGTCCGGCTCGGCGCTGACGATGCGCACCTTGATCCGGGTGCCCTCGGTCAGCCCGGTCCCGGGGCAGTAGGCACGGATCGGCCAATCGTCGAGCACCACGGTCGCGCGCAGCTCGCCGGCCCTCTGCTCGATCTGCACGACCACCGCGCCGAATTCCTCGCCGATGCGACCCGCGAGCAAGAACGCCGACACGGCCGCGGTGCACGCGCGATCCAACGCGCCGGCGGTCCGATCGGATTCGGTCATCGCCTGGATCACCGCCTCGGCGTCCGCTACTGACCCAGTCCGGTACGGCGGCCCCCGCCTGCAGTGCCAGGCAGACTTCCGTGGCGTAGCGATCGACCAACCGCCGCAACGGCGCGGTGACGTGCGCGTAGTTCGCCCCGACGCCCGCGTGGCCGGGGTGTGCGGGCACCCGGCCGTCGAACCAGGCGTAGCCGGCGCCGCGCAGCAGTCGAACCGCATCCTCGAGAAACGCTGCGGCGCGCGGATCGGTCAGGTCCAGGGCCGCGATCACGTCACCGGGCAGCGCGCCGGACGACCAGGGGATGCCCAGGGCCTTGGCCGAGGTACGGAGCGTCGCGACGGCCCGGTCGTCGGGGGGTGGCAGCGTGCGGAGCAGTCCGACCTCGGCCCGGATCATCATGTCCGCGGCGCACATCCCGGTCAGCAGACTGATCTCGGCGTTCCACTCCTCCACGGGCACCTTCGGTCGCAGCGCGAGGGTCCAGTGGCCGTCGTCGGCGCGCACCACCTCGACGTCGGGTCGGTTGAGCGTGATGGCATGCCTGGCTCTTCCGGCCGCTTGACGCAGTCGCCCGATTTCCGGCAGCAGGGCGACGGAGGGGTGCGGCGCGGCCCGCGTCGACGTCGTCCTGCAGGGCCGGATAGTCCAGTTGGGCCACCGACCGGACCTGGGCGCGTTCGACGTGCGTGCCGGTCGGTGTGCCGGCTGCGTCGAGTTCGATCGTCCACAGCACGGCCGGACGCACCTCGCCCGGCAGGAGGCTGGCCGCACCCTCACTGAGTTCCAGTGGGTGCAGCGGGGTACGGGTGTCCGGGCTGTAGAACGTCTGGCCGCGGCGGTGGCTCTCGACGTCGATGGGTCCGCCGGGGCGGACGAACCCGGCGACGTCCGCGATGGCGTAGTGCACCCGGTAGCCGCCGCCGGGCCGGCCCTCGAGATGCATGGCCTGGTCCAGGTCCTTGGAGCCCGGCGGGTCGATGGTGACGAACGGGATACCGGTGGCGTCCCGCGGATCGACGGGCGGGTCGGCCGCGACCGCGACGGCCTCGGCGACCGCGTCCTGCGGATAGTCGGTCGGAATCCCCACCTCGCGCCCGGATTGCGGCGAAGTCGATCGAGACGCCCCGCGAACGGATCCGTTGGATGGGCACCCGGCCAGGTTACGACGCTCTGCGATGCTGCTCGCGGTCGGCGTGGCGAGTCGCCGATCAGCCGTAGCTGAACTCCCAGCCCTTCTCCAGGCCCGCGGTCTTGAGCAGCACCGTGCCCTTGGCCGCATCGATGTCGACCACAGCCAGCCCGGAGTTGAGCGCACCTTGGGCGAAGTCGTTGACCGACCCGATGGAATCGTCGCCAAGGCAATCCAGGGCCGCATCCGTGTGGATTCCGGTCTGCGGAGTCTCCTTGGCGTCGAAGGCCTCCCAGCTGGAGCCGGTGAAGTTGACACCGTCGGCGTCGGCCTGTTCGGGTGTCAGCGCGCGGAGTTCGACGTCCAGATCGATGACGACGAAGTGCTTGTTCTCGGGCTTTGCGGGGTTCTCGAGGCCGCCGGCCTTTCCGCAGCCCTTGTCGACCCGGATCGAGTTGACCCGGAACACGAAGGCCGGCTGGTCCTGGCCGTCCACGGTCGCGGTGAGTCCGTAGCTGACGCCGGGCTGAGCCAGCACGTCGCCGTACTGGTTGTACTTCCGGTCTTTCGGCGGATCCGGCAGCAGGTGCTTGCTCGCCGATGTCGGCGCTGCGGACGTCCGTGTGGACGTCGGCGGTGCGGACGAGGTGTCGGCGCTACTGGTCACCGTCTGCTCCGACGGCGCGGACGTGTCTCGCGTCTCGCGCTTCGGTGGGCGAGGCCGCGGTGGTCGCCGGGGTGATGGGCTGCGGTTGTCGGCACGTCACTGATCACCGGGACCGGCCCGGCCTGCGGCGTTCCCGGCGACCTCCGCACCGCATCCGCGCAGCACCGCCACCGCCGCAGCGACCAGCGCCGCCGCCGTCTGCCGCCTCCGACCGACCCTCACCCCGACCCCTTCGCCACCGAGCAGCGTAATCGGGACACGTCGGGCATCGGGCCGAGTTGCCGGAACGTGGGGCCGTGTCATCGGATCGAACATGTGTACGAGTCAGGTACTACGCTGCTGGGTCATGACCATCACCGGATCCGGACCGTTCGGCAGGCACCCGGACCACTACTGCTTCGCCGGCATGCGGGTGACCGAGATCCCACCGCCACGCTGTCCGGCCGGCCACGAACTGGGCCACGACCGGGTGCTGGTCGGCAGCCATCCGTGCCTGTGCGCCGGCACCTCGCACCGCACCTGGCGTTGTCGTGCGTGCGACCGCCCTCTGGGTCGTACCGGCGTGCACCGGTCATCCCGAGTGGCCGGTCTGGCGTCCGGGTCCGGCCGGCGATCCGATCTGAGCGCCGGGTGGCCCGGGCCGAGCCACTAGGATGAGCGGCGGACGAGGCAGCCGGGCGGCCGCGTCGTCCGGTCGGACGGCAGCATGCCGGGCGGCCGGACGCCGAGGAAAGTCCGGGCTCCACAGGGCAGGGTGGTTGTCAACGGCAACCCGGCGCGAGCCGCGGGACAGTGCCACAGAAAACAGACCGCCGCCGATCTGCCCGATCGGCGGTAAGGGTGAAACGGTGGTGTAAGAGACCACCAGCATCCCGGGTGACCGGGGTGGCTCGGTAAACCCCACCCGGAGCAAGGTCGAGAGCATCCGGTTCGCCGGATGTGCGCAGGTGTTCGAGGGCGGCCCGCCCGAGCCTGCGGGTGGACTGCTGGAGCGTGCCGGCGACGGCACGCCGAGATGGATGGTCGCCGAACGGGATCGCCGCAAGGCACCCGGGAACAGGACCCGGCTTACAGGCTGCCTCGTCCCTCGAAAGCCTTTGACCAGCCCGGTTGGTCAGTTGATCTTGCCGCAGTCCGCAACAGGTCCGCCGAGCCCGAGCGCGACGGTCCAGCCGGTGGCTTGATCTCATCGCCTGGTCCCGATCTCGCCGCGAGCGCCCACCGGCTGGCTCACTGCGCGCACGACTCGATCAGCGGTCGAGAGTCTCGGCCCCGGACCCTATGCTCGGGGGACGGCTGGCCGCGTCGCCAGGAAGAGAAACATCCTGATCCGGCCGCCCTGCGCGCCGCCGTGCCTGGAGACTCGGAGGGCTCATACCGAAGGGGTGGGTAATGACAACTCCGCATGAGCACGCCAGCCACTTCGAGGTGATTCTCGAGCCTCGGTGCCGGGAGTTGTTGGGTCTGCACACCGTTGGTCGGGTTGGTTGGAACGCCCCTGGCGGGCCGCACATCCTGCCGGTGACGTACTCGTACCACAACAGCGAGATCGTCTTCCGCACGTCGCCGCACGGCGTCCTGTCGTCGCTGCAGCGGCGAGCCAGGGTGGCCTTCGAGATCGACGAGATCGACGAGCAGGGCACCTTCGGCTGGAACGTGCTGGTCTTGGGAACCGCGGAGCAGGTGACCGGGCGCTACAGCTTGACGAGTCTATGGAAGGACGGACCGGTTCCGTGGGCGAGCGGAGTGCGGAATCTGTTCATCGCCATCAAGCCGGATCAGATCTCTGGCCGGGCTGTCCGGGGACCGTTCGTCGACTGAGCGCGGGTCGCGGTCGCACTGTCATCCCGACCCGGCGCCGGCACGTCGCCGAGCGCTACCCAGTACACCTCTCCAGCGAGTCGAGGCGGCCGGAGTGCCCGATAAGCAACACCCGGGCAGGTCGCCCGGGTGGCTGAAATCCTGCCGCCTGCCGGAGCAGTTCGCCCCTTACGGCGGTACGCGGCGGGGCGGCGAGTGACCACAATGGACCGGACACCCCGGAACCCGGGGCGGTCTCGAGGAGCTCCGATGGGCACGACGTACCTGGCCGACATGTCTGATACCGCCACCTATGTCGGCTGGGGCTGGCTGTCAATATCGATTCCCAACCTGATCGTCATCCTGGTGATGATCGTGCTGTTCGTGTTGGCCATCCTGCTGCCGTTCCCGAAGGGACGGGACAGGTCATGACCTCCTCCACCCCCAGTCCGGCCGCCGAGGCCGGCAGCACCGACCCCGGCTCCGGCATCTCGATCAACGGTCCCGGCGCGGCCACCGAGTCCGCCGCCACGTGGACCGGTGGCCTGCGCCGGGCGTGGATGGCGAAACTCCCACCGGACAAGTTGTTACCGGAGCGGCAGCCTGCGTATGTGGCGTCCTGGATCTACATCTTCGGGGTGGCCACCCTGGCGGCGTTCCTGGTGATCCTGGCCACCGGCTTGGTGCTCGCGTTCGCCGGCCCCGCCTGGTACCACACGTCGTCGCTGGGCCTGTTCACCAACAGCATGCACTTCTGGAGCGTGCAGCTGTTCTTCGTGTTCATGGTCGTTCACCTGTGGGGCAAGTTCTGGATGGCGGCGTGGCGCGGCCGCCGGGTGTTGACGTGGATCACCGGGGTGGTCGCGTTTCTGGCCTCGATCGGAACCGCGTTCACCGGGTATCTGGTGCAGACGAATCTCGACTCCCAGTGGATTTCGTTCGAGGCCAAGGACGGGCTGAACGCCGTCGGCATCGGCGCGTTCTTCAACGTTGCGAATCTCGGGCAGATGCTCCTGCTGCACGCCTGCCTGCTGCCCCTCGTGGTCGGGGTGATCGTGGTGTGGCATGTGCTGCTGGTTCGGCTGCGGGGCGTGGTACCGCCGATAGATGCTGTTGATAACTGAGGTACCGGCCGGACTCCGGACCGACGACGCGGCGTCGCAGGCGCGGTCATGAGCACCCACACCGCCGACCGCACGAAGCCCGTCAAGGGCACCGACGTCGCGAGCCGGGAATGGAAGGCCCTTGGCGGCGCTACGACATCATCAAGGAAGGCGTCATCGCGATTGTCGTGGTGAGCATCCTGACGGTGCTGTTGGCCGGGCTGTTCAGCTCCCCCGACGAACCGCAGTTGACGTTCCAGGGATGGGCGAGCAGCGCGCCGGACAACTTCTACGCCACCGCCGTCCAGGAATTGGCCGGTACCAGCGAGTCCGCCAGTTACGGGCCGCCGTACAACACCGCCGGCGAGGGGATCTCGGTCGGACCGCTTGCCCCGCAGAAGTGGTTCGGCGTCACGCACCCGGTCGACGCGGCCAATGATTTCGTGATCACGCCACTGCGCACCGAAGGTCAGTCCGCCGAGGTGGCTGGCGCGCTGGCCGACCTGGGACGCCGCGAGCGCCGATCAGCAAACGGCCTGGGCGACCGCCTACGACACCGCGCTGACCGACGCCGGGGGTGACGCCACCGCGGTGGCCGCCGGCGACTACGGCCCGGTGCCGGTGCTGGCACAGGGGCTCACCGACATGGCCGCCGCCGGTGCGCTCGACGGCATCCTGGCGTCCCACGGCGGCTTCTACCAGACCGATTTCACCAAACGGTGCTCTTCCTGGGTGACGGCTCTTACCTGGACGACGCGGCCACCGCGGCGAACCTGCAGGGCAACACCTGGGGAATGATGAACGAGACCGGTAGTTATCCCGGGCCAGGCCTGGCTGTGGTTGTACTCGTTCTGGTACCAGATCCCGCAATTCAACTCGGACAACCCCGACGACTACCTGACCAGCCACGCCGACGCCATCATCTTCTACATCATGGCGCTGCTGTCGCTGGTGCTGATCTTCCTGCCCTACATTCCTGGGCTTCGCTCGATTCCCCGGTGGATCCCGCTGCGCAGGCTGATCTGGCGGGACTTCTACCGCAGCCAAGCCAAGGCAACGCCTGACCCGTAGATCAAAGCGACAGGCCAGGCGGACCTGGGGCGAGATCGGCAATAGTCACGGCGGGTGGGGACCTTCGCCCCTGCCGTGCGGCGTCGGCTGCTGGACACACTGAACGGCGGAGGTGTGATCATGCGGTGCTGGTGCGTGTCGGTGGCCGCGGATCCGACCGGTACCTGCACCGGCGCGGCGTGGCGTGGCGGGTGCATCGTATGACTGGGGAGTGTGGTCGGCCGTGACCTGGTTCGGCGCGAACAAGGAGCGGGCGCTGTTCGCGGTGTCCACGGTGTTGCTGGTCGCGGGCGGCGTGGCGTGGTTGCTGTCCGCGGCAACCGCGGCGAGCATGTTGTGGATCGCCGGGACGGTGCTGGGCCTGGTGTTCTCGGTTGGCTGGATGGTGGGCGTCGATCCGCCGCGGCCGGCTGAGCGTCGATGTCATCGCGGTCCTCGCGCTGGCCGGCGCTCTGGTGGTGAACGAGCCGTTCGCCGGCGCGATGATCACTGTGATGCTGGCCAGCGGGCAGCTGCTGGAGGCCCGGGCGGCGGCCCGGGCGCGCCGGGAGTTGAGCCTGCTGGTCGAGCGGGCGCCGCGCACCGCGCGACGCCGCGTCGACCGCGGCGTCGTCGAGATCCCGGTGGACGACGTCGCGGTCGGCGACCGGCTGCTGGTCGGTACCGGGCGAGATCGTGCCGGTGGACGGCCGGCTGCTGCTCGCGCGCCGTCCTGGACGAGTCCGCGCTGACCGGGCGAGCCGCTGCCGGTGGAGCGGATCGCCGGCGACGACGTCCGCAGCGGCGTGGTCAACGCCGGGCCAGCCGATCGACCTGCTGGCGACCGCGACGGCCGCCGAGTCCACCTACGCCGGGGTGGTGCGCCTGGTCGAGCAGGCGCAGGCGTCCTCGGCGCCGTTCGTGCGCGTCGCCGACCGGTTCGCCATCCTGTTCGTGCCGCTCACCCTGGTCGTCGCCGGAGCTGGCGTGGGCGCTGAGCGGTGACCCGGTGCTGGCCGTCGCCGTGCTGGTCGTCGCCACGCCGTGCCCGCTGCTGCTCGCGGCCCCGATCGCGATCATGTCCGGGCTGTCCCGCGCGGCCCAGCCTGGGCGTCGTCATCAAGGGCGGCGGCGCGCTGGAGCGCCTCGCCGGCGGCAGGGTGATGCTGTTCGACAAGACCGGCACGCTGACCCAGGGCCACCCGGTGGTGGCCGACGTGGTCACCGCCGGCGCGCGACTTCGACGCCGACGAGGTGCTGCGACTGGCCGCGTCGCTCGACCAGGTGTCCGCGCACGTGCTGGCCGAGCGCGATCGTCACCGCCGGCACCCGCCGCGGGCTGGCGCTGCAGATGCCCCGCGACGTCCACGAGGTGCACGGCTACGGCCTGGAGGGCACCGTCGGTGACACATCGGGTCAAGATCGGCAAGGCGGCCTGGATCGTCGGCGACGCCACCCCGCCGTGGGTGCGGCAGGTTCGCCGCCGCGCCGACCTCGACGGCTCCCTGACGGTCTTCGTCGCCGTCGACGACCGGGCCGCCGGGGCGTTCCTGCTGCGAGGACCCGATCCGGCCGGACGCGCCCCGGATGGTCCGCGCGCTGCGCGATGCGGGGATCACCCGGGTCGTGCTGGTCACCGGCGACCGCGCCGACATCGCCGACATGATCGGTCGCATCGTCGGGGTCGACACCGTGCTGGCCGACTGCGACCCGGCCGACAAACTCGCCGCGATCGAACGGGAGTCCGCGCACGGCGCGACGATCATGGTCGGCGACGGCGTCAACGACGCACCGGCGCTGGCCGCCGCCGGGGTCGGGGTGGCGCTGGCCGCCCGCGGCGCGACCGCATCGTCCGAGGCCGCCGACGTCGTGCTCACCGTCGACCGGGTCGACGCGCTGGCCGACGCCATCCTCATCGCCCGCCGATCGAAGGGGATCGCGCTGCAGGCCGTCCTGGTCGGCATGGGACTGTCGTTCGTGGCGATGGCCGTCGCCGCCGCCGGGCTGCTGCCGCCGGCCGCGGGCGCGGTCGTCCAGGAGGTCATCGACGTGCTGGCCATCGGCATCGCCCTGCGCGCGGTCCTCCCCGGAACGGTGCACACCGTCGCGATGCCCCCCGCGGACGTCGCGACCGCGCGTCAAGCTTGCGCGCCGAGCACGACGCCGTGCTGCCGGTGATCGAGCAGATCCGGACTGTCGCCGACGCCCTGTCCACCCACCACGGCGACCTCGACCCGGTGCATGCCCTGCTCGACCGGCTGGAAGGCGAACTGCTCCCTCACGAACGCGCCGACGAGGAACTCCTGGTCCCGCTGGTCGATCGTGCCCTGGGCGGCTCCGACGCGACCGCCGCGATGAGCCGCACCCACGCCGAGATCGAGCATCAGGTCGGCCGGCTGCGGCGGCTGCTCGACGGGCTCGACGCCGCAGACCGTCGAGCCGGAGGACGTCATCGAACTCCGCCGGCTGCTCTACGGGCTGTACGCCGTCCTCCGGCTGCACAACGCCCAGGAGGAAGAAGGCGCGTTCAGCCTCGTCCCCGACGGAGCCGCGAACCGCTCGGCATGACCTCCCTCGATCCGTCGGGAATTCGCCCGACCCGGTCCGGCCGTCCAGGGGGCGCGCCGCCCGCCTCGTCTCTCGACAGCCTGTCGCGTGTTCGGTCAGTACGTCGATCCTGGCGGCCGGGTCACCGGGTGACGATTCCGGTGGCCGGGGAGAGCCGGGCGTAGCTGGTGTAGCCGGCGCGGGAGGCCGTGACCTTGACGCTGACCCGCTTGCCGACGTCGCGGGTGCCGAGCTTGTACCTGGTGGCCCTGGCCCCGGCGATCGCCGAGCCGTTGCGGTACCACTGGTAGGCGTAATGGCTGGGCGTCGGCGACCAGGAGCCCTTCGCTGCGGTCAAGGTGTGGCCGACCTTCGCAGTGCCGGTCACCTTGGGCGCCGCCCGGTTGGCAAAGGTTCCCGCCCGGACGGCCGCGGTGGCGGCCGAGGTCTTCGCGGTCTTCGCGTACCCGGCCAGCAGCACGGTGACCCTGACGCTGATCCTCCGGCCGACATCGGCTGCCGCCGGCCGGTACGTCGCGCCCGTCGCCCCGGCGATCGCCGAGCCGTTGCGGTACCACTGGTAGGCATAACCGGTGGGCGTCGGCGACCAGGTCCCCTTCGACGCCGTCAGGGTGTAGCCGACCTTCGGAGTACCGGACACCCTGGGCGCCAACCTGTTCGCGAAGGTTCCCGCCACTACGGCCGCGGTCGCTGCGGACGCCCTCGAGGCAGCGGTGTAGCCGGCCAGCAGCACGGTGACCTTCACGCTGATCCGCTTGCCGAGATCGGGCGCCGCCGGCCGGTACGTCGCGCCCGTCGCACGGGCAATTGCCGCGCCGTTGCGGTACCACTGGTAGGCGTAATGGCTGGGCATCGGCGACCAGGAGCCCTTCGACGCCGTCAGGGGGTAGCCGACCTTGGCTGTACCGGCGATGGCCGGCGCGGTGCGCCCCATGAAGGTCCCGGCCGCGACTGCCCCGGTGGCGCGTGACGTCGCCGTCGCGGGCGGGTAACCGGCGCGCCTGGCAGTGACCCGCACGGACACCGCCGTACGCCACTCGGCTCCGGTCAACGTGTAGGTCGACGCCGTGGCTCCGGCGATGACCGCCCCGTTGCGCAGCCATTGATAGCTGAAGATGGACGGGGTCGGCGACCACGTCCCGTTCACCGCAGTCAGTCTCGCGCCGACCGTGGTCGTGCCGGTGATGCCGGGCAGCGAGGTGTTGGTGGTGCCGAAGGTGAGAACCTGGGCCCGGCTGCCGGACGCCCCGTCCTGGTGCAGCACCAGGATCGAGCCGGTGGTGTTGTCCGGGGCCAACGTGATCGGCACCGACAGGCCGCCCGCGTCCGGCCAGTACAGGTTCTGGTTCGAGCCGACCGGGAAGATCGACGGGTTCAGGGCCGAGATCCCCGGCTTCGCCGGGTCGAAGGCGATGGTGCTGCTGCCCGAGGGAATCTGGTCCAGGACGGGGTCGGCGCCGTAGCCGAACGGCGAGTAGGTGCCCACCTGGTAGCGCAGGTGGGCGAGCGACGTCGCCACGGCGCCAGTCGGCCGGTACCAGCGACGCCAGCGGGACCGGAATCACCAGGGTGTCGGTGTCGAACACGGTGGAGTCGTACACCGGGTCGAGCCCGTTGACATCGGAGACCCAGTCACTGGATCCGGTGGCGGAGTCGTAGAGCCAGATGCCGAAGTTGTCCCGGTCGGTCCCGGGATACCCCGGCGCGACGTACGCCTCGAAGTCCGGCGGATCGGTGGCCGGGTCGCTCACCGTCCAGATGTCCACGTACGGCTCCGTCGAGGTGCCGGGTGCCGTCCACTGCGACCACGCGGTGACTGCGAAGTAGGCGCTGCCGGCCGCGCCCTTGAGCCGGTAGTCGCTGGTGGCACCGACGTAGCGGAGGTCGCCGGAGGCATCGCGTCGGCCCTGGCTGCAGCCGGTGGTGACGGTGGCCGTGCAGGGTGCCTTCTTCGCGCTGCTCCCACCCAGGGTGAACACGCTGAGCAGCGACGCCGCGCCGTGATAACCGTTGCCGTCGGTGGTGCCGGACGCATCGAAACCGGTGCCGGCCACGGTCACCTCGCTCATCGGGCTGGTGGCCGACACGCTGGTGTCGCTCACCGATCTGACCGCGGCGGACACCGGCACCCGAAGCACCGAACCGGTGACCGGGGTGATCACCAGCCGACCCGAGGCCAGTGGGGTGAAGTCGCGTGTGCCCCCGCCCTGCTGTGGATCCATGGTCGGGTCCATATCCCGCCCGATCGCGTTGGCCGAGGCGGTCAGGGTGATGGTGACGTTCGCGGTCTCGCCGGCCCCGACGGTGACCGAGTCGGTCGACAGGGAGTAGCCGACACCGGATTGCGTGGTCGACCCCTGGTAGTCGACCGTCGCGGTTACCGGCGACGTCCCGGCGTTGGTGATCGCGACGGTGCGCGTCCCGGTGATGGTGGCGTTCGGCGTCGCCGTCACCGGCACGTCCACCACGCCGAACGAGGCGCCGACCGCCGACGGGTCGGCCGCGTCGTAGGCGAGCAGGGTGTTGGTGGCGGCGAGGGCCGCGTCGACCCGACCCGAGCCGACCCGGTTGGGCCCGTAGGCGATTCCGCCACCCCCGGCCGCGGTGGAGACGTCGTGCACCGCGGTGTTCATCACGTCGGCCTTGATCTGGGCGGGTGTCCAGTCCGGGTGCGCCTGCTTGACCAGAGCCGCGATGCCCGCGACGTGCGGGGTCGCCATCGACGTTCCGGTCAGGGCCACGCTGCCGGTGCCGCTGCCCTTGTTCGCGGAGACGATGCTGGTGCCGGGAGCGGCCACGTCCGGCTTGATGGTGCTGACCGAGCCGTACGTCCCCCGCGACGACGAGGTGTTCAGGGTGTCGGGCGCGCCGACGGGGGCAGCGAGATCGCCCACCGAGTCGGCGACGGTGAGTGCCGAGGTGGCGCTGCCGGGAGCGCCACCGACCAGGGTGAGATCGCCGGCGTTTCCGGCGGCCACCACCGACAGCACGCCCTGGGCGGCCAGCGCGTCGATCATCGCGTTCTCGGGGTCGTCCTCCGCGGCGTAGTCGGCACCGAGTGACAGGTTGACCAGGTCGAGGTGATCGGTGGTGTCGCCGTCGCCGTTCGGGTCCAGCGCCCAGTCCAAAGCCTCTATCACCAGGCTGCTGCTACCGCTGCAGCCGAACACCTTGAGGGCGTAGATACTGGCCCCGGGTGCGGAACCCGGCGCGATCCCCAGCTGGCTGAGTGAACTCGGGGTCAGCCCCTGGTAGCTGCCGGCGAAGGTCGAGGAGTCGACGTTCTCCCCGAAACCGGCCAGGATCCCGGCGACGTGGGTGCCGTGGCCGAGCGAGGTCCCGTTGACCGAGTAGCAGTCCAGCGGGTCCTTGTCGGGTGTGGGGACGTTCGAACCGGTGTAGCCGTCACCGGCGAAGTCGTATCCGCCGGCGATCTTCGTCCGGGCCTGCTGGGGCAGACTGCTCCACCAATCCGGGTCCGCGGGACTCGCCTGGGCCCGGGCGTAAGCCGATTCGTTCCCGCGCCACCGAAGTCGGCATGGGTGAAGTCGATGCCGGTGTCGATGATCCCGACCTTGACGCCCTCGCCGAGGTAGCCGGTGCTCTGCCAGGTGGCCAACGCCCGGGTGAACTCGTCGGTCGTCGTCGAGGTGACGACGGCCGGCGTGATCGCACTGACGGCGCGCACATCGGGTCGTTGCGCCAGCTCGGTGGCCGCCGCCGCGGTCGCGATGACCGCGAAGCCCGGCAACACGTTCTTGGTCGAGAAGAGCACCTGGGCATCCGGGTCCGCGGACCGCAGGCCATCGGCCACCGCCCCGACATGCGCGGCGATCGCCTTCCCCGCCGCCTGCGCCGCCGCCCGTGCCGGTCCGGTGCCTTTGCCGCGGTTCTGCCGGAACGCCGTCCCGACGCTCGTGCCCGTCAACTCGACGAAGTACGTCGACCGCTCGGTGCCGGCTGCCCGCTGCCCCTTGACGACGGCGGGCGCCTCCGGCGCGACTCCTCCATCGCCGCGGGTCGGCGGCGTGGCGACTGCGGCGCCGCTCCCGGCTGCGACCGGCCCCGCTGCAGCAGCCGCCGAGGTCTGCGGGCCGGCGAGGACGACGCCCAGCGCGAGGACTGCGGTGCACAGCGCCGCGACGCCCCGCCGTCGCGCACCCGACGCCGGCGTACCCGCGCGGCGGGTCAACGGCGTACCAGGAGACGACGTACCACGAGACATTGCAGGACTCCCAGGGCCGAGCACTGTGGGCAACTGCGCGGCCACAAGGTGGGAAAGTAGGGTGCTTTCCCGGCATCCCGGGTGGCGTAGCCGCCTCAGCGTACGCATCACGCACGGCCGGCGGAATGCCCGAGTTGTCCGTCGAGGAGGATGCTGCGCGGCCGAACCACTCAGTCGGGCAGGTGGCCGGTCTCGTTGACCGCCCAGACCATCGTCGTGCCGTCGTCGTCGATCGAGATCCCGGTGAGCGACGCGGTATCGATACGGACCCGGTAGGCGACCTCCGACGGCGCGTCCAGCGCCCAGGCCAGGATCATCTTGGCGGTCGCGGCATGCGTCACCAGGACGACCGTGCGTCCTCGATACCGCTGGGCCAGGTCGACCAGCAGTGGCCGCACCCGGTCACGGATCGCGTTGAACGACTCGCCGTCGGGCGGGGTGGCGTCAGGATCGCTGCGCCATGCGATGAACGCTTCCGGCCAACCCGCCTCGATCTCGGCTGCGGTGAAACCCGTCCACTCCCCCAGGGTTCCGTCGAGCAACTCGTCCCGGACGATCACCTCGGCACCGACCGCCCCGGCGATCGCCTCGGCGGTGAGCCGGCAGCGCTGCAGCGGCGAGGTGAGCACGACCGCCGGGGCCAGCCGGCGGAGCCGCCCGGCCGCCGACGACGCCTGCCGACGGCCCCGGGAGGTCAGCGGCACGTCCTCGCGCCCGGTGAACTTTCCTTGTGCGCCCCAGGTGGTCTCGCCGTGCCGGATCACCAGCAGCCGGGTTGCCGACGCCCGGTGCGGGTCGGGCAGCGCCGCGGCCGGATCGTCCGGCACGCTCAGTTCCTGACCAGGATCGCGCCACAGTTCTCGCACCGCACCACGTCGTCGACCGGCGCGGACCTGCGTCGCGTTGAACGCCACCCGGTCGAGTTCGACCCGGCAGGCGCCGCACTGGTTGCCGGTCAGCTCGGCGGCGGCGACCCGGCCGGTCCCGCGAATCCGCTCGTACAACGCGAGCAGGTCCGGCGGCAACGGCGCCGCCTGCTCGGCCCGTTGCCCCCGCAGCCGGGCCAGCTCACCGTCCAGGTCGGCGAAGGCGTCGTCCCGGCGTTGTTCGGCGGCGGCGACCTCGTCGAGGACGAGCTGCCGGGCCCGCGTAGCGGCGGCCAGCGCGGCGTCGGCCGTCTCGCGTCGCTCCATCAGTTCCAACGCCTCGTCCTCGAGCACGCCCTGCCGTCGGTCGAGCGAGTCGATCTCGTGCTGCAGACCTTCCAGCTCCCGCGGCGTCCCGGACCCGGAGGCCGAACCGATCACGATCACGCTTGCTGCGCGCCCTGACCTGGTCGATCTCGGTGTCCAGCCGGCGCCCCTCGCGGTCCAGGTCGGCCACCTCGGTCTCGGCAACCACGACCGCCGCCCGCAGCTCGGTCAGTTGCTTACCTCCGGCCTCGATCACCGCGAGCTCGGGCAGCGAGGTGCGGCGGTGCGCCGCGGTGTCGGCGGCCCGGTCGGTCGCTGCCAGATCGAGCAGCTTGCGTTGGATGAACGGATCTGCCTGCGGTGGCACCCGGGCTCCTCCTACTGTTGATCCTCGGCCGGCGCCGGCCGGTGCACCGTCCACGGATCGGTGCACCGGTGCGACACGGTGACCGAGACGCTACCCGGCAGGGCTGCGGTGATCATGTCAGCGGCCCGGCCCAGCCAGGGCCACTCGCCGGCCCAGTGCGCCACGTCCACCAGGGCGGGCCGGTCCGGATCGGCCAGGTGCTCGGCGGCGACGTGATGTCGCAGGTCCGACGTCAGGTAGACGTCGGCGCCCGACGCGCTCGCCGCGGCGAGTTCGCCGTCCCCCGCGCCCCCACACACCGCGACGGTGCTGACCACCCGGTCCGGATCGCCACCGGCGCGCACGCCGGACGCGGTGGGCGGCAGCCGGGCGGCGACGTAGTCCGTGAACGCGGTCAATGTCATCGGCCCGGGCAACTCGCCGACCCGGCCCAGGCCCGTGCCCGGCTCGGCCGGCGAGACCACCTCGATCAGGTCGAACGCCGGCTCCTCGTAGGGATGGGCGGCCCGCAGCGCGGCCACCACTGTCGACCGCAGCGCCCTCGGCGCCACCATCTCGATCCTGGTCTCCGGCACCCGTTCCAGCGCACCCACGGTGCCGATGGTCGGGTGGGCGGCCGGCCCGGGCCGGAACTGCCCGGTGCCGTCGACGGTGAACGCCGCCTCGGTGTACTCGCCGATCCGCCCGGCCCCCACCCGGGCCAGCGCCTCGATCACGCCCGCGGCCGCGGCCACCGGCACGAACGTGGCGATCTTGTCCAGTGGCGAGGCCGGGGCGGGGACGAGCGGGCGGACGTCGCGCAGTCCGAGCGCCGCGGCCAGCGCGTCGTTCACTCCGCCGGCCGCCCGGTCGGCGTTGGTGTGGGCGGCGACGTGCGCGATTCCGGCGCGGATCAGCCGGTGCAGCGAGTGCACCCTTGGCGGTGTTCGCGGCCACCGTCTGGACCGGTCGGAACAGTAAGGGGTGGTGGGTGAGCAGCAGATCCGCGCCGAGGTCCTCGGCCTCGCCGACGATGGCGGCGTCGACATCTACCGCCAGCAGCACCGAACCGACCTCGGCGTCGGGGTCACCGCAGGTCAGGCCGATGCCGGTGTCCCAGGGCTCGGCCAGCCGCGGCGGGTAGGCCCGGTCGAGGACGATCAGCACGTCGGACAGCGTCGGCATCGCACTCCCGTCGGGACGCAGGTCGGTGGTGCCGAGTGTGTCATCCGCCGGTGGGCGACAATGGCGTGGTGAGTGTTGCCGATCCCACCGCGCCGGCCGGCGCCGACGGCGAGCCCGCGCTGCACGTCTGCGTGGTGTGCTCGGGAAACATCTGTCGCTCGCCGATCGGTGAGATCGTCCTGCGTGGTGCCCTGCGACGGGCCGGGTTGGCCGATCAGGTCCGGGTCAGCAGCGCCGGCACCGGCGACTGGCACGTCGGGCAGTCGGCCAACCCGCGCGCGGCCCGGGTGCTGCGTGCCGCGGGCTACCCGACCGACCACGTGGCCAGGCAGATCACCGCCGACGATCTGGACGACATCGACCTGGTGCTGGCGGCCGACCACAGTCATCTCCGTCACCTGCGACGGATCAGCGCCCATCCCGATCGGATCCGGCTGCTCCGCAGTTTCGATCCGGACGCCGAGACCGATGAGGTGCCCGACCCGTACTACGGCCCCGACTCCGGCTTCGACGAGGTGCTGGTGATGATCGAAGCGGCGACCCCGGGAGTCGTCCAGGAAATCCGCGAGATGCTCGGAGCCACGTGACGGTCACCGCCGCGTCCGAGACACCCACGCGCCGGACGCTGGCGGTTCCTGGCGTCGCCGGGGTGGATCGGCGGCATCCTCGCCATCGTGGCCTTCACCACGGCGTGCTGGGTCATCCTGGCGCCGTGGCAGTTCTCCCGGCACGCCGAGCGGCAGGCGGAGATCGCCCAGGTGCAGGCCGCGGTGGGGGCCGAGCCGCGCCCGGTGGACGACCTGCTGTTCGTCGACCGGCCCCCGGACGCGGCCTCGACCTGGCAGCCGGTCACCGCGACCGGCACCTTCGAACCGGAACATCAGGTCTACGTCAGGCTGCGCCAGGACGCCGGTGGCGCACCGGCATCCGAGGTCGTCGTCCCCCTGCGGTTGGCCGACGGCAGCGCCGTGCTCATCGATCGCGGCTACGTCTCGGTCGCGGACACCGTGAGCAATGCGCCGCTGGCACGCGCTACCGACCGGAACGGTGACGGTCACCGGGCGGGTCCAACCGGACCAGCCGGATCCACTGCACCGCGCGGCGCAGACGACCGATGGCCGCACCGAGGTGCTGGGCATCGATGCCGGCGCGATTCCCGGGCTGGCCGGTCCGGTTCGGCCGGGCTTCCTGCAACTGGTCGACGGCAGCCCTGCGGTGTTGGCGCCGATCGGAGTGCCCCAGGTCGACGAGGGGCCGTTCCTGTCGTATGCCTTGCAGTGGTGTGCATTCGGTGGCATGGCCCTGCTCGCCATCGGCTTTTTCGTCGTTCGCGAATACCGCGACCCGCGACCGGCGGAGACGCCGGACGCACAGGAATCCGCGGCCGGGGCCGTCGCTGGGCCCCTGGCCGCGCCGGCCGGCCGGCCCGCGGTGGCCCCCGACGGGCACCGGTCCCGGCGGTTCGACCGGAGCCAGTTGTACGACGGCCCCGAGGCCTACGACGGGGACCCGCGCGGCTCGTGAGCGAGTCCCAGGCGTCCGGCGGCGCCCCGAACCGGTGGGCCGCGGCCGCCGAGAAAGCCGTGACGGTGAGGCATCTGCGGCGGCTCTGGGGATTGCCCGGCACAGTGCTCGGAGTGGTCGGCTCGCCCGCGACCGTCCGTGAACGACTGTTCGGCCACTGGCACTACTGGTGGCAGGCGCACCTGCTCGATTGCCTGGTGGACGCCGAACTCCGGGATCCCGACGCCGAACGCCGACGGCGGATCTCCCGGCTCACCCGGGGCATCCGGCTGCGCAACGGTGGACGGTGGCACAACGCCTACTACGACGACATGGCTTGGCTGGCACTGGCTCTGCAGCGGGCGGAGCCAGTGGCCGCGGTTCGGCTGGACGAGCCGGCCCGGGCGCTCGCGGACCGGATCGTCGCGGCCTGGTCACCGGAGTACGGCGGCATCCCCTGGCGGCGCGGTGACGAGTACCGCAATACTCCGGCCAACGGGCCAGCGGCGATCCTGTTGGCGCGCAACGGAAACCTGACCAGAGCGACCGAGACCCTCGACTGGATCAGAACCCGGCTGCAACTGGCCGGCGGCCTGATCGCGGACGGCTGGCGACCCGACATCGTCGACGAGACGGTCTATTCGTACTGCCAGGGGGTGGTGCTCGGCGCCGAACTGGAACTGGTCCGTCGAACGGAGCGCTCCCCCGATCGGTTGTGCGCCCTGGTCGGGGCAATCGGCGACCAGCTGGCCGCCGGCGGGGTCCTGTCCGGGCACGGCGGCGGGAACGGTGGCCTGTTCACCGGCATCCTGGCCCGGTACCTGGCCCAGGTCGCGATCGGGCTTCCAGGCGCCACCGGCGTCACCTCGACGACCCGGGACGTCTGTGCGGCCTTGGTTATCGGTTCGGCCGAGGCGATCTGGCGGGGACGGCTGGAGACGCCGGAGGGTCCGGTATTCGCGGTCGACTGGCGGCGGCCCGCCGCCCCACCCCGTCGCGGCGGCGCCGGGCGGGTGCGGGGCAACGCGGTGGTCGAGTCGTCGCTCACCCCGGAGCGTGACCTGTCGGTGCAGCTGGGTGCCTGGATGACGTTGGAGGCCGCGGCCCTGATCAGCCGGTGCCGGTCGTCGGGCTGAGGACCTCGTCGCTGGGCCGCGTCGGTCCGGTCACCGCACTGCGACCTCCCCACCACACACAGGCCAGCACGCCCACGGCCCCCAGCGCGGACACGCCTGCGGTGAACCACACGGCGTGGGTCCAACCGACGAACAGACCGGCCGGCCTCGCTCCGACCAGGACCGACACTGCCGTCACCCCGATGGCGGAACCGAGATAGCGGGCCGTGTTGTTGGCTCCGCTGCCCATCGCGGCAAGGGCGGGCGGGACACTGGCGACGGCCATCCGGCCCAGCGCAGCGTTCAGCACCCCGCTGCCGACGCCGGCCACCACCAGCCCGGGCGCCAACCGGCCGAAACCGGATCCGGACCTGATGCCGGTCAACGCCAGCAGACCCACCGCCGTCACCGACAACCCGAGAACGAGCTGAGCGGTTCCGCCCAGCGGCAGCCGGCGGGCCAGCAGCGCGACCGGAACGCTGGTGACGGACCACAGACCCAGCAGCAACGCGGCTTGGACCGCCGACCCACCCAGGCCCCGCGCAACCAGGGCCGGCGCAAAGGACATCGCGGCGATCACACCGGCCCCGGTGGCGAGCCCGGCGATCGTGGCAGCCACGAAGTCCGGTCGGCGCAGCAGCGCCGGATCCAGCAGCGGGCGGCCGCCGTGCGCCGCCTTGTGTGACTGCACCCAGCCGAAGGCCGCCAGTGCGATGACCGCCGCCAGCAACAGCATCCAGGGCAGTCCACGGTTCCAGCCCCCGCGGCCGATGACCAGCCCGGACAGCAGCAGAGTGGTACCGGCCCCGATCAGAACGGCACCGGGCAGGTCGACCGATCCCCCGCCCGCGGGTCGGTCGGCGGGTATGCAGGCGAAGGTCACCGCGGCCAGGACCAGCGCGAGGAGCGCCAGGATCACGTAGGGCCAGCGCCAGTCAAGGCTGCGGTCGACGATCGTGGCCAGGATGGGGCCCACGGCGATGCCCGCCCCGACGCTCGAGCCCCACACCGCGGTGGCGTGGACCCGGTCCGGACCGGTCGGCCGGACCTCGGCGATCAGACCCAGTCCGCACGAGATCACCGCGGCCGCGCCGAGGCCCTGGACCACCCTGGCCACCACGAAGATCACCGGCGAGGCGGTCGCCACCCCGAGAAGTCCGCCGGCGGCGAGAACCGCAGCGCCGGCACCGAAGACCGTGCGCCGACCGTAGAGATCACCCATCGCGCCGCTGACCAACAATCCGGCGGCCAGCCCCACGCTCATCGACGCCAGCACCCAGCTCTGCGCGTCCGGCCCGGCCCCCAGAGCGGAGCTCAGCGAGGCGATCTGGGCGATGGCCGAGGTGAAGAAGAGCAGGGCGACGAAGGTGCCACCGGCGGCCACCGCAACGGTGGTCCTGGCCGATCCGCTCGACGTCCAGATCATCGCAGCGGACCTTCCTGGCTCCAGCCCGGCACCAGCATCTGCCGATGGAGGCCCTCGGCCGTCACCGGCTCACCGCAGGTCCGGCACTGCACCACCGGCTCCAGGGCGTGATCGTGATGGGTCACGGCCAGCGGTGGTTCGCTGACGACCCAGCGATCTCCCCATGCCCGGACGGCCGCGAGCACGCCGGCCAGGTCCGACCCGGCCGCGGTGAGCTGGTAGCCGCCCTGACCGCGCTCGACGACGCCGGCCTCGATCAGCTCGGCCAGCCGAGCCGACAACCGATCGCGGGGGGCACCGGTGTTCCGCGCGAGCTGGCTGAAGCGGCCGTTGCCGAACAGCAGCTCCCGGACGATGAGCAACGACCACCGATCGCCGACCACGCTCAGCGCCGCCGCCACGGAACAGGGTCGGCCGCGCAGCTCGGCCGGATTCAGCGGAATCGTCACCATCACAGCAGCCTGCCATGTTTGGTTTGATTTTCAAACCACTTGCTCCCGGCGGCCGGCGCCGGAGCGGGCCGCCTATCATTCCGCGGTGGCTGGAAACGTGGCGCAGCGCGTGGAGGAACTGCTGGCGGGCCCGCGCCCGCTGCCCATCGTGACCGCGGGCGATCCGGTACTGCGCACTCCCGCCGACCACTACGACGGTCAGCTGGGCGCCGAGCTGCTCACCGACCTGATCGACGCGATGCGCGAGACCATGTACGCCGCACCCGGTGTCGGTCTGGCTGCCCCGCAGGTCGGAGTGCCGCTGGCGCTGGCGGTGCTGGCCGACGCGGCCGCCGTGGCGCCGGAGATCGCGGTTGCTCGTGACCGGCATCCGGTGCCGTTCCGGGTGATCGTCAACCCGTGGTACGAGCCGGTCGGAACCGGCCGCGCCCGATTCTACGAGGGCTGTCTGTCGGTGCCCGGCTACCAGGCCGTCACCGAGCGGGCCCATCGGGTGCGGATGCGCTGCACCGACGAGCACGGCACCGCAGTGGACGAAGAGCTCTCCGGATGGCCGGCGCGGATCGTCGCCCACGAGACCGACCACCTGGCCGGCGTGCTCTACCTCGACCGGGCGGAGCTGCGGTCGCTGGCCTCCACCGCCGAGTACCTGGCCCGCTGGTCGCACCCCGATCCCGGGGCGGCCGCGCTCGCCCTGGGGTTCGAAGCCGGCGGTTGACCCGCGCGCCCGACCGATAGCGTTGCGGCCATGCGCATCGGAGTCATCATCCTCCCGGAGGACCCGTGGTCGCGGGCCATGGGAATGTGGAAGTCCCTGGAGGAGCGCGGATTCGCGCATGCCTGGATCTACGACCACCTGGCCTGGCGCTCACTGGCCGACGGGCCCTGGTACGCGACCATGCCGACCCTGGCCGCGGCGGCCCTGGTCACCGAACGGATCCAGTTGGGCACCTGGGTCACCTCGCCGAACTTCCGGCATCCGGTGACCCTGGCCAAGGACCTGCTGACCCTGGACGACATGTCGGGCGGCCGGTGCTCGCCGGCATGGGCGCCGGCGGCGTCGGCTGGGACTCGGCGGTGTTCGGCGGTCCCGACCTGTCACCCCGGCAGCGGGTCGACCGCTTCGCCGAGTTCGTCGAGTTGACCGATCTGCTGTTGCGGCAACCGGACACCAGCTATGACGGGGAGTGGTTCACCGCGGTGCGGGCCCGGACGGTGCCGACCGGCTCCCGGGCCCGGATTCCGCTGCTGGTCGCGGCGAACGGCCCACGGGGCATGCGGATCGCGGCGGGCGCGGACGGGTGGATCACTTCGGGCGCCGGGCCCGCCGAGAGCCTGGGACGACTGGTGGACCGGTGTCGGCGGGCTCGTCGCCAGGTTCGATCAGGTGGTCGCCGGCACCGAGATGCCGGTGACATCCCGACGGATGCTGTCCGCCGATGCCGGGCCGACGTTCGCCCTGGGATCCTTGGACGCCTTCACCGAAGCTGCCGGTCGGGCCGCCGAGCTCGGCTTCACCGACATGGTGGTGCACTGGCCGCGGACCGAAGGCCCGTACCAGGGGGACGAACGGCTGTTGGACGCCGTCGCCGACCTGCTCACCGACGGAGAATATTCACCGTCCTGAGTCGACCCCCGAACCGGATCAGCCCTGGATTCCGGGATGACGGACGGGTTCGGGAGTTTCCAACATGCCGGCCAACACGGCCGTGCCGACCAGCAGCAACACGAAGCCCGCCGCCGCCAGCAGCCAGGGTCCGAGCCCCGCGCGGCCGTCGCCGGCTTCGAGCACTCCGGCCGATCCGGGGGCCAACGCTCCGCAACACACCCCAACCCGCGCCGACCAGCCCGCACAGGATCAACACCGCAGCGGTGATGCGATGCGGGCGCTCCTTGCCGCGAACCAGCAGCAGCACCGCGGCGCCGACCAGGGCGATCCCGCCGAAGATCAGCCCGAGCAGGCCGGGTCGGTAGCTGCCGCCGCCACCCAACTGCAGCACGTCGTTGAGGTTGGTCCCGGCGATGTCCGAGGCGCCGGAGATCGCCCCCCACCCGGAGACCCGGGTGCGTCCACCGGTGTCGGCCGGGGTGCTCACCCAGGTCAGGAAGGACGAGACGATCATCGCCACCGCGGCCACGGCCGCGATCACCCCGACCGTGACGCGCACCGATCGCCGCTCCGCGCGAGCCACCGCGCCCACCTCCCTCGTCGCATTGCTGCCGTCCCGACGGTACCGACCCGCGTCACCGCGTCCCGCACCTCCCTACGATCAACCGGTGCCGAGCGTGCCCACCGAACCCGTCGCGGCGTTGCTGTTCGACTTCGACGGCACGCTCTACGTCGGCGACCTGCCGGTGCACGCCTATGCCCGGCGGGTCGCCGAACGCCTCGACGGGGCAGCCGGAGTGGGCGTGGTGGCCGGCATGCGCCGGTTCCTGGAGGACCGGTCCGTTCCCGGCGATCCGGGCACCGACCTGTCCGCGGCGCAGGACGGGTACCAGGCAGTGGAACTGCTGGCCGTCGCGGCCGGCGCCGACGCGGACCTGCTGTCCGCCGCCTACCGGCAGAGCCGGCACGACCTGGCGGCCAGCGCCTTCGCGGTCGACGCGCCGGACGGCCTGGTGGACCTGCTCACCGGGCTGCACGGGCAGGTGCGGTCCGTCGTGGTCAGCAATGCCGACCCGGCCGGGGATGGCCGAGGTGCTCGCCGGCACCGGCCTGGCCCCCCTGCTCGACGAGGTGATCCTCGACGCCGGCAAACCGGACTGCTGGCCACCCCTGATCGAGCGGTACGCCGACCTCGTCGGCGGTGCCGACCGACTGCTCGCCGTCGGCGACCGCTGGTCCGGTGACCTGGCCCCGATCGCCGCCGCGGGCGGGTGGACGGGGCTGATCGACCGGTTCGGCCGCGGCGACGGTTCCCCTGATGCCCGCGCGGCCGACCTCACGGCGCTGCTGCCGGCCATCGCCGCTCGCCTGGCGAGAGCTCATGCCGGGGCGCTGATCTTCTGCTCGTGCGGGTGCGGTGCGGCAGACTCGGGTCCATGCCCGAAACCCCGGACGGCTTCCCGGTCGAGGTGCCGACCCACCGCCTGGCCCATCTGTCCGACCCGCACCTGACGTCCCGGGATGTCCTGTACAACAACCGGATCGATGCGGACGCCGCCGTTGATCGCGCGGCCGCCGTGCTGCGTCGTGCTGCGCGCGACGGCCGGCCGGTCGACGCGCTGGTGGTCACCGGTGATCTCACCGACACCGGCGATCCGGATGCCTACGCGCGGGTGGCCGATGCGTTGGAAGGGCTTGCTCCGCAGATCATCTGGGTCACCGGCAACCACGACGTGCGGACGGCATTCCACCGCGCACTGCTCGATGTCGACGCATCCGGGCCGCTGGTCCGGGTGCACGACGTCGCCGGCCTGCGGGTGATCGCGCTGGATTCCACGGTGCCCGGTGCCGGACACGGCGTGCTGACCGCCGCCCATCTGGCCGATGTGGCCGAGGTCCTGGCCATGCCGGCGCTGCACGGCACAGTGATTGCCCTGCACCACGCGCCGGTGCCGCCGCCCAGCCCGCTGCTCGCCTACTTCGCACTGGAGCGCTCGTCCCGGTCGGCGCTGGCCGACATTGTCGCCGGCACCGACGTCCGGCTGATTCTGGCCGGACACCATCACCTGGCCCAGTCGTCGTCGCTGGCCGGCATCCAGGTCGCGGTGGCCGGGTCGACGGCGATCCGCACCGACCCGCTGTCTCCGATCGGGCACGAACGGACCTACGCGTCCGGCAGTTTTCAGCTGGTCGATCTGTACCCGAGTGGCGGTGCCGTCGTCTCGGTCATTCCGGTGGACGGCGCCCAGGAGGTGTTCGACCTCAACCGGGCCGGGTGTGCCGAGGTGATCGCCGCCCACCCGATCGCCTCGTCCTGAACTGGCGATGACGTTCCCGGGAACGTCGCGCTCCGGCGGTCACAGCACGGTGTTCACGGTGGTGACCGGTAGCACCAACACCAGCCAGCAGCCGGCCAGCAGGAATGGGCCGAACGGGATGGCCGACTTCAGGCTCCAGCGCCGAACGACGATCCCGACGATCGAGACCAGCGCACCCAGGACGAACGCGGCGATCAGCCCCAGCAGCAGCGCTGACCACGAGATGAACCCGAGCAGGATGCCGACCGACACCACCAGTTTGACGTCGCCCCACCCCATGTTCCGCGGAGTCAGCAGGGCCAGGAGCCCGAAGATCGCGCCGAGCACCGCTCCGCCGAGCACGGCCCGGAGCACGCTTCCGGAGTCGGGGGCCAGCCAGCCGGTGAGCGCGACCATTCCCAGGCTGATCGGGATGGCCGGCAGGGTCAACGCATCCGGCAATCGGTGATGCTTCAGGTCGACGGCCGACAGCCCGACGCCCAGGATCCCCGCCCACAGCACGAGGCCGACGTGCGGGAGCCCGTGAGCCAGCAGGACCCCCACCGCGCTGACCATGGCGGTGACCACCTCGAGCACACCTGGACGGATGACCGCGCCCCGCCGCAGCCGACCGAGCAGCAGCCGCAGCCCGAAGCCGACGAGCGCCCCGAGCACAGCGGCGAGCGCTGCCCAGCCGATCGTTGCCCACCCCACGCCGTCCACGCCGTCACTCTGGCACGCCCGGTCGATCACCCGACGTTTTGTCCACAGTCGATCGCGGACGGTGCTCGCCGCGTTGATCCGCCTGGACGCAGCCAGGGTCAGAGGGGTAGCGGGAGGTCGGTGCCGGAGGCGGCGCGCAGGGCGTCGCGCATGGCGGCGGCGGGGGCGGGCAGGCCGGTGAACAGCTCGAACTGGCGCAGGGCCTGGTGCAGCAGCATGTCCAGCCCGGTGACGGTGATCCGTTCGGGGCGGCCGGCGGCGGCCAGCGGGGTCGGCCACGGGTGGTAGACGACGTCGAGCAGGGCCGGCGCGCCGGCCAGCACGTCGGCGAACGGATCCGCCGCGCCCGCCGGCACCGTCGACACGACGAGAGTGACATCGGCGGCGGCAGCGGCGATCTCACCGACGGCCCAGCCCACGACCGAGGCCCGCAGTCCGAGCCGAGCGGCCAGATCCAGCGCACCGGAGGTGCTCTCGGTTCGGCGGCCGGCGAGCAGGACCGAGCCGCCGGGGCTGCGCTCGGCCAGGGCGGCGAGCACCGCCGCGGCCGTGCCGCCCCCGCCCAGCACCAGCGACGCGACCGCCGGTCGGGCACCCCGGCTGACCCGCAGCGCCCCGCAGAACACCGTCCACGTCGGTGTTCTCGGCGAACCAGCCGGACGCCCGACGCACCAGGGTGTTGGCCACCCCGAGCCGGTCGACCCGCGCGGATCGGTCGGCCGCATACGCAGCCGCGGCCGCCTTGCCCGGCATGGTCACCGAGAAGCCGCGCCCACTCCGGCCCGAGCCCCGTCGACCAGGCCGGGCAGTGCCGCGCCGTCACACTCGATCCGCTCGTACGACCAGGGCAGACCGGCCGCCGCGAAACCGGCGCGGTGCAGCGCCGGCGACAGCGAGTGCGCGACCGGGGATCCGAGCACCGCGCACGCCGACGCGGCGCCGGATCCGGCATCAGCCGAAGACACCGTTCTTCCGGGCCTGCGCGACGCACGCCTCGTGCTCGGCGTCGGTGATCGAGAAGCAGGAGTTGCCCTTGAGGTCGACCTTGACGAAGTACAGCCAGCCGCCCTGGGCCGGGTTGACCGTGGCGTCCAAGCCGCGGTGCCCGGCGAGCGAGATGGGCGTCGGTGGCAGCCCCGTGTGCACGTAGGTGTTGTACGGGCTGGGGTTCGCCCGATCGGCTGCGCTGGTGGAGATCTGCGCCTGGTCCAGGGCGTAGTTGACCGTGGAGTCCATCTGCAACTTCATCCCCCGTGCCAGCCGGTTGTAGATGACCCGGGCGACCTTGGGCATGTCCGCGGTCACTCGCCTCGCGCTCGACGAGGAGGCGATCACCGCCACCTGGTACGGCGTCTTGCCGACGCTGCTTGGCGTCCGCGACGATCTCCGAGCTGTTCCACATGGCCGAGGACGCCGACACCACCGCCTTGAGCGCGTCTCGGTCGGCCCGGAGTTGGGCGGGACGTCGTAGGTGCCGGGCAGGATCATCCCCTCCAGCCGACGGCTGCGGTCCGGAGCGTTCGCGATGTCCGACTCGGCCCAGTCGACGACGCCGAGCGTCGCTGGGCAGCGTGGTCTCGGCCACCTTCCACAGCTGCGTCGGCGGTGAAGCAGTCGCGACTGTCCGTTCAGCGGCACGCAGGCCGCCTCGGTGATCTGGCTGATGTAGCCGGGAACGGTGGTCGGTGTTCCCCTTCGTGTCCTTGGCGGTGACGTCGGCGAGCTGGTGGCCGGGGATCAGGTCGCACCCGGCCGACCCGGTTGTCCTCGTCCACCAGCGCATCTGCCGCCGCCGCGGACGACGCATGCTGGCGCACCTTGTAGTAGCCCGGCTGCAGCGCGGCGATCTCGGCGTCGCCCTTGGTCACCTCGACGAAGGTCTGCGCGTCGGCGATCACCTGGTTGTCGACCAAGGTCTGCGGCGATGTCGTCGAGCGAGTCGGCGCTCTGGACCCGGACGATCACCTCGGTGTCACCGGTGCCGGCGAAGTCGGGATGAACGTCGGCGTCGTGGCGCCAGATCCGGAATCCGACGTACAACCCGGCCCGCCAACAGCGGCGAGCACCAGGACCGCGACCACCGTGTGCCGCCGCCGGCGACGGCGACGGCGCTTCTCGCGCCTGCTGCCGTTGGCGGGCCTCCTGGTGCCGGCTGGGCCTGCGGAGCCTTCGGCGGCGGCGGGGTGGATTCGCCCGGTTGCGCGCAGCGTCCCGCGAGGGTCGACGTCGACGTCGACGGTCTCGTCGTCCGATGCAGGCTCCGTCGCCGAAGATGCCGAGATGATCGTTCACTGTGCCTGGGCGCCGCCTGCCGGGCCAGCGGCGTCCAGCCGAGACTGCAGGATCTGCACGGCGGCGGCCTGGTCGACCACTGCCCGCCGGTCCCTGGACCGCACGCCGCGCTCGGCCAACTGCCGGTGCGCGGTCACCGTGGTGAGCCGCTCGTCGGCGTAGACCACGGGCACCGGGGCGATCCGGTCGGCCAGCGCGTCGCCGAACTGCCGGGCCGCGACCACGGCCGCGCCGTCGGTCCCCGCGCAGGGTCCGCGGCAGTCCGACGACGACCTCCACGACGTCGTGCTCGGCGACCAGCGCGGCGATCTCGGTCCAGGTCCGTGGCCCCGCCGACGATCCCGGGGCACCGTGCTGACCGGGGTGGCCAGGATGCCGTGCGGATCGCTGATCGCGACGCCGACCCGCACGCTACCGACATCGACGCCCAGCCGCACCCCGTCGCGGCTGGTCATGTCGGATCCGCCAGACCCGCAATCCCGCGCCGTCCCGCCGTCACGCTGCCGTGGCGGCGACGGCCGCGCGCAGCGTGTCGATGGCGCGCCGGTACCCCGTCCGGCCGGGTGCCGCCGCCCTGGGCCAGGTCCGGCTTGCCGCCGCCACGACCCTCGATGGCCGGCAGGAACGCCTTGACCAGATCGCCGGCCTTGCAGGCCGCCGGTCGACCGCGGCCGGCGGTGGTCGCCGACCACGAACGACACCGCGCCGTCGGTACGGACCGAACAGCGCCACCACCGCCGGCCGGCCGCCGAGCCGGCCGCGGACGTCGGCGGCCAGCGTCCGCAGGTCGCCGGCCGAGACCCCGTCCGGGGCGGCCGCGGCGACCAGCGCGACGCCGTTCACCTCGGTCGGCGCCGGTCGACCAGCGCGCCGGCCGAGGCGAGCACCGCCGGCCGCGCGCACCTTCTCCAGTTCCTTCTCCGCCACCCGCAGCCGCTCCACCAGGTTCTCGACCCGGCCCGGCACCTCCGCCGGCGGCACCTTCAGCAGGCCGGCCAGCTCGGCCACCAGCGCCCGCTCGGTGGCCAGCTGGCGGAACGCGTCGATGCCCGACGTACGCCTCGATCCGGCGGACCCCCGAGCCGACCGACGACTCGCCGATCAGCGACACCGGGCCGATCTGGCTGGAGTGCTCGACGTGGGTGCCGCCGCACAGCTCGATCGACCACGGGCCGCCGATCTCGACGACCCGCACGGTCTCGTCGTAGGTCTCGCCGAACAGCGCGAGCGCGCCGCGTCTCCCGGGCCTCGCGGCAGCGACGTGTAGTGCACCGACACCGGCAGGTCGCCGCGCACCGCGAGGTTGGCGACCTCCTCGATCTCGCGAGCGGGTCGCCGCCGACAGCCCCGAGTTCCAGGCGAAGTCCAGCCGCAGGTAGCCGGGCTTGTTGTACGAGCCGGACTGCAGCGCCTCCGGCCCGAGCACCTGGCGCAGCGCGGCGTGCACGACGTGGGTGCCGGAGTGCGCCTGCCGGGCGCCGATCCGCCACTCGGGGTCGACCTTGGCCAGCACGGTCTCGCCCTCGCGCAGCTCACCGTCGGTGATCCGCACCCGGTGCACCCACAGCTTGCGGTTCACCTTCTGCACGTCCAGCACCTCGGCCGACGGCGCCGGAGCCGAGGATGATGCCGGCGTCGGACTCCTGGCCGCCGGACTCCGCGTACAGCGGGGTGCGGTCCAGCACCACCTCGACGATCGTCGCCCTCGACCGCGGCCGCCGACCCGGCTGCCGTCGGCGATCAGGCCGCGGATGGTGCCCTCGGTCTCCAGCTCGGCGTAGCCGGTGAACTCGGTCGGCGCCGAGGTCGAGCAGTTCCCGGTAGACCGACAGGTCGCCGAAACCGGTCTTGCGGGCCTTGGAGTCGGCCCTGGCCCGGGCCTTCTGCTCGTGCCATCAGCGCGCGGAAGCCCTCGGTGTCGACGGTCAGCCCGGCCTCGGCGGCCATCTCCAGGGTGAGGTCGATCGGGAAGCCGTAGGTGTCGTGCAGCGCGAACGCGGACGTCCCGCCGATCACCGTGCCGCCGCTCGGCCCTGGTCTCGTCGGCGGCCGCCTCGAACAGCCGCGACCCGGCGGTCAGGGTCTTGAGGAAGGCCTCCTCCTCGGCGACCGCGATCCGCACGATCCGGTCGCTCGTCGGCGACCAGTTCCGGGTAGGACTCGGCCATCAGGTCGCGGGTCACCTCGACCAGTCGGGCCATCACCGGCGTGGTCGACGCCGAGCAGCCGGGCCGAGCGGATGGTCCGGCGCAGCAGCCGGCGCAGCACGTAGCCGCGGCCCTCGTTGCCGGGCCGGACGCCGTCGGCGATCAGCATCACCGACGAGCGGATGTGGTCGGCGATCACCCGGAACCGCACGTCGTCGGCGTGATCGGCGCCGTAGGTGCGGCCGGACAGTTCCTCGGCGGTGGCGATGATCGGGCGCAGCAGGTCGGTCTCGTAGACGTTGTCGACGCCCTGCAGCAGGAACGCGACCCGCTCGACGCCCAGGCCGGTGTCGATGTTCTTGTGCGGCAGCGAGCCGATCGGCGGGTGCCCGTACTTCGGGCTCTGCTCGCCGCGGACGTCCTGCATGAAGACCAGGTTCCAGATCTCCAGGTACCGGTCCTCGTCGGCGACCGGGCCGCCCTCGGCGCCGTACTCCGGGCCGCGGTCGTAGTAGATCTCCGAGCACGGGCCGCCGGGGCCGGGCACGCCCATGTCCCAGTAGTTGTCCTCGCCGTCGCGCCGCTGGATCCGCTCCGGCGGCAGCCCGGCGACCTTCTGCCACAGCTCGATCGCCTCGTCGTCGTTCTCGTAGACGGTGACCCAGATGCGCTCGGGGTCGAAGCCGTAGCCGCCGTCCTCGCGTGGACCTGGTGATCAGGTCCCAGGCGAAGCGCGATCGCGCCTTCCTTGAAGTAGTCGCCGAAGGAGAAGTTGCCGGCCATCTGGAAGAACGTGTTGTGCCGGGTGGTGATGCCGACGTTGTCGATGTCCAGGGTGCGGACGCACTTCTGCACGCTGGTCGCCCGGTCGAACGGCGGCGTCGCCTGGCCGAGGAAGTACGGCTTGAACGGCGCCATCCCGGCGATGGTGAACAGCACCGTCGGGTCCTCGGAGATCAGCGAGGCGGACGGGCACGACGGTGTGGCCCGTCCGCTGCGAAGTGGTCGAGGAAGCGGCGACGGATCTCATGTGTCTGCATGGATTGACTCTCTGCACGGTGCGCCCGTCGGGCGGGCTCCGGGTGGCGCGTCGGACAGGTGCAGGCGGTCGCGGCGGCGCCGGTCGGCGCCGGTCAGGCCGAGCGGCGGCTCGCCGCTCGGCAGCCGCGCCCGGTGCGCGGATCGGCGTCGCTCGGATCGGTGGCAGGTCGAGGCAGCGGCACCCGACCTGGTCCGGCGGCACCAGCACCACCGCCCCGGTCGCCGCCGTCGACCATCGGACGGTAGCTGGCCCGCCGGTTGACCGCGCCCTGCTTGACGTCGGCGGCGAACGATCCGACCGCATTGCCCAGCTCGGCGATCGCGTCGGCGACGTCGGCGGCGATCGCCGACGGGGTGAGCTTGGCCGCCAGCGCCGCCCGCGCAGCTTCCTTCGCCCGACGGGTGCGGCGGGTCGCGGCGACCCCGAGCGCTACTCCGGCGGAGAAGATGTAGATGCGCTTCACCGGCGCGACTCCCTGCTGACCGACGTTGGCCGACCCTCGAAGACAACCTTCGAGGGTGTGGCGCGGTCGGCGTGTCGACCGCCATCGGTCAGGGTACCCGGCAGTAGCTGCGCCGCACCCCCGTTCGGGCTCGGCCGGAACTCGCCGCCGCAGCGGCCGGGATTTCTGATCCGGGGAGGGGCTCCCCTAGCCTGTGGCGGTGACTTCGCCGACCACCGCCGACGCTCCGCCCGCGCCCGTGCCGAACACTCCGCCCGCGCCCGCTCCGAAGGCCGGCCCCGCTCCGAACGCCGGACAGTGGTGGCGGAGCGCCGTGGTGTACCAGATCTACCCGCGCTCCTTCGCCGACGGCAGCGGCGACGGCATCGGCGACCTGCCCGGCATCACCTCCCGGCTCGGTGCACTGGCCGAGCTGGGCGTCGACGCGATCTGGCTCTCCCCGTTCTTCACCTCACCCCAGGCCGACGCGGGCTACGACGTGGCCGACTACCGCGGTGTCGATCCGCTGTTCGGCACCTTGTCCGACTTCGACGCGTTGCTGGCCCGGGCCCACGAGCTGGGCCTGAAGGTGATCATCGACCTGGTGCCGAACCACAGCTCGGACGAGCACCCGTGGTTCCAGGCGGCGTTGGCCGCGGCGCCCGGCTCGGCGGAGCGGGCCCGCTACCTGTTCCGCGACGGCAAGGGACCGGACGGCGCACAGCCGCCGAACAACTGGACCTCGATCTTCGGCGGGATCGGCTGGACCAGGGTCACCGAGGCCGACGGCCGCCCCGGCCAGTGGTACCTGCACATGTTCGACCCGAAGCAACCGGACTGGAACTGGTCCAACGCCGAGGTGCGCGCGGAGTTCCGCAGCGTGCTGCGGTTCTGGCTCGACCGCGGGGTCGACGGCTTTCGCGTCGACGTGGCCAACTCCTTGGTCAAGAAGGACGACCTGCCGGACTACGACCCCAGCGCCGATGCCGGCGGCGTGATGGCGTTCGGCACCCCGGACGGCGACGCCCTGGTGGCCAACCTGCACACCTCGGCCGCGCCGATGTGGGACCAGGAGGGCGTGCACGAGGTCTACCGCGACTGGCGGCACGATCCTGGACGAGTACTCACCGGCCCGGATCCTGGTCGCCGAGGCCTGGGTGCAGCCGCTGTCCCGGCTGGCCCGCTACGTGCGCCCGGACGAGATGCACCAGGCGTTCAACTTCGAGTACCTGTCGTGCCCGTGGGATCCGGCCAAGCTGCGCGAAGTGATCACCGCCTCGCTCGCGGCCAACCGCAGCGTCGAGCGCGCCGACCACCTGGGTGCTGTCCAATCACGACGTGCTGCGGCACCCGACCCGCTTCGGACTGGCCGACCAGTCGATCCGGCCGAACGGCATCGGCGTGGACGACGCGCAGCCCGACGCCGAACTCGGCCTGCGCCGTGGTCGGGCCGCCACCCTGACCATGCTGGCCCTGCCCGGCTCGGCCTACCTGTACCAGGGCGAGGAACTGGGGCTGCCCGAACACACCGGACTGGACGACCACCTGCGCGAGGACCCGACCTGGCAGCGTTCCGGCCAGACCATCCGCGGCCGCGACGGCTGCCGGGTACCGCTGCCATGGGAGGCCGACCGGCCCGGGCTCGGGTTCGGTCCCGACCGGGGCGACCTGGCTGCCGCAACCGGAGTCCTACGTCGGCATGTCCCGCGACCTGCGAAGCCGCCGACCCGGACTCGACCCTGCAGATGTACCTGGCCGCGTTGCGGCTGCGCCGCGAGCGCGGGCTGGGCGACGGCGATCTGGAGTGGCTGGACGGACCCGAGGACGTGATCACCTTCCGCAACAGCGGGCTCACGGTGGTGGCGAACATGGGATCGGCGGCCGGTCGTGTTGCCGGCCGGGGACGTGCTGTTGGCGTCGGCGCCGCTGCCCGGCGACGGCACGCTGCCCGGCGACACCACCGTCTGGCTGGACTGATCCGATCGCCATGACGTCGGTGGACCGTTCCGTCCTGCTCGTCGGGTGCTACACCGCCGAGACCGGCGGGA
The DNA here is from genome assembly GCA_963706185.1 of uncultured Actinomycetota bacterium. Lineage (GTDB taxonomy): Bacteria > Actinomycetota > Actinomycetes > Mycobacteriales > Nakamurellaceae > Nakamurella. The sequence goes on along the minus strand of CAVPLZ010000004.1, from coordinate 62,014 downwards.
CCGGCCCGGGCGTCACCGTGCTGGTCGAGTCCGACGACGGCTGGGTACCGGCCGGCGAGTGTGGCCTGGTGTCGCCCTCGTGGTTGACCGTGCACCCACGGCTGCCGGTGGTGTACGCCGCGACCGAGAGCACCGACGGGTCGGTGACCGCACTGGAACTCGGTGGCGACGGCGCTGTGACCTCGCTGGGCTCGCGGGCGACCGGCGGCGCCGACCCCTGTCATCTCGCGGTCAGTCCCGGCGGCCGATTCCTGCTGGCCACCAACTACTCCGGCGGCTCCGTCGCGGTGTTCGGGCTGGGCCGCGACGGTGCGCTCGCGCGTCGGACAGACCTGAGGCAGCAGTTCGGAACCGGCCCGGTCGCCGACCGCCAGGAGGCTGCGCACCCGCACATGGTCACGTTCGACGGGCCGGACACCGTCGTGGTGGCCGATCTCGGCGCCGACTCGCTCTTCGGCTACCGGCTCGAACCCGACGGACGACTCTCCGGCCTCAGCCACTCCGTGTTGCCACCGGGCACCGGCCCGCGCCAGCTGGTCCGGGCCGGGCGCCAGCTGGCTGCTGGCCGCCGAGCTGTCGGCGGAGCTGTTGACCCTGAACGGTTCTGCCGAGAATGGATTCACCGTCACCGGTTCGGTGCCGGCCTCCGGGCAGCGCGGCCCGACCTTCCCGGCCCAGCTGACGCCGACCACCGACGGAGCACTCGCACTGCTGTCGAACCGCGGCCCGGACACTCTGGCCGTGTTCGACATCACCGGCGAACTCCCCCGCCTGCTGTCCGAAACCGACGTCGGCCCGGGCTGGCCCCGGCACTTCTGCGTGGCCGGCGATGAAATCCTGGTCGCCCTGCAGGAGGGTAACCAGGTGCGGCGCTTCGGCTTCGACCCCGGCACCGCGGCGCTGACCGAACGGGGCGGCTGGGACACCGGCAGCCCGACCTGCCTGCTGCCCCTGTCGTAGCCTGGGGACCGGTTCGCGACGAAGGAGACGCCCGATGACCACTGTTGCTCTGCTGGGCACCCTGGACACCAAGGGCGCCGAGTACGCCTTTCTTGCCGAGCGACTGCGGGCGGCCGGCGTCGAGGTACTGCTGGTGGATGCCGGCACCGGCCCGCCGACCGGCGGTCTGACCGCCGATGTGCCCGCCGCCCAGGTGGCAACGGCCGCCGGGACGGACCTGCACTCGTTGCGCACGGCCGACAACCGGGGCGCGGCGGTCGCCGCGATGGGTCGCGGGGCAGCTGCGCTGATCGCCGAGGCCGCCGGCTCGGGCCGCATCCACGGCCTGCTGGCCGCCGGCGGATCAGGCGGTTCGTCCATCGCCGCCGCGGTGATGGCCGGGCTGCCGGTCGGCTTCCCGAAGCTGCTGGTGTCGACCATGGCCGCCGGCGACGTGGCCCCGTACGTCGGGGCCAAGGACGTCACCTTGATGTACTCGGTGGTGGACGTGGCCGGGATCAACCGGATCTCGCGCGTCGTCCTGGGCAACGCCGCCGCTGCCGTCGCCGCGATGGCCGCGCAGTACGCCGCGAGCGCCGGCAGCGCGAATCTCGACGACCGGCCGCTGGTCGCCGCCTCGATGTTCGGGGTGACCACCCCGGCGGTGCAGACTGCCGCGGAACGCCTGCGGGAGCATGGCTACGAGGTGCTGGTGTTCCACGCCACCGGGGCCGGCGGCCGGGCGCTCGAAGCGCTGGCCGAGGACGGGCTGCTGGCCGGGGTGCTCGACCTGACCACCACCGAACTGGCCGACGATCTGGTCGGCGGGGTCCTCTCGGCCGGCCCCGACCGGCTCACCGCGGCCGGTCGTCGTGGCATTCCCCAGGTGGTCGCGCCCGGTGCGCTGGACATGGTGAACTTCGGCCCGGAGGACACCGTGCCGGCCCAGTTTGCAAACCGGAACCTGTTCGTGCACAACCCGACAGTGACGTTGATGCGGACGACCCCGGGCGAGATGGCCGAGGTGTGCCGACGCATCGCCGCCAAGCTCGCCGCGGCCACCGGCCCGACCGAGGTGTTCTGGCCACTGCGCGGGGTGAGCGCGTTGGATGAGCGAGGGACAGCCGTTCGCCGATCCGGCGGCCGACGCCGCCGCACTCGCCGCACTGCACGCCGGGCTGGACGCCACCGACGTCCCCGTGCACGAGATCGACGCACACGTCAACGACGAGATGTTCGCCCTGGCCATGTCCGACCGGCTCCACGAACTGATCGCGAAGGGGGCCTGAGATGGACCGCGACGAGGTGCTGGCCCGGCTGCGCGCGCAGGTCGCCGCCGGCACGCCCGATCATCGGCGGCGGGGCCGGCACCGGGCTGTCCGCCAAGTGCGCCGAGGCCGGCGGCATCGACCTGATCATCATCTACAACTCCGGCCGGTACCGGATGGCCGGCCGCGGGTCGCTGGCCGGCCTGATGCCCTACGGCGACGCCAACGCCATCGTCATGGACATGGCCCGCGAGGTGCTGCCGGTCGTGCGCGACACCCCGGTCCTGGCCGGGGTGTGCGGCACCGACCCGTTCCGGGTCATGCCGCGCTTCCTCGACCAGTTGGCCGCGATCGGGTTCGCCGGCGTGCAGAACTTCCCCACCGTCGGGCTGATCGACGGCGTGTTCCGGCAGAACCTCGAAGAGACCGGCATGGGCTTCGACCTGGAGGTCGAGATGATTCGCCTTGCCGCCCAACGCGACCTGCTCACCTGCCCCTACGTGTTCGATCCGGACCAGGCGGCCGCGATGGCCGAGGCCGGGGCCGACGTGCTCGTCCCGCACATGGGTCTGACCACCAACGGCACCATCGGCGCGAAGACGGCGCTGACCCTGGAGGAATCGGCGGAGCGGGTGCAGGCGATGCGCGACGCCGCGGTCGCGGTGAATCCGGACGTCCTCGTGCTGTGCCACGGCGGCCCGATCGCCGAACCGGACGACGCCGCCTACGTGCTCGGCCACACCACCGGCGTGGTCGGCTTCTTCGGCGCATCGTCCATGGAACGGCTGCCCACCGAACGGGCCCTGACCCAGCAGGTCCGGACCTTCAAAGCCATCGGTACCCAGGAGGACTCATGACCAGCGCCCACCGTGCCCCGGACCGCATTGACACCTTCAGCCTCGACTGGGGAACCCTCAAGTGGTTCGTGAGCCCCGAGACCACCGCGGGTGCAGCCAGTTCCGTGGGCGAGGTGATCGTCCAGCCCGGGCGCGGCCACGCACCGCACCAGCACGACGACGCCGAGGAGGTGCTGTACGTGATCTCCGGCGCCGGTCGGCAGACCGTGGGTGACGAGGAGTTCGACATCACCGAGGGCGACGCGGTTCTCATCCCCCGCGGTGTACAGCATTCGACCTACAACAGCACGTGGCGGGCGCTGCGACTGCTCGTCACCTACACACCCGGTGGCGCGGAACAGGCGCTCACCACGCTGCCTGACTTCCGTCGTCATCCGGCCGGCAGATCAGGGCAGCAGTAACAGCTTGCCGGTGGTGCGCCGGCCGTCGAGGTCCTCGTGCGCCCGCCCGGCGTCGGCCAGCGGGTAGGTCGCGCCGATCCGCACCTCGCAGCCGACCGTCGGTGACCCAGCCGAACAGGTCGGCGCACCGGCCGAGCAGTTCGGCCCGGGTGACGACGAAGTCGACCAGCGTCGGCCGGGTGACGCTCAGCGACCCCGACCGGTTCAGCCGCTGCAGGTCGAACGGCGGCACCTGGCCGCTGGACCCGCCGAACAGCACCATCATCCCGCGCCGCCGGATGCTGGCCAGCGAGCCGTCGAAGGTGTCCTTGCCGACCCCGTCGTAGACCGCGGCCACCCCGACGCCGTCGGTCAGCTCGCGCACCCGGTCGGTGAAACCGTCGTAGCCGACCAGCACGTCGTCGGCGCCGGCCGCCCGGGACAGCTCCGCCTTCTCCGGCGTCGACACGGTGGTGATCACCCGGGCGCCGCGGATCTTGGCGATCTGGGTGAGCAGCAGGCCGACCCCGCCGGCCCCGGCATGCACCAGCACGGTGTCGCCCTCGGCGACCGGGTAGGAGTCGTGGCCAGGTAGTGCGCGGTCAGGCCCTGCAGCATCAGCGGCCGCGGCCTGCTGGTCGGTGACCCCGTCCGGCACCGGGACGAGCCGGTCGGCCGGGCCGGTGACCTCCGCGGCGTACGAGCCGGGACAGCGACTCCCAGGCGACCCGGTCGCCGACGCGGAGATCGCCGACACCGTCGCCGACCGCCTCGACGACGCCGGCGCCCTCCGAGCCGGGCACGTAGCGGCACGGGTTTCGGGTACACGCCGGCCCGCTGGTAGATGTCGATGAAGTTCACCCCGGCCGCGGCGACCCGCACCCGGGCCTGATCCGGCCCGGGCTCCGGCACCTCGACCGTGGTCAGGCGTCAGCACCTCCGGTCCACCGAGTTCGGTCACCTCGGATCGCCGCGGCCATGGCACCTGCCTCCCGTGTTCTGCTGACGCCTGCTCCGGTCGTCGTCGCCGCTCACCCGTCCCCGCGCACCGCGCGGCGCAATCGTTCCACCCGCTCGGCCACCGCGCGTTCGGCGCCGCGGCCGGTCGGTCGGTAGTAGTCGCGGCCGACCAGTTCGTCCGGCGGGTACTGCTGGGCGACGATCGCCTCCGGCCGGTCGTGCGGGTACGCGTAGCTCTGGGCGTTGCCCAGCCGGGCCGCCCCCGGGTAGTGCCCGTCGCGCAGGTACGTCGGGACACTGCCGGCCTTGCCCGCCCGGACGTCGGCCATGGCCGCGTCGATCGCGGTGATCACCGCGTTCGACTTGGGCGCGGTGGCCAGGTGGATGGTGGCCTGCGCCAACGCGATCCGCGCCTCCGGCAGGCCGACCAGCTGCACCACCTGGGCCGCGGCGACCGCCATCGGCAGCGCGGTCGGGTCGGCCATCCCGATGTCCTCGGAGGCGTGGATCATCAGCCGGCGGGCGATGAACCGCGGGTCCTCCCCGGCCTCGATCATCCGGGCCAGGTAGTGCAGGGCGGCGTCCGACGTCGCTGCCGCGGATCGACTTGATGAACGCGCTGGTGACGTCGTAGTGCTGGTCGCCGGACCGGTCGTAGCGGACCGCGGCCCGGTTCGACCGCCCGCTCGACGGCGGCCAGGTCGATCTCGGCCGCGCATCGGCGCCGGAGTCCGGCCGGTCGGCGCCGGCCAACGACTCGACCGCGCCGGCCGCTTCTCGAGCGCGGTCAGCGCGCGCCGGGCGTCGCCGCCGGCCAGCGCGACCAGGTGCGTCCGGGCGTCGGCGGCCAGGGTGAACCGGCCGGCCAGGCCGCGCGGGTCGGCGACGGCCCGGTCGAGCAGCTCGCCGACGTCGTCGTCGGTCAGCGGCTGCAGCTGCAGCACCAGCGAGCGGGACAGCAGCGGCGACACGACCGAGAAGAACGGGTTCTCGGTGGTGGCGGCGATCAGGATGACGGTCCGGTCCTCGACCGCGCCGAGCAGCGAGTCCTGCTGGGTCTTGGAGAACCGGTGCACCTCGTCGATGAACAGCACGGTCTGCTCGCCGGTGGCCCGCAGCGCCGCCTGGCGTCCGCGATCACCGCGCGGACCTCCTTGACGCCGGCCGACAGCGCGGACAGCTGGGCGAACCGGCGACCGGTGGCCCCGGCGACCAGCATCGCCAGGGTGGTCTTGCCGGTGCCCGGCGGGCCGTAGAGCAGCATCGACGACGGCGAGCCGCCCTCGACCAGCCGGCGCAGCGGCGCGCCGGGGCCGAGCAGGTGGGCCTGGCCGACGACCTCGTCCAGGGTCGGCCGGTCGCATCCGGACGGCCAGCGGCGCCCGCGGGTCCACCGGATCGCCCGGCCGGTGCGAACGCGACGGCGGCGTCTCCGCCGGCAGCGCCCGCGCCGGCGCGACGGCTGGACCGCACCGTCGTCGAACAGCCCCGGCTCCTCGCTCACGCCCGCGACGCTACCGGGCCCGCCGCGACCGGCCGCGGCCGACTGCGCAGCAGCTGCATGCCCGGTTCGGCCGGGATCGATGCCGTGGTCGACGAAGCCGGCCCGTTCGGCGACCCGCCGGGCGGCGGCGTTGGCCGGCCGGGTGCGGACCACCAGATCGGCACCCGGCAGCACGGTCGGCGGCGGTCCGCACGGCCTGGTCGACGACCAGCCCGGCCAGTCCGCGTCCATGGACGGCCGGCGCCAACCGGAAGTAGACGTTGAGCACACGTTCGCCGTGCGGCGTCTCGTACCAGCGGATCCCGCCCATGCCGGCCACCACCCGACCGTCGTCAGCCGGGTGCGGCGCCGATCGGTCCGGCCGGCCACCAGTCGGGCGGCACCAGCACGATCCAGTAGCCGAAGCCGTGCCGCTGCCAGTGGTCGGTGATCGGGGTCAGCCACCGCGCGGTGTGGGCGTGATCCGCGGTGTACCTCGGCTCGGGTCGAGGGCATACACCGCGGGATCGCCGTGCACGGCCCACAATCCGGGCACATCAGCCGCGGTGGGGCGGCGCAGCAGCACACCACCGGGCAACGGCAGGCGGACCGGGTCGGGCGCTGTCGGTGGCACGTCGGCCACCGTACGCCGCGGCTCGGACGTACCCGGGCGCGCTGGCGTCGGCTGGGCGTCGGCTGAGCGGGCTTCGCTCTGTGGCCGCCGGCTGTGTGGCGGGTAACCCTGCGCCGCATGGCGGTCACCCTCCATGATGGACCCGGTCAAGGGACGGGAGGTTCCAGAGCGTGGGTGGACGGACGCGGCGGTTCAGCGCTCGGCTTCGGCTCCGGGTCCTGGTCGCGATTGTCCTGACGACGACACTGACCACAGCGGTGGCCTGTTCGTCCGGCGACGCCGCCGATCCGAGGACGCCGGCCACCACCACGGCGGCCACCGCGAGCCCGAGCTCGACGACCCCCCCGACGTCGACCCCGGCTTCCACCTCCAGCAGGCCGGACGCCAGCACCGGGATCGAGTTCGGCCGACACCGATGCCACGGTATCGCCGTCGGCCGTCACCACCACGCCGGTCCCGACCAGCACCATCGCGATCACCCGATTGAGCGAGTCGTCGGTCGCCACGACCAGCGAGTCGGCCGCAACGGCCGTCGAGCCGACCGGGACCGCCACCGCCGGCGCGGATCCCATGCCGACGTCGACCGGCGGCGACCCCGCGGCCGCACCCAGCGAGCCGCTGGTGAACGCCAAGGGGCAGTCCGCTGCGTACAGCGGCGTGGGCCAGATCACCGGATTCGGTTCGTCCTGCACCGGATTCCTGCTGGACGTCGGTCCATCGGCCGGCCCGGCCTATGCCATGACCAACGGGCACTGCGTCGGATTGTTCGACAGCACCACCGTGCTGCGCGACCAGCCGGCGGTCGGTGCCACCATGACGTTCCGATTGTTCGCCGACACTCCGAAGGCCAAGCTGGTCGTCCCGATCCGGTCGGTGCGCTACGCGAGCATGCGGGGCACCGACGTAGCGATCATCCAGCTCGGCAGCACCAGGGCCGCTTTGAGCGGACTGCCCGGTTATCGACTCGGTCCGCCGCCCCGCGCCGGAACGACCATCCGGGTGGTGGGCATCCCGGTGAATGGCCTACCCGCCGCCGACCACGTGCTGCGGGCAACCGGGTGCACGGCGGCCGGCACCCATCGGCTGCTGGAGTGGGTCTGGGTCTGGGATGCTGCGCAGGCCAACGACTGTCGGGGGATCGTCGGCGGTAGCTCGGGATCCCCGGTCTTCCACGCCGGCTCGTCGCAGGTGGTCGGCGGCATCATCAACACCACCACCATCGGCGCCGGCGACCTCCTCGGGTGCTACCTGGGCCAACCCTGTCAGCTCGACCGGTCCGGGGTGATCCGCAAGAAACGGACCAGCTACGCGATGCCGGTGGCGGCGTGGGCGAAGTGCTTCACCGCCAACGGGTTCGTCCCGACGGCCGGCGGCTGTCCGGCGGAACGGGCATCGGTGTCGGTGACCGACACGGCGCGGGCGGTGCAACCCGGCGGCCGCTGGCAGGCCACCGTCGAGGGCACCGCCACGCCGCTGACAAAGTCGGGACCGGCGGCAACCACCGATTGCCGGCGGGCAGTCGGCTACGCCGTCGACGCCGGCGCGTCGACCGCACCGCTGCCGACGGCGGACGGGTTCTACCTGTTGTGCGCGGCCGCGCCCAACACCGACGGCCGCCCGAACGTCGCCGGCGCCGGGTACGCGGTGGTGGAGGTGGACGGCACTCCGCCGACCGCGCCCCTGCGGCTCTCGACGCTGGTCGATGCGCAGGACGTCAGGGTCGAGCCGATCTTCTCCCCGCCCGAGTATTCGGGCTTCCTGTTGAAGGCCGGCCCGCCCACTGCCACCGACTGTGGCGATCCGAACGGGTATGCCGTCTACCGGCGCATTCCGCTGACCATCGCCATCTCCGACCTGCCGGCCACGTTGTGCGTGATCGGCGAGGACGAAGCCCAGAACCGAGGCGTGGCACACACCTTCATGCTCACCTGACCTGCCGGTCGCGATCGTCGGTGGGCTGCGCCGCCCGTTCGGGTGGTAGCGCAGCCAGCTCCGGGGTGGCCAGGTCGGGCGGGATCACGAAGGCCTGCTCGGTGATCGCGGCCAACACCGCCGACAGCTTGGCCCGCGCCGGCAACGACACCATCTCCGGAACGCTCATCCGGTGCATCATCTCGGCGGCCAGGTCACGGAGCTTGAGATTCGCGTGCTGGGAGTGCCAGCGCAGCACCGCGAACGCCTCTTCGTCGGTGAGGCCGTAGGCCACCATCAACGCACCCTTGGCCTGGTCGATGTTGGCCCGGTGCTCCTGGGCCTGCTCGAAGACCTCGCGAGCCAGGGTCGACGCGTCCTCGCGGATCGTCTCCGTCATGTCCAACAGGTAGCCGGTGAACGCGACCACCTCGCCGGACTCGGACCGTTCACCCTCGCCGACGGTGATCACCGACCGCACCACGCCGTCCAGGTCGAGTATCCGGTGCCGGTAGGTGAACGACTCGCCGACCGTGATCACCCGGTCCAGGAGCCGGCGGTACTCGGCGACGTCGTCGGGATGCTTGTGGCTGAGCAGCACTGCGGTGGTGGGCACCACGTCACCAGGCTCCATGCCGTGGATCCGGTACATCCCGTCCGACCAGGACCATCGGTCGTCGGCGACGTCATAGTGGAACGACCCGAACAGTGGCGCGGCACTCTTGCGGCCCACGCATTCTCCGATACTTCCGATCCGACGCCGCCGCTCTGTGTTTGAACGGCGATTCCGGCGACAGTATACGGTCTGGTGCCCGGTTTGCGTGAAAGGGTTCAGTGCGCTGTCGGCGGGTCGGCGGCCAGCACCCGAAGCCGGTCGAACGCCTCGGCCATGACCACGGCCAGCTCCGGCGCATCGGCCTCGCGCACCCATCGCTCGAAGGACACCCGAAGACCGCGACCGCGTTTCGGCCGCCACGGTGCATCCGCGGACCGCGGCCGCCAATGCGGTGCTCGACCTGTCCGAGCGCGGCGTGCGTCCGCCCTGGTCCGCTTCGCCCCGACCGTGCACGGCGCCGGTGACCACGGATTCATCGCGGTTCTGGTCGGCATCGCCGCGCGCCTGGCACGCGGTCGCCGAGGAGGGTGTGCCGACCCGGGACATCGCGGAGGCGATCGGTCGCGGGCGAACTCGGCTGGCGGCCGACCGGTCCGACCCTGCTCGAGGACCTGGCCGCCGGCGACTACTTCCGCGTGGGGTGACCCTGGGCGCACGGACCGCTCTCAGTGCACCTGCTTGCGGTTCTTGATGCCGGCGAACACGGCCGTCGCGAGGAACAGCACGATGCCGATCACCGCAAGCCAGAGCAGGCCCTTGATCACGAACCCGAGGACCCCGAACACGGCGAAGACGATCAGCAGCACGATGAGCAACCACATGATCATGACCTCCGGAATTCCACCGGGCCGTCCGTCGACCCCGTTCTACTGTCTGTCTACTCCACCTCTACCCCACCCCGAGCGGATGTCATGCAGCGGGGTGAATGATCGACGGTGCACGGGCACCCTAGATGTCGGAAGACAGCACGCCGTTCCGACGACAGAGCGACCGATCCCGGGGAGGATCTTCGATGGCCAAACCCACCACCAGCCAAGTTCTCGACGAGCAGGAAGAACAGCTGATCAACGCCTACTGGCGGGCAGCGAACTACCTGTCCGTCGGCCAGATCTACCTGCTCGACAACCCGCTGCTGCACCGTCCCCTGGTCGCCGAGGACGTCAAGCCTCGGCTGCTCGGGCCACTGGGGCACCACCCCGGGCCTGAACTTCGTCTACGCGCACATGAACCGGCTGATCAAGGCGCACGACGTGGACGCGATCTTCATGGCCGGCCCCGGACACGGCGGGCCGGCCGCGGTCGCCAACGCCTACCTGGAGGGCACCTACACCGAGTACTACTCGCACATCACCGCCGACGAGGAGGGGATCCGCCGGCTGTTCAAGCAGTTCTCGTTCCCCGGCGGCATCCCGAGTCACGTCGCCCCGGAGACCCCCGGGTCGATCCACGAGGGCGGCGAACTCGGCTACGTCCTGTCGCACGCCTACGGCGCCGCGTTCGACAATCCCGATCTGCTGGTCTGCGCGGTGGTCGGCGACGGCGAGGCGGAGACCGGTCCGCTGGCCGCGTCCTGGCACAGCAACAAGTTCCTCGACCCGGTCAACGACGGCGCGGTGCTGCCGATCCTGCACCTGAACGGTTACAAGATCGCCAACCCGACGGTGCTCGCCCGCATCCCGCGGGAGGAGCTGATCGCGCTGCTCACCGGCTACGGCCACGAGGTGCACTACGTCGAGGGCGACGACCCGGCGGTGATGCACGAGCTGATGGCCGCAGACCCTGGAGACCTGTTACGACCGGATCCGGGAGATCCAGGAGGACGCCAGGACGGGCGGCGTCACCGAGCGCCGGCCGTGGCCGATGATCGTGATGATCACCCCGAAGGGCTGGACCGGTCCGAAGAGATCGACGGGCTGCAGTACGAGGGCACCTGGCGTTCGCACCAGGTGCCGCTGACCGGCACCAGGGAGAACGACGAGCACCGCGCCGACGCTCGAGGCCTGGATGCGGTCCTACCGGCCCGAGGAGCTGTTCGACGAGGACGGGCACGCTGCGCGCCGGAGATCGCCGCGCTGGCGCCCGAGGGGCACCGGCGGATGAGCGACAACCCGCACGCCAACGGCGGTCTGCTGCGCAAGCCGTTGTTGCTCAAGGACTTCCGCGAGTCCTGCGTGCCGGTGCCGGCGCCCGGGGCGACCGTGCACGAACCGACCCGGGTGCTCGGCGAGTACCTGCGCGACGTCATGCGGGACAACCTCGACAACTTCCGCATCGTCGGCCCGGACGAGACCGCCTCCAACCGCCTGCACGCGGTGTACGACGTCACCGACAAGGTCTTCACCGGCGAGATCTGGCCGGTGGACGAGCATCTGGCCCACTCACGGCCGGGTGCTCGAGATCCTCTCCGAGCACACCTGTCAGGGCTGGCTGGAGGGCTACCTGCTGACCGGCCGGCACGGCTTGTTCTCCTGCTACGAGGCGTTCATCCACCTGATCGACTCGATGTTCAACCAGCACGCCAAGTGGCTCAAGGTGACCAGGGACATCGGGTGGCGCCGGCCGATCTCCAGCCTGAACTACCTGCTCACCTCGCACGTCTGGCGGCAGGACCACAACGGGTTCTCCCACCAGGACCCGGGTTTCATCGACCATGTGGTGAACAAGAAGTCCGACGTCATCCGGGTGTACCTGCCGCCGGACACCAACACCCTGCTGTCCACCGGCGAGCACTGCCTGGCCTCGGTGAACTACGTCAACGTGATCGTGGCCGGCAAGCAGCCGTGCTTCGACTGGCTGGACGCCGAGCAGGCCGCGTTCCACTGCGCCCGCGGGCTGGGCATCTGGGACTGGGCGTCCAACGACGACGGCAACCCCGACGTGGTGATCGCCTGCGCCGGGGACATCCCGACGCTGGAGGCGCTGGCGGCGGTCGTCGATCCTGAACGAGCGGGCTCCCGGAGCTGAAGATCCGGTTCATCAACGTCGTCGACCTGATGAGGCTGCAGTCCGCCGGCGAGCACCCGCACGGCCTGTCCGACCGGGACTTCGACACCCTGTTCACCACCGACAAGCCGATCATCTTCGCGTTCCACGGCTATCCGTGGCTGATCCACCGACTGACCTACCGCCGGACCAACCGCGAACCTGCACGTCCGCGGGTACAAGGAGGAGGGCACCACCTCCACCCCGTTCGACATGGTGATGATGAACGACCTGGACCGGTTCCACCTGGTCATCGACGTCATCGACCGCGTGCCCTCGCTGCGGTCCACGGCCGCCCTGCTGCGCCAGGAGATGGTCGACAAGCGCGCCGAGGCCAAGCCGCTACACCCGGGAGAACGGCGACGACATCCCCGAGGTGCGGGACTGGGTGTGGCCGGGCTCCGGTCAGGACGAGAAGGCCGGCAGCCTGCTGGCCGACACCTCCGCCGACTTCTCCCCCGCCGACGCGGTGCCGCGCAACTGAACTCCGATGTGACGCGGCAGGAACGACCGGGGCGGTCGGTCAGGCCGGCGCGGGCCCGGCCGGGTCGACCGCCGTCCGGGTGACCGGCGGGACGACGCGTCGACCCCGGCTTCCTTGCGCTGGTGCGGCGGTGATCGGCGCCGGCGCGGCGGTCAGCGGGTCGTAGCCGCCGCCGGACTTCGGGAACGCGATCACCTCGCGGATCGAGTCCTCGCCGGCCAGCAGCATGACGATCCGGTCCCAGCCGAACGCGATGCCGCCGTGCGGCGGCGCGCCGAAGGTGAAGGCGTCCAACAGGAATCCGAACTTCTCCTGGGCCTCGTCCTCGGTCAGACCCATCACCTCGAACACCCGCTGCTGGATGTCGGCGCGATGGATACGGATCGACCCGCCGCCGATCTCGTTGCCGTTGCAGACGATGTCGTAGGCGTAGGCCAGCGCGGACCCCGGGTCGGTGTCGAAGCTGTCCCGATGTCCTGCGGCGAGGTGAACGCGTGGTGCACGGCCGTCCAGGCGCCGGAACCGACTGCCACGTCGGTCGGTCTCGGCGGTCGACTCGAACAGCGGGGCGTCCACCACCCAGACGAACGACCAGGCCGCTCGTCGATCAGCCCGTCCCGGCGGCCGATCTCCAGCCGGGTGGCGCCGAGCAGTTCCTGCGCGTGCTTGCGGGCGCCGGCGGCGAAGAACACCGCGTCGCCGGGCTGCGCACCGACCGCGGCGGCCAGCCCGGCCCGCTCGTCGTCGGAGATGTTCTTGGCCACCGGGCCACCGAGAGCTGCCATCGTCGCGCGACGGTCACGTAGGCCAGCCCCTTGGCGCCGCGCTGCTTGGCCCACTCCTGCCAGGCGTCGAAGCCGCGGCGCGGGGTGGCCGCCCCGCCCCGCTGCACCACGGCGCCGACGTAGGGCGCCTGGAACACCCGGAACGGCGTGTCCGCGAAGTACGCGGTCAGCTCGGTGATCTCGAGGCCGAACCGCAGGTCGGGCTTGTCCGAGCCGTACCGGTTCATCGCGTCGGCGTAGGTGATCCGCGGGATCGGCGTCGGCGACCTCGTGGCCGACCAGCTCCCACAGCGCCGCGACGACCTCTCGGCCAGCGCAATGACGTCGTCCTGCTGCGACGAAGGACATCTCGATGTCCAGCTGGGTGAACTCGGGTTGCCGGTCGGCCCGGAAGTCCTCGTCCCGGTAGCAGCGGGCGATCTGGTAGTACCGCTCCATCCCGGCCACCATCAGCAGCTGCTTGAACAGCTGCGGCGACTGCGGCAGCGCGTACCAGCTACCCGGGTCGCAGCCGGGCCGGCACCAGGAAGTCGCGGGCGCCCTCCGGGGTGGACCTGGTCAGCGTCGGCGTCTCGATCTCGACGAAGTCGTGGGCGTCCAGCACGTTGCGGGCGGCCCGGTTCACCGCGGACCGCAGCCGCAGCGCCGCCGCCGGGCCGGACCGGCGCAGGTCGAGATACCGGTACTTCAGCCGGGTCTCCTCGCCGATCTCGGTGTCGTCGTCGATCTGGAACGGCAGCGGCGCCGACTCGCTGCAGCACCTCGAGTGCGGTCGGCGGTGATCTCGATGCCGCCGGTCGGCAGGTCGGGGTTCTCGTTGCCGGCCGGCCGGACGCCGACGGTGCCGGTCACCCTGCACGCAGAACTCGTTGCGCAGCCGGTGGGCGGCGGCGGCCATGTCACCCTCGCGGAACACCACCTGCACCACGCCCGAGGCGTCCCGCAGGTCGATGAAGATCACCCCGCCGTGATCGCGGCGCCGGGCCACCCAGCCGGCCAGGACGACGGTGGCGCCGTCGTCGGCGACGGAGAGGGTTCCGGCGGTGTGGTCGCGCAGCACAGGTGATCCTTCGGGTCGGGAACGTCGGCCCGACCGATCCTACGGCCGCGGCGTCGAGCGGCCGACCGGATTCCCCGTGCGGCAGCTACCAGCCGTTCACGTGCAGGACCTCGGCCAGCGGCTGCCGCTTGGCCGGCTTGAAGGTGTCGCCGGTGTAGTAGGCGGTCGGGATCAGGACGCCCTGGTGGACGCCGTCGGGCAGGCCGAGCAGCTCGGCGATCTCTCGTGCGTAGCGCAGGTGCAGCGTGGTCCAGCAGGTCCCGAGGCCGTGGCTGCGGGCCGCCAGCATGTAGTTCCACACCGCCGGCAGCAGCGAACCCCACACCCCCGCCTGGTTCCCTGCCGGCAGATCCGCGGCGATGCAGGCCAGCACCAGCACCGGCACCTGGCCCATGTGTTCGGCGAGCCACTCCGTGCTGTCGCCGATCCGGGCCAGCGTCGCGCTGCGATCCGGGTCGTCCGGGTACCGATCGCCGGCCCGGCGGCCGGCGGCCAGATACCGCTCGACGGAGTGCTGGTAGTAGCCACCGATCGTGGTTCGCAGCTCTGGGTCGGTGATCACCACGAACTGCCAGGTCTGGCTGTTGGACCCGGTAGGCGCCTGGATACGCGATCTCCAGGCACCGGGTGACCAATTCGAGCGGAACGGCGCGGTTCAGGTCGAGTCGCTTGCGCACCGAACGGGTGGTGGTCAGCAGCTGATCGATGCTCAGCTCGGGACGGTCGGGCGGCCTCGGAGAAATCAGTCACCGCCGGATCGTCGCACGAGCTACCGTCCTCCCGGTGACCGCACCCGCCCCTATCCGGCCGGCCAGGGCCGCCGACCACGACGCCATCCGCAGGGTCGTGCTCGATGCCTTCGGCCACCGCGAGGCCGTGGTCGCCGATCTGGTCCAAGCGCTACGGGCGTTCCCCGGCACCGAGCCGATCGAGTTGGTGGCCGAGGTCGACGGCGAACTCGTCGGTCACGTGATGCTCACCCGGTCCCTGCTCGACGCGCCGCGTCGGCTGGTCGATGTGACCGTGCTGTCGCCGCTGTCCGTGGTGACCAGTCGGCAGCGTCATGGCATCGGCACCGCGCTGGTCCGGGCGGCCATCGACGCCGCCGCGGCTTCGGGTGCTCCCGTGCTGTTCCTGGAGGGCGACCCCCGGTACTACGGGCGGCACGGCTTCGTCCCCGGCGCACCCCTCGGGTTCCGCAAGCCCTCGCTGCGGATCCCGGACGCCGGGTTCCAGGTCGTGGTGTTGCCGTCCTTCGAACCGTGGATGACCGGCACGCTCGTATACGCCTGGCCGTTCTGGGCGTTGGATTGCGTCGGCCTGCGCGATCCGGGCGTCTGAGAACCCCGACAGACAGTCCGGGTCATCGGGCCGGAGCGGAGCACCTGCTCGGCCACCGTCCTGGCCGAACCCGGTCAGCCCTTGACCGAGCCTTGCAGTAGTGCCGCAACGAAGCGCCGCTGGAAGATCAGGAAGATGATCAGCGTGGGGGTGAGGATGAGCAACGAACCTGCACAGAGCAGGGGGATGTCGGTACCCCACTGACCTTGAAACGCTCCCAACGCGCCGGCCATGGTGCGTTTGCCCGGATCGTCGACCAGCACGATGGCCAGCAGGAACTGGTTCCAGGTCCACAGGAACAGCAGGATGGCCAACGAGGAGATCGCCGGGGTGGCCAGCGGGACCTGGACGCGCCAGAACAGCTGCCAGCGTTCCGGCGCCGTCCACCTGCCCGGCCTCGGACAGATCGCGAGGCACGCCAAGGAAGTGGGTGCGCATCCACAGCACCGAGAAGGGCATGAACAGACCGATCAACGGCAGGATGATGGCCCATCGGGTGTTGAGCACGCCGAGCTCGCGGATCTGGAAGTAGAGCGGCGTGATGATGCCCTCGAACGGCAACGTGAGGCCGAGCACGATGAACAGGAATGCGACGCTGTGGCCGGGCATACGCAGCTGACCGAACGCGTAGCCGGCCATCGTGCCGAACAACAGCGAAATTGGCACCACACCGATCACGATGAGCGAACTCGACCAGCAGCAGCTCACCCATGTTCGCCGCAGTGAATGCCTTGGCGAAGTTGCCCCACTGCGGGTCGCTCGGCCAGGAGAGCCCATACGGATAGGTGCCGGATGGATGCAGCGCGGTAACGAACAACGTCACGAACGGCACGATTGTGACGAGCATGAGCCCGATCAGCAGCGTCCGCCCGAGAATGCTCTCGCGGCGAGAGACGATCATCGGGACTCCGCCCGGGTGAGCCACTGCAGAGGCAGTACGAAGATCAGTACCAGAACCATCAGCACCACGGCCAGCGCGGACGCCATGCCCACCTGCCGATCGGAGAAGGCCAGGTAGAAGATCTCCAGCCCGGGCACCATGGTGGTATTTGCCCGGGCCGCCCTGGGTTGAAACGTAGACGATGTCGAAGCTGGCCAACGCCGAGATGACCGTCACGGTCACGCATATCCCGATCTCGCGCCGAACCCCCGGCACGGTGATCGAGATGAACTCCCGGATCGCTCCGGCGCCGTCGATGCGGGCGGATTCGTATTGACCCGGGTCGATCTTGCTCATTCCGGCGAGCAGCAGCAGCGTGCACAGGCCGATCTGAACCCAGCCTCCGATGACGCCGACTGCCGGCAGGGCCGTGTCGAAGTCGCCGAGCCAGGCTCGGGTGATTCCACCGAGACCGATCGCGGTCAGCACCTGGTTGATCAGACCCGACGGGGCATAGAGCCAGGTCCACATGATCCCGGCCGCGACCAGCGGAATCACCTGCGGCAGGAACAGCACCGTGCGGGCGACCGTCGCCAGCCTGCTTCGCGCGATGCCGCGGATGGTGGCAGCGACCACCAGGCCGAGGCCGACCGGCAGGACCGAGAAGAACAGGATCAGCTAGAAGGCGTTGAAGATCGTGGCGTACAGCTCGGGGTCCGTGAAGATCCGCCGGTAGTTGTCCAGCCCGACCCACGTCGAGGTGGTCATGCCGTTCCACTTGTACAGCGAGTACTGAACGGTCAGCGCCAGCGGACGAAGGACGAAGAACGCTGTAGAACAGCAGCGCCGGCGCGGCGAACAGCCAGCCGATCCAGCCGCGCTGGTCGCCGAGCGTCGCGGCGCCGCCGGCCGAGGGGTCCGGACGCCGCGGGAAGTCGTCCGGCTCGGTCAGCGGCATCGATCAGCCGCCGATCTGGCTTTCGTAGTCGCTCTGGACGGACTTCAGCAAGTCCTCCGGGGTCGTCTGGCCGGCCATCAGCTTCTGCAGCTCCGGTGTCCAGCTCTTGGCGTAGATGGAACCGGTGGCGTTGGCGATGAAGTCCATGGAGCCGTTGTCCGCGCCGATCTTCGCGCCGGCGGCGAGCGTTGCCGCGGTGACCGTGCCCTGCCTTGGTCGGCCGGCATGTATGCGTCGGCCGGGCCCATCGGGTGCGGAGCCGCCGACCGTCACGGCGATTGTCGCGGGCGGTCTGGTCGGTGGCCACCCAGTTCAGGAAGAACGCGGCACAGTCGGCGTGAGCCGCCTTGGCGCTGATCCCGAAGGTGAGTGGGGCGGACATGGCCGCCTGCTTGCCGCCGGCGATGGCCGGCGGCATCAGGAAGAAGCCGACGTTGCCGGCCATGTGCTTGTCCAGGTTGCCCGACTCCCAGTCGCCGTCGAACATGAAGAGGCCCTTGCCGCCGATGAACTTGCTCATCATCGGCCGCGTAGTCCATCGAGTTGACGTCCTGCGTCGAAATAGCCAGCGTTGATCCACTTCTGCAGGTGCTGGGTGGCTTGCAGGTTGGTGTCGGTGTCGATGGTGGCGCCCGGCTTCTGGAAGATCCAGTCGTTGATCGGCGCGGGATCGCCGTAGGCCGCCATCAGGTTCTGCAGGGGGAACGCCAGGCCGCCGGTGGCGCCGCCGTTGAACTGGACGATCGGGGTGATCCCGGCGGCCTTCGCCTTCGGCAGCACGGCATCGAGTTCCGGCACGGTCGCCGGCGCGCTCGTCATGCCGACCTGCTCGGCAAGCTTCTTGTTGTAGAAGACGCCGGTCATGCTGAAGTTCAGACCCATCGCGTACAGCGGGCCGGAGCCGCGCTGCGCCATTGTCGTTGACCCGCATCTGCTCGAGCTGCGAGGCCGGCCACTTGTCCCAGCCGTACGCGGTGGCGTAGTCGTCGAGCGGCTTCAGCAGCCCGTCCTTGGCCAGCTCGGACACCTGGGGCAGCCGCATCAGGTCCGGCGGGATCGTCGGCAGCACCCGTGGGGCGTTCTGGGTGATGACGGCGAACTGGTCCTCGCGGATGTCCCATGTGACGTTCGGGTACTGCTTCGTGAACTCGTCGGTGAGCGCCTTCGGCAGCGGGAAACCCGTCTCGAAATAGGCCTTCATGGTCACCGGGTCGGTTCCGCAGTCAGGTCCGGACGATGCGCTCGGCGCGCCCGCGGACTCAGCGGTGGGGCTCGCACCACTCGTGCCGGCCGATTCGCTCGACGCCGGGGCGGACGACGGCGCGCCGCTGCTGTGGCAGAGGTCGGCGCGCCAGTGGTCGCGGTGGTCGAGGAAGCGGCGGAATCGCTGCCCGGCGCGCTGCAGGCGGCCGACGCCAGCAGCCCGAGAGCGACTGCAGCCACAGCGATCCGCGGTCTGGAATGGCCGGGGGTCGGGACGGTGAATGGCAACATCAGTGTCCTTTCTGCATGAGTCCCGCAGAGGATGCGGATCGTGGATGGGGGCGGATGTCGTGAGTGCACCATGGTGGGTCAGCCGGAGTGCCTCGATCGCGTCGCGATGCCACGTGCGGCGCCGGCGCCAGACGCCGGTCAGTGCGAGCGATCCGTGGACGGCACCCGGATAATTCTTCGAGAAGACCGACGTGCCGTCTGCGGCCAGTCGGGCCGCGTAGCGTTCGCCGTCCAGGCGCAACGGGTCGAACTCGGCGGTCATGATGTGGGCCGGCGCAACCCCGCGCAAATCCGGGGCAAGCAGCGGGACGCGAGCGGATTCCTGGCATCGTCGGCGACTCGCAGGTAGAGCTCGTTCGCCATCTCCATTTCCGCTACGGTGATGCCGAAGTCGTCTCCGACCCGGGACGAGCGCATGGTATCCAGGGTGAGGTCGAGCACGGGCACCTCCAGCAACTGGAGCAGCAGATCCGGGCCGCCCTGTCGGGCGGCAGCCAGCGCTACTGCCGCCGCCAGATTTCCTCCCGCCGACACTCCACCGACCGAGAGTCGGGACCGGTCCGCATCGAACTCGTGAGCATGCTGGGCCGCCCATTCCAGGCCGGCCAGGCAATCCTGGACCGCCGCGGGAAACGGGTGCTCCGGAGCGAGGCGATAGTCGACAGCCACGACGACACACCCGACTGAGCGGCACCGTGACCGGCAGATCGCATCATTGACCGCTTCGTCGACAGAACTGAGCCAGAATCCACCACCGTGCAGGAACACGTGGACACCGTCGGCGCTTGGACCGGTCGATACACCTTCAGTCGCAATGGGTGTGAGGTCCTCAGGACAACGTCGGAGACTCCGCCGACCTCGACGGCGGGCGCACCAGTGCGCGCATACATCGCGTCCCCGCTGCGTCGGATGGCGGCGCGCCGCGCCTGCGCGGACTGCTCCGACCGCCGGCATCGACCTTGGTGTCCAAGAAGTGGCGAACCTCCTCATCGAGCGCCATGCCGGTCATTGAAAGGCCTACGACGGCGTCCCGTCAAGAGGTTCTATCGAAGCACTTCGCGAAAGGCATCGCCGCGGTCACGTGGTCGATCGCTCGACGACCTGGACGTCGAGCACCGTGGTCGACCGCACGGTCGCCCCGGACATGTGCGCCAGCAAGGCGCGCAGCGCGGCGCTGCCCGACTCCTCGAACGGTTGGTGCACCGTGGTCAAGTCTGCGGCCACCGCCATCTCACCGTCGTCAAAACCCATGATGGCGACGTCGCCGGGCACCGAGAGCCCGCGGTCCCGGGCAGCGAGCAACAGGCCGATCGCCAGCAGGTCGTGATGCGCCATGATCGCGGCGGGGCGGTCCGGCCGATCCAGCAGGTCGCCTGCCACCGCGCGTGCGGACTCGACGGAATTGTCACAGATCGCCACAGCAACCTCGGCGGGAGACGCCCTGCCCGCGATCGCAGTGAAGCCGGCCAGCCGCTTGACCGCCTGCGACTCGTAGTCGGTGACCTGCCGCTCGAGCAGATACCCAAAGTGCGAAATCCCTTGTCGACCAGATATCGCCCTGCATGTGCGCCGCCGGCCGTGTCGTCGACCAGAATCCTGCTGAATACCTCACTGTCGGCATCCACCGCCACCGTGGGCAGTCCGCGCCCCTGGAGGCGTCGGGCGATGCGCCCTCGATCTCCAGGCCCATGACGATGAGCCCGTCCAGCCGGCCGTGTACCGGCATGCTCGCGAGTATCGGCGACGAGGCCAGGGCGGCGGACTCGTGATCGAAGACGACGACTTCGATGTCATCACCCGCAGCGGCGCCGAGGATGCCTGACAGCCGTCGGAGGTACGAGCCATAGGCGGTGAACGGCGCCATCACACCGATGCGGCCGGTGCCTCGCCGGGCCAGGTTCACCGCATGCGGCTTGGGTACGAATCCGAGCTCATCGGCCGCCGCGAGCACCTTGGCCCTGCGTGGTGTCGCTGACCCGCTCAGGCCGATTGATCACATACGAGACCGTCGAGATGCTGACGCCAGCCCGCTCGGCCACGTCGTAGATGGTCACTTTGTCGTCCGCCATGCCCGCTCCTGACCAGCTGATGACGAGGAGTACCAGCCGACGGCCACGGCCCGGACGGCGCTGGTGAACTGCTTCGTGCAAAGCAGGGTAATCGTCGGCCCGTTGCAGGCTCGGTACCGGAGGCGATCTGGCCGGGCTCATACCGGCTGCGCTCTGTGCCGGGCGCCATACCGGAGATCGGTCCCGTGGCGTCAGCGGCGACCCACGCTGATCCGTGACGCCGCGCCCCGATCGGCGAACCAGGCCCGCTCCGCCGCCGATCGCGCCCGATCGGCGGCGGCCGTCCAGCACTGTGCCGCTTCGGCCGGTCGGCCGGCCCGGTCCAACATCTGGGCGCGGGCGGCATGCGCGTAGGGATAGGTGTCCAGACCGCCCAGCGCGAGCACCTCGTCCAGGTCGGCCAGCCCCGCCTGCGGCCCGGAAAGGTAGGAGACCGCGACGCACCGGCCCAGCGCCAGGGCCGGATTCGGTTCGACGGTCAGCAGCATCCCGTACAACTCGACGATCGAGCTGCCAATCGGTCTGCGCGAACGCCCGTGCCCGGGTGTGGGCGGCCGAGATGGCGGCCTGCAGAGCGATCGGCCCGGCCGCCCGGCCGGCCGCGATCCCTTGGGCCAGTGCGAGTTCCGAGGTCGCCAACCCCTCGGTGACCAAATTCGGGTCCCAGGTTCCGCGGTCCACGTCGGTCAGCAGCAGCTGCCGCCCGTCCACACCGATCCGGCCGGCGGCCCGGCCCTGGCCGAGGACCACCAGGGCCAGCAGACCGGTGATCTCGGGGTCGGTGGGCCGCTGTCGGTGCAGGGTCCGGGCCAGGTGGACGGCCCGGCCGGCCAGGTCCTCGTCGGTCAGGCCGGTGCCCTCGGCCGCCGTGTGGCCCAGCGTGTATGCCAGCTGCACCACCCGGCAGACCAGCGGCAACCGGGCATCGACGGTGGCGTCGTCGGGCAGGTCCAGTTGCGGCCCGGCGGCCATCAGCTTCTTCCGGGCCCGGGTCAGCCGGGCGGCCATGGTCGGCACGCTCACCAGATGCGCGGCGGCGATGGCCGCGGTCGATACGCCGCAGGCCCAGCGCAGGGTGAGCGCGACCTGGTCCGACTCCGGTAGCCGGGGGTCGGCGCACAGCACCGTCAGCCTCAGTTCCTCGTCACCGATCACGCCGGCCTCGATCCGCGCATCCGCCGGCGGGGCCACCTGCGGGGTGCGGTCGACCAACCGGGTGGCCATCCGCCGGGCGAGTTGGTCGCGCCGGACCCGGTCCAGCGCCTTGCGCCTGGCCACGGTGACCAGCCAGGCCTCCACCGAATCGGGGATCCCGGTCCGGGGCCAGGTCTCCAGCGCGGCGACAAATGCGTCGGCCGTTGCCTCCTCGGCGATGTCCGGGTCGCGCACCGCGCGCAGGGTGACGGCCAGGATCCGGCCGGACAGCTCCGCCCTGGCCCTGGCCGTCTCCTGCGCAACGGCAGCGGCCTGCGCCCCCACCTACGCGCCGAACTCCCAGATCGGGCGGACCTCGATGTAGCCGTACGGCGCCGGACACTGCTTGGCCAGCGCCATCGCGGTGTCCTCGTCGTCGGTCTCGATCAGGTAGTAGCCGCCGAGGACCTCCTTGAGTTCCGGGGCCGGGTTGTCGACCGCGTGCACGCCGTCGGTGCGCGTGCCCCGCAGGTACTTCGCGGTGGCGGTGGGCAGCAGGGCCTCCCCGCCGAGCAGCTTGGCGCCCGACTCGGCGACCGCCTTGGCGAAGTCCTGGTGCATGGCCATCACCTCGTTGAACTGCGCCTCGTCCGAGTTGTCGTAGTCGGCTTCCTTCTCGGTGATCAGCAGCAGGTACTTGGTCATCTCGTCCTCCTGAGCAACCGGGGTGACGCCCGTCGCGTCGCCCTTCACTTCACCAGACGAACCACCCCGACGGGAATCGACAGGACCGGTGAGACCATCTGCCCTCAATCGGCGTTGCGGGTCGACCCACGTCGCTCGTGACGACTGCGTGCAGCGCGATGGGCGGCATCGAGCAGGTTCAGCACCTCGCCACGTTGCCCATCGGGGTTGACCACGGACAGCCACCCAGCCCCGCCGTAGACCGGATGGGGGAACCAGACGTCGCGGACTCGGGCGTCGTGGCACGCCTGCATGGCGACGCGCGGGGATGAGCCGATGACTCGAACGAAATCCTCCTTGGCCACGGCGATGTTGAGCCGGAAGGTACCCGGCCGGTCCAGGCCGGATTCAGGCTCGTCGGGGTAGTCCTTCGTCACGATCGTCGCGAACGGCTGAGTCGCCGGGACCTGACCGTCGGGCGCGTAGTAGAAGAACGCGTCACCCCAGCTGATCTCGGGAGACCCGTCACCCTCGTGCGGCCGCAGGACGAGTACGCCTTCCAGCGTGCTCACGTGATCGATGAGGTCGTCGATGTCCATGGGTTCCAGCGTGACATGGAAGTGCCGCAGGTCATTCGAGAAGGCGGTCAGGCGCGGGATCCCCTTCCGTAGCGGCCGATGAACTGGAACCACGTCCACTTCGTCGCGAGCTGCGGGTCGTAGATGACCACGCGGCCGCCGGACTTGACCGTCGCGACCACCACGTGTTGGAGGCTGGCGGTGGAACGCCCGCCGAAGACGACATAGGTACCGGGCTGTAGGCCCTTGGCATCCAGCGCCACCGCGGTATCCGAGAGGGATCGGCCGGTCGACTTGGTGATGAAGTCGCGGGCGGCTGCGAGATCCAACGACTTGCCGGTGAGCGTGCGGCTGGTTTCACCGACCTCGCGGGCGATGTCGGCCTCGGTCACCAACGCGCCCTTGGCCTTCGTGTTGATCACAGCGCAGACACCGCCCACGCAGTTGTCCCGAAGTCCACGCGGGTTGAACCAGGCCTCCTTGCCGCCTGCGCCGCCGGCACCGATGCCACCGCGCGCCGAACCGCCGCCCCGGCTGAGGGTGCTGACTTCGGGCGCGACCTTCTCCAAGGAGGCCGCGATGTGGTCCGGCGCCGCCGCGGACGCAAGGTTGGCCAGGGCGAACTGGAACGACATCACCGCCTTGGCATACTCCAGCCGCTCCCCGCGAAGCTGCTCCTGCTGCTGGAGCTTGACGATGGCGCCGGCCAGCACCCCCGGGGTGTTGAGCTGATCGAACGCGAACCGACCGTCCTCGAGGAGCGGGTAGGTCACCCCACCGCGGGTGAGGTAGTGATCAGCCGGGACCATCCGGTCGAAGTCGATGTCCTCGAGCGGAACACGCAGGTCCGAGCCTCGCGTCGTCTTGAAGAGCAGCGCCTGGATGCCCATGGTCCACACGTCGGTGAGGTCCACGCCGACGCTGACCAGCCCGTTGTCGACGTAGGACGCCGTGCCCCGCACTGCGCTGCGCGTCGTGCTGACGCAGTTCTGCTGGTCGTCGTCCTGGACCGTGACCGTCGGGTCCCAGCCCGCCCGCGGCAGGACCGGACCGGCCTTGGCTGTCGCGTCACCGTCGGCCGGCGTCTTCGGCTCGTTCCCCGGCAGGTCGGAGACATCGACCAGGGTCACGTGGGCCGGGGCCCGCTGCAGATTCATCGGCTCCGCCGAGGTGAACAGCAGTCGTCGCTCGTTCACCTGACCGTGCCCAGCTGCGTCACCCGACAGCAACGAGGTGACCGCTCGGTTTCCGACGTTGCGTTGCAGCGCCAGCGCCAGGCACCCGGCGCTTTGCCGGGAACCTCCGTGCGCTGTCCGGGTCGCCGCACGGTCGGTCGAGAATCGCTTGGTCACATCCACCGTCCTCGTCCCCCACCGGAATTGTCCTCCCGGCCGCCGGGTTCGGGACGGTTTCCTCGAACTCCGTTCGGCTCAACCGTGCGGGACGACGTTCCCGCGGGAACGCATGACGAGTCGGCGCGGACGCCCGTGGCCTCGGACTGCCGTGGCCCGCGACGATTCCGGCGATCCGACAGCTGTTGCGGGACGGGCTGGATCTCGGCGGTCTCACGGGTCTCCTCGACACCACGCTCGCTCTCGCCGCGGTGCTCACCGATCTGTCCCGGGACGAGCGATCGCAGGTGATCCTGGCGACCCACTCCCCCGTGCTGGCCGCGATTCCGGGGGCCGACGTGTACGAGGTTGGCACCCACGGGCTGCGTCGCACGACCTGGACCGACCTGCCGATGGTCCATCACTGGCAACGCTTCCTGCAGGATCCCGATCGCTACTTCCGGCATTTGGACGATCCGGCATGAGCCGGAGGCCACCGGGACGTTCCCGCGGGAACGTCCGGTCGAGGTCAGGCCACCTGCTTCTCGACCATGAGCTTGTGGCCGAACAGGGCACCGACGATGGCGGTCATATCGACGCGCTCCCCTGCCCAGAGCGGACGGATGGCCCGGGCTTCATCACTGTGCCAACTGCGGTGGGTCAGGTGCCGCCAGCTCTCGTCGTATTCGCTGACGACATCAGCGTCGCCGACGGGTGATCCCCACCGGAGTCAACTCGGTGCCATCGGCCCGCCGGAAGACGAACCGCACCGACCCTGCGGGACCGGCCGAGCCTGCGGGACCGACCGGCTCCGCGATCAGCTCGGCGATGCCCTCGTGGACCGCGAGATGATGGAATCTACAGAGCAGCACGAGATTGTCGAGATCCGTTGGCCCACCGAGCGCCCAATGGACGACGTGGTGAGCTTCCAGGTTCGTCGTCCGTCGGCACGACGGGTACTGACAGCACCCGTCACGGATCATCAACGCCCGCCGCTGCGCCGGCGAGACCAGTCGCCGCGATGTCCCGTGATGGAGCACGCAACCATCCAAGCCGCGGACCACGCCGAGCACTCGCGCGTCGCACGCCAGCCGAGCCGCCGTGCTCGGCGTGACGCCGACGTCGCCGACCTGGCAGGCACCGGCCGCGGACACGGCGGTCAGCCGATCGGCCCGGAGCGAGGCCGGCGGGATGGACAACGGCGGCCGGGAAACGATGCCCGCGCGGCGCTCACCACGCGGAAGTTCGGGCTCGGTGCCGGTCGAGGCCTCCACCGGATCGTCGGTCACAGCTTGCAGCAGCGTCGGTGCATCCACGTGGACGACGACTGTCGTCCGATCCGCACCGGACGCGTCGACCGGCTCCATCGTCAGGAACTGTTCGGCGACGAGCAGTAAGGCATCGGCCGCACTGACCGGGATGAACGGTTCGGCCACCTCTTCGCAGTCCGAGGCGATCTCACCCGCGCGGACTCGCCGAGCACGGTCGGCGTCCGCGCGCCGGCGGTCGGGATCGTCGGCCAGTTCCTCCTGCCGGGCGGCCCGCCGTTCCTCCCGAAGCCGCTCCATAGCCAACTCCAACGCCGCCGCCACCGCGGCACCCTCCTCGGCCGGCAGGACCGCCACCAATCGCAACGATCCGTCGTCCTCGTGGTGCCAGCGGACACTCCGTCGCACCTCCTGCTTCAGCCGGTCCGGATCACTGCGACGGAACCCGCGCACCGCCCGCTCGAGCTGAGAGGCCGTCGCCGTCCGGGCCAGCCGGAGCAGGAACTCCTCGCCCACCCGGCCGGCCACCCTGGTCACCTCACGCACCTTGGAGTAGGACAGCTCACCGCCGGCGAACGCCGCATGCACCAGAGGCATCTCGGCCAGGGCCCGGGCCACCCGAACATGCTCACGGGCCGTGCCGGCCGACATCGAACAGGCCCAGGCGACCCAATGCGCACACGACTGGATGCCCTCCCCGGACCAGCCATGTCGCCGGTCGAACTCGGCGATCAGCTCGAGCCAACGACAGGTGTGCGCGGCCAACTCGCCGGCGAACACGCAGATCTGCGCAGCCAGCTGCTCGGTGTCGAGCTCGGCCGGACCGACTTCGGCCGCCTCGGTAGGGTCTGTCGCCTCGGTCGTCTGTGTCGCCGCGTGCTCGTCCACGAAACCTCCCCTGACCTGCGCCGGCGCACCCTCGCCGACTCCCTCGGGACATTACGGACGACCTACGACAGTCCCGCGGACTCGGGCCGAGCACGAGTCCGGGCCGGCCGCGGCGTTCCCGCGGGAACGCCGCGAGTAGCCCGGTTGGCGCCCGGTGACGATCCGATGGCCGCCGTCCCACGTTGCCCTGGGCCGGGATCGCGCCGGGCTCGAATATCTGCACTTGCTCTGCAGAATGTTAGTCACTAACATTTCATCCGTGACCAAACCCGCACCGCCGGCCGGACGACTCGAGCGCACCCGCGCCCGCATCCAGACGGCAGCGCTCGAGCTGTTCTCCCGCAACGGGTACGACGGCACCACGGTCGCCGAGATTGCCGCCGCGGCCGGGGTCACCGAGATGACCTTCTACCGGCACTTCGGGTCCAAGGCCCAGTTGCTCATCGACGATCCGTACGACCCGCTGATCGCGGAGGCCATCGGTCGTCAACCCATCGAACTCCCCCCGCTGCTCCGCACGGTGCGCGGCATCCGTCAGACCTGGCGAGCGCTGCCGATCACCGACGAGGCACCGATTCGCCAACGCATTGCGCTGGTGGCGCGAAGCGCCCAGCCTCAACCCGGTCATCCGGGCCAGCACTGCGGCGACCGAGATCGCCATCACCGAACAACTCACCCGGGACGGCGCCGACCCGGACGACGCAGCGATCGCGGCGGCGGCGACCATGGCCGCGCTGATCACCGCACTCACCCGGTGGGCCCAGCGCACGGACGGCAGCACGCTGACCGATGCCGTGCACCTGGCCCTGAACGTCCTGGAGGGCTCCGATGCCCGCTGATGCCCTGCGCCTGCAGGCGGTGACCCGTCGCTACGCCGGCGGAGCGGGCCTGTCCGAGGTGGATCTGTCCGTAGCCCGTGGCGAGATCCACGCGCTGGTCGGATTGAACGGAGCCGGCAAGTCGACGCTGATGAAGCTCGTGGTGGGCATGCTGCGCCCGCAGTCCGGCACCATAGAGGTACTCGGCCAGGATGTCGCACGGGCCGAGCCGCAGACCTGGGCGCGGGTCGGGACGCTGATCGAGTATCCTCTGGCCTACGGTGAACTCGACGGCCGGACCAATCTGTCCTGGCCGCGCGACTGCGGTCCGTACCGACGGGCGAGATCCCCACCGATGGTCGAGGATGTCCTGGACGAGCTCGATCTGCGCCGGTACGCACGACGTCCGGTCCCGCCGGATGTCGTTGGGTAACAAGCAGCGACTCGGCCTGGCGGCGGCCCTGCAACACCGTCCCGACCTGATCGTCCTCGACGAGCCGACCAACGCCCTCGACCCGTCCGGAATCATCGCGCTGCGCGAGGCCCTGCTGCGACGGGCCGACGCGGGTGCCGGCGTCCTGGTGTCCAGCCACCATCTGGACGAGGTCGCCCGGATCGCCCACCGAATCAGTGTGCTCGCCGACGGGCGCCTGGTCGGCACCCTGGATCCGGACGGCATCGACATCGAACGGTCGTTCTTCGCGCTGGTCCACGCGGCGACGAGGAGCGCAGCATGAACACGTTCCGGGCCGCGCTCGGCGGTCGAGGCCCGCAAGGCGCGCAGTTCGCCGTCGCTGCGCACGCACCGCGATCGGGCTGATCGTGATCGGCGTATGCGGATTGGCGACCATGGTGATCCTGGCTGCGCGCAGCGGCAACCAGGAGTTGATCGCCAAGCTCGGCCCGGATGCGGCCACCGCAGATTGGTCGGCGCTGCTGGCCACCGGCGTGCAGATCACCTCGGCCGGCGGCCTTCTCGGCTTCGGGGTGGGAATCAGCTGGGTGTTCGGCCGGGAGTTCGCCGACGGCACCGTCGCCGCCTTGTTCGGACTTCCGGTCGGCGCGCAACCGGATCGCCACGGCCAAACTCGTGGTCTATGCGGCCTGGGCCGCGGGAGTGTCGATACTGCTCGCCCTCGGCCTGCTCATCACGGGTCTGGCCACCGGTCTCGGCGCACCCGACGCCGACGCCGTCGCAGGTCTGGCCCGCCAACTCGCCCTCGGCCTGCTCACCGCGCTCATCGCCGTGCCGGCCGGTTGGGCGGCGTCCTGGGGCCGCGGCTTGCTCCCCGGGATCGCCGTCACCATCGGCCTTCTCGTCGTCGCCCAGGTGTCGGTGCTCGGCGGCTTCGCGTCGTGGCTGCCGCTAGTGGCACCCGCGTTCTGGGCGATGCAGCCGGACGCGGGCGACTGCGCTTGCCCTGTTGTTCGTCCCGTCGGTGCCGCTGGTCTTCGGTGCCGCGACGGTGGCGATCTGGGTGCGGCTGCAACTCGACCGGTGAACCCGGGCGGTCAGGAGTGTGCGGTCAGGAGTGCGGGGACGACCGACGGCGCTGCCGCAGCTTGGCGCTGGTGTCCGCGGAGGCCAGCTTGGCTGCCCGCTGCAGCTGTCCGGCGTCCAACTCGGCCTCGAGGTCACCCAGCACGAGCAGATCCTCGGCGAAGTCCGCCTGCATGGATGCCGGAGCCATGAGCCACGCCTCCTGGTTGAGCGTCCGGGCCCGACGGAGCGAGTCGCGCGCACCGGCCACATCGCCGTGCGTCATCCGGGTGGTCGCCTCGCGCTTCTCCTGCTGGCTGCGCAGGAAGTCGACCTCGGACCGCACCACCGGGTCGGGCACCCGGCCGGCCGCGACGTCGGCCGGCGCCACGTTCACCACCACCGGCACCGACACCGTCTGCTGGATCAGCCCGGGGAGCTCGACCCAGGTGAAGTCGAGCGTCGCGACCTCGGCCAGGCCCAGCGCCTGGATGCCGGGGATGTCGAAGGTCAGCACCAGCCGGCGTACCTCACCGGCGAAGAAGCCGCCGAGTTCGACCAGGATCCCGTCGGCTGTGCCGGTGGCCGGCAACTCGTTGACCACCATGGCCTTGCGGCAGACCGGCGTCATCCGGATCAGCAGCGAGGCGGCCTGGGCGGTCTGCGAGAGCAATCCGTCCAGTTCGCCGGCGATGGCCGCGACCGCATCGTCGGCGGTCTCGGCGAACAGTTCGTTGCCGTTGCCGCCGGCCGCGATCGCCCCCATCAGGACCTCGTCGTAGCCGAGTCCGAACCCGACGGTCGTGGTGGTGACCCGGTTGCCCGAGGCAGTGGCGGCCACCGAACGCAACGTGCCGGGGTCGGTGATCCCGGCATTCGCGTGGCCGTCGCTGATCAGCAGGATCGTCGCGCCGTGGCCGTGTGCATCGGACGTGCCGAGCGCCCGGGTCGCCTCCTGGACGCCGCGCAGGTACCCGCTGGACAGATCGGTGCTGCCGCCCGGCTGGATCGCATCGATGCGCTGCTTCACCGCCGGCTTGTCGGTCAACGGGCCGGCCGGGACCACGACCTGCACGTGGTTGTCGAACGCGACGACGCCGAAGTTGTCCGCCGGATCCAGTCGGTCCACCAGGTCCACCAGGGCCCGGCGGGCTCCGTCCAACCGGGACCCGGCCATCGAGCCGCTGCGGTCCAGCACCACCACCACGGTGCGTGGGCCGGCCTCGACCCGCGCACCGGACGGCGCCGCGGCCGGTGCGGTGAGTTCGACGAGCAGCGACAGCTGCTCGTGCGCCTGGGCGGCGATGACGTCGAGGTCCAGCTGGGTGTCGATCTTCATGGTGTCCTCCTGGGATCGCGGACTGCGGATGGTTATGCTGCTAGCAACGGCCAGCATAGCGTAATGCTGTCCGATTACGCTAGGAGCATTCGGTGGGTGAGATCCAACGCAGCGGCACCGAGGCGCTGGCCGCGCTGCTCACCCGGGCCCGTGAGGACGCCGGACTGACCCGCCGGGAACTGTCCGAGCGGACCGGGCTGTCCTACCCGTACGTCTCGCAGTTGGAGACCGGCTATCGGGGGCCGTCGGCGGACGCGATGCAGCGGCTGACCGAGGTGCTCGGTGTCCCGGTCGACGCGATGGTGGCGGCCATGACCGAGCGGGACCTGCCACGCTCGCGGCGAGCAAGCC
Organism: uncultured Actinomycetota bacterium; assembly: GCA_963706185.1. GTDB lineage: Bacteria > Actinomycetota > Actinomycetes > Mycobacteriales > Nakamurellaceae > Nakamurella. The sequence goes on along the minus strand of CAVPLZ010000004.1, from coordinate 31,042 downwards.
AGGTCCGACGAGCAGGCCGCGTGCACGGTCGGCCCGATGGTTGGCCAATCCCGACTGGGTGCCGCCGGACCACCTGGCCGGTGCTCCCCCGTCCCCGGCCGTCGCTCCCCGCGCCCCGTCCTCGGCTCCGCCCCCCGCCCCGGCACTTCGGTACGCGGTCCGCGCACGCGCGCGCCGCGGCATCGCAACCACCCGCCGGCGCGAGACCTTCGTCACCCACGAGCTGCTGGCCGACGCTGCGCCACCTCCCCCGTCCGACAGCGGCGACGTGGTGGCCGAGATCGTCGCCAGACTCGGCGAACTCCCGCCGGACGAACGGATGGCCGCCCTCGCGGAGATCCAGAACACCGTGGTGCGCATGGTTGTCGCCGATGCGGCCGGCCAGTCCGACGATCCCTCCGAAACCTGAGCCGCTCGATCGTAGGCAAGCGTTGGGCGCCTCGAGCGAATCGTGCACAGGCACCTCGGCCCGCGGACCCGGCACGCGGTACAGCAACCGGGAGCGGAGGACTCCTCCGGTCCGGTAAGCTGATCACGTTCCCCGGAGTGTGTCGCCACGCTTTCGAAGTCGGAAGTCTCGACGGTTCGATGGCAGCGACCGGGTGCGAGAACCGTCGCACCGAGCGCTTCGCCATCGCCGGCCCAGGCCGGCACGTCACCGATCGGTTGTGTTCTTCCATGTCTGCCGCTGTGTCCACTGACTTCCCCCTGCCCGAGAACATCGACGACGTCGACGATTCCGCGGCCATCACCGAGCCCGACGGACCGCGTTTCGCCGACCTCGGCCTGCCGACCGCGCTGCTCCGCGCGGCCACCGACCTCGGCTTCCACACCCCCACCGCCATCCAGAGCCGGGCGATCCCGGCGCTGCTCGACGGCCACGACGTCGCCGGTGTCGCGCAGACCGGAACCGGCAAGACCGCCGCGTTCGGGCTGCCGCTGCTGGCCGCCGTCGACCCGGCCCAGCGGGGGGTCCAGGCTCTGGTCCTGGCGCCCACCCGGGAACTCGCCGTCCAGGTCGCCGAGGCGCTGAGCACCTTCGCCGCCCGGATGCCGGGCCTGCGGGTCGTCCCGGTCTACGGCGGGGCCCCGTTCCTGCCGCAGAAGGCCGCGCTGGCCGCCGGTGCCCAGGTCGTCGTCGGCACCCCGGGCCGGATCATCGACCACCTCGAGCGCCGCACCCTGTCACTGGCCGGCCTGCGCTTCCTGGTGCTGGACGAGGCCGACGAGATGCTCCGGATGGGCTTCGCCGAGGACGTGGACCGCATCCTCACCGACGCCCCGCGCGAGCCGGCAGACGGCGCTGTTCTCGGCCACCATGCCGCCGGCCATCCGCAAGGTCGCCGCCACCCACCTGACCAACCCGATTGACATCTCGGTCACCCGCCCGCGTCCACCATCGGAACCATCAAGCAGACGTACGCCGTGCTGCCGTTCCGGGCGAAGGTCGACGCGCTGACCCGGGTGCTGCGAGATCAGCGACGGCGACGCGACCATCGTGTTCGTGCGCACCAAGGGCGCCTGCGACGAGATCGGCGCCGAGCTGATCGCCCGCGGCGTGTCGGCCGCGGCGATCAACGGTGACGTGCCGCAGAAGGACCGCGAGAAGATCGTCGACCGGCTCCGCTCCGGTCAACTCGACGTCCTGGTCGCCACCGACGTCGCCGCCCGCGGGCTGGACGTCGAGCGGATCGACCTGGTCGTCAACTTCGACGCCCCCGCGCGAGGCCGAGACGCTACGTCCACCGGATCGGCCGCACCGGTCGGGCCGGCCGGCACGGGCACCGCGCTGACCTTCTTCACCCCGCGTGAGGTCTCCCGGTTGCGGGTGATCGAGCGGGCCACCAAGGTCAAGCTCGAGCAGATCACCCCGCCGACCGCCGCTGACGTCGCCGCGCACCGCGGCGACCGAAGCAGCTGGACAAGGCCGCGGCCCGGGTGGCCACCGGCAACCTGGACAGCTTCCGCGGCGCGGTCGCCCGGTTCACCGCCGAGCACGACCTGAGCCACGCCGAGCTCGCCGCAGTGCTGCTGGCCGTCGCGGCCGGCGACGACGGCGTGACCGGCCGAGGACCGAGCCGAAGCCGTCCTTCGACCGCCGCGCGACCCGGCGCGCCGACCACGTCGACCAGGCCGGATTCCAGCGCGAACCACGCCGGCGCCGTACCGACGGCCCGGCCGGCCCGCGCTACCGGGTGGCCGTCGGCCGCGACCACGGTGTGCGCCCGGCCGGCATCGTCGGTGCCATCACCGGCGAGGGTGGCATCGCGGGCAGCGACCTCGGCCGGATCGACATCTTCGACGACTACTCGACGGTGGAGATCTCGGCTCGACCTGTCCAGCGCGGCGATGGGGCGGATCTCCGCGGCCACCGTCAGTGGGCAGAAGTTGCGTCTGCAGCTCGACACCGGTCCGGCTCCCGCTCCCCGCGGCCCGTCCCGTCCGCGACGGACAGCCGGCGAGTACGACGGCGGCCGGCGACCGGCCGGTCGGCACGAGCGGGACGGTCATCGCGACCGTGGGGGCCGAACGAGCTGGTAGCTCACCCATTGGGCGCTGTCGGCGGCCCCGGGCCGACGACAGACTGGGTAACCATGGACGTGAACGCGTTGGTCAAGGACCACTATTCCGGCGCGGACCTGGCCGCCCGGGTGTTGGCCGCGGTCAGCGACGACGCTCGGCCATCGGGCGACCCGAGCTGGGTCGACCTGGCCGGCATCGACAACCTGCACGCCGGCGGGCTACCGGCCACCCGCTACCTGCTGGCCGCGCTTCAGGTCTCGTCAACCATCCGGCTGCTCGACGTCGGCTCCGGCATCGGCGGGACCGCCCGGTGCGCGGCGGCCGACCACGGATGCCACGTGCTCGGCGTCGACCTGTCCGAGGACTACGTCCGCGCTGCCGAGATACTCACCGAGCGAATGGGTCTCACCGATCTCGCCGCCTTCGCGACGAGCCCGGGCGATCTGTCGCCGATCGACGACGAAACCTTCGACCGGGCCACGCTGGTGCATGTCGGGATGAACGTGCCGGACAAGGCCGCGCTGTTCTCCGAGGTACATCGAGTGCTCCGGCCCGCCGGACGATTCGGCCTGTACGAGCAGATGCGTGTCGGGAACGGGGATCTGGCGTACCCGCTGCCCTGGGCGGCCGACGAGCGGTCGTCGTTCGTCGCGACCGTCGACCAGTACCTCGACGCCTTGCGCGACGCAGGGTTCACCATCGACTCGGTCGAGGACCGCACGGCCGACACCGCCGGGCCCCCGCCTGCCGGCCCCGGACCCGAGGTGGTGTTCGGCGCCGAGTTCCGGACCCGGGTTGCCAACAACATGGCCGCGACCAGGTCCGGAACACTCGGCACCGTGCAGGTCACCGCGACCCGGAGGTGACCCCTTCGGGCTCCGCGGCACCGGCACCAAATACGCGGGATTGTTGGTGTCCGGCCGGGCGATCAGAGCAGGGTGAGCTGTTCGGTGCCGGCAGCCCGGTTCGAGGCCGGCCCCGAGGCAGCTCGGTGCGACATCCCAGCCCCCGTTACCAGTCCGGCGGCCCGCTTCACCGCATCCAGCCGGGTGTGCACCTCGTTCCGATAGTTCTTGTCGGCGTAGGACCCCCGCGCGTACAGCTTCCGATAGGCCGGCACCAGTTCGGCATGGTGCGCGCCGAGCCAGCCGAAGAACCAGTCCCGGGTGCCGGGTCGCAGGTGCAGCACGATCCCGGTGACGCCGGTGACCCCGACGTCGACCAGGCGGCCCACCAGGTCGGCGAGTTGCTCGGTGGAGTCGGCGAGATAGGGCAGGATCGGCGCGATCAGCACGCTGCAGGACAGGCCCGCCTCGGTGATCCGGCGGATCAGCTCCAGCCGGGCCTTCGGGACTGGGCGTGCCCGGCTCCAACGTCGCCTGCAGGTCGGGGTCGAGCAGCGCCAACGACACCGCCATCCCCGGCAGGTCGGCCAGCCCGGACAACAGCGGCAGGTCACGGGCGAGCACCGTGCCCTTGGTGAGGATCGAAAACGGCGTGCCGCTGTCGGCCAACGCGCCGACAATGCCCGGCATCAGCCGATAGCGGCCCTCGGCGCGCTGGTAGGGGTCGGTGTTGGTACCCAGCGCCACGTGATCGCGTTGCCAGGAGGGCCGGAACAGTCTCACGCCGCAGGACCTCGGCGATGTTGACCTTGACCACGATCTGGGTGTCGAAGTCGTGGCCGGTGTCGAACTCCAGGTAGCTGTGGGTGCCGCGGGCGAAGCAGTACACGCAGCCGTGGGTGCAGCCCCGGTACGGGTTCACCGTCCAGTCGAACGGGACCTGCGAGGCCGCGGGCACCCGGTTGAGCGCCGAGCTGGCCGCCACCTCGTGGAAGGTGACGCCGGCGAACTCCGGCGGCCGCACGACCCGGATCCGGCCCGGCACGTCCGGCATCCCGGGCAGCACGGGGCCCTCGTCCGTGCCGATGCCGTCGACCAGCTGACCGTCCCAGCGCATGGTCCATTAGAACACATGTTCGGTCCGTCCAAGCGCGGGTGGAACGAAGGAGTACGCGACGGTTCACCGCGAGAGGAACTCGACGGATGCTGGGCGCGATCACCCCGGCGGCCACGTCATGGCCGGCCGGCCAGCGGCGCACCGGTGGCCAGGTAGGCGTCGAACCGGTCCAGGCTGGTCTCGAACCCGGCCCGGGCCTCCGGCATCAGGTACCACTCCGACAGCCCGCTCTGGTGGGTGGTGACTTCGGTGCGCCCGTCCTGCAGATCGACGAACGAGATCTCTGTGCGCATCTCGCCTTCCGGGCCGTCCTCGACCCAGACCAACCGGATCGGCCGGCTGACCTCGGCGTACCGCGCGCGCATGGCGTAGGTGGTGCCGTCGGCGTCGTTCACCATCGTGGTCTCGAAGGCGCCGCCCGGTCGCAGGTCGACGGTGATGTTCTCCACCGGGGTGCTGGTGCCGGTCGGTCCCCAGAAATGCGTCAGGTGCTCGGGCGTGGTCATACAGTCGAACAGCACCTCGGGCGGCGCAGCGTGCACCCGCCGGATGGTCATTTCTCCGGTTGCCATGGCACATCCTTTCGTGTCAACGGTTCTCGTCGCGCAGCGTCCCGGCGTCGCGCAGCGTCCCGAGATGGGCATCGAGCCGGTCGTAGCGGTCGGACCACAGTCGACGATGCTGCTCGATCCACTCGGCCGCCTGGTCCAGCCGGGCCGTCTCCAGGGCGCTGGGACGGGACTGGGCCGCCCGCGACCGCGAGATCAAGTGGGCGTGCTCCAACACCCGCAGGTGCCGGGACACCGCCTGCTGGGTGATGCGGAACGGCGCGGCCAGCTCGGCCACCGTCGCCTCGCCGGCGGCGAGGCGTTCCAGGATCGCGCGCCTGGTCGGATCGGCGAGCGCGGCAAACGTCCGACTGAGCTCGTCCTGGGCGACCGGCATGCCGCCACCATATCTACAATCATCTCATTTCACAACTAATTGATTGTAGAAGGCCTGGATTACCGTTCACCGGGTGAGCGAGGACATCCAGGTCCGGCCGGCCGAGGCCGGCGACATGCAGGCGTGGAGCGCGTTGTTCCGCGGGTATCGGGAGTTCTACCGGCTCGATCCGGATGAGGCAGTGGTGCGACGGGTCTGGACCTGGATCCGCGATCCTGCCCACGAACTGAACGCCCTGGTGGCGGTCGTGCACGGGCAGGTGGTCGGGCTGGCCGACCACCGACGGTTCGCCAGGCCGACGGTCGGCGCAGTCGGGCTGTATCTCGACGACCTCTTCACCGACCCCGAGTTCCGGGGACGCGGCGTCGGCCGGGCGCTGCTCACCGCCCTGTCCGAGCTGGCCGAGCGGGAGGGCCTGGCGGTGGTCCGCTGGATCACCTCGGCCGACAACGTCACCGCCCGTCGGCTCTACGACAGCACTGCGACCGCGGGGCCGTGGGTCACCTACGACCTGACACCCGGTTCGCTCTGATCGGTCACAGCCGGCTCCGCACCGCCGAGACCACGTCCGCCAGTGGAACCGCCTGCTGCTCACCGGAATCGAGCCGTTTGACCATCACCGTGCCGGCCGCGAGATCCCGCTCCCCCAGCACCAACGCGACCCTCGCGCCGGAGGCGTCCGCCGCCTTCATCGCGCCCTTGAGCGCCCGTCCGCCGTAGGCCAGGTCGACCCGGACGCCGGCCCGGCGCAGCTCACCCGGCCAGCGGTACCAGCGCCGCCGACGCCGCCGCACCGAGCGGAATGCCGTAGACGTCGCAGCGGGACTGCTCGCCGACCGTCAGGCCCTCGGCCTGCGCGGCCAGCAGGGTCCGGTCGACGCCCAGACCGAACCCGATGCCGGACAGCGGTTGCCCGCCCAGTTCGGCCATCAGCCCGTCGTACCGGCCGCCGCCGCCGATCCCCGACTGCGCGCCGAGCCCCGGGTGGACGAACTCGAAGGTGGTGCGGGTGTAGTAGTCCAGTCCGCGCACCATCCGCGGGTTGATCGTGTAGCCGATGCCCAGTGCGTCCAGCCCGGCCCGCACCGCGGCGAAATGCGCCCGACAGTCGTCGCACAGCGCGTCGAGCATCAGCGGCGCGCCGGCCAGCAGCGCCTGCAGTTCCGGCCGCTTGTCGTCGAGCACCCGGAGCGGATTGATGCGGGCCCGCTCGCGGGTCGCCTCGTCCAGGTCGAGACCGGCCAGGTAGCTCGCTGCAGCGCCGCCCGGTAGGCCGGGCCGGCAGTTCGCGTCGCCGAGCGAAGTGAGATCGAGCCGGTACTCCTGTCAGGCCGATGGCCCGGTACCCGTCGTCGGCGACGGAGATCACCTCGGCGTCCAGCGCCGGGTCGTCGCTGCCCACCGCCTCGATGCCGACCTGCTGCAGCTGGCGGTACCGGCCGGCCTGCGGTCGCTCGTACCGGAAGAACGGCCCCGGAGTAGACGAGCTTCACCGGCAGCTGGCCCACGGTCCAGCCCGTGCTCGATGACCGCGCGGATCACCCCGGCGGTGCCCTCCGGGCGGAGCGTCACCGACCGGCCGCCGCGGTCGGCGAACGTGTACATCTCCTTGCTGACCACGTCGGTGGACTCGCCGACCCCCCGGGCGAACAGTGCGGTGTCCTCGAACATCGGCAGCTCGATCGGCGCGTAGCCGGCCCGGTCGGCCGCGGCCAGCAGGGCTCGCGGACCGCGACGAAGCTGCGGGAGATCGGCGGGTAGTAGTCGGGGACGCCCTTGGGGCCGGCGAACTCAGCCATCGAGGGATCGATCGGCGTCACGAGGGATCACGCTGCCCAACGATACGGTGCTAGTTTGGGCACGAATGCGGGTGCTGCGCCCCTTCGACTGCTGCCCCAGGTAGGCCGTCATGACCCGAGCGCTGGTCGCGAGCCCGGTGCTGGGCAAGCCGCCGGCGAAGAAGTCCGACCCACCCTCCGAGAAGGTGCCGACCTCGGTCGTGGTGCTGCACACCTCCGCGGTGAAGGCGGTGGAGTCGACCGCCCCGGTCCTGGAGCCGAGTGCCGAGTCCGACAGCGACGACCCGGGCGACGGTGCGCCGACGACCGTCGCGAAGAAGCGGAAGAAGAAGAAGGGCAAGGGCGCCCAGGCGGAGTCCGAACGCCGCCGCGATTTCGCCCGGGTGGACAAGGAGAAGGACCGTCCCGCGCTCGCCGGGGCCTGGGGATACGGGCCCGGCCGACGAACGGGTCGAGGCCGCCCTGGGCAACCAGAAGTCGTTCGACTTCCTCTGGGGCCTGACCGCTGGACCAGCGCAAGCTGGTCACGGCCGACGACGTGCGGGCCGGCGCCCCGCTGACCGACGACGACTGGACCGCACGCCGCCGCAGCACCTGGCGCACCCTGACGCCGCAGGACAAGGACGACCTCAAGCGGGACTGGGCCCTGTCGGAACTGGTGTTCGCCGCGGCCATGGCCAACGACAAGAACTACCAGTACACCCGCGCGCTCGCTCCGGAGAACCGTCGGGTCGCGACCGTCCCCGACATCAACAAGGCCCTGCAGCTGTCCGCCGAGGACTGGACCACCCGCCGACGCGCCCGTTTCGACACGCTGTCCGCCGAGGACCGGGCGGCGCTGGCCGTCGAGTGGGACATTCCCACCGACGACCCGCGATTCGCGGCGGCCGTGAAGACCCAGCAGTCCTACCAGTTCGTCCGCGACCTGCCCCCGCACAACCGGCGCGCCGCCGACCCCGATGTGATCACCAAGGCCAAGGTGCTCAAACCGGCGGAATGGGCCACGCTCCGCCGGCAGCGGCTGGCCACCATGACCGACGACGACAAGACACAGGTCGCGACGTCCTGGAATCTGCCGCCGGACGACAAGCGGGCCATGGGCGCGTTGGCCGCCGAGGACAAGTACCAGTACTTCCGCGCGCTCACCGACGATCAGCGCCGCTACGTCTCGATGGGCGCCTTCAAGAAGGGCAAGGTGCCGAGCGAGGCGGAGATCGAGCAGGCCAAGAAGGAGGTGGCGAAGAAGGAGAAGGAGGAGGCGGCCCGGCTCCGGCGCGAGGCCGGCGCGCTGCAGTGGTCCGAATTCCAGAAGACCCTGCGCGAACGCGTCCGCATCCGGGTCGAGGCCGAGCTGCCGGAATTCGCCTGGCAGCCCCTGGTCGACGGCGTGCTCGCCGGCATCGACAAGAAGATCGTCACCAGCCCCGACATCAACATCGGTGGGCAGATCAAGGCGGCGGACAAGGACATCGACACCCAGCTGGATCGCGAGGCGAAGCGTCGGGCCGTCGAGGCCGCGGCCAAGGTGGCCCCGGCCAAGCTGCGGACCACGCTGATGATCAAGAAGGACGTGCTGGCCGACGACAACCTCACTCTGGGCGACTTCAACGACCGGGTCGCGAAGGCCTGGCACGACCAACGCAATCCCACCAAGGTCGAAAAGTGGGCGACCTGGCTGGACCTGACGCTGTACCGGCGGGGGGCGGTCAAGCCGTTCGAGCAACTGTCCGAGGCCGGCGCCCCGAAGCTCGGCGCGCACTTCTCCCTCGACGAGAAGTCCCTCTCGCTGCCCGTCGTCGACGACACCACCACGCCGGACGAGCTGCTCGACCAGCTCTTCGACGCCACCAAGCGGGCCAAGCGCGAGTGCGTCCACGTCTCGCTGGAGACCGGGGTCGAGGAGTCGCCGGACGTGCTCAAGCTCCCGCACCGCTACTGGTCGAAGATCGGGACCGCCGGGACCTACGAGCTCCGCTTCGGCAGTCCGAGCAAGGTTCGGTGGAAGCCGACGCACACCGAGGCCACCGTCAAGACCGCGCTGGATGCCGCCTACGCCGAGATGCTGACCATCCTGCGCGCCAGGGCGCGCAAGGTGCTCGACAACGGCGGCGGCTACTGACGGCCTTCGGGGCGGGGTTCAGCGCAGGAACGGGTTCGTCCGGCGTTCGTCGCCGATGGTGCTGGCCGGGCCGTGTCCGGGCAGCACGACGGTGTCGTCCGGCCAGGTCAGCAGGTTGTCCTTGATGGACCGGACCAACTGGATTCCGTCTCCCCCGGGCAGGTCGCTGCGCCCGACGGTGCCGGCGAACAGCGTGTCTCCGGTGAGCAGCACCCCGGGGCGCTCGCCGTCGGCGGCCACGGCGTAACAGGTGGAGCCGGTGGTGTGCCCGGGCGTGTGGATGGCCTCGACCGGCACCCGGGGATGCCCAGCGGGCCGGATTGCTCGACGGGTACCACGATGGCCGGCTCGGGCGGGAACGTCTGGCCGGCGAGCATCGCCGCGAACTGGGCCGACACCGCGGCCATCGGGTCGGCGAGCATGTGCCGGTCACCGACGTGGATGCGCACGCCGATCCCGTGCCGGACGGACAGTTCGGCGGCGCTGCCGACGTGGTCGAAGTGGCCGTGGGTGAGCAGCACGGCCACCGGCGTCAGGTGGTGCTCGGTGCACAACTCGTCCACCCGGTCGGCGGCGTCGTCGCCCGGGTCGACGACCGCGCACGGCTCCCCCGGACCGGTGGCCACCAGGTAGCAGTTGGCCTGCAGGGCACCGGACGGGAAGCCGAGGATGAGCACGGCTCCACGCTAGAACCTGGCCCGGAGGGAAGGCGAACACAGGCCCTTCACATGCGGATCCGGCGAAGCCGTCCTCGACCGTCACCTAGACTCACCGCCCGGGGCGCCTTCGCGCCCCAGCACAGCAAGTGAACCGCCGTGGAGGACGTCCAGTGCCCAGCAACCAGCAGCGACGCGAGGCAGCCAAGCGAAAGCTGCAGCGTCAGCTGGTCAGGCGCGAGGAGCGGGAGAAGATCCGTCGCCGCCGGGTGATCATCATCGGCGCGGTCGCCGCGGTCCTGGTGGTGGCCGGCGGCGTGTGGTTCGCCACCAGCCGGAGCGGGTCGGACACCGCGTCGACGGACACCTCGACACCGACAGCCACCGACTCGACGCGGCACCACCGAGTCGACCCCGAGCACGCCGTGCACCTATCCGGCGAGCGGCACGGCCGCGCGCGCGGTGACCCCGCCGTCCAACACCTCGCCGGCCAACACCGGCACGGTCGACGTCGACATCACCATGAACGGAACGAAGTTCACCGCGACGCTGGACCGCAAGGCCGCGCCGTGCACCGTCAACTCGTTCCTGTCGCTGGCCTCGCAGGGCTTCTACGACAACACCGACTGCCACCGGCTGACCAAGAGCGCCGAGCTGAACATCCTGCAGTGCGGTGACCCGTCCGGCAAGGGCAACGGCGGCCCCGGCTACACGTTCGAGAACGAGAACGCCGCGACCACCAAGTACCCGGTAGGCACGTTGGCGATGGCCAATTCGGGCACCGACAGCACCTCGGGAGCCGGCACCAACGGCTCCCAATTCTTCATCGTCTACGGCAAGACGGTGCCCTCGGGCAGCTACACCGTGTTCGGCACGGTGTCCGCGGCCGGCATGAAGGTCGGTCGACGCGATCGCCGCCAAGGGCGTGGAGAAGAACGCGCAGAGCGGAAAGCCGGTCGCCGAGGCGAAGATCACCACGATCACCGTGCCGGGCAATGCACTCGAGGCCACCGGCGACTACGCGACCAGCAGCGCCGAAGCCACCGCCGCCGAGCCCACCGACGCTGTGCCCACCGATTCCGGGGCGACCGAAGGGCCGACCGCGTCCGCGGAATCGACTCCGACCACCGCTGCCGAGTCGTCGACCGGCTGATCCTGTCGCGACCACGCAGTGCCGGAGACCTCCGGTCGCGCAAGTCGGACGGTCAGGCGCTGGTGACCCGGTAGACGTCGTAGACGCCCTCGACCGCGCGGACCGCGCGCAGCAGGTGGCCCAGGTGCTTCGGGTCGGCCATCTCGAAGGAGAACCGGCTGATCGCCATCCGGTCCTTGCTCATCGACAGGTTCGCCGACAGGATGTTGACCTTCTCGTCGGCCAGCGTCTTGGTGATGTCGGACAGCAGCCGGTGCCGGTCCAGCGCCTCGACCTGGATCGCCGACCAGGAACACCGACGACGAGTTCGGGTCCCACGGACACGTCGATCAGCCGCTGCCGTCTCGCTGCGCAGCGCAGTCGGCGTTGGTGCAGTCGGCCCGGTGCACCGAGACCGCGCCGCCCTTGGTGATGAAGCCGAGGATCGCGTCGCCCGGCACCGGGGTGCAGCACCGGGCCAGCTTGACCTGGATGTCGCGACACCCTTGACCAGCACGCCGGCGTACCCTTGGCGCGCGGCCGCCGGCGGTGGCCGCGGGCGCGGAGCCGCTCGGCGATCGCCTCGCCGGCCTCCTCGACCCCGCCGAGCAGCGAGACGACCTTGGCGACCACGGTGTTCGCCGACGACGTGGTTCTCGCCGACCGCCGCGTACAGCGCGGCGATGTCCTTGTAGCCGAGGTCGTGCGCGACCTCGGCCAGGCCTGTCGTGCGAGATCAGCCGCTGGACCGGCAGTCCGTCCCGGCGGATCGCCTTGGCGATCGCGTCCTTGCCGACCTCGATCGCCTCCTCGCGGCGTTCCTTGGCGAAGTACTGCCGGATCTTGGTCTTCGCCCGCGAGGACGCCACGAACGACAGCCAGTCCCGGCTCGGCCCGGCGTTGGCCGCCTTGGAGGTGAAGATCTCGACGATCTGGCCGTTGTCGAGCTCGCGCTCCAGCGGCACCAGCCGGCCGTCCACCTTGGCGCCGATACATCGGTTGCCGACCTCGGTGTGCACCGAGTAGGCGAAGTCGACCGGGGTGGAACCGGCCGGCAGCGTGTGGATGTCGCCCTTGGGGGTGAAGACGAAGATCTCGCTGGACGCCATCTCGTAGCGCAGGCTGTCCAGGAACTCGCCGGGGTCGCCGGCCTCCCGCTGCCAGTCGAGCAGCTGGCGCATCCAGGCCATCTCGTCGACCGATGCGCCGGCACCGGTGTGGGTGCCGCTGGTCTCCTTGTAGCGCCAGTGCGCGGCGATGCCGTACTCGGCGGTGTGGTGCATCTCGTAGGTGCGGATCTGCACCTCGAGCGGCTTGCCCTGCGGGCCGATCACCGTGGTGTGCAGCGACTGGTAGACGCCGTACCGGGGCTGGGCGATGTAGTCCTTGAACCGGCCCGGCATCGGCTGCCCAGAGCGCGTGCACCACGCCCATCGCGGCGTAGCACTCGCGCACGGTGCCGACCAGGATGCGCACCGCCACCAGGTCGTGGATCTCGTCGAACTCGCGCCCGCGGACCTGCATCTTCTGGTAGATCGAGTAGTAGTGCTTGCCGCGGCCGACACCTCGGCCGGTGATCTTCGCCGCCGGACAGTTCGGTGGTCGAGCTCGGTCGGTCGACCGCGGCCAGGTAGGTGTCCCGGGACGGCGCGCGGTCGGCGACCAGCCGGACGATCTCGTCGTAGCGCTTGGAGTGCAGGATCGCGAACGCCAGGTCCTCGAGCTCCCACTTGACGGTGGCCATGCCCAGCCGGTGGGCCAGCGGGGCCAGCACCTCGAGCGTCTCCCGGGCCTTGCGGGCCTGCTTCTCCGGCGGCAGGAACCGCATGGTGCGCATGTTGTGCAGCCGGTCGGCGAGCTTGATCACCAGCACCCGCGGGTCCCGGGCCATCGCGATGATCATCTTGCGGATGGTCTCGGCCTCGGCCGCGTCGCCGAACTTGACCTTGTCCAGCTTGGTCACGCCGTCGACCAGGTGGGCGACCTCCGTGACCGAAGTCGTCGTGCAGCTGCGGCCAGCGTGTACGGGGTGTCCTCGACGGTGTCGTGCAGCAGCGCGGCGACCAGCGTGGTGGTGTCCATGCCGAGGTCGGCCAGGATCGTCGCGACCGCGAGCGGGTGGGTGATGTACGGGTCGCCGGAGCGGCGGAACTGGCCGCGGTGCGCGCTCCTCGGCCACCTCGTAGGCCCGCTGCAGCAGCTTGAGGTCGGCCTTCGGGTGGAGCGCGCGGTGCACCGCGAACAGCGGCTCGAGCACGGTCCGGTCTGGGCGCGCGGTGCGCTGCCCGGTCATCCGGCGGGTGCAGCCGGGCCCGGACCCTGCGGGTGGCGGACGGCGCCGCCGGGACGTCGGCACGGCGTCGACGGCCGCCTCGGCATCGGCGACCAGCGGTCGACGCGGCCACGGCGGCGGCTCGGGTCGGCGGACCGCAGTGGCCGGCCACCTGCATCCGCTGGCTCGCGGACCACGTCCGAGCTCATCGCGACACCTGCCCTCCCGCAGTCTCGACACCGACTTTAACGCGGTCAGCGCGGGGCGGGTCTTCCGGTCAGCCGCGGAGCCGTCCGGCCGCCGGACGCCGGGTCGGCAGCCGTCAGGCGTCGGTGAGCGAGAAGATCATCAGTCGCGGGACGGCAGCCCGGACCGCGAACCGGCCGCGCAGGGCGGTCAGCTCGATGACCACGGCGACACCGACCAGCTCGGCACCGGCCCGGCGCAGCAGCCGGGCCGCGGCCGCCGCGGTGCCGCCGGTGGCCAGCACGTCGTCGACGACCAGCACCCGGGCGCCGTCGGGCGACGTCGTCCGGATTGAGCTGCGAGCGCGCGCGGTGCCGTACTCGAGGTCGTAGCTCCTCGGTCGAGCACGTCACCGGCGCAGCTTGCCCGGCTTGCGGACGGCCAGCACGCCGGTGCCGCAGGTGCACGGCGAGCGCCGCACCGAGCAGGAACCCGCGGGCGTCCAGACCGGCGACCAGGTCGAATGCCCCGCCGGGCACGGCGGTGGCCAGCCCGAGCGTGACCGTCGCCGCAGCCCTGCGGCGTCGGCGAGCACCGGCGAGATGTCGCGGAACAGCACGCCCGGCGTCGGGAAGTCCGGTTGCCAGCCGGGTCAGCCGCTCGACTGCCGCCGGCGCGGCCGCCTGCTCGGGCAGCCCGCGGGCCGAGGCCGCCGCGGCCGCCGGAGAGCACCGTCAGCGTCCGCGCTTGCCGGTCGGGCGGGCGTTCTTGCCCGACGGCCGTTGCGTCGCCGGCTTGCCCTTGGTCGGCCGGTGCCGGCCAGGTGCGGCCGGCGTCGCGCTCGGCGTCGAGGCGCTCGCCGGTCGGCGTCGCACCGCCGTTGGCCGGTGACCGGCGTCGACGCCGGCGCCGTCGGCCGTTGCTGCCGGCGGCGTCCGCGTGGCGTCCGGGCTGTCGGTGACCTTGGGGGTGGCCCGGCCGGCCGGGCCGGCCGCACGCCGGTCGGGCGCCTGCCCGGGCTTCAGTCCCCGGGACGACCGGCTGCACGGCGCCGACGGGTCGCGGCCCGGCCGGCGCACCGCGGGTCGATCGCCCGGGAGATCGGGTCGCCGACGGCGTCGACGATCAGGCCCTCGCTCTTGCGCTTGGCGATCACCCGGGCGGTGTGCGCCTTGATCGCCGGGTCGCGCAGCCGCAGGTCGACGGCCAGCGGGACGGCGACGAACAGCGAGGAGTAGGCGCCGACGATCATGCCGACCAGCTGGACCAGGGCGAGGTCCTTCAGCGTGCCGGAGCCGAGGATCGCCACGCCCGCGACCAGCAGCCCGGCCACCGGCAGCAGCGCGATCAGCGAGGTGTTGATCGAGCGCATCAGCGTCTGGTTGACCGCCAGGTTCGCCGCCTCGGCGATAGGTGCGGCGGGTCAGCGACTGGTCAGGCCCTTGGTGTTCTCCTGCACCTTGTCGAACACCACGACGGTGTCGTACAGCGAGAAACCGAGGATGGTCAGCAGACCGATCACCGTGGCCGGGGTGACCTCGAACCCGACCAGCGAGTAGATGCCGGCGGTGATGATCATGTCCTGGATCGTCGAGGTGACCGCGGCGATCGCGGCCCTGCGTTCGTACCGGATCCAGAGGAAGAGCGCCGACCGCGATCAGGAAGACGATCACCGAGATGCAGCGCCTGGCTGGAGACCTCCTCGCCCCAGGTCTCGGAGACGGCGGAGTCGCGATGACCGCGGCCGCGGTCAGGCCGAACGCGCTGGTCAGCGCCTCGCTTGGCGGCGGTGATCTGGTCGGCGATCGAGCGTCGAGCTGGTGATCTGGACGGTCGCGGAGGCGCCTGGCCGACGGTCTGCACGGCGTCCGGGCGTCCACGCCGGTGGCCTGCGCGAACGACCTGGGCGACCTGGTGGTGCTGATGGTCGCCCGGCGCTGCGCGGGTGAACGCGAGCTTGGTGCCGCCGGCGAAGTCGATGCCGAAGTTGAAGCCGCGGAAGATGATCAGCAGGATCGACAGCACGACCAGCACGATGCCGAGCCAGTAGTAGATCTTGCGCGGGCCCAGCACGTCGAACGCACCGGTGCCGGTGGACAGCCGGTTGAAGAAGCCGTGCCGGTGCTGCCGCGCTTCGGCGGCCGGCGGGGGCGGCGGTGAGCTGCGTCGTCGGTGGTCGTCATCTCACGCCTCCTTCGTGGCGATTCGGGCGGTGGCCGCACGGTGCTCGGGCGCCGGCCACGGCGACCGCGCCGAGGCCGGACCAGCGTCGGCGAGGTGAACACCTTGGAACCCGACGCCAGTGCCACCAGCGGGTGGGTCACCAGGAACACCACGACCAGGTCGAGCACGGTGGACAGGCCGAGGGTGAACGCGAAGCCCTTCACGTCACCGACCGCCAGGATGTACAGGATCGCCGCGGACAGGAACGTCACCGCGTCGGCGGACAGGATGGTGCGCTTGGCCCGCTCCCACCCGCGGGGCACCGCGGACCGGAACGTCCGGCCCTCCCTGACCTCGTCCTTGAGGCGTTCGAAGTACACGACGAACGAGTCGGCGGTGATACCGATCGCGATGATCAGACCGGCGATGCCGGCCATGTCCAGCGACAGGTTCATCCAGCGGCCGAGCAGCACCATGACCGCGTAGACCAGGCCGAACGACAGCACCAGCGACAGGATGGTGATCAGGCCGAGCAGTCGGTAGTAGAGCAGGCAGTAGATGATCACCAGCAGCAGCCCGATGCCGCCGGCGATCAGGCCGGCCCGCAGTGACTCGGAGCCCGAGCTCGGCGACTGACCCTGTCGGTCTTGTCCACGGTGAAGGCCAGCGGCAGCGCGCCGAACTTCAGCGAGTTGGCCAGCGACGGTCGCGCTGCTCTGGTTGAAGGAGCCGGAGACCTCGGTGGTGGTGGTGGTGATCGGCCTGCCGGATGGACGGCGCGGACAGCACCTGGCCGTCGAGGGTGAACGCGGTCTGTTTGCCGACGTTGGCGGTGGTGTAGGCGTACCAGGTGTTGAAGCCGCCGGCCTTGAACGTCACGTTGACCGACCCAGCCGGACCCGCTCTGTGACGATGCCCGCGGAAGCGGTGTCGATCTGGTCGCCGGGGATCAGCGTCTTGTCCAGCAGGTAGATGTAGGTGCCGTCCTGCTCGCAGGAGATCAGCGGCTTGTTCGGGTCGTCCAGGCCCAGGTACGGGGTCGAGGTCGGCACAGGTGATCGCACCGGCGGCCAGCGGAGGTCTGGACCGCGGTCTCCCACGTCGTCCACGACGCGTCGTCGGTACCGGCCGGCTGGGTGGGGACCTTCGGGTCGCTGCCCTCGGGGAAGACACCGTCCACCGTCGCGCGCCGCCGAGGTGGCCGCCGTGCCGGTGCTCTCGGTCCCGCTCGCTGCGGCGTCCGTGCTGGTCGGCGGCGGTCGCTGTCGGCCGTGCTGGTCGGCGGCAGCGGTCTCGCCGGAGGCGGTGGTGGCCACGGCGCCCTGCTGGGCCCGCAGCCCCTGGCCGGACTCGGTGGTCGTCGGCGAGGTGGTCTTGGTGCCCTGGTTGCCGACCTCGGCGGTCGCTGATGCCGACGACTTCGAGGTGGCGGTCGTCTTGCCGGTCTCCGACTTGGCGGTGGTCTTCGCACCCGAGGCGGTGCTCTCCGCGCCGGAGGTCTCCGCGCCACTGCCCGAGGTCTCCGTGCTCTCCGAACCGGAAGCGCCGGTGGTGACGGTCGTGCTCACCGCCGGATAGCCGGCGATCACCGGACGGATGTTCATCACCGCGCTGCGGGTCAGGTTGTCCAGGTTCGCCTGCCCGGGCACGGTGACCACGAGTTGGGAGGAACCGTCGATCTGGACCTGGGCGCCGACCACACCGGAGCCGTTGACCCGGCGCTCCATGATGTCGCGGGCCTGGTTCATCGAGGTGCGCGAGCGGGTCGCTGCCGTCCACGGTGTGCGCCTGCAGCGTGACCCTGGTGCCGCCCTGGAGGTCGATGCCGAGCTTGGGGGTCTTGGAACCGGGGAGCAGGAAGACCATTCCGTACAGCAGCACCGTGATGCCGACGTAGATGCCGATCATCCGCCAAGGCCGGAACTGGCCTGCAGGACTTGCCACGTCGTGCCTATCTCTTCACACGCGGACGCACCGGGCATCCACCCGGGTGCGACCCGCCCTCGGCCGAACGGCATCACCGCCCGGGTCTACTGGATCTGTCCGCCGCCTGCGCACAGGCGTACGCACCGACCCGCAGGGCCGGTGCGTGGGTGCAGCCTAACCGACGTCCTTGCTGCTCGGGCCGGACTCGGGAAGAGCGTTCTGGTCGTCGACCATGGTCTCGTCGGACTCGGCGGTCGGGCCGGCGACGACGACCTCGCGGACCGCCGCGCGCACCCAGGTGGTCCGCAGGCCGGGAGCGATCTCCAGCTCGATGGTGTCGTCGGCGACCGCGGTGACGGTGCCGTGCAGCCCCGAGGTGGTCATGATGCGGGCGCCGGGAATCAGCCGCTCCTGCATCTTCTGGGACTCGGCGACCTGGCGCTTCTGCTTGCGCATGCCGAAGAACATCATGGCGCCCAGCAGGGCGAACATCAGGATCGGCAGCAGCATCGATTGCATTTCGGGCGCTCTCCTCGAGGTGGGTATGTCCGCCGGGCGGCGTCGCGAGTCGGATGACAGTTCGCACCGGCAACGAGGAGCGGGCCCTGTTCGTTCCCGCAACTCCGATTCCCTGCGCGCACCGTCGCGAACACCGCAGATAGGCAGGAGCCTACCGGAGCCGCGGCCGTGCCGTCGGTCACTCCAACCCCCGAGTCTGCGCGGATCGACGCGATCGGGCTCAGTCGTCGTCGGGTTCGTCGAAGAGGGTGGCGGCCGACCGCGGGCGCTCCCCCGGGTTCAGGCCCAGGTGGTCCCAGGCCGCGGGGTGGCGACCCGGCCGCGCGGGGTGCGGGCGAGCATGCCGATCCGGACCAGGAACGGCTCGCACACCTCTTCGACCGTGGTCGGCTCCTCGCCGACCGCGACGGCCAGCGTGGTCAGCCCGACCGGGCCGCCGCCGAACGACCGGCACAGCGCGGACAGCACGGCGCGGTCCAGCCGGTCGAGGCCCAGCTCGTCCACGTCGTACACCGCCAGCGCGGCCCGGGCGGTCGCCAGGGTGACCGATGCCGTCGGCGCGGACCTGGGCGAAGTCGCGGACCCGGCGCAGCAGCCGGTTGGCGATCCGGGGCGTGCCCCGGGACCGGCGGGCGATCTCCGCTGCGCCGTCGGCCTGCAGGTCGATGCCGAGGATTCTGGCGCTGCGCACGATGATCGGTGATCAGGTCCTGCGGCCGCGTAGAACTCCATGTGCGCGGTGAAGCCGAACCGGTCGCGCAGCGGCGAGGTCAGCTGCCCCGACCTGGTGGTCGCGCCGACCAGCGTGAACGGTGCGATGTCCAGCGGGATCGAGGTGGCACCCGGCCCCTTGCCGACCACCACGTCGACCCGGAAGTCCTCCATCGCCAGGTACAGCATCTCCTCGGCCGGCCGGGCCATCCGGTGGATCTCGTCGATGAACAGCACGTCGCCCTCGACCAGGTTGCGACAGCATCGCGGCGAGGTCGCCGGCCCGTTCCAGCGCCGGCCCCGAGGTGAGCCGGATGGCCGACGCCCAGCTCGGCCGCGATGATCATCGCCAGCGAGGTCTTGCCGAGCCCGGGCGGTCCGGCCAGCAGCACGTGGTCGGGGACGGCGCCGCGCATCTTCGCCCCGGTGAGCACGAGTTCGAGCTGTTCGCGCACCCGGTTCTGGCCGACGAACTCGCTCAGGTCGTGCGGTCGCAGCGACGCGTCGACGTCGTTCTCGCCGAGCAGCGCGGCCGGATCGGTCAGATCCGCGTCGGTCAGATCCGGATCGGCCGGATCCGCATCGGCGGTGAGGTCGCGAACCTGGTCGTCCTCATCGTTCATCGCGACCGACCCAGCATGGCCAGCGCCCGACGCAGCAGCACGGCGACGTCACCGCCGGCAACGGCCGGGTCGTCGGTGTCTTCGGCGATCGCGTCGACCGCGTCGCCGGCCTGCTTGGCCGGGAAGCCGAGACCGCCGAGCGCCTCGACCAGCTGGTCGCGCCACGGTGTCCCGGCCGCGCGGCCCGCGGCGGCGGTGGTCCCCGCGGTCGGCAACAGACCCGACCTTGTCCCTGAGCTCCAGGACCAGCCGCTCGGCGCCCTTCTTGCCGATGCCGGGCGCCCGGGTCAGCGCCGCGGTGTCGCCGGCGGCCAGCGCCCGCCGCAGGTCGTCCGGGCTCGAGCACGGCCAGCAGCGCCAGCGCGATCTTCGGGCCCGACCCCGGTCACCGACTGGACCAGTTCGAACAGGTCGCGGGCCTCGTCGGTGGCGAAGCCGAACAGGGTCAGCGAGTCCTCCCGGACCACCAGCGTGGTGGCCAGCGTCGCCTGCTCCCCGCGGCGTCAGGGCGGCCAGGGTGGCCGGCGTCGTGCGCACGGCGAGCCCGACGCCGCCGACCTCGATCACCGCGTGGTCCAGGGCGACGGACAGCACGGTGCCGCGCACCGAGGCGATCATCGGACGCTCCCGGCGGACAGTGCCGGCGCGTGACCGTGCCGACCGCCAGCTCGCGGCCGGGCGGTCCGGAGCCGGTCCTGCATCGGCGAGCGCCACAGGTGACAGATGGCCAGCGCCAGCGCATCGGCGGCGTCCGCCGGGCTGGGCCGGGCGTCCAGCCGGAGCAGTCGGGTGACCATCGTGGTGACCTGCGCCTTGTCGGCCGAGCCGTTGCCGGACACCGCCGCCTTGACCTCGCTCGGGGTGTGCCAGGCGACCGGGATGCCGCGGCGGGCGGCCGCCAGCGCGACCACCCCGGCGGCCTGGGCGGTGCCCATCACGGTGCGGACGTTGGCCTGGCTGAACACCCGCTCGATCGCGACCACGTCCGGGCGGTGCACGATCGAGCAACGCCTCGACCTGATCGGCGACGGCCATCAGCCGGTGCGCCAGGTCGGTCGTTCGCCGGGGTGCGCACGACGATGACCTCGACCAGGCGTCAGCGGCCGGCCGGGTCCGCCGTCGACCACGCCGACGCCGCACCGGGTCAGCCCGGGGTCGACTCCCAGCACCCGCACGCGTGCGCCTCCGGACGGTGTCGGCAGCCGGCGTCACGCGCGGTCGCGTCGAACATGTGTCCGTCCGAGGCTATCCGGGTCGCGCGGCGGAACTCGGTCAGCGGCGCGCCGGGCCCGGGCCTCAGTCCTCGTCGAGTTGCTCCAGGACTCGTCGGGGATGTCGGCGTTGGTGTAGACGTTCTGCACGTCGTCGAGGTCCTCGATGGCGTCGATCAGCTTGAGCACCTTGCGGGCGCCGTCGACGTCCAGCGGCACCTCGACGGACGCGATGAAGCTCGGCTCGGCCGAGTCGTAGTCGATGCCGGCGTCCTGCACCGCGGTGCGGACCGCGATCAGGTCGGTCGCCTCGGAGACGACCTCGAAGGAGTCGCCGAGGTCGTTGACCTCCTCGGCGCCGGCGTCCAGCACCGCGAGCAGCAGGTCGTCCTCGGTGAGGTCGCCGCCCTTGGGCACGACGACCACGCCCTTGCGGGTGAACAGGTAGGCGACGCTGCCCGGGTCGGCCATGTTGCCGCCGTTGCGGGTGACGGCGACCCGGACGTCGGTGGCCGCCCGGTTCCGGTTGTCGGTCAGGCACTCGATCATGATCGCGACGCCGCTGGGCCCGTAGCCCTCGTAGGTGATCGACTGGTAGTCGACGCCACCGGCCTCGGCGCCGGACCCGCGCTTGACCGCGCGGTCGATGTTGTCGTTGGGGACCGAGGACTTCTTGGCCTTCTGGATCGCGTCCCAGAGCGTCGGGTTGCCGTCGGGATCGCCGCCGCCGATCCGGGCCGCCACCTCGATGTTCTTGATCAGCTTGGCGAACAGCTTGCCGCGCTTGGCGTCCTTGGCCGCCTTCTGGTGCTTGGTGGTAGCCCACTTGGAATGGCCGCTCATCGCCCGCCGTACCCCTGTGCTCTCCGGTGGGGCCACCCGGTGGTGGGGTGGGCCCAACTGTCCGATCGCCGCCGGCCGCGGCATGTCCGGTGCTCGATTCTACGTGCGCGCCGCCGGCAGACCGGTCATACCCGGGCCGGCCGCATGCTCAGCTGTCCTGCTGGAGGGAAAGTACGTTCTCGTCCGGATCGTGGAACCACGCGATCCTGGCCCCGCCGGGTGCGGTCCAAATCCCTCGCGGGTCCTGCGGTAGCCCGTCAACAATGAGGAACTGCACGCCGCGGGCCGCGAGATCGTCGACGGCGGCATCGATGTCGTCGACCTGCCAGCCGAGCACCGTGTACGGCTGCGGGGAAACCGACTCGACAGCGGTGATCCGCACCCTCGTCCCGGCCACGTCGCCGACCAGCGCGAACGGTCGCTGGTCCGACAGGTCCAGACCGAGCACCTCGCCGTAGAACCGCCGCGCGGTGTCCAGATCGGCGACCCCGACGAACCCGACCAGCCTCGCCGAACTGTCCATGGCTCCCCCATGTGCCGACCTGGATCGACGCGTGAGCGTCAGCGCGGACGCTACGCCGCGCGCACCAGGTCGAGGAACAGACGGTGCAGCCGATCCTCCCCGGCGACCTCGGGGTGGAAGGAGGTGGCGAGCACCGCGCCGTGACGGACGGCCACCGGATGACCGTCGAACCGGGCCAGCACCTGGACCTCGGGCGCAACGGACTCCACCCACGGCGCCCGGATGAACACCGCGCGCACGGGGCCGCCGTCGACCCCGACGACCTCGAGGTCGGTCTCGAACGAGTCGACCTGCCGGCCGAAGGCGTTGCGCCGCACGGTGATCGGCAGCGCACCCAAGGGCTGCTGATCCGCCCGGCCGTCCAGGATCGTCTGCGCGAGCATGATCATCCCGGCGCACGAGCCGAAGGCCGGCAACCCGTCGGCCAACGCCTTCTCCAGCGGCCTGCGCAGCTCGAACACGTCCAGCAGCCGGGACATGGTGGTCGACTCGCCGCCGGGGATGACGATGCCGTCCAGCCCGTCGAGCTCGGATTCGCGGCGCACCGGGCGGGCGGTCGACGCCGAGGCCGGCCAGCGTGCTCAGGTGCTCGCGGACATCGCCCTGCAACGCCAGCACCCCGACGACGGACGCCTCACGGTTTCCACACCATGAGGACGACGGCCACCACCAGCAGCAGGGTGGCGACCCCGGAGAGCGCGGCGACCTTGCCGTACTGCGGCTTCGGGTCGCCCGCCCGCGGCCAGGTCTTCCGCTGCGGCGCGCATGGCCGGCACCACCAGCAGCAGGGTGAGCGCCGACCGCGGCGGCATAGCTGACCAACGACCAGAGGATCCAGGGAGTGGTGATCGACAGGTCGTACTTGGGATCGCTGTAGGCCATCGCGCCGAAGCCGAAGACCACCACCAGCAGCGACAACAGCGTCGTGACGAAAGTGGACCTGCTCGAGGTGGCCACCTGCTCGCCCTGCCCGCCGCGGATGGCACGCAGCCCGGTCATCGGCAGGATCGCCAGCGGTCCGATCAGGAAGACCGCGGCGACCACGTGCAGCACCGACATGAGTGTGTCCATGGCGCCTAGGTTAGTGACCTTCCAGCTGCTCGGCCTCCGCCAGGTCAGCCGCGTCCGCGGCGCGGGTGGCCGCATCCTCCGGGCCGGCGAGCGGGGCCGGTCGGTCCACCCGCAGTCGCGGCAACAGCACGTGCAGCAGCGGTCCGATGGCCACGGCGTAGATCACCGTGGCCACGCCGACCGGACCGCCGAGCAGCCAACCGATGCCGAGCACGGTGAGCTCGATGCCGGTGCGCACCAGGCGGATCGAGCCGACGCCGCGGGCCACCAGGCCGGTCATCAAGCCGTCCCGCGGTCCGGGCCCGAGCCCGGCGCCGATGTACAGCGCACCGGCCAGCGCATTGCCCAACACGGCAACCACCAGAAGCGTGATCCGCCAGGCCATCCCGTCCACCGGCGGGACCAGGGCCAGGGTGGCGTCGGTGGTCCAGCCGATGATCAGGGCGTTGGCGATGGTGCCCAGCCCCGGCCGCTGCCGTAGCGGGATCCACAGCAGCAGCACGACGGCCGAGGTGAGGGTGATCACCGTGCCGTAGGACAACGGGATGATCGACATCAGACCCCAGTGGAAGACGTCCCACGGATCCAGGCCCAGCGCGGCGCGCACCATCAGGCCCATGGTGATGCCGTAGAGCACCAGCCCGACGATGAGCTGGACGCCGCGCCGGGTGCGCCGGCCGGCAGGCACCGGGGCAAGAAGCCGCATCGGCGACCATCGAGTGACCCGCTCCACCGCGGCGAGTTTTGGTCCTCATGGCTGTCGAGTGCGCGGGGGACGACGGTTCGGTACTCACTGGACCAGCCTGGCGGCAAGTGGACTGGACTTCCATAGCCACTTGCGAGAAAGTGGCTCTATGACCCGGGCCACTCCGCGCATCTCCGCCACCTCCCTGGCCCGACGGCTGGGCACCGACGCCCCGATCGTCGGCCCGGCGTACCGCACCCTCGCCCAGCGGATCAGGGCAGCCGTGCTGGACGGCCGGCTCCCGGTGTCGACCGGGGTGCCGAGCGAGCGGGAGCTGGCCGACGGGCTGGGGGTCTCCCGGACAACGGTGGCGGCGGCCTACAGCCTGCTGCGGGACGAGGGTTGGCTATGACTCCGCGAAGATCCCGGCTTTGGGGACGGTCCTCGGGCCGGTGCATACGTCGCCGAGGGCGTAGACGCCCGGAAACTGGGTCCTGAGGTTGTCCTGGTCGACGGGCACCCAGCCGTTGACCGTGAGGCCCGAGGCGGCGAGCACGTCGGGCGCACGGTGCACCGGGAGGCCAACGAAGAGGTCGTAGGGCAGCGTCTCGCCGCTGGCGAGTTGCGCGGTGCGCGTGGTCGGATCGATGCGGTCTTCTGCTATGCGGACGCCAAGTCTTTCGACGACGGCGAGCGCCTCGTGGAGCTCATCGAGACCTGCTATTTCGCGTTCTCGAATCGTGCTGGACATGCAGCGCTCGACGACGTGCCCGTGCGCCGCGTGCCGGGCGATCGCAACGCTCGACCTGAAGTTCGTGACCGACTACGGCAGTTTCGTGGTCGAGCGCGACGGTGACCGGGAGGACGTCTCGGGACCGGCGGTGATCCTTGTGCACCGTCTGCTGAAGAACACCGTGATCGAGTCCGGCGGTCCGCCGGCCTATGCGTTTCTCACCGTGGCTTGCCTGGACCGCCTGCCGCCCGCGTTCGCGCTGCCAGAGCACACCGAGTCCTACGAGCCGTTCGGCGAGGTCAACGGTGGGATCCACGACCTGCTGCCGGTGCTCGAGGCGATGCGCGCGGCCCAGCACGAGTACATCGGCCCGGCCGAGGCCGATTTCGAGATCACTTACGAGGTGCCATACGCGCCGGCCGTGCTCTGTCAGTACTTCGTGGACCCGGACAAGCGCGTACGCTGGCAGCCCAACCAGAAGGCGCTCGACACCCAACCAAACGAGCTCGGGCGGCTCGGTACGGGCGCGGCGAGCCACTGCGCCCACGGCCTCGGACCCGACGCTCTGCGCGAGTACCTTGACTGGAGCCCCTACGCCGTACTTCACCTGCCGATTCACGCCCCTGCGCCCGACCCCGTTGTTCGTCGCCGGCGTGGAGACCACGGAGTTCGTCCCGACCAATGCCCGCACGACGATGGTCCACTTCCGGTTCCGCGCCGACGATCGCGGCCGGCTGGCGCCCAGGCTCGCGCCCGCTCGTTCGCTGTCCTCTATCGCGCGATCGCCAAGCGCGCCGAGCAGCGATGCCGGGAGATCATCCGCGAGGACGGCTTCGTCGAGTGGTCCGAGGCCGACGAGCGCGCGGGCTGATCGCACTGACTCAACCCGAGGACGAAGCGATGGCGGGGGCAGGATTCGAACCTGCGAAGGCTGAGCCGGCAGATTTACAGTCTGCTCCCTTTGACCGCTCGGGAACCCCGCCGCGTAAGGCGATTCTAGGTGCTCAAACCGCCCTGCGTCAGTTCATGAAGCGTCGCGCAGGCGCTGCGCCTCGGGCAGCGCCTCGAGCTTCTTGAGCGTGTGATTCTCGATCTGCCGGATGCGTTCGCGGGTCACGTTGAACGCGCGGCCAACCTCTTCCAACGTGTACGGCCGTTCGCCGGTCAGCCCGAATCGCATCTCGATCACCTCGCGCTCACGTTCGGGCAGCGCGGCCAGAGCGCGCCGGAGGTTCTCGCGGCGCAGCCGCTCGGCGGCGAGCTCGAACGGCGACTCGGCGGTCTGGTCCTCGACGAAGTCGCCCAGCTCGGACTCCTCCTCCTCGCCGATCGGCTTCTCGAGCGAGATCGGCTGCTGCGCCATGCGCAGGACGTCGCGCACCTCGCGCACGTGGTGTCGAGCTCGTTGGCGATCTCCATCAGGCGTGGGCTCGCGCCCGAGCTGCTGCACGAGCTGGCGCTCCACGTGGACGACCTTGTTGAGCTTCTCGACCATGTGCACCGGGATGCGGATCGTCCGGCCCTTGTCCGCGATCGCGCGTGTGACCGCCTGGCGGATCCACCAGGTGGCGTAGGTGGAGAACTTGTAGCCGCGGCGGTAGTCGAACTTCTCGACCGCGCGGATCAGGCCCATCGAGCCCTCCTGGATGAGGTCCAGGAACGTCAGGCCGCGTCCGAGGTAGCTCTTTGCGATCGATACGACGAGGCGCAGGTTGGCCTCGATCATCTGCTGCTTGGCGTCCATGTCGCCACGCTCGATGCGACGGGCGAGCATCACCTCCTGCTCGGCCGTGAGCAGCTCCACGCGCCCGATCGATCGCAGGTATAGCCGCAGGGAGTCGAGGCTGGGCTCGACTGTGAGGTCGATCTCGAGCTTCTTGCGGCCTTCCGACTGGGACTGCGCCGCGGCCGCGTTGTCGCTGCCGCCGGAGTCTCCCTTCAGCGGACGCCCGTCGGCCTCGACGACGTCGATGCCCTGCTCCTCGAGGTAGGCGTGCAGCTCCTGCAGCTGCTCCTTGGTGACCTCGACCTCTTCCAGGCACGCCTCGATCTGCCCGAAGGTCAGAAAGCCCCGCTCCTGCCCCTCGGCGATGAGTGGCCGCAGCTCGTCGAGCTCCGTGATCGGAGCCTCATCGGCCAACAGGATTCCCTCTTCGCTCACAGCCCCTGAGCTCCTCCCCGTCGTATTAGAGAGCCGGCTCACTACCGGTCAACTCCCTCTCAACTCTCCTAATGGTTCGCGAGTGATACCACAATCCACGCGCTTGTCCAGTGCGCGAAAAGGCCAGGCGTCCCGGCGCTCTACTCTTTAGGCCTAAGCCATGACTCCATTCACATCCTCACAAGCATCGATGGTGGACGTGCAATCGCAGCTGCCGGCCGTGCAGCTGGGCCTCTCGCGCGTGGGCGTGACCGACGTCGAGAAGGTGATCAGGATCCGCCACAACGGCAGCGAGCAGCTGTTCTCGGCGCGCTTTGAATGCGTCGTCGATCTGGGCCCGAGCCAGAAGGGCGCGCACATGTCGCGCTTCGAGGAGGGCGTCAACGACGCGATCGGCGAGGTCGTGCTCGGCGAGGCGACCTTCAAGGTCGAGACGCTCGCCGAGCAGATCGCGCAGCTCGTGCGGACGCGCCAGGGCGCACGCCGCGCGGAGGTCACGGTGGAGGCTCGCTTCCCCGAGCACAAGCCCGCGCCCGTGTCCGGCATCCAGACCCAGGAGATCTACACGCTGCACGGCTCGGCGATCTGCACCGAAGCCGGGACGCGCCGCTTGATCGGCGTGACCGCCCAGGGCATGACCGCCTGCCCATGCGCCCAGGAGCTAGTCGCGGCATCTGCTCGTGAGCGACTCGAGGAG
The DNA here is from genome assembly GCA_963706185.1 of uncultured Actinomycetota bacterium. GTDB lineage: Bacteria > Actinomycetota > Actinomycetes > Mycobacteriales > Nakamurellaceae > Nakamurella. The sequence continues at coordinate 3,582 of CAVPLZ010000004.1, read as the reverse complement.
CAGGGCTTCGACACCGAGACGATCGACCGCATCTTCGAGGCGGTGCCGGTCGCGACCCACAACCAGCGCGGCCTCGGGACGCTGTACATCGGCTGCACCGAGCAGTGCGAGGACGAGATCGACGCCACCACGCTGCTGAGCATCGTCGAGCAGGCGATGTCGTCTGAGATCTACGAGCTGATGAAGCGCTCCGACGAGGCGCGCGTGGTCGAGAAGGCGCACCGGCGCCCCAGGTTCGTGGAGGACTGCGTGCGGGAGATGGTGCGTGGCGTGATCGACACGTACCCGGAGATCGCCGATCCGGCATTCCTGTCGGCGCGCCAGGTCAACCTCGAGACGATTCACCAGCACAACGTCGTGGCCGAGCGGTTCGGCACCTTCGGCGAGATCCGCCGGGAGCTCGGGAGCGGAGTTCCGTCGCCCGAGCAGACGAGCCGCCGCAAGTGGCTCGACGCGGTGCCGTAGCGGTCCGCCGCGGTGCGCGCCGTCGTCCTCGAGCAGCCGGGTCAGCCGCTGAAGGCGGTCACCCTGCCCGATCCCGTCCCGGGACCCGGTCAGCTCCTGCTCGAGGTGCAGGCGTGCGGGGTGTGCCGGACCGATCTGCACCTGCGCGACGCCGAGATCGACGCCGGCAAGCTGCCGGTGGTGCTCGGTCACCAGATCGTGGCCACCACGCAGGACGGGCGTCGCGTGGGCGTACCGTGGCTCGGGTTCACCGACGGCGAGTGCCGCTACTGCCGCTCAGACCGCGAGAACCTGTGCGTGAACGCGCGCTTCACCGGCAGCGACATCGACGGCGGCTACGCGGAGCTGACGGTGGCCGACGAGCGCTTCTGCCTGCCGCTGCCCGATGACCTCTCAGCGCAAGCCGCCGCGCCGCTGCTGTGCGGCGGCCTGATCGGCTACCGAGCGCTCAGGCTGGCGGGCGACGCTCCCCGGCTAGGCCTGATCGGATTCGGGTCCGCGGCGCACATGATCTGCCAGGTAGCCGTGTACCAGGGACGGCAGGTGTTCGCATTCACGCGCGACGGCGACGAGCGCACACAGGAGTTCGCGCGCAGCCTCGGCGCCGCGTGGGCCGGTGGCACCGGCGACACACCGCCCGACGAGCTCGACGCGGCGATCATCTTCGCGCCGGCCGGCGAGCTTGTGCCGCGCGCGCTGAAGCTGCTCGCGCCCGGCGGCACGGTGGTCTGTGCCGGCATCCACATGAGCGACATCCCATCGTTCCCCTACGACGACCTCTGGCACGAGCGCACGATTCGCTCCGTCGCCAACCTCACGCGGCGCGACGGCGAGGAATTCATCGCGCTCGCAACCGAGGTCCCCGTTCGCACGACGATCACGACGTATCCGCTCGAGGAAGCCGAGACGGCGCTGGCGGATTTGCGCGCGGGCCGCTTCGAAGGCACCGCCGTGATCGTTCCCTAGCCTGCACGTCCGAGAGGGGCAGCGCGACAATCGACGTCCGCAGCCGAGCCGGTCGTGAAACCCCTGTGCTGACACGTCGGCCTGCCGCACGCCGCGAGCGGGCACGAGCCCGGCGCCCGCTAGGGTTAGCGGACATGCCCCTGATTCCAATGGTGATCGAGCGGACCGCGCGCGGCGAGCGCGAGTTCGACATCTACAGCCGACTGCTGAACGAGCGGATTGTCTTCCTGGGCAGCCCGATCGACGACACGGTGGCGAATCTGATCGTCGCCCAGCTGCTGCACCTCGAATCCCAGGATCCCGACAAGGACATCTCGATCTACATCAACTGCCCCGGTGGATCGATCTACTCCGGGCTGGCGATCTACGACACGATGCAGTTCATCAAGCCCGACATCCAGACGATCTGCGTGGGCATCGCGATGTCGATGGGCTCGCTGCTGCTGATGGGCGGCGCCAAGGGCAAGCGCTTCTCGCTGCCCAACAGCCGGATCCTGATCCACCAGCCGTCGGCCGGGTTCGAGGGCCAGTCCACCGACATCGAGATCCACGCGCGCGAGATCCTCAACGTCCGTGAGCGCATCGACGAGATCTACGCCCAGCACACCGGGCAGCCGATCGAGCAGGTCCACTCCGACATGGAGCGCGACCGGTTCTTCAAGCCCGACGAAGCGGTCGAGTACGGGCTGATCGACCGCGTCATCCACCAGCACTGACACACACCAGGAGGTAGCCGCGATGGCAATGGCAGAACGGACCGCCAACTGCGCGTGGGACGGAGACCTCCCCCACGGCTCGGGCAAGGTCAGCGGCGCGAGCGGCGCGCTCGGCGAGCTGCCGGTCACCTGGGCCTCGCGGACGGAGCGCTCCGACGGCAAGACCAGCCCCGAGGAGCTGATCGCCGCGGCGCACGCGTCGTGCTACTCGATGGCGTTGTCGCACGGTCTCGGCGAGGCGGGCACGCCGCCCGAGCATCTCGACGTCGCGGCCAAGGTGACGCTCGACCTCGTCAACGGCGCTCCCACGGTGACCAGGTCGGAGCTGACCGTGACCGGCCGCGTGCCGGGGGTCGATCAGCCCGCGTTCGAGCAGGCCGCGTTCGATGCCGGGCGCAACTGCCCGGTGTCCCGCGCGCTCGCGGGCATCGAGATCAAGGTCGAGGCGACGCTCGCCTAGCCGCCGGGCCCGGAACAGCGGCTCGACGCGTCCGCGAGCGAGCGCGCCACCACCGCGCCGTCGTCAAGCCGCAGCGAATTCGTCCCGTGTTGCTGAAGGTGTCCCGATCGAGCGGCCGCGCGAATCCTCGTCGACTGCTCCCTCAACCTGGTAGGCCGAGGTCGAGCACCCAACAGCACCAACCGGACCGCCGCTGCTACGTCGCGGGAGCGCGGCGGATCCGGCCCCGATCCCTGTCCGCGCGTGTCCTCGGGCTCGGGCTGTACCGGGCGCGCCAGTGCCCAGAAGATCATCAGGCCGCCGAAGATCAGCATCCCGAGCCCGGTCCACAGGTTGATGTTGATGCCGGCGGCCTTGGTCTTGACCGCGTGCGACCCGAAGATCCCCAGCGCCACGAGGATCAGCCCGTAGAGCACGAATACCGCGCCGATCAGCCGGCGGATGTCGAGCCGGTTGGCCATGCGGGCGGCCTCGACTTCGTCTTCCTCGGTCGCGCCCGTCGGGGCCATCGGCTCCTCGCGACGGGGCGGCATTCCGAAGCCCTTTTGTTCTTCTTCGGCCATCAGTCGGCTCCTAGCGTCTCACTAGATGAAGATGATGTTCAGGACTACCAGCAGCCCGATCGCGACTCCACCAAGCAGCCACGGCGACGCCACCACAGCTTGTCGCGCGGATCCTCGTGCTCCTCGCGCTCCTCTTTGCGCGTGAGGCCCCACACAAGGCCTCGCAGCTCCTCCTCGGGCTTGGGCTTGGTCACGAACGAGACCAGCACGAGCACCACCGCGCCGGTGATGAACGCGATGATCGCCTGCCAGAAGCTGGCGCTCAGCGCCGAGCCGAAGTGGAAGATCTCGTGGTAGGCGGCAAGCCGGTTGGTGGCGTACGCCGCGGCCGTTCCCGAGATCAGGCTCCAGAACCCCGCCCATGGTGTCGCGCGCTTCCAGAACATCGCGACGATGAACGTGGCGAACAGTG
>CAVPLZ010000003.1:0-343473 GCA_963706185.1 uncultured Actinomycetota bacterium | reverse complement strand
CCAGAGAATGGCCGCCAAGATCGGTCGGACAATGCGCCGCCTGGGCATCCACCAGGGACTTGCCCCGGTCTGGATGTCGCTCGTGATCTGCGCTGGGGGCGGATCGAGGAGACCATCGGCGAAGATCCCTACCTGGTCGGCAGCATCGGCAGTGCCTATGTGCGCGGCCTTGAATCGGCCGGCATCGTGGCCACGCTCAAGCATTTCGCTTTCGGCTATTCGGCGTCTCGGGCCGGCCGGAATCTGGCCCCCGTTTCGGCCGGGCCACGGGAATTAGCCGACATTCTTCTGCCGCCGTTCGAAATGGCATTGCGGGCGGGCGCCCGTTCGGTGATGAATTCCTATGCCGACATCGACGGACTACCGGTCGCCGCCGATCCGGGCCTGCTCACCGATGTACTGCGCTCAGCGTACGGGTTCACCGGCACGGTAGTTGCGGACTATTTCGCCATCTCATTCCTGCACATCCTGCATCATGTGGCCGGAACGCCGCAGGAAGCAGCTGCCCTTGCCTTGCGCGCCGGGCATCGACGTCGAACTGCCGACGGTCAGCGCCTACGGACCTCCGCTCGCCGCCGCGGTTGCGGATGGGACTGTGCCGATGGCGTTGGTCGACCGGGCGCTGTCCCGGGTGTTGACCCAGAAGGCCGAGCTCGGGTTGCTCGACACAGATTGGGATCCGGATCCGGCCGGCGCGACATCCGATGGCGCGATGGAGGAATTGGACGACGCCGAATCCCGGGCGTTGGCGGGCGAGGTGGCTCGGCGCGCGGTCGTGCTCGTACAGCGTACCGAGGTGCTCCCGCTTCCCCGTGGTGCGCGACTTGCGGTGGTGGGCCCGCGGGCGGAAACCCCCCAGGCCATGATGGGTTGCTACTCCTTCCCCATGCATGTCGGCGTCCATCATCCCGACGTGCCGGTGGGCATCGACATCTCCACGGTGCTGGACGCTTTGCGATCCGACCCGAACGGCTTCGAGGTCGGTTTTGCCCGTGGCTGCCCGGTCACCGGCGGCCACGACCAGGACGGAGATGCCGAGATCGAGGCCGCTGCGCGCCTCGCCGCCGACGCCGACATCTGCGTGGCCGTGCTGGGTGACCAAGCCGGCCTCTTCGGCAACGGCACCTCCGGTGAGGGTTGTGATGCCGCCGATCTCAAGCTGCCCGGCCGCCAGGAAGAACTTCTGGAAGCGGTCCTGACCACCGGCACACCCGTTGTCCTGGTGCTGCTGTCAGGTCGCCCCTACGAGCTGTCCCGGCAGGCCGATCGGCTCGCCGGGGTGTTGTGCGGCTTCTTCCCAGGAGAGGAAGGCGCTGCAGCCATCGTCGATGCACTCACCGGCCGGATCGAGCCGTCGGGCCGGTTGCCGGTCAGCTTCCCAGGAGCCGGCGCCGTCCAACCCAGCACCTACCTCGGGTCAACGCTGACCCGGCGCAGCGAGGTCAGCGTCATCGATCCCAGCCCGCTGTGGGGTTTCGGGCACGGCTTGGCCTATCACCCTGTGACATGGGGGTCGATCAGCGCCGACACGACCGACTGGCCGATCGACGGCCGATTCGCCATCTCCGTACACCTGCGCAATGATGCCGATGTCGCTGTCTCCGAGGTGGTTCAGGTCTACCTGCATGACCCGGTGGCGGAGATCGCCCGTCCCGTCCAGCAACTGCTGGCCGCGCCCCGGATCGACGTGGCGGCCGGCCAGTCCGTCACCGTTGGCATCGACCTGTACGCAGATCAGCTGTCCTACACGGGGCGCCGCGGTGACCGTCAGGTGGATCCGGGCGAGGTCGAACTGCAGATCGGCGCGTCCAGCACCGACATCCGGGAAGTGATCCGGGCGACGGTGATCGGCGATCGCAGAACGGTGGGGTTCGACCGCGTCATGCACGCGGATGTCGTGGTGCACTGATGTTTGTCGACATGCCCCTGCAGGAATTGCAGAGCTACCGCCCGGACATCGATGAGCCAGACGATTTCGATGAGTTCTGGTCGGACCGGCTCGCCGACGCCCGCGGACCGGTCGCTGCACCGGTCCTCACACCGGCCGACACACCGCTGATCCACCAGGACGTTTTCGACGTCACCTTTGCCGGCGCCGGCGGCGATCCCATCAAGGGATGGCTCAGCATTCCACGAAATATGACCGACAACCGGCCGGTGATCATCGAATTCGTCGGATACAACGGCGGTCGCGGGGATCCCCTCGACTGGCTCGGCTGGCCGGCGACCGGTTTCCCGCATTTCATCATGGACAACCGAGGCCAGGGCGGCGGCTGGCGCCATTCGGATACTCCCGACCCCAGCGACAGCGGCGCACCCAGCAGCAACGGATTCTTGACGAGAGGCATCGCGGACCCGAAGAGTCACTTCTATACGCGCATGTTCGTCGATGCGGTTCGCGCCGTGGACGCCGTCACGAGCCTACCGATCATGGCCGGACGCCAAGTCATGGTGACCGGGGCGAGCCAAGGTGGCGCCCTGGCTCTGGTCGCCGCACACCTGCACCCCGCGGTGGTGGCTGCGCTGCCCGACGTGCCGTTCCTCTGCCACATCCAACGAGCATCCACGGTGACACCCGCGCGGCCGTACGCCGAAATCGCCGAATACTGCGCGGTCAATCACCGCGAGATCCCGAGCGTGCTTCGCACCCTTTCCTACCTCGACATCGTCAATCATGCCCGTCGAACGACGGTGCCGGCGCTGTTTTCCGTGGGCCTGCTCGACGAGGTCACGCCTGCCTCCACGGTTTTCGCGGCGTACAACCATTACGCCGGTCCGAAGGAAATCGAGGTCTACCCGTACAACGGCCACGAAGGCGGCGGCACGACACAGTTCCACGCCAAACTGCGGTACATCCGCCGGACTGCGCAGGAAGCGACGGACTGACGAAGCTCCGCCTCGGACCGTCCAGGGGCGGTTGAATCGGCGTCATCGTCTGGACTTCGGTGGCGTGGTGGGTCCGGCTGGCTCCTGACGGCCGGGGTGGTCGTCGGGAGGTGCCTGATGACGACTCTTGCCTACCTTGCCTTGCCTGCCTTGGCCGGGTCGGCGTCCGCCCGTTTCTCGGACTCGCCGAATGCGCGCGCGTGTTCGGTCACGCCGCGCAGATGGGAAGCCCGGGGCCGATACAGGCCGCGGTGTCGGTGTACCGAGGCGAGTCTCCGCCCGAGCGGTTCTTGATCGCGAATTGATCCCGGGGTTCGAGGACGAGCAGCTGCGGGCGCAGGAGCACGGTGGCGTAGCCTTGGCGCTCCGGCCCGTACGTGCCGCGTGCGGGCAACTGAAACCCGCACCACAACGGCAGCAACACCCAACGGCAGCAACACCCAGTACAGTAGGAACTTCTGCGTGGTTTGGCCACCTCTAGCTGCAGAGTTCCGAAGAGGGTCGCAACGGCAGTATCTGACGGGCGGCGAACGCGGCCCGGATGGCGGTGGCTGCGCCGTGGCTGGTGCTGGTGCTCCTGGCTACCCAGCAGGAGACGTTGACGGCGTACGACTCGGCGGCCGGGGTCGCCATCCTGAGCATCGGTGCGGTCGTCACCGTCGGTGCGTATCGGCTGATGATCCGGTTGGGGCGGCTGCCGGAGGATCGGCGGGTGCTGCGATGAACCTCGCGGTGATCGGTGGTGTGCTCGGTGCGGCGGCGGCCGGCGGCCTGTTGCTGGTCGTGCTGTACGCCCCGCCGTTGCGCCGGATGACGCTGGCCGACCGGATCGCGCCCTATCTGGGCGATGCCGCGCTCCCGTCCCGACTGCTGAGCCCCACGGCGCCGACCGGAACCACGTTCGGCCGGCTGATCGCACCCGTGATCGGTGAACTCGTCGTCTTCCTGGACAAACTGGTCGGCGGTCAGACCTCGGTGCGTCGCCGACTCGGTGCGCTCAACTCCCCGATGACCGTCCTGACCGGCCGCGTCGCGAAGCCCCGATGGCGTCTCAGCTCTGCGCCCAGGTTGGGCCGTCCTGGTTCCGGGGCGAACATGGCGGCGCGTGCGTCCCGGCTGGGCAGCACGGTCAGCCCGGCGTACACCGCGGCGGCATCCACCGCCGTCGACCCGGTCGGCAGCGGGTGTCCTTGCGGCGCCTGGCAATCCGGGTCAACGCGGTGCAGAGAGCGCCACTCGCTGCCGGTCAGCAGCAGCACGTCCAAGACGCCGAGCCCGGCGCCTTCCGCCGCGTCCTACAGATGCCCCTGGACCTCACAGGTCTGGGCTGGGTGATCGGTGACGACGATGCCCGCGACCGTGGTGGCGCCATTGCGCCGGAGCGTGCAGCTTGCGTCGGACACCACCTCGAGTGAGGCGTCGGTCAGGTCGATCCGTGCCGTGACGACCAGCCGTCTGCCGGCAAGGCCGACCAGGACGAGGTTTCGAGCGGGCGAAACCCGAGCGCGTACGGCACGAACGCCACCAGGTCAGCAGGCCCTCTCAGGCGCAGGGTCTACGAATCCGTTGTCATGCTGTTCCTTTCGACGAATGACAAAAGCCACCGGCAGATGCCGATGGCTTGGGATCTGCGTGGCCGTGCTTGTCGAACACCTCCGCCCCGATGACGCAGTGCAGTTCGGTGGTGGGGATCGCATCGTGCTGTGGTCGCTCGAGTAGTCCGGGAGTTTCCGCCCATCTGCACGACCGCCACGCGTTCGGGCTATAGCGGTCGGCCGGTAGCTAGAGGAGGGTGGGTACTCACCACACCGGGAGTTCACGTTGATCGCTCTCCTCGTAATCGCCGCCGTCGTTGTGCTTGTGATCGGCTGGGCCTTCGTGCCCCGCCGACGGGTGTCGAGAGGGCGTGTCCGACTCGTGGTCCTAGCGACCCTCGGGGTCGCGAGTCTCGTGGTGGCGCCGGCCACGGCGTGGGCGTCGCCTCCAGACCACGGCACGTTCACTTCTCATGAGGTCTTCGTGGACTCCGAGGTGTGCGCTCCCGAGGGGTTCTCGGTGGACGTCATCGAGGACGAGGTACAGTCCTTCCGAGTGTTCTTTGATCGCACCGGCGCTGTTGCGTTCATCACGGTGCACGTCGACTACCGGGCGGTCATCTCGGCGAACGGGCACACGATCGTCGAGCGGGACAAGTGGATGGACACCTTCAACCCCGATGGGTCGGCGCGGACCGTCGGAAACACGGTGCACATCCAGGGGCAGGGCCCGGGCCTGGTCCAACACGATGCGGGCCAGATCGTGTTCGGGGCCGACGGATCGGTCCAAGCGATCCACGGTCCGCACCCTCAGTTCGAGGGCCAGACGTTCTGCTTCGCTCTGCTGCCGTAGCCGATAGGTTGCCCAGCACTCAAGGCCTTCGGGGGCACTGCACGATAGTTGTGACGTTCCGCGTTCGGTGGGCGCGCGCGATCATCCTGTCATCGGCATGAGCGTGCGTCGACCCGGCTCCCTCACCTGGGCTCCGAGGCACGGTTATCACCAACGACCCCATGGACGCCGCTACCGCGGCGGGGTCACCGGGCCGTCCGTCCCGGTCGGGGTGAGTGAGCATGTGAACGTCTCGGCGGAGCGGGCCAGCAGGCCGAGCCTCCAGGCTCGGCAGGAGGTGGCCGTAGCGGTCCATCGTGACGGTGATGGTGGAGTGGCCGTGCCGTCGCGACGGTCGCGCCGTTGCGCTGCAGCGTCCCGGCTGTCGGGAAGCTGCGTCGTTCCGCGTGCGACGCCGACATGTTGGTGGAGTTCCCGGTTGTCGCCGAAATGATCGCGCTCACGGTGACCGCAGGCGAGGGCGGGGTGGTGACCTCCCGGAGTCCAGATCAGGTGCTGGCGGTGCGGCTTGCAGGGGCGGTCATGTCGACGGTGTCCATGACCAGGGCGGCATTGGCCTGCCGTGCGATGGTGGACCTGGGACTACGCGGGTGGCCGCGAGAAGGTGCAATGCGGCGCGCGGAACATGCCGTGGTGGCCTGTCGGCGGTTCCCAGTTCGCGTTGTGCCATGGCGGCCAGTTCGGTCAGCGTCGATTTCCGCGGGCCGACAACGCTGAGGACGCGACCTCGTTGAGACGGATCGAGCACGGCGCTCACGACTGCTTGCGCGACCTCGGTCACCGACACGAAGTTGATCGGGTTCTCGCCGCGCCCGAAGATCAGCGGCCGCCCGGACCGGCCGGCCGATTCGCGCATCAGGTCCAGGTACAGCTCGAGAAAGGCCGTTGCCCGGACGATCGTCCAGGGCACCCGCTGCTACGGAGATTGTCCTCGGCCGCTGCCTTCATTCGGAACAACTCCATCGGGTGGTGGGCCTCGACTCCGACGCCGGACACCAATACGACGTCGGCGTTCGCGGCGCTCGCCGCGGCGACAAGATTCGCGTTGCCGTCCCGATCGACCGATTCTGGGGTCACCCCTCCCGGACCTGCGAAACCGTGAACCGCAGACACCACGACCCGGCTGCCGGCCACCGCCTGTCCGAGCGAGCTCCGGTCCCGGATGTCGCCCTGATACGCTCCACCAGCGGTCCGACCAGCGACGCTCGCCCGTTCGACGTCGCGGGTCAGAACGCGAACCCGCTCACCGTGGGCGGTGAGCCCGGCGACCACGAGGCTGCCGAGTCGGCCGGTCCCGCCGGCGACGAGGATCACCGTCTGCCCCGCACCTGGTCCGCGACCGCAGAATCGATGGTGTCGTCGCTGTGCAACAGGCTCGAGATAGAACCGCGCCCAGGACGCCCGACCCGCGTCGACCCCGAACAGGATGACACCCCTCATGAGATGCGCGGTGCCGTCGCGCCTGGTACCCGACAATTCCCACTCGCTCCATACGGTGTCACCCGTCGACCGCCGAGCGAAGCACCGTTGCCCGCAGGTCTGGCACGGCCGTGAATATCTGAGTCCAGTTGCTCCGAACCTGGTCCCGACCGGTGAAACTTCGCGACGGGTGGGCGGGTGTCTCGTTGCGGTAGTCGGCGGCGAAACAGTCCACCAGCGCGTCCAGGTCATGCGCGTTGGTGGCCCTGGCGAGCCGGTCCAGCATCGCCGACGGCGATCCATCACCCTCACCGATGCGCATGCCGCCCTCCGCGTCTATTCCGTTACAGTGCCTTGTAACGGAATAGGAGGAGCATGACGCCCGGAATCAGGCTCCGTCAAGCCACCCCGTCGGTACGACGCCACCGGCCGGCGTGACCGTGCACTGCGCAGGCAGGCGCACGTCCTGAATGTGGCCGGACGCCTGTTCCTGCGGAATGGCTATGCGGCAACCACCGTCGCCGCCGTCGCCGCGGCTGCCGATGTTTCGGTCGAGACGATCTACAAGACGTTCGGCGGCAAGCCGGGCCTGATCCGAGCGATCCAGCAATCCGGGTTGGCCGGCGCCGGGCCGGTTCCGGCCCCCGACCGCTCGGACGAGATGTCCGCCCAGGACGTGCCGCCACGTGCGGTCCTGCGCCACTGGGCGACTCTGACCAACGAGGTGATGCCGAGAGTCGCGCCCATCACACTGCTCGTGCGGGCTGCCGCCGCCACCGATCCAGAGATGGGTGCGTTACTGGCCGAGATCAACGACGAACGCCTGGCACGCATGCACCACAACGCAGTCCGGCTGGCTCGCCTCGGTCCCTTGCGCACCGGCATGTCGATCGAGCAGGCACGCGACGTGATGTTCACCTTCACCGCGCCGGAGCTCTACGAAATCCTGGTCATGCATCAACAGTGGACGACTCGACCACTACGCCGACTTCATCTACCGCGGACTCGTCGCCGAACTCCTGGGCAACCAAGGAGACTGAGAATCCTCAGCAACCAACGACCGTCGCAGCCGCGCACCCCGCGGCCGGGTGGCGAGGTGCATCACGGCGTAGACCGCGACCACCCCCACAATCGGTGTCAGCACGAGAAACTCGAACTCGGCGCGGGCGCCTTCGAAGCCGGCCGGTAGGTGCTGGTCGGGATCGGACATGCCGAACCCGGGCCACAGCAGGCAGACCGTGGCGAGCAGCGACCAGCCGGTGGCCAGGCCCGAGTACAACCAGGCGCCGAACCGGCCGCCCGGGGCCAGGAACGGCCGGCTCAACTCCGGCCGGGTGTAACGGAGTCGGAGGAAGGCCGGAAAGATCAGCAGGTAGGCCAGCACAACCAGGGCGATCGACACCGTCAGGGCGGCCGAGAAGAACTTCTGCGCATCGCCACTGGTGACGGCCAGGTTCAGCAGCACGGCGCCCAGCGAGGCGGCGCCGGAGATCAGTGCCATTCGCACCGGCACACCTGTCCGTGGCGAGATCTTGCCCAGCGCACGCGGTCCGGCACCGTCGAGGCAGGCGGCGGCCTGGGCCCTGCTGCCGCCCATCAGCCAGGCGGTCCCGCTGGCCAGCAGCACCCAGATGAAGAGCGCCCCGCCGATGGCCCCGGCCACCGCACCGCCGCCGGTCAGCGTCACGGTTCCGTCCTCGGCCACCGAACCGCCGTAGACGGTGAACACCGTCTTCATGGCGTCCACCAGGCCGCCGAGGGAGCCGATGCGCTCGGTGGGCAGCACCACCAGCACCGCCAGGATCGGGATGCCGTACATCAGCACCTGCGCGAACCCGGCCCGGGCGATGGCCACCGGGATGTCGCGTCGCGGATTGCGCATCTCCTCGGCCGCCGTGGACGGCAGTTCGACCCCGCAGAACGAATAGATGAGCACCGGCACGACCGCGATGAACACCGCTGGGGTCGGCGCCAGGTCGGCCACGGCAATACCGTGCACGCCGTGCTCGGCGCCGTAGGCGACAACGGTTCCGGTGAAGAACACCAGCAGGGCGATCTGGCTCAGCGCCCCGGTACTCGGCACCCATTTGCCGATCCGCAGCGGCAGCAGGGCGGCCACGGTCGCCAGCACGATGAAACTGCAGCCGAACACGTACATCCCGGTCCCGGACAGCCCGCCGATGAAGGATTGGTAGACCGACATGGCCACCACCACAACGGATCCGCCCAGCCACCACGGCGTCCCGGCCCAGTAGATCAGCGACGTCAGTCCCCCGGCGAACCGGCCGAACGCCCTGCGCACCCAGACGTAGACGCCACCCTCCTCGGGGATGGCCGCGCCCAGTTCGGCGGTCATCAACGCCGAGGGCACGAAGAACAGCACGAACATGATCGCCAGCCAGGTCAGCGCCTGGCCGCCGCCGATGGCAATGGCACCGACGGTGTCGACCACCACCATCGCCGAGATCAGGAAAAGCACGGTGTCCCAACGGGACAGCTCGCGACGGAGTCCGGTCTTCTGATCGCTCGGGCCGGCTGCCGGCGGAACGATCACGTCGACCAGCGCGGTCGGCACGGCGACCACGACGGAGTCGGGTGCGGGCATGGGGTTCCTCGCCGAAGCTTCGGTGATGGCGGTCACCTCGAAGAGGAACCACCCCTGCGGCTGATACCCGGCGGTCGGGCACGGCAGAATCCACCCATGCCCGTCGACGTCGCCCTGATCGCCGCAGTAGGTACGGCCCTGGACGCACGCGCCGACCCGGACCGGGCCAGAGCACAACAGGCGTACATGAAGTCGGTCATGCCCTATCGCGGTCTGGGCGCACCTGCGCTACGCACCGTGTTGCGGGACGTTTTCGCTGCGCACCCGATCACCGAACGCGCAACCTGGGCCACCACGGTGCGCGCGCTCTGGGACCAGGCGGCGTTCCGCGAGGAGCGTTACGCGGCCATCGCCCTGGTCCGCCGGCCCGCGTATCGCACCTGGGCGACCCAGCCCACCGTCGTTCCGTTGCTCCGCCACCTGATCGTCACGGGCGCCTGGTGGGACTACGTCGACGACCTGGCCACCCACTGCGTCGGACCCGTCCTCGCCGCCCATCCGGCCGAGGCGAGCGTGCTGCGGGCCTGGGCGATCGGACGCGGACCTATGGCTGCGCCGCACCGCGATCCTGGCCCAACTGCACTTCGGCCCGGACACCGACCGACGCCTGCTGATCGACTGCATCGAACCGAACCTGGCCGACCGGGAGTTCTTCATCCGCAAGGCCATCGGCTGGGCGCTACGTCAGTTCGCCCGGATCGACCCGGACTGGGTGAGTTCCGTCGTCACGGCCTGGGGCGATCGGCTGTCCCCGCTGTCCCGCCGTGAGGCGCTCAAGCACCTGCCGAGTTGAGCACCCGGGTCATCTGCTCCTCGGTCTGGTCACCGAGCTTGTCGAACTCCGACTTCAGGAACGGCGTCGCCAGTTTGGCCAGTCCCTTGAACTCGATCTGCGCGTGGTAGGTGATCTCGGTGCCGCTCTGGCCGGCATCGGCGAAGGTCATGGTGTCGGTCGAGTGGACCGTCTTGTTCTCCCCCACGAACACCAGCCGATCCTCGGCCAGTTCCTCGAGCCGGTAGGTCAGCTCGGTCTCCTTGCCCCGGAAGTTCGACACGTTGCGCCACGTGGTGCCGACCTGCACGTCTCCGGGCGACTCTGCACGCAGCTGACCGTCCCGGGATCCCACTGGGCGGCGTGGGCGAAATCCTTCAGGTAGTCGACGACGGCGGCGCGGGCGGGCTGACGACGAACTGTGCGGGTCTCTTCGATCATGAGAGCTACGTGCCCCGCGCGCAGCGGCGCGCAACCCGTCGAGCGTGAGGGCGGGCACCGGCGGCCCGCGTAGGCTGGAATGTTGTGAATCCCGACGTCGCCGCCGACCTGAAAGCCCTCGACACCACCCTGACCAGCATCGAGACGGTGATCGACGTCGACCGGCTCAAGGGCAGCATCGCCGAGCTGTCCGACCAGGCCAGCGTGCCCGGACCTGTGGAACGACCAGGAGAAGGCGCAGGCGGTCACCAGCAAGCTGTCGCACGCCCAGACCGAGCTGCGCCAGATCCAGGAACTGCGGCAGCGGCTGGACGACCTCGCGGTGCTGTTCGAGCTGGGCGAGGACGACCCGGACACCCTGCTCGAGGCCGAGCAGGAACTGACCGACCTGCACCGGCAAGATCGAGGTCGCTCGAGGTCCGGACGCTGCTCTCCGGCGAGTACGACGAGCGCGAGGCGCTGGTCACCATCCGCTCCGAGGCCGGCGGCGTCGACGCCGCCGACTTCGCCGAGATGCTGCTGCGGATGTACCTGCGCTGGGCCGAGCGGCACGACTACCCGACCGAGGTCTTCGACACCTCCTACGCCGAGGAGGCCGGCATCAAGTCGGCGACCTTCCAGGTCAAGGTGCCCTACGCCTACGGCACGCTCTCGGTCGAGCAGGGCACCCACCGGCTGGTGCGGATCTCGCCGTTCGACAACCAGGGGCGCCGGCAGACCTCGTTCGCCGGCGTCGAGGTGGTGCCGGTCGTCGAGACCAGCGACCACGTCGAGATCGACGAGAAGGAGCTGCGGGTCGACGTGTACCGCTCGTCCGGTCCCGGCGGTCAGGGCGTCAACACCACCGACTCGGCGGTGCGGATCACCCACCTGCCGACCGGCATCGTGGTGTCCTGCCAGAACGAGCGGTCGCAGATCCAGAACAAGGCCTCGGCGATGGCCGTGCTGCAGGCCAAGCTGCTGGAGCGGCGCCGGCAGGAGGAGCAGGCCGCGATGGACGCCCTCAAGGACACTGGCAACTCCTGGGGCAACCAGATGCGCTCCTACGTCCTGCACCCGTACCAGATGGTCAAGGACCTGCGGACGAACTACGAGGTGGGCAACCCGAACGCGGTGTTCGACGGCGACATCGACGGCTTCATCGAGGCCGGCATCCGCTGGCGCCGGTCGGCCGACCAGGCGCCGGCCTGACCGTGCTCGCCGCGGACGCGTTCGGACCGACCCCGCGGATCCCCGGTCATCCGGTGACCCTGGAGCCGCTGACCGTCGGCTACCTGGAGCCGTACCTGGCCATGCTCGGCGAACCGGAGGGAACCAGGCTCACCGGCAGTCAGTCGGTCACCATCACCCGGGAGCGGACGGTGCAATGGCTGGCCTCCCGGGCCGAGCAGCACCGACCGGGCCGACTTCGCCATCGTCGACACCGGCAGCGGCGGGTTCCTGGGCGAAGCAGTGCTGAACGACTTCGACCCGCAGGTGGCGTCGGCCAACTTCCGCATCGCGCTGGCCGGGCCGCACGTCTTCGGTCGCGGTTTCGGCACCGCGGCGACCCGGATGATGCTGGACTACGGCTTCGACACCGTCGGCCTGCACCGCATCCACCTCGAGGTGTTCGACATCAACCCACGGGCGCGGCGCACCTACGAGAAGTGCGGGTTCCGCTACGAGGGAACGCAGCGGGACGCCCATCACGACGCCGACGGCTGGCACGATGTGATCGGGATGGCCCTGCTGGCCACCGATCCGCGGACCGACACCGGCGCCGATCCACTCTGACGAAACGGGGACTGCGATGGGCGACGAGACCGGCGGCGCGACGGCGAACGGAGCCGACTCGATCGACGTCACGCTGCCACCGAGTGGCACCGGATGTGTGGAGTGCGAAGCGACCGGCGGCTGGTGGGTGCACCTGCGTCGGTGCGCCGCGTGCGGGCACGTCGGATGCTGCGACACCTCACCCTCGCAGCACGCCACCGGGCACTACCGGGACACCGGCCATCGCTACATCCAGAGCTTCGAACCCGGCGAGGACTGGTACTGGGACTTCGTCACCGAGGAGGCCGGCGACGGCCCGGCGCTGGCCGACCCGCAGTCCCACCCGGTCGACCAGACCGCGCCGGGTCCTCGCGAGCGGGTGCCGGCCAATTGGCGCGCACTGATCCACTGAGTGTGCGCGGTGGCCGGGATGGGGTGGCCGAGACGGGTCCGTCAGTCGGATAGATTTCCGGCATGCTCATCATCGGCATCATCTTGTTCGGCATGCTGATCGGCGCCGCTGCCCAGCTCATCCTCGGCCGTCAGCACGGCAAGTTCAATTGGCCGATGGCGTTCGTCTCAGGGTTGGTCGGCTCGTTCGTCGGCGGTCTGTTGGTCAGCCTGCTCTCCGGCGACGGTCTCGCGTTCCGGCCCAGCGGCATCATCGGGTCCATCGTCGGCGCCATCCTCGTGACGGTGATCTGGCAGTGGTCGCAGGGACGGACCGCGTCCGGCAAGCGCTGAGCCGTCAGGACTCGGTGACCCGGTCGGGCTCGGTGAATCTCTCGGACAGTGCGTAGCGCAGCAGGACCACGTCGCCGATCTGCCGGACCTCGGCCAGCCGGGCGCGGCGGTCGGCCGGCCACGGGAAGTCTCCATCGGGCACGAACCGGGGCGCCCTCGGGTCACCGACCAGCAGCGGCGCGACGACCATCTGGAGCTCGTCGGCCAGCTCGCCGGCCAGGAACTGGTTGTGCGTGCGACCGCCGCCCTCGACCATGAGTCGACGCACCCCTCGACCGGTCAGGTCGCTCAGGACACCGGCGAGATCGACCGGATTCCCGGCGTCGACCACCGTCGCCAGGCCATCCAGCCGGTGCCGGGTGTGGGCAACCACCGGCGTCGCGCAGTAGACCAACTTGGTCGACCGACCCTGGCAGAAGAAGTGCGCCCCGGGGTCGAGGCTCGCCCCCGCCGGTCACGGTGACCTTGATCGGCGACGCGGGCTCACCGTTCAACTGGCGACGGGCCCGCCGCTCCGGCGGACCGCACCGCCAGGCGCGGGTTGTCCCGGCGGACGGTGTTGGCGCCGACCAGGATGGCGTCGCAGCCGGCCCTGACCTCGTCGACCCGGTCGAGATCGGCGGCGTTGGACAGGACCAGCCGGTCAGCGGTGGGGCCGCCGAGATAGCCGTCGATCGACATCGAGCAGCTCAGCAGGACATAGGGACGATCGTTCATGCAGCGCTCTTGACGGCGGGCCGGAGTCGTTCGGCGAGCAACACCGCGGCGCCGGGCAACGCCGCCACGAAGACCAGCACGCCGTAGGCCACCGACGTGGCCACCCCCTGCGCGGCGCCGAGACCGGCCGCCGCGAAAGCCCAGGCGGCGACCCCTTCCCGTGGGCCCCCAGCCGGCCACGTTCAGTGGCACCGCCATGGCCAGCAGAACGACGAGCGCCAAGGGCAACAGGACGGAGGCCGGCGCCACCACCCCGGTGGCCCGGGCAGCAATCCAGAACGTCGCGACACAGCCCGCCACCACCAACACCGACGACGCCACCACGCCGGGCAGGGTGTGGCTGGACAGCACACCGTGGCGCAACTCGAGGCCCATGACCCTGACCTGCCCGGCGATCCGACCACCGGGCGCCCACCGGATCGCCAGCACGGCGAGGAGAATCACCGACGTCAGTAGCACGGCCGTGATCGCACCGATCCCCATGGCCATGCCGGTCCATGGAGCCGGCCCGACGGGCCGGGCGCCGGCAACCAGCACCACGATCACGCTGACCACCACCTGGACCACCTGTCCGGCCGATCGTTCCCAGCCGACCGCGCGGACCGCTCGACCCATTGCTGCCACCTCCGTGCCGTGTCGTACCCCGCGGTGGACGTCGCCGAGCACTCCGCCGGGCAGCACGGTGTTGAGGAACTGGGATCGGTAGCAGCCGGCCACCGCCGCGCGCAGCGGCAGCTTCAGGCCCACCCCGCGAGCGACCAGCTGCCAGCGCACCGCGGCGCCGAGGGTGGTCAGCAGACCGATCACCGTCGCCAGCGCTGCCGACCGCGCATCCACCGCGGCGAGCCCCGCCCGCACCGGGCCAAGGCCGACCCGCACCACCACCACGATCACCACCAGCGCCGCGCCCGCCCACCGCACCCAGGCCCGCCGCCACCAGTGCGGGTGGGTCGACGCCGGGCCGATCGCTGCGGGGTTCACCGGTCCACGCCCCGGTCCGGGGCCGCGAACAGGTCGACGTGGTCGACGATGATCCGCAGCTCACCGTTGGCCAGGTGCCCGGCGCGCCGGCGCTAGATAGCCGGGTGCGGCCACGCTCAGCGCGCGTCGCTGGTCAACGGCAGCAGCGACCCAGCCTTGCAGCCAGGCCCAGGCCAGCTCGGCGTCCGCCCGGCCGAGCCGCCAGGGGGCGCTCCGAGTGGTCACCTGATACCCACCGGACGTGAGCGCCATGGACGCCAGGGCCGCGGCGTCCGGTCCGAGCAGCCCGGCCCGACGCTGATGATCGTTGAACGCGCGGCGCAGCGAGGCATCGAGCGGGTCGGCCGGGCGCAGTTCGACGTCGCCGGTGACCGTGGTGGTGAGCAACAGCACCGCCCCGGTCGACGCGCAGACGGCGCACAGCCGTTCGACCTGCGCGGCCGTGAGCATGTCCAGCACCGCCGACGCGGTCACCACCGTTGCCCCGGCGAGGTCGTCGGACGTGAGGTCGTCCAGCTCGCCGGGGGCAGCAGCGATCGACACCGGCCGGCCGGCGGAATCTCGCGGCGACGCACCCACTGCCACCGTGAGCAGGGCCAGGTCGCGGTCGTGCAGCACCCACTGCTGGGGGCCGGCCAGGCGCGGCGCCAGCCACCGGGCCATGGACCCGGTGCCGGCGCCGAGGTCGTGCAGGACGCGCAGGCCCCGACCCGGCGGGCCGGCGACAAGGTCGACCAGTTCCGTTGAGCGCGCGGCGGCGTCGGCCGGTTCACGCAGCGCCAACCACCCGACGCTCAATCCTGCGGCCGCCGGAGCGCTCATGCCGCCGACACCGCCGTCAACACGGACCCGACCACCGCTGCGGTCGACGACCAGTCCGGCAGCGTCCGCCGACGGTCCGCGGCCGCGTCGACGAGCCTTCGACGCAGCTCCGGTCCGGTCAGCCAGGAGCGGATGGCCTCGGCCAACGCCGGCGCGTCGTCCACCGGGACCAGCAGCCCCGGCCGGGTCCCGTCGGCCGCGCGGCCGAGCGCTTCCGCGACGCCGCCGACGTCGGTGGCAATCACCGGCACCCCGTGGGCGAGCGCCTCCGCGACGACCATGCCGTAGCTCTCGGCCCGGCTCGGGTGCACCAACACGTCGGCTGTGGCATACGCCTTCTGCAGCTCGTCGCCGCAGCGGACACCGACCAGGTCGATCCGCGAGGTCAGGCCGGCCGCCTCGATGGCGGCCGCCAGATCGGCGACGAAGGCGGGGTCGCGGTCCAGGGAGCCGACCAGCGTGCAGCTCCAGTCCAACCCGGCCAGCCGGCCCAGCGCGGCGACGAGCAGATCCTGACCCTTGTGCCCGGTCACGGCGGCCACACCGAGCAGGACGGTCCCGCCGCCGCCGGGCCGCTGCGGCATCGGGTCGACGCCGGGCACCGCGACGACGATGCGCCCGGCGATCTGCGGATACCAGCAGGCCAGTCGCTCGGCGGTCCATCGGCTCGTGGTCAGCACAGCTGCGGCGGCTGTCGCCAACCGACCCGTCGCCGGGTCGGCTCCGGCACCCTCGTCGGCGCCCGCCATGTGCATCAGCAGCACCAGCCGCAGCCGATCAGCCGCGGCCAGGAAGAACTCGGCGTGCCCAGCGGCGATCAGGCCGTCCACCAGAACCACAGCCGCGTCTGGCATCTCGCCGAGCGCAGCGGACAGGCCCGCTGCCGCCGCGGGCCATCCCACCAGCACCACGTCGACCCGCCAGCCCTGGGCCAGCAACTCCTCGCACAGCCGTCGGTCGTACTCGTTGCCGCCGGACGGCCGACCCGGGTCGTACACCGAGTCGGGCATCACCACGCGCACCGTGCTCACAGTGCTCACAGTGCCCGCTCGTAGCTGGCCCAGGCGATATGCGACTCGTGCAAGCTGACCTGCAGACCGGCGATGCCGGCGGCCGCCGCGCCGAGTTCGCCCGCGGCGATCCGGTCGGCCAGCCGGTCCGCGATCACCCGGGCGAGGAACTCGGTGGTGGTGTTGATCCCGGCGAAGTCGGCATCGTCGTCCAGGTTGCGATAGCTCAGGTCGGCCAGCACCGCGTGCAGCGCAGTTGCCGCGGCGCCGATGTCGACGACGACGTTGTCGGTGTCGAGTTCCTCGCGGCGAAACGTGGCGTCCACCACGAAGGTTGCGCCGTGCAATCCCTGCGCCGGCCCGAAGACCGCACCGCGGAAACTGTGCGCCACCATCATGTGGTCCCGCACCGTCACGGCATACATGAGCTCACCCCGATCATCCTTCCTCTGTCGCCGGGTACTCGATCACGTGGCACAGCCCCGGCCATGATCCGTCAGCGATCCGGGGCAGCACCGAAGGCAGCTCCTCGAACGGCGAAGACGCGCTCAGCACGGCGTCGAACGCGTCGTCCTGCAACAGCTGCAACGCCAGTCCGAGCCGGTCGGAGAAGCCGCGACGAGCCCGCCGGGCCGGTGCGAGAGCGCCCACCTGGCTGGCCCGGATGGACAACCGAGAGGAGTGGAACGAGCCGCCGAGCCGCACCGTTGTCTCGCGGTCGCCGTACCAGGACAGCTCGACGACCGATCCCTCGAACCCGAGCAGGTCGAGCGAAAGTTGCAGCCCGGCGGAGCTGGCACTGGTGTGCACGACCAGATCACAGTTGCCGGACGCGGCCGCCGGCACGGCGAACGGCACCCCCAGTGCCTCGGCCGCGGCCGCCCGGGACGGGTCGATGTCGATCAGGGTGACGTCGACCCCTGGCATCCGGGCGAGCAGGCGCGCGACGCAGACACCGACCATGCCGGCGCCGACCACGGCGACCCGGTCACCGATCAGCGGCGCGGCGTCCCACAGCCCGTTGACGGCCGTCTCCACGGTGCCGGCCAGCACGGCTCGCCGGGCGGGCACACCGTCCGGGACAGGCGTCACCGCGGTGGCCGGCACCACGAACCGGGTCTGATGCGGGTACAGGCTGAACACCTGCCGACCGACCAGCGCCTCGGGACCGTGCTCGACCACCCCGACGTTGAGATACCCGTAGATCACCGGCCCGGGGAAGTCGCCACGCTGGAACGGCGCCCGCATCACCTCGTACTCACTGCGCGGCACCCGGCCGGTGAACACCGTCGTCTCGGTCCCCCGGCTGACTCCGCTGAACAGCGTGCGTACCCGCACATCGGTAGGCCCCGGATCGGGCAGGTCCACGTCCACGATGACGCCCACTCCGGGCGCACTGATCTGGAACGCTCGCGCTGTCCCCACCAATGACCTCCCTTCGCGGTGAACCGAAGGCCGGACGCCGTGCGTATCACTGCTGCATCGGCAATTCGTCCCCGAGGACTCCCTCGGGCATGCATGACACGGAGGCGACGTGCGTCAGGTTCGGCCCAGCCTCGCACTGGGTCTGCTCGGACAGCTTGCCGCGCTGCTCGCGCTTGCGCTCGGTGTCGGGCTCGGTCCGGCCGGCTGGCTCGCCGGCATCGCGGTGGGCCTGACGGTGACGATCGGCCTCGAGCTCGGCCTCCGGGCGGCGGGGCAGGACTCGCTCGGCGCCGCCAATCGGGTGACGCTGGTCCGGACGATCCTGGTCGGCTCGATCACCGCACTGCTGGCCGATCCGGCCGTCCGGCCGGGCGAGGTCGGCGTGTTGGTCGCACTGTGCACCGCCGCGCTGGTGCTGGACGCGGTCGACGGCTGGGTCGCCCGCCGGACCGCTTCGGTGTCACCGCTGGGCGCCCGGTTCGACATGGAGACCGACGCCTACTTGATCCTGGTGCTCAGCGCGTACGTCGCCACCACGGTCGGCGGCTGGGTGTTGGCCATCGGCCTGGCCCGCTACGGCTTCTGGATGGCCGGGCGGCTGGTTCCCTGGATGGCCGCCACACTCCCGTACCGCTACTGGCGCAAGCCCGTGGCGGCGATCCAGGGCATCACGCTGACCGTTGCCGCCGGCGGGCTGCTCCCGTCCCGGCCGACGGTGGCTCTGCTGCTGGCCGCGCTGGCGCTGTTGGCCGAATCGTTCGGCCGCGACGTCTGGTGGCTGTGGCGGCACCGTGAGCACGCGGTGGTCCCAGCACCGACGCCTCGGCCGGTGTCGGGTCGCCGCCGGGTCGCCGCATGGGTGTTGACCGGCAGCGCGGCCGCGCTGCTCTGGTTCGCCCTGGTCACTCCGAATGCGGCCGCCGACGTCCAGCCGCGCGCATTTCTCCGGGTGCCGATCGAGGCCGTCGTGGTGGTGGCGGCGGTGTTCGCGTTGCCGACCCGCACCGGCCGCGTGCTGGGCTGGGTGGCCGGCGCCGCGCTCGGGCTGTTGTCCGTGCTCAAGCTGCTGAACCTCGGCTTCACCGCCACCCTCGACCGCCCGTTCGACCCGCTCACCGACTGGTCGTACCTGCCGTCGGCGATCGGTGTGCTGGACGACTCGGTGGGGCGGACCGGCACCGTCGCCGCGGTCGGTGCGGCCGCATTGCTCGTGCTGGTGCTGCTGGCGGCGGTACCGATGGCCGCCGCCCGCATTCTGCGGCTGTTGGCCGGCCGCAGGCGGACGACGGTGCGGATCGTCGGGCTGGGCGCGCTGATCTGGGTGGTTGCGGCCGGGCTCGGCCTGCAGGCCGGTCCCGGCGCGCCCGTGGCCGCAGCCGACGCCGCGACGCTGGCCGGCGATCAGGTCGACCAGATCGGTGTCGGTCTGCGGGATCAACGCAGCTTCGCCGAGCAGATCTCGCACGACCCGATGACCCTGCGGCCCGGTGGTGATCTGCTGGGCGGTCTGCGCGGCAAGGACGTCCTGTTCGTGTTCGTCGAGAGTTACGGCCGGGTCGCGATCGAGAACTCCGGTTGCGCCGCCGGGGTGAGCGCGGTCCTCGACGCCGGTACGAAGAAGCTCGCGGACGCCGGATTCCACGCGCGCAGTGGGTTTCTCACCTCACCCACGTTCGGCGGTATCAGCTGGCTGGCCCACTCGACCCTGCAATCGGGGCTCTGGATCGATTCGCAACTCCGCTATGACGAGTTGCTGTCGTCGTCACGGTTGACCCTGGCCACGGCGTTCGGCAAGGCCGGGTGGCGCACGGTCGGCGACGTCGCCCCGAACTTCAAGGACTGGCCCGAGGGCACGTCGTTCTACCACTACGACCAGGTGTACGACGGCCGCAACGTCGACTACCGCGGCCCCGGCTTCAGCTACGCCGACATGCCCGACCAGTACATCCTTTCCGCGTTCCAGCGGCTGGAACTGTCCAGGGCGAAACGGCCGCCGCTGATGGCCGAGATCGACCTGGTGTCCAGTCATACCCCGTGGGCCCCGCTGCCGACCATGGTCGATTGGTCGGCGGTCGGCGACGGGTCGGTCTTCGATTCCATGCCGGCGCAAGGACAATCGCCGGCCGCGGCCTGGCGGAGCAGCACGGCGACGGTGCAGGCCTACGGCCGGGCCATCGAGTACTCCCTCACGGCGCTGACGTCGTTCGTCACCACCTACGGCGACCCCAACCTGGTGCTGGTGGTACTGGGTGATCATCAGCCGGCAACCGCCGTGAGCGGATCGAGTGCCTCCCACGACGTCCCGGTGAGCATCATCGCTGCCGACCCGACGGTGCTGGACCGCGTCGGCGGCTGGGGATGGCAGCCCGGCCTGCGACCCGATCCACAGGCGCCGGTGTGGCCGATGGACCGGTTCCGGGACCGGTTCCTCACCGCATTCTCCTGAGGTCAGGCGTCCCCGGCCAGCACCGCGCGGAGCCGGGCGGCGAACGCCTCGGGCTGGCCGCCCTGCCCGAACTCCGGCCCCATGAAACCGCCGTGGTGGCTGGGGAACTCGGTGCGCGGCAGGCCGAGCGCGGCGGCAACTGCCTCGGACGTGCGCCAGGTCAGGGTGTTGCGGGATTCGACCCCGGCGGCAATGACCACCCGGGTGGGCGCTGCCGTCAGCGCGTCGACGTCGGGCCGGTAGGCCGTGATCGCGTTCGCGATGCCGGACAGCAGAGGGTCGCTGCGGTTGCCGTCGTCCTCGGTGGGTAGGCCGAACTGGGCCGGATCAGGGACGGGGGCGGACAGATAGGCGTCGGTGAACTCACCCTGCCAGGACGTCAGGCCGATGAAGCCGGCCATGCCGGCGCCCCAGCCATGTTCCCGGTACTGCTGCTGCACCGCTCGCTCGGCGGCGAACGCCGCCTCGGCGTCGGGTAGCAGGGCCAACAGTGGCGGTTCGTGTGCGACCAGGGTGCGCACGTCCTGCGGGTACGCCGTCACCAGGGCAAGAGCGGTGACCGCACCGCCGCTGCTGGCCAGCACGTCGACCTGCCCGCCCACGGCGCCGATGACGGCATGGATGTCCTCGGCCTGGTCCTCCGGCCGGACCGGCACCCGACCCTTCTTGCTGACGGTGCGACCGACACCATTGCGCGGGTCGTAGGTGATCACGGTGCGGTCGCCGAACAGACCGGCCAGGGTGGCGAATCCGGCGGCGTCCATCGGTTGGGCCAGCATGAACAGCGGCAGCTCACCTCCGGCCGGCGGCAGCGGTCCGCGGACGTCGTAGACCACGGAGGCGTCGTCGGTCTCCAAGGTGTAGGTGGCCGGGGATGTAGTGCTGGTCGCCATGCGATTCGTCTCCTTGGTCCTCGGGCGGCCCGGGCCGACCGCCACAGCACTATGGACGCCGGCGCCGGCGCCAACTCATCGGTCCGCCCGACCACCTCACACCCGCCCGGCGCGTGGCGTTGTACTCACATGCAGACTGACACAGTGCCTCCCCTTCCGCAGGTGGCCTCCGGTCGTCGGCATCGCACCGCGCCCACGGCGCTCGGTGACCTGCTGCTCGTGGCCCACGGCGAGGCCTTGGCCGGGGTGTACTTCCCCGCCCACTGGTACCCGCCGAGCGCACAGTTCCGCGGCGAAGCGGTCGCGCCCGAGCAGCCCGACCCGGTATTGGATGCCGCCGCAACCCAACTCCGCGAGTATCTGGCGGGGAGCCGACAATCCTTCGACGTGCCGACGGTCACGGCGGCAGATGCATTCTCTGAACGGATCTGGGCGATGCTGCTGGAGATCCCCTACGGCCGGACGACGACCTACGGACGGCTGGCCGTCGAACTCGGAAACCGCGCGCTGGCGCAGCGGGTGGGCCAGGCGGTCGGGCACAACCCGTTGAGCATCGTTATCCCCTGCCACCGAGTACTCGGCGCCGACGGCAGCCTCACCGGTTATGCCGGTGGCGTCGCCCGCAAGCAGTTCCTGCTCGATCTGGAGCAGCCGGGCACCAGCCTGTTCACGGTTCCGTTTTCCGGTGGCGCGTAGTCTGATGCGCCGTGACCCAGCCGCATGCACACGCCCCTGAACCGGCGCGCAGCCTGACCGACCCCGGCCAACTGCTCCTGGACTACCTCGACTACTACCGTGGTGTGATCACGAGCAAGCTTGCGGGATTGACCGAGGCCCAACTGCGCTCGGCACCGCTGCCGAGCGGCTGGACTCCGCTGGGTCTGCTCAACCACCTGGTCCACATGGAGCGCAGGTGGCTGCGGTGGGGGTTCATGGCCGAGAAGGTCGACGACCTGGACGGTGACCAGGGCGTCGGTCCCTGGCTGGTGCCCGAGGATGCCACCCTCGACGGTCTTCTCGGCCAACTGGACACCGCGGCGGCCCGCACCCGGGCCATCGTGGGCAAGTCCGACCTGAGTGCGCCGGCCGCTGCCGGGGGCGGGTTTCCCGGCAGCGACCCGCGGTCACTCCCGACGCTGGCGTGGATCCTTTTCCACGTCCTGCAGGAATATGCCCGTCACGCCGGACATCTGGACGCGGCCCGCGAACTCCTCGACGGCGAGACGGGCGAGTGAGCGGGACGGTCAGAAGCTGACCAAGGAGCCGGCGAACAGCGAGACGGCCATGGTGCCAAGTCCGATGCCCAAGGTCCGGGCCACGGCCGCATATGCGTTGGTCCGGTCCGACTTTGCTCCGATGACGGCGCTGGCGGTCAGCGCCACCGCGACGATGACGACCAGCGCGATTTCCCGGGTGAGCACGGGGACGATCGTCAGGAACGGCAGCGGAATGGCCGAGCCGACCACGAACGCCGCCGCGCACCAGAGGCCGACGCGCAGCGGCCGGGCGAGGGCGCCCAGTTCCGCGATGCCATACTCGGCGTCGAGTTGCGCTGCCAACGCGTCCTTCTCGGACAGTTCTCGCGCCACGTCATGGGCGACCCGTTCGGTCAGGCCCTTTCTACGGTAAATCGCGACGAGCTCGGCGAATTCTTCCTGAGGGCTCATCTCCAGCCGCAAACGCTCGGCCTCGACAATGGCCAGCTGGCTGTCCCGTTCCGCCGCGGCCTCGCCGAATTCTGCGCCGAACACCAGGAGTCCGCCGACGATCATGGTGGCGAGGGCCGCCACCATGGCCTCGGCGCCGGTGGCGCCGGCGCTGTTCAGACCCTGGATGATGCCCGCCGCCGCGATCAGGCCGTCGTTGGCGTGGATCCGGAGCATCCGCCGGTGCGCACTGGTCGACGGATCCCAATCCCCGTCGTCATGCGGCCCGGCCATGGCGGAACCCTACTGATCACCTCGCGCGGTCGGCCCCGGACACACCGGTGGGGACACGCCGGTGCCGACACACCGGTGCCGGGGCGGACCTGCCGCCCCGGCACCGGAGTCACCGCTCCCCAGCGGAGATGTCCCAGCGGAGATGTCCCAGCGGAGATCTACTTGATGACGGTCACCGTCACTGCACTGCTGGTCGACCCACCCACCGTGGCCGTGGCCCTGGGCACGAAGGTGGCCTTGATCGTGTGCTTACCGACGGTGGTGCCGGTCCAGGAATACTTCGCGACCCCGTTGGACACCGCGACGGTCTTGACCGCCTTGCCGTCCACCACGAACTTCACCGAACCCACCGCCGCCTGCTTGGTGTCCAGGGCCACCGTCGCGGTCACCGTGACCGCCTTGCCCTTTTTGACCGACGCTGCCGACGCCTTCAGCTTCGTCGTCGACACCGCCTTGACCACCGACACCGACACCGCCGGCGACGTCACCCCCACCGTCGTGGCCGCATCGGAGGGGATGAACTGCGCCGTGATCGAGTGCTTACCCACCTTCGCCGTCTGCGACAGCTTCACACTGGCCTTGCCCGAGACCACCGGCACTGTGGCCAACACCGCCGCACCGTCCTTGAACCGGACCTGACCCGCCGCCGGCCTACCCGAATCCAGCTTCACCGTCGCGGTCACCGTGACCGGCTTGCTGGTGCCGAAGGACTGGGTGATCGCCGACGCCTTCACCGCCACCGACGAGCGCGCCTTGACCACGGTGACCGTCTTGACCGGCGAGGCCGACCCGTTCACCGCCCCGTTACCGGCGAACCGCGCCTGCAACGAATGCGCACCCACCGCCAGGTCCTCGACCTTGATCGTGACCTTGCCATTTTTCAGGACCCCGGCACCGATCAACGTCGACCCGTCGTACAGCGACACGATCTCGTTGCCCACGACCCCCGCTGAGGTGACCGTCACCGTCGCAGTGACCACCCCGCCGTAGGGCAGCGACGTGGCCGACACCGACAACCCGGTCACCGACGGCTTGAGCACCACCGGCGCGGCCGCAATGACCACCGACCGAACCGCGGAGGAGTTACCGGCCCGGTCCACCGCCATGAACTGCACCGTCTGCGCCGACGCTGTCCTGGTCACCGTGAACGGACCGCTGTACGACAACCACGCACCCGACGTCCCGATGCGGTACGCCCGCGACGCCACACCCGACGTCTCGTCCGATGCGATGAGCGACACCGTCACCGGGTCGTCACCATCGAGGTTCGCCGCGGTCTCCGGTGCCACGGTGTCGACCTTGACGTCGATCGACCTGGTGGCCTCGACGTTGCCGGCCTTGTCGGTGGAGCGGAACTGCACCGTCTGGGCGCCTTCGACATCGATGGTCACCGCCGCGGTGTAGGTGTGCCACTCCCCGTCACCCAGTGCGTACTCGGTCGTGTCGACACCCGACTTGGCATCGGTGGCCGACAGCGTGAGGGTGACCGGACCGGTCCACCAACCGTTCTCCCCGGACGGATCCGCCGGGTCGAGGGTGGCCGTGGTGACCGGCGCGGTGGTGTCGGTGGACTTGGTGATGGTGGCCGACTTGACCTCCTCGACATTGCCGGCGGAGTCCGTGGACCGGAACTCGATCACCTGGTCCACATCCGTTCGCGGAACCGACACCGGAGCCGTGTAGGCCAGCCACGCCCCGGCACCGCCCAGCCGGTACTCCGTCGTAGCCACTCCGGAGCCACCGGTCTCGTCCGTGGCGGTCAGCGTGACCACCGCCGGATCCGCCGCCGACACCACGGCCGTGGTCACCGGGGGCGTGGTGTCGACGCCCTTGGCGATGGTCGCGGACTGGGTGTCCTCGACGTTGCCGGCCTTGTCCGTGGCCCTGAACTCGATGGTCTGGTCAGAGCCCGTGCGCGGCACCGAGATCGGGTCGGCGTAGGTCGACCAGGTCTGGGTACCGATCCGGTACTCGATCTTGGCGATACCGGACCCGCCGGACTCATCCGTCGCGGTCAACGTGACGATGGCCGGGTTGTCGCTGGACACCGAGGCCGTGGTCACCGGCGGGGTGGTGTCATCACTCGGCTGCTCGCCACTGGTGAGGTGGAAGAAGTCGAACGATGCAGTCACCGGGTCGGCGCTGGCGCTGGCCCCCGTAGCGATCAGGCCGATCTTCGGGTTGACCAGGGCCGCCGTCGACTTGTCGATGGCGTCCCACCCGGTCCAGGAGCTACCGGCGCTGGTCCAGGTCGTCCCGTCGGTCGAGTAGCTCGGAGTCAGGTTCGCCCCGTCACTGGTTACCCGCAGCCAGACCGTGTCCGGGAAGTCCGCGCCCAGGTTGGGGCTGTTGGACTCCGCGGCGGTGCCGGCCTTCTCATGGCTGAACTGGACGATCCGGGCCGCCTTGTCACCCGACGACGACCGGCCCTCGAAGACCAACTTGAGGTAGTTGTCGTCATCGCCGTAGATGAGCAGACCGGCCTGGGCGTACGAGGTGTACATGGCCCCGGTGACCTTGGTGGTCGCCTCCCAGCCGCCGGACGGCAGGTCCTGCAGGACCAGATTCGGTGCCGTGTTGGTGGTCTGGTACAGATCCGTCGCCGTCACCGGAAGCTTCAGGCTCCCGCCGCTGACCGTCAACGTCCCGTCCGGCCGCAGCACGGTCCACCGGCAGTCGGACAGCGAGCTCCCGTCGAACTCGTCGTCCGGACCGGTCACCCCGCCGACATCCGGTGTCACGTTGAAGAAGTCGAAGTGCGCGTCGATCACCGGGCCGGCCGCGGGTCCGGCCATGGCGACCAGCCCGATCTGCGGGTTGGTGAACCCGGCGGTGGACTTGCGGATCGAGCTCCAGCCGCTCCACGACGCGGTGTCGGGGGCGCTGATCCAGGTCTGGCCGTCGACCGAGTAGCTCGGCGTCAGGTTCGTCCCGTCGCTGGCCAGCTTCAGCCACACGGTGTCCGGGAAGTCCGCGCCCAGGTTGGCGGAGTTCGCCTCCTGCGCCGCACCGGCCTGCTCGTGACTGAACTGGACGATCCTGGCGGCCTTGTCACCCGAGGACGAGCGACCCTCGAACACCAGCTTCGCGTAGTTGTCGTCGTCGCCGTAGACCACGATGCCGGCCTGCTCGTACGACGTGTACATGGCACCGGTCACCTTGGTGGTCACCTCCCAGGCACCCTCCGGCATGGCCTGCAGAACCACGTTCCCGGCGTTGTTGGTGGTCTGGTAGAGGTCCTTGGCCTGGATCGGGATGGTCAGCTGGCCACCCGAGACGGTGAGCCCGGCCTCCGGTCGGAGGACGTTCCACCGGGTCGCGTCCAGGTCGGTGCCGTCGAACTGGTCCGACTTCGCCGCACCGGCCGAGGTGTTGTCCGGCGTGAGGTGGAAGAAGTCGAACGCAGCATCCACCGCCGTACCGGAGTTGGCCAGCGACAGCAGTCCGACATGCGGGTTCGTGAACGCGGATGTCGACTTGCGTACCGTCGACCAACCGGTCCACGAGTCGTCGGCGGCGATCCAGGTGATGCCGTCGGTCGAATAGCTCGGCGTCAGGTTCTCACCATCGCTGGTCAGCTTCAGCCACACGGTGTCCGGGAAGTCCGCGCCCAAACTCTGGGTGTTGGCCTCCTGGGCGGCGCCTCCGCCCTGTTCGTGGCTGAACTGGATGATGCGCGCGGCCTTGTCACCCGACGACGAACGGCCCGAGAACACCAGCTTGGCGTAGTTGTCGTCATCGCCGTAGACCACCAGACCGCCCTGTTGGTAGGCGGTGTAGAACGGCCCGGTCACCTTGGTGGTGACCTCCCACGGGCCGGACGGCATCGGCTGCAGAACGATGTTCGGTGCGTTGTTGGTGTTCGAGTAGATGTCGGCCGGGGCGGTCGGGATGTGCACAGCGCCGCCGGACACGGTCAGATTGCCGTCCGGTCGGATGACCGTCCACCGCGTGCTGTCCAGCGAGGAGCCGTCGAACTCGTCGGACTTGGCGCCGAGGCAGGCCGGCGCCGGCCGGCGACACCTTGATCTCGAAGGTCCTGGTGTCGTAGCTGCCCTGTTCGTCCGTCGCGGTCAGCGTCACCGTGTACGTCCCGGCCGTGACGTAGGTGAAGGAACCGGTTGCCCCGTCGACCTTCTCACCGGCGGTGGTGCCCATGTCCCACTGGTAGGTGACGGCACTGCCCTCGGGGTCCGTGGCCGCGGCGGCCAGATCGACGGTCAGCGGTGCGGTCCCGGTCATCGGGGTCACCGTCGCCGAGGTGATGTCCGGACGCTGGTTGACCGTGGCGCCCTTGCCGATGAAGTCGACCCAGTTGACGTTGACCACCGAACCGGTCTGGCCGTCCTTCTTGGCGACCAGGTACAGCGTGCCGGTCTCGTCCGTGACGTTGCTCAGGGTGGTCTGGGTGTCGTCGAACGCCTGCCAGCCACTGGTCGGTTTGGCCGGGACCGTGCCGAGCAGGGTGCCGGTCTCCGGGTTGTTCCACCGGAGTTCGAAGTCGGCGCCGATCGTGCCGGCCTCCCGCATCGAGACGGCGGTGATGTCCTTGAGGTTCACCCGGTCGAACGAGATCCAGTCACCCGGTTCGATGAACCCGATGTTCGAGGTGCCGCCGGCCGGGTCCGAGGTGGTTTCGACGACCACGCCCGGGTCACCGGTCGAGGTCGAGCCGGCGATCCGACCGGTGTCGTTGAAGTGCTCGGCCTGGCGGTGCTTGGTCTGCAGGATCACCGTGGACGAACCGGTGAGCGCCGGAACGGCGCCGTTGCCCTTGTCGGTGTAGGAGACCTGGATCACCCAGTACAGCCAGACGTCCCCGCCGTGGCCGCCTCCCTCCAGGGTCTGGATGGTGGCCGTGCAGCCGGTGGCCGTGCCCATCGGGTGGGCGTGCGACGAGCCGCCGGAGAAGTGGCCGAGCGAACTCTGTTCCTTCACCAGGTCACAGGAGATGGTGCCGGCGTCGGTCGATCCGTCCTCGGCGTCGGTGACCTTGGCGACGTACTTGAGCTGGTCGCCGAACTCGAAGAACTGTCCGTCCAAGGGAGTCTCGATGGTGACCACCGGGCGGTTGTTCCCCGATGTGATCTCCAGGTTGGAGACGCCGGCCCTCCCACCCTCGTCGGTGACCGTCAACTGCACGTCATAGACG
Organism: uncultured Actinomycetota bacterium; assembly: GCA_963706185.1. GTDB lineage: Bacteria > Actinomycetota > Actinomycetes > Mycobacteriales > Nakamurellaceae > Nakamurella. The sequence continues at coordinate 315,077 of CAVPLZ010000003.1, read as the reverse complement.
CCCGCCGCGAACGTGTGCGTCGGGTTGGCCGACGTCGAGGTCTGGCCGTCGCCGAAGTTCCAGGAGTAGGTGAAGGGGTCGCCGTCCGGGATCGTTGGAGCCGGCCGAGGAGAAGGCCACCGTCAACGGCGCGTCCCCGTCGGTCTTGTCCGCCGACGCCTTGGCGATCGGGGCGCGATCGCCGGCGGTGTAGTCGATCCGGTAGATGCCGGAGTCGGTGTTCTCACTCCAGCCCGAGCCCCAGTCGATGAGGTACAGGCTGCCGTCCGGACCGAACTTGGAGTCCATCATCTTGATGGTCCGGGTGGCCGGGGCCGGCAGCTTGTGCAGCGTGGTCTGGATGACCTTCTCCGGCTTGGTCATGGCCGCGTCGGTCAGGATCGAGAACAGGGTGTTCTTGTTCCACTCGGCGAGCAGCGGCTTGCCGCTCCAGTACGCCGGCCACTTGGTGCCCGAGGTGTTCGCCGGGTCGTAGGAGTAGACCGCGCCGGCCATCGGGGCGCCGCCGCCGCCGATCTCCGGCCAGTCGGTACCGGCGTCGTAGTGGTAGTAGATGTCGGCCGGGATCGCCGCCGGCAGCGTGGTCAGACCGGTGTTGTGCGGAGAGTCGTTGGTCACGCCGGTCGCGCACTCGTACTTGGTGCCGCTGGTCTTGGTGTCGAAGTTCGTACCGGTTGTACGCCGCGTTGTTACCGGTGCAGAACGGCCAACCGTAGAAGCCGGGGGTGTCCACGATGTTCCACTCCACCGTGTTCGCCGGGCCGCGGTTCGCGTTGGCGCTACCGGCGTCCGGTCCGTAGTCGGCGACCAGCAGGTGATGGGTCACCGGGTCGATGTTGATCCGGAACGGGTTCCGGAAGCCCATGCCGAAGATCTCCGGCTTGGTCTTGTCGGTGCCGCGGCGCGAACAGGTTGCCGGCCGGGACGGTGTAGGTGCCGTCGGTCTCCGGGTGGATGCGCAGCACCTTGCCGGACAGCGAGTTGGTGTTGCCCGCGGTGCGGGAGGAGTCCCAGTAGTCGCGGCCGGTGCGGTAGTCGACCGGGGCGTAGCCGTCGGAGGCGAACGGGTTGCTGTTGTCACCGGTGGCCAGGTACAGGTTGCCGCTGCTCTTGTCGAAGACCATGGAACCGCCGTGGTGGCAGCATTCCTGGCGCTGTACCGGCACGTCCAGGACGACCTTCTCCGAGCCGGCGACGAACGTGTTCGTGGTCTGGTCGACGGTGAACCGGCTGAGTCGGTCGACGCTGGGCGAGCCCGCGGCGTTCGGCGAGTAGTACACGTACATCCAGCCGTTGTGAGCGAAGTCCGGGTCGAGGGCCATGCCGAGCAGACCGGACTCGTTGTCGTGCGTGACGGCCAGGTTGGCGACCTGGGTGGTCTGGTGCGTGGTCGGGTTGATGACCTTGACCAGTCCGTACTGCTCGATGTAGAAGACCCGGCCGTCGGAGGCGATGTCCAGCATCATCGGGTCGGCGGTGTTGTCGTCGAGCGAAACCACCTCGTAGTTCTTGGCCAGCGAGGCGCCGCAGTCGGCATCTTCGACGCCGGCGGTGGTCTCGATGCCGCCGAGGATCATCTGCTGGAACCACGGCTTGGACCAGTTGGTCGCGTCGTGACCCAGCGCGTTGTACGCCGACCGACCGCCGTCGAAGTCCTGGCACCAGGCGATCGGGTGGTCGTTGCCCATGGTCGAACCGGTGTAGCTGGACGGGTCGAGTGAGGCCAGCACGTGCACGTTCGCCCGTGGGTTGGCCCGGAAGTCGTACAACTCGTCGGTGAGGTCGATGGTGTCGCCGAGGCCGGCCATCGACGGGTGCACCTTGTCCTCGACCAGCAGCTTGACCGGTTGGATCGCCGGATGCTGCTTGAAGTAGGCGCCGACCAGCTGGCCGTACCAGTCCCAGTCGTAGTTCGCGTCGCTCGCGGCATGGATGCCGAAGTAGCCGCCGCCGGCCTCGACGTAGGTCTTCAACGCGGCCTGCTGCGCTGCGTTGAACATCGCCGCCACATTGGGCGATGTCGTCGACAGGAAGATCACCGTCCTGTACTGGGCCAGGTTCGCGGCCGTGAACTTCGTCGAGTCCTCGGTCTGGTCGACGGTGAAGTTGTGGGCCGCACCGAGCGCCTGGATCGCGGTGATCCCGGCGGCGATCCCGTCGGTGTGCCGGAAGCCCGTGGTCTGGGTGAACAGCAGGACCTTGTACGGATCTGCAGCCACGGCCTCGGCGTGATCCTCGCCGGCGTGTGCGGGCTGCACGGGTCCCGAGGAGGCCTTCTGGATGGACGCAGTGGTCCCCTCCGATGTCGGCGTCGCGGTGCTCGGTGCCGCCGATGCGCCCGGGGCCAGGACCAGTGTGGTGGCGAGCGCGGTCACCAGCGCTGTGCCGAGCCCGACAAGCCGGCGCAGCCGGCCGGTGCGTGTCCCGTCCCGGCCGCGTGGCCTCGAAGAATGAGCGTCGGCGGGACGATGCATGGTGGTGTCCTTTCACCGTTGAAATGCGGGCACGTTTGAATCCGCGGCACGCACGACGTGACGCCGGGCGGCGCCGTCGGACCGGCGCCTGAGATCGGATGTAATGCGGGGCGTCGGGTGACCGCAGATCACACGGTCGAATGCGGACAGGGACGGTAGGCACAGCTAGGCGTTACCTGGACAGCACAGTCCCTGTCGGCGCGCCGAACTGCACGATCGGTCCGCCATGACTGAGAACCGCTGGAACGGAGGTGCTCCCGCTCACAGCGTGTGTCGCTCAGGTGTCGTCAGTGTCATCGGTCACATCCGAATATGTCAACCGTCTAAACAAAGTTTTGTGAAGGGACGGTGTGACGGAACCTGCATCACCGGGCAGTCGCCGATCCTTCGTGATCAAGATTCATCCGATCTATAACAAGCCGACGACGCACGTCCGATCACGCTTCGCACTCATCCCGCGCGTACCACGCAGCTCCCGATCGCGCGATCGGCGGCCTCGATCCCTCGACAGGGCATGTCGGGCGGTCAGGTGATCACAGCGGGTGAGGGTTGCGGTGAGTGCCGACAGGACGAATAGCGCGGCCGACAGCGGCATCACCCAGACCGAATGAGGCCGGGCGCTCCGACGCGGGGCTAGCCTTCGAACAGTCGGAGCGGCGCGACCGCCCGCCCGTCGACGTCGACAGCTTCTCGGTCGGCCGATTATTTGGTCGTATCGGAGGCGTCGTGACGAACAGTCCTCGACCGGGACTCAGTGTTGGCCCGACCAGCGAGTTCAGCCTGTTCTTCCATGTCAAACCGGGCGAGGGAGCGGCGCTGCGCTCGGCTCTGCTGGATCTCCAGAACACGCCCGGGTACCGGGACGGTGACTACGGCATGGCGGTCCAGACGATCCATGAGGCGCGGTTCGTGCTGTTCGACGACGACACCCGGCTCGCCTTCATCACCAGTTTCGACGGTGAGTGGGTCGCCTACATGGACGACTTCTTCACCTCCGGGCCGACCCTGGAATTGTTCGACGTCGTGTTCCGGCACACCGAGGGCTACGCCGGCCTGCCGGACGTGGCGGCGTTGCAGGCGTTCATCCTGGGTGCGGAGCAGAGCGCGGCCGCGTACGCCCGTAACTACCCGGGTACGGTCCGGGAAATCCGCAAGGCCCAGCGCGTCAATGCGGCTTTCCAGCAGGTGCTGGACCATCCGCAGGCGGCAGAGGCTCTGCAGCACCCGGCATTGCAACCGCTGCTGGCGGAGGCCTCCGATTAGGCCCCCGGCGACGTCGGCGGACTCCGATGTCTGACCACATCTCCGGCCCCCGGGCGCTGGCCGACCCGATCGCGGACATCACCGACCTGTACGCGTTCCCGAGTCCGGCCCAACCGCAGAACCTCGTGCTGGTGATGAACACGCTGCCGTTCGCGCAGCCGGGCGACGTGTTCTCCGACGGCCTGATCTATCGGTTCAGGATTCGTCCGCTGACCCGTGCCGTGCCCAGCGGCCACCGGGCGCCGTTCGCCGCCACCGACGACGAACTCGTGCTCGACTGCGTCTTCTCCGCTCCGGTCGGCAGCGAGAAGGACGCCGCACCCAGTCAGCAGGGCACCTGCACCCTCACCGGCGGGGCAACGGCGTCCTTCCGGGTCGGCGACCCGGGCGGCGGTTCCGGACCCGGCATCCGGGCGTTCGCCGGTGTGCGCTGGGACCCGTTCATCATGGACGCGCCGGCGGCCCTGAAGACGATCGCGACCCAGAAGCTCGCCTTCACCGACCCCGGCGCGATCTACCTCGACGGCAAGGACGTGCTCAGTCTGGTGGTCGAGATCGACACCGATGTGCTCGGCGGCGCCTCGCTGATCGGGGTGGTCGCCGAGACGCTCACCCGCGGACGCTTCAACGTGCGGATAGAACGCGTGGGCAGGCCGGAGGTCAAGAACATGATGCTGGCGCCCAAGCAGTTCGACACCGTCAACCGTGATCTGGAGATCCGGGATCTCTACAACATGGAGGACGCATTCCACCTCCAGGACGGCTACCTCGGCGCCTACCAGGCCCGGCTGAACGCCAACCTCGCGTTCTGGGACGGCCTGGACGGGCGGGTCGACTGGCCCGCGGACGAGGACGGAAACCACCCGCTCACCCCCCTGGTCCTGGCCGACTACCTGGTCGTCGATGTGACGAAGCCCTACGTCGAACACGGCTCCTACCTCGAGATCGAGATCGCCGCCCGCAGCGGCGAACCGCACCGGACCTGCGGGGGGCGCACCCTGAACGACGACGTGATCGACACCTTGTTCACCCAGCTCGTCAACGCGGGGAACGGACCGGTCATTCGCGACGGGGTCGACCACGCCACCCGACCCGCGGGGCAGACCTTTCCCTACCTGGCGCCGCCCAATCCGGACCCGCCCGAGCTTCCCCCGCACCACTAGCGACCAAGGCGTGTGAGGACCGTGTCCGCGACGACGGAGCCCACCCTCGAGCTCGACGACATCCAGGCCGGCGCGCTCTTCGAACGGCCGTCGCCGTACGTCGGCACCTATCTTCTGCTGCGCATCGACGACCGCCGGGACGGCCGCGAACTCGTCGGTCGGCTGCACCGGATCGTCAACTCCGCGGCGTCGCCCCCCGACTCGTCGGCGGACACCTCGATCACGGTCGCGTTCACCTACGCCGGCCTCGAGGCGCTCGGCGTGCCCCAAGCGTCCCTGGACAGCTTCGTCCCCGAGTTCCGGGAAGGAATGGCCGCCCGGGCAGGCATTCTCGGCGACACCGGCGAAAGCAGTCCGGAGCACTGGGAACCACCGTTGGGTACTTCCGAGGTCCATGTGGCGATCGCGGCTCTGTCCCCCGATCCGGCTGTGTTGCAGGCCGCGACCGAGCGGGCCCGGCGCGCCCAGGAAGACCTGCCGGGGGTGGAGGTGATCTGGCGCCAGGATTGTTATCAGCTCGCGACCGGCCGGACCTCGTTCGGGTTCAAGGACGGCATCGGCCAGCCCTCGATCGAAGGGAGTGGCCGTGCGCCGTCGAATCCGCGGGAGCGGCCGCTGAAGGCCGGCGAGATCATCCTCGGCTACCCCGACGAGACCGGCGAGCTGCCGCCGATGCCCAGCCCGGACGTCCTCGGTCGCAACGGCACCTACGTGGTCTTCCGCAAGCTCCACACCAAGGTGGCCGCCTATCGGCAGTATCTGCACACCCGCGCGACGACCCGGGCCGAGGAGGCCCAGCTCGGGGCGAAGATGGTGGGCCGCTGGCAAAGTGGCGCGCCGCTCGTCCTTGCCCCTGACGTCGACGACGCCGAGCTCGGCGCGGATCCTCACCGCCACAACGACTTCGGGTACGCCGACGACCCACGGGGCCTGCGCTGCCCGATCGGCGCCCACGCCCGTCGGGCCAATCCCCGCGACGCCTTCGCCGACGAGGGGGGCGTCAACGTCCGCCTGCACCGGATGATCCGCCGCGGCACCAGCTATGGGCCGATGTTGCCCGACGGCGTACTCGAGGACGACGGTGCCGACCGGGGGATCATGTTCGTGTTCGCCGGTGCGCACCTGCAGCGGCAGTTCGAATTCGTCAAGACCCAGTGGCTCAACGACGGCGTCTTCATCGGCGCCCCGTCGGAGAAGGACCCCTTGGTCGGGTCGAACGACGGCTCGGGGACGTTCACCATTGCGCAGCGCCCGATCCGCCGCCGGCTCCAGGACCTGCCGCCGTTCGTCGTCACCCGCGGCGGCGAGTACTGCTTCGCCCCCGGCCTGCGTGCCCTGCGCTGGCTGGCCGACCTCGAGTCATGACCCAACCCGACCAATCGGAGGACACGATGGCGACAGCCGGCACGACCGGGACCCAGCGGTGGAAAGCACTCGACTTCCGGCCGCCGGCGTCCGACACGAGGAGACCGGGCCGCCGGTGCTCCTGGACTACCGATCCGGCGGTCGGGTCGCCGTCGTCACCCTCAACCGACCGCACGCCGACAACGCCATCACCACCGAGATGGGTGCGCTGCTGACCGAGATCGTGGAGTCGATCGCGGTCCGCACCGAGGTCCGGGCCGTCATCCTGACCGGAGCCGGTGACCGCGCCTTCTCGGTCGGCAGCGACCTGCGGCAACGCAAGAACATGACGAAGGAGGACTGGCTGCGGCAACGCCAGGACTTCGACCGCACCCTGTACACCGTCCGGCAGCTGCGCAAACCGATCTTCGCCGCGGTGAACGGGATCGCCTACGGCGGCGGCAGTGAGCTCGCCCAGAGCACCGACTTCATCATCGCGTCCGACAACGCGACCTTCGCACAACCCGAGGCCATGCTCGGCCTGGCGGCCGGAGGCGGCTCACCGGCCTTGCTGCCGCGCCTGCTGCCGCCGGGCAAGGCCCTCCAGATGCTGATGACCGGCGACCCGATCACCGCCCAGGATGCGTACCGGCTCGGCATGGTCAACGAGATCCACCCCGCGGGGCAGCTGATGGCGGCCGCCGAACGGATTGCCGAGAAGATCGCCGGCAACTCCCCCACCGCGGTGCAGGCGGTCAAGCGAGCGGTCCAGCTCGGCGAGGGACAGCCGCTCGAACAAGCGATCGCGATCATGATGGACGCCCACTGGCGCTCGGCGGTCCATCCCGACCGCATCGAAGGTATCGGTGCGTTCAACGAGGGCCGGGAGCCCACCTTCCGCGACTCCGATTTCTGATCCGCCGGCACCACCGCCAGGCACCGACCCACCCGCCACAAGGAGGCCCGACATGACAACGACCGACGACCTGCAAGCCAGACGCGCCGCCCTGGTGATGATCAACCCCGCTCCCTACAACGCGGAGGCACCACCTTCCGGCCTGGCCGGAGCGATCACCCCGACCGACCTCCACTACGTGCGCAGCAACTTCCCGCTGCCCACGCACGACGGCACCCTGGAAATCACCGGCGCCGTGGACAACCCGATCACCCTGACCCTCGAGGACCTGCGGGCGCTGCCGGCCCACGAGCACGCAGTGACCCTGGAGTGCGCCGGCAACGGGCGTCTGGAGATGAGGCCGCTGCCGACCGGCGAACCCTGGGGCGACTACGCGGTCTCCACCGCCCGTTGGAAGGGCGCTCTGCTGCACGATGTGCTGGCCCTGGCGGGTCCGTCGGCCGACGGCACCGACGTCAAGTTCGAGGGCGCCGACCACGGCGCCTACCACCTCAACCCGGTACTCCCGGACACCAGCCGAACCGACCTCAGCTTCGAACGTGCCCTTCCCCTGTCCCTGGCCGCTGATCCCGATGCGCAGATCCTGATCGCCTACGAGATGAACGGCGAGCCCCTCGGCCCGGACCACGGCGCTCCGTTCCGCGTCATCGTGCCCCACTGGTACGCCGTCGCGTCGGTCAAGTGGCTCAAGCGCATCGAAGTCCTGACCGAGCCGTTCGCGGGCGAATTCCAGACCGGCCACTACATGTACCAGTGGCCGGACCGACCGCAGGAAGTCGTCAGCCTCATGCGGGTACGGGCCCGCATCACCGATCCCCCGTCGGGGTCGATCCTCGATGTCGGCCCCTACACCGTCCGCGGCAAGGCCTGGTCGGGCCAGGGGCCTGTGACCAGCGTCGAGGTCAGCCTGACCGGCGAAGGCGACTGGCAACCGGCACAGCTCGAGCCACCCGCCGGCCCGTACCAATGGCAGGACTGGACCTTCGTCTGGGACGCGGCCGACGTCGGCCGGCACACGCTGCGGGCCAGAGCCACCGACGCCGCCGGCAACGTGCAACCGGACGTACCGCCGTGGAACCGGCTCGGGTACGGGAACAACGCCATCGAGGTCATCTACGTCGACCTGCTGTAACCGCCGGCTGACACCTCGGCCGAAACCAGAGTTGGCCCTCGGACCAGGTCCGGGGGCCGCTTCCCTGGAATCGTAGCGGGGGCAGGATTCGAACCTGCGACCTCTGGGTTATGAGCCCAGCGAGCTACCGAGCTGCTCCACCCCGCGTCAGCGGTGACACCACTGTATCAACCGCCGACCGGTCGACCAAATTGCCTCGATGGCAGGGTCAACCCCCGGAGCTGCTGGACGGCGCGGATCCCGACGACCCGGCCGAACTTGCGCCCGACGGGGTCGCCGGCGTCGTCGATGCCTTCGACGTGTTGTCGGCCGCGACCGCGAGGTAGTTGTTCACGGCCTCCTCGAGCTTTTGCGATGCCGTTCCGATCCGGCCCAGGTCGCCGGACTTCTTCGCCTCGTCCAACTCCTTCACCGCGGACTGCATCGCCGTCACTGCGGCCGCTTCGTCGACCGGCAGCACTCCGCTCGGCGTGGTCACCCCGACCGATGTCGGCGGCACACTCTGCCCGGCCGTCCCCGGCGTGGTCGTCGCACCGGTCGTGCCACCGGTGCCGCCGGTACTCGGCGTCTCCACCGGGACCGCCTTCTGCAACGCCTCCTCCAGCGTGCTGCCGACGCCGACCTTGTTGGCGTACCAGACCAGCACCCGGTTCAGCTGCGGATACTGCGAGGACGCCGACTGCCCTTGGATGTAGAACGGCTCGACGTAGAGCAGGCCGTCGTTCACCGGCAGCGTCAACAAGTTTCCGAAGATCACCCGCGACCCGCCCTGCTGTTGCGAGAGTGTCACCAAGGAGGAGACCTCCTGGGTAGTTCGGAACAGGGTCTGGACCTGGGCCGGCCCGGGTGTCTGGGTATTCCCGGGCAAGGTCAGCACGGTGAGCTTGCCGTAATTCTCCGGATCCGACTCCGCAGCTACGTAGGCGGCCATGAACTCTCTCGCGAAACCGGTGAGCACACTGGTCAATTGGAACGACGACTGCTCCTGCCCCGGGAGCCGGACCTGGAGGTAGTAGGGCGGCTGCGGCCAGTGCTCGGATCCGACGTCGGGTCGCCGGGCACCTTCCAGAAGCCGGCGCTGTTGAAGAAGTCGACCGGGTTGCTCACGTTGTACTTCACCAACAGGGTCCGCTGGACCTCGAACAGGTCCTCGGGATAGCGGAAGTGGGCGCGCAGATCCGTCGGAGATGTCGCTGCTCGGCTTGATCAGTCCGGGGAACACGCCCTCCCAGGCCTTGAGCACCGGGATCCTGGTCGTCCACCTGGTAGAGCGTGACGCTGCCGTCGTACGCGTCGACCGTGGCCTTCACCGAGTTGCGGATGTAGGAGATCTGCTTGTTGTCCTGGGTCGTGCCGCGCACCGACGAGCGAGTTGGTGGTCGCCTGCCCGAACCCGACCGCCTGGGCGTAGGGGTAGTTCTCCGCAGTCGTGTAGGCGTCGACGATCCAGACGATCCGGCCGTCGACGACCGCCGGGTACGGCTTGGTGTCGGTGGTCAGGAACGGTGCGGCCTTCTCCACCCTGGTCCGCGGGTCCCGGTTGTACATGATCTTCGACTCGCCGTTGATCCCGCTGGAGAACAGGAAGTTCATCTCGCCGTAGCTGGTGGCGAACACCAGCCGCTGGAACAGGTTCCCGACGGGCACGCCGCCCTTGCCGGAGTAGGTGTAGTAGGCGTCGTTGGTCTCGCGTTCCATCGCCGCTCGGCTGCCGTCGTTGCCGACGATGGCGTAGTCGGTGGTCAGCTGCCCGTAGTAGATCCGCGGCTGATCGACCTTGATCTTGCCCTGGCTCGAGACGTCGGAGACCGTGTAGTTCGGGATACCCGTCGACCACGGTGTTGGCCGGCGCGGCGACGAAGCCGTCGCCGTGGGTGTAGACCATGTGCCGCTGGATCCAGTCCGTCTGGCTGCCGGACAGCCCCGCCGCGTTCAGTTCACGGAGCGGCGACCACATAGTCCTGGGTCTTGCCGTCGATGGTGTAGCGGTCGACCGAGAGCTGGTCCGGGAAGCCGTACCAGTTCTTGATCTGCTGCTGCTGGGTGAAGGTCGGGGACAACACGTTCGGGTCGAGCAGACGAGCGTTGGGCACGGTCTCGGAATCCGACAACACATCCGACGCCTGGCCGGTGATCTTGCCGTCGTACTGCTTGTAGGTGACCTTGTTCTGCCCGATGCCGTAGGCGGCGCGGGTGGCACCGATGTTGTTGGCGATGTACGGCGGTTCCTTGGAGTTCCCGTTCGGGTTGACCACGACCTTCTGCAGCACCAGCGGCCACACCCCGCCGATCAGCACGCTGGAGAGCACCAGCAGGACCAGCGCCACCGCAGGCAGTTTGACCGACCGCAGGAACGCGCCGACGAAGAACCCGACGGCGCAGATCGCCGCGATGAACATCAGGATGATCTTGGCCGGCAGCACCGCGTTGACATCGGTGTAGTTGGCGCCGGTGAAAAAGCCGCTCCGGTCGGAGAACAGCAGGCCGTACCGGTCGAACCAGTACTGCACCGACTTGATCAGCACGAACAGGCCGATCAGCAACGACAACTGCAGCGTCGCCTGCGAGGTGATCCGGCGACCGGGACCGGAGATGCGGATGCCACCGAAGAGGTACTGGGTGACCAGGATGGCGATGAAGCAGATTGCGGTGATGACGAACGCCCAGCTGAGCAGCATCTGCCAGAACGGCAGCCGGAAGACGTAGAAACCGATGTCGTGCCCGAACTGCGGATCGGTGCTGCCGAAGGTGCCCCCGTGGATGAACAGCTGCACAACCGACCAGTTGCTCTGCGCGGAGATCCCCATGATCACCCCGATGAGCGCTGAGATCCCGATGGAGAACAGCTTCGGCCGTGCGGTCACCACCGTCCGGTAGGGCGCCAATGGATCGACCTCGTTGGCGGTCGGCACGAAGACCGGGCGAGATCGGTAGGCGACGCAGCAGGGAGACGAAGATCAGCCCTCCGGAGAGCAGCCCGCCGACGACGAACAGCAGGATCCTGGTCAGCGCCTCGGTGGTGAACACCCCACGGAAGCCGACCTCCCCGTACCAGAGGAAGTTGACGTAGATGCTGACGAACTGGAACCAGAGCACGGCGAGCAGGGCCAGCACGCCGAGCACGATGAGCACTCGTTTGGCCCGCTTGGAGATCGTCGGGATGCGCGATGGGGGGCCGGTTGGCCACGGGTGGACTCCTTGCGGGTTGAACTGCAGCAGGCAACGCCAGCTCAACTCTACGGAAGCCGGCTGGGTTCCCCGTTGCGTTCGGCTGTGCCCGAGATGGCACGATCGGTCAGATGGCATCGCATCGACCACGAGGACCCCGGCACCCTGGGCACCGACGGGGCGAGTGCGCCCGACTGGTGGGAGGACGAGGAACTCGCGGCTGCGGTCGCCGACGTCGAGCAATTCGCCGGTGCGGCGGGTTGGGACCAGCCCGCGCAATTGTTCGCGCTGGTCCGTACCGAGCAGTTGATCGCCGCACAACCCGACTTGGCCGGCCCAACTCGGCCGGCACGTACACCCCGATCGCCCAGGATCCGTTGTCCGGCGGGGAGCTCTCCGAAGCGCTGGCCGAGATCTCCTGGCCGGACGAGGTGGCCGGATGCGTGCTCGTCCAGGAAATCCTGGTGCTGCCGCCGGAGGCCGGGCGGGAGTTGTCCGGTGACCCGTCCGTCGCGGCCAACCAGGCCGCCCACCATCCCGACCGCACGGAGGCCCGGCTGGTGGCCGGTGTCCTGCGCGGGGTCCGCGGCGGCGCCTGTCTGCTGCGGATCCGGGGGGCCGACGCGCCACCCCTGCGCGGCGCCGACCTGGCCCCCAACCTGCTCACCGCGTTGCGAATGACCTTCGAGGACTGACCCTCCGCGAATGGGCCGGGGCTCAACAGCCGGGCGGGGTCTTGCCAGCGCCGATCGCCTTGACGGCGGTCGCCGCGTCGTCCAAGGTGGCCACCTTGGCCAAGTGCAACCCGGCCGGGATCCGGGTCACCGCTTCCTGACAATTCGGTGCGGGGACCAGGAACCAGCTGGCGCCGGCGTCACGGGCACCGATCATCTTCATCAGGATGCCGCCGATGGCGCCGACCTGGGACGGCTGCTTCGAGGTCGCCGCCGGCTGGATCTCCCCGGTGCCCGCGATGAACACCCCGCCGGTCATCTCACCCGGCGTCAGCTTCTCGATCAGGCCGAGGGTGAACATCAGCCCGGCGGACGGGCCGCCGATGTTCTGTAGCGCGATGTGCGGGGTGAACGGGGCCGTCGGACGTTCGACCGGGACGATGCCGAGGTACCCGTGACCGGGGTTGTTCGGGTTTTCCCCGAGGGTGACCTTGACGTCGACCGTCTTGCCGTCGCGGATTACGGTGACCTTGACCGTCTGGCCCGGGGTGGTGCCGCTCAGCGCCGCCAGCAGCGTCGGCAACGTGGTGACCGCGGTGCCGTCGATCGCGGTGATCTGATCCTGCGGTTCGAGCAGGCCGGAGCTGGGTGCGTCCTCCGCGATGTTCCCGACATAGGTCACCGACGGGTAGTCCAGATAACGGAGCGCAGCGATCTCGGCGGCCGACTGTGAGTCGGAGAACTGTTGAGCGTTCGTCTGATTCACCTGCTCGACCGACTGACCGGGCGGAAAGAAGTCCTCGCGCGGGGCGATCGAGTAGTTGCCGGTCGCCCAGAATCCGAGAGCGGCGAACAACGTCATGTGGTCCTTGATCGAGATCGTGGTCATGTTCAGGTGCCCGCTGGTCGGCTCGCTGACCGAGGCCGGGATGTCCTCGCCGGTGAAGCTGATCACTTGGACGCCGTTGGCACTGCCGAGCACGTTGAAGGTCACCCCGGGACCGATCGCGACGTACGGGATGGGAACAGCTGACGCGACCGCGATCAAGGCGATGCTCACCACGGATCCGACCAGGACGGTGCGGCCGCGCAGCGACAACCGGCTGAACCAGGACATGAGCACGGACTCTAGTCGGGCGGCGCGAAGCCCACGGAGACGTCGAGGAGGAGACCAGCCCATTCCCAGCGCCCGTCACCGCACGCAGCGACAGCGCACGTCCTTCACCCGATGCGTACCGTAGAACCATGACGAACCTGCCGTTCGGCTTTTCTTCCGGCGACGACGACGAGGCACGCCAGCCGGGCCAGGGGCCGAACCCCGGAGCCTTTGATCTGTCGCAACTGGGCAACATGCTGTCCCAGCTCGGACAGATGATGTCCCAGGCCGGGACCTCAAGCGGGCCGGTCAACTACGACCTCGCTCGGCAGCTGGCCACGTCCCAGGTGCCCGCGACGCATCCGGCGTCGTCGGTGGACGTGCGGATGGTCAGCGAGGCGGTGGAGTTGGCCGAGGTGTGGCTGGACGGGGTCACGGCATTCCCCGCCGGCGCTCGCACGGCCACCGCCTGGACCCCGCGGCAGTGGATCGAGGCCACCATGCCCGCCTGGGAGAAGCTGTGCAGCCCGATCGCCGAGCGAGTCTCGCAGGCGTGGATCGAGGGGCTGCCCGAGCAGGCCCGGGAGCAGGCCGGTCCGTTGCTGGCGATGATGGGTTCGATGGGCGGGATGGCCTTCGGCTCTCAACTCGGACAGGGCTTGGCGCAACTCGCCGGTGAGGTACTGACCTCGACGGACGTCGGTCTTCCGCTGGGTCCGGCCGGCACCGCGGCTCTGCTGCCGGTGTCCATCGCCGAGTTCGGCAGCGGGCTGGACCTGCCCGAGGACCAGGTCCGGCTCTTCCTGGCCGCGCGCGAGGCGGCTCACCACCGGCTGTACGCCGGCGTGCCCTGGCTCCGTGACCGGATCCTCGCGTTGATCAAGGACTACGCCCAGGCGATCTCGGTCGACTTCTCGGCCGTCGAGCAACTCGCCTCGTCCATCGACCCGAACGACCCGTCCAGCATCGAGGCTGCGCTGGGCCAGGGGATGTTCGAACCGAAGATCACATCGGGTCAGCAGGTCGCACTGGCCTCGCTGGAGACCTTGCTGGCGCTGGTCGAGGGATGGGTCGACAACGTCGTCGCTGAGGCTGTCGGCAACCGGCTGCCCGGCGCCGGCGCGCTCCGCGAGACGATGCGCCGCCGCCGAGCGGCCGGCGGCCCGGCCGAGCAGACCTTCGCGACGCTGATCGGTCTCGAACTTCGCCCGCGCCGGCTGCGGGCCGCCGCCGATCTGTGGGCGGCGCTGGCCGAGTCCCGCGGCACCGACGGGCGCGATGCCCTCTGGGCGGACCCGGGTCTGCTGCCGAATGGCTCCGATCTGGACGACCCGCAGGGATTCATCCAGCGGGACAAGGACTTTGCGGCGTTGATGGCCGGCATGGGTGACCTACAACTGGACACCGACGACCTGTCGGCCGACGAGACCGAGGAAGCCCCAACCCTCGCCGACCAATCCCCCACCGACGAATCCCCCACCGACCAATCGACCAGCGAGGGTCCCACCTCACCGGCCGACGGCGAGCGCGGTGAGGACAGCTCAGCGCCCGGGGAGCCACCGCCCGCCGGATGACGGCTACTGGCCCGACATTTCACCCGACGGCGCCCGCGGTGCTGACGACTCAGCTCGGGAAACCACCGCTCATCGCCTGACGGCTTCCGATCCGTCTTCACACCAGCCGACGGCGCCCGCCCTGCTGACGACTCAGACCGGGGAACCACCGCCCGTCGGGCTGACGGGATTCTGATCCGTTAGAACGGCGGATCGTCCGAGTCGCAGTTTTCGGCCGCCGGTCCATCGCCGGGCGCCGACTCACCGACCGATGCGCTCACGAGGTCCAGTCGGTCGCTGAGGTTCAGTGGTGTGCCGGTGGGGAGGTCGGGTGCTGGTCGGTCGATGTGGACGCGGCCGAGGGGGCTGGTCCAGGTCAGGGTGTTGGCTTGTTGGTCGCGGACAGCGGTCCAGGCGGTGAACGTTTTGGTGCGGTGGTGGAAGCGGCACAGGGTGTCGAGGTTGCAGGGGCAGGTGGCGCCGCCGGCGTCCCAGGTGGTGCGGTGGTCGTGGTCGCAGCGTTCGGCGACCATGGGACAGCCGGGGAAGCGGCAGCGTTGGTCTCGGGTGTTGACGCGGTCGATGACGGTGGCGGGTGGCCGGTAGGTGGTGCGGCCGAAGTCCAGGACGGTGCCGCAGTCGGGTGAGTGGTGGTGGATGCCGCCGTTGTTCGCGCGCCGGGCCAGAGCCGGCCGGGGTGCCGGCGTGGTGATCCGTCGCTGCTGGTGCTCCGGGCGGTGGTGACCGTTCGGTGGGTCGGGTGGGTTGTTGGTGACCAGGATGCGGACGGTGCCGGCCGCTGTGGCCAGGGCGCGGGCGGTGTCGGCGGTGATCACGCCGAGTCCGGTGAGGCGGGCGGACAGGTCGTCGCAGCCGGCCAGGGTGGACAGCGCGACGGTGACGTCCAGGTTGACCCGCACCCCGGCGGGTAGCCGGACCAGGGACAGCAGCCCACCCCGCCGCTGACAGTTCGGGTCGAGGCGGGACTTCCAGTCGCTGCTGCGCAGCCGCGCGAGCAACTCGGCCGCGGTCGGCGGAGATCCATCGGGGTCGGGCTCGG
The DNA here is from genome assembly GCA_963706185.1 of uncultured Actinomycetota bacterium. GTDB lineage: Bacteria > Actinomycetota > Actinomycetes > Mycobacteriales > Nakamurellaceae > Nakamurella. Next base: position 299,234 of record CAVPLZ010000003.1, on the reverse strand, counting down.
CACCCACTGCCCGGCCGGGGTCGGGTTCGGGGGGATTGGATTCTGCAGGGTTGGGTTCGACAGGATTGGAACCGGTGGGATCGGCCCGGGTGTCGGCCTTGACCGACCCGGCCGCGGCCGGGTCGGAACGACCTGGTCCGGACGGGTCAGGTTCCGTGTTGCCGGGGTTGTCTGCGTCGCTGTCCCGCTCGGTGTCGGTGTCGGCCTCGCTCGGTTCGGCGGGGGCGGGCGGTCAAGTCGCCTGGTCGGCTCCGGCATGGGCAGGTTCGGACGGGTCAGGCTGGGCGGGGTCGGCTCCGGGCCCCTGGGCTGCATCCGCGTCGCTGTCGGCCTCGTCCGGTCCGGCGGGGACGGTCGGCTCCCATCCGCCTCGGTCGCGTCGGTGGCGGTCGGAGTGGGGTTGGTCGCCGGCCGTGTCGGCGGCGGTCGGAGTGGGGTTGGTGCCGGCCGTGTCGGCAGCGGTGTCGGTGTCGGCTGGTTCGGTGGGGTCGATGTGGGGGTTGAGGCCGCGTAGGTCGATCGAGGCCGGTGTCGGCGAGTTCGGTGAACAGGTCGGCGAAGATGTCCGCGCGTAGTTGGGACATGCCGCGGCCGTGGCGGGCTTGCGGCGGGATGGCTTTGGCCGAACAGGTCGAGCACCGCTTGGGTCAACGCGGCGTCCTCGACGGCCAGATCGGCGGTGAACCGGCCCAGGTCATCGTCGAGGTTGCGCACACCGGTGCCGCGCCGGGCGCGGGCCTGCTCGGCCCGTTTGCCGGCGGCGTCGGGGTCCACATCGGCGACGACCGTGGACGCCAGGCGCCGCAGATCGCCCGGGCACATGCCCCGCTTCGCCCGGTCCAGGATCACCGCCTCGGCCCGCCGCCGCAGCTGCGGGTCGAGCACCGCGGTGGTCTCGGCGATGATCCGCGCCCGGATCTCCTCGATCCGGTCCGTCTTCCAGGGCCTGGAAGGTGTCGGGCAACTCGTCCACCAACTCCTGGGCGTCGGCGATCCGGCGGCGCGCGGTGATCGGCGCGACCAGCCACGCCGCCGACAACTCCGACTCGGCCAGACCGGCCGCCTCCGACGCCAGCAACGCATCCCACACCGGGTCACCGACCACCTCGGTACCGGCCGCGGCCCGGTCCGCCAGGTCCGGCGGAATCGGGCCGGCCGGGACTTGTTCGTCGTTGCGGTGCGCGATCGAGTCCAACACGTCCGTCACGGGTACGGCCACGCCGGGCCGGGCCAACGCCGCCGTCCATCGGTGCTGCTGGGCCCTGGCCCAGGAGATGAGCCGCTGCGCGCCCAGCACGGCCTGCATCATCACCGCCGGCGGCACCTGTTCGGTCGGCACGTCCCGGATGATGCCCAGCCCGAACATCGCGTCCGCAGCCGGACCGTCCAACAACTCGGCCACCCCGGGGTCGGAGACGGCCGGCGGCCCGGACCCGCAGCCGCAGTCACCGTCGTGGCGGCAGTACTCGCGGTCCCATTCCTGGCAGGGCTGACCGTCGTCGGGGTACCGGCGGTACTCCTCGCCGCCGCCGTCGTACGGCTGGTCGTGGTCGGCTGCGGTGCTCATCGCCTGGATCCCCCTTTCCCCGGCTCCTATTTTCGCATGGACGTGTGTTTGATTCAATAGCTGTGGACAGCTATAACGAGTTTCACCCGACCGGCCCATCGACCCGAACTGGAGGGTCGTGACGGCGGGAACGAACATCCCCGCCGAGCCGTCTGGAGGAGTGTGCACCGGGCCGCCGACACTCGGCCGGGATGCGGCTCGAGTGGGCGGGAGCGAAGGTGCCGACCGGGGGCGCGCGCCAAGGCGGCCGTAAGCCCGCGATGCTGATCATCAGGGAATACCGGGCCACGACCGGTGATTCCGAGCTCCGTGCGCAGCTCGCCGCCGGCAAACTCCGCCGTGAGCGCATAGCCCTACCCGGCGCAGTCCGACCCGAGTCCGTCGCCGCCTACGGCGATCGGCGCTGAGCGCATAGCCCTACCCGGCGCAGTCCGACCCGAGTCCGTCGCCCCCTACGGGCGATGGGCGCTGAGTGCGTGAACCGGCCCGGGGTTTCCGTATGCGTCGGTCCCGGTCGGCGATCGACGTCATTTCCGCCGTTGCACAGCGCGCCGCACCAGATCGCCTCAGGACACGGCCCGCGTTCACACACAGCCCGCGCCTCGCGACACAGCCCGCGCCTCACGACCCAGCCCGCGCCTCACGACCCAGCCCGCGCCTCACGACCAGCGCGCCGGATCAGGCGGTGCTGGACCCACGCCAGAGGTCGATGCCGGATTCGACGGCATGGTGGTCGAGCAGGGCGAGCTCGTCCTCGTCGAAGTCCAGCCGGTTCGTCGCGGCGATGTTGTCCTCGAGCTGGCCGACCGAGGACGCCCCGACCAGCACCGAGGTCACCCGCTGATCGCGCAGTGCCCAGGCCAGCGCGAGCTGGGCCAGGGTCTGCCCACGCCCGGCCGCGACGTCGTCGAGCGCCCTGATGTGCTCCAGCGCAGTGTCGGTGAGCAGGTCGGCGGACAGGCTGCCGTTGCGGGCGGCCCGCGAGTCGGCGGGGACTCCGTGCAGATACCGATCGGTCAGCATGCCCTGGGCCAGCGGGGAGAAGGCGATGCAGCCGACGCCGAGCGTGCCGAGGGTGTCCAGGAGTCCGCGCTCGACCCAGCGGTTGAGCATCGAGTACGACGGCTGGTGGATCAGCAGCGGCGTGCCGAGCTCGGCCAGGATCGTCGCGGCCCGCTCGGTGCGCTCGGGCGAGTACGAGCTGATCCCGGCGTAGAGCGCCCGACCGGAGACCACCGCGGTGTGCAGCGCCCCCATCGTCTCTTCCAGCGGGGTGTCCGGGTCGACCCGGTGCGAGTAGAAGATGTCGACGTAGTCCAGGCCCATCCGGTCCAGCGACTGGTCCAGCGACGCCAGCAGGTACTTGCGGGACCCGTGATCGCCGTACGGACCGGGCCACATGTCGTACCCGGCCTTGGTGGAGATCACCAATTCGTCGCGGTACGGGCCGGAAGTCGGCGGCCAGATGACGCCCGAAGTTCTCCTCGGCGCTGCCGTACGGCGGACCGTAGTTGTTCGCCAGGTCGAAGTGGGTGACACCGAGGTCGAACGCCCGCCGCAGGATCTGCCGCTGGGTGTCGAAATCGTTGACGTCGCCGAAGTTCTGCCACAGCCCGAGCGACACCGCGGGCAGCAGCAGGCCGGACTGCGGCCGGTCCGCCGGTACGTCATCGCGTCGTAGCGGTCGTCGTCCGGCAGGTAACGCTGTTCCAGGGCCATAGCGTGCAGTCTCCCAGGCCGGGGGCAAGCACGATGAGCGTGGTACCTGTCTCGCGGGACGGGTACGGCGGCCGCCCGCGTCGGATCACCACCCGGCCGGCACCGATCGGCGCGGAGCGTGCTGCAGCCAACCTCCCGGCGATGGGCACGACCTGCGGGTACGGTAGGTGCCGGTTCAGGTTCCACACGGTCCGGACAAACCTGCCCCGGGGGGAGCCCCGCAGGGCGAGGACAGGGAGGAAGTGCCATGGCCGAGACGTACAACGGCTACTGCGTCAAGTGCAAGGAGAAGCGGGACTTCGAAGGTGAGGTCGCCGAAACCAACGGACGTCGCATGGCCAAGGGCATCTGTCCGGTCTGCGGCACCAAGATGAACCGCATCCTCGGTAAGGCCTGACGGCCACCCACAGGACCACGACGGCGCCGGGCTGGCCAACCAGCCCGGCGCCGTCGGCGTACCAGCACTTTGTGGACAGCTCGCCGCCGATCGCGGCGACAGTGCCACGCTGACCGGATGGCCGCAGGTACGACCATCTCCACCCGTGCCGATCCGGCCGCGCTCTACGGCCTGGCCAGCGGGATCCTGGTGATCGATCGCGGCGCGGACGGCCTGCAGATCGGCACCGATCCGCCGCGGTCCTTCTTGCTCCGCCGCCCCTCCGCCGGACGGCGCGCGAGTGCTCGGCGCGCTGGACGGCACCGCGACGTTGGCTGAGGTGCTCCGGCGCCCACCGGGCCGACCCGCAGGTCTGGCTCGAGGTGATCGGCGGACTGGTCGACGTCGGCCTGGTCGGTCGGCTCCCGGCCCATCGACCGGTGGTCCGGTTCGCCGCCGAACGTGCCGTCGCTGGCCCACCGCTTCGGTCCGGCGACCGCCGACCGGGTCGCTCGCGACGCGCCAGGACAGCGTGGTCAGTCGTCGTCGGATCCACCCGGGTGGCCATCGGCTGTCGCCGCGCTGCTCGTCGGTTCCGGCGTCGGGCACGTCCACCACCGCCCCGACCGCGCCGTCCAACCGGCCGACCTGCCCCCCGGCGACGGCCGTCCCCCGGCCACCTGGACCGCGGGCCGGAGCCGGGCCACGGCCGCGGACGCCGACCTCGCTGGCCCGCCTGCTCCGGCGGCACGACCCGCGGGCGAGGACCGAACCGCCCGCCGGGCAGACCCGCGCCGATCTGCACGTGCTGGCGGTGGACGGCCCGGTCGATCCGACCGACGCCGCGCCGCTGGCCACGGCCGGACTGGCGCACCTGCAGGTCTGGGCCGGACCGGCCCGGGCGGTGGTCGGGCCGCTGGTGCTGCCGGGCCGCTCGACCTGCCTGCACTGTGCCGATCTGCATCGGGCCGACGCCGACCCGCACGCCGCGACGGTCGCCCGCGCCCGTCGGGCGCTGCCGACTGAGTCCGGCGCTGCATCTGCTGGCCGCGGTCACCGGAGGCGCGGTCGCCCAGGCCCTGCAGCTGCTCGACGGCGTGGGACGGCCGGAGACGGTCGACGGCACGCTGGAGTGGGATCCGGCCGGCCGATGTGCGACGCCGCGGATGGCATCCACACCCCGAGTGTGGGTGTGGCGCTGCGGCGAGACGGCGGCCCGCTGACACAATGACCGGGTGAGTGACAAGCCGGACGACCTCCGCGGTGACATCCCCAGGGGGCCGCTGAGCCGCACAGCGAAGCTGGCCAGCCTGCCCCTGGGCGCCGCGGGCCGCGCCACGCTCGGGTGGGGCCAGCGTCTGCTCGGCGCCGACCGGCAGGAGGTCACCGCCTCCGTTCAGCGTCGCACCGCGGAGCAGCTGTTCGAGGTTCTGGGCACGCTCAAGGGCGGCGCCATGAAGTTCGGGCAGGCGTTGTCGGTCTACGAGGCGGCCATCCCCGACGAATATGCCGCGCCGTATCGGGAAGCACTGACCAAGCTGCAGAATGCGGCCCCGCCGATGCCGACCGCCACCGTTCACCGCGTCATGGCCGAGCAACTCGGCCGCAGCTGGATGAGTCACTTCGCCGAGTTCAGCGACGAGGCAGCAGCCGCGGCCAGCATCGGTCAGGTGCACAAGGCGGTGTGGCACGACGGGCGCGAGGTCGCGGTCAAGATCCAGTATCCGGGTGCGGCCGACGCGCTCAAGGCCGACATGGCCCAGCTGAACCGGCTCGGTCCGCTGCTCGGCCTGCTGGTGCCCGGCGTGCAGATTCGGCCGCTGCTGGCCGAACTGCGGGCCAGGGTCATGGAGGAACTGGACTACGCCGCCGAGGCCGACAACCAGCGCGCCTTCGCCAAGGCCTACGCCGGTGACCCGGACATCTTGGTGCCCAAGGTGGTCGCCAGCGCTCCGAAGGTGGTGGTCAGCGAGTGGATGGACGGCGTCGGGATGAGCCGGATCATCGCCGCGGGCACCACGGGCCGAACGGGACGAGTCCGGCCGGCTGCTGACCGAGCTGCACTTCTCCGCACCGGCCCGGGTCGGGTTGTTGCACGCGGACCCACATCCGGGCAACTACAAGTTGACCGCCGACGGGCGGCTGGCGGTCATCGACTTCGGGTCGATCGCCCGGCTGCCCGGCGGCACTCCCCCGATCATCGGCCGGATCTCCCGGATGGCGCTCGAGGGCCGGGCGGAGGACGTGGTCGCCGCGCTGCGCGAGGAGGGTTTCATCCCGGACGGCTACCACCCCGACCCGGTGTCGCTGATGGACTACGTCGCGCCGTTCGTGGAGCCGCTACGCCACGAGACGTTCCACTTCACCCGCGCCTGGATGCAGCAGCAGGTCGGCCAGATGGCGGACCTGACCACGCAACGAGTCGAAGATGGCCCGCAACCTCGACCTGCCGCCGCATTACCTGATGATCCACCGGGTCACGTTCGGCTCGATCGGCGTGCTCTGCCAACTCGACGCGACCGCGCCGTTCCGGGGGATCGTGCTCAAGTGGCAGCCCGGATTCGCGCCCGGAGCGAGGACTCGTAGCTCACCACCACTCCTGGGACAGTCGAGACTCGATGGCCCGCAGGTGTTCTCGCGCGCACGACCCGCAGTACCACTGACTGCCCCGGCGCCGGGTCGTGCTCGATCATCCAGGTCGGCTGGCGGATCGGCGGCGACGGTACCGCACAGGCTGCAGGTGAGCGTGGGCTGCTCGGTCACCCTCGCCAGGGTAGCCGTCGGGCGATCGGACACTGCACGGGCAGGAACCCGGCACGGACACAAACGCCGACGGCGTGGACCCGGAGGATTCCGGGTCCACGCCGTCGACGGGTGGTCGGCGTCGCTGGTCGGTCTACCGCCCCTTGCGGGCAGCCGCGCGGCGTGCGGAGCGCAGTCGGCGGGCCAGACGGTAGGTCTCGGCGTCCCGCTGCGCCTGGCGCATTCGGTCCCGAGCCAGATCTTCTACGAACAATGACATGTCGATTCTCCTGATCGGATGGGCGACGTGGTGTCGCACGAACGTGGTGGTCGGTTCCTGGCGGAACCGGTTGTGGTGGCAGTTGCTCTCCTCCGGCTGCCGGACGGCGGCCGACGGTGAATGGTGGTGGTGGTCATGCCGCGACCTTCCGCGGCCGGCCCCGCGGCCGCTTCCGAGCGATGACGACGCCGTGGTCGAAGATCTCCCCGCCCCAGACTCCCCACGGCTCACTCCGCTCGAGTGCGCCGGCCAGGCAGGCCGCTCTGGCCGGGCACTCGGCGCAGAGCACCTTGGCCCGCTCCAGGTCGTCGGGTTTCTCGGCGAAGAACAGGTCTGGATCGCCGCTATGGCAGGGAAGGTCGTCGGACAGCAACGGATCGATTGCGTCGTTGACCAGCAAGCTGATCACTTCTCACCTCCGGTGGTGGATGGATGGTTGGTGTGCGGAACCGGTCGGACCGCACGAACTTCGGAGCGGATGATCGGACCGGTGGATACACCAGTGCCGCGGTTTCCCTGCTCGAATCTGAGGGGGATCCCGCGGCCGGAGGTGAGCTAGGACCTAAGCCTTGAGCTCTTCCCCGGTCCGGCAGGCATTCGGGACACCACGGCGACCGTGCCGAGGCGCGGCTTACGCGCGCGGGCCGATGGCCGTCAGTCCCTGATCGCCGGGCATGGCGACGCCGGCGATGCCGAAACCACCGTCCTCGAGCAGACTGATGAACATTCGGCACCTCCCTTCGTCGCGGTCCCGGTCCTGTCGGAGCGAGGCGATGTCCACGCGTATCGCGTGGACGGGATCGAGAGTAGATCGAGCCGCCGCGCGCAGGCAACCGCTTTTGCCGGATTTCTCACAGTTTTTTTCTCGGAGACGGATCGGCCGAGGCAGTCGATCGTCGGCTCAGTCCCTGTCCCGCAACAGCTTTCACGGTCAGCGGATCCGGCTGACGATGTCGATGCACGTCGGGGCCGAACTTGTCCAGCTTGCTCCGCCCGATGCCGGGAATGGCCAGCAGCGCCCGGTCGTCGGTGGGCCGGCGCTCGGCGATGGCCAACAGCGTGGCGTCGGAGAACACCACGAACGCCGGCACCGAGTCCGCCGCTGCCCGCTGCTTGCGCCAGCCCTTGAGCGCGTCGACCAGCGCCGGATCGGCGGTGGACGGGCACTGCGCGCAGCGGCCCGTCTTGAGCTGTTCGGGACCCTCGAGCCGCCGGCCACAGATCCGACAGCGTCCGGTCGGCGCCGCCCGGCCGACCGGCGCGGTGTCCGGGGCCAACCCGGTGAGGAAGCGACTGCGCCGGCGGGTGCGCCGGCCGCCCTCGGTGCGGGACAGCGCCCAGGACAGCGCCAGCCGCTGCTTGGCCCTGGTGACCCCGACGTAGAGCAGCCGCCGTTCCTCCTCGACTGCCTCGGGGGTGTCTGCGTGCTGGATCGGCAGGGTGCCGTCGACCAGCCCGACCAGGAACACCGCGTCCCACTCCAGCCCCTTCGCCGCGTGCAGCGAGGCCAGGGTGACGCCGTCCGGCGTGGGCGCGTGTTGCGCCTCGGCCCGCTGGTCGAGCTCGGCGAGCAGGACGGCCAGGCCGGCCGAGCCGTCGGCATCGGCCAGTTCCTCGGCAATGCCGACCACCGACTGGAGCGAATCCCAGCGGTCACGCAGCGCACCGGACGGTGGCGGGGTGTCGGTCAGGCCGACCCCGGTCAGCACCGCACGCACCGCGGGTACCAGGCTCCCGCCTCCGGCGGTCGCGTCCGCAGCGTCCGCCTGGTTGACCGCCGTGCGCAGCGCGGCGATCGCCTGCCGCACCTCGGCGCGGGCGAAGAACCGCTGGCCGCCGCGCAGCACGTACGGCACGCCGGCGGCGCTGAAGGCGTCCTCGTAGACCTCGGACTGCGCGTTGATCCGGTAGAGCACGGCGATGTCGGCGGCCGGGGTGCCGCCGGCGATCAGCGCGGCGGCCTGGGCCGGCGACCGCCGCCGCCTCGGCCGGCTCGTCCGGATGCTCGGCGAACGTCGCCTCCGGCCCGTCCGGCAGCACGGCGGTCAACCGCAGCCGGTAGCGGCGGTCGCCCCCCACCGACGCCGCGATGACCCGGTTGGCCAGGCTGACCACCTGGGGGGTGGAGCGGTAGTCGCGCTCCAGCCGGACCACGCTCGCGTTCGGGTAGCGCCGCTCGAAACCGAGCAGATATCCCGGCGAGGCGCCGGCGAACGAATAGATCGTCTGGTTGGCATCGCCGACGACCGTCAGCTGGTCCCGCTCACCGAGCCAGGCATCCAGCAGCCGCTGCTGCAGCGGGGTGACGTCCTGGTACTCGTCGACCACGAAGCAGCGGTACCGGCCGCGGAACTCGCGGGCCACCTCGTCGTCGGTCTCGAGCACCGCGCAGGTGTGCAGCAGCAGGTCGTCGAAGTCGAGTTGTTCGGCCTCCTGCTTGGCCGACTCGTAGATGGCGAACACCTTGGCCACCTGCTCGGCCGGCAGCGGCGTCTCGCGTCGGGTGCGGGCGGCGAGCGCGCCGTACGTGTCGGGACCGGCCAGGCTGGCCTTGGCCCACTCGATCTCGCCGGCCAGGTCGCGCAGGGTGGCGGCGTCGGTGCCGACGCCGGCCCGCCGGGCGGCGATGGCCACCACGCGCAGCTTCTGCTCCAGGACCGGCCACAGCGTGCCGCCGACCGCGCGCGGCCAGAAGTAACGCAGCTGTCGCAGGGCCGCGGAGTGGAAGGTGCGCGCCTGCACGCCGGGGACGCCGAGCGACCGCAGCCGTAACCGCATCTCCCCGGCGGCCCTGGTGGTGAAGGTGACCGCGAGGACCTCGGAGACCGGGTGCGCACCGGAGGCGACCAGGTGGGCGATCCGGTGGGTGATGGTGCGGGTCTTTCCGGTGCCGGCTCCGGCGAGCACGCACACCGGGCCGGACGGGGCCAGCACGGCTGCCCGCTGGCCGTCGTCCAGGCCGTCGAGCAGATCGCGGGTCATGACCGCCATGCTCGCACGGGGGTACGACGGTCCGGTTCCACGTGACGGTGCGGTCATCGGGGGCCGCGGGCGACCCAACCCTCGATCATCCGTCGGGCAATGGACACTTCGTCGGGCACAGCGAAATCGGCCGGCAGCGGGCCGCGTTCGTCGGCGGGCAGGTCGGCGGCCACGCCGCCGGCGGCGAGCAGCCGGGCCAGGTCGTCCCGGTGGTACCAGCCGGCCGACTCGATCTCACCGTCAGCGGGGACGATCGGCGCGTCCGGGTCGGCGCGGGCCGCGAACCCGATCATCAGCGAGCGGGGGAACGGCCACGGTTGCGAACCGAGGTAGCCGATCCGGTCGACGGAAAGGCCGACCTCCTCGCGGATCTCCCGGTGCACCGTTCCCTCCAGCGACTCCCCGGCCTCGGTGAAGCCGGCCAGCACCGAGTGTCGGCCGGCGGGCCAACCGGGTTGCCGGGCGAGCAGCATCCGATCGCCGCCGTCGTGCACCAGCACGATGACCGCGGGGTCGGTGCGCGGCCACTCCTGGTGGTCGTTCGGACAGGTGCGGGACCAGCCGCTCGGCTCGGGCAGCGAGGCGAGACCGCAGCGCGGACAGAAGCCGGACCGCTGGTGCCAGCCGAGCACGGCGACGGCCGTGGTCAGCAGGGCGACGTCGGTCGCCGGCACCACCGTCGCCAGGCTCCGGAACGCGGTGCCCCGGTCGACCTTTCCGGCCACCGCCCAATGATCGATGCCGTCCACCGAACCCAGCGAGCACCGCGCCGGCCGCCGGACCGTCACCGGTGGTGGCGGTCCAGGCCGGCCCGACGGTGCTGTCAGTGCCGCCGACATCGCGGGTAGCCACCCGACCGGCGTCATCGACGGTGACCACCCGACCCTCGGCCCAGGCGCGGTGCAGGCGACTCGGGTCGCGCAGCGGCTCGAACCGGTCCACCCCGTCCGCCGACAGCAGCGGCCGGTCGATGGGAAATCCAGCAGTCACGGCGCCACTCTCATGGCAGGGTGACGTCGCCCAGCGCGGCCAGCCCGTCCGCGACGGACTCCAGATCGCCCACGACGACGCCGGTGAACCGGGCCGGCGCCAGCACGTCGGCCGCGGCTGCGGCCACGTCCTCCACGGTGACCTGGGCGAGCCGCACCGGGTGGGTGCGCAGCCACTCGCCGTCCAGACCGACCCCGGCCAGCGCGGACAGGGTCGAGGCGTAACCGGCCTGGGTGGCCAACGAGGTGGCCAGCGTGCCCAGCGCGTAGTTGCGGGCGGATTCGACCTCGGCGGCGGCCGGCGGGGTGAGGGCCAGCCGGCCGAGTTCGTACCTGGCCTCCAGCAGCGCGGCCGCGGTCGACGTCGTCGTGGTGTCGAACGAGACGGTGATGGCTGCGGCGCCGGGCCAGAACTCGGCGGTGGAGCCGGCCGAGTACGTGTAGCCCTTGTCCTCCCTGATGTTCTCCACCAGTCGGGAGGAGAAGTACCCGCCGTAGATCAGGTTCGCCAGTTGCAGCGCCGGATATCCGGTGTCGTCCCGAGACCGGCCCGCGGCCGACAACCTGACCTGCGACTGCACGGAGCCGGCCCGGTGGAAGGCCACCAGCGGGCCACCGACGATCGGCGGCGGCGTCTGCAACTCCACCGCCGACCGGCCGCCCGACCAGCCGGCCAGGGCCGCCGCCGCCAGGTCGAGTGCCTTGGCCGGCGAGAGATCGCCGACCAGGACCAGGGTCGAGCCGGCCGGCACCACGGCCCGGTGATGCAGACCGCGGACCGCGGCCACGCCCACGTCACCCACCAGCCCCGCGTCGGGCAGGTCCCAACCCGCGGGATGATCGCCGAATCTGGTGCGCTGCAGACGCATCCGAGCAACCACGGCCGGTTGGGCCGCGGAGATCGCGAGATGCTCGACCAGACGAGCCCGCTCGCCGAGCACGTCGTGTCGACGGTAGGCCGGATCGGTCAGCGCGTCGGCCAGCACGTCCAGCAGCATCGGAAGTCCGTGCGAGAGCGCCGATCCGCTGACCAGCAGCCGCTGCGGGTCGACACCGGCATCGAGGTGACCGCCGACCACCGCGAGTTCGGCGTCGACCTGCTCCCTCGACCGCCGACCGGTGCCGAGCAACAAGGTGGCCGCGAGCAGCTCGGCCCGGGCGCTGTGCAGGGGCGTCCGGCCGCCGAACGGCACCCGCAGTCGCACCTCGACCAGGGGTGTACCCGGCTTGCGGACGGCGACCACGGACAGCCCGTTGTCCAGGGTGGCGGTGGCGGTGCGCGGTGACCGCTGACGCCCGGGCGCGGTGAGCGCCGGCAACGCCCGCGGGCCGGTGGTGGTCTGCCCGATCTGTTCAGCTGATCTGGATCCGGCCCGCCGCCGCCCGGCCGGCCCCGCGACGCGGGCTCACCGACCCGCTCCGGCAGCCTCGATGGTCAGGATTGCGCAGGCGTCCGGGTCGAGCGCGGCGGCCGCGGCGGCCACCTGCTCCGGTCCGATGTCGGCGACCAGGGTAGGGATCTCGCTGAGCAACTCGGCCCTTCCATGCAGGAGCTCCAGGGACCCCAACGACCGCGTCCGGGCACCGATGGAGTCGTTCTCCCGGTACAGCGCCGCGGTGAATCTCGCGCCGGCGGAAAGCACCTCGTCCTCCGTCGGGCCCTGGGCCGCCACGGAGCCGATGATCTCGTTCGCGACGTCGATGACGGTGTCGGCCGGGACGGCCGGGGTGTGGATGGCACCCAGCACGAAGACGTCCGGGTCGCGGGCGTCCAGCGGACCGCCCATGATCCCCGGGCCGGACCACACCTCGGTGGCCAGCCGCCCGTTCGGCCACCAGCCCCGACTGCAGCCGCGACGACTCGCCGGCCGCGAGCACACTACCCAGCAGCACATGGGCGAGGTACCCAGGCAGGTCAGCCACCGGATCCGGCAGCCGCCAGCCCACGGCCAGGGCCGGGGCGGGGGCGAGCGGATCGGTGCGAGCGGCCCGGCGGACCGAGGTCGGCCACGGCTCGCCGAAGGACGGTCGGTCCGGCGCCGGCCGGTGCGGTACGTCGGCGAAGTGCGCCGTCACCCACTCGCGAGCGCGGTCGGGGTCGAACCCGCCGCAGACGGTGAGGACCGCGTTGGCCGGTGTGTAGTAGCGCTCGAAGAAGTCGGCGCAGTCGGCCACGGTGGCCGCCTGCAGATCGACGAAGTCGCCGTAGCCGTTGTGCGCGTTGGCGAACGAGTCGAACAGCACCGGAGGCAGGTCGATCCAGGGAAAGCCCCCGTACGGCCGGTTCAGCACGTTGAGCCTGATCTCCTCGCTGACCACGTCCACCTGGTTGGCCAGGTTCTCCGCGGTGATTTTCGGGGCCCGCATCCGATCCGCCTCCAGGAACAGCCCGCGTTCCAACGCCTCCGACGGCAGCACCTCGAAGTAGTCGGTGTAATCGGTGTGCGTACTGCCGTTGAAGACGCCGCCGGAGGACTGCACGATCCGGAAGTGCTCCAGCTTCGGCAACGATTCGCTGCCCTGGAACATCAGGTGCTCGAAGAGATGGGCAAAGCCGGTGCGGCCCTGCGGCTCCGACCGGAAGCCGACGTCGTAGTGCACCGCCACGCCGACCACTCCGCTGCTCGGGTCCGGCGACAGCACCACCCGCAGTCCGTTCTCCAACTCCATCCGCTCGACCGGGTAGTGGGCGGCGGGCAGAGTGCGGCGACGACGGGATCGGCGGGGGGTGGCAGTGGCTGCGGCTGGACTCACTCCGTCACCGTACTCAAGGCGGGCCGTCGAGATCGTCGGCGTGCACGTGCGTGAGCAGTGCGGTGTCCCCCGCGTGGTCCAACAGGTCGGTGCGACTGCCGAAGACCGGAATCTCCCCCGTGCCCGGGTCGGTCGCATCCGGTGGTCTGGTCGCGGCGTGCACGGTGATCGACGGTTTCGGGATGGCTTTCTGGGCCGCGGCCGCTGCGGCCGCTGCCGCCTGCAGTTCGGCAACGGTGACCCGGGCCTCGGTGCTCCCGGCGCTGCGATGGCCGGCCCGACGCCGGCGCATCAGCAGGATGGCGGCGATCACTGCCAGCACCCCGAGCCCGAGGATCAGGTAGGGCAGGACCTTGCGGAGCCCGGTGGTCGGGGCGCCCGTGCTGGTGCCGGCCAGCCGGGCCGTTTCCGGATGGTCACGCAGGTATTCGATGGCCAGCCGTTGGCCCTGCCGGTATCCGCAGGCGTCCAGGTTTGCCTGGGTCGTGGACCCGACGACGGTGACCACCGTGCGGCCGCCCGCCGTCGTGTCGGTGCACGGGGGCGAGGCGACCACGACGCCGAAGCCGGACACCGGCGCGGTATCGATGGGGTCGGACCCGGAACCCAGCCGTGCCCACCAGATGGCCAGGGCGATCGCCGCGAACACCACCAGGACCAGTGCCACGATCGTCCCGGTCGGTCGCGGTCGACGCGCCGTGGCGCCGCCGTGTCTGCCCATGGCCGGATGATGCCACGCCGCAGGTCAGTGCGTGGCGGTGACCTTGTTCAACCCCTCCGGCGAGTCCGGGTCGAGGCCGAGCGCCAGTGTGGTCGAGATGGCCAGTTGCTGGCCGCGGACGACCAGGGGGACGACGGCCAGTGCTTCGCCCAGATCCTGCGGAACGGGCAGACCGACCGCGTCGGGCAGCCCCCGGCAGACCTCGGGCGCGCCGATGCCGATGACCGGCGAGCCGAGATCCACTGCGGCGCGCACGGTCTCGACGACGTCGGCCAGGACGGGCCCGGTCGCTCCGTAGGCGACGACCGCCACCTCCGGTGACGCGACCGTCAGCGGCCCGTGCAGGAAGTCGGCGCTGGAATAGCCCTCGTGCACCCGCCTGGTGGTCTCCTTGCACTTGAGTGCGCCCTCCAGCGCGGCCGCGTAGGTCAGGCCGCGGGCCAGGTGGATACCGGTCGGTCGGGCGCGCAGCAATTCGACCGCATCGCCCAGCCCGCGCTCATCGGCGAGCACCCGCGCCACCACATCGGGCAGTGCCGACCACGCACGGTCGCCGCCGGTGTACTCGGCCAGGCCGGCGTCGACGGCCTCGGCCAGCAGGGTGACCAACGCGAGCTGGCCGGTCACGGTCTTGGTCGCCGGTACCGCCAGCTCCTTGCCGGTGCCGACGGTCAGCGACACCGCCGAGATCTGGGCCAGCGGCGAGTCCGGGTCATTGGTCACCCCGACCACCACCGCACCGCTGTCGGCCATCCGGGCGGCGACGTCGACGATCTCCGGGGTGCGCCCGGACTGTGACAGCGCAACCACGAGGTGATCCCGGACGTCCAGCGCGCGGTGGTACCGGGTGACCACGGACGGCGCGACCGACGCCACCGGGCGACCGAGAGCCAGCTCGAGCAGGTAGCGGGCGTAAACCGCGACGTTGTCGCTCGACCCGCGGGCCACGAGACAGGCGCCGCGCAGCCGGTCCGGCAGCGCGCCGCGCAGTTCAGCAGTCAGTCCGGGTCGCTCGGCCACGATCCGGGCCAGCACGTCCGGCTGTTCGGCCATCTCGGACAGGACCTGCGTCCCGGGCATGCGGGCTCCTTTTCGCATTGAATCTGCTTGCTTCTGCGCGAAGCGTAGGCGTCTCGCGCAGTTTCGAACAAGCTCTCCCGCGAATTCAGGCGTCGAAACCGAGCTTGCGCAGCTGCTTGGGGTCGCGTTGCCAGTCCTTGGCGACCGTCACGTGCAGGCTCAGGTAGACCTGGGTGCCGAGCAGCTCCTCGATCCCGGCCCGCGCCCGCGTGCCGACCGCGGCGAGCCGGGACCCCTTGCGGCCCAGCACGATCGCCTTCTGCGAGTCGCGCTCGACGTAGATCGTGACGTAGACGTCGATGCAGGTCGGGCCGGCCCTCGCGCGGCACGATCTCGTCGACCAGCACGGCCAGCGAGTGCGGCAGCTCGTCGCGCACGCCGTCCAGGGCGGCCTCCCGGACCAGTCTCGGCGATCCGGGTCTCCATCGGTTCGTCGGTGAGCTCGCCGTCCGGGTAGAGCGGCGGTCCGTCCGGGAGCCGGGCGATCAGCAGGTCGGTGAGCAGGTCGACCTGGTAGTCGGGCGACCGCCGACACCGGGACGACGTCGGCGAACTCGCGGACCGCGGACAACGCCAGCAGCTGCTCGGCGACCTGCTCGGCGCGAACCTTGTCGGTCTTGGTGACGATGCCGATCACCGGCGTGCGCGGGGCCTGCTCGGTCAGCTCGGCGACGATCCGCCGGTCGCCCGGGCCGATCGTCTCGTCGGCGGGCACGCAGAACCCGATGACGTCGACGTCGCTCCACACCGTGCGGACCAGGTCGTCGAGCCGTTCGCCGAGCAGCGTGCGCGGCTTGTGCATGCCGGGGGTGTCGACGATGACCAGCTGGGCGTCGGGCCGGGTGACGATGCCGCGGATCGCCCGGCGGGTGGTCTGCGGCTTGTCCGAGGTGATCGCGATCTTGCCCCGACCATCGCGTTGAGCAGGGTCGACTTGCCGACGTTGGGTCGGCCGACGAAGCAGGCGAAGCCGGAGCGGTGGGTCACGGCCGGTGCCGACCGGTGACCGTGCCGTCCGCGGTGGTCGTGATGACGACCGGGCAGTCCAGGTCGCGGGCGGCCGCGGCGGAGTCCGGGTCGGGAGGCCCGGCTGCGCCGACGATCAAGGCGGCTTCCAGCGCCGCGGCGCCGACGAGACCGCGGCGGCCGCCGCCGCTTGCAGGGCGGTCAGCTGCAGCGAGGGCAGGGCCACCGTGGCCCCGGCGTAGGTGCGGCCGTCGGTGTCCCGGACCGCGGCGCCCTCGACGGCGGCCGCGCGTCCCCGGGCCCCGCGGGCCAGCGTGACGAGCTTGGCGTCCTCGGCGTCCAGCGGTGTTGCCGGATCTGTCGGGGCGTCACCGTGCATCCGTCCCGCTCGAGACGTCGTGGTCCGACTCGCGTCCGCGCCGTTGCCGCCGGTTCGTCCGTGCTCGCTGTCGGGCCCGGCACCGGGACCGTCGCACCAGCAGGGTCTGCACCCGGGGCCGGCCGCGGCGGTCGACGCCCGCCTCGCCGAGCAGCATGCAGCCCGTCGATCTCGGCCTCGGCGCCGGCCAGCGGCACCCGGCCGAGCAGCTGGGCCGAGCAGGCCGCCGACGGTCTCGACGTCCTCGGCCGGCAGCTCGACGTCGAAGATCTCGCCGAGGTCCTCGACCGGCAGCCGGGCCGACACCCGGACCGCGTCGTCGTCCAGATGCTCGATCGGGGCCGGGGTCTCGGCGTCGTACTCGTCGGTGATCTCGCCGACGATCTCCTCGAGGATGTCCTCGATGGTGACGATGCCGGCGGTGCCGCCGTACTCGTCGACGACCACCGCGAAGTGGGTGCGGTCGCGCTGCATCTCGCGCAGCAGCGCGTCCACGTTCTTGGACTCCGGGACGAACACCGGCGGGCGCATCAGCTCGGCCAGCATCGGCCCGCGGTCGCCGCGGCTCGAGCGCCAGCGCCCTGGCGATCAGGTCCTTGAGGTAGACGACGCCCAGGACGTCGTCGACGTCCTCGCCGATCACCGGGATCCGGGAGCAGCCCGGACCGGGTCGCCAGGTGCAGCGCCTGCCGCAGCGTCTTGGTCTCCTCGATCCAGACCACCTCGGTCCGCGGCACCATCACCTCGCGGACGATGGTGTCGCCGAGCGCGAACACCGACTGCAGCATCTCCCGTTCGGTCTCCTCGACCACGCCGCGGTCACCGGCCATGTCGACCAGCTCGCGCAGCTCGATGTCGGAGGAGAACGGGCCCTCGCGGAAGCCGCGGCCGGGGGTGATCGCGTTGCCGATCAGGATCAGCAGGGAGGCGATCGGGGACAGCACCCGGGCCAGCGCCCGGGTGGTGCCGGCGGCGCCGCCAGGCCGACCCGGTACGGGTGCTGGCGGCCGAGGGTGCGGGGCAGCACGCCGATCACCACGTAGCAGACCACCATCATGACCGATCACCACCACGATCGCCACCCAGAGACTGGAACCCCCAGGTGGACAGCGCGACCGCGGTGACCAGCACGGTCGCGGTCAGCTCGGCGCCGACCCGCAGCAGCAGCAGCAGGTTGGTGTACCGGGGCCGGTCGCTGAGTGATCGCGAGCAGCGCGGCGGCGCCGCGGCGGCCGTTCCCGGTCGCAGTCTCCTCGACCCGGGCCGGCGACACCATGGTGATCGCGGCGTCACCGGCGGCGCACAGCCCGGCGATCGGGACCAGCGCGGCGGCCAGGACCAGCAGGAAGATGTCCAGGGACGTCCACGGCGCCCGGTCAGGACCCGCCGGGTCGATCGGACCGGACGGTCGCAGGCCGACGGCGCCCAGTACGGCGTCGTCGACGGCTGCCAGCCGGCCGGCCGCGCGGCGGCAGCCGCTGTTCGCGCCAGCCGTCGAGCAGTTCGTTCTGCAGCCGGAACATCTCCCGCTCCTCGGCGGGCTCGGCGTGGTCGTAGCCGAGCAGGTGCAGGACGCCGTGCACGGTGAGCAGGTGCAGCTCGTCGTCGAGCGAGTGGCCGGCCTGGCGTGGCCTGCTCGGTGGCGACCGCCGGGCACAGCACCACGTCACCGAGCAGCGCCGGGCCCGGGCCGGCCTCGTCCGGGCGGCGGGCGGTGTCCAGCTCGTCCATCGGGAAGCTCATGACGTCGGTCGGGCCGGGCTCGTCCATCCACTTGACGTGCAGCTCGCGTCATCGCCTCGACGTCCATCAGCAGGATGGACAGCTCGGCGAGCGGGTTGATGCCCATCTCGGCCAGGGCGAACCGGGACACCGAGACCAGCGCCGAGCTCGTCGACGCCGATCCCGGACTCGTTGGCGACCTCGATGCTCATCGGCCGGTCCCACGCTGGTCGCGCCGCCGGTGCTGTGCCGAGCCCTCGCCCTGGCGGCGAGCCGAGCCGGCTGCGGTCCTGCCGGTCGCGGCGCGGCGGTGCCGTTCGCGCGCGTCCCAGCGTCTCGTAGGCGTCGACGATGTCGCCGACCAGCCGGTGCCGGACGACATCGGCCGAGGTGAGGCAGCGAGAAGTGACGTCGTCGACGTCGGTGAGGATCTCCCGGACCACCTGCAGCCCGGACCGCTGCCCGCCGGGCAGGTCGATCTGGGTGACGTCGCCGGTGACGACGATCTTGGACGCCGAAGCCGAGCCGGGTGAGGAACATCTTCATCTGCTCGGGCGTGGTGTTCTGCGCCTCGTCGAGGATGATGAACGCGTCGTTGAGGGTGCGGCCACGCATGTAGGCCAGCGGCGCGACCTCGATGGTGCCGGCCGCCATCAGCCGCGGGATCGACTCCGGGTCGAGCATGTCGTGCAGCGCGTCGTACAGCGGGCGCAGGTACGGGTCGATCTTGTCGTTCAGGGTGCCGGGCAGGTAGCCGAGCCGCTCCCCGGCCTCGACCGCCGGCCGGGTCAGGATGATCCGGTTGACCTGCTTGGCCTGCAGCGCCTGCACCGCCTTGGCCATCGCCAGGTAGGTCTTGCCGGTACCGGCCGGACCGATGCCGAACACGATGGTGTGGCTGTCGATCGCGTCGACGTAGCGCTTCTGGTTCAGCGTCTTCGGCCGGATCGTGCGGCCGCGCCGCGACACGATGTTCAGGCCGAGCACCTGGCTGGGTGCCTCGGCGCCCGCGGCCGGTTCGGCGAGCATGCCGATGGTGCGGCGGATCGCATCGGCGGTGATCGTCGAGCCGCGACTCCTGCAGGGTCAGCAGCTCGCGGAACACCTGCTCGGCGAACGCGACGTCGGCTGCGCTGCCGCGCAGGGTGATGCGGTTGCCGCGGACGTGGATGTCGGCGGCGAGGTTCTCCTCGAGCTGGCGCAGCAGGGCGTCCCGGGAGCCGAGCAGGCCGAGCATCGCCTCGCTCGTCGGCGACCACGATGGTCGATTCGGCGGCTCGGGTCGTCGACGCTGCGGTCGGACGAACCTGTGGTCGGGATGGGTTGGCTGCTGGGGACCGCAGCCGAGTTGGTATCCGGCACCGGGTTCGTGGCCTGCTTCCTGCCCCGATCCTGGGGGCGTCGACGCCGGACGCGGATGGTCCGGCCAGACGTACCGAGTCTACCGGCGGTGCCGACAACCGGCTCCGGTTAATCCGGCGGCGGCCCGACCGGGACCCCTGTGTCCGGCGGGTCGACAGTCGACCCCGCCGTGCATCCGGACCATCGGCGCGCGCACTGGGGTACCCGGCTGCTGGCTGCGGCGGAGCCGATGCTGGCCAACCGCGGGGTGACCACCCTGGACGCCTGGACCCGCGAGGACACCGCCGCCAACGGGTGGTACCTGACGAACGGGTTCGTCGAGCAGTACAGATACCTGCACGTGCACAAGGAGTGGGACGACGAGCCGAACGGGTTCGCCTCACCCTCCGGGCTGAGCCAGCCGATCCGGGCCTTCGCGCACGCCCCGATGGAGCGTGAGGCCGAGCTCAGGGCACTGTTCCCCCGGGTCTACCGATGCCGTCAGTACCTGCGGTCGGAGCCGCAGGTGGACTGAACCTGCGGGTCAGTCGGCCAACGCCGGCGCCGGCGTCGGCTCCTCGGCCGCTTCCAGACCCTGCACCGCAGCCTTGCTGCCGGCGTGCGTGGGGGCGGCGAAGCACAGCACCGCGACCAGACCGATCAACAGCACCGCGGCCGGCAGGTACACGCTCTGTCCCATGGCAGTGGCGAACGGTTCCCGGAGTGGCTCGGGCAGCGGCCCCGCGCTCGACCGGATCGCCGACTGGTCCACCTGACCGCCACCACCGGCACCGGCCAGCGCCGAGAACTGCGCGGTGATCCGGTTCTGCATGAGCACGCCGACCGCGGCCGCAACCCAGCACCGCACCGACCTGCCTGGTCATGTTGTAGACCCCGGCCCCGGCGCCGGCCTGCCGCATGGGCAGGTTGCGGGTGGCGGTGGCGGACAGCGGCGCCCAGATGAACGCGTTGCCCACGCCCATCAGGGCGATCGGTGCCAGGATCCCGATCACCGGCGTGGTCGGGGTGGCCACCGCGCCCAACCAGAACAAGGAGGCCGACGTCAGCCGCGAACCCGGGGCCGGCCAGATACCGCGGATGCACCTTGTCGGTCAGCTTGCCCACCGGGTGCGGCCAGCGCGCCCGCGGTGACGGCCAGCGGGATGAGCAGCAACGCCGACCGCATGGGGCTCAGGCCCATCGACTTCTGGGCGAACAGCATCAGCGGGATGGCCATGCCGGTGATGGCGAAACCCATGCTGGCGATACCGACGTTGGCCAGCGAGAAGTTGCGATCCTTGAACAGCGACAGGCTCATCAGCGGCTCGCCGCGATTGTGCGCCTGCCACCAGACGAAGATCGCCAGCACGATCAGGCCGGAGATGATCAACGACCACACCGAGATCGGGCCGACGATGGTGCCCCAGTCGTACTTCTGGCCCTCCTGGATGCCGAACACCACCAGGAACAGCCCGACCGCGGAGCAGCACAACACCCAGCACGTCGAACTGGTGGACGTGGGTGGGCAGCTGCGGGACCAACCGCAGGGCCAGCACGAAGGCGATGATGCCCACCGGGACGTTGATGAAGAAGATCCACTCCCAGCCCAGGGTGTCCACCAGGAAGCCGCCGGCCAGCGGGCCGACCAGGATGGCGATGCCGGCCACCGAACCCCACAGGCTCATCGCCCGGCCGCGCCGTTCCGGCGGGAAGGTGCGGGTGATCACCGCCATGGTCTGCGGGGTCATCAGCGCGGCGCCGAGGCCCTGGAACACCCGGGCGGTGATCAGCATGGCTGCCGAGTTGGACAGCCCGCACCAGGCGGAGGCCGCGGTGAACAGCACGAGGCCGGTCAGGTAGACGTTCTTCGGGCCGAACTGGTCGCCCAGCCGGCCGGCGACCAGCAGCGGCACCACGTACGCCAGCAGGTAGGCACTGGTGACCCAGACGACGCTGTTCAGGTCGGTCTGCAGGCCGACCAGGATGGAGTCGGTGGCCACCGACACGATGGTCGAGTCGATCAGGATCATGAAGAACCCGATGACCATCGCCCAGAGGGCGAACCACGGGTTGCGGCCACCGGTGGGGTCCACCCCGCCGACACCGGCCGTGTCCGGTTCCGGGTCGGGCGTCACGGCCGTCCCACCGCGGTGCGAGGTGTGCGGCTCGCCGACTGTCTGTACTACGCGGCCGTCGGTGTGCGCGGCGATGAGGTCGGAGGCCGGTACGGCTGCCTCGTCGTCACCCGCGTGTCGGGCATGCTGAGTCTGTTCGGTCACGGACGCCATTCAACTCCTGGCCCCTGACATCCCGCTGCCAGGCCACGCACAGCTGGGTGCGGTCAGCCCGGCGGCCACCCCATCGCACGGCCGCCGAGCAGGTGCACGTGCGCGTGGAAGACCGTCTGGCCGCCGTCCTTGCCGGTGTTCAGCACCAACCGGTAGCCCGACCCGGCGATGTCGTCCGCGGCCGCGAGATCAGCGGCGACCGCGACCAGTTCGCCCAGCAGCGCCGGATCGTGGGCGGCCACCTCGGCCGCGTCGGCCAGGTGAGCGGTGGGGATCACCAGAATGTGGGTCGGCGCCTTGGGGTCGATGTCGCGGAAGGCGACGATCCGATCGGTGCGGCGGACGACGGTGGCCGGGATGTCACCGGCGACGATCCTGCAGAACAGGCAGTCGGTGCTCGCGGGCTCGCTCACGGTCTGGACCGTACCCCGCGCCGAGCGGGCGGGTCTGCGGCGAGCAGGCCGAGCAGCCGGTCCCGGCAGATCGCCCAGGCGGGGTGACCGATATCGATGACCTCGAAGTGGCCGACGCCGGGCAGGACGACCAACTCGGCCGGATCGCCGGCGGCGACCGCCGCGTCGACGTAACGCCGCGACTGGTCGATCGGCACGGTGTCGTCGGCATCGCCGTGCACGCAGATCACCTTCGCCCCGTCGCCGACGTGCGCGATCGGCGAGGCGTGGTGGTAGCGCTGGGCCACCGATCCCGGTGAGCCCTCCATCACGTCGATGACCGCGCCACCACCCAGCCCGTCACGGGCGGCTGCGGCCAGGTCGAGCACACCGGCCTGGGCAACTGCCCCGCGGACGGCCACCGAGCTCTCGATCGGGTCGACCGAGCCGGCGGCCCCGACCCGCAGGCTGCCCCGATGGGTGAGCCACGCCGCGAGGTGGCCACCGGCCGAGTGGCCGACAGCCGCCACCCGGTCGAGGTCGAGCCGCCCCCGGGCCAGCAGCTGCGCGGACGCCTCGAGCGAATCGACGGCGCGGGCGACGTCGGCCAACGTCATAGGCCAGCCGCCGCCGGCCTCGCTCGCGGTGTTGGTCGCCGACCGGCTGCCGTCACGCATCGTCCGGTCGACCCGGCGGTATTCGACGGCGGCCGCGGCGACGCCGTGCGCGGCCAGGTCCGCGCACAAGCGGTTCGGCCAGTTCTACTCCGTACCGCTGACGCCAGAATCCACCGTGGATGACCACAGCGACGGGCAGCCAGCGTTCCGCCCGGAGGGACGTACAACCGAACGAACTGGCTCGGGTGCGGGCCGTACGGATAGTTTCGAATCTGAACAGGTGTACCGGTCACGACCACCGCTTCGTGAGGACGCCCAGGGCGCCCAGCGCGACCGCGCCCGCGGTCGAGGTGCGCAGCACCTCCGGCCCGAGCCGGACCGGCTGAGCCGCCGGCGCCGTCGAGGCGGCCAGCTCGGCCGGCGCAATGCCACCCTCGGGCCCGACCACCAGCACCAGGTCGCCGTGGGTGGGCAGCGTCGCGGCGGTGATCGGCGCGGCGCTGGACTCGTGCAGGACCAGCGCGCCGTCGGCGCGGGAGATCAGCTCGACGACCTCGGCGGTGGTCGGCCAGCTCGGAGACCCGCGGCAGCCACGGCCGGCGTGACTGCTTCGCGGCCTCGCGGGCCACGGTGCGCCACTTGTCGACCCCGCGCACCGCCTTGTCGCCGCTCCAGCGCGCGATGCAGCGCTCGGCCTGCCACGGCACCAGGGCGTCGACGCCGGCCTCGGTGGCCAGGTCGACGGCCAGTTCGCTGCGCTCCCCCTTCGGCAGCGCCTGCACCAAGGTGACCCGCAGATCGGGACCGGGCACCCTGGTCCCCGTGCCGACCTCGAGGGTCAGCGCCGACCGCTCGGCCGAGCTCACCGTGGCCTCGGCCCGGCCGCCCCGACCGTCGGTGAGCACCAACGACTCGCCGGGCCGTAGTCGCCGGACCGTGGCCGCATGCCGGCCCTCCGGTCCGTCGAGCAGAAACGTTCCGGCGGCCGGCAGCGGGTCGACCAGGAACCAGGGCTCACCGCTCACGACCGAGAGCTCAGCGGCCGGCGAAGGAATCGCGGATGCGGGAGAAGAACCCCCCGTGTCCGCGCGCGGCCAGTTCGGGCTGTTCCTCGCCGCGCAGGGTCGCCAGTTCTCGCATCAGCTCGGCCTGCCGGGCGTCCAACCGGGTCGGCGTCACCACCTCGACGTGGACGAACAGGCTTCCGCTGCCGGACCCACGGAGCCGCGGCATGCCCTGCCCGCGCAAGGTGATCACCGTGCCGGACTGGGTCCCGGACTGGATGTCCAGGTCCTCCACCGACTGCAGGGTCTGCAGCGACATCGAGGTGCCGAGTGAGGCGACCGTCATCGGGACGTGCACCGTGCAGTGCAGGTCGACGCCGTCGCGGGTGAACTTGTCGTGCGCCAGTTCCTGGACCTCGACGTACAGGTCGCCCGGGGCACCACCGCCCGGGCCGACCTCGCCCTGACCGGCCAGCCTGACCCGGATGCCGTCGCCGACGCCGGCCGGGATGTTGGCCCGGACGGTGCGCCGGCTGCGCACCCGGCCGTCGCCGTTGCACTGGCGGCACGGGTCCGGGATGACCTCGCCGAAGCCGCGGCACACCGGGCACGGACGGGAGGTGACCACCTGGCCGAGCAGCGACCGCTGCACCTGCTGCACCTCTCCGGAACCCTTGCAGGTGTCGCAGGTGGCCGTGCTGGTGCCGGGCGCGCAGCCGTTGCCGTGGCAGGTGGTGCACAGCGACGCGGTGTCGACCGTGAGGTCCTTGGCCACGCCGGTTGCGCATTCCTCGAGGGTGAGTTCCACCGGGATCAGCGCATCGTCGCCCTGGCGGACCCGCGAGCGGGGACCGCGGGAGCGGGTGGCGCCGCCCCCACCGAAGAACGCGTCCATGATGTCGCCGAGGCCCATCCCGCCGAACGGGTCGCCGCCGGCCGGACCGCCTCCGCCGCCGCCGGAGGACAGTGGGTCACCGCCGAGGTCGACCACTTGGCGCTTGGCCGGGTCGGAGAGCACCTCGTACGCGGCGGTGACGTCCTTGAACTTCTGCTGGGCGGCCGGATCCGGATTGACATCCGGGTGCAGTTCGCGGGCAAGCCGGCGATACGCCCGCTTGATCTCGTCGGGCGTCGCCTTCGGCGACACGCCGAGGAGCCCGTAATAGTCACGTGCCACGCTCTGCACCAGATGCCTTTCGTTCGTGCTTCCTGCGTCGTCGGTCAGCGACCGGCGACGATCTCGCCGACGTACCGGGCGACCGCCCGGACGGCGGCCATGGTTCCCGGGTAGTCCATCCGGGTCGGCCCGACCACGGCCAGCCCGCCCATCAGCCGTTCCCCGCTGCCGTACCCGGCGGACACCAGCGCCGTGCTGGCCAGGTTCAGGTCGGCGTTCTCCCGGCCGATGGACACCACCAGCGCGTCCGGCGCGTCCAGCGCCGCCAACAACTTGAGCAGGGTGACCTGCTCGTCCAACGCTTCCAGCACGCCGCGCAACGCCATGGGCTGGTCGGCCCAGGCGCCGGTGATGTTGCTGGTTCCGGACAGCAGCAGGCGCTCCTCCGGATGTTCGACCAGCGCGTCGAGCAGCACCGAGACCACGGTGCCGACCAGCGCGCGATCCTCGGGTGCGGTGTCGGCGGCGGCGGTGCTCACCGCGGACGCGGCCTCGGACAGTGGTCGGCCGATGGCGGCCGCGCCGAGCACCGCGCGCAGCATGGCGGTGGCGTCGTCGGCCACGTCCTCCTCCAGCTCGACCACGCGCTGGTCGACCCGACCGGTATCGGTGATCACCACCAACAGCAGCCGACGCGGGCCGAGGGTCGACGACCTCGACATGGCGCACCGTCGATCGGGTCAGCATCGGGTACTGGACGACCGCGGCCTGTCTGGTCAGTTGGGCCAGCAGCCGGACGGATCGGCGCAGCACGTCGTCCAGGTCGACGCCGTCGGACAGGAACGACTGGATCGCCCGCCGCTCCCCCACCGACAGCGGCTTGACCTGGGAGAGCCGGTCGACGAACAGCCGATAACCCTTGTCCGTCGGGATCCGACCGGCCGACGTGTGCGGCTGGGTGATGTAGCCCTCGTCCTCGAGCACCGCCATGTCACTGCGGATCGTCGCGGACGAGACGCCCAGAGCGTGTCGTTCGACCAGGTTCTTCGAGCCGACCGGCTCCTGGGTGGCGACGTAGTCGGCGACGATCGCGCGCAAGACCGAGAACCGGCGATCCTCTGCACTCATCGTCACCTCCTGTTGGCACTCGCGACCTTCGAATGCCAAGTGTAATTCGCGCTGCGGCCCGCCCGGTGGATCCCCGGAACACACCACCTCATCCTGGTCGGATGGTCGAGTCCGGCGTCGCGGCCCGATACCCTGAGCGCTGGAATCCAGCCGTCGGGAGAGTTCACCGGATGATCGGCCCTACCGTGATCGGTCCTCGTGGGATCGGTTCCGCATGATCTTCAAGGACGTCCGCGACGGGCGTCCCTACCCGGACCACGGATTCTCCACCCGCGACTGGGCCCGCATTCCGCCGCGGCAGATCCGGATGGACGAGTTGATCACCACCAAGCGTGAGCTGCGGCTCGACACGCTGCTGGACGAGGACTCGACGTTCTACGGGGACCTGTTTCCGCACGCCGTCGCCTGGGGTGGCGAGATCTACCTGGAGGACGGACTGCACCGGGCCCTGCGCGCCGCCCTGCAGCAGCGCACCGTGATCCATGTCCGGATCCTGGACCTCGACGACCTGCGAGGAACGTCGGTCGGCGCTCGCGAGGACGGCTGAGCGGTCCGGTCAGGTCCGTTCCCCGAGCTGCTGGTTCAGCCGGGCGGCCTGACGGGTGAGGTGGTCCCGCTCGGCGAGGTTGGGCGCGATCCGGGCCGCCTGCGCGTAGAGCCGCGCCGCGGTGGCCAGGTCACCGCCCTTCTCGTGCAGGTACGCCGCGGCCGCGGTGTATCTGGGGATCGTGGGATCGACCTCGGCCAGCGCGGCCAGACCCGCCTGCGCGCCATCGGCCTCGCCGACCGCGACGGCCCGGTTGAGCCGGACCACCGGGCTGTCGGTCAGGGCCAGCAGTTCGTCGTACCACTCGACGATCTGCACCCAGTCCGTCTCGGCGACCGACCGGGCGTCGGCGTGCAACGCGGCGATCGCGGCCTGCGCCTGATAGGGCCCGAGTGAGTCGAGCGCGAGCGCGCCCTGCAGCAGCTCGACCCCCTCGGCGATCTCCTCGGCGTGCCACCGACCGCGGTCCTGCTCGGCGAGTGGGACCAGCCGGCCGCCCGCGCCGGTCCTCGCGTCGCGCCGGGCGTGGTGCAGCAGCATCAGCGCGAGCAGGCCGGCCACCTCGGGATCGTCGGTGGTGCAAGCCAGTTGCCGGGTCAGCCGGATGGCCTCGGCGGCCAGGTCGACGTCGCCGGAGTAACCCTCGTTGAACACCAGGTACAGCGTGATCAGCACCGCACGCAGATCGCCGTGCGTGTCGAACCGGACATCGGCCACGGTGCGCTTGGCCCGGCTGATCCGTTGGGCCATGGTGGCTTCCGGCACCAGGTAGGCGGCGGCGATCTGTCTGGTGGTGAGGCCGCCCACGGCCCGCAGGGTGAGCGCGACCGCGGAGGACGGGGTCAGCGAAGGGTGCGCACAGCGCAGGTACAGCTCGAGGGTGTCGTCGACGTTCTCGGCCGGACCCGGACGGTGGCTCGGCGGCCAGGGCTTCCTCCCGACCGTGGCGGGCCGTGTCGGCGCGCACCAGGTCGAGGAACTTGCGCCAGGCTGCCGTGACCAGCCAGCCCTTCGGGTCCCGCGGCGGATCGGTCGGCCAGGTCAGGAACGCCGAGAGCAGCGCTTCCTGGACGGCGTCCTCGGCCGTCGCGAAATCAGCTCCGCGACGGACGAGGACGGCCAGCACCCCGGGGATGAGCCGGCGCAGCTCGAGGATGCTCGGCGGGGTCAGCCCCTCCTGGGTCGCTCCGTCCCGACTCACTCGGTGACCGTCGGCGCCTCGGTCAGGAACGGACGTACCTCCAGCCACTCGTGGATGGGCTCGCCGCCCTTGCCCGGGGCCGCGGACAGCTCACCGGCCAACTCGATGGCGCGGTCGTAGGTGTCGACGTCGATCACCATCCAGCCGGCGATCAGGTCCTTGGTCTCGGCGAACGGGCCGTCGGTGACCGGCGGTCGGCCGGCGCCGTCGTAGCGCACGAACGTCCCTTCCGGGGACAGCGCTTCGCCGCCGACGAACTCCCCGGTCTCTCGTAGCCGGTCGGCGAAATCGTCCATGTACGTGATGTGCGCGTCGAACTCGTCCGGCGTCCAGGTGTCCATCGGTGGGATGTCGACGACGTTCGCCGGTCCGCTGTTGCGGCGGTAGTGCTTGAGCAGCAGGTACTTGGCCATGACGGTCTCCTTGCGGACGGTTGCGGCCCATTCTGGCCGCGTGCACCCCGGGGACGGAGCCGACGCGGCGTTCTCGACATGGGCCGGGGAGATTTCTCGGATCGATTCTCGGAGGGTGTTGGCGGGCGGCCGGCACGTCACTCCAGCAGCCGCAGCGCGATCCCGTCGGCCAGCAGCCGACCGGCCGCGGTGAGCACCGCCCGGTCGTCGACGACGTCGACCAGGCCGTCGGCTCGTTCGACCGCGAGTTGGGCCCGGCCCGCTGCGGTCAGCAGGTCCATCGGCAGGCCCTCGGCCAGCCGGAGTCGCAGCAGCACCGCCTCGGTGTGCTTTGCGTCGTCGTCCAGAACTTCCCGTGCCTGCCCGGGTGATCGGCCCGCGGCCAGCGCGGCGGCATAGCGGGCCGGATGTTTGACGTTCCACCAGCGCACCCCGCCGACGTGGCTGTGGGCGCCGGGGCCGATCCCCCACCAGTCGTCGCCGCGCCAGTAGGCCAGGTTGTGCCGGCACTGCGCGTCCGGCCCGGTGGACCAGTTGGACACCTCGTACCACCGGAGGCCGGCCGCGGAGGCCAGCCCGTCGACCAGTTCATAGCGATCGGCCAGGGTGTCCTCGGCCGGCGCCGGTAGCAGACCGGCGGCGACCTGCCGGGCCATCCGGGTGCCGGGCTCGACGATCAGCGAGTAGGCCGACAGATGGTCGACGCCGGTGGCCAGCGCCGTGCGGACGGAGTCGACCAGCTCGGCGTCCGACTCGCCGGGCGTGCCGTAGATCAGATCCAGACTCAGGTGCTCGAAGCCGGCCTGCCGGGCCAGCGCCACCACCTCCGCCGGCCGACCCGGGGTGTGGACGCGGTCCAGGACGGCCAGCACCCGCGACGACGCGCTCTGCATACCCAGCGAGAGCCGGGTGTAGCCGGCGCCATGCAGCGCGTCGAGCAGGGCCGCGTCGGTGCTCTCCGGGTTGGCCTCGGTCGTCACCTCGGCCCCGTCGGCCAGCCCGAACTCCTGCCGCACCGCGTCGAGCAGCCTGGTCAGCGGGCCGGCGCCGACCAGGGACGGGGTACCGCCGCCGACGAAGACCGTGCTCACCGGCCGGGTGTCACCGAGCGCGGTCAGCGTGCGACGCGCGAGCGCGATTTCGGCCCTGGCGGCGTCCTCCCAGGACTGCGGGGACGCGTCCGAGCCGAGTTCGCCGGCGGTGTAGGTGTTGAAGTCGCAGTAGCCGCAACGGGTCGCGCAGAACGGCACGTGCAGGTAGATCGACAGCGTCCGGCGATCCATGCCGACGACCGCGCTCGGCGGCAGCGAGCCGTCGACCGGGACGGGATCGCCCTCGGGCAGCGTGGACGGCACGACCCCAGTGTTCCCGACGGCGCGACTGCGCTGTTCACCGACGGCGCGGCCGGGTCCGCACCTCGCCGGGCGGTGGCAGGATCGCCAGGGTGACCGCGCTCGTCCGTCTGGAACGCACTGCCGGTGTCGCCACCATCACCCTGGACTCCCCCGCCAACCGCAACGCCCTGTCCGCCCAGCTGCGGTCCGAGTTGCGCGACGCGCTCGACGAGGTGACAGCCGACGAGCAGAGCCGGGTGGTGGTGCTGACCCACTCCGGTCCGGTGTTCTGCGCCGGGATGGACCTCAAGGAGACCGCGGTGGCCGCGGTCGGGTCCGAAGGGGTGCGCGAGCTGCCCGGCATCCTGCAACGGGTGGCCCGCTGCCCGAAGCCGGTGATCGCCAGGGTGGCCGGCGCGGCCCGGGCCGGCGGCATCGGGATCCTGGCCGCCGCCGACGTGGTGCTGGCCGCGCCGCGGGCCACGTTCGCGTTCTCCGAGGTGCGCATCGGGCTGGTCCCCGCGGTCATCTCGGTGCCGGTGCTGGATCGCATGTCGCCCGTCGACTCCCGCGAACTGCTTTTGACCGGTGAGGTTTTCGACGCCGACCGGGCCTACCGGGCCGGCCTGGTCAACGCGGTGGCGTTCATCGATCACCGGGACGGGTCCTACGAGCCGGACGACGAGCTGGCCGCGCTGGACGACCTGGTCGCCCTGTACGTGGCGGCGCTGCTCAAGGGCGGCCCCACCGCGTTGGCCGGCACCAAGGCTTTGCTGCGCCGCGGCCGGGACGACTCCGACGAGCGCTACGCCGAGCTGCTCGAACTGTCGGCCGAGCAGTTCTCCTCCGGCGAGGGTCGGGAAGGCGCCGTGGCGTTCGCCGAGAAGCGCCCGCCGCGCTGGCAAGCCACGGACTGACATCTCCTTCCCCGCGGGCCCATGGCGTGGTACACACCGGTGCGTGGCCCGACAGCGGTCACCGGACGCCGTGGTCCAGCCCCTGGTGGTGCCCGTCGAAGGTGCGAGCCGACCAGAGTAGGTGGCGTCCGTGAGCGACGCAATCCCCGCGACCGGACCGGGTCCCTCGTATCGACCGATCGCTTCGACTTCGTAGTGGTCGGCGGCGGATCGGCCGGTGCGGTGATCGCCGCCCGGCTGTCCGAGGACGCGTCGGTGCGGGTGGCACTGCTGGAGGCGGGTGCCGCCCCGCCGGCCCGCGAGCTGATGCCGGCCGCGGTGGCCTCGTTGCAGCTCGATCCCGAGGTCGACTGGATGTACACAGGCGACCCGGGCGGCGTCGGCCGGGGCCTGACAGACCAGCGGATGATGGTCCCGCGCGGCAAGATGCTCGGCGGATCGTCCGGGCTCAACTACATGGCCTATGTGCGCGGCCACCCCGGCGACTTCGACGCCTGGGAGGCCGACGGGGCCAAGGGCTGGTCCTACGACGAGGTGCTGCCCTTCTTCGTCAAGAGCGAGGGTCTGACCCGGCCGAACCCGCCGGAGGGCGTGGTCGTCGACGACTCCGTGCACGGCAGCGACGGCCCGCTCGGGGTGTCGGTGCGTTCGCCGCGCACGGTGGCTGCCGAACAGTTCGTCCAAGCCGCCGGCGCGGTCGGGATCCCGATGGGCGACTACAACGGCCGGGACCGCGGCGGCCCCGCGGGGTGCGCCTCGCTGTTCCAGACCACCACCCGTGAGGGCAAGCGGTCCTCGACGTTCCACGCCTTCCTCGCGCCGGCGCTGGACCGGCCGAACCTGACCGTGCTCACCCACGCGCAGGCCGAGCGGATCCTGTTCGAGTCGACCGGATCCGGGCTGCGGGCCACCGGGGTCAGCTACCGGACCGCGGACGGTGGCACCGCGACAGTCCTGGCCGACCGCGAGGTTGTACTCAGCGCCGGCGCGATCGGCTCGCCGCAGCTCTTGCTGCTCTCCGGCATCGGACCGAGCTCCGAGCTGACCGCGGTGGGCGTCGACCCTCTGGTCGACAATCCGCACGTCGGCAAGCATCTCAAAGATCACCTGCACGTGCCGCTGGTCTTCCCAGCGCCGGGAGTCGGGTTGCCGATGACCGAGATCGCCGTCTCGCTGGGTCCGGACGCGCTGCGCGCGCCGGCCGGGCCGCTGCCCGCCGATCCGGCGGAGGATGCCGACCTGCCGCCGGAGCTGGCCGGGCTCAAGGCCGAGGCCGAACGGCGGGTCACCGAGTGGGCGACCACCGGCGAAGGCCTGGCGTCGTCGTCGCTGTACGACGCGGTCGCGTTCTTCTCCACCGGGCTCGGCGATCTGCACACCCACGACGCCCAGATCAGTTTGCTGGCCTGCGGCTACACCCCCGACATCTGGCGGTACCTGTTCCGGATCGACCCCGACGAATTCTTCGGCGACCCGTCTGTCGCGCTGTCGCCGATGGCCGAGACCGTCGTGGTGCTGCCGAACCCCGTCCAACCGCACTCCGAGGGCGAGATCCGGCTGGTCAGCTCCGACGTCGGCGATGCCCCGACGATCGAGCTGAACTACCTGGCCGATCCGCACGACGTCACCGTCATGCTCGCGGTCATGCGGCGGGCCCTGGAGATCGCGGCTGCGTGGCCCGGCGGCGTGCTCGGGCCGTTGACCGTGCCACCGGCGCTGGCTTCGGCCCACGGGCACTCGGCCGGTGACGTGCCCAGCGACGCTCTCCTGGAGGACCTGGCCCGGCACTATGCGCTGACCGTCTACCACGAGACGTCGACCTGCCGGATCGGCGATGTCGTCGACCCGGAGCTGCGGGTGTTCGGGGTGGTCGGGCTGCGGGTGGCCGACGCGAGCGTGATGCCGACCGTCGTCAGCGGCAACACCAACGCGGCCTCGATCATGATCGGGGAACGGGCCGCCGCGTTGATCGCGGAGGATCACCGACCGGGCGCATCGGGCTGAACCGGCCGACTTCGGGCCGGCGGCGGTCACCGCCAGAGGGCGACGACCACCGCCAGCAGCACCAGCAACACCAACGCGATGGTCATCCACCGTCGACTGACGGCCGGCAGCGGCTTGCTCACGGCCGACTCGGCGATCTGCCCGGCGGTGGTGCGATGCCGGGCGGACCGAGCATCGCCTGCTCGCGGTGGGTGTGCTTGCGCAGCACCCACTCGACAACCCGATCGATGAGACCGGCCACCAGCCAACACAGCGGGAGCAACACGCCGAGCAGGATCGCGATCTGCACCCAGAACGACTGCCCGACGATCCACGACTCGACAGCGTCGATGGTGTCGGTCAGCCAGGCCACCGAGCCAGGCTAGCGCGGGCCGCGCCGCACCCGCGGCGCGCGCCGGGTTACCGTGCGAGCATGCGCGCCGTCTACGCCAGCCGCCCCGACACCGACGATCCGCTGTCCGCCCTCGAGGTGGGTGAACGGCCGGATCCGGACGTCCCGGACGGCTGGGTGCGGGTGCGGATGCAGGCGGCGTCGCTGAATCGGCACGACATCTGGACGCTGCGCGGCGTGGGCATCAAACCGGACCAGTTCCCGATGATCCTGGGCTGCGACGGCGCGGGCGAGCTCGAGGACGGCTCGCCGGTCGTCGTGTACCCGGTGATCGCCACCCCCGGCTGGCGCGGAGACGAGACCTTCGATCCCCGGCGCACGCTGCTCACCGAACTGCACCAGGGCGCGATGGCGCAGTACTGCGTGGTGCCGGCGGCGAACGTGCTGCCCCGCCCGGAGTCCATGGGGGCCGCCGAGGCGGCGACGCTCGGCTGCACCTACCTGACCGCCTACCGGATGATCTTCACCCGGTCCGGCCTGACCCCGGGCTCGACCATGCTGGTCCAGGGCGCCGCCGGCGGCGTGGCGACGGCGCTGATCCAGCTGGGCGTGGCCGGCCGGGATGCGGGTGTGGGTGGCGGCGCGCTCCGGAGGCGGCCCGGGACCGGGCGTTGTTGCTCGGCGCCGACCGGGTGTTCGAGTCGGGCGCCCGGCTGCCGGAGCGGGTCGACGGGGTGTTCGATTCGGTCGGCGCCGCCACCTGGGCGCCACTCGATGAAGGCGGTCCGGCCCGGCGGCGTGGTGGTGACCTGCGGCGCGACCACCGGCGCGGACCCGTCGGCCGACCTGCAACGGCTGTTCTTCCTGCAGATCTCGGTGATCGGCTCGACCATGGGCACCCTGGACGAGCTGCGCCGGCTGATCGCCTTCTGCGCAGCCGCCAAGGTCACACCGGTGGTCGACCAGTCCTTCGCCCTCGACGACGCGGCCGAGGCCTTCGGCGCCATGGAAAGCGGGCCGCCCCGGCAAGTTCGTCCTCACGGTCTGATCCGCGGCATCAGCCGGTCGAGTTCGTGGGGGGCGAAGCGGTCGGTGAGAACGTCGATGCGAGAGGATCGCCGTCCGGAAGGCTGCGGGCCACCTTGGTCAACTCCTCCACGGACAGGGTCTGGTGTTCGGCCGCGTTGGACTGGATGGTGATCAGCCGACCCGGCGATGGAGCCCAGCTGATCAACTTCGCATCTTCGAAGCCCTTGTCCTTCCACACGATCGCGGTGGCCCCGTTGACATCAGGCCGGGCTGAGCTCCTCGGAGACGTCGCTCAGCTCGAACGTCGAGTCGGACCAGGCGATCTCGAGTCTCTTGTAGCCATTGACGTAGGTGCGGGTCGCCGATTCCGTGACCGCGGTTGACATCGGCGGTGACAAATCCGGCCGGCAGATAGGTCGGCGCAGGAAACTGCGCTGGATCGAGCACATCGGCGGTCGCCTTGGATGTTCCGTCCACCACCCGCCGACCGTCGAGCGGCGAGTCCAGCCGGATCTTGGCGGTATACGCGGGATAGAGGACATCCACACAAGCCTGGGGTCCGGTGGGCTCGGTCTCGGCGACGTACTTGCCCGGCGACAATCTCGACCTGGTCCGCACCCTGCATGGGTGACCGTGTACCGCACCAGTGGGACGCACCCGGTGCCGTCGCTCGGCCTGGTTGTCGCCGGTCGTCTGGCCGGCGCTGACCCAGAGCAGGCCGGGGTCGGAGTCGTCAACGATCAACCTTGGTGAGCGGAGTCCGGCTGCGCAGTTCCAGGGTCTTGCCGTTGTGCTCGATCGTCGTCGGAACCTCCTCGGTCCGGGAGGGTGTCGCTGTCGACGGGCCGGCGGGACTGGAGACGGGCGTCGAGGAACTGGGTTCGGAGCGAGCGGTCGTGGTCGGTCCCGCACTCGAGGGTCCCGGGGTCGATCGCCGCCGGCGCCGGCGCCGGGTTGCGCCCGACGAGCACCACGACCACCACCGTCGCCGCGGCAACGCCCAGCACCGCGGCGGCGACTGCCGCCGGCCGCAGCCAGGATCGACTTCGCGGACGCGCGGTCCGGACGTCGAAGGCTTGCCGCTTCGGTTCGACGAAGCTATCCGCCCAGGCCTGTCCGTGCTCGCGGAGGACCTCGTCCACGCGGTCCGGTTCATCGTCGTTCATCGGTTGTCTCCCAACAGCGGACGCAGCTTGTCCCGGGCGTCCCGCAAAGTCGATTTCACGGTTCCCACACCGCATCCCATGACCTGGGCCGCATCGGCCAGTGGCAGGCCCAGGTAGTAGTGCAGGGTGACGGCGAGATGTTGCCGCTCGGTCAAGATGCGCAGCGCGGCATCGACGTCGAGCCGACTTTCCGCGGGAGCATCGTCCACAATCGCACGATCGACCACGACCGCCGACGGCTCCGGCCGGCGCTTCCGACGGTGCTTGGCGGCCTGGTCGGCGACGATGGCCAGCAACCAGGAGCGCGGTGAGCCTCGCATGTCGTCGAACTGATCCCACTTGCGCCAGGCCGCAGCGACGGACTCCTGGGCGACGTCCTCCCAGTCCGGTTCACCGACCAATCGCCGGGCCAGCATCGCCATGCCGCGCCAGTGCGGGTCCAGCCAGTCCTCGAACGAGCCGGCCCGGGACGTGCGCGTCGTCACGATCTCCGTCCCGGCTGATGGCTTGCCCACCCCAGATATACCCTCGCGGGGCGCGTTCGGTGGGGACGATAGCCGGATCAAAGAAGGTGAAGCGGTCGTTCGCGTCAGGTCGTCGGGCCACGCCCGGTGAGCAGGGTGCCGATCAGCATCCGGTCCAGGGTGGTCAGCGCGCGCACCACCCGCGGTGCGAGGAGCAGCACGATGAGGCCGAGGCCGGCCTGGATGGCGATCGTCGGCACGGTGTCGATCCACGCGTCGGTCCAGAGCGGGGTGCCGCGGTGCCAACTGCCGTCGCCGGCCTGCATGGCCGGCAGGTGCCAGAACCAGAGCGGGTAGGTGAGCGCACCGAACGCGTAGCTGTACAGGGCCAGCGAGACGCCGAAGGTGAAGGGCGCCAACACGATCTTGATCAGGTGATACCCCGCGGCGCGCCAGCTGACGCCGTCGGAGAACAGGCCGAGGAACCGACCCCACGCCCGGGTCGACGCTGGACAATTCCACCGGGGCCGGCAACCGGGAAGTCGAGCAGGGTCCGGGCCATCCCACGCTGCACCGTGCCGCCGAACCGGGCGAACAGCAGCCCGGCGGCCAGCAGCGGCACACCGGCCCAGATGACGGACAGGCCCAGACCCACCGAGAGCAGCACCACGGTGCCGACGAAGAAGGTGATGGCCACGCCGAGATCGACCATGGTGTAGGCGAACTCGCCGGCGGCCTGGACGACGAACGGACGCTGCCCACGGCTGCTGACGACGGTCCGCGACGCCCGGCGTCCGGTGGTCGGTCCGGTACAGGTCGACACCGTCGGCGCGTGGTGATCCAGTCGGGGGCTGTGGTGGTCATGCACTCCAGCGTTCGATCGCCGAAGCCGAAGCGGCGGAATCGGCGCAGGCGGTCGATCCGGGGTGGGGCTAGGCCCACCCCGGCCTTACTTCTTGCGTCTTGCTCCCGGCGGCCTCGTTGGACAGCGCGGCGATGAAGGCCTCCTGGGGCACCTCGACCCGGCCGACCATCTTCATCCGCTTCTTGCCCTCCTTCTGCTTCTCCAGCAGCTTGCGCTTGCGGGTGATGTCGCCGCCGTAGCACTTGGCCAGCACGTCCTTGCGCATCGCCCGGATGTTCTCCCTGGCGATCACCCGCGACCCGACGGCCGCCTGGATCGGCACCTCGAACTGCTGCCGCGGGATCAGCTCGCGCAGCTTGGCCGTCATCGACAGCCCGTAGGAGTAGGCGTTGTCCCGGTGCACGATCGCGGAGAACGCGTCCACCGGCTCACCCTGCAGCAGGATGTCGACCTTGACGAGATCCGAGATCTGGGTGCCGTTCTCGTCGTAGTCGAGGGAGGCGTAGCCGCGGGTGCGCGACTTCAGCGAGTCGAAGAAGTCGAAGATGATCTCGGCCAGCGGCATGGTGTACCGCAGCTCGACCCGCGATTCGGACAGGTAGTCCATGCCGCCGAGCACCCCGCGCCGGGACTGGCACAGTTCCATCACCGAGCCGATGTACTCGCTGGGCGTGATGATCGAGCACTTGGTGATCGGCTCCCGGACGTCGCGGATCTTGCCGGCGGGCCAGTCCGACGGGTTGGTGACGACGTGCACGGTGCCGTCCTCCATGGTGATCGTGTAGACCACGGTCGGCGCGGTCGAGATCAGGTCGAGGCCGAACTCGCGCTCCAGCCGGTCGCGA
The DNA here is from genome assembly GCA_963706185.1 of uncultured Actinomycetota bacterium. Classification (GTDB taxonomy): domain Bacteria; phylum Actinomycetota; class Actinomycetes; order Mycobacteriales; family Nakamurellaceae; genus Nakamurella. The sequence continues at coordinate 261,954 of CAVPLZ010000003.1, read as the reverse complement.
GTGATCTCCAGGTGCAGCAGGCCGAGATAGCCGCAGCGGTAACCGAATCCGAGCGCGGTGGAGTTCTCCGGCTCGTAGGTGAGCGCCGCGTCGTTGAGTCGCAGTTTGTCCAGCGCATCGCGCAGCAGCGGGTAGTCCGACCCGTCCATCGGGAACAGCCCGGAGTAGACCATCGGCCGCGGATCGCGGTAGCCGCCGAGCGACTCGGTGGCGCCGCGCAGGGCGGAGGTCACGGTGTCGCCGACCTTGGACTGCCGGACGTCCTTCACCCCGGTGATCAGGTAGCCGACCTCACCGACGCCCAAGCCCTGGGTGGGCACCGGTTCCGGCGAGATGATGCCGACCTCGAGCAGCTCGTGGACCGCGCGGGTGGACATCATCTGGATCCGCTCGCGCGGACTGATCCGGCCGTCGACCACCCGGATGTAGGTGATCACCCCGCGGTAGATGTCGTAGACCGAGTCGAAGATCATCGCCCGGGCCGGCGCGTCGGGGTCTCCGACCGGCGCCGGCACCTCGGCCACCACCCGGTCCAGCAACGCCCCGACGCCCTCGCCGGTCTTGCCGGACACCCGCAGCACGTCGTCGGGCGAGCCGCCGAGGATGTGCGCGATCTCCTCGGCGTACCGCTCGGGCTGGGCGGCCGGTAGATCGATCTTGTTCAGCACCGGGATGACGGTGAGGTCGTTCTCCATCGCCAGGTACAGGTTGGCCAGCGTCTGCGCCTCGATGCCCTGTGCCGCGTCGACCAGCAGCACCGCGCCCTCGCAGGCGGCCAGCGACCGGGACACCTCGTAGGTGAAGTCGACGTGGCCGGGGGTGTCGATCAGGTGCAGCACGTAGTCTCAACCCCGTCGACGTTCCACGGCAGCCGGACGTTCTGGCTCTTGATGGTGATGCCGCGCTCGCGCTCGATGTCCATCCGGTCCAGGTACTGGGCCCGCATTGAGCGTCCGTCGACCACCCCGGTGAGCTGCAGGATGCGGTCGGCCAGCGTCGACTTGCCGTGGTCGATGTGCGCGATGATGCAGAAGTTCCGGATCAGCTCCGGCGGGGTGAACGTCGTCCGGTGCGCCAGAGAACTGCCGGTGCGGGGCTGGGTCACGAAGCTCTTTCCTGCTCATCGAGAAGTTCGTAGTCATTCTCCCACGCCGGACGCCGCCGACCCGGACAGTCGACCGGGTGGTCGCGGTTTGACACAGTGACCGGGTGACCGAGTCGCGCGATCATCGGGTCTCCACCCTCGAGTTGTTCTTCGACCTCGTCTTCGTGTTCACGGTGACCCAGGTCACCGAAGTGATCGACCATCACCCTGACATCGCCGCCACGTTGCAGGCCTTGCTGATTCTGATGGTGTTGTTCTGGATGTACGCCGGCTTCACCTGGTTGGCCAACGCCATGGGCACCGAACAGCCGGCCCAACGATGGACCGTGCTCGCCGGGATGGCCGCCCTGTTGGTGTGTTCGCAGGCTGTGCCAGAGGCGTTCGGTGCATCCGGGATTGTCATGGGCGTCGGTTACCTCGCGCTCACCCTCATCCATCTCGGCGGCTACGCCTGGCTGGCCGGTGGCACGGGCACGCGGGCCATCTGGCAGATCGCTCCGGTGAATGTCGGCGGCGCACTGCTGATCCTCGCGGCCGGATGGACCGGGGGAGCCTGGGACTGGGTGCTCTGGGGTATCCCGGCCGCCCTGTTCCTGTGGACTCTGCTGCGATCCAGCGGCGGCGGCCAGTTCGACGTGCATGCCCACCACTTCGCTGAGCGGCACGGCCTGATGATCATCATCGTGCTCGGCGAGTCGGTGATCAGCCTCGGGTTGGCCGCGCAGTTGCACCACCTCGACCTCGCGCTGATCAGCGGCTGCCTGGTCGGCCTCGCGGCCATCGTCGGCATGTGGTGGGCCTACTTCGTCGGCGAGGACGCCGTGGCGGAGGCGAACTTCGCCGCCGCACCGCCCGCCCAGCAGTCGTGGATGGCCAGGATGGGCTACAACATCTCGCACCTGGTGATGATCGCCGGGGTGATCGGCGTCGCGGCCGGCACCCGGCTCGGCCTCGAGGACCTGTGGGCGCCGGCGCTGCCCGCCGCTGGGTGGTTCATTGGCGGGGGTGCCGCGGTCTACCTGGCCGCGACGGCCCTGTTCCGTTCGGTGCTGCGGGTGGGTTCGATCACCGCACGCCTGGTCGGCACCGCGGTCCTGCTCGGCACCGCAAGCATCGGCCTGATCCTGGGCACGGCGGAACAGTTGGGCGCGGTCGCCTTGGCGCTCGTGGCCACGCTCGCGATCGAGACCCGGTCGGGTCGAGTCGAATCGCTGGCCACTGATTGACCCGGTTCCGCCCGCCGTCCGTCCCAGTGGCACAGTCGGTGACATGACTACTGCCTTCATCAACGCTCATGTCGTGCCCGTCGAGGGCGATCCGTTCGACGGCACCGTGGTGGTCTCCGGCGGCGACCATCCAGGCCCTTGGACCCGACGTCGAGGTCCCCTCCGATGCCGAGGTGGTGGACGCCGCCGGCCGCTGGATCGTGCCCGGATTCGTGGACGCCCACACCCATCTCGGGCTGCATGAGGAGGGCGAGGGCTGGGCCGGCAACGACACCAACGAGTTGACCGACCCGGTCACCGCCGGCGTGCGGGCGCTGGATGCGATCAACCCGGCTGAACTCGGATTCGGCGACGCCTTGGCCGGTGGCGTGACCACGGTCGGGATCAACCCGGGGTCGGGCAATCCGATCGGCGGCCTCACCGTCGCCGTGCACACCTACGGCCGCACCGTGGACGAGATGGTGCTCCGCTCCCCGGCCGGGCTCAAGTCGGCGCTGGGCGAGAACCCGAAGCGGGTCTACGGCGACAAGAAGGTCATGCCCTCCACTCGGCTCGGTACCGCCGCGGTGATTCGCGGCGCCTTCGTGGAGGCCCAGAACTACCGGGCCAAGCTGGACGACCCGGACCGCAAGGGGCCCGCCGATCGCAATCTCAAGTTGGAGGCGCTCGCGTCGGTGCTGGCCGGCGAGATCCCGTGGCGCCAGCACTCGCACCGGGCCGACGACATCGCCACTGCGATCCGGATCGCCGACGAATTCGGCTACCGCCTGGTCATCGATCACGGCACCGAGGCGCACCTGATCGCTGATCTGTTGGCGGACAAGGGCATTCCGGTGCTGATCGGCCCACTGTTCACCTCACGGTCCAAGGTGGAGCTGCGCAATCGCTCGCTGGCCAACCCGGGGCGGCTGGCGGCCGCCGGCGTGGAGATCTCCATCATCACCGACCACCCGGTCGTGCCGATCAACTTCCTGGTGCACCAGGCGACGCTGTCGGTCAAGGAAGGGCTCGACCCCGTAGTGGCGCTCCGGGCGATCACCATCCACCCGGCCAAGGTCTTGGGCGTCGACGACCAGGTCGGCTCGCTCGAGGTTGGCAAGAACGCGGATCTGGTGTTGTGGACCGGCGACCCCTTGGATGTCATGCAGCGGGCGACGGAGGTGTACGTCGGTGGCCGGCGGGTCTACCACTACGACTTCGACAACCACGTCGGCGTTGTCGATTGATTCGCCCGCACGCTCCCTCGGGCAACGCGTAGGGCCGAGGTGACCAGCGGAATCTGAAGCGGGAGTCTCGCCCAGGACAGCAGGCGGTACCAGCGGGGGCGGCTGGTCGACCACACGGCCATGGAGACGTTGGCCGGGAACACCGCGACGAACAGTGCTGCGGCCGACCAACCGCCGAATCGTCGCGTGCGCGGCACGGCCAGCATCCCGGCGACCGCGAGTTCGGCGCCGCCGCTGACCGCGACCAGCAGCCCAGGTTGCGGAAGGGACCGCGGGACGATTGCCCGGAACGGGGACGGAGTCACGAAGTGCAGTACGCCCGTCGTGGTGAGCAGCGCGGCAAGGCCGAGCGCTACCCGGTCGAGAGCGGCACGGTCGGCGGTGTCGGCAGTCACCCATTCATGGTGCCTGTCGGTGGTGGAAGTCATGCTGCAACCGTCCCCGATCCGGGGCTTCAACCGGAGTTGCGGAAGGGCACAAAGTGATAGTACACATGTTCGATAAACATCTTGTGGAACGTTGGAGCGAGTCGTAGAATGGACAGATGATCGAAGCGTTGGACAGCATCAACGGCGTGGAGCCGGCTGACGTGGTGGCCGGGTGGATGCTGCAGGTCCAACAGCTTGCCCTCGACTGCGCCGACGATGTCCAACGCATCAATTTGTTGTCGGCGTTCGAGGCGTTGAAGGGCTGCGTAGCGGGTGGTCAGGCCACCGTCACCGTGGGGTTCGCTGCCACGCAGACCGCGGAAGGGCAGGCCCGGGGGTTGAAGCCGGACGTGATCCGCCGGTCGGTGGCCGGGCAAATCGCGTTGGCCCGGCGGGATGCGCAGCACCGCGGGGGTCGGCACGTCGGCCTGGCCGCCGCATTGCACACCGAACTGCCGCACACCCGCACAGCGTTGGAACAGGGCCGGATCTCCGAGTGGCAGGCCACCCTGATCTGCCGGGAAACCGCCTGCTTGGACACCGACCTGCGTCGGCTCGCGGATGAGCGGTTGGCGCCGGACCTGGGCGCGGTGGGTGACCGGATGCTGGAACGCCACGCCGCCAAGGTCACCGCCGAGTTGGACGCCGCCGCCGTCGCCGACCGCGCCGGCAAGGCGGCGCGGGATCGGCGGGTGAGCGTGCGGCCGGCGCCGGACACCATGGCATATCTGACCGCGCTGCTGCCGGCCACCGTCGCCATCGCTGCGTACGCGGCGTTGACCTCCTACACCCAGCTCATCGTGGGTGAGGGCGACGAACGGGGCCGCGGGCAGATCATGGCCGACACCCTGGTCGACCGGCTGACCGGCGGCGCCATCACCGGCTGCGACGAGCGCGGCGCCCCCATCCGCAGGCCGAACCCAGACGACCGGGCCGCGGATGACCAGCCAAACGCATCGGATGAGCAAGCCGGCGACACCGCCGCGACCGAACCCAACAACAAACCCGCGCCTACCCGGAACCCCGAGCGCTACCACTTCCCGACCGCGGCCGACGCCCGGGCGAAACTGGCCACGGTCGTACCTACCGCGGCGAACATCCACCTGCACGTCATCATGACCGACCGCACCCTGTTCGGGGTGTGCGACGAACCCGCCGAACTTGCCGGCTACGGACCCATCCCCGCCGACGTCGCCCGCACCCTGGCCGCAGCCGACCTGGGCCCGAAGGCCACCACCTGGCTCCGCCGGTTCTACACCGACCCCGACACCGGACAACTGGCCGCCACCGAATCCAAAGCCCGCCGCTTCCCCAAGGCCATGCAAGAGTTCCTTTTGGTCCGCGACCGGGCCTGCCGCACCCCGTACTGCCACGCCCCCGGCCGCCACGACGACCACGAACGAGACCACGCCCAGGGTGGTCCCACCAGTCTGGGCAACGGGCAACTGACCTGCGAATCGTGCAACCACACCAAACAAGCACCCGGCTGGACCGTCACCACCCGCACGACGGCGTCATCGAAACCACCACCCCCACCGGCCACACCTACCAGAGCCCACCACCCACACCACCCGGCATCGACCACCACACCCCACCCGGCCGCATCGACACCGTCGCCGAACACCGACTCCGCAAGCTCATCCTGGAATACCAGGCCGCCTGACGGCGCGGTCCGACTAACCTGCGGCAGTGCGGATGCGGTTGGGATGGGGACTCGCCGCTGTGACCGTGATGCTGGCCGGCTGCAGCGGCACCGCGGGCACGCCGACCGCGATGTCGCCGTCGTCGACCACCTCTGCCCCGGTACCCGCCGCGACATCGGTGCCCCTGACTCCGTCATCCACCGCACCCTCGATCACGGCCCCGTCCACGAGTCTGTCGGCAAGCCCAACGCCGACGTCGACGCCGCTACCGCCCAGCACATCGATCCCGGCCAACACCTCGGCCTCGACCAGCACACAGGGCTCGACGCCGGCCAGTACGCCGACACCGACGTCAGCGCCGACACCGACGCCGAGCCCGCGGACAACGCTGACCGCGAGCCCCTCAGTGGCATCGTCGCCACCATCGAGCACCACCGGCGCGGCCGGCGCAACCCTGCCCTCGGTGGGTCTGGTCGGGGTGAACGATCCCGACTGCCACTCCACCGATCCCCCGGTCCTGTTGCTGCACGGCACCCTGTCGACGCCGAGGTCCAATTTCGGCACGCTCGCCCCGGCCCTGCGGGCCGCCGGGCGATGCGTGTACGCCGTCGAGTACGGCGCGCGCTTCGGATATGGCGGCATCGGACCGGTCCGAGAGTCGGCCGCCGACGTGGCGGCATTCGCCCGACAGGTGCTGCGCATCACCGGAGCCGCGCACCTCGACGTCGTCGGCTACTCGCAGGGCGGCCTGATCGTCCGCACCATGCTGCGGTACGACCTCGACCCGTCCCTCGTCCGGGTCGCCGTACTGGTTGCGCCGAGTTATCACGGGACCACGTCGGCGATCACCACGAACCTGCCGAGAGGGCTCTGCCCGGCCTGCGAGGACCAAAGCGCCGGTTCGGCCCTGCTGACCGACCTGGCCACCGGCGGTGACCTGGCCGGCAACGTGCGGTACGCGGTCCTGTCCACCCGCAATGACGTGGTCGTCACCCCCGTCTCGTCCCAGGTTCCGCAAGGACCGGCGGACCGGGTGAGGTCGGCCATCTACGAGGAACACTGCTCTCCGGGCACGGATCACGTGGAGCTGATCGGGCTGCCGCCCACCGCCCGCTGGGTGCAGGCCGCACTGGCTTCGGACGGCCGTCCCACCGGCGCCGACCTGGGGTGTTCCTGACGGGTACGGCCTCGGGCGCCGACCCCGTTTGGGCCGCGACCGCCCCGGATGGTAATCTTCGTCTTCGTGCGCGTGCGGGTCCGACCCTGCGCGCCCCGGGTCTCGCGATCCGGGCCGGCACGAGAGCGAACCCCGACGACACGAAGGCATATTCGGCGTGGCCAACATCAAGTCCCAGATCAAGCGCAACCGCACCAACGAGGCAGCCCGACTGCGCAACAAGTCGGTGAAGTCGGCCCTGAAGACGGCCGTCCGGCGGGTGCGCACCGCGATCGCCTCCGGCGACGTCGATGCAGCGACCACCGAACTGGTCGTCGCCTCGCGCAGCCTGGACCAGGCCGCGTCGAAGGGCATCATCCACGCGAACCAGGCAGCCAACCGCAAGTCCGCGTTGGCCCAGCAGGTCCGCGCGCTCTCCGCCAACTGAGCGGGCGCACCCAGCAAGACCGACGGCGGCGTCTCCCCCACAGGATGACGTCGCCGTTTGTTGTCCCCGGAAACCCGACCCGAGGGGTGCTACTCGCGGCCGGCCGACCGGGTGAGGTCGAGCACCGCCCGCTCCAGCGCGTACTCGGCGTCCACCGCCTGGCCCTTGACATCGGCGTTGAGCGCAGCGACCACGGCCACGCCACGCATCAGCGCCGCCTCGCTCCAGGACCGCGCCGTCGTCCTGGCCTTGTCCACCTTCCACGGCGGCATGCCGAGCTCGGACGCCACCGCGTAGGAATTCCCCGGACGGGCGCCCTTCACCTTGGCCACCGTGCGGATACCGTCAGCCAGGGCATCTGCGATGAGCACGGCGGGATAGCCGACGGCGATGGCCCAGCGCAGCGCTTCCAACGCCCCCGGCAGATCGCCGGCCACCACCTTGTCGGCGATGGCGAACCCGGTCACCTCGGCGCGACCGCGGTGGTAGACGCGCACGGCCGTCTCGTCGACCATGCCGCCGGTATCGGCGACCAGTTGCGACGCCGCCGTGGCCAGCTCGCGCAGGTCCGTGCCGACCGCGTCGATGAGTGCGGTGGCCGCCGGGGCCGTCGTGGTGCCGCCCGCGTCCTTGATCTCCCGACGGACGAACTCGACCCGCTCGGCCGCCTTGGTGATCTTCGCGGCGGGCGCCTGGTAGGCACCGGCCTTGCGCAGACCGTCGGCCAGCGGCTTGTTGCGGGCGCCACCGGAGTGGTGGACGAGCAGGGTGACGCCCTCGACCTGATCACCGGCGTAGTCGAGGACGGCGGCGGCCAGTTCCTTGGACGACTCCTGCGCGCCGCGGATCACCACCAGTCGCGGTTCGGCGAACAGGCTGGGCGCGACGAGTTCGATGAAATCGCCGACCGTGAGCCCGGCTGCCGGGGCTTCCCGGCGTTCCACGTCCGGGTCCTGTCGCCGGGCGGCGGCCAGCGCCCGGGAAACCACGCGGTCCACGAGCAACTCTTCCTCGCCCGTGATGATCACCAGGGTGGGTGGGGCCGCGGGCATGACCGCCATGGTGCCACCGTCCCCCGACAATGTTCCGGGCGGAGTCGCGGCAAATGTTGCTGGCACCGATGCGGTCGGGGCTCGCAGCACCTTCGCGGTCCGATGACCTACGGTGACCGACGTGATTCGAACCCTTCGCCGACCCGGTGTCGTGCTCGTGTGCGGCGTCGCAGCCCTCCTGCTCGCGGGGTGTGGCTCGACCACTCCCCCGGCCGCCGGGCCTGCGTCGTCCACCGTCCACAGCACCACCTGCAATTATCCGGCGGATGGAGAGACCGCGGCGAAGCCGGTCGACCCACCGGCCGCAGAGCAACCGGATACCGGCGCCGCCACGGTCCAACTGACCCTGAACGGCGGCGTCATCACCATCGCGATGGACCGCAGTGCCACCCCCTGCACCGTCGGAAGCTTCGCGCACCTCGCCCAGGCGGGTTACTACACGAACACCCCGTGCCATCGGCTGACCAGTTCGTCGACCCTGAGCGTGCTGCAGTGCGGCGACCCCACCGGCACGGGAGGCGGTGGGCCCGGCTACTCCTTCGCCGACGAGACCGACTCCAGCATGACCTATCCCGCCGGCACCGTGGCGATGGCCAATGCCGGCCCGAACACCAACGGATCGCAGTTCTTCCTGGTCTACCAGGACTCGACGCTGCCGCCGTCGTACACCGTCTTCGGCACCATCACCGGCGGCATGGAGGTGCTGACGGGGATTGCCGCGAAGGGCACGGACAGCGGCGGCCCGGACGGCGCGCCCGCGGAACCGGTGACGATCAGCGCGGTCTCCGTGGCCGGCTGACCTGGCTCACCCGACCGCTTGTCTCACCCGGCCGCCTGTCTCACCCGTCCGGCGGCCCGGCCGCGTCCAGCAGTCGGCGACCGAGCTTGCGCGCGGCGACCCGGATCGGCTCGGATTCGATGATGGTCACCCGGCCCGGCAGACCCACCAGTTGTTCGGCGCACCAGTACGGGTTGCCCGTGGTACCCACCACCCGGCAGGATTCCTCGTCGATCATCTCAACCCGGCCGACGGCCGGCGAGAGCACCTTCAGCACGGTGTCTCTCGGCGCCGCGATGATCAACTCGACCGGGTACTCCCAGCCGGTCGAGAGGTTCTCCTCGAGCGCCGCCACCGGGTCGAGATCGGCCGGCGGTTCGAAGGTCTCGGCCAGCGCCTCGGCCGCACTGACCCGATCCACCCGGTATCCGCGCACCTCACCCCTGGACCGGCACAACAGGTACCAGCGCCCGTGCCGGACCACCACCGCCCACGGCTGCACGACGGCGTCCCACTCGGACCCGGCCTCGCTCCGGTAGCTGATCCGGACCTGCCGATGCTCGGCGCAGGCCCCCACGAGAACGCTGGTGGTCTCCGGGTCGGGCCGGGCGGCTGCCCGATCCGGTGCCGGCGCGGCGACCCGCCGCACTGCCTGCGCCCTGGCCGCCACCGGGGCCGGGAGCGCGCGCATGATCTTGCCCAGCGCGCTGCCGACCGGGTCGCCGGCGTCGGCGGCCTGGTGGTGCCCGTCCAGCACCGCCATCACCAGCCCCAGCGCCTCGGTCGCGCTGAACGTCAGCGGCGGCAGCCGCAGCCCCCGACCGACCCGATAGCCGCCGTACCGGCCGCGGATGGACTCGATGGGGATCCCGGCCTCGCGCAGGATCCCGATGTAGCGGCGGGCCGCCCGTTCGGTGACCCCGAGGCCCTGGGCCAGCCGATCGGCGGTGATGCCGGGGGTGGCCTGGAGCAGTTCGAGTGCGGTCAGCGCGCGAGCGGTCGGGCTGAGTCCGTTCGCTCTGGCCTCGCCGTTCATGTCGTGCTCCCCGCGCCGTATCCGGCTGTACATCGACCGGAATGCACCCTAGCGTGCCGGTGACTCTGCCCCGCCTCAGGTGCGTTAGGATCACAGGCACAACTGAAAACACCTCATCCAGAGGGGCAGAGGGACACGGCCCGATGAAGCCCCGGCAACCACTGGTGATCCTTGACCGCGTCAGCGGCGAGGCCGCCCCAGCAGGTGCCAACTCCGTCCCGCAACCGCGGGGAAGATGAGAAGGAAGGCCTCGTCATGTCATCTGCTCTGCTCGCCCCGTCCATCGATGTCGGCCCCGTCGATCTCGGGCCCGCCGTGGCCCTGTCGTGCCGTGAGTGCGGACACCGCGTCGAACTCGGTCCGTACTACGCCTGTACCGAGTGCTTCGGGCCGCTCGAGGTCGCGTACGAGTTCGCCGCCGCCGGTGAGGCCCTTCGAGACCTGATCACCGCTGGGCCGCAAAGCATCTGGCGGTACGCCCCGCTGCTACCGGTACCCGCGCACGTGGTCGACACGCCCAACATGAACCCCGGCTGCACCAAGCTCGTCAAAGCCGACCGACTGGCCGCCGAACTCGGTATGCGCTCGCTGTGGGTCAAGGACGACTCGGGCAACCCGACCCACTCGTTCAAGGACCGGGTGGTCGCGGTCGCCCTGGCCGCCGCCCGCGAACTCGGTTTCACCGTGCTGGCCTGCCCGTCCACCGGCAACCTGGCGAACGCGGTGGCCGCCGCGGCCGCCCGCGCCGGCATCCGCTCGGTGGTGCTGATCCCGTCCAACCTGGAACGGCAGAAGATCCTGACCACCGCGGCCTACGGCGGCACGTTGGTCGCCGTCGAGGGCAACTACGACGACGTCAACCGGCTGGCCGGAGAGATCGCCGGTGAGCAGGCTGGTTGGGCGTTCGTCAACGTCAACGTCCGGCCCTACTACGCCGAGGGTTCCAAGACGCTCGGTTACGAGGTGGCCGAACAACTCGGGTGGCGGCTGCCCCGGCAGGTGGTCATCCCCGTGGCGTCCGGATCGCAGCTCACCAAGGTGGACAAGGCCTTCGGCGAACTGATCAAGCTCGGCCTGGTGGACGAGAGCCCCTACCGCATCTACGGCGCCCAGGCCACCGGCTGCAACCCGGTGGCCACTGCGTTCAAGAATGGTTCGGACGTCATCCGCCCGGTCCGGCCCGACACCATCGCCAAGTCCCTGGCCATCGGCAACCCGGCCGACGGACCCTACGTGGTCGACGTGGCCCGGCGCACCGGCGGAGCCGTCGAGGACGTCACCGACGACGAGGTCGTCGAGGGCATCAAGCTTCTGGCCCGGACCGAGGGCATCTTCGGCGAAACCGCAGGCGGTGTCACCATCGCCGTGCTGCGCAAGCTCCTGGCCACCGGCCAACTCGACCCCGACGCCGAGACGGTCGTGTTCAACACCGGCGACGGACTCAAGACCCTCGACGCGATCGCCGACTCCGTCGGGCCGACCGCGACCATCGTTCCCACCCTCGACGCATTCGAAAAGGCTGGCCTGGCATGAGTTCTGCGGTGACCGTTCGGGTTCCGACCATTCTGCGCACGTACACCGGCGGATCCTCGACCGTGACGGCGGACGGGGCCACGGTCGGCGAGGTGATCGACAACCTGGAGGCGGTGCACCCCGGAATCCGGGCCCGGGTGGTCGACGAGACCGGAGCGCTGCGCCGGTTCGTGAACATCTACCTGGACGACGAGGACATCCGGTTCGGCGACGGTCTGGACAGTCCGGTCGCGGCCGGGTCGACGGTCTCGATCATCCCGGCCGTCGCCGGCGGCTGAGCGAGAGCTCAGCCCTCGGAGCGGATCTCGATCCCGAACAGGGTGTGCAGGGCCCGCAGGTAGTCCTCGGAGTCGCCGCTGCGGGCCAGTTCGTGCGCGCGCATGGTCGGGGTGTGCAGCAGGGACTGGGTGACCCGGTGCATCGCCTGCGCGACATCCTGCGCCACCGCCGGTTCGTACTTGGCCCGCAGTCGGACCAGTTCGCGATCGACCGCCTCGGCGACGTGGGAGCGCAGCGCGATCACCGCCGGGTCCATCTGCCGGACGGTCAGTTCGTCCTCGAACGCCGCGACCGCTTCGATCACCAGGTCCTGCGCGGTGGTGAGCGCACCGGCATGAGCCGGGTCGGCCTGGACGGCGACGGTGTGCAGGTCGATGATCCGAACCCCCGGCAGCGCCCGGACCGCGTCGGTGACATCGGGGCGCAACGCCAGGTCGAGGATCGGCAGCGGTTGACCGCGGTCCGGCCAGGGCGGCCGCGACGGTCTCCGCGTCCAGCACTCCCCCGGTGGCACCGCTACAGGACACCACCAGATCGACCCCGCGCAACGCAACGCCGAGGTCGTCGGTGGGCACCGGGACAGCGTGGTGCGAGGTGGCGAACGCGGCCGCCCGGCCGGACGGGGAGTACACCAGCAGGTCGACGCAGCCCTGCTGACGGAGCGCGGCCAGGACGACCCGGGCATAGGCACCGGTACCGATGACCAGCGCGCGGGCCCCGGCCAACGAACCGTCCATGCCGGACGCGGCGACCTCGAGCGCAACGGAGGCCACCGACCGGCCGGCATCGCCGAGTTCGGTGGACCGGCGGCCACCTTCTTGGCCGTGCGGGCCGCCGCCCGGAACAGCGCATGCAGGTGCGGCGACACCGTGCCGGCCGCCTGGGCCTGGCTGAACGCCCTGGCCACCTGACCGGAGATCTCGGCCTCGCCGACGACCATCGAATCCAGCCCGGCGGACACCGTGAACAGGTGGGCGGCGACCGGCGCCCCCACCCTGACCTTCACCTGGGCCCCGACCTGGTCGGCGGTGGCACCGGTGGCCTTGGCCACGGCGTCGAGCAGGGCGTCGATGGCGTCGTGGAAACGGTCGGCCTCGACGTAGAGCTCCAGGCGATTGCAGGTGGCCACCCGGACCGCCCCGGTGATCGGCGAATCCGGGTCGGCAACCAGCGCGGAGAGCTCGGCGGTCAACAGGTCGGCGCCGGCCGAGAGCCGGTCGAGTTCGGCCAGCTCCAGGTCGTGGTGACTGGCACCGAGCACCATGAGCATTCCCTGGATGCTACCGGCGTGTCACCGCCGATCCGTCCCTGGCCGCGCGGTCGTGGGGACCTCGGTCCCGGCCCCCGAGCGTGCCGGCTCCCGGCCGGGTTCGCCGGCGCTGCCCGGATGGGACGATGACGCGGATGACGTCCTCCTCGCCCCCACCGTGCTACCCGACGGCCACCCGCTGCCCACGGCCACCCGCTGCCCACGGCCACCCTGCGACGGCCGGACCGCGCAGGCCCCGCTGATCCGGGCCTACCGCGGACAGCCGACCGAGCGGCACCCGGTGTGGTTCATGCGGCAGGCCGGGCGCTCGCTGCCGGAGTACCGGAAGGTCCGGGCCGGCACCGGGATGCTCGAGGCCTGCCTGACCCCGGAGCTGGCCATCGAGATCACCGCGCAGCCGGTACGTCGGCACGGGGTGGATGCGGCCATCTTCTTCTCCGACATCGTGGTGCCGCTGCGGTTGGCCGGGCTCGAGGTGGAGATCGTGCCCGGGACCGGACCGGTGGTGGCTGCGCCGGTGCGCACCGCCGCCGACGTCGCTGCGTTGCCGACGCTGGACCCGGACGCCCTGGCACCGATCACCGCGGCCGTCGCCGGCCTCGCCGCGCGAACTCGGCGGCACACCGCTGATCGGCTTCGCCGGCGCACCGTTCACCCTGGCCTCCTACCTGGTCGAAGGCGGCCCGAGTCGCGACCACCTGCGCACCAAGGCGCTGATGCACGCGGAGCCGGAGACCTGGCACCGGTTGGCCGGGCTGGGTCGCCGGCCTGTCCGCGGCGTTCCTGCGCGCGCAGGTGCTGGCCGGCGCGTCCGCGATACAGCTGTTCGACTCGTGGGCCGGGTTCCTGTCGCGCGCCGACTATGCCGAGTTCGTCGCGCCACACTCGGCCGCCGTGTTCGCCGCGATCGCCGACCTGCCGGTCCCGCGGGTGCACTTCGGAGTCGGTACCGGCGAGCTGCTGTACGGCGATGCACGACGGTCGGCGCCGACGTGATCGGGTGTCGACCACCGAGTGCTGCTGGACGACGCGATCCGCCGGCTCGGCGGGCACGGTGCCGGTGCAGGGCAACATCGACCCGGCGCTGCTGTTCGCCGGCGACGAGGCGCTGCATCGCGCACACCCGCGACGTGCTGCGGCGGGGCGCCGCTGCGCCGGGGCACGTGCTGAACCTCGGGCACGGAGTGCCGCCCGACACCGATCCCGGAGGTGCTCACCCGGCTGGTCGCGTTCATCCACGACCAGCCGTGACCGGTAGCGTCGGGACGCCCGCGGCCCGACGCCATCGTCGTCGGCGGCGGGATGGCCGGCCTGACGGCCGCCTTCGACCTGACCCGGCACGGGCTGCGGCCCTGGTGCTCGAGTCCTCTGACGCCGTGGGCGGCAGCGTCGCTCGCCACGTCGTCGGACGGCATCGACCTGGACGCCGGCGCCGAGTCCTACGCCGTCGCCCGACCCGCGAGTGACCGCGCTGATCGACGATCTCGGCCTGGACGGTCTGGTGGCGCAGCCGTCGCCGGGTCGGGGCCTGGGTGCGGCACGCGGCCGGGACGGCGCCACTGCCGCCGGGGGCTGGCTGGGCATCCCGACCCGCCCCTGGGCCGCGGACGGTGCGGCGGGTGATCGGCACCGGTCCGGTGCGATCCGGGCCAGGCGGATCGGACCTGCCCGCCGGGTAGCTGGGCTGCGGCCGGAGCCGGCGACCTTCGGCGGCCTGGTGCGCACCCGGCAGGGCACGCGGGTGCTGCAGCGGCTGGTGGAGCCGGTGGTGGGCGGGGTGCACGCCGCCGACCCGGACTCACCTCGAGATGGCCACGTCGCCCCGACGCTGGCCGATGCACTGCGTCGGACCGGCTCGCTGGCCGCCGCCGCGGGCGCAGTTGCGCGGAGCCGCCGGACCGGCCGGTTCCGCCGTCGTCGGGGCTCCGTGGCGGCATGTACGAGCTGGTCCTCGGCCCTGCGTCGCGGCCATCGAGACTGCCGGCGGTGAGGTCACGGACCGGCGTGCGGGTGTCATCGGTGCAACTCGCCGACCACGGTTGGCGCGTCGACGACCTGACCACGACCGGTTGGTGATCGCCATCCGGGCCGGCGGCGGCGAACCCGCTGCTGACGGCCGCGGTGCTGCCGGGCGCTCCGCTGGCCGCCACCGCAGCCGGCGGCGCCGACGTCCATGCTGGTCACCCTGGTGCTCGACGCTCCGCGCTGGACGCACGCACCACGGGGCACCGGCGTGTTGGTCGCGTCACGGGCCCGTGGCGTGCGCGCCAAGGCGCTGACCCACGCGACCGCGAAGTGGCCATGGCTGGCGGCCGGCTGCCGCCCGGCCGGCACGTGCTGCGGCTGTCCTACGGTCGCCCCGGCGAGCGGCTCGCCGGCCGACGACTCGTCACTGCCCGCGACCTGGCGCTGGCCGACGCAGCGACCCTGCTCGGCGTGCCGCTGAGCCCGGCGGAGGTGGTGGATTCGGCCGTGGTCCAGTGGCCGTCCGCACTGCCCCACGGACGACCGGGGCACGCCGCGTCGGTGGCCGCGCTCCGGGCCGCCGTCGCCGACCGGCCCGGGTTGGCTGTGGTCGGGTCGTACCTCGCCGGCACCGGGCTGGCGGCGGTGGTCGCCGATACCCGCACCGCGGTGTCCACGCTGGTGGATCAGCATGGCGGATAGCCGACGTCCGGATCGCGGTCGCAGACCTCGATCTGCGGTCATCGGTCCGGGTCCTCGGTCCCGAGGTGCGATCCTCCGGTGGCGCAGGCTGCCAGTGGCGCGCTGAATGTGGCGCAGCCAACGCCCTCCGGTGACCGGGCACCCCCCACGCAGGGGCAGGATGAACGCATGAGTTCCGACGACGTGACGACGGCCCCGGCGAGCCCTGCGCCGGGTAGCGCCTCCGCCGCCCGGTCCGCCCGGGAGATCAATGCCGGGCATCCGCTACACGCTCTTCTCGGTGTACGCCCGGGTCGCTGACCTGGATGTCTCGACCCGCCGACGCGACCGCCGAACTGGCCGACCTGGTCGGCCGCCCTGCTGCCGACGACGTGCAGATCCGCGGGCATCTACGACCTGACCGGGATGCGCGCCGACGCCGACTTGATGGTGTGGTGGCACGCGGCGACCGCCGAACAGCTGCAGGCGGCGACCAGGGCGCTGCGCCGCACCGCGGTCGGCCGGGCCGATCAGCCCCTCGTGGTCGGCGATGGGCCTGCACCGGCCGGCCGAGTTCAACAAGGGCCACGTGCCGGCGTTCCTGGCCGGGGCGGCACCGCAGAACTGGGCCACCGTCTACCCGTTCGTCCGGTCCTACGAGTGGTACCTGCTGCCCGACGAGGAACGCCGCGGCATGCTGGTCGAACACGGAACGATGGGCCGCGACGTACGACCAGGTGCTGTCCAACACCGTCGTCGGCCTTCGCGCTCGGCGACTACGAGTGGTTGCTGGCGCTGGAGGCCGACGAACTGCACGACACCGTCGATCTGATGCGGCATCTGCGGGCCTCCGGCGCCAGACTGCATGTGCGCGAGGAGATCCCGTTCTTCTCCGGTCGCCGGGTGGACGCCGCCGGCGTCGTCGAGGCGCTCCGGTGACCGGCGATGCCGGTCCGATGAACGGCCCGGCGACCCGGGTACGACGCGGTACTGCTGGCCGGTTTCGGCGGTCCCGAGAGCGCGGACGAGGTGATGCCGTTCCTGCGCACCGTCACCCGCGGGCGCGGGGTCCCCGACGAGCGGCTCGTCGAGGTGTCGCACCACTACCAGGCGCTGGGCGGTGCGTCGCCGATCAACGAGCAGAACCGCGCGCTGCGGGCCGCGCTCGAGGCCGAACTGGCGGCCCGCGGGGCCTGGCTGATCCCGGTGCTGTGGGGCAACCGGAACTCGGCGCCGTGGTTGACCGACGTGGTCGCGCGCGGCCGGCGCCGACGGCCGTACACGCGGCTGCTCGGACTGGCGACCTCCGCCTACTCGTCCTATTCGTCGTGCCGGCAGTACCGCGAGGACTTCGGCGCGGCCTTGGCCGACCGCGCCTGGTCGGCCGCGTGCGGATCGACAAGGTCCGGCCGTACTTCGACCAACCCGGCTTCCTCGAGCCGTTCGCGGACGGCACACCGCGCGGCCGTGCGATGGCGGCCCTGGACGGCGGCTGCCGGCCGACGAGCTGGAGGTGCTGTTCACCACCCACTCGATCCCGTCGGCGATGGCGGACAGCTCCGGCTCCGCGACCACCGGCGACGACCGGCCCGGCGGCGCGTACGTCGCCCAGCATCGTCGCCGCGTGCGGAGTAGGTCTGCGGCCCAGGTGGCCGAGCGCACCGGCGCGAGCCCGTCGACTGGCGGCTGGTGTACCAGTCCCGGTCCGGGTCGCCGGCAGATTCCGTGGCTGGAGCCGGACATCGTCGACGTCATCGCCGATCTGCCGGCCGAGCGACGACGGCGTCGTCGTGGTGCCGATCGGTTTCGTCTCCGACCACGTCGAGGTGATCTGGGATCTCGACCACGAGGCCGCCGACGCCGCCGCGGACCGCCGGTCTGCTGTTCTGGCGGGTGCCCACGCCGGGCACCGATCCCCGATTCGTCGCGGCCCTGGCCGATCTGGTCGCCGAGCGGGTCGGCCGTGGATCTGCCCGCACGGAGCCGTGCTGGACTCTGCGCCCGGCGACCCGACGTCTGCGCCGCCGGGCTGCTGCGTGAATCTGCGCGGCGCCGAAACCGACCACGGCCGGCCAGGATTCGGCCGAGGACTGGGCCGACACGGACGTCGCCGCAGGCTGCGCTGGCCGCGTCCGGCATCTGCGAGGCGTCGCACGCGTGACCGATCCGGTGCTGCGGATCGGCACCAGGGGCAGCGCCCTGGCCCTGGCCCAGTCCGGTCGGATCGGCGACGCGGTCGGCGGCCACTGCCACCGGGTGCTGCCGTCGAACTGGTCCGGATCCGCACCGAGGGCGACGTGAACCGCGGTCCGCTGGCCACCATCGGCGGCACCGGGGTGTTCGTCACCGCGGTCCGGACGGCCCTGCTGGCCGGTGAGGTCGACGTCGTCGTCCACTCGTTCAAGGACCTGCCGACCGCGCCCGGCCGCGGGCGTTGCGCTGGCCGCGGTGCCGCTGCCGGGAGGACCCGTTCGACGCGCTCTGCGCCCGCGACGGGCTGCAGCTCGACGACCTTCCCGCGCGGCGCCCGGGTCGGCACCGGCTCGCCGCGGCGAGCGGCCCAACTCCTGGCCGTCGCGGCCCGACCTGACCGTGTCGAGCCCGTGCGCGGCAACGTCGACACCCGGCTCGCGACTGGCGCCGACCGGCGACCGTGGACGCGGTGGTGCTGGCCGCGGCCGGACTGGCCCGGCTGGACCGCAGCGCCGCGATCACCGAGACGTTCGACCGGCCGGTGATGCTGCCGGCGCCGGCCAGGGGGCGCTGGCGGTGGAGTGCCGCGCCGACGACAGCGCCTGGTACATCGAGGCTCTCGCGTCAGGATCGACGACTCGCGCGCCGGGCGGCCGCGGTGGCCGAGCGCGCCCTGCTGGCGGGCTGGAAGCGGGCTGTTCCGCCCCGGTCGGGGCCCTCGGCACCGTGGCGGACGGGGTGCTGACCCTGCGCGGGCGGGTGATCGCCGTCGACGGCAGCGGTCGCGGTGGACGCGACGGCGACCGGCCCGGTCGGCGGGGACGCCGAGGCCAGCCGATCTCGGCCGGCGACTCGCCGCCGATCTGCTCGAGCGGGGCGCTGCCGGAATTCTGGGGCCATGACCTCCCCCGGGACCCCCCTGACCCGTTCGGCACCATCAGGCCCATCGGTTCCGGCGCCACTGACGGCGCTGGTCGGCGCCCGGGTGCTGGTGCTGCGGCCGGAGGCCCGGGCCCGCAGCCTGCTCACCGCGCTGGCCGACGCCGGCGGCACCGGCCAGGCGGTCGCGGTGACCGCCGTTCGTCCGCCGTCGGATCCGGCGTCGCTGGACGCCGCGATCCTGGCGCTGGCGGCCGGCGACTACGACTGGGTCGGATTCACCTCGGTGAACGCGGTCGCCGCGGTGGTCGAGCGTGCGCGGACAGCTTCGGGTGGCGCCCGTGATTCCCGCCGACACCAGGGTCGCCGCCGTCGGGCCGGCGACCGCCGCGGCCGCCCATGCGCTTGGCATTCCGGTCGACCTGGTGCCGGCCGGATCCGGATCGGCTGCCGCCCTCGCGGCGGGCCTGGCCGGCCGCCGGCCACGGCGAGGTCGGTGCTGCTGCCGCAGTCGGAGTCGGCCGACGGCACGCTGGCCGACCTGCTCGCCGCCAAGGGGTTCGACGTCGTCCGGGTGGGCGCCTACCGCGTCGATGCCGATTCCGCTGCCGGCGAGCGTCGCCGCCGACCTGACCGGCGGAGGGTTCGACGCGGTCGTGCTGACCTCGCCGGTAGCGTGGTCGAGGCGTTGGCCGGTACGCCAGCCGGCCCCCGGCACGGTGGTGATCGCCCTCGGCGAGCCCACCGCCCGGCGGCCCGCCGGCGCGGGCTGACACCGGTGGTCGCCGACCGGCCGACCGACGACGGACTGATGGCAGCGCTCGGCCGCCGCCCTGGAGCGAAGGAGTCGCCGATGAGCTACCCGTCGAGCCGGCCCCGGCGACTGCGGCGCACCGCGGCGCTGCGCCGGCTGGTGGCCGAGACCCGGCTGCATCCGGCCGATCTGGTGCTGCCGATGTTCGTCAAGGAGGGCCTGGACGCGCCGGCACCGATCATCGTCGATGCCCGGCGTCGTGCAGCACACCCGGGACTCGCTGCGGAAGGCCGCGGTCGAGGCGGTCGAGGCCGGGGTCGGCGGCCTGATGATCTTCGGCATCCCGGCGGAGCGCGACGCGGTCGGCTCCGGCGGCGACCGACCCGGACGGGATCCTCAACGTCGCGCTGTCCGACCTTGCCGCCGAGGTCGGCGGCGACACCGTGCTGATGGCCGACCTGTGCCTGGACGAGTTCACCGACCACGGCCACTGCGGGGTGCTGGCCGACGACGGATCGGTGGACAACGACGCCACCCTCGACCGGTACGCCGAGATGGCGCTGGCCCAGGCCGACGCGGGCGCCGATCTGCTCGGCACCTCCGGGATGATGGACGGCCAGGTCGGCGCCGTCCGTACGGCGCTGGACGCGGCCGGGCATCTCGACACCGGCGTCTTCGCCTACGCGGCCAAGTACGCGTCGTCGTTCTACGGACCGTTCCGTGAGGCCGTCGACTCGGCGCTGATCGGCGATCGGCGGACCTACCAACAGGATCCGGCGAACCGCGTCGAGGCGGCCCGCGAGGTTGCCCTGGACGTGGCCGAGGGCGCCGACCTGGTGATGGTCAAGCCGGCGATGGCGTACCTCGACGTGCTGGCCGACGTGGCGGCGACAGTTGACGTTCCGGTTGCCGCGTATCAGGTCTCGGGTGAGTACGCGATGGTCGAGGCGGCGGCGGCCCACGGCTGGATCGACCGCGACCGGGCGATCCTGGAGACGGTCACCGCGATCCGCCGAGCCGGGGCCGGGATCGTGTTGACCTACTGGGCGGTCGAGTTGGCGCAGCGCCTGCGCGCCGAGGAGGGACTGCGGTGACCGACCCCGCGACCGACACCACGGTGACCGACCCGGCCACCACCGGTGCCGCAACCGTCGGACTCGACCCGTCCGCGCCGACCAGCGCCGCGTGGTTCGCCCGGGCCGTGCGCGGTCACCCCCGGCGGGGTCAACTCGCCGGTCCGGGCCTTCCGCTCGGTCGGCGGCACCCCGCGGTTCATGGTGTCCGGCCAGGGGCTCCCGGCTCACCGATGCGGACGGTCGGGAGTACGTCGATCTCGTCGGCTCCTGGGGTCCGATGATCCTGGGCCACGCCCACCCGGCGGTGGTGGACGCCGTGCAGGCGGCGGCCGGTCGCGGATTGTCGTTCGGCACGCCCGGCCCGGGCGAGGTCGCTGCTGGCCGAGGAGATCATCGCCAGAGTCCCCGCGGTGCAACAGCTCAGGCTGGTGTCGTCGGGCACCGAGGCGACCATGTCGGCGCTCCGCCTGGCCCGCGGGTTCACCGGCCGCACCAAGATCATCAAGTTCGCCGGGTGCTATCACGGCCACGTCGACGCTCTGCTGGCGGCGGCCGGTTCGGGCGTCGCCACCTTCGCCCTGCCCGACTCGGCCGGCGTGCCGGCCAGCCACCACCGGCGACGTCATCGTCCTGCCGTACAACGACATCGCCGCCGTGCGAGCGGCATTCGACGCGCATCCGGGCGAGATCGCCGCGGTGATCACCGAAGCCGCCGCCGCGAACATGGGCGTCGTGCCACCCGCAGCCGGGCTTCAACGCGGCGCTGGCGCAGGCCGCGCACGACGCCGGTGCGTTGCTGATCTTCGACGAGGTGATGACCGGGTTCCGGGTCGGGCCGGGCGGCCAATGGGGACGCGAAGGCGTCCAGGAGGGCTGGGCGCCCGACCTGTTCACCTTCGGCAAGGTGATCGGCGGCGGACTGCCGGTCGGCGCGTTCGGCGGGCGGGCCGACGTGATGGCCCTGCTGGCACCGGAGGGTCCGGTGTACCAGGCCGGCACGCTGTCCGGGAATCCGGTGGCGGTGGCCGCCGGGCTGGCCACACTCGCCGGGTGCGACGCCGCGCTGTACGCGCACCTGGACCGGACCGCCGCGGCGGTGCAGGCGGTGGTCGCCACCGCGCTGACCGATGCCGGCGTACCGCACCGGGTGCAGGGCGTCGGCAACCTGTTCTCGGTGTTCTTCGGCCCGGACGAGGTACCCGACTACGACGCCGCGCGCCGGCAGAGCGTCACCGCGTACGCCGCGTTCTTCCACGCCCTGCTGGACGCCGGGATCTACCTGCCGCCCTCGGCATTCGAGGCCTGGTTCGTCTCCGGCGCGCACGGCCCTGACGACCTCGACCGGCTGGCCGCGGCGCTGCCCGGCGCCGCTCGGGCGGCGGGGTCCGCGCTGCGCTGATTGCCCCCGCGTCGGGGCCCTGCGTGTCCGGACCCGTTGTCGGTGTCACGTGGCAGGATCGGCGGCATCGAGGGAAGGGGTCGCCGTGGCAGCACGTTCCGATGGGACGTCGCGCAGCAAGAGCGGTCGCCGGGCCGCCCCGGTGCTCGACATCGCCGCGCTGCGAGCCGGGTTGGATGCCGGCAAGTTGGTGCGGGTGTCGATCGCCCCGTCCGGTTCGTTCCCGGACGGTGCTACCGGTCGGGTGCGGTCCATCGGCGACCCGGACATCGACGGCGACGAGTTCCTGCAGGTCGAGATCGGTGCCGGACGCAACCGCGACGTCCTGCCGTTCGCGCCGGGCGATCTGGCGCCGTACCGGCGGGGCGGCGTACCGCCCGCGCCTGCGGTGCCCACCGCCACCGTCCGTACTCCCGCCGCGCCGTCGGTCACCGACCTGGGGGCGGCGCGCCGGGCCAGATCGGCCGAGCCCCGGCCGCTGCCGGCCATGCCCGCCGGATCGGAGTCCCGAGTCGCGCACCCTGCCGGCCCCCACACTGGTGCACCCCGAATGCCCGAGCCCGCGGTGGCCGGGCGCGATACCGGCGAGCTGTTTCCCAGTCCGGCGCCGAATGGTGCCGGAGTGCCCGCGGGAGCCTCGTCTCGGAATCCCGCCGGGCGCGGTCCCGGTCGGGCGAAGGGCAAGCGGCCGGCGGTCACCATCACGGTCAGCACCGACGGCGAGTCCGGGTGGCGGGTCGAGGCGCGGGTCGGCGCCAGGGTGGTGGTAAGGGCCGTGCCGGTGTCCCCGGCCCGGGTGGCCGAGATCGCCCGTGAACTGGACGAGCCGCGCTTGACCGAGGTGGTCGAAGCCCTGCTCGCCGAGCACCGGAAAGCCGTGCAGACCAGGGCTGATCAGCTGGCGGCCGAGCTGGCCGAGGTCCAGGCAGAACTCGAGTTGTTCCCGCCGAGCTGATTGGGCCTGCCGTCACCGGGGCCCTGCCGCCCGCCCGCCGGTCACCGGGCCCCGCCGGTGAGGTGGACCGTTGGGTCAACGCCGCAGCCACAGCCAGCCGGCCAGCACGAACCCGCAGAGCGCGATCAGCACCCGCAACAGGTCGGGCGGGAGCCAACGGGCGACGCCCGGTCCGATCAGCCCTCCGGCCAGCGCACCGATCCCCAGCGGCCAGACCGCCGCCCACGCCACGGTGCCGAGCACAGCGAACAGCACCGCCGGCAGGATGTCGGCCGCGAACAACAGCACGTTCTTCAACGAATTGGCCCGGTGCAGCACCGGCTCGGCGGTGAGCAGCAGCAGGGCGATCATCAGCACGCCCGACCCGGCGCCGAAATAGCCGTTGTAGAGGGCGATCCCCACACCGGCACCGACCGCCACCCAGGCCCGCGGAGGCCGGGGCCGGGTGGCTTGCCACGACGCGATCCTGGGCTGCAGCAACAGAATGATCGAACCGATCGCGACCAGGAAGCCGACGATCCGGTCGAACACCGACGCCGGCGTGGTGACGAGCAGCACCGCGCCGGCCGCGGAGCCCAGCACGGTGATCGGCAACCAGCGCCGGATCGTCGCCCGATGGCCGGTGAGGTCGTCTCCGGTCCGCATCGCCGAACCGAATCCGCTGCCGAGCAGGGCAACCGAGTTCGTCACGTTGGCGGTCAGCGGGGGCAGTCCGACGGCGAGCAACGCCGGGTAGGCGACGAGGGAGGTGATCCCACCGGCCGTCCCGATGATCCCCGCGACCAGCCCGGCACCCAGCAGGAACACCCATTCGACCGGACCGGACACCCGCCCACTCTGGCAGATGTCGGCCCATCTCTTGCCTGCCCTGCTCCGCCCCGCACCGGCCCGAGCCCGGCCCGCACCGCGCCCGCACCGGCACGACCGACAACGACAACGACAACCAGAGTTCCCGGCGACCGGACACCTCGTCGTGGTGCATCTCCGGATTCCGGTCGGTGCCGGCGTGTCATGGACCACGGATGGTCACCGCGAGCGAACCGTCGACGCAGCGACACCGCCACGTCGCCCTCGGTGTCGGTGCGCAGGATCGCGCCGGTTCCGACGGCCCGCAGCTCGTCCAGGGTGCGCGGGCTGGGATGGCCATAGTCGTTGTCCCTGCCCACCCCGATCACCGCCACCTCGGGCGAGATGGCCCGCAGGAACGACGGCAGGTCCTTGGACGACCCGTGGTGCGGCACCTTGAGCACGTCGGCGGCCAGGTCCGTGCCGGCGTTCAACAGTCGTTGTTGGGCTTCGGTTTCGACGTCACCGGTCATCAGGATCCGGATGCCGGCCCGCTGGGCCATCATCACCACGGAGTCATTGTTCGGATCGGAATCGGTACCGTGGAACAGCTGTCGCGGTCCGAGCACCTGCAGGGACAGGCCGCCGGCGGACCACAAGGTGCCCAGGGGCAGAGCGACAATGGGCACGCCGTGCTGCTGGGCGGTGCGCCGCACCTGAGCCAGCGCGGCGCTCAGATCGACCTCGGGACCGATCCCGATGGCGCCGACGGATCGACCGTCGAGAGCGCCGGCCAGTCCGTCGATGTGGTCGGCGTGCAGGTGCGTCAGCACCAGCAACGGAATGGTCCCGATATCCAAGCGGTCGAGACACCGGTCCACCAGAGCCGGATCGGGGCCGGTGTCCACCACCACGGCGACCCCCGGCTCGTCGGTGGCCAGCACCATCGCGTCGCCCTGGCCGACGTCGCAGGCGGTGAGCAACCAGCCCGGCGCCGGCCAGCCGGGCAGCGCGATCACCCGGGACGGAAGCAGGATCGCCGCCACGCCGGTGAGCGCGGCCAGGGCCAGCGCGCGGATCCGTCGGTGCCGCAGCAGGAGCAGACCGCTGACCAGCAGCCCGGAGAGCACCAGCACGCCCGGCCCGGTGGCCGGCCAGGGCACGGCCGCGCCCGCCTGCCGGGCCAGCAGGTGGGCCGTTCCGCTGATCCAGTTCAGCAGCGGTTCGTCCGCGCTCGCGAGCGCGTTCCCGCCGGCCGGCCACCAGGGCCCGACGACCGCGCACAGCACACCGATCACCAGGGCGAGGGGCACCACCGGCGCAACCACGAGATTCGCCGGCAGCGCGGCGAGCGAGACCTGGCCCGACAACGCCGCGACCACGGGCAGCGTGGTGATCTGCGCAGCGACCGGGATGCTGACGAATTCGGCCCAGCCCCGCGGGACCCCGCGACGGCGCAGCGCGGCCGCCCAGGGCGGCGCGAGGAAGACCAGTCCACCGGTGGCCAACACTGACAGGGCAAACCCGGCCGACAGGGCCAGGGCCGGTTCGGCCACCAGCAGCACGATCACCGCGGTGGCCAGTGCCGGCACCGCTGTGCGTACCCGTCCGGCAAGGACCGCCAGCAGCCCGACAGCGCCCATCACCGCGGCCCGCAACACCGACGGCTGCGGTCCGACCAGCAGCACCAGCCCAACCAGCGTCAGTGCGCCGCCACCCACCGCGACCCGCGGGCCGAAGCCCCGCAGTGCCAGCACCACCAACCCACAGAGGATCGCGAAGTGCGATCCGGACACCGCCAGCAGGTGGGTGAGTCCGGTGGCCTTCGCGTCGGCGCTGAGCTTCTCGTCGATCCCGGAGGTGTCGCCGACCACCAGGCCGGGAAGGAGGCCAGCCGGATCCGGCGCCAGCGTCTGCGCAGACCGGTGCAGGTCGCTGCGCACCACCCCGGTCACCTGGTACCACCACGGGGCCGACCCGATCACGGTCGGCGGCGTTCGCGCACGCAGTTGCACTCCGGGCACCACCGGGAACTCGTCCACCGCAAGTAATCCGCCGACCCGCAGACGAGTGCCGACCGGAATCGTCGCCCACTGGGGGCCGGACGCAACGACCGACACCGCCACCTGGCTGGTCCAGGCCCGTCCGGCCACCGTGACGAGTGTCGACTCCGCGGCGAGTCGAAACCGCTCCGGTTGGGTGCTGCCGGTGTCCTTTTCGACGCTGCCGGGGCCGAACGCCGAGGGCAGCGGCACAGCTGTCGCCGTCAGTGTGACGTCCACGTGGCGTACGCACCGCGAACGGCGGCGATCATCGCCGGATCGGTCTGCGCCCGGTGGACGTCGAGCCAGGCGAGACCGGTGCCCACGACGAGGAGAGCGGCACCGGCCAGCAGGCCGGCCCGGATCCGTGGCGGCAGCACGGTGGCCACCGCGACCGCGAGCACGGCCCCGGCGAGAGCGACCAGCGGGAGTCGCCTTCCCAGCAGGCCCGCGCCGCAGCCGGCCCAGAGCAGCAGCGCTCCCGGGACCAGCCGCAGGTCCATCGGAGCGAGAGGTTCGTCGTCGGCCGGCCGCCGATGTCGTCTGCTCACACCGTCACGAGCGGGGCGAGTTGTGCATAGCGGGTCGGCCCGATGCCCGAGACCTCTTGCAATTGCTCGACAGACGTGAACGACCCATGCTCGTCCCGCCAGGCGAGGATGTTCCCGGCCATCACCGGTCCGACACCGGGCAGTGACTCCAACGCCGCCTGGTCGGCCTGGTTGAGGTTGACCGGTGTTGCTGCCGAGTCGGTCCCGACCGGCGCCACGACGTCGCCGTTCCCGCCGCCGCTCCCGCTCCCACTCCTGGAGGGCGGCGCGGTGCCACTGACCGTGCCCGAGACGCTGGCCGCCCTACTGCCACCCACGACAACGGAATCACCGTCGGACAGCAGGGCAGCGAGATTCATACCGGTGACGTCTCCGTCTTCGGTGACCCCACCGGCCGCCTCGATGGCGTCGGCGACCCGAGATCCGGCGGCCAACCGGACCAGGCCGGGTTTGCGTACCAGGCCGGTCACCGAGACGTACACAGTGCTGGGTGTGGAAGTGGCCGTCGCCGAGTCGGCGGAGGTCCGCGTCGTCCCTGCTGGTGAGCCTGCTCCCGGCGATGCCCGGGCGCCGCTCGCCGCGGGCGTCGAACCCGGGTGCGCCCGGGCCGCGTCGGCCGAGCCGGCGTTCGTCGAAGCGGCCGTCGCCGGGGCGCCGGTCGTTGCGGGGGCCAGGGCAACCGGCTGCACCGGCCGGGTTTCCGGCCGGTCGCGCCAGACGCCGATCGCGGCCACCACCGCCGCGACCGCGGCGACGACGGTGAGCAGCACCGCGCCCCGCCGGCCCGGATCCACCCGTGCATCGCGCAGGGAATCCGGAACCCACTTCTCGGCCACGCGGCCCCAGGGTCCCCCCACGGCACGGCGGGCGGGCGCAGCGTCGGTGTCGCCGGCGTCGTCGCTGCCGATGTCGGTGTCGGCGTCGATAGGGTTGTCGGACGTCGGTGTCGTCCTCCTCGGGCAGCGCTTCGCCGTCGGCGCCCACGTCATCGAGATCGGTGCGTCCCGCCCTACGCCGGTGCGCTCCCCGCGGACGTCTTGCACGCACGGACGGATCTGGAGGTGGTGGCACCCAACCGCTTCGAGCCGCCGGCGGCGTCGAGCGCAGCGCCACCAGTCGCCGTGTCGGGTCGGGCCTTTCAGACATGCCCTCGACGGTAGGGACGCATCGCGGCACAACGCAGCAGGCCGCTCGGATTGTGGACAGCTCACCGCTAGGTGGACAACTCCCCGCCCACCACCGCCGCACGACGCCGTTGCTTCGAGGATCAACAGGCGAAACGCAGGATGCCGGATGGCGTCTCCTGAAATCGTGAGCCGCCATCCACCGTGTTATTGGCGGCTCCCGCTTCGCTCGGCTCGACCGGGACGGCTCCGCGTCACTCTGTTCACAAGAGCGTCGAGTTGATCCTCGCAAGGGTGAGAGTTGCTGGGTAGGTTCAGAGTCCGGGAAACGCAGAAGCTCTGGGAACTGTGATCGGATCGTGACCGGCCAAGGTGTGGATAACCCTGGTTGTGACAGGGGCACTGTCGGACCCCCTGAGTAGCGTTCTTTGGTATGGCAGGCGGTGCAGCATCTTTGGCGGAACGGCGGCAGGTCATCGCCGCGTGCCGCGCGGTGACGCGGGATCTGCACACCGTCGGCTACCAATGCCCGTCCGGCGAGTTGGGCGACCTGGTCGGTGAACTGGCCGAGTTGGCGGCGCTGACGATGGCGCAGATCGCGGCGCGTCGTGGCCGACGCCGAAGCCCGCGGCGTGGTGGAAGCCTCGCAGTGCGCGAACACGGCGCAGTGGGTGGCCGAGTACGGCTGGCACCTGCGTCGCGACGCCTACACCATCGCCAAGGCGGCCAAGCTGCTGCGCCGTCCGGAGCTGGCCGACGCGGCCGATTCGGTGCTGACCGCGGATGTGGACCTGGGCACCGCGGTGGTGGTGGCTGCGGAGTTCGACAAGTTGGCCCCGGACCTGACCGACGAGGCCAAACCGGAGGTCCTGGCCCAGCTGCTGGACATGGGCGCCACGTTCGGCCCGGGCGCGGTCCGCACCCTCAAGCAGGAAATCTTGGCCCGCTGGGGTGAGGACGGCGAGTTCGACAAACACCAGGAGAAGTGCCGCCGGCAGATCGACCTGTCACCCGGGCGGGAGACCTCCCCCGGGGTGCACGAGTACAAGCTCACCACCGACAACGAAGGCAAGTGCGTGCTGGAAGCAGCCATCGGGCCGCTGTCCGCACCCAAGGTGCGCCAAGGACGTCAGACGGCCGGCCGGTCGGCGAACCCGACACCCGCACCGCCGGCCGGCGGCGGGGGGAAGCGCTGATCGAAGCCTTGCGCCGGTCTGTCACCGCGACCGACCCGGACACCGTCCGGCCCAATACCAATCCCAAGGCCGTGCTGGTGCTCACGATGGACTTCGAAGCGTTGAACGCCCAGTACGGCGCCGCGCAGGCGATGGGCACACTGGCCGAAGGTGTGCTTTTGGGCTGCGACACCATCCGCAAACTGGCCTGTGACGCGGCGATCATCCCCGTGGTGCTGGGTGTCGACGGCGCGATCTTGAACCAGGGCCGGGAGAAGCGGCTGTTCACGACTGACCAGATCCGCGCCCTGTGGCTGCGAGACGCTCACTGCACTTTTCCCGGTTGCGGTGCCCCCGCGGCCTGGTGTGACGCCCATCATTTGATCCATTGGATGGACGGGGGCGCAACAGATCTCGCGAACGCAGCGCTGGTGTGCGGACGCCACCACACCATCGTCCACCGAGATAGGTTGGCCGGCAGAGTCACCGACCACGGCGTGGAGTGGGACCTGCGACCCGGGTCCTACCAACCACCTGACCCACCACCCGCATGGATGAACGGCCCCACACCCGGCCCCGACCGTCACTCGCCTCTGCGCCCGTCCGGCCGAAGCAACCAAGTTCGACCCCGAACGCACGACCCTGCAAGCGCGAACAAGTCCGCCCAGCGCGGCAACAACCCGAACCGGCGGACGTAGGCCGATCGTAGCTCCACCGATTCCCTTAGTCCCAGGCGCTTCCCGCGTCTAGGGTGACGTGGTGCGCCTGTTCGTCGC
Organism: uncultured Actinomycetota bacterium; assembly: GCA_963706185.1. GTDB lineage: Bacteria > Actinomycetota > Actinomycetes > Mycobacteriales > Nakamurellaceae > Nakamurella. The sequence continues at coordinate 232,418 of CAVPLZ010000003.1, read as the reverse complement.
CGTCGATCCTCCGGCGACCGCGCGTGATCATCTGGCCGCGCGGCTGCGCGAACTATCCCAGCACCGTCCGCCGCGCCAGGACATGACACAACACGTTGTGACACAGCATGACCTGTCCGGGCACGACCCCTCGCGGCACGACAACCATTCGTTGCGCTGGACCCCACCCGAACAGTGGCACCTCACCCTCGCGTTCCTGGCCGATGTGCCGGACTCCGAGGTGCCCACCCTGTCCGCGAACCTGGCCTGTGCCGCTCATGCCCTCACTGGCTTTCCGGCAGGCTTGGCCGGGGCCGGCGCGTTCCCACGTCCGGCCAGGGCGACCACCTTGTGGTGCGGCGTCGACTCCGGCCGGCCGGAGCTCGAGGCCGTGGCAGCCGCGGCGGCAACGGCAGCCCGCGCCACCGGTCTGCCCCTCGACCACCGCCCGTTTCGCCCGCACCTCACGATCGCCCGCTGCTCGCCCACCGACCTGCAATCGATCGTGACCCGGCTGGCCGACTACCGCGGGCCCCGGTTTCCCGTCGAGGAGATCACGCTGGTCCGTTCCCACCTGGGCAACGGACCCGGCGGCCGTACGGTCCACGAGGTCATCGACCGCTGGGCACTGGCGACCGCCTAGGTCCCGGCGACCTCGTCGCGGTCGGCCGAGCCGGTGACGACGACGGCGCCGAGACCGGCGTTGTAGGTGTGCAGCCGCCAGCGGCCATCCGCCACCCGGTGCAGCACCACCCAGTGACAGTTGCCGATCCCCACCAGCATCGACCAGTGCTCGTGCGGCAGGCCGAGCAACCGGCCGGTCAGGCCGACGATGGTGCCGCCGTGCGCGACGAGCAGCGCATTGGACACTCCCGACTCATCGAGCTCATCGACGACCCGGCCGGCCCGACCGGCCACCTCCCAGCGGGACTCGCCCCCGGGCGGGTGGTTCAGCGCGCTGGTGCTGGTCCAGGCCGCCCATTCATCGGGCCAGTTCGCCCGGGCGTCGTCGACCGTCAGGCCTTCCCAGTCGCCGAGACCCGTTTCCCGCAATCGCGGATCGACGGTCACGGGCAGGCCCAACTCCTCGGCCACGGTCTGCGCGGTCACCAGCGCACGCTGCAGGTCCGAGGCGACGACCACTTCGGGATGCAGCGCCGCGATCGACGGCGCGGCCTGCGCGGCCTGGCGCAGACCCACGTCGTTCAGCGCGATGTCACGATGCCCCTGCAACCGCCGGTCGGCGTTCCACTCGGTCTCCCCGTGGCGCAGCAGGATCAGCGAATGCAGGCTCATGCCAGTGCGGGCTCGGTCGCCCCGTCGGTGTCGCCGGGTGAAGGCTCGGCAGCGGCCGGCTCGCCATCGTCACTGGGCTCGCCGCCGTCACTGGGCTCGCCAGTCGTCACTGGGCTCGCCATCATCACTGGGCTCGCCATCATCACTGGGCGGCCCGCCACCGGCATCGACGAACGGGATGGTCGGGCAGTCCTTCCACAGTCGGTCGAGCGCGTAGAACACCCGCTCCTCGGAGTGCTGCACGTGCACGACGATCTCCAGGAAGTCCAGCAGCACCCAGCGACCGTCCCGTTCCCCCTCGCGTCGCACCGGTTTCACTCCGGCCAACCGCATCTTCTCCTCGACCTCGTCGACGATGGCGCCGACCTGCCGGTCGTTGGCACCGGTGACGACGACGAAGCAGTCGGTGATGGCCAACCGGTCCGACACGTCGATGATCAGGATGTCGGTGGCGAGCTTGTCGGCCGCGGCCTGGGCGGCGATGGTGGCAAGTTCGCGGGCGGTATCGGTGGCAGTCACTGCACTCCTTGATGGTGGGGCTGATCGCTCTGATTCGTCGCCGCGCGGGCATGGCCGGCGGACGGTCGGCCGATCTCCGGCGTGCGGTACAGGCCGTACTTGGCGATGTACTGGACCACACCGTCCGGGACCAGGTACCAGACCGGCGAGCCGCCGGCGACGCGGCGCCGGCAGTCGGTGGACGAGATCGCCATGGCCGGTACCTCGATGAGGGTGACCGCACCCTCGGGAACGTTGGGGTCCCGCAGCACGTAACCGGGTCTGGTCACCCCGATGAAGTGGGCCAGCGCGAACAACTCGTGGACGTTCTTCCAGCTCATGATGGCCGAGAGGGCGTCGGCGCCGGTGATGAAGAAGTACTCGGCGTCGGGGTCCTCGGCGCGCAGGTCGGTCAGGGTGTCCTTGGTGTATGTCGGGCCGCCGCGGTCGATGTCCACCCGGCTGACGGTGAACTGCGGGTTGGCGGCGGTGGCGATCACCGTCATCAGGTAACGGTGCTCGGCCGGCGACACCTCCTCGGCCGACTTCTGCCAGGGCTGTCCGGTCGGGACGAAGCGCACCTCGTCGAGCGAGAAGCGTCCGGCCACTTCGGAAGCGGCAACGAGGTGGCCGTGGTGGATGGGGTCGAACGTGCCGCCCATCACTCCGATCCGTCTGCCGGTCACGAGGTAGCCCGGATCTGTCCGTCGCCGATGACCAGGTACTTCGTGCTGGTCAACTCGGCCAGACCCATCGGCCCGCGCGCGTGCAACTTCTGGGTGGAGATGCCGATCTCGGCGCCGAACCCGAACTGGCCGCCGTCGGTGAACGCGGTGGACGCGTTGACCATCACCGCAGCGGCGTCGACCCGTGCGGTGAACGTCTCGGCGGCCTGCAGGTCACGGGTGACGATCGCCTCGGTGTGCCCGGTGCCGTGGGCCCGGATGTGCTCGATGGCGGCGTGCAGGTCGTCCACCACGGCCAGTGCGATGTCCAGCGACAGGTACTCGGTGTCGAAGTCCTCGGCCGTGGCCGGCACGGTGAGCTCCGCCGGATCCAGCAGGTCCAACGCGGCCCGGTCGGCGTGCACCGTCACTCCGGCGTCGTGCAGGGCGGCGACGGCGGTCGGGACGAAGGCGGCGGCGATGTCCCGGTGCACCAGCAGGGTCTCGGCGGCATTGCAGACCGATGGGCGACGAGCCTTGGAGTTCACCACGATCTCGACGGCCATCGCCGGATCCGCGGTGGCGTCGACGTAGACGTGGCAGTTGCCCACCCCGGTTTCGATCACCGGCACCGTGGAACCGGTGACGACCGCCTGGATGAGTCCGGCGCCGCCGCGCGGGATGATCACGTCGACCAGGCCGCGGGCGGTCATCAAGTGGGTCACCGACTCCCGGTCGGTGCCGGGCACCAGGCTGACCGCATCGGCCGGCAGCCCGGCAGCCGAACCGGCCTCGGACAGTAGGTCGACCAGCACCCGGTTGGACGCATACGCGGAGCGCGGAACCGCGCAGCAGCGCTGCGTTTCCGGACTTCAACGCGATGCCGGCCGCATCGACGGTGACGTTGGGCCTGGCCTCGTAGATGATCGCGACCACTCCGAGCGGCACCCGGATCTGCCGCAGCTGCAAGCCGTTGGGCAGGACGGAACCGCGCACCGATTCGCCGACCGGGTCGGGTAGGCCGACCAGCACCCGCAGGCCGTCGGCCATCGCCGCGACCCTGGATTCGGTCAGCCGCAACCGATCCACCAACGCCGCCGAGGTCCCGGCGGCCTCGGCCGCGGCGACGTCCTGCGCGTTGGCGGCGAGAATCCTGTCGGTGGCGGCGAGCAAGGCGTCGGCCATCGCACCGAGCGCCGCGTCCTTCGTCGACCGCGGCAGCAGCGCGAGCCCGGCGGCGGCGGTCCGCGCCCGCCGGGCCGCGGCCAGCACGTCCTCGCGCGAAGCGGTCACCGTGCGGTCCAGCACGTCAGAGGTCATCGTTGAACTCCCTTGCAGGTAAGACACCACGCACCCGTCCCGGCCGGGTGGCCATCGCGACCAGGTCGTCGGCATGTACCACCGGCCGGCGCGACTCGGCCGGCAACTCCGCCAGGCTCCGGCCGACCAGGGCCGGCAGCTCGGTGGCGTCGTGCGCGACGAAGCCCCTGGCCACCACCGCGCCGTCGGGGTCGAGCAGGTCCACCACGTCGCCGGACTCGAAATCGCCGTGCACGGCGGTGATCCCGGCCGGCAGCAGCGATTTGCGCCGCCCGACGACGGCCGCCACGGCGCCGGCATCCAAACCCAACGAGCCGGCGGGATGGGCGGCGTGCCGCAGCCAGAACAGCCGGGATCCGGTGCGCCGTTCGGCCGCGGCGAACGCGGTGCCGACCGCGGGCCCCCGGTCGCTGCGAAACTCCAACGCGGCCGCGGCATCCGCGGCCGCGGCCAACAGCACCGGGATCCCGGCACCGGTCGCGGTCATCGCGGCGGTGAGCTTGGAGGCCATCCCGCCGGTGCCGACGCCGCTGCGCGAGGCCACGATCGACACCTGGCTCAGTTCGCCGGATTCGGTGATGTCGCGAATGACGGTCGAGCCCGGCAGGTTCGGGTCGCCGGTGTACAGGGCGTCGACGTCGGACAGCAGCACCAACGCATCCGCACCGACCAGGTGCGCGACAAGTGCGGCCAGCCGGTCGTTGTCGCCGAACTTGATCTCCGCGGTGGCCACCGTGTCGTTCTCGTTGACCACCGGTACCACCCCGAAGTGCAGGAGTTTGGCGAATGTCCGCTGGGCATTGCGGTAGTGCGCGCGGCGCACCACGTCGTCGCTGGTCAACAGCACCTGACCGACCCGGAGGTCGTGCCGGGCGAAGGACGCCGCGTACCGCTCGGCGAGTAACTGCTGGCCCACCGACGCGGCGGCCTGCTGGGTCGGCAGATCACGCGGCCGCCGACGCAGGCCGAGCGGGGCCAATCCGGCGGCGATCGCGCCGGAGGACACCAGCACGACGTGCGAGCCCGCCTTCGCCCTGGTCGCGACCGCGTCCACCAGTGCATCCAGCCGGCCGGGATCCAGCCCACCGGACGCGGTGGTCAGCGACGACGAGCCGACCTTCACGACCAGGGTGCGGGCGGAGCCGACCGCGCCGCGGGCGCTCGGGAGCAGGCCGGCGGCAGCGTCGCGGTGCTGACCGCTCGCCGCCACGCCCGCTGCGGTCACCGGCGCAGGTCCTCGTCGTCGGCAGGGTCGACGGTGACATCGACCAGGCCGGTGTCGTCGTAGGACAGCACCCGCTCGAGCTGGTGTCCGTCGACGTCGAGGCCGCGCCGCAGTCGGTGCATCGCCTTGCGCTCGGCCGCACCGATCCGCTCGGGACGGTCCAGCCGCACGTCGGTACCCCGCTCACTGGCCACCAGGTCCAGCCCGGCGGGAGTGGCCGGCTCCCATTCGAAGGTGATGTTGCCGATGGTCACCGGCGCGCCGGCAGTGGCGCCGATCTTGACCAGGGCGTCCTCGACGCCGAGCCGGGCCAGCCGGTCGGCCAGGAAGCCGACGGCTTCGTCGTTGGTGAAATCGGTCTGCCTGACCCAGCGCTCGGGCCGGGTGCCCCGGACGACGAACCCACCCGGCTCCTCAGGGTCGGGCTCGACGGTGAACTGCGACTCGTTGACCGGGGCCGGGCGCAGGATGATCCGTTCGCCCACCGGCGTCGGACGGTCCTCGCGGTCCTGCCGGACCACCTCGGCCAGCGCGTAGCGCAAGGCGTCCAGACCCTCGTGGGTGGCGGTGGACACCTCGAACACCCGGTACCCGGTGTACTCCAGGTCGGGCCGGACGAAGTCGGCGAGTTCCCTGGCCTCGGGCACGTCGATCTTGTTGAGCACCACCAGCCGGGGCCGGTCGGCCAGGTCGGTGCTCAGCGCCGGGGTGTACTCGGCGAGCTCGTGCTCCAGGGCCTCGATGTCGCTGGCCGGGTCGCGACCGGGCTCGTAGGTCGCGCAGTCGACGACGTGCACCAGCACCGCGCACCGCTCGATGTGCCGGAGGAACTCCAGGCCGAGCCCCTTGCCCTGGCTGGCGCCGGGGATCAGGCCGGGCACGTCGGCGATGGTGAACACCTCGGAACCGGCCGTGACCACACCGAGATTGGGCTCCAGCGTGGTGAACGGGTAATCGGCGATCTTCGGTTTGGCCGCGGACAGCACCGAGACCAGCGACGATTTCCCGGCGCTGGGGAAGCCGACCAGTCCGACGTCGGCGACCGACTTCAGTTCCAGGGTGATGTCCGCGGCCTCCCCGGGCTCACCGAGCAGCGCGAAGCCCGGGGCCTTGCGGGCCCGGGAGGCCAGCGCCGCGTTGCCGAGGCCGCCGCGGCCGCCCTTGGCGGCGACGTAGGTGGTGCCGACGTCGACCAGGTCGGCCAGCACGCTGCCGTCCTCGCCCAGCACCACGGTGCCCTGCGGGACCTGCAACTCGAGGCCGGCGCCGTTGGCGCCGTCCTTGTTGTCACCCTGACCGGGCCGGCCGTTGCCGGCCTTGGCGTGCTGACGGAAGTGGAAGTCGAGCAGGGTGTGCACGTTGTCGTCGACGCGCAGCACGACGTCACCGCCGTTGCCGCCGTCCCCGCCGTCCGGACCACCGAGCGGCTTGAACTTCTCCCGGTGCACAGATGCGCAGCCGTGGCCGCCGTCACCGGCCTGCAGGTGCAGGACGGCGCGATCGACGAACTTGGCCATGGTGCGCTCCTCTCGGAATCTGCGGGGATCCGGTGTCGAATCCCTGATCAGAAGAAACAGCGAGGGGCGGTTCCGGTGTTCCGGACCCGCCCCTCGCCGGGGTTCGTTCTGGTGTGCGTCGGGGTCAGGCCTCTGCGGACACAGCCGCGGCCGGAACCGGGACGATGTTGACGGTCTTGCGACCGCGCTTGGCGCCGAACTCGACGGCCCCGGGGACCAGGGCGAACAGCGTGTCGTCGCTGCCGCGGCCGACGCCGTCTCCCGGGTGGAACTTGGTGCCGCGCTGGCGGACCAGGATCTCGCCGGCGAGCACGGTCTGGCCGCCGAAGCGCTTGACGCCGAGACGCTGAGAATTGGAGTCGCGCCCGTTGCGGGAGCTGGAGGCGCCCTTCTTGTGAGCCATGGTTGCTTGTCCTCTCAGCCCTTGACGGCGATGCCGGTGACCTTGACCTGGGTCAGCGGCTGACGGTGGCCCTGCCGCTTGTGGTACCCGGTCTTGTTCTTGAACTTGTGGATGACGATCTTCGGGCCCTTGGTGTGGGCGACCACCTCGCCGGACACGGTGACCTTCGCCAGGTCGTCGGCCGAGGTGGTCAGCTGGTCGCCATCGACGACCAGGACGGCCGGCAGCGTCACCGCGGCGCCGGGCTCGCCCTCGAGCTTCTCGATCTCGATGACGTCACCCTCGGCGACCTTGTACTGCTTGCCGCCGGTCTTGACGATCGCGTACATGGTGAACGCGCCTTCCTGTATCTCGTGCACTGCTGTCGGAACTACATGCCTGTCGGGCGCCTGCCGGCGCCGGTCGGGCGGTGGTGGTCGGTGCGGGCCGGCTCCAGGGCGTCCGGTGAAGGACGCCGGCGAGAAGGGCACCGCAAAACCCGCTGCAAAGCAGCGGGCGACACCCAAGGATACGGCCACGGCGTCGCCCGGAGCAAACCAGGGACAACGGAGCCGCCCGCGGCGCGCTCAGCCGGAGCTCGACCCGTCGCCCGATGTGACCGGGATCGCCGGCACGGTCACCGGTTCACCGGCCGGTCCGGCCGGACGTGAGGCCGCGCGCCGGCGACGCGGGGCCGCCTTCGCCGGCGCTGACTCCGCCGGGGGTGGCGACCGTCGTACTCATGGCCGGCTCGGGCGTCGCGTCGGACGACGGGACGTCGCGCTGGCCGTCCGCCGCCTGGCCGTCCGCGGACGGCGTGGCCGGCTTGCGGGTCCGGGTGGACCTGCGGCGGCCGGACTTCGGCGGGGCGTGCGTCGCCGGTCGTCTCCGATCCGGCCGACTCGGCCGCCGGTGCGGCGACAACGGTCTCGGGTGAGGTGCGCGCCTGCTGGCTCGGCTTGTCGGCTCACAGCGGCCGGATCCGGCTGCAGCGGGCTCGGCGTCTGCTCCGGTCGCTGCCTCGGGGGTCGCCGGCAGCACGATGTCCACGGCCACCGACGATTCCGACGGCGCTCCGGCGGGTCGTCCAGCGGCCCGGCGGCGACGGGGACGGGCCGGCCGGCTCGAGGGTTCCTCGGTCGGCTCGTCCTGCGCCGCCGGTCTCGGGCCGGCTGGTGTTGGGCCAACTCCACCGCGGCGACCGCGGCATCGGCCTCGGCCAGCACCCCGGCGACCGACTCGCCGTCGGACAGCCCGACGGTTTCGTCCGCGGCCAGGGTGGCTTCGGTCACCTGATCGGCGACATCCGCCGCGACCTCGCCGGCCGCGGACTCGGGCACGACCACCGCGACGTCGGGACCCTCGATCAGCACAGCCCCGACCTCGTCCGCCGACGGCGGTCCGTTCTCGGCTCCCTCGCCGCGCAGCGATGGCGGCTTGGGTCCGCGTGGATCGGGCTTCGGGCCGGCGAGAACCGTCGCGATCCGCACGGCCGGTTCGCGGTCGGCGTCGGCCCGCTTGCCGCGGTTGCGCCGGCCCCGGCCGGAGCGTCCGTCACCGTCCCCGGCATCGTCGGCCTCGGTCCCGGTGTCCTTGGGCAGGTCGTGCAGCACGATCCCGCGACCACCGCAGTGCGGGCAGGGCTCGGAGAACGCCTCGACCAGACCGGTGCCCATCTTCTTGCGGGTCATCTGGACCAGGCCGAGCGAGGTCACCTCGGCGACCTGGTGACGGGTCCGGTCCCGGCCGAGGCACTCGGTGAGCCGGCGCAGCACCAGGTCGCGGTTGGATTCGAGCACCATGTCGATGAAGTCGACGACGATGATCCCGCCGATGTCCCGCAGCCGGAGCTGCCGCACGACTTCCTCGGCGGCCTCCAGGTTGTTGCGGGTGACGGTCTCCTCGAGGTTGCCGCCCGACCCGGTGTACTTGCCGGTGTTGACGTCGACCACGGTCATCGCCTCGGTGCGGTCGATGACCAGCGATCCGCCGGACGGCAGGTGCACCTTCCGCTCGAGCGCCTTGGCGATCTGCTCGTCGATCCGGTACCTGCCGAAGACGTCGCCGGAGCCGGTGAACCGGCTGACCCGGTCGGCCAGCTCGGGGGCGACCGACTCGACGTACCCGGAGATCGCGTCCCAGGCGTCGTCGCCGTCCACCACCAGCCGGTGAATGTCGGAGTTGAACAGGTCACGGACGACCTTGATCAGCGTGTCCGGCTCGACGGACAGCATGGCCGGCGCCGACGAGGTGTTCTCCGCGGCCTGGGAGATCTCCTCCCACTGCGCGGTCAGCCGCTCGACGTCGCGGACCAGCTCCTCCTCGGGCACACCCTCGGCCGCGGTCCGGATGATCACGCCGGCGTCGTCGGGGACGATCCGGTCGAGGATCGCCTTGAGCCGCTTGCGTTCGGTGTCCGGCAGCTTGCGGGAGATGCCGGTCGCGCCGCCGCCGGGCACGTAGACCAGGAACCGGCCGGGCAGCGAGATCTGGGTGGTCAGCCGGGCGCCCTTGTGGCCGACCGGGTCCTTGGAGACCTGGACCAGCACCGTGTCGCCGCTGGACAGCGCCGCCTCGATGCGCCGGGTCTTGCCGACCAGGCCGGAGGCGTCCCAGTTGACCTCGCCGGCGTAGAGCACGGCGTTGCGGCCCGCGGCCGATGTCGACGAAGGCCGCCTCCATCGACGGCAGCACGTTCTGCACCTTGCCCAGGTAGACGTTGCCGATCAGCGACGCCGAGCCGGCGCGGGACACGAAGTGCTCGACCAGGATGTTGTCCTCGAGCAGGGCGACCTGGGCCAGTGGGCCCCGCTGCCGGACGGCCATCACCCGGTCGACCGCCTCGCGGCGGGCCAGGAACTCGGCCTCGGTGAGGATCTGCGGACGACGGGCAGGAGCCGCGGGCATCCCGCCGGCGCTGCCGCTTGGCCTCCAGCCGGGTGGAGCCCTTGATGCCCTGGACCTCGTCCGAGACCGGGCGGGCCTCCCGGGACTCCCGGACGTGGACGACGGTGTTCTCCGGGTCGTCGGGTCGGGTCGGGTCGTCCCCGACGGTGCGGCGGCGGCGACGCCGACGCCGGCGCGAGCCGGTTCCGGCCCCACGGTCCTCGTCGTCGGCGGCCTCGTCGTCGTCGGTGTCGTCCTCGGGCTGCTCGCCCTCGACGTCGGCCGCGGCTGGGTCAGCAGTGGCGGTGCCGTCCGCCGCTGACGGCCTCGGTCGTCTCGTCCTCGGCGGTCTCGTCGCCGTCGTCGGCGACCCGGCCACGGCCACGACGGCCGCGCCGGCGCCGCTTGCGACCGCTGGAGGTGCTGCCTTCGCCGGGCTGCTCGTCATCGCAGCCTGGCCGTCCTCCGCATCGGCGTCGTCGGCGCCTCGGCCGGTGCTCCGGCCAGATCGCACGGCGGTCGGCGCCTCGACGGCACCCGTGGCTGGTCAGGCAGTCGGCTGATCGGTCTCGTCGTCGCGCGGCCTTCGAACGGACCGCGCCGGCGGCGGGACGACGATCTGGTCGGGGGTCTGTGGCGGCAGGAACAGGGGGCTGGTGACTGCGGAGTCGGCCGGCGCGGCGGTGTCCCCGGAGCCGTCCGGCTGAGGTGTCGCACCGCCGGATCGGCGACCGCGGACTCGGCGACATCGGAGGCCGCCTGGCCCCGGCTCGCCGAGCAGTTCGGTGAGCACGGCGAGCGCAGTGTCGCGGTCGACCGAGGAGGACGCCGAGGTGACGGTCACCCCGCGATCGGCCAGGGCGGCGATGATCTCCCGGGAGCTGGCCCCCGACCGCTTGGCGAGCTCGTGCACCCGGGGCTTGGCCGGGAGTCCGTCGAGCGCTGCGTCCAGGGGTGATGTGGTGGTTGACATGCAGGTATTCCTCTCGGGCCCCCGGGCGCGCAAGCGACGCGTCCGCACAGGAGCCGATGAATCTCGGGTCCGCGACCCCGGAGGACATCCGGGAGTCGCGGGAAGTCTGACCGTTCTCGGCCGATCAGTCGCGCTGTCCGCGCCGGGCGTGCCGGGTGTGTCACTCATCCGACGCCCTGGTGTGTCACCCACCTGGGCTGCTGGCGCCGGTCGACGTCCGACCTGGCCGGGCACCGGGATCGGCCGTGACCGGCCCTCGTGCCTCTTCCAGTATCCCACACGTCCGGGCGGCAGCATCGGCACGCCGACACCGGCGGCCGCACCGGCCTCAGGTGAGGAGCAATTTCTCCAGTCGGCGGGTGGCGACCGAGACGCCGACGACCGCCATCACCACGAAGTACGCCGCGTGGCCCGAGCAGCCCCCAGTCGATGGCGCCGAGGGTGAGTCCGCGCATCAGTTCGATGCCGTGGTAGAGCGGGAAACACTGGACGAAGATCTGGACTGCGCGGGGGTAGACGTCCAGCGGGAAGAACGTCGTGGAGAACAGGAACATCGGCAGCAGCAGCGTGGTCACCCAGTCCAACTGCTGGAACGTCTTGATCCAGGTGGTGACGGCCATCCCGACGGCGGCGAAGCCGAACGCGATCAGCACTGCGGCCGGCACGGCCAGCACCGCCCACGGTGAGGTGATCAGCCCGAGCGCGAGCATCACCACCTCGAACGCGGCCGCGTAGATCGCGCCGCGGATCAGCGCCCAGCCGATCTCCCCGATGGCCACGTCCAACGGGCCGAGCGAGGTCGCCAGCATCGCGTCGTAGGTCTTGGCGTACCGCATCTTGAAGAAGATGTTGATCGTCGAGTCGTAGACCGCGCCGTTCATCGCCGAGGTGGCCAGCAGACCGGGGGCGATGAACGCTGCATAGGAGATCGGTCCGTGGGGTCCATCGACGGTGCCGATCAGCGCCGCCCAGCCCGGCCCCCATGGCCACCAGGTAGAACACCGGCTCGAAGAAGCCGGAGATGATCGTCCACTTGAACGCCTTGCTGGTCCGGAGCGCGCGTTCGATGATGACCCGGCCGCGGCCCGGCATACAGCTGCAGCGGGACGACGCGCAGCACGAGGGGGGACGCGCCCCTGGTGGCGGCCAACGAGCGGCGCACGGTGTCGGGGGAGGTCATACGACCAACCTCCGGGTGAACCGGCGGCGAGCCATCAGGAAGCCGGTCACCAGCATGACCAGCAGGAACGCCAGGTGGCCGAGGATCTGCGGCCAGGACAGCCCACCGAGGGCGCTGGCCCTGGCCAGCTCGTTGCCGTGCCAGAGCGGGGAGAGGAAGGCCAGCCAGCGGATCGACCAGGGCAGCTGGGTGATCGGGAAAGAACGACGCGGAGAACAGCGTCATCGGCAGCACGACGAACCGCAACAGCAGGTTGAACGCCATCGGCCCGTCGTCGTCGATGGAGGCGGTCAGGGTGAGCACCCACACTGCGCAGGCCAGCGCGCACAGCATCGCGATGGGGATCATCAGCAGTCCGCTCAGGCCGCCGGCGACCCCGAACACCATCAGCACCAGGAAGTACATGGCCGTGGAAATCAGCAGGCGGGTGCCGATGAACAGCACGTGCCCGTCCAGCGCCTGCGGCGGGGTGATCGGGGTCGACGTGGTGCCCCACAGCGTGCGGTTCCACTTGAACCGGGCGAACGTGGCGAAGGTCGACTCGCCCATGGCGACCTGGACGGCGGCGGCGACCAGCAGGGCCGGCGCGATGTAGTCGACGTAGGGCACCCCGCCGAGGGCCGCGGTGCCGTTGCGGTTCACCAGCGAGCCCATGCCGAGCCCGAGGGCCAGCAGGTACAGCACGGGCGCGATGAGCGCCTCGCCCAGGGTCGACCAGAAGTACGGCCGCCAGCTGCGCAGCAGGTACTCCCACATCCGCAGCCGGTAGGTGGTCGGCGAGGCCGGACGCATCGTCGGCGCCGGTGCTGGTCTCGGGTCGGCGGCCATCAGTCGATCAGGCTCCGCCCGGTGAGATGCAGGAAAACGTCCTCGAGCGTGGCCCGCCGGACCAGCGCGGAGATCGGCTCGATGCCGGCCCGGTTCGCCTCCTCCAGGGTCTCGTCGCCGTCCGCGGTGTAGAGCAGCAACCGGTCGGGCAGCACCTCGACCCGCTCGACCAGCTCGTGCGCCAGCGGTTCGGCCATCCGCTGCGCTCCCGGGGTGAAGCGCAGTTCGAGCACCTCACGGGTGGAGTGGGTGGCGATGAGCGCGGCCGGCGAGCCCTCCGCGACGATGGTCCCGCCGTCCATCACCACCAGCCGGTCGCACAACTGCTCGGCCTCGTCCATGTAGTGCGTCGTGAGGACCAACGTCACGCCCTGCTGCTTGAGCCGGAACAATCTGTCCCACAGCACATGTCGGGCCTGCGGGTCGAGCCCGGTTGTCGGTTCGTCGAGCAGCAGCAGGTCTGGCTCGTTGACCAGCGACCGGGCGATGGTCAGCCGCCGCTTCATGCCGCCGGACAGCGACACCACCTTGGCCTTGGCCTTCTCGGTGAGCTGGGCGAACTCCAGCAACTCGTCGGCCTTGGCCCAGCAGTGCTTCTTGCCGAACCCGAAGTACCGGCCGTAGATGTAGAGGTTCTCCCGGACCGAGAGCTCCTCGTCCAGGTTGTCCTGCTGCGGCACCACCCCGAGGCGGTCGCGGATCTGCACGCCGTCCCGGTCCGGGTCCAGACCGAGGATGCGGAGCTCGCCGCCGGTGCGGGGCGAGGTGCAGGCGATCATCCGCATGGTGGAGGACTTGCCGGCCCCGTTCGGGCCGAGAAAGCCGAAAGCCTCGCCGCGGGGCACCGCGAGATCGATGCCGCGCACCGCGTGCACGGTGTCGCCGTCCTTGGGGGTGAACGACTTCGTCAGGCCCTCGGCGACGATCATCATGTCCGGTTGTTGGCCCGGTGTCGCCGGTGTCCGTTTCGGATCCGGCACGGTGTCGATGACGTTCACGGCTGGCGACGGTACCTGGGCCCACCGACAGCCGGGGACTTGTTTGGTGGCCCCCGGAATTGTTCCGGTGGTCGCGCCGCCCGTCCGGTCGTCCGGGTCACCGGACGAGCGCGGCCAGGACTGCGTCCGCGTCGGGCATGGCACCGATCTCGGCGCGCAGCCCGCGGGCTGCCGCAGCGCATCCGGGCTCGCTGAGCAGTCGCTCGACGGCTTGCCGCACAGCGCTCGCGGTCACCTCACCGGGCCAGAGGGTCGAGCCGGCGCCGGCGCGCAGGATGGCGAGTGCCTGGGCCGGCTGGTCGGTGCCCTGCGGCAGGCACAGCTGAGGTAGGCCGTGGCACAGTGCACCGAACATGGTGCCGGCTCCGGCGTGCGACACCACCACCCGACAGTGCGGTAGCACCAGGGCTTGCGGCAGGAAGGGCACGGCCAGCACACCGGCCGGTACCGCGCCGAGGTCGGCCGGGTCGAGGCCGGGACCGGTGGTCACCAGCACGTTCAGCCCGGCCGCGGCGATCCCGTCGATCGCGGCCCGGAACACCTCAGCCGACTGATTGGTGATGGTGCCGAGGGTCAGGTAGGCGGTCTCCTCGTGCGGTAGGGCGGCGAAGCCCGGCGGTAGTGCGATACCCGGCGGGATCTCACCCGCGGATGGCCGGATCGGCCGGACATCCGGCCACGGGACGGGCGCTCCGGTCGCCAGACCCGGCGGGCAGACCTCCAGATACGGCGCGGCCAGCACCGCCGGGATCGGATCGGAGAGACCCTGCTCGGCAATGGTCAGGCCGATCAGCCCAGCGAACACCTCGGTGCCGGGCATGGTGGGTCCATATCCGTGGGTGAGGTGACGGGTGCCGAACTTCTCTGCGGCGACAGCTGATCCGAATTCGAGGGTGTCGTGAACGATCAGGTCGGGACGCCAGTCCCCCACGAACGCCGTCAGGTCATGGGCCCGGTCGACGGCGCGGGCGCCGAACAGGTGGCGGGCCGCGAACTCCATTTCCTGCTCGCGGCCCATCTCGCCAAGGGCAGCACGACCCGGCACCGCCGCGTAGGACTCGGCGAGCGTCATCCCCGACGTGTGCGAGGCCACACCGAGTGCGTCGATCACGGGCCGCAGGTCGGCGCCGGAGGAGACCACGATCTCGTGGCCGGCCCGCTGCGCCGCGCGGATCAGCGGGACCATCGGGAGCAGGTGGCCGTAGGCGGGCCAGCTGGCGAACAGGATGCGCACGGGAGCTCCTTCGCGGGATCGCCTCGCCCGGGCGCGGGACGACACCCGGTCAGGAGGACCAGCGATGCGAGGGCGATACCCGGCACCCCGACGGGTCAGCCGCGCTCGAAAGTGCCAGATGCGTTCGAACTTTCTGGCGCGGGTGACACTTTGCTGCGCGGCTGTCCGCGGTTGTCGGTCAGCGGCGCAGGTCGACCCAGTAGAAGATCTCGTCGCGGTCGTCGCCGGTCGCGACCCGGATCGATCCGGGGAACCGGCCCCACTCGACGAACCCGAACCGGGCGTAGAAGTCGGCCAGCCCCAGGCCGTCCCGGATCGACAGGTCGACCTTCTCCAGACCCAGCTCCCGTGCCTTGTCCAGCAACGCGGTCATGATCCGGCTGCCCAGGCCCCGACCCTCGGCGTCGGGGTGCACCATGACCTTGACGATCTCGCCGGTGTGCGCCTGCAGTCCGCGGCGGGGGCGCAGCACGCCGAACCCGACCAGCCGGCGACCCAGGATCAAGGCCACAGCATGCTCACGGCCGGCCCGCAGCGCGTCGATCTCCGGGGCGACGACGGCGGCGACCGCGGCCCGGTCGACCGGCGGGACGAACCCGACCGACCCCCCGGCCTCGGACACCGCGTGCCACAGGCCGGTGAGCGCGATCGCGAACGTCGAGTCCGCGGCCAGGTCGCCGTCCGGCCCGACGGTGTGCAGTTCGGCCTGGTCGGCCTGGTCGTCGCCGGGGCCCGCGTCGGAACCAACCGTCACAGGTTCGGGAACCAGAGCGCGATCTCCCGGGCCGCGGACTCGGGCGAGTCCGAGCCGTGCACGAGGTTGTACTGGGTCTCCAGGCCGAAGTCACCGCGGATGCTGCCGGTCGCGGCCTTCTCCACCGGGTCGGTGCCGCCGGCCAGTTGCCGGAAGGCGGGAATCGCGCGCGGACCCTCGACGACCGCGGCGACCAGCGGACCGCCGGTGATGAACTCGACCAGGCTGTCGTAGAACGGCTTGCCCTGATGCTCCGCGTAGTGCTCGCCGGCCACCTCGACGCTGACGGTGCGCAGCTCGAGGGCGACCAGGTGCAGGCCCTTGCGTTCGATCCGCGAGAGGACCTCACCGACCAGGGCGCGCGCCACGCCGTCGGGCTTGATCAGGACGAGGGTGCGTTCGGACACGACGGTGTGACTCCCCTACTCGGTGAAGGCCGCTCGCGCAGGGCCGCTCGGTGCGGCCCGTGCCGGACGGCCGGCAGACCGGTCAGCCGGCCCTGGGCAGCGTACCGGCCGCCACCCGCCGCCGGAATTCCGCGCGCAGGTAGAAGATCGTCAGCCAGACCAGGCCGAAGATCACCCCGACGATGCCGAGCGGAGGGCTGATGAACCAGCCCAGCAGGGTCGAGCACCTGCAGGACGATGATCATGGCCGTGGCGTAGGGCTTGCGGACGAACGCACAGGCGGCGATCAGCGCGAACGCCAGCACGAGGATCGCGACCACCCCCCACCCCGAGGTGCCGTTGCCGGTGTTGCGGGCCACCGGGATGGCCAGCAGCACGGTGATGCCCTCCAGCAGCAGCGTCGCCGACATGGCGCCGCGTAGGCCACGTTCGGGGTCATAGGGCCGGACCGGCCGGTCGGTTGTTCGACGGAGTCCTGCGGCTGCCCGGCGGGTGGGTCCGGCTGCTCGACCAACTGCCCGGCGGGTCGGTCCGGCTGCTCGGCAGGTGGGTCCGGCTGCTCGGCTGGCCCGTCCGGAGGCACCCCTGTCACGCCGGTGCCAACCCGGCCAGCGTTCGTCCGTCACCGGCCGAGACGACCGAACCGGTGATCACCACTCCGGTGCCCGCCCCGCCGCTCTCGGCGGCCCGGTCGGTGCCGGCCTCGGCCAGGTCGACGGCCAGCGCGATCGCCTCGTCCATCCGGGCGGCGTGATGCACCCGGCTCGGTCCGAAGACGCCCTCGGCGATGTCGGTCAGCCGGTCGACCGGCATCGACCGGGGCGACGAGTTGGCGGTCACCACCACCTCGTCGAACGTGTCGACCAGGGCCTCACAGATGCCCACTGCGTCCTTGTCCGCCATCACCGCGATCACTCCGACCAGCCGGGTGAAGGCGAACTCCTCGTTCAGAGGCCACGGCCAGCGCCCGGGCGCCGTGCGGATTGTGGGCGGCGTCGACCAGGATGGTCGGCGAGGTCCTGACCCGCTCCAGCCGGCCGGGCGAGGCGACGGCGGCGAAGCCGTCCTGCACCGCGTCGATGTCCAGCTGCTTGCCGACGCCGGCGCCGAAGAACGCCTCGACTGCGGCCAGCGCCAGCGACGCGTTCGCGGCCTGGTGGGCGCCGGCCAGCGGCAGGAAGATGTCGTGGTACACCCCACCGAGGCCGTGCAGGTTCAGCCGCTGGCCGCCGACCGCGAACTCCCGGTCCAGCACGGCGAACTCGCTGTCGAACCGGGCGACCGTGGCGTCCACCTCGACCGCCCGCCCAGCAGCACCTGCATCGCCTCCGGCTCCTGCGCGCCGATCACCGCGACCGCTCCGGGTTTGATGATCCCGGCCTTGTTGCCGGCGATCTCGCCGAGGGTGTCGCCCAGGTAGTCGGTGTGGTCGATGCCGATCGGGGTGATCGCCGCGATCCGCGCGTCGACCACGTTGGTCGAGTCCCAGGTGCCGCCGAGACCCACTTCGATCACGGCGACCTCGACCGGCGTGTCGGCGAAGGCCGCGAACGCCATGGCGGTGAGCACCTCGAACTTGGACAGGTCGACGCCGCCGGCCGCCCGGCTGGCCGCGTCGACCAGGTCGACGTACGGCGCGATGTCCGCGTAGGTGTCCAGGTACCGCTCGGTGTCGATCGGCGCGCCGTCGAGGCTGATCCGTTCGGTGACCAGCTGCAGATGCGGAGAGGTGAACCGGCCGGTGCGCAGACCGAGCCGGGTGAGCAGCGCGTCGATCATCCGGCTCACGCTGGTCTTGCCGTTGGTCCCGGCGATCTGGATCACCGGGTAGGCCCGTTGCGGGTTGCCGAGCAGGTCGAGCAGCGCGGTGATCCGCTCCAGGGTCGGCTCGATGCTGGTCTCCGGCCAGCGCCGGTCCAGCAGCGCCTCGACGACGGGCAGGGTCAACGGCGGGGCCGCCGGAGTGATCTCGCCGGTCTCGTCGTCGAGATCGGCGGTGGCCCCGGACACGTCGGCCTCGGTGTCGTCCGGACCCAGGTCGGCGTCGTCGAACGGACTTCCGTCCGGCTCCGGGCCGGTCACGCCGCGGCCCCGCCCAGGGCAGTCGAGCCTGGCCTGCAGGCGGTCGCGCTCGGCCAGCGGCCGCGGCATTGCGTTCCCGAATCCCATCGACGACGTGGTCGGGCGCCTTGCCCAGGAAGGCCGGGTTGCCCGAGCTTCGCCGCCGGTGGCGGCGATCTCCTTCTCCGCGATGGCCAGATCCTTGCGGATGCGGGCCTTCTCGGCCTCGACGTCGACGGCCTCCGAGGTGTCCACCTCGATGGTGACCGGGCCGGCGGAGAGCACCACGTCCAGGGCCGCGGCGGTGGGGGCGAAGTCGTCCCCGGCTGCGGTCAGTCGGGTCAGTGCGGCGGCCGGCCCGGTGAGCCCGGTCGGCCCGGTGAGTCGGGCCGGGACCGCCCGGTTGCCGGCCAGGCCCTGGTCGGCCCGGAACCGGCGGATCTCGGTGACCAGCTTGTCGAGGTCGGCGATGAACCCGCGGGCCGACTCCCGGACCGGTCGATCGGACGGGGTCGGCCACGCCGCGATCACCAGGGTCTCGCCGCCGGTCAGCGAGGTCCACAGCTCCTCGGTGACGAACGGCACGAACGGGTGCAGCAGGCGGAGCAGGCCGTCCAGCACGGTGCCCAGGACGGCCCGGGTGGTGGCGACCAGGGTCTCGTCCCGCAGCTGCACCTTGGCCAGTTCGACGTACCAGTCGCAGAACTCGTCCCAGGCGTAGTGGTAGAGCCCCTCGGCCGCCTTGCTGAACTGGAAGTCGCTCGAGCAGCGCGGTGGTGCGTTCGGTGACCTCGTCGAGCCGGTCGAGGATCCAGGCATCGGCATCGGTCAGATCTTCGGCAGTCAAAGGCGCCTCGGGCACCACCGCTCCGTTGAGCAGGGCGAAGCGGGTGGCGTTGAACACCTTCGAACAGAAGTTGCGGGAGCCGGCCACCCATTCCTCGGCCAGCGCCTGGTCGGTGCCCGGGTTGGCGCCGCGGGCCAGGGTCAAGCGCAGCGCGTCGGCGCCGTACTTCTCGATCCAGGCCAGCGGGTCGATGCCGTTGCCCTTGGACTTGGACATCTTCTTGCCGAACTGGTCGCGCACCAGGCCGTGCAGCGAGACCACCTCGAACGGCTCCGGTCCGATGCCCGGTGTCGGCCATGGCGTACATCCCGAACATCATCATCCGGGCGACCCAGAAGAACAGGATGTCGTAGCCCGGTCACCAACACCGAGGTCGGATAGAACGCGCGCAGGGTGTCGGTCTGCTGGGGCCAGCCCATGGTGGAGAACGGCCACAGGCCCGAGGAGAACCAGGTGTCCAGCACGTCGTGGTCCTGGGTCCAACCGCTCGCCCGGCAGCTCCTCGCCCGGCCCGACGCAGCGCTCCTCGCCGTTCGGGCCGTACCAGACCGGAATCCGGTGACCCCACCACAACTGGCGGGAGATGGTCCAGTCGTGCATGTTGTCGACCCAGTCGAAGTACCGGGCCGCCAGCTCCGGCGGATGGATCCGGGTGCGGCCCTCCCGGACGGCGTCGCCGGCGGCCTTGGCCAACGGGGCGACCCTGACGAACCACTGCAGGCTCAGCCGCGGTTCGACCACGTCGTCGGAGCGGGAGCAGTGTCCGACGGAGTGCACGTAGGGAATCTTCTCGGCGACGATCCGGCCCTGCCGGCGCAGTTCCTCCTTGACCGCGGCCCGGGCCTCGAACCGGTCCATACCGTCGAAAATCGTTCCGGTGTCGGTGATCCGCGCGTCCTCGGTCATGATCGTCGGCATCGGCAGACCGTGCCGCCGACCGATCTCGAAGTCGTTGGGGTCGTGCGCCGGGGTCACCTTGACCGCTCCGGTGCCGAACGCCGGGTCGACGTGATCGTCGGCCACCACCGGAATCTCCCGGTTCAAGATCGGCAGCAGCACCGTGCGGCCGACCAGATGGGCGTAGCGCTCGTCGTCCGGGTGCACGGCCACCGCTACGTCGCCGAGCAGGGTCTCCACCCTGGTGGTGGCGATCACCACGGAGTCGTCGCCGTCGCCGTACCGGATCGACACCAACTCGCCCGGGTCCTCCGAGTGCTCCACCTCGATGTCCGAGAGCGCCGTCAGACACCCCGGACACCAGTTGATGATCCGCTCGGCGCGGTAGATCAGGCCGTCGTCGTAGAGTCGTTTGAAGATCGTCTGCACGGCCTCGGACAGCCCGTCGTCCAGGGTGAATCGCTCGCGGTCCCAGTCGACCGAGTCGCCGAGCCGCTTCATCTGACCCAGGATCGCGCCGCCGGAATCGCGCTTGAAGTCCCAGACCTTCTCGATGAACAGCTCGCGCCCGTAGTCGTGCCTGGTCTTGCCGTCCTTGGCCAACTGCCTCTCGACCAGGTTCTGGGTGGCGATGCCGGCGTGGTCCATGCCCGGGAGCCACAGCGCCTCGTCGCCGGACATCCGGTGCCAGCGGGTCAGCACGTCCATCAGGGTGTGGTCCAAGGCATGGCCGACGTGCAGGTCACCGGTGACGTTCGGCGGCGGCAGCACGACGGCGAACGGCTTGCGCTCGCCGGAGAGCACCCGCTGCTCGTCGGCGTGGAAGTAACCGGCCTTGAGCCACCGCTGGTACAGCGGTACCTCGACGGACGCCGGGTCGTACTGGGTCGGCAGGTCCGTCGGGGTCAGCGGTGGCAACGTCACCCTTTCAGTTTAGGCGGCGGCGCATGGCCCGATCTCGCGGTCCCGATCGCCGCCGGGCTCGCCGGCCGATCCCACTGATCAGGACGACTCAGTACGACCGGGGCAGGCCCAGCGAGTGCTGAGCAAGGTAGTTGAGCACCATTTCGCGGTTGACCGGGGCGATCCGCAGCAGCCGGGCCATCCCCCACAACGGGAGCAATCCGTACTCCACCGACAGGCCGTTGCCGCCGTGGGTCTGGATGGCCGCGTCCACCGCGGCCAACGCGGCCTCCGCGGCGGCGTACTTGGCCATATTGGACAGCTCACCGGCCGGCCGGTGGTTGTCGTGCAGCCAGGCTGCCTTGGCCGTCAGTAGCGCGGCCGCCTCGACCGCGACCTTGGCCTCGGCCAGCTTGTGCGCGACCCCCTGGTGGGCGCCGATCGGCTGGTTCCACACCGAACGCTCGGCGGCGTACCGGGCGGCCTTGTCCAGCGCGAACCGGCCGAGCCCGACGCCCAGCGCAGCTGCGATGATCCGCTCCGGGTTCAGCCCGTCGAACAGCGGGCGGAAACCCTCGTTCTCGACCCCGATCAGCGCCGACGCGGGTACCCGGACGTCGTCGTAGAACACGGTGAACTGCCGGTCAGGGATCTGCGCGGCCACCGGCAACGGTGTGACAGCCAGGCCCGGCGCATCGGTCGGCACGATGAACAGGGACAGTTTGCCGCCGCCCGGTGTCAGGGTCGGTACCGGTAGAGGTGACGGTGAGGATCGCGGCCGACTGGTCGACGCCGGAGATGTAGTACTTCTGCCCGGAGATCAGGTAGTCGTCACCGTCGCGCCGGGCGGTGGTGCTGATCCGGTGCGAGTTGGACCCGGCGTCCGGTTCCGTGATGGCGAAGGCCATCTTCTCGCCCGCCGCCAGCCGCGGCAGCCATTCCTGCTTCTGGTCGGCCGAGCCGTGCCGGGCCAGAATCTCCACGCTGATCGCACTGGACACCAGCAGCAGCAGCAGCGGGCTGCCGGTCCCGGCCGACTCCTCGGCGACCAGCACCAGCTCGGTCAGCCCGGCGCCACCCCCGCCGTACTCGGTGGGAATGTTGATGCCGATGAACCCGGCGTCGGCCAGGTCGGCCCACAGCTCGAGCTGCGGCTCGTTTCGCGCGCCGTACGCGGCGAACTCGGCATGGCCGTGATCGGCGCTGATCTTGCGGACCGCGGCCCGAAGATCGGCGTACTCCGCAGGTTCGTCGAAATCGGGCATCGCCGGCCTCCTGGGACCCCCGCCTGTCCGGATGGGGGCGGATTCTCAGTGTGCCCCATGTGAACGGTGGTTAACAAGTTGCCAGCCGGCTCGGGCGGAGCCTCAGTCGGCCGGGGCCAGCGGCATCGGACCGTAGACCACGTGTTCGCCGTCGAACAGGTTGACGGCGGTGATCCCCGCGTCGGCCAACTCGGCGAAGTGCTCGGTGAGCCAGGCCTCGGCCGATCCCTGCGAGTCGAAGGTCACCTCCGGCCCCGGTATGCCCACCCCGGCCTCGTCCGCGTACTTCCATTCCCACGGCAGGTCGAGCGGTTCGGTCACGTGCGCCTCGTTCCTGGATCGGCCGGCCGGGCGGCAGCACCTGGGGTGGACGGTAGCGTGACCGGTCGTGGAGTTCACCAGCGTCCCGCCCGTGGACACCGCCGCCGTCGCCCTCGTCGAGAACCGGCGGCGGGCCCTCCCGGTCGGCCTGCTCGGCACCCTGGGCCCGGTCGTCGATCGGTTGGCCGGCATCCGGGGATCTGCGGCCCCGGTTGCGCCGAGCCGGGTCAGGTTGGTGGTGTTCGCCGCCGACCATGCGATCGCTCGCCGCGGAGTCTCGGCCTGGCCGGATGAGGACACCGCGCGGCGGGCGACGGAGATCGCCTCGGGCCAGGGGACGGTGGCCCGCCTCGCCGCCCTGGCCGACGTGGGGATCCGGGTGGTGGACGTGGGCGTCGGCGCCGATCTGTCGGCGACCGCGGTGGATCTGACCCATCGGCCGGGCGGGCCGGCCGGCCCGATCGACATGCAGGACGCGATGTCCGCCGAGGTGACCACCGCGGCGTTGACCGCCGGCCGCGATCTCGCCGACGCCGAGGTCGACGCGGGCGCCGACCTGTTGATCGGGGCGGTCTGCGGGGTCGGGGTGAGCACGCCGACCGCGGTGTTGGTGTCCGCGGTGACCGGGATGGAGCCGGTCGATGCCACCACCCGTGGTTCCGGGATCGACGACGCGGCCTGGATCCGCAAGGTGGCGATCGTCCGGGACGCCCGCTACCGCAGCACGCTGGCCGGCTCGGACGTCGTCGCACTGCTGCGGACCGCCGGCGGTCCGGATCTGGCCGCGCTCACCGGCTTCGTCGCCCAGGCCGCGGTCCGTCGCACGCCGGTCCTGGTGGACGACGTGCCGAGTACCCTCGCCGCGGTGCTGGCCCATCGGCTTGCCCCCGGCGCCGACGCGGCCGTCATCGTCGCCTCCCAGGCACCCGAACGCACCCACCGACGGCTCCTCGAGTTGCTCGGTCTGGAGCCCGTTCTCGCGCTGTCGATCAGCGACGGGCCGGCCACCGCAGCACTGCTTGCGGTGCCGCTGATCCGGGCCGCGGCCCTGCTGGTGGACGATGCCGACCCGGCCGCGCCGGTGGTCAGGTCGGCGTCGGCGATCAACTCCTGGGACTCGGGCCTGCTCTAGACCGCTGCACTACAGTCCCGGGCCATGGCGTCGGAGCCGTTCGGTACGGAGGCGGGGACCTCGCTGAGTCCCGCCGTGCGTCGTGGCTACGGCCTGGGTTCGGTGGCCACCGGCGCGTTCGGCACGGTTCCGGGATTGCTCCTGCTCCCCTACCTGACCGACCGGCTCGGGGTTGCGGCCGGAATTGCCGGCCTCCTGGTCTTTCTGCCCAAGGCCTGGGACGTCGTGCTGAACCCGATCGTCGGCGGGATCAGCGACCGGTCGAGCAATCCGGCCGGCCGGCGTCGCCCGTTCCTGATCCGCGCCGGGCTGACCCTGGCCGTTACCTTCGTGGTGATGTTCTGCGGGCCGACCACCCCGACAGCGGTCGCGGCGGCCTGGGTGGTGCTGCTGTTCCTGGGCTGCGCCACCGCCTACGCGTTCTTCCAGGTTCCGTATGTCGCCATGCCGGCCGAGCTGACCGACGACTACGACGAACGGACCCGGCTGATGTCGTGGCGGGTGGCCATTCTCGCGCTCACCATCCTGATCAGCGGCGGCCTCTCGCCGATCATCCGGGACGCGCTCGGACCGACCTGGGGATACCGCGGGGTGGGCTTGTTCGTCGGTCTGCTCATCGCGATCGGCACGGTCGGTGCCTGGTGGGGAACCCGCAACGCGATCATGACCCGGGCCAAGGCCGGCGGAGCCCTGCGCGAGCAGTTGCGGGTGGTCGCGGCATCAGCCCCGTTCCGCACGCTGGTGACGGTATTTGTCCTCCAGGCGTTGGCCACCGGTGCGATGCTGGCCGGAGTCGACTACGTGGCCAGGGTGCTGCTCGGCAGCACGGGGGCCTCGACCATCCTGTTCGTGTGTTTCGTGGGCCCGGCGCTCGTGGTCACGCCGGTCTGGCAGCGCATCGGCCGACGGCGCGGCAAGCAGTTCGGGTACGTGGCCGGCTCGCTGCTGCTGGCCACGGGGGCGTTGGCCACGTTGCTGACCGTGCGGGTCGGCACCGGCGCCGCGGCGGCATCGGTGGCGCTCATCGGCGTCGGATACGCGGCCTGCCAGCTGTTCCCGTTGGCGATGCTGCCGGATGTGGCCGCGGCGGACACCGCGGCGACCGGGAAGAGCCGGGCCGGTACTTACACCGGGGTGTGGACGGCCGGCGAAACCCTCGGGCTCGCCATGGGTCCGCTGCTCTACGCCGCGGTGCTCGCTCTCGGCGGCTACGTCTCGTCCACCGATGCCGATGTGGCGCAGCCGGCCTCGGCGCACACCGCCATCGCGGTGGGTTTCACCGTGATCCCGGCCGTGCTCGTCCTCGGTTCGCTGCTGGTCCTGCGGCGTTACCGGCTGCCGCCGGCCGAACCCGTCCCGACAAGAGAGCGGAATCGATGACCTCCGAAGAGATCCTGGCGACGCTCGCGGCGCTGCGGGCAGCGGATCTACCGACCCACGGTGGCCGCACCCTGGCCTATGTCTACGACTCGGGCATGGCCGAGGTCGACGCCCTCGGGTTGCAGGCCCTGGCCATGTTCGCCGGCGCCAACGGGCTGGACCCCACCGCATTCCCGTCGCTGCTGCGGATGGAGAACGACCTGGTCGCGGTAACCGGGCGACTGCTCGACGCGCCCGACGGCTTCGCCGGGTCGGTCACCTCCGGTGGCACCGAGTCGATCATGCTGGCCGTACTCGCGGCGCGCCAAGGTGCACCGCACATCAGCGCGCCCGACCATGGTCCTCCCGACCTCAGCTCATGCGGCGTTCCTGAAGGCGGCCAAGTACTTCGGCGTCCGGCCGGTGCTGGTCGATGTCGACCGCGACACGCTGCGGGCCGATCCGACGGCGATGCGGGCCGCCCTGGCCGAGACGGCCGAGACGACGGTGCTGGTCGTCGCCTCGGCGCCGTCCTACGCGCACGGCGTCATCGACCCGGTGGCCGAGATCGCCGCCGCCGCCGCCGAACACGGGGTGCGCTGCCACGTGGACGCGTGCATCGGTGGGTGGGTGCTGCCGCACCTCGACGCGCCGCCGTGGACGTTCGCGGTGGCCGGGGTGACCAGCATCAGCGTCGACCTGCACAAGTACGCGTACACCCCCAAGGGCGTGTCGATCCTGCTGCACCGCACCCCGGAACTGCGGCGCGGCCACCTGTTCGCGTCGGCGGACTGGCCCGGGTACACCATGCTCAACTCCACCACCCAGTCGACGAAGTCGGGTGGGCCCCTGGCCGCGGCGTGGGCGGTGGTGAACCGGATCGGGGTCGACGGGTACGCCGAGCTGGCGCGCCGGGCCCGCTCCGCCACCCTGGAACTGGCCGACGCGGCGCGCGACATCGACGGCCTGGCGGTGTTCGCCGAGCCGGACGCCACCCTGTTGGCGCTGACCACCGACACCTCGTGCGACGTGTTCACCATCGCCGACGAGATGCGGGCCCGCCAGTGGTACGTCCAGCCGCAGATGACGTTCCGCGGATTGCCCCCCACCCTGCACCTCACCCTGTCCGCGGCGACCGCACCGTCGGTTCCGGACTTTGCTGCCGACCTCCGCTCCGCGGTGGCCGCCGCCCGGGCGGCCGGACCGGTCTCGGTCGACCCGGGAATGGCCGGGATGCTGGCCGGACTCGACCCGGCCGCACTCGACGACGCCGCGTTCGCCCAATTGCTGGGGGCGGCCGGCCTGGCCGGCGAGACGGGCGATATCGCGCTGCCGGAGCGGATGGCACCGGTCAACGCCCTGTTGGACGCCTGCCCGCCCCGGCTGCGCGAGGCGCTGCTGCTCGGTGTCCTCGACCGTTTGTCCCGACCTACGCCCGGCTGACCGTCGAGCTACCTCCTCAGACCGACGCCGCGGCCCGGATCGCCGGCGGGCCGAGCACGGACAGCGGCGGGAGTTCACCGACGAACAACTCGACCTCCACCAGGGCGTGGCCGCCGGTGGTGCCCTGACCCAGCGCCGAGGTTCCGACGTCCGAGGTCAGCACGTTCGGGTTGCCGTGCACGCAGTTTCCGTCCGTGATCCGGGTCGTACCAGGCGCCGGTGGCCAACTGCACCACGCCGGGCGCGACGGCGTCGGTGAGCACCGCACCGGCCAGGCACCACCCGCTGGCCGTTGCGCAACCGGACCAGGTCGCCGTCGGCGATGCCCCGCGCGGCGGCATCCTCCGGATGCATCCGGACCGGTTCCCGGCCGTGGATCTTGCTGGCCTGCGAGTAGCCGCCGACATCGAGCTGGCTGTGCAGCCGGGTCTTCGGCTGGTTGGCGATCAGCCGCAGCGGCTGGTCGGCGGACGGGCTGCTCGGGCGGGAACCAGGTCGGCACGCCCGGGCAATCGGGGTAGCCGAAGCCGGCGATCTCCGGTCGAGGTCAACTGGATCCGGCCGCTCGGGGTGCGCAGCGGGTGGGCCGACCGGATCGGCGCGGAAGTCGGCCAGCATCACCTGCTCGGCCGGCCGCATCGGCACCGGCAACGGCGTCCGGCCGACCAGAACTCGTGCCAGGTCGGCAGGCTCGTGCCCCGCCGGGCCTGTTTGCCGGCCCACTCGGTGTACAGGGTCTCGAGCCACTCCAGCGGCTGTCGGCCGCCGCTGAACTCGGCCGCGAACCCCAACCGCTGGGCCAGCCCGGCGAGAATCGCGTGGTCGTCGCGGGCCTGGCCGTAGGGAGGAACCAGGGCCGGCATCGGGAAGAGCACGGATTCGCCGACGGAGGCGCCGAAGTCGTCCCGCTCCACGGTCAACGTGGCCGGCAGCACGATGTCGGCGTGCCGGGCAGTGGCCGTCCACATGGACTCGTGCACGACGACCGTGTCCGGACGGCCGAACGCCCGCCGCAACCGCTTCAGGTCCTGGTGGTGATGGAACGGGTTGCCGCCGGCCCAGTACACCAGCCGGATGTCCGGATACTGCAGCCGGCGACCGTTGTAGTCGTAGCCGTCGCCGGGGTGCAGCAACATGTCGGCGATCCGGGCGACCGGGATGAAGGTGCGGCACGGATTCGGGCCGGCGCCGAACCGGGGCAACGGCAACGCCATCGGGGCGTGGCCGACGTAGTTGGTCGAGCCGTAGCCGTGGCCGAAGCCGCCGCCGGGCAGGCCGATCTGGCCCGAGCAGTGCGGCCACCGCGACGCCGAGCCAGACGGTCTGCTCCCCGTGCGGCTGGCGCTGCATGGACCAGCTCATCGGTCAGCATGGTGCGGTGGGCGGCCATGTCCCGGGCCAGCGCGACGATCCGCGCGGCCGGCCGCCGCCGGTCTGCTGCTCCGCCCATTCCGGCGTGCAGTCGGCGACCGAGCGCGGCGAACTCGTCGAACCCGTGCGCAGTGGGTGGCGACGAACGCGGCGTCGTAACGCTTCTCGGCGATCAGGACGTGGGCCAGGGCCTGCAGCAGGGCCCCGTCGGTACCGCGGCCGCACCGCCAGCCAGTCCGCCTCGGCCTCCGCCGGCATGTCGTCGCGCCAGCGGGCTGACGGCGACGAACCGGCAGCCGCCGGCCCGGGTCCGTCGCAGCCACGGCACCAGGTCGTGGTGGGCGTTGCCGCCGCTGGCCACCGCGGTGTTCTTCCGCGGCAGTCCGCCGAAGGCCACGAACAGTTCGGTGTGCTCGGCGATCACCGGCCAGCTGGTGGCCAGCGACTCCCAGGTGTACTCGCCGGACGAACACGTGCGGCAGGAACGGCTCGGTCGCGCCGTAGGAGTAGTTGTTGACCGACGAGGTGAAACCGCCGGCGAGCGCGAGGAATCGTTTGAGCTGGCTCTGCGCGTGGTGGA
The DNA here is from genome assembly GCA_963706185.1 of uncultured Actinomycetota bacterium. Classification (GTDB taxonomy): domain Bacteria; phylum Actinomycetota; class Actinomycetes; order Mycobacteriales; family Nakamurellaceae; genus Nakamurella. The sequence continues at coordinate 204,097 of CAVPLZ010000003.1, read as the reverse complement.
ACCGGCCGGCGCTGGCCCAGCCGTACGAGCCGCCGTAGATCGCGGACGGGCCGTGCTCGCCGTACACCCGTCGCAGTTCGCCGGCCACCAGGTCCAGCGCGGTGTCCCAGTCCAGCGGCACGAACTCGTCACGGCCGCGCCGCTCGGTCGGGCCCGGGCCGCCGGCCAGCCAGCCGGCCCTGACGTACGGCTGGTCGATCCGGGCCGGATGCCGGTGGGCGTCTGACCACGTTGTCGATCATCCGGTGCGGGTCCGGGTCGGCGGCGTACGGCCGGACGGCGGTGATCCGTTCCCCGTCGGTGTCGGCCTCGAAGGCGCCCCAATGACTGATGTGCAGGGCGGTCCGGGCACCGTCGGGCGCCGGCGGTCGGGTCGAGGTCACCGGACCAGGGTAGGTCCCGCCGGGCAGGCCGACCCGGCCCGGCGGCAGTGCGGCGGTGTCAGTGCCGGCGGTGTCAGTGCGGCAGCGCCCAGTCGACCGGTTCGGCGCCCTGCGCGACCAGCGCTCGTTGGCCCGGGAGAACGGGCGGGACCCGAAGAACCCGCGGTCGGCCGACATCGGCGACGGATGGGCCGAGGCGATCACCGGGACGTCGCCGAGCGCCGGCCGCAGCGTTTGCGCGTCCCGGCCCCACAGGATCGCCACCAGTGGGCCGCCCCGCTCCACCAGGGCCGCGATGGCCCGGTCGGTGACCGGCTCCCAGCCCTTGCCGCGGTGCGACGGCGGAGCTGCCCGGGCGCCACCGTCAGCACCCGGTTGAGCAGCAGCACGCCGGCGTCGGCCCACCCGGTCAGGTCGCCGTGTTCCGGCGGCGTCGATGCCCAGATCGGTCGAGCAGCTCGCGGTAGATGTTGGCCAGCGACCGCGGGATCGGCCGGACGTGCGGCGTCGACGGCGAACGACAGTCCGATCGGATGGCCGGGGGTCGGGTACGGATCCTGCCCCACGATCAGCACCCGGACGTCGTCGAACGGCCGCTCGGAAGGCCCGCAGCACGTTTTCGCCGGCCGGCAGGTAGCCGCGCCCGGCCGACGGTCTCGGCCCGCAGGAACTCGCCCATCGCGGCGATGGTCGGCGCGACCGGTGCCAAGGCCGCGGCCCAGCCCGGGTCGATGATCTCCGGCAGAGGCCGGCCGCGGCACGGTACCGGGCCAACGAGCTAGCGGAAGTGGTCCCAGCCGGCGGTCAGGTCCGGCACCGCACCGTCGACGGTCACCCCGGCCGCACCTTCGCTCACCGCGCCGACGGTACCGATCTGCGCCCATCCGGGCGGAGTGCCGCCCCCTGCGGGAAGGTCGCGACCAGCGCGTGGTCGTCGCCACCGGTGAGCACCCACTCCAGCGGGTTCTTGCCGAGCGCCGACGCCACCTCGACCAGCCGCGGGTTGATCTCGCAGCGCAGCGGACTTCAGGTCGATGGCGACCCCGGACGCCTGCGGCGATGTGCCCGAGATCGGCCAGCAGCCCGTCGGAGACGTCGATCATCGAGGTCGCGCCGGAGGCTGCGGCGACCGGTCCGGCCGCCAGCGGCGGCTCGGGCACCCGGTAGGCGCCGACCACCACGGCCGGCGACCGGAACCCGCGGGACAGCACGGCGAGTCCGGCCGCGGCCCAGCCGAGCCGGCCGCAGACGGCAACCACGTCGCCGGGCCGAGCGCCGACTGCGCAGCACCGGTGCGCGCGCCCGCAGATCGCCGAGCACGGTCACCGCAGATGGTCGAGCTGATCGCCGCGGGTCACGTCGCCGCCGACCACGCCGGCCCCTGCCTCCGCTGCCGCCTCGTGCATTCCGTTGCCGATGGCCGTGACCAACTCGACCTTGGTGCCGCCCGGTGCGCTCAGCCCGACCACCAGCGCGGTGGGAACGGCGCCCATCGCGGCGATGTCCGCCATCGCGGCCAGCGCCGCCCGTCGGCCGATCTGCTCGCCGGTCGCCCAGTCCGTGCGGAAATGCACCCCGTCGACCGCCAGGTCGGTGCTGACCGCCACCCTGCGCGTCCGGCGCGGCGACCACCGCGGCGTCGTCCCCGGGGCCGAGCAACGTGCTCGGCGGTTGGCCCCGACCGGCGGTGACCGCGTCGATGACCGCGAACTCGCCGGCGTCGGCCAGGGTGCCCGGGTCGCGCGGCCGGATGATTGCTGGGTGCGATGATGCGTCCTCGGGTCGGGCTCGGCATCCGGATCAGCGGCGACCGTGCAGTCACGCCGGCCGTCTCGACTCCGGCCATCCTCCCCGAACCGCGCCCGGCCCGCCCGACCGCGGCGCGCCGGAGCGGCCGCAGCCAGCACCGAGCTGATCGGTCAGCCGACCAGCCGGATACCCTCGCTCAGGCGCCGGCTGACGGCTCGTGGTGGCATGGACGAAAGGGGCACAACGTGGTGCAGGCGTTCATCCTCATCCAGACCGAGGTCGGTCAGGCCGCCGCGGTGGCGCCAGGCCATCGCCGAGATGCCCGGGCGTGACCAGCGCCGAGGACGTCACCGGGCCGTACGACGTGATCGTGCGCGCCGAGGCCAACTCGGTCGACGAACTCGGCAAGCTGGTGGTCGCCAGGGTGCAGGCGGTTGCCGGGCATCACCCGCACGCTGACCTGCCCGGTCGTGCACCTCTAGGGCGGACGACGCAGCCGAGCCGACCAGCCCCGCGGTCCGACGTCCGGCCGGCCGGACCGGCCGCAGCCGACGGCGCCGGAGCCGAGGCACGTCCTGGTGGCGGGTGCTGGCCGCGTGCCCGTCTGCTGCTGGTGGCCGTGGTCGCGATCGTCGTCGGCGCGAAGATCGCCGGCGCCGCGACCGATCCGAACGCCGGCCGCTGGCGCTGCCCGGGGTCCGACCCCGGCAGCGGCCGTCCGCGTCGTGCACGGACCTGCTGTCCGCGCTGCCGGCACCGGTCGGCGACCAGCGCCCCGCACCATCGACCCGCCCGGTACCGGGCGTCGCGGCCTGGGGCAACCCGCCGATCGTGCTGCGGTGCGGCATACCCGACCCCGGCCGAACTGACGTGTTCGTCGGCCTGCAGGTGGTCGACGACGGTCGACTGGCTGCAGCTGTCCGGCACCGGGCGAGACCACCTACCTGGCCGCGGACCGGCCGGTGCGGATCGCCCTGACCGTGCCCGACGGATCGGGCACCGCGGCCATCCAGGACGTGTCCAGGATCATCGCCGGCACCACCCCGCAACAGCCGGTCTGCACGAACGGCGCGCTCACCCCGGTCGACGCGGTCGGCGTGAGCACCGGCCAGGATCGGCGCCGCCTCAGCGCAGCCCGGTACCGCTGGCCAACGCCGTCCGCACCAGGGTGGACAACAGCTCCGGGTAGCTCATCCCGGTGGCCTGTCCACATCCGCGGGTACATCGAGATCGGCGTGAAACCCGGCATGGTGTTGACCTCGTTGATCAGCACCTCGCCCGTCGTCGGTGACGAAGAAGTCGACCCGGGCCAGCCCCTGCGCGTCGAGCGCCCGGAAGGCCGCAACGGCCAGCTCCCGGACCGGTCGCGGTGACCGTCGTCGGGCAGCGTCGCCGGGATGTCGAAGGTGGCGACATCGTCGAGATACTTGGCGTCGAAGTCGTAGAACTCGTGACCGCTGCACATGGATCTCCGCCGGCGGCGAGGCTTCGACCCGGCCGTCCGGGAACTCCAGCACCCCGCATTCGATCTCGCGACCGGCATCGCCGCCTCGACCAGCACCTTCGGGTCCGCGGCGCGGGCCACGTCGATGGCGGCGTCCAGGTCGGCCCAGTCGTCCACCCGGCTGACGCCCGAGCGACGACCCGGCCCGGGCCGGCTTGACGAACACCGGCAGCCCGAGCCGCTCCCGGTCCGCGTCGGTCAGCGTGGCCACTCCCGGCCGCAGTACGGCGTACGGCCCGACCGGCAGGCCCTCGGCGGCCAGCAGCTTCTTGGTGAACTCCTTGTCCATGGCGGCGGCCGAGGCCAGCACGCCCGGCCCGACGTAGGGCAGGTCGGCCAGTTCGAGCAGACCCTGGATGGTGCCGTCCTCGCCGTACGGGCCGTGCAGCACCGGGAACACCACGTCGACGTCCAGCGGCGAGCGCTCGGCCGCGTCCGGGCCCGGTGGGGACCAGCGCGGCCACCGTCGGGTCGGCGGTGAACAGGACCTCCGGGCCGGCGGAGACCGCAGGCAGGCGACGGTCCTCGATCGCCAGCACCGTGGTCGGGTCGACCTGGACCCAGCTGCCCTTCTCGGTGATCCCGATCGCCGAGACCTCGAACTCGTCCGGCGTCGAGGTTGGCCAGCACGCTGCCGGCCGAGACACAGGAGACCGCGTGTTCACCGCTGCGGCCGCCGAAGACCACGGCGACCCGGATCCGTGCCGGTCGGTTTCGTCCGTCGGTCACCGCTCGACCCTAGACGCAACCGCCGCGCGGGCAGCCGACGCGACACGTCGCAACGCCGGATTCCTCCGGCCCGTCGGTCACTCCGGTGTGTACGGCCGAGTCATCAACATCGGCACCATCTCGGTCGGCGGCAGGTGTTGGTAGCAGACCTGGTAGACCGCATCGGTGATCGGCAGTTCGCACCCCGGCCGGTGCGCCGAGATCGCGCATCGACCGGCAGCTGACGACGCCCTCGGCGATCTGGCGACCGGTCGCGGACAGCGCCTCGTCGACGTCCAGCCCGGATGCCAGCCTGGCGCCGAACGAGCGGTTCCGGGACAGCGGCGACGAGCACGTCGCGACCAGATCGCCGAGTCCGCACAGCCCGGCGAAGGTGGCGGCCTCGCCGCCGAGGGCGACGCCGAGCGCCGTGAGTCTCGTTGAGTCCACGGGTGATCAGCGAGGCGACGATGTTCAGGCCCAGCCCGAGCCCGTCGGCGATGCCGCAGGCCAACGCGATGACGTTCTTGCCGGTGCCGGCGATCTCCGCGCCGACGACGTCGGTGATGGTGTACGGCCGGAAGTACGGCGTGCCGCTGGCATGCTGGATCGCCGACCGCGGCGGCATGGTCGCGACAGGCCAGCGCCGTGGCGGTCGGCCGGCCGGCGGCGATCTCCACGGCCAGGTTCGGGCCGGTGAGCACGACGACCCGGTCCGGGTCGATCCGTCCCGACCCCGGCGATGAGCTCGCTCATCCGCAGTCCGGTGCCCACCTCGATCCCCTTGGCGAGCGAGACGACGGGACCGCGTGCCGGCAGGATCGTCCCGGAACACCACGAGGTTCTCCCGCAGCGACTGGCTGGGCACCGCAACCGCGACCGCCTGCGCGCCGGCAGTCGCCTCGTCGAGGTCGGCGGTGGCCCGCAGGCCGCGGGCAGTTCGATGCCCGGCAGGTAGTCGGGGTTGACGCGGTCGCCGTTGATCGACCGGGCCACCCCGTCACGGCGCGCCCACAGCACGACGTCGCGGCCGGCGTCGACGAGCACCTTGGCGAAGGTGGTTCCCCAGGAGCCGGCGCCGAGCACGGCGATCCGCTGGGGACGGCGCCCCCGGTTCGGCCACGTCCGACGGCTGTCACGTCGCCGGCGTCGGGCCGGCCGAGCGTCGGCGGCGGTCGACGCGTCGGTCGCCGGCTTCGAAGACGTCCACGGCGCCGGCTCCGGCCGGCCCCGCAGCTGCCGGGGCTGCGGGGTCGGCTGCCGCGTCCGACTTCCGGGCGGCCTTCTTGGGATCGAACAACTCCGTCCGGCGGCACTTCGCCCCGCAACTCGGCGAGCATGTCCCGGATGGTGCTCATGATCAGGAAGCGAGACGTCCCGAATCGCCCTGGCATCGACCGGTTTGCCGCGCCACGGCGGACAGGTCGATCGGTGGACCGGCGACGACGTGGACGTCCTTGCGGGGCAGCGGCTTGAACTTCCCCTTCGGCGCGTAGGAGTTGTAGATCTGCTGGGTTCCCCAGTGCGCCACCGGGAATCACCGGGAAGTCGCCGGAAAGGGCCAGCGCGGCCACACCGGGCTTGGGCTTCATCGGCCAGAAGTCCGGGTTCCTTGGTCACCGAGCCCTCCGGATAGATGAGCACCACCCTGCCCTCGGCGAGCGCCCTGGGTCGCGGCATCGAGGCTGGCCTGGCCGGCTCCGGACGCCACTTCGATCGACGGGGATCTGGTCCGTACCGGCCAACGCGTTGCCGAGCACCGGGACCTTCCACAGCGACGGCCTTGGCCATGATGTGCGGTATCCGACCGGACTTGCGGACGAACACCGCGTCGTACAGCGGGTCCAGATGCGAGATGTGGTTGGCGACGATCAGTTGCGCGACCGGGGATCGGTCATCGCGTCGATGTCGCTGAACCTGCGCCGGGCCAACAGCGGCTCGCCGGGTAGAACAGGATCTCGCAGACGCGGATCCAGAAGTTGGCCTGGTCTCGTATACAGGGCTGCGGGCCATCGAGTCTCCTTTGCCGACCCCGCGGCGTGGTCACGGTCGCCGACCAGCCTAGGGCTACGTGCCGGCGGTGCGGCTCGGGCGGCGCCGCCGGTGCGGCCGCAGCCTGCCGACGGGCCCGCAACACGGTGTTCACCGGGCTGCTGGTGGGGACCGGTGCCGCGGCGGGAAACAATGGCCGGTGACCACAGCGCAGCCGCAGACCGCAGCTCGACCCCGGCTCCACATCGAGCCCGATCGCAGATCGACGAACCCGTCGAGGAGCCGCTGCCCGGCGGACCGGTTCTCCAACCGGGAGCTGAGCTGGCTCAACTTCAACGAGCGGGTGCTCGCGCTGGCCGAGGACCAGGACCAGCCGTTGCTGGAGCGGGCGAAGTTCCTGGCGATCTTCGCGTCCAACCTCGACGAGTTCTACATGGTGCGGGTGGCCGGCCTGAAGCGGCGCCGGGAGATGGGGCTGTCGGTGATCTCGGTCGGACGGCCTGACGCCGACCGAGCAACTGGCGATGATCTCGGCGCAGACCCAGGAACTCGTCGACCGCCAGGGCCGCTGCTTCATCGCACGACGTGTTGCCGCAGGTGGCCGAGGCCGGCATCCGGATCGTGCACTGGGACGGTATCGACCCCGACGACCGCAAGCGGTTGGCCGACTACTTCACCGCCAGATCTTTCCGGTGCTCACCCCGCTGGCCGTCGACCCGGCGCACCCGTTCCCGTACATCAGCGGGTCTGAGCCTGAACATGGCGATCATCGTGCGTGATCCGGTGTCCGGCGGTGAACGGTTCGCCAGGGTGAAGGTGCCCAACAACGTCGACCGGTTCGTCCGGGTGCGGCGCGGAGCCGACGACTTCCTTCCGCTGGAGGACCTGATCGCCGCCCACCTGGAGCAGCTGTTCCCCGGCATGGAAGTGGTGGAGCATCAGACATTCCGGGTGACCCGCAACGCCGATCTCGAGGTCGAGGAGGACCGCGACGAGGACCTGCTGCAGGCAGCTGGAGCGTGAACTGGCCCGGCGCCGGTTCGGGCCGCCGGTACGGCTCGAGGTGGTGGACACCACCAGCGAGCGGGTGCTGGATCTGCTGCTGTCCGAGCTGGACGTCGACCCCAGCGATGCCGTGGAAGTGCCGGCCATCCTGGACCTGTCCTCGCTCTGGGCAGCTCTACGGACTCGATCGGCCGACCCTGAAGGACCCGCCGTTCGTGCCCGCGACCAACCCGGCCTTCGTCGAGGGCGAGACGCCCAAGTCGCGTGTTCGCCACCCTGCGCGACGACCGACGTGTTGCGTGCACCACCCGTACGAATCGTTCGCCACCACGGTGCAGCGATTCATCGAGCAGGCCGCCGCCGACCCGCACGTCCTGGCGATCAAGCAGACCCTGTACCGCACCTCGGGCGACTCGCCCATCGTCGACGCGCTGATCTCGGCCGCGGCCGCGGGCAAGCAGGTCGTCGCGCTGGTCGAGATCAAGGCCAGGTTCGACGAGCAGGCGAACATCTCCTGGGCGAAAGCCCTGGAACGCGCCGGCGTTCACGTGGTCTACGGACTCGTCGGACTCAAGACCCACTGCAAGGTCGCGCTCGTGGTGCGTCAGGAGGGGCCGACGATCCGCCGCTACTGCCACGTCGGCACCGGCAACTACAACCCCAAGACGGCCCGGATCTACGAGGACTTCGGGCTGCTGACCGCCGATCCGGCGATCGGTGCCGACCTGACCGACCTGTTCAACGTGCTCACCGGCTATTCCAGGCAGACGCACTACCGGAACCTGTTGGTCGCGCCGCATTCGATCCGCCGCGGCGTCGTCGATCGGATCGAGCGGGAGATCGAGCACCAGCGGGCCGGCCGCGGCGGCGAGGTGCGGCTGAAGATGAACTCGATCGTCGACGAGCGCGTGATCGATGCGCTGTACCGCGCATCCCGGGCCGGCGTTCCGGTGGATCTGACCGTCCGCGGCATCTGTGCGCTGCGCGCCGGAGTGCCCGGCCTGAGCGAGAACATCACCGTCCGATCGATTGTCGGTCGGTTCCTCGAGCACTCGCGGATCTTCTACTTCGCCAACGACGGTGACCCTGAGTATTGGATCGGTAGCGCGGACATGATGCACCGCAACCTGGATCGCCGGGTCGAGGCGCTGGTGCAGGTCACCGCTCCGGTCGCCACCGCCCGGCTGGCGAGCGAACCTGGATCCGCTCGAGCGCACCGGACACCAAGTGCTGGCTGCTCGGACCCGACGGCTGGTGGCCGTCCGATGAACCGTTGATGCTGCAGGCCGAAGACTGCCAACCGGGGCACGCCAGTGCCGAGTGAATCACGACGTACATCCGCGCTGCCGGGGCACTGCTGTGGCGTCCGTCGCGCCAGCACGGGGTGAAGGTGGCGCTGGTCCACCGGCCTCGGTACGACGACTGGTCGCTGCCCAAGGGCAAGGCGCTGGACGGGCGAGACGGCGCCGCTGACCGCGGCCAGGGAAGTCGCGGAGGAGACCGGGTTCTCCAGTGCCATCGGGCGGGCGCTGACCTCGGTGTCCTACGAGGTGTCGGCCGGTCCCAAGACGGTGCCTGTACTTCGCGGCCAGGCGACCGGCGGGGAGTTCAGCCGCCAACAAGGAGGTCGACGAGCTGGCCTGGTTGCCGATCGATGCGGCCGGCCGAACGGATGATCGTACGAGTACGACCGGGCGGTGCTCGACACCTTCGCGCTCGAGGAGCCGTGACCTGCGTTCGGTGGTGCTGGTGCGGCACGCCCGGGCCGGACATCGCGAATCGTTCGACGGCGACGACTTCCCGCCCGCTGGACGGCAAGGGCCAGCGGCAGGCCGAGGCGCTGGGCGAGGAACTGGCAGCCGTTCCGCCGATGGCCGTGCACTCGGCGCCGATGGACGGCTGCCGGGAAACCGTGCGCGCCGCTGGCCGACCGACTCGGGCTCACGATCGCCGACGAGCCGCTGCTGGGCGAGGACGCCTACCGGGACGACCCGGCAGGCGCCAGACGGAAGCTGGTCGAGTTGGTCGGCGATCCTCGGCCGATCGGGCTCCGTGGTCGCGTGTTCCCAGGGCGGCGTCATCCCCGGCGTGGTGAAGTCGCTGGCCGGCCGGGCCGACGTGACCATCGGCGAGGCCGGCACGCCGAAGGCCGCGTACTGGCTGCTCACCTTCGACGGGCGGCGGCTGGTGCAGGCCGATCCCTATCCGGCGCCGTCGGTCTGAGTCGCACCGGTCCTGGCGCACCAGTGCGGTTCCCCGGTCCGGCGCTCAGATCCGGCGCACAGATCCGGCCGCGGGTCCGGACCGGTGAAGCGCCCGTGGCCCGGGCTCTGTCGAGCCCGGGCCACGTGTGTCGGTCCCGCTGGATCAGCGGATCCGTCGGGTCACTTCTTCTTGGCCGGAGCCTTCTTCGGAGCGGCCTTGGCGGCGGCCGGCTTCGCGGCGGCCTTGGTGGTGCGGGGCGGCCGGCTTCGCGCAGCGGCGGCCCGGGTCCGAGTGGCCGGCTTCGCAGCCGGAGTCGCTGCGCGACGGCCGGCTTGGCCGGTGGCCCGGGTCCGGGTCGTCTTGGCCGGGCGGCGGCTGCCGCAACGGCCGGCTTGGCGGCGCGGCCCGGGTACGGGTCGTCTTGGGCCGGGCGGCACGCCGCAACGGCGCCGGCTTGGCCGCGGCCCGGGTCCGAGTCGTCTTGGCCGGAGCGGCGGCGGCAACGGGCTTGGCGGCGGCCCGACCGCGAGCCGGAGCAGCCTTCGCCGCGGCCGCGGCGGCCCGCGCGGTGGTCACAGCACCGGTCGCCTTGGGCAGCTTGACCGTGCCGGAGATGACGTCGCTGAAGAACGTGCCCGGGCCGGAAGATCGGCACGGTGGTCTTCTTGACCTTGACGGCCTCGCCGGTGCGCGGGTTGCGTGCGGTGCGAGCGGCCCGCGCGCGCTTCTCGAAGACGCCGAAACCGGAGATGGCGACCTTGTCGTCACCGTGCACAGCGCGCTGCACGAGGTCGATGAAGCCTTCGACCGCAGCCTGCGCGGTCTTCTTGTCGCCGTCCAGCCTGCTCGGCCAGCTTGTTGATCAGATCGGTCTTGTTCACGGGTCCCTCCCAGGACTTCCGGCCCTGAGGGATGATGTGGGCCGACTGGAGGCACACGGTATTCGCGTTTGCGGCCGGAATGCCAACTTGCCACGCGGTGAAGCCATGCTGTCCAACGCTTTCGCGCCCGGCGCTGACCTGCACCGATGCCTCCCGCAACGGGATCCGAGGGCCGCGATCTGGCCAATCCGGTGATCGGCAAATGCGTTGCGCTCAAGCGATTCCCGTCGCGCAGGCGGAACTGATCGCGGCTGGTCGCAGGGGGTCAGCCGGCGGGTCGGGTGACCGGGGCGAAACTCGGGCGGGTGCGCTCGAAATCACCGATCTCGTCGGCGTGGCGCAGGGTCAGCGAGATGTCGTCCCAGCCCTCGAGCAGCCGCCACCGGGTGTACGGGTCGATCTGGAACGGCACGACCAGCGCGCCGGCCGAAACCGTCTGCGCGGCAAGATCGACCGTGACCTCGGTACCGGGGTGCGTTCTCCAGTGCCTTCCACAGCAGTTCCACATCGTCCTGGGCGACCTCGGCCGCCAGCAGCCCACCCTTGCCGGCGTTGCCGCGGAAGATGTCGGCGAACCGGGGCGAGATGACCACCCGGATCCCGTAGTCCATCAGCGCCCAGACCGCGTGCTCCCGTGACGAGCCGGTGCCGAAGTCGCTACCGGCGACCAGCACCGACCCGGTGCGATAGACCGGGTGGTTCAGGACGAAGTTCTCGTCCGAGCGCCAGGCGGCGAACAGCCCGTCCTCGAAGCCGGTCCGGGTGATCCGCTTGAGGTACACCGCCGGGATGATCTGGTCGGTGTCGACGTTGCTGCGGCGCAGCGGGATCCCGACGCCGGTGTGGGTGGTGAAGGCGTCCATGGTGGGGTCCTGTTCGGCTGGAGGGTTGGCGGGTTCGGGTCAGCGGTCCGCGGCGGCGGAGCGGCATGACCGGCGCGAGGTCGGGCTCGAGGTCGGCCGGCGACGACAGCGTGCCGCGCAGCGCGGTCGCGGCCGCGACCAACGGCGAAACCAGGTGGGTGCGGCCGCCCTTGCCCTGCCTGCCCTCGAAGTTCCGGTTGGACGTGGAGGCGATGCGCTCCCCGGGAGCCAGCTGGTCCGGGTTCATCCCCAGGCACATCGAGCAGCCGGCCGAGCGCCACTCGGCGCCGGCCGCGGTGAACACCTCGTCCAGTCCCTCGGCCTCGGCCTGCGCCTTGACCCGCATCGAACCCGGCACCACCAGCATGCGCAGGTCGGGGCGATGTGCCGGCCCTTGACGATGTCGGCCGCGGCCCGCAGGTCCTCGATGCGTCCGTTGGTGCACGAGCCGAGGAACACGGTGTCCACTCGGATCTCGCGGAGCGGCGTGCCCGGCGTCAGATCCATGTATGCCAGCGCCCGCTCGGCCGCGGTGCGCTCGTTCTCGTCGGTGATGGTCTCCGGATCCGGAACGGTGGCCGAGAGCGGCAGTCCCTGACCCGGATTCGTGCCCCAGGTGACGAACGGGGTCAGCTTCGCAGCGTCCAGGAACACCTCGGCGTCGAACACCGCGTCGTCGTCGGTGACCAGCGAGCGCCAGTACTCGACCGCGGCGTCCCAGTCGTCACCGGTCGGCGCGTGCTGGCGGCCCTCGACGTAGTCGAACGTGGTCTCGTCCGGAGCGATCATGCCGGCCCGCGCCCCGGCCTCGATCGACATGTTCGCGACCGTCATCCTGGCTTCCATGGACAGCGCGCGGATCGCCGAGCCGCGGTACTCGAGCACGTAGCCCTGCCCGCCGCCGGTACCGATCTTGGCGATCACCGCCAGGATGATGTCCTTGGCGCCCACCCCGTCCGGCAACTCGCCGTCGACGGTGATCGCCATCGTCCGGAACGGCTTGAGCGGCAAGGTCTGGGTGGCCAGGACGTGCTCGACCTCGCTGGTGCCGATGCCGAACGCCAGCGCGCCGAATGCGCCGTGGGTCGAGGTGTGCGAGTCGCCGCAGACGATCGTCATTCCCGGCTGGGTCAGGCCGAGTTGCGGTCCGACGACGTGCACGATGCCCTGCTCCCGGTCCCCCATCGGGAACAGCGGGACGCCGAACTCCGGCAGTTCGTCGCGCAGCGTCTGCACCTGCGGTGCGCGACACCTCGTCGGCGATCGGCAGATTGATGCCGAGGGTCGGCACGTTGTGGTCCTCGGTGGCCACGGTCAGGTCCGGTCGGCGGACCGGCCGACCGGCCTGCCGAAGACCGTCGAAGGCCTGCGGGCTGGTGACTTCGTGGACCAGATGCAGGTCGATGTAGAGCAGATCGGGCTCGCCCTCCGCGCGGTGCACGACGTGTGCGTCCCAGACCTTCTCGGCCATCGTGCGTCCCATGTCCGACCTTTCCTCGCGGCACCGATGCTGGCGAGGCTCGGGCACCGGCGTTTGCGTTCCCAGTATTCGGGAATCTAGTATCGCTGCATGGGACAGTGCTAGCGGTATCGGCGTGCTCGACAAAGCCGTCACAGGTGCTGCGGGCGACCGCCGCGGCGCCGATCGGGCTGGCCGACCTGTGCGCGACCACCGGGACTTCCCCGGGCCACCGCGCACCGACTGGCGGTCGGCCTCGAGGTGCACGGCCTGCTGGCCAGGGACGCGCAGGGCCGCTGGCGCCCGGGTCCGCTGCTGGCCGTGCTCGCCGCCGGGGCGCCGGACCCGTTGGTGGCGGCGGCGACCGAGGTGCTGCCGCGGCTGCGCGACCGCACCGGCGAGAGCGTGCAGGTGTACCGGCCGGACGGGCTGGCCCGGGTCTGCATCGCGGTGTCCGAGCCGGCCGCCGGATCTGCGGGACACCGTCCCGCTCGGGTGCTCGACTGCCGATGACGGCCGGCTCGGCGGCGAAGGTGCTGGCCGCCTGGGCCGACCCGGCGACCCAGCGCGCGGTGCTGGCCGAGGCGGTGTTCACCGAGCGCGACGTCTCGCCGAGGTGCGCCGCCGCGGCTGGGCGCAGTCGGTCGCCGAACGGGAGACCGGGGTCGCCTCGGTGTCGGCGCCGGTGCGCGACCCGTCCGGCGCGGTGATCGCGGCGGTCTCGGTGTCCGGCCCGGTGGACCGCATCGGCCGGCGCCCGGGCGATCCGCTGGGCCGGCGACCTGGTCGAGGCCGCGGACGCGCTGACCGCCCGCCTCTGAGCGGTGCGCTCCGGGGCGAGCCGGCGGCCGGTCGGGCGGAGCGGCGGGACGGGCACACGGCAGCCGGCAACGACAAAAGGCCCGGGTCGTGGTGGACCCGGGCCTTCGCTGTGGTACCCCCGAAGGGATTCGAACCCTCGCTACCGCCGTGAGAGGGCGGCGTCCTAGGCCGCTAGACGACGGGGGCCAGGAACTTCGACTGCGTGAGTCTACCCGATCCGGCCGGACCGGCCGACCGAGGTGAATGCTCGCACCGGGACTTCTCGCTGGTGATACTCGCTGGGGTACTAGGACTCGAACCTAGAATGGCTGAACCAGAATCAGCTGTGTTGCCAATTACACCATACCCCAATGGCCCGACCGTTGATCGCGTCGGGCACCGATCGTCGAGTACTACCCGGCACCGCCGCAGCGGACCGAAATCCGCTGGTCAGAGCCCGCCCTGCGGTGCCGCGACCAGACGGCGCAGCGCGGTCGGCGAGGTCGCGGCATCCCGACGATGCCTGCCGATGCGGGGCTCCACCGACGTGGCGCACCGATGCCGCCGCGGTCCAACCAGATCGGGATCAGCCCGGCGGCCAGCGCACCCTGGGCGTCGACGTCCCACCTGTCCCCGACGTAAGACCGTCGCGCTCGGGCTCGGTCCGCAGGGCGAGCCGCTCCGGCCAGGAAGATCGCCGGATCGGGCTTCGCGATGCCCAGGTCGCCGGAGAACACGGTGGCATCGAATGCGTCGGCCAGCCCGACGGTGGCCAACTTGCGCCGCTGGTAGTCGCCGTCGCTGTTGGACACCGCGCCGACCCGCAATCCCGCGGCCCGCAGCCGGCGCAATTCCGGTCGCACGTCGTCGAACAGCCGGTAGTGGTCGAAGATGCGTCCGGTGCGGTCGTTCTCGATCGCCAGGTGGATGTCGGCGGTCGCGTCCGGGTGGGCCAGGGTGACCACGAAGGCCTTGGTCCGCTCGGTGAGCATCTCGGCGAAGCTCAGTTCCCCGGAGGTGAACCGGGAGTACCCCGGCTCCGCGACCTCCTCCCAGGCCGCGATCACCTCGGCGTCCGGCACCTCCCCGAGATGGCGGCGCACCGCGTCCAGCAGGGCGCGCCGGGCGGCGCCGGTGAAATCGACGAGGGTGTCGTCGATGTCGAACAGCACGCCGTCGACGCTCCCGGTGCTCCCGGCCCGGGCCAGGGCCGGCCGGTACCGGCGTTCACGCTCCGGCAACCGTGAGCGCGCTCGCCAACCGGCGCAGCGTGCGCGTCCCGGCCCAGCAGCTCCAACGACTCGTAGAGCGGTGGGGACACCGTGCGGCCGGTCACCGCGACCCGCAGCGGGGTGAACGCCTGCTTCGGCTTGAGGCCGAGACCCTCGATCAACGCGGTGCGCAGCGCCTGCTCCATCGGTGCGGCGGTGAACTCCGTCAGACCGGACAGGGCCAGCACGGACGCCTGCAGGGTGGGCACCGCATCGGCGGTCAGTGACTTGGCGGCCGCAGCGGCGTCGACGACGAAGGCGTCCTCGTCCACCACCAGGAATCGCACCATCTCCGCAGCGTCGGACAGCAACGTGCAGCGCGGTTGGACCAACGGCGCGGCCGGGCGACGAGATCGCGCGCGGCGGCGGTGGGCTCGGCCGGGAGCAGGCCGGCGCCACTCATGAAGGCGATGAGCCGGCCGGCGAAATCGTCGACCGTCAACAGCCGCAGGTGCGCCGCATTGAGGGCCTCGGCCTTCTTGCGGTCGAAACGGGCCGGGTTGCCGGAGATCCGGGTGCCGTCGAACCCGGCGACCAGCTCGTCGGCGGAGAAGATCTCCCGGTCACCGCCGAGCGACCAGCCCAGCAACGCGAGGTAGTTGACCATGCCCTCGGGGATGAAACCGTCCCGGCGGTACTGGAACAGGTCCGACTGCGGGTCCCGCTTGGACAGCTTGCGGTTGCCCTCTCCGGTGACGAACGGCAGGTGCCCGAAGGCCGGCGTGTACTTCGCCACCCCGATGTCGGCCAGCGCCGCGTACAGCGCGATCTGCCGCGGCGTCGACGGCAGCAGATCCTCACCGCGCAGCACGTGGGTGATCTCCATCAACGCGTCGTCCACCGGGTTGACCAGCGTGTACAGCGGATCCCCGGTGGCCCGCACCAGCACCGGGTCCGGCACGCTGCCGGCCGGAAAGGTGATCGGGCCGCGGACCAGGTCCACCCAGGAGATGTCGCCGTCCGGCATCCGCAGCCGCAACACCGGTCCGCGACCCTCCGCCTGCGCCGCGGCGATCAGCGCGGCGTCCGGCTCGCGGTCGTAGTTGTCGTAGCCGAGTTTCGGATCCTGCTCGGCCGCCGCGTGCCGGGCCGCGATGTCGTCGGCGGTGGAATAGGACTCGTACAGGTGGCCGGCGGCCAGCAGTCGCGCGGCGACCTCGGCGTGGATCTCCCGCCGCTCGCTCTGCCGGTACGGTCCGTGCGGACCGCCGACCAACGGGCCCTCGTCCCAGTCCAGTCCCAGCCACTGCAGCGCGTCGACGATCGCCTGGTACGACTCCTCGGAATCCCTGGCCGCGTCGGTGTCCTCGATCCGGAAGATCAGGCTGCCGCCGTAGTGACGGGCGAACGCCCAGTTGAACAACGCGGTCCGGGCCAGTCCGACGTGCGGGGTGCCGGTCGGTGACGGGCAGAAGCGCGCCCGAACCGGGGGGCGGGGACGTCGGTGGTGGGGTGCGGGATCTCGGTCATGGCCCGACCAGCCTATCCGTCGGCCAGGGACTCAGCGGGCGGCGACCGGGTTGGCCAACGTGCCGATGCCCTCGATCTCGATGGACACCGTCTGCCCCACGGTGATCTCGCCCACGCCCTCGGGCGTGCCGGTCAGCAGGACGTCGCCGGGCAGCAGGGTCATCGCCGCGGACACCCACTCGATGAGTTCGCCCACGGTGTGGATCATGTCGATGGTGTTGCCGTCCTGCCGCAGTTCACCGTCGATCTCACTGCGCAGGTCCAGTCCGGACGGGTCCAGTTCGGTCTCGATCCACGGCCCGAGCGGACAGAACGTGTCGAAGCCCTTGGCCCGTCCCCACTGGCCGTCGGTCTTCTGCAGATCCCGCGCGGTGACGTCGTTGGCCACCGTGTAACCCAGGATCACCGAGGCCGCGTCCTCGGCCCGCACGTCGCGGCACGGCCGGCCGATCACCACGGCGAGCTCGCCCTCGAAGCTCACCGAGGATGACTGGGCCGGCAGCCGGATGGGGGCGCCGGGGCCGATCACCGAGGTGGACGGCTTGAGGAACATCATCGGCTCGGCCGGGACCTCGTTGCCGAGTTCCCGGGCGTGCGCGGCGTAGTTGCGACCGAACGCCACCACCTTGGACGGCAGGATCGGGGCCAGCAACCGGACCTCGCCCAGCGGCCAGCTGCGCCCGGAGAACTCCGGGGTGCCGAACGGGTGCTCGAGAATCTCCTTGCACCGTTTCGTCCGCGGTGATCTCGGCGAACGCGACGCCGTGCTCTGGGTGGGCGATCCTGGCCAGTCGCACCGGTTCTCCTCGTTGAACGGCGCCCGGGTAACCCCGAGTGCGGCGGTGTCAGTGGGTGTCGACGGAAAGTGGGTTCGCAGTGGCGGCCGCCGGACTCACCGGACCGTTGCCGACCGGGCCGAGCGCGAAGATCAGCGAGTCCACCAGCGCCTGCCAGGACGCCTCGACGACATTCGCGTGCACCCCGACCGTCGTCCACTCGTGCTCGTCGGCGAACGAGGTGACCAGCACCCGGGTGACCGACTCGGTCCCGGCCCGCCCGGCGAGGATGCGCACCTTGTAGTCGACCAGGTCGACGTCGGCCAGTTGCGGCAGGTGGTCGATGACGGCCGAGCCGCAACGCCGAGTCCAGCGCGTTGACCGGGCCGTTGCCCTCCGCGGTGGCGATCACCCGGCGACCCGCCGATGTGCACCTTGACCGTTGCCTCGCGACTGCACCGGCACCGGCCACGTTCTCCACGATCACCCGGTAGGACTCGAGCACGAACGGCAGTTCCGTCGGCATCGCCGGCCGCGGCGGCGATCTCGTCGCGCAGCAGCAGTTCGAACGAGGCGTCGGCCGCCTCGTAGGAGAACCCGGCCGCCTCCTTGGTCTTGACCTCGTCGACCACTCCGGTGACCACGTCGGGCAGGCCGGCCAGGTCGACGCCCGAGTTCGCTGGCCTTGAGCTCCACCGAGGCGCGGCCGGCCATCTCGGTGATCAGGATGTGCATGTCGTTGCCGACGACCGTCGGGGTCGAGGTGGTTGTAGAGCTCGGGGTCGACCTTGATGGCCGAGGCGTGCAGGCCCGCCTTGTGCGAGAACGCGGACAGCGCCGACGTAGGCCTGGTGGGTGTTCGGGGGCAGGTTCGCCAACTCGGCCAGCGCGTGGACTGACCCGCATCATCTCGATCAGGCGCCCCTCGGGCAGCACCGGCATCCCGAGTTTGGTGGTCAGGTTGCCGACGACCGCGAAGAGGTCGGCGTTGCCGGCCCGCTCGCCGTAGCCGTTGGCGGTGCACTGGACGTGGGTGGCGCCGGCCTGGACCGCCGCGATGGTGTTCGCCACCGCGCACCCGGTGTCGTCCTGACAGTGGATGCCGATCCGGAAGTCGCCGCGTGCGGCGACCTCACGCGACCACCTGGTGGACCCCCACCGGCAGCATGCCGCCGTTGGTGTCGCACAGCACGACCACGTCGGCACCGGCGTCCACCGCGGCCTCGACCGACCCGCAGCCCGTAGTCGCGATCGGCGGCGAAACCGTCGAAGAAGTGCTCGCAGTCGACGAACACCCGGCGACCGTTCGCGACCAGGAACGCGACGGTGTCCGAGACCATCGCCAGGTTCTCCTCGAGCGTGGTCCGCAGCGCCCGCTCGACGTGCCGGACGTCCGACTTGGCCACCAGGGTGACGACCGGGGCCTTGGAGTCGAGCAGCGCCAGCACCTGCGGATCGCTCGGACGCGCGCAGGCCCGGCCTTGCGGGTGGCACCGAACGCGACCAGCGTGCGCCGTGCGTAAGGTCGAGCTCCCCCGCGGCCGCCCGCGCGAAGAACTCGGTGTCCTTGGGCATCGCTCCCGGCCAGCCGCCCTCGATGAATCCGACCCCGAGGTCGTCGAGCAGATGGGCAACGGCCAGCTTGTCGGTGACCGAGTAGGTGATGCCCTCGCGCTGGGCGCCGTCGCGCAGCGTGGTGTCGAAGACGTGGAACGCGTCGCCGAGGGGCGAGAGCGCCAAGCTCAGCGGTCGCGCTGCCGGCAGCTGGAGGTCCGTTCCGCCCGCAGGTCATCTCAGTCCACCGTCAGCTCGAGGCGAGCGCGGCCAGCCGGTCGCCGACGGCCTGGGTGCGCCCGGCGGATCCCGGTTGCCGGGTGGCCAGGTCGAAGGCGACCGCGGCCTCCACCCGACGGGCCTGCGTCGGGCAGGCCGAGGTGGTCGAGCAGCAGGGCCACCGACAGCACCGTCGCGGTCGGATCGGCGGTGCCGGTGCCGGCGATGTCCGGGGCCGAACCGTGCACCGGCTCGAACATGCTCGGGTTGGCCCTGGAGACGTCCAGGTTTCCCGACGCGGCCAGGCCGATGCCGCCGGAAACTGCCGCGGCCAGGTCGGTGAAGATGTCGCCGAACAGGTTGTCGGTGACCACGACGTCGAACCGGCCCGGGTCGGTGACCAGGTAGATCATCGCGGCGTCGATGTGCGTGTAGGCGACGGTGATGTCCGGGTACTCCATCGAGACCTCCTCGACGACCCGGCTCCACAGCTGCCCGGAGTGCACCAGCACGTTGGTCTTGTGCACCAGGGTCAGGTGCTTGCGGGGGCGGCGGGCGGCGCGCTCGAAGGCGTCGCGGACGACCCGTTCGATCCCGAAGTAGGTGTTGATCGACACCTCGGTGGCGATCTCGTGCGGGGTGTCCTTGCGCAGCAGGCCGCCGTTGCCGACGTAGGGCCCCTCGGTGCCTTCCCGGCAGACCACCAGGTCGACCGCCTGGTCACCGGCCAGCGGGCCGGGCACCCCGGGATACAGCCGGGCCGGCCGCAGGTTCACGTGGTGGTCGAGCTCGAACCGGATCCGCAGCAAGCAGCCCGCGCTCCAGGATCCCGGAGGGAACCGTCGGGTCGCCGACCGCGCCGAGCAGGATGGCGTCGTGGTCGCGCAGTTCGCGCAGCACCGAATCGGGCAGCAACTCCCCGGTGCGATGCCACCGGCTGGCGCCCAGGTCGTAGCTGGTGGTCTCGATGTCGGGCACGACGCCGGTCAGGACCTTGAGGCCCTCCGCGATGACCTCGGGACCGATGCCGTCCCCGGGGATGACGGCCAGCTTCATCGACACCACATCTCCTCGTCTGCCCCCGATGTCGGGCGCCGCCAGAACAGGCCGCCACACGAAGGGCCCGAGGGAAGGTTAACGGGCCGCGACCACAGCGTTCGACACGGCCAGACCGGACTGACGCCGAACGGCGTGAAAACCTGTGCGCTCTGCCCGGCGCGCCGCGTCGTGCCGGCCCGGCGGAACAGCACCGCGGCCCCGGCACGAGAATTCGTGTCGGGGCCGTGGTCGTGCTGCCGGCTGCGTCGACCGGAGTTACCGATAGCTCACCGGTCGGCGGATCGGCGCCACGTTCGTGGCTCGTCTTGCCCGAGCCGGCCAGCTTGACCAGTTCGGCCCGCTTGCCGTCCGCGCCGTGCAGGTGCAGCACCAGCGCCGTGGTGCCCTTCTTGGCCGTCGTGCTGCCCAGCGTGTACGGGATGCCGACGTTGCCCTGGTCCTGGTAGAGCGGCTCGTCCGTCGAGACGCCCGGGTCGGCCACGTCGAACGCGATCTCGCCGGTGCTGTCGAGCGGTGCCGAACTGTGCAGCCGGTGAACGTCTCGGCCTGGTAGCGTGATCGGGAACGACTCGTCGGCTGTTCGGTCACGCCGATGAACGCCGGGTCGACCGGCAGGATCATCGCGTTGCTGTCGAACACGTTGGTGTCCACGTCACCCCACTTGAAGTTCACCGGCAGGAGGTCCGAGGTTTGCCGGTGGCCAGGTTCGACGGTGGCCGACAGGAACACGTCGGTGTCAGTGGCCTGCGACGCGATAGGTGACGAAGTCGGGCTCGCCATCGCCATCGACGTCGTAGTAGAACGTCGACGTCCGTAGCGACACCGGGCACCGCCCAGTCGCCCGGATGCCGAGGCGCCGAACCACAGCAGCCCGTCGGCGTACCCGTTGGCTCCAGGAGCCGCACCGGCCCCGACGTACTCGAGGTCACCGGCGCGCTCGGTGTTGGCGGCGATGCAGTCCGTCAGTGTCCGTTGCCGATGCACGCGGGCAGCTTGCCGCTGCTGCGCGCCCAGTTGCAGCACCGAGGCGAGCGACGTCCATGCCGTGCTGCCCGTGCCCTGGGCGAAGCCCTTGCCCTTGAGAATGATCGCCGGATTGCGCGCCGACCTTGCCGTCCTTGGCCGTGGTCGTCGAGACCGGCTTCGCCGCGCCGTACACCGGCACCCGCAGATCGGCCTTGCCGACCTGGCTGACCAGGATCCGGCCGGAGGCGTCGGACACGTACTGGCGCGGCGACGTCCGCAGCTGGATCGGCGTCCATGGTCGGGTCGATGGTGTGCCGCAGACTGCGGACATCGACCCGCATGGTCACCGTGACCGTCAGCGAGCCGTCGCGCCGGGACCCGTGCCACCCGCGGCTGACACCGAGTACGACACACCCGGCTGGCTGACGATGCCCTCGTAGGACGAGCACGCACGTCGACGGCCCTGGTGCCGGTGTTCTGGACCCTGACCGTCTGCTTCTTGGTCACCGAGACCTTGCTGGTGTCGACCGGAACGACACCGAAGGACGCGGACACCGCCCCGGCGTGTCTGGTGCTGTAGGCGAGGAGCTGGGTGTTGACCGCAGCCAGGGCGTCGACCCGGCCGGCGCCGACGCGGGCCGGGCCGTACCGGTCACCGGTCTGGTCCTCGCCGGTGTAGACGTCGTGGCCGGCGGTGTTCATCACCGCGGCCTTGACCTGCTCGGGCGTCCAGCGTCGGGTGCGCCGCCTTGACCAGCGCGGCGATGCCCGGCGACGTGCGGGGTGGCCATCGAGGTACCGGAGATGACCAGGACGCCGTTGCCGGTGCCCATGCCCGCCGAGCGCGATGGTGTCGCCGGGAGCGGCGACGTCCGGCTTGACCACGCCGAGCGAGCCGTGCGTGCCGCGCGAGCTGAAGCTGGAGAGCGTGTCGTCGATCGCCGGGGTGACGTCCTGGATGGTCGCCTGCAGCGAGCCGTCGAAGGTCACGTTCAGCGTGCCGGCGTCGACGGCCGGACGCAGCTTGTCGGTGCCGACCTTGGGCAGCTGGAACACCGGGATCGACGGCGCGAGCCGGTGATGCCGGCGGCGAACGACGTTCAGCGACGAGGTGAAGATGCGCGCCGATGGCGCCGGCGGCCGCGACGTTGGCGGACCGTGCCGCCGAACCGCAGCGGCGGGTGGCGTCGTTGTCGTCCCACTCCAGCCAGGCGACCTTGCCGGCGACCTTGGCCGCGTCGGCGGCGCGACAGCGGCGGCGCAGCCGTCGGCGTTGCTGCCCGGGATGGCCACCACGTCACCGGTCACCGGGCGGCTGTGGCCCAGGGTAGGCGACGGAGAACTGGCCGGCGACGATGCCGGCGACGTCGGCGGGCGCGTTGACCTTCAGCCCGTCGCGCAGCTGGTAGGCGTCGACCGTGCTGGCGACGGCGAGCGAGCGGACCGCGTTGCCCGGCGAGCCGCCGGTGTCGGTCAGGTCGCCGGCGTTGCCCATGGCGATGACCGGCAGGACGCCGTTCTTGGCGCAGGTCGTCGACGACCGCGTTCTCCGGGTCGTCGGCCGCGCCGTAGTCCGACTGCCGAGGGACAGGTTGACGATGTCGAGGTGGTCGGAGAAGTCGCCGTCACCGTTCGGGTCCAGCGCCCAGTCCAGCGCCGGGATGACCACGTCGGTCGAGCCGGCGCAGCCGAACACCTTCAGGCGCGTAGAGCGACGCCTGCGGGGCCATGCCCGGGCCGATCTTCATCGCGTCGAGCGCTGGGCCGGTCAGCGTCTGTGTAGTTGCCGGTGAACGTGCTGCCGTCGGCGTTCACGCCGTAGCCCGGCGACCGTGCCGGCGACGTGGGTGCCGTGCTCGTTGCAGTCCAGCGGGTTGGTGTCCGGGTGCGGGACCGGCTGGTAGGTCGGCCGCTGTCGGGTCGGCGTTGTAGTCGTCGCCGACGAAGTCGTAGCCACCGACGACCTTGGCGGTCGGGGTCCAGGTGCCGGCGGAGTCGGCGTGCCGCCGCGTCCCAGGCGGCGACGGTGCCGGGGCCGCCGAAGTCGGCGTGGGTGTAGTCGATGCCGGTGTCGATGATGCCGACGCGTGACGCCCTTGCCGGTGTTGCCGGTGTTCTGCCAGGTGTTGAGGCACCTTGGTCAGCTGCGGCCGCACTGGAGTTGTTGATCTTCTTGGGCACCAGCGGGGTGATCTTGACGACGTCGGAGCGGGCGGCCAGCGGCGTCGACCGCCGTGCGCGTCGGCGTTCAGCGCCACGCCGGGAATCGAGTTGGTCGTGGTGTAGAGCTGACGTGACCTTGCCGGTCCTCGCTCCTGGCGGTCGCTGACCACGCTCGATGGCCTGCGCCTTGACGCGAGCCGCTTCGCCTTGGCGGTGGCCTTCTGCTTGGCCTTGCCCTGGCCGGCGACCGCGGCCGACGCGTCGGCCGCGCCGATGCCCGGCGAACTGGACGAAGACCGTGTGTCGGCTGGTCGCGACTCTCGCGCAGCGTGAGCTCGCCGAGTTTGCTGACGACGATCGCCTGCGGCCGCGGCACGGGACCGGCACCGCCGGCTTGGCGCTGCTGCTGGCGGCCGGAGCCGCCGAGGCCGGAAGCGTTCCCATTCCCAGGGACGCAAACAGCGTGGCGGCAACGACGGCCGTCATCCACTTTCTGCGACCCGCATGTGTTGGCACTGCCATGCGTACCGAACCCCTCTTCCCGGCATCGGGGACGCGCTGGGACGAACCGGATTTCGGCTCCACAGACGACGTCGGCCCCCGGCCTGGTGCCAGGGGCCAACCACGATGCATAAGCCTGGCTAACCTACGAGAATCTTTTGTGCAGCGCCATATTGGCGACGACTATTGTCGAAACGGATAGCTGGGACCGCGAAATTGTGCTCTATGGAGTGAAACTCCCGAAAGCTGGTCACCGACCGTGATGCCCGAACAGCGAGGTCCGTGACGATGCGCGAACTCTCGACGTATCTGCCTAGGAGTGGCACGAACTGCGGGAACACGCAGCGGCGGGCCGGACGAATCCGGACCCGCCGCTGACGTTCGGAACAAACCAAAGGACCTACTCGGCCGGGATCGCCCTGACCTGCCGGGCGTCGATCGCTTCGGCGATCTTGTCCAGCAATTCGGTCGGCGGGACTCCGTCGACCCGCAGCACCATGATCGCCGCGTGTCCGGAGATCTCCTGGGACAGCTGCGCGGCGAGGATGTTCACCCCGGCGTCGCCGAGCAGGTTGCCGACCGTGCCCATCACTCCGGGACGGTCGTCGTAGGCGATCACCAGCAGGTTGTCGGCCGCCCGCAGGTCGAAGTGCCGGCCGTTGATCTCGATCAACTTCGGCACCTGGGTCTCGCCGGACAGGGTGCCCGAGACGGTGCGCAGCTCTCCGTCCGGCATCGCCGCGCGCAGGGTCACCGCGCTGCGGTAGTCGCCGATCTCCTCGGTGGACGTCCCGGACAGCCGCAGGCCCTGCTCGGCGGCCAGTGCCGGCGCGTTGACGAAGGTCACCGCCTCGGTGATGACCGGGCCGAAGATTCCGCGGACCGCGGCGAGCTGCAGGATCGAGGTGTCCACTGCGGCCAGGTCGCCCTTGACCTCCACGACCACCTCGGTCGGAACGCCACCACCGACCGCGGTGAGGATCGTGCCGAGCCGGGAGACCAGCGGGATCCACGGCCTGACCTCGTCCGCCACCGGCCCGGCGGCCTGGACGTTCACCGCGTCGGGCACGAAATCGCCGCGCAGCGCCAGCTTGACCGACCGGGCGACAGCGGTGCCGGCCTTGTCCTGAGCCTCCGTGGTCGACGCGCCCAGGTGCGGGGTGAGCACGATGTTGGGCGCGGACAGCAGCGGATTCTCCTTGGCGGCCGGCTCGGTCGCAGTACACGTCGATGCCGGCGCCGCCCACCCGCCCGTCGGCCAGCGCATCGGCCAGCGCCTGCTCGTCGATCAGCCCGCCGCGGGCGGCGTTGACGATCAACACGCCCGGCTTGACCGTGGCCAGTTCGGCCGCCCCGATCAGGCCGAGCGTCTCCTTCGTCTTCGGCAGGTGGATCGAGATGATGTCGGCCCGCTGCAGCAGCGTGGGCAGGTCGACCAACTCCACGCCGAGCGACGCCGCCCGGGCCGGCTGCAGGTAGGGGTCGTAGGCGATCACGTGGGTACCGAACGCCGCGATCCGGCTGGCGAACAGCTGCCCGATGCGGCCGAGTCCGACCACTCCGACGGTCTTGTCGGCGATCTCGACCCCGTTGAACTTGCTGCGCTTCCACTCGCCGGCGGCCATCGTGGCGTGCGCCGCCGGGATCTGCCGGGCCACCGCGAGCAGCAGCGCCAGCGCGTGCTCGGCGGCGGTGACGATGTTCGACTGGGGCGCGTTGACCACCAGCACGCCGCGGGCGGTGGCCGCCGGGACGTCGACGTTGTCCAGTCCGATCCCGGCCCGGGCGACCACCTTGAGCTGCGGTGCCGCGGCGAGCGCCTCCGCGTCGATCGTGGTGGCCGAGCGGATCAGCACGGCGTCGGCGTCGGCCAACGCCGGCAGCAGCGCCGATCGGTCCGCGCCGTCGACGTGACGGATGTCGAACTCCGAACCCAGCACGTCCATGGCGGACTGGGCGAGCTTCTCGGCGATCAGGACGACGGGCTTGGACACGCGTGCTCTCCGTTGTTCGGGCGCGCACTCCTTGGCCCGCCGACCGGACGGGCGAGTGCGCTGGGTTGGCCCCGGCGACCGGAACGGCTCGGCCGGGAAACATGCACATTCCGGGCCACGCCGACCGGAACGCCCATCGTAGTCAGCGGATCTATGTGTCCGGACACACGGTCGTCACTTGGTCGTCACACCGGAGCCGTTCCTGCCGTGCCCGATTCCGGTCTCGCGCGGGACTCACCCGCCCGTCGTCCCTCCCCGCCGCTCGCCATGATCGCCGTCACACCGGCCGAGGTGCCCGCCGCACCCGACTCGACCGGATCATGCGCGGAGGTCCGAGGTGAAATCTCGGTGTCGTCCCGGCCGAACGGGGCCAGAATTGGGACACTGACCTGCGACAAGCAGGTCCCACCGTCCGGTCCGGCGACCGTGCGGTCCCCGGAGGAGGAACCGTGACCACCCCCAGAACCCCGACCCGTACGGCCAGCAGCCCCAGACCGGAAGTACCCCGGGCTACCCGGATGTGCCCGGGTACACCGCTCCCCCGACCGCTGGCTATCCCGGGGCCGGCGCACCCGGCCAGGGATATCCCGCGGGCCGGCTACCCCGGGCAACAGGCTGCCCGGTGGCTGGCCGGCACCGCAGGGTGCCTACCCGGCGTCCGCCACCGGGCTGCCGGCGGCGACCGGGCAGCGACCATCGACGGTGACCACCGCAGCCGTGCTCGCCTTCGTCATCGGCGGCTTGATGATCATCGGCATGCTGGTCGTGCTGACCGTCGTCGAACGTGATCGGCGGCTCGTACTGGATCTTCGCCATCCTGGGACTGATCATTGCGGCCGCGCTCATCTACGGCGGCGTCCAACTGCTGCCCGGCAAGGACTCCCGGATCATCGTCGTCGGCCGCGGCGCTGATCGTGGTGGTCCAGATCATCAACATGATGTCGTACTTCGTGGCCACGCAGTTGATCATCGTGGTGATGGCCGCACTGATCATCTTCTTCTGCCTGCAGCCGGCGGGAAAGGACTGGGTCAAGTCCAGGGGCGGCACGACGTTCTGATCGCCTGACCGAGCACGAACAGGGCCCCGGATCCGACCTGGATCCGGGGCCCTGGTCGTCGGCGCGTGCGGCCTCAGCTGCGGGCAGCGGTCCCGGCGTAGTCGTCGTCCACCGCGACCCAGCTCATCAGCCCGCGGAGCTTGCGGCCGGTCTCCTCGATCGGGTGCGGCCTCCTGCTCGGTGCGGAACTTCTTGAACTCCGGCGCACCGGCGTCCTGGTCGGCGATGAACCGGGCGGCGAAGGTGCCGTCGCGGATGTCGGCGCAGCACGGCCTGCATGTTCTCCGTCGACGTGGTCGTCGATCACCCGTGGGCCGGAGACGTAGTCGCCGTACTCGGCGGTGTCCGACACCGACCAGCGCTGCTTGGCGATCCCGCCCTCGTACATCAGGTCGACGATCAGCTTCAGCTCGTGCAGGCACTCGAAGTAGGCGATCTCCGGCTGGTAGCCGGCGCCGATCAGGGTCTCGAAACCGAGCTGGACCAGCCGCGACATGCCGCCGCACAGCACGGCCTGCTCGCCGAACAGGTCGGTCTCGGTCTCCTCGGTGAACGTCGTCTTGATCACGCCGGCCCTGGTGCCGCCGATCGCCCTGGCGTAGGACAGCGCCAGCGCCTGGGCGCCGCCGGTGGCGTCCTGCTCGACGGCGATCAGGTCCGGCACCCCCTTGCCGTCCACGAACTCACGACGCACCAGATGGCCGGGCCCCTTGGGCGCGATCATGATGACGTCGACGTCGGCCGGCGGCTTGATGTAGCCGAAGCGGATGTTGAAGCCGTGACCGAACGCGAGGCCTTGCCCGCCGTCGAGGTTCGGCTCGATGGACTCGGCGTAGACGTGCCGCTGCACGTGGTCCGGGGTCAGGATCATGATGACGTCGGCCTCCGCGGCGGCCTCGGCCGGAGTGACCACCCGCAGCCCCTCGTCGGCGGCCTTGCCGCGGGACGCCGACGTCTCGGGCAGCCCGACGCGGACGTCGACGCCGGAGTCACGCAGGCTCAGCGCGTGGGCATGCCCCTGCGAGCCGTACCCGATCACCGCCACCTTGCGGCTCTGGATGATCGACAGGTCGGCGTCGTCGTCGTAGAAGATCTCAGCGGCCATGCTGGTCTGCTCCTGCTCTGCTGCGTGTACTGCCCGGTGTCGGATGCGGGATGTTCGCAGGGTAGGTGTCGGTCCGAATTCGCCGTCTCAGTCTGCCCTGCCGCCCGGAGGTGGTGATCGACCGCGGTCCGCGGCCGAGCGCGACCATGCCGGACTGCACGAGTTCGCGGACCCCGAACGGCTCCAGCATCTTGACCAGCGCCTCGAGCTTGTCGGAGGTGCCGGTGGCCTCGATGGTCAGCGAGTCCGGGCGCGACGTCGACGATGTGGGCCCGGAACATCTGCACGATCGTGATCGACCTGCTCGCGGGTGGCGGCGTCCGATCGCAACTTGATCAGCAACAGCTCGCGGTTGCACCGACGACGTCGGTAGCCAGCTCGACGATCTTGAGCACGTTGATCAACTTGTTGAGCTGCTTGGTCACCTGCTCCAGCGGCAGATCCTCGACCTCGACGACGATGGTCATCCGGGACACCGCCGGGTTCTCGGTCGGTCCGACGGCCAGCGAGTGGATGTTGAACACCCGCCGGGAGAACAGCGACGAGACCCGGGCCAACACACCGGGTTTGTTCTCGACCAGCACGGAAAGCGTATGGCGAGAAATCGCTCTCACTCCTCATCACAGTGTTCGATGGTCCGACTCGTCGTCTCGAACCGACGCGATCGGACCACGACGACCAAAACCGGGTCGTCATCGGCTCACTCCTCATCACAGTGTTCGATGGTCCGACTCGTCGTTCGACCGACGACGACCAAAACCGGGTCGTCATCGGCTCACTCCTCATCACAGTGTTCGATGGTCCGACTCGTCGTTCGACCGACGACGACCAAAACCGGGTCGTCATCGGCTCACTCCTCATCGAACAGCGGCCGGATCCCGCGCGCGAACATGATCTGGTCGTTGCCGGTGCCGGCGGCCACCATCGGCCACACCTGGGCGTCCGCGCCGACGGTGAAATCGACGACCACCGGCCGGTCGTCGATGGCCATCGCTGCCTCGATGGTCCGGTCGACGTCCTCCTTCGACTCGCAGCGCAGCCCGACGCAGCCCATCGCCTCGGCCAGCATCTCGAAGTCCGGGATGCGGTGCTTGTGCGTGCCCAGATCCGTCTGGCTGTAACGCTGGTCGTAGAACAACGTCTGCCATTGCCGGACCATGCCCGAGGTTGCCGTTGTTGATCACGGCCACCTTGATCGGGAATGCCCTCGATGGCGCAGGTGGCCAGTTCCTGATTGGTCATCTGGAAGCAACCGTCGCCGTCGATCGCCCACACCGTGGCGTCCGGCATCCCGACCTTGGCGCCCATGGCCGCCGGCACCGCGTAGCCCATGGTGCCGAGGCCGCCGGAATTCAGCCAGGTGCGCGGCTTCTCGTAGCTGATGAACTGGGCCGCCCACATCTGGTGCTGGCCGACGCCGGCGGTGAAGATGGTGTCAGGGCCGGCGATGGCCGCCGAGTCGCTCGATCACGTACTGCGGCGCCAGGGTGCCGTCGGCGGGCCAGTCGTAGCCGAGCGGGAAGGTCCGGCGCACGGAGTCGAGTTCGGCCCACCACGCGGTGAGATCGGCGACCACACCGGCCGTCTGCTCGGCGGCCACCGCGTCGATCAGGTCCGCGATGACGTCCTTGGCGTCGCCGACGATCGGCACGTCGGCGACCCGGTTCTTGGAGATCTCGGCCGGGTCGATGTCCGCGTGGATCACCGTGGCGACCGGTGCGAAGCTGGCGAGCTGACCGGTGACCCGGTCGTCGAACCGGGCGCCCAGGGCGACGACCACGTCGGCCTTCTGCATGGCGCAGACCGCAGCGACCGTGCCGTGCATCCCGGGCATCCCCAGGTGCTGGACGTGCGAGTCGGGGAACGCCCCGCGCGCCATCAGCGTGGTGACGACCGGGATGCCGGTCAGCTCGGCCAGCTTGCGCAGTTCGACGGTCGCTCCGGCCTTGAGCACTCCACCGCCGACGTAGAGCACCGGTCGCCGGGCCGCAGCGATCAGCTTGGCAGCGGCGGCGATCTGCCCGGCGTGCGGCCGGGACGTCGGCCGATAGCCGGGCAGGTGGATTTCCGTCGGCCACCGGAAGGTGGTGGCGGCCTGCAGGATGTCCTTCGGAATGTCCACCAGCACCGGGCCGGGTCGGCCCGTCGATGCCAGGTGGAACGCACTCGCGATCACCTGCGGGATCTCCGCGGGATCGGTGACCAGGAAATTGTGCTTGGTGATCGGCATGGTGATGCCGCAGATGTCGGCCTCCTGGAAGCCGTCGGTGCCCAGCAGGCTCCGGCCGACCTGGCCGGTGATCGCGACCAGCGGAACCGAGTCCATGTGCGCGTCGGCAATCGGGCGTGACCAGATTCGTGGCGCCCGGACCGGAGGTCGCCATGCACACTCCGACCCGGCCGGTGGCCTGCGCGTACCCGGTCGCGGCGTGCCCGGCCCCCTGCTCGTGCCGGACCAGGATGTGCCGCACCCTGGTGGAGTCCAGCAGCGGGTCGTAGACCGGGAGCACGGCGCCGCCGGGGATTCCGAAGACGATCTCGGCGCCGGCCTCCTCCAGGGAGCGGACCACACTCTTGGCGCCCGTTGACGTGCTCGACCGGTGCCGAGGCCGCCGGCGGTACGACCGGCGCGCCCGGGCGCGGGTGCGGCGCCGACGCATCGGTGCGTCCGCCGCTGTACGCCGGTGTCCGGTGAGGTTTCATGGCGGGCCTTCCGGTTGGTCCCCTGCGAGGGCTCTGGTCGTGCTGGCAGATCCTGTGTTAGCGGATCCTGGGGCAACAAAAAACCCCTTGTCACCGGAGGGTGACGAAGGGGCTGCGCGTCCTCGCCTGGCGGCGATGACGCGCTATCCGATTACGAGGAGGTGCTGTCGCATGCCCGCGACCATACGACCGGCGGCCCGGCGGTGTCAAACACCTCCGGTCAACAGTGCGGGACGATCGTCTCACCATCTGGGACGGCGCGGCGGCGCGTGCGACGATGGGCGGCATGGCGAGGGCCGACCGGGCGGTGTTCCGACTGCCGATGGTGGCACTGCTGATTCCGGTGGTGCTGGCCATCTTCGCGACTCCGTTGGCCACCGTCGGCGGCGGCTGGATCTGGTGGTACGCGCTGCCGGTGCTGGTACTGATCTACGAAATGCTCACCTGGACCGTCGCCGATCCGGCCGGCATCCGCACCGTGCGGGATCACCGGACCGCACCGGCTGGCCTGGTCCGAGATGGACGGCTTGGAGTTCTCCGGTTCCCGCTGGGCGGTCGCCGTCGGCCCACGACGGCCGGCGGCTGCGGCTGCCGATGGTGCGGCCGCGTGATCTTCCGCGGCTGGCCGCCGTGTCGGGCGGCTCGCTGCGATTCGATCTGCCGGCCGACGCCTCGGCGGAAGCCGCGCAAGAATCCGCACCGGGGCCGGACCGACCGGCCGACCCCGCGGATCGGGGCTACGCTGGACTCACCGCAGGCGCCGCCATCACCGGCACCCGATGGATCCCGGCCGGGGCAACCAGCCGAGTAGCCTGGATCCCGACTCAGCAGGCCTGCTCGCCTGCATCCAACGCTGGAGCCCGCCATGCCGCCGCTTCGTTCTCGCACCTCCACCCACGGACGCAACATGGCCGGGGCCCGCGCCCTCTGGCGTGCGACCGGGATGACCGATGGTGACTTCGGCAAGCCGATCATCGCGATCGCCAACTCCTACACCCAGTTCGTCCCCGGGCACGTGCACCTCAAGGACATGGGTGACCTCGTTGCGTCCGCGGTGGTGGAGGCGGGCGGGGTGGCCAAGGAGTTCAACACCATCGCGGTCGACGACGGCATCGCCATGGGCCACGCCGGCATGCTCTACTCGCTGCCCAGCCGGGAACTGATCGCCGACTCCGTCGAGTACATGGTCAACGCCCACACCGCCGATGCGCTGGTGTGCATCTCCAACTGCGACAAGATCACCCCGGGCATGCTGATGGCCGCGCTGCGGCTGAACATCCCGGTGGTCTTCGTCTCCGGCGGGCCGATGGAGGCCGGCAAGGCGGTGATCGTCGACGGTGTCGCCTCGCCGCACACCAACCTGATCAGCGCGATCAACGCCTCCGCGGCCGAGAACGTGAGCGACGCCGGACTCACCGAACTGGAGCAGGCGGCCTGCCCCACCTGCGGCTCGTGCTCGGGCATGTTCACCGCGAACTCGATGAACTGCCTGACCGAGGCGCTCGGACTGTCGTTGCCGGGCAACGGCTCGACCCTGGCCACCCACGTCGCGCGGCGGGATCTGTTCCTGCGGGCCGGATCCCTGGTGGTCGAGCTGGCCAAGCGCTGGTACGCGCAGGACGACGATGCCGCCCTGCCACGCAGCATCGCGAGCAAGGCAGCCTTCGGCAATGCGATGGCCCTGGACGTCGCCATGGGCGGGTCGACGAACACCGTGCTGCACATCCTGGCCGCCGCGCAGGAGGCCGAGATCGACTTCACACTGCCGGACATCGACGCGATCAGCCGCCGGGTGCCGTGCCTGTCGAAGGTCGCGCCGAACCACCCCGACTTCCACATGGAGGACGTCCACCGGGCCGGCGGCATCCCCGCGCTGCTGGGCGAACTGAACCGGGCCGGCCTGCTTGAACTCCGACGTGCACACGGTGCACTCACCGGACCTGCAGAGCTGGCTGGACGAGTGGGATGTGCGCGGCGGTAAGGCGTCCCAGGCCGCGCTCGAGTTGTTCCACGCCGCGCCGGGCGGTGTCCGGACCACCAAGGCGTTCTCCACCGCCAACCGCTGGGAGGACCTGGACACCGACGCGATCAAGGGCTGCATCCACGACGTCGAGCATGCCTACACCGTGGACGGCGGGCTCCAAGTACTGCACGGCAACCTCTCCGAGGAGGGTGCGGTCATCAAGACCGCCGGCATCGACGAGGAACTGTTCCACTTCGTCGGCACGGCCATCGTCGTGGAGTCGCAGGAGGCCGCCGTCGAGGCCATCCTGGGCAAGAAGGTGCAACCCGGGCACGTTGTCGTGGTGCGCTACGAGGGTCCGGCCGGCGGCCCGGGGATGCAGGAGATGCTGCACCCCACCTCGTTCATCAAGGGTCTGGGCCTGGGCAAGGTCTGTGCGCTGGTCACCGACGGACGCTTCTCCGGTGGCAGTTCCGGGATCTCCGTCGGCCACATCTCCCCCGAAGCCGCGGCCGGCGGGCTGATCGGGCTGGTCGAGGACGGCGACGAGATCGAGATCGACGTGCACCGCCGGCTGATCCAGCTCAACGTGCCCGACGATGTCCTGGCCGAGCGGCGGGCGAAGATGGAGGCGTCCGAACGACCGTGGCAACCGCTGAAGCGGGACCGGGTCGTCTCGAAGGCCCTGCAGGCCTACGCCTCGATGGCCACCTCGGCCTCCTACGGCGCGGTCCGGCAGATCCCGACCGCCCGCTGACCCCCGCCGACTCCCTCCCTCGGTTCGCCCTCGAGTTGTTGATCATGGGCAACCGGTACGCGGTTGCTCGGCGTGTCGCGCGACACGCCGGGGTGAGGCGTACAGGTTGCCCATGATCAACTCGCGCCGGGACAGTCGGGACCGGAACCCGGTGCGGGACATTTGTGGCACTCGGTAGTCCGGCCGACCGTAGGCTCGGGCGGTGACCAGCGACCGGGCCGACCCGACGGGCGAACCCGGGCCGGGGCCGCTCCCCGGCGACCGGAGGTCGGACCGACACCGGCTGCCGCGTCGGGTGATCGGCTACTGGCGGGTCCGGGGGGCGCTGCTCTCGGTCGGCCTGCTGGCCGTCGCGGCCCTGCTGGCCTGGCAGACCTCGTGGTTCACCGCCACGATCAGGTGGGCGATCGTCGGGGTGCTGTCCGTGCTGCTGGCCGCCGCGGTGCTCGTCGCGCCGCCGATCCGCTACCGCATCTTCTGGTATGCGATCTCCCCGGCCGAGATCGACATCTCGGACGGTCTGTACGTCCGCACCCGCACCGTCGTGCCCATGCACCGGGTGCAGCACCTGCGCACCGACCACGGCATCATCGCCGACCGGTACCGGGTTGCCACCCTGCACATCCATACGGCGGCCGGGACGGTCCGGCTGGCCGACCTGGATCGTGACGAGGCCGAGGCCGTGCGGGCCAGGATCGCCGAGCTCGCGCAATTGGCCGACGACCAGCTGACCGATGACGTCTGACACCTACGACCGCACCGTGGGCACCGGGGGGGTCCCGGTGGTGGCCGAGCATCGGCTGCATCCGGCGTACCTGCTGCTGGGCACCGGCCGCGCGGTGCGCTCGCTGATCCCGGTGATCGCGATCGCGGTGTGGAAGGCGCCGTGGTGGGTCTGGGTGGTGCTCGGCGTGCTCGTTCTGCTGGGCGCGGTAGCCAGTTGGTGGAACCACAGATATGAGGTTGCCGACGGGGTGTTGCGGGTCCGCGCCGGCGTGCTGCACCGCAGCGTGACCACGGTGCCGATCGGCCGGATCACCGCCCTGGAGACCGAACGCGGTCTGGTGCAGAGGGTTCTCGGTGTGTCGGCGCTGCACGTGCAGACCCCGGGTGACGGCGAGCATTCCTCGGTGCACCTGTCCTGCCTGTCCGCCGCACGGCTGACCGAACTGCGCGCG
Organism: uncultured Actinomycetota bacterium; assembly: GCA_963706185.1. GTDB lineage: Bacteria > Actinomycetota > Actinomycetes > Mycobacteriales > Nakamurellaceae > Nakamurella. The sequence continues at coordinate 169,810 of CAVPLZ010000003.1, read as the reverse complement.
GCGCTCTCGCCCGACGCAGTCGGGATCACTCGACCGGCGCCGGCCGACCGACTGGCACCCGGCCCCGCCGCCGGCGCCCCACCGCGAACACCGGCCGGGGCGGTCCGGCTCAGGAACACCCTTCGTCGTCATTGGGCCGGCGAAGCAGCACCGTCCGGGGAGGTCGAGGTCATCGCCGTGGTCGGTGCCCGAGACCTCCTGATGGCTGCGGTCACCGGTGTCTCGGTGCCGATCATCGTGGCCGGCGGCCTCGTGGCGTGGACCAGGGCTCAGGACTACCTGCCGCGGCCGCAGCGGGAGTGGTTGCAGCACGCGGTGTTCGGCCGGGGGCTGGCTACCGTGCTGGTGCTCATCGGGTTGCTGGTGGTCGCGGTTGTCGTCGGCGTGGTCAGCACCTCCCTGCGACTCGCCCGGTTCACCTTGCTCCGGGACGGCGATCGGCTGCGGACCACCCGCGGATTGCTCTCCCAGCGCACCGGCAGCGTGGCGATCGACCGCATCCAGGCTGTCCGGCTGGTCGAGGGCTTCTGGCGACGCCGGTTCGGGTTGTGCGAGGTGTTGCTCGAGGTCGCCGGGGTCGGCGGTGCGACGTCGGCCGGCCGGGTGATGTTCCCGATCGTGGCCAGGAGCCGGGTGGACGACCTCCTCGCGCGGGCGCTCCCCGAACTGCCGAAGCCGCCAGGCCGACTCACCCCCTCCCCGGAGCGGGCGCGCCGACGCTTCCTGACCACCCCGCTGTGGGTGGCCGCGGGGCTGACCCTGCTCGCCGGCCTGCTGCCGGGTTGGTGGGTCCTCACCGCGGCGCTGCCGTTCCCGTTCGCGATCTGGGTGGCGCTCGGCCGCGCCCGCGACGCCGGCTGGTCCGTCGGTCCCGAGCTCAGCGTGTTCCGGTGGCGCCGGATGTTCGCCAGGCACACCGTCATCGCGCGAACCGCCTCGGTGCAGTTCAGTACGGTGCACGCCGGCTGGTTCTCCCACCGAGCCGGCCTGCGCGGTCTACGGATCGCCCTCTCCTCCCGGCACACGGCCGGCGTGCCCTACCTGGAACGCACCGACGCCGACCGGGCACTGCACCTGATCGGCCGCCGCAGTGCCGCTGCGTCGACCAGCGAGTGAATCCAGTAATGCCGGGCGGCGACGGCCTCGCCTCAGTAGCCGGCCGAGCTGACCACGTTCTCCAAAGGCTCCCCGGCGGCGAAGCGCTCCAACTGGGCGCGCACCACGGCCAGCGCGCGCCGGGTCGAGCCGGGCACCGAACCGGCCACGTGCGGGGTGATGAACACGCCGGGTGCCGACCACAGCGGGTGCCCGGCCGGCAGTGGCTCGGGGTCGGTGACGTCCAGCGCGGCTCGCAGCCGACCGGCGGAGAGCTCCGCGATCAGCGCCGGGGTGTCCACCACCGGACCCCGCGCCGCGTTGACCAGCACGGCACCGTCGGGCATGGCGGCGAGGAAGGTCGCGTCGACGAGCCCCGTGGTCGCCGGGGTGAGCGGCACCATCACGATCACCACGTCGTGCTCACCGAGCACCGAAGGGACGTCGCCGATGGCCAGCACCCCGTCCCGGGCGCGCCGGGCCGCCATCGTCACCCGCGCCCCGAACGGCTCGAGTCGGGCCCGTACCTGCCGACCGAGGTCGCCGGCGCCCAGCACCAGTACCCGTTTGCCGCCGAGTTCGTCGGTCGCATGCTGGTCCCACCGCCCCTGTGCCTGCCTGGCCGCGAACTGGGGGAACTCGCGGAGCACCGCCAGCAGCGCCCCGACCGCCCACTCGGCGGTGGCCCCTCCGTGCGCTCCGCTGGCCGTGCACAACGTGACGCCGGCGGGCACCAGCGACACCCAGTGTTCTGCGCCGGCACTCATCAGCTGGACCAGTTCCAGGTCCGGCAGCTCGCCGAGCACCCGGGTGGCGGTGGGGCCGGCCAGGAACGGGGGTACCAGGACGGTGGCGGACGTCCCAGCCTCCGGCACCGTCTCGCCGTCCATGGACACCACCCGATAACCGGAGAGGTCGAGGAGCCCGTCGGCGACCTGCGGGCTACCCACCAGCACAACGCGCGTCATGCCCTTGTGCATACACGACCCGGCCCGCGCTCCGGACGTGCGGTCCGGCCGAACGTGCCGGGCTCGTCGCGCCGAGCGATCTGAGGCCGCTATCGGAGTCAACCGACGGGTGCCTGGAAGACGAAGTGCCAGACACCCCGTCGCCCGCCCCGTACCGTGGACGGCGATGTTCCTGCACCGTTCCGCCCGCGCCGAGTCCCGGTCCCGGCCCGGGCGCGCCCGGCGACGCTCGACCCTGGCCGCGGTGATCACCGTGATCGCCGTCCTGCTGGCCGGCTGTGCCGACTTCTCCGCCGAGAGCTCGACATTCACCGTGCAACCCTCACTGACCGCACCGCAGGCGAACCCGTCGGCGCCCGCGGCGCCGAGTTCGTCGAGCCCGTCACCCAGCCCGTCCAGCAGTGGGCAGTCCACTCCCCAGTCCTCGGCACCGGCCGACCCGTGCAAGCCGACCGACCCCGCGGTCATCGCCGCGTGCCTGGATGCCCCGTGGGGGCTGGCGGTGCTGCCGGACGGACAGAGCGCGCTGGTCGGCGAGCGGACGACAGGGCGCGTGCTGCTGATCGCCCCCAAGACAGACCCCCAGGACTTCGCGAAGCTCACCGGCCTGGACACCGCCGGCGGCGGCGGGCTGCTCGGCCTCGCACTGTCGCCGTCCTACAGCGAGGACGGCCTGGTCTACGCGTTCGTCACCACCAAGACGGACGCCAGGATCGTCCGCTTCGGCAACGGCGTGCAGCCGAAGGCGATCTTCACCGGGATCCCCAAGGGTTCGACCCACCGCGGCGGCCGGATCGCGTTCGGCAGCGACTGGGCTGCTGTACGTGGCCACCGGCGACGGCGGCAACAATGTGGTGGCGGCCCGGAAGGACTCGCTGGCCGGCAAGATCCTCCGGCTGGACGAGTTCGGCAAGCCCGCGAAAGAGAACAAGAGCAAGACCGCCGTGTATGCCTCCGGGCTGACCGATCCGTCGGGTATGTGCACCCTGGCCGACGGCCGGATCGCCGCCCTGGACCACCGGTCGTCGGCCGATGTGCTGCTTCCGCTCACCGAGGGCGCGAACTACGGCAAGCTCGCCGCCGGTGATGCGCTGTGGACCTGGAAGCACGCGCAGGGGGGCGCGGCGGACTGCGCCGTCGGCGACACCCAGTTGGCCAACACCTCTTTGACCAATCAGCAACTCGTCGGTGTCACGATGAGTGCGCAGGGCGCGTTCACCGGTTCGCCGCAAGTGTTGCTGGACAAGAAGTACGGCCGGCTGCTCACCGGTCACGGTCGGTGGCCGCGGTGATCAGCAACTGTTCTGGATGACCACCTCGAACAAGGACGGCAAGGGCAAGCCGGTGGCGGCCGACGATCGGGTGATCGTGCTCCCGGCCGGCGGTGGCGGCGGCGAGGGCGGTCCGGACTGAGCCACGGCCCGCGGCCCCCGCGCGAGTGAACCGACAAGGCCCAGATCGTCGGGATCTGGGCCCTTTCGGTTCACGCGATGGCTAGGACGCGTCGACGCCCAGGGTCTGCAGGACCAGTTCGCGGACCCGGCCGGCGTCGGCCTTGCCCTTGGTGGCCTTCATCACCGAGCCCATGATCGCGCCGATGGCCTTGAGGTTGCCGCCGCGGATCTTCTCGGCAATGTCCGGCTGGGCGACCAACGCCTCGTCGATGGCGGCCTGCAGGGCCGAATCGTCCGACACCACGGCCAAGCCCCGGGCGGCGACGACCGCCTCCGGCTCACCCTCACCCGCCAGCACCCCGTCGACCACCTGTCGGGCCAGTTTCGTCGACAGCGCACCGGAGTTCACCAACGTGATGACCTTCGCCAGCTGCGCCGGGGTGATCGGCAGTTCGGTCAGCGAGACCCCCGCCGCGTTGGCCTGCTGGCCGAGGTAGGCGGTCCACCATGACCTGGCCTCGGCCGGCGACGCCCCGGCCTCCACCGTGGACGCCACCAGGTCGAGCGCGTCGGCCGCGAGCAGGTCACGCATCTCCAGGTCGGTGAAGCCCCATTCCTGCTGCTGCCGGGCCCGTCGCAGCCAGGGCAGTTCGGGCAGCGCCGCCCGGATCTCCTCGACCCATTCCGGTGCCGGTGCCAGCGGAACCAGGTCCGGCTCCGGGAAGTACCGGTAGTCCTCGGCGGTTTCCTTGCTGCGGCCGGACGACGTGGTACCGGTCGACTCGTCGAAGTGCCTGGTCTCCTGGGTGACCGTGCCGCCGGAGGTCAGCACCGCGCCCTGACGACAGATCTCGTAGCGAACTGCACGTTCCACCGAGCGCAGCGAGTTGACGTTCTTGGTCTCCGTGCGGGTGCCGAACACCGGGTTGCCGGCCGGCGTCAGCGACAGGTTGGCGTCGCAGCGCAAGCGAACCTTGGTCCATCCGGACGTCCGAAACCTCCAACGAACGCAGCAGGTCTCGCAGAGCAGTGACGTAGGCGCGAGCCACCACCGGCGCCGCGGCCTTGGTACCGACGACCGGCTTGGTGACGATCTCCACCAGGGGTACCCCGGCCCGGTTGTAGTCGAGCAGCGAGTACTCGGCACCGTGAATCCGCCCGGTGGCCCCGCCGACATGGGTGGACTTGCCGGTGTCCTCCTCCATGTGGGCCCGTTCGATCTCGATGCGAACCGTCTCACCGTCCTCCAGCTCGACGTCCAACCAGCCGTTGAACGCGATCGGCTCGTCGTACTGAGAGGTCTGGAAGTTCTTGGGCATGTCCGGGTAGTAGTAGTTCTTCCGGGCGAACCGGCACCACGAGGCGATCTGGCAGTTCAGTGCCAGCCCGATGCGGATGGCGTACTCCACTGCAACCCGGTTGATCACCGGCATCGCGCCGGGCAGGGCCAGACAGGTCGGGCACACCTGGGTGTTCGGCTCGGCCCCGAACTCGGTGCGGCAGCCGCAGAACATCTTCGTCGCGGTGCCGAGTTCGACGTGCACCTCGAGGCCGAGCACCGGGTCGAACGCGGCGATGGCTTCGTCGTAGTCCAGCAGGGCAGCCGGAGTTCGGGTTGTGGTCATCGGGGCGAAACCTCCAACACCGGCGCCGATTCGGGCACCGTGCGACCGTGTTCGGCGATGTAGGCGGCCTCGAACGCGGCCGCCGTGCGATACATGGCCTCCTCACCCAGGGCCGGCGCCATCACCTGCAGACCGACCGGCAGGCCGGTGTCGCGACGCCAGCCCGCTGGGCACGCTCATGGCCGGGATCCCGGCCAGTGAACCGGGAATGGTCGCCAGGTCGTTGAGATACATGGCCATCGGATCGTTCGCCTTCTCCCCCAACGGGAATGCCGTGAGCGGCGAGGACGGCGAGATCAACACGTCGGCTCGGCCGAACGCCGCGTCGAAGTCCTGCTTGATCAGCGTCCTGACCTTCTGCGCCGAGCCGTAGTAGGCGTCGTAGTAGCCGGCCGACAGCGCGTAGGTGCCCAGGATGATGCGGCGCTTGACCTCGGCACCGAACCCGGCACCGCGAGTCGCCGACATGACCGCCTCGGCGGAGCCGAGCGTCGCGCCGTCGGGCGTGCGGTCGACCCGCAGCCCGTAACGCATGGCGTCGAACCGGGCCAGGTTCGACGAGCACTCGCTGGGCAGGATCAGGTAGTACGCGGCCAGCCCGTACCGGAAGTGCGGACAGGACACCTCGACGATCTCGGCCCCGGCCGCCTGCAGCGTGTCGACCGCCCGCCGGAACGACTCGAGCACGCCGGCCTGGTAACCCTCGCCGCCGAGTTCGGTGACCACGCCGATCCGCATCCCGGCGACACCCTCGGTCTGTCCCCGGCGCACTCCGGCGAGGACGTCGGGCACCGGCTGCGGGATGGAGGTGGAGTCCAGCGGGTCGTGCCCGGCGATGACCGTGTGCAGCAGCGCGGTGTCGGTGACCGTGCGCGCGCACGGCCCGACCTGGTCGAGCGAGGACGCCAACGCGATCACCCCGTAGCGGGACACCCCGCCGTAGGTCGGTTTGGCACCGACGGTGCCGGTGACGGCGGCCGGTTGGCGGATCGAGCCGCCGGTGTCGGTGCCGATGGCCAGCGGCGCCTCGAACGCGGCCAGCGCCGCGGCGGATCCGCCGCCGGACCCGCCGGGGATCCGGTCCAGGTCCCACGGGTTGTGCGTGGGCCCGTAGGCCGAGTTCTCGGTCGACGAGCCCATGGCGAACTCGTCCATGTTGGTCTTGCCGAGGATCACCACGCCGGCGTCGACGAGCCGGCGGGTGACGGTGGCGTCGTACGGCGGGATCCAGCCCTCGAGAATCTTCGACCCGGCGGTGGTCGGCACGCCCTGCTGGACCAGCACGTCCTTGAGCGCCAGCGGCACCCCGGCCAGCGGCGAGGCGGCCGGCTCGCCGGCGGCCCGGGCGGCGTCCACGTGCCCGGGCGGCGGCCAGCGCCCGATCGGTGGACACCTGCAGGAACGCATGCACGGCACCGTCGACCTCGGCGATCCGGTCCAGATGGGCCTGGGTGACCTCCTCCGAGCTGACCTGGCCGGACTCGATGGCACCGGCCAGCGCCTGGGCCGTCATCCGGGTGAGTTCGGCGTCCATGCTCGCCGCGCTCTCGCTCACTGTTCTCCCCCAGGATCTGCGGCACGCGGAAGCGTCCGTCCTGGGCGGCCGGCGCCTGGTCGAGCGCCTGCTGCTGGGTCAGGCCCGGCCGGGGTTCGTCGTCCCGGAACACGTTGGTCAGCGGGACGGCGTGGCTGGTCGGCTCGATGTCACCTGCTGCCACCTCGGACACGGCGGCGACCGATTCGAGGATGACCTCCAGCTGGCCGACGTAGGTGTCCAGCTCCGCCTCGGTGAGGTCGAGCCGGGACAGCTGCGCCAGGTGGACGACATCGTCCCTGGTCAGCACCGGTCGACCGGCGGGATCTGGGTCGGCGGGAACGCCGGGAGCACTACTGGACACGGATCGGCCACCTCATCGTGTTCGGGATCCGACCCCGGCGGTGTCGCCGGTGGCCGGTGGGACACCGCCCCCGATCCTAGAAGGCGAGCGCGGTGGGTGCGCGTCGTCCGTTCAGTTCGGGCAGGATCGAACCACCCGCGGTGATCTGCCCGAAACACCTGCGTCGGACAATGTCGCGTCGGTTGTCCGAACCCGGATCGCCGGTTGCCTGGCCGGGTTCGGCCCGACGAGAACGCTGCCCCGTGGCGGCGCAAGGGAGTGACGCGGATGTCCTACGTGCTGCGCGTGGTGCTGCCGGACAGACCAGGCATGCTCGGCGCGGTGGCCACCGCGCTCGGTGGGGTGGACGCCGACATCCTGGCGATGGACGTGGTGGAACGCTCCCGGGGTCAGGCCGTGGACGACCTGGTCGTCGACCTGCCGCGGACACGCCAGCCGGACGCGTTGATCACCGCGGCAGAGTCCGTGCCAGGCGTGCGGGTGGAGTCGGTGCGTCCGGATCCCGGCGTGGCCGACGTCCGCCGCGAATGGGAGTTGGTCGAGGCGGTGGCCGCCGATCCCGCGAAGGCCGTGCACACCCTGGCGTTCATGCTGCCGACGGTGCTGCGGGTCGGCTGGGCGGCGGTGGTCGAGGTCGACCGGGGCGGTCGGGTCAGCGTGGCCGCGACCGGTGGCGGCGCGCCGGACCTCGTCACCGTCGAGCCGGGCTGGGCTCCGGTGACCAGGGCGACCGTGCTGGACGAGGAGGCGGCCTGGGTGCCGGAGTCCTGGCAGCTGGTGTCGACCTACCTGGCTGCGGCGCCACTGGGCACGGTGGACACCACGGTCCTGGTCGGACGGCCCGGCGGTCCCGCCCTGCGCGCGTCGGAGGTGGCGCGGCTCGGGCATCTTGCCGGGCTGACCGCGGTCGTCGCGGGCCGGACCCCCGAGCTCCTGCAAGCGGGCGAGTCGGCCGACCACTGACACTTCGCCCGCCGACTGTCACCGATGAACCGGTCGATCGTCGTCCCGGGCATGGCGCACCGGCGAGAGCACGGCCACCAGGAACGCCGCGAAGTACATCGCCACCGCGGCCAGCAACGCGGCGCGGGTACCCGCGGTTGCGGCCAATGCTCCCCCGGCCAGCGCACCGACCGCGGCCATCGTTCGATTGGCCGACCGCATCGTGGCGTTCGTCCGACCCAGCAGGCGATCCGGGGTCACCACCTGCCGGTAGCTCATTTCGTTTGCGTTCTCCAGGCCACCGGCGAAACCGTGCAGGGCGAGCGCCAGAGTACAAGCAGCACGACGGTGCCGGTGCCGGCCACCCCTCCCGCGGTGGGCAGCACGGCAATGATCGTCCAGGCGACCGGGTACATCGCTCGCCCCAGCGTCACCACTCGCCCCGCGCCGAGTCGGCGGCCGGCCCGGGGGGCGAGGGTGGCGCCGGCCAGGGCGGCCATTCCGGCCACCGCCAACCCGACGCCGAACGCCACCGCGGACAGGTCCAGCCCCCGCAGTACGACCAACGCCAGGACGGTCAGGGCGGCACCGTTGCCCAGGAACCACAGGTGGGTGGACACGGCGAGCGGAGCCAGCACGCGGTGCCGATAGGTCCAGTGCACACCCTCGCCGATCTCGCGCCGCAGGTTGCGCCGCGCCGGCGCCGTCCTGGTTGGTTCGGCGACCCGGAGCGTGCCGATCAGCACCGCGTCCACCAGGTAGCTGACCGCGTCGACGGCGACGGCCAGCGGCGCCCCGAGCAGACCGGTGAGCAGACCGCCCAGCGCCGGCCCGGCGGTCTGCGCGGCCGCGTCCGACTGGTCGAGGGCCGCGTTGGCGGCCAACAGCTTCGGACGCTGGACGATCTGCGGCAGCAACGACTGGGTGGCCGCGAAGCCGAACACGGAGCAGGCCCCGAAGCACAGCAGCAGCGCCACCAAGTGCCAGATCTGCAGTACCCCGAGCAGCCAGAGCACGGGCACGGCGCCCAGGCAGATGGCCCGCCCGATGCTGGCCCAGACCAGCACCGGCTTGCGCCGCCACCGGTCCACGAACACCCCGGCGAACAGGCCCAGCACCGCGTACGGCACGAACTGCGCGGCGCTGATCACGCCGAGTCTGGCCGGGTGAGGCGTGCAACACGTCGACGACCAGCACCGGAAGGGCCACCGCGGTCAGCGCGGTGCCGAACGAGCTGATCGTGGCGGCCGTCCAGTACCGCGGGAAGGCCGGCTCGCGCCAGATCGATCGCCCTGCGCCGAGTGATGCGCCGCGGTCAGGTGTCATACGGCAGCGGTCCCGGCACGGCCGTCCAGGCATCACGACTGGCTCAGGCGTCACGACTGTCCCAGGCGCTGCACGTGCCCAGTCGTCGCGCAGCAGGCCGAAGTACACCGAGTCGTAGCGCTCGCCCCGAACCACCCTCGCCTCGCGGAACCGGGCTTCCTCCACGAAGCCGGCGCGGCGGGCCGCGCCGCACATCCCCTCGTTGCCCGACCAGGTCCCGAGGTCCAGCCGCTGGGCGTCGGTGTCGGCGAACACGACGTCCGCGAGCAGCACCAGGGCTTCGCTGCCGATGCCCTGGCCCCGCTCGGCCGGGTCGTAGACGGCGACCCCACATCGCGCCCAGCCGTCCGACTCGTGCTCCCACCGCCATGTGCACGTGCCGACTCGCCGACCGTCGAGGCGAATCACCTGACGATCCACGGTGTTCCGGCCGGCCCGGATGTCCTCGATCCATCCGGAGACCTGCTGCGCGCTCATCTTCGGGAAGTACGGTCCGTCCCAGCGGTGCCATTCCTGATGCGGCTGCATCCAGAACTCGAGCCAGTCCAGGTCGTCAGCGGTCAACCGGTCCAGCCGAATTCCGGTGGTGGTCGGTCACGAGCACAAGTCCAACCGATACGCCCGCAGGTGGACGCCCGGCACGGGTTCGTGATCCAGGTCGGCGCGGCGCCCGAACCCATTGCGTCGGTAAAGAGTTCGGGCCGCGGTCATGGAATCGAGGGTGTACAGCGCCACCCCGCGTGCGTCCAGGGCCCGGCTCCGGTCCAGCACCTCGGCGAGCAGGGCCGCACCGATCCCGTGCCCGGCGTGCGCGGGGGCGACGGCCAGCATCCGGATCTCGGTGTCCTTCTCGTCGCCGAACTCCGAGTAGACGGTGCCGCCCCGGACGATGGTCACCGTGCCGGCCAGCACTCCGTCGACCTCGGCCACCAGCACCTCCGCCTGGTCGCGCCGCTCAGTAGTGCGGCGCAGCACACGGACATAGCCATCGTCCGGACCGAGGTGGCCACCGGCGACGTACGCGTCGACGACCAGGTCGGCCACTGCCTGGTCGTCGTCGGGCGTGGCGGCTCGGATGTGCGGATCGGACACCAGGCCAGTGTGCCCGACGGGCTCCGCCGGACGCGGACCAGGGCGCCGGCAGCAGGCCGGCGACCAAGGCGCCGGCGACAAGCCGGCGAGTGGACCGAAAAGGCCGACATCACCGGGATTATGGGCTCTTCCGGTTCACTCGATGGCTAGCCAGGAAGGCTCGGGTCGAAGGCGGCGACCGCGCCGATCACGGTGACGGCCGGCGCCCGAAGCCCGGCCGCTGCGGTCGCCGAGGCGATCCGGTCCAGTCGGTCGCGCACCACCTGCTGGCTGGGCAGCCCGCCGTCGGCGACCGTCGCGGCCGGGGTGTCGGCCGGCATCCCGGCCGCGACGAGCGCGTCGGCGATGGCCGGCAGGTTGGCCATGCCCATCATCACGATGATCGAGGTGCCGCTGCGGGCCAGAGCGGTCCAGTCGAGGGTGGATCCGGGCGCTCCCGGGGGCAGGTGCCCGGAGACCACGGTGAATCCCTGGGTCAGTGATCGATGAGTGGCCGGGATCCCGGCGGCGGCGGGGGCCGCGATGGCCGAACTCACCCCGGGGATCACGGTGACCGGGACACCTGCGGCCAGGCAGGCCTGCCACTCCTCGCCCCCGCGGCCGAAGACGAAGTTGTCGCCACCTTTGAGCCGCACGACGCTCAGGCCCCGACCGGCCCGGTCGATCAGGATCCGATTGATCTCGTCCTGGGGTGTCGTGCGGCCGCGCGGGATCTTGGCCACGTCCACGATCTCCGCGCCCGGCCGGGCCCGGTCCAGCACGGCCAGCGGGGCGAGCCGGTCGCAGACCAGCACGTCGGCCTGTTCGACCGCGCGCAGGCCCGCGACGGTGATCAGGCCGGGGTCGCCGGGTCCGCCGCCGACCAGCAGTACCCGGCCCATCCCGGACGTCGGCCCGGGCCGTGCCGCATCGTCCGGAACCACGCACAGCCGATGGGCCGCGGCAGCCCGGGCGGCGATGTCGCCGTCCCGATCCGGCCCACCCGTCGCGGCGACAACGAGATCCGCCGACTTCAGGTCGGTGTCGCTGGGTGACCGGGGTAGGTGTGCGACCAGCCCGCGGTCGACGAGATCGAGAACCGTGTCGGCCAGTTCCTCGGCGCAGACCACCACGTGCGCCCCGGCATCGCGTGCCGCGGCGATGCTGCGCAGCGCCGCCGGGCCGCCGCCGACCACCAGCACCCGCCGGCCCGCGACCGGCAGGGTCACCCGCCACCCCGACACCGGCCACTCCCTCCACTCGCCCACGCGCTCGACCAGCCGATCCGTCCGATGATCCCATCCACGACGGCCGCACAGAGCCGCCGAGCCGGGCACCGAGTCGACAGGGCGGAACATCTGTCCCACGATGTCCGCATGACGGAAGCAATCACGGTCCCCGACCAACGCAAGATCCCGAAGAAGGTCTACGAGGCGGAGTTGAGCCGGTTGCAGTCCGAACTGGTGGCCATGCAGGAGTGGATCAAGGACACCGGGTCTCGGGTGGTCGTCATCTTCGAGGGTCGGGACGCCGCCGGTAAGGGCTCGGCGATCAAGCGGATCACCGAGTACCTCAACCCGCGGACGGCCAAGATTTCAGCCCTACCTGCTCCGACCGAGCGTCAACGTGGGCAGTGGTACTTCCAGCGCTACATCGAGCACCTCCCCACCAAGGGGGAGATGGTGCTGTTCGACCGCTCCTGGTACAACCGGGCCGGCGTCGAACGGGTGATGGGCTTTTGCACGCCGGACGAACATCGCCGCTTCCTGCACCAGGCGCCGATCTTCGAACGGTTGTTGATCGACGACGGCATCATGCTGTTCAAGTACTGGTTCTCGGTCTCCGACGCCGAGCAGGAGGCTCGGTTCCGCAGCCGGCAGGACGACCCGATGCGGCAGTGGAAGCTCTCGCCGATGGACGTCGAGTCGGTGAGCAGGTGGGAGGACTACTCCCGCGCCAAGGACGAGATGTTCGTGCACACCGATATTCCCGAGTCACCCTGGAATGTCGTGGAGAGCGAGGACAAGCGCCGGTCGCGGCTCAACGTGATCTCGCACCTGCTGTCCTCGATCCCGTGGCAGCCGGTGGACCGGCCGGTGGTGCAGATCCCGAAGCGACCCAAGGCCAACAAGTACGACCGGCCGCCGCGCGAACTGTTCCGCTACGTCCCGGACCACGCGGAGACGCTGCTGCACTGACCTGGGTTGCAGCTGCACCTGGGCCGACCCACCAACGCGGCACGGAGCGCTCGCGCCTGGGCGGGAATGGTCTGCCGGGGATGTGAGACAATGGTCGAGGCCCGCGATGGCGGACGCCCCGGACGAGATGTGCGCCGTACCCGGAACGCCAGACGACGCTCCCGAAACGGAGCATGTCGTGTCCCAGTTCATCCAGATCGTCGGATCACTTTTGGTGCTGGCCGGTTTCGCGGCCGCCCAGCGCGGAATCCTGGACCCGAAGTCGCGGATCTACCTGCTGCTCAACCTGGCCGGCTCGGCCATCCTCGCCGTCGAGGCCTTTCTGGGCGGGCAGTGGGGATTCCTGCTGCTGGAGGGGGTGTGGGCGGCGGTGTCCGCAGTCGGCCTGGTTGCCGTGCTGCGTACCTCCGGCCAGCGCGACGCCCGCCGGGGCCGAAGCCACGACGGACGCCACGCGCTGAACCGGCGTCAGCACCCGCCGCGACCGGACCGTCCCCCGCCGTTGTGGTTGGACCAGCGACCGTGAGATCCGCCCCGGGCGAACATGAACACGAAGAGCCCGATCCAGAACAGTGGGAACCCGACGAAGAACAGACCGGCGATCACGGCGCTGACGACCATCACGCCGATGACGGCGGCGATGATCGCCAAGATCGTCGGTGGACGACGCAGGGGCGAGCGGACTCCCCAGGGCCCACCCGGCGGCAGGCCCGGCCGGCGGCCAGGTCCGCCCCAACCCGCACCCATGGCGCCCCAGCCGGACCCGCCTGCCGCCGCACCGGTGGCCGGCCGGTCGTGCCACGGCGGGCCGGACCAACCACCGCCACCCCGCTGCTGTCCCTCGGGCAAGTCCTCGAACAGCTCCGAGAACTCGTCGAGATAGGCGGCCGCATAGGCCTTCTGGACCCGGGAGTCGTACTCGTTCGGGTCGAGCCGGCCGTCGGTGAAGTGCGTCGTCAGCCGGTCGACCGCGCTCTGTCGGTCGCTGTCACCGGCCCGCATACGCGGTGAGGTCATCTACTCCTCCTCGGAGTCGTCGACACCATCATCGCCGTCGGAGCCGAGAATCCGGTACAAATCTGTTCTGGTTCGGGCGAGAACCTTCCGGGCCTCGGCGACCTGTTCGGCCGAGCCGGTCCGCATCACATGGACGAACGCCGCCCCGACCTGGAACACCAGGTCGCCGATCTGGGTGTCGTCCTCGCTCGGCGCGAAGCCCTCCCAGAGCGAGGCGAACTCCTCGGCCCGCTCGGTGGCGAGTTGCTCGCCCGGCGTCCGTCAGCCGATAGACCCGGCGACCCTCCTGCTCATCGGCGCGGACCAAACCCTCGTCCTCGAGTTGCTGCAGGGTCGGGTACACCGAGCCGGGACTGGGCTTCCAGGCGCCGCCGCTGCGCCGGCCGATCTCCTGGATGATCTGGTAGCCGTGCATCGGCTCTTCGGTGAGCAGCGCCAGCACGGCCGAGCGGACGTCGCCGCGACCTGCGCGGGTCGCCTTCGGACCCTGCCTGTCCCACGAACCCCAACCCCATGGACCACCGGGCCGGCCGCCGGACCAGGCCCCGCGCGTCCGGGACCGTCCGGGGCCGCCGTGGCCACCCGGGCCACCCGGCCAGCCGTGCCCGAAGCCGGTTCCACCGATACCACTCTCCTGCAGCGCACGGCGGAGGAAGTCGGGGATCTCCCAGGCTCCGCTGCCCTGCCAGGCGTATGCCGTCATGTCTTTGCCTCCTGTGTCGGGACGACCTGTCGCGATACGTCAACGATATATCGCGATAGCACGCCGTCAAGGGCAGTGAGCGAAAATCAGGGTCACCCTGAGCGACCCTGGTCCTGTCCCCTCAGCCCGAGACCACTCGGAGCGCCCGCAGGCCGCGAATGACGAAGTACGGCTGGTACTCAGGCTCCTTGATCACCTGGAGGTCCGGAGCCCGGTCACGAAGCTGCCCGACGGTCACCTCGAGTTCGAGCCGGGCCAGCGGAGCACCGATGCAGAAGTGCACTCCCCCACCGAAGCCGATGTGCGTGGCGTCTCCTCGACCCACGTCGAAGGTATCCGGGGCCTGGAACCTGGCCGGGTCCCGGTTGGCCGAGCCGAACATCATCCCGATCCGCTCGCCGACCCGGAAGGTCCGGCCGCCGTATTCGACGCCGTCGTCGAGCACCCAGCGCTCGAACAGCTGCAGCGGGGGGTCGAAGCGCAGCATCTCCTCGACAGCGGTGAGCGGCTCGACCTCGCCGGCGAGCACCCGTGCCCACTGGTCAGGATGGCCCAGCATGGCCTTCATGCCATTCCCGACGCGTGTTGACCGTCGCCTCGTGACCGGCGTTCAGCAGCACGATCACCGTGCAGATGATCTCGTCCTCGGTCAGCCGGTCGCCGGCATCCGCCACTGCGACCAGCTCGCTGATCAGGTCGTCTCGCGGACTCACCCGCCGCCGGCCGATGAGGGCCCTGACGTAGTCGATGAACTCGCCCGCGGCGCGGTCGGCCGCCGCCCGCTCCTGGTCGGGGGTGGCGAACTCGTACATCTTCACGATGGCGTGCGACCAGTCGAGCAGCCGCGGTCCGTCCTCGATCGGAACTCCGAGCAGCGTGCAGATGACGGTCACCGAGTAGGGCTGCGCGTAGTCGGCGATCAGATCGAAGTCGTCGCGACCCAGGCACTTGTCGAGCTGGGCGGACGAGATGTCGACGACCCGGGACCGCAGGCCGGCGATTGCCCGCGCCGTGAACACCTTGGTGATCAACCGCCGGATCCGGGTGTGATCCGGCGGCTCCAGGTTCAGCAGCGACCAGCGTTCGGACTCGTCGAACCGGGGCCAGCGGTCGTCCGGGACGGGCTTGCCGAATTCCTCTGCGGTGTACCTGTGGTCGTAGGCCCGACCCAGCCGCCGATCCCGCAGCGCTGCGTGCACATCGGCGAACCTGGTGAGCAGGAACAGGTCTCGCGGCTCGAAGTACAGCACCGGGCCGGCCGCACGCAGGGCGTCGAAGACCGGGTACGGATCGGCGATGAAGGCCGGATCGGTGGGGGCGAAACCGAGGGCGGCCGGATCGGGGACGGTCGCGGTCAACTGGAGTTCTCCGTCTCGGGCTGCGGCCCGATCTGCGCGACGTCCCGAGCCCGGTCCGGTCCGTCGGCGAGCAGCACCCGGAAGCCGTCCTCGTCGAGGATCGGCACCTTCAGCGAGACCGCCTTGTCGAACTTGGTACCGGGCGCGTCGCCGACGACCACGAACGCCGTCTTGGCGGACACCGACCCGGCCGCCTTGGCCCCGCGCTCCAGCAGCGCCGCCTTGGCCTCGTCCCGGGAGAACCCGGTGAGTGACCCGGTGACGACGATCGACAGGCCGGCCAGGGTCTGCTCCGGACGGTCGGTGACGTCGTCGGCCATCCGCACCCCGGCCGCCGTCCACTTGTCGACGATCGCCACATGCCAGTCGACGGTGAACCACTCGATGACCGACGCCGCGATGGTCGGACCGACGCCGTCGACGGCGGCGAGTTCTTCCTCCGACGCCGCCCGGATCGCCGGCATCGAGCCGAACTGCTGGGCCAGTGCCCGGGCCGCGGTCGGGCCGACGTGCCGGATGGACAGCGCGACCAGCACCCGCCAGAGCGGCTGCGCCTTGCTGCCGCTCCAGGTTGGCCAGCAGACCGCGACCATTGGCGGACAGCGCGCCGGCCTTGGTGGTGAACAGCGGGACGGTCAGCAGGATCTGCCTCGTCCAGGGTGAACACGTCACCCTCGTCGGTGACCGCACCCGCCTCGAGCAGAGCCGATGGCGGCCTTGTAGCCCAGCGCCTCGATGTCGAACGCGCCCCGGCCGGCCAGGTGGAACAGCCGTTCCCGGAGCTGGGCCGGGCAGGATCGTGAGTTCGGGCAACGGATGTCGACGTCGCCCTCGCGCGCCGGGCGCAGCTCGGTGCCGCACTCGGGGCAGTGGGTCGGCATCACGAAGTCGCGGAGACTCGCGGCCCTCGCGCAGTTCGACGACCGGGCCGAGCACCTCGGGGATGACGTCGCCGGCCTTGCGGATCACCACGGTGTCGCCGATCTTCACGCCCTTGCGGACCACCTCGTCGGCGTTGTGCAGGGTGGCCATGCCCACCGTCGATCCGGCGACCAGCACCGGTTCGAGCACGGCGAACGGGGTGACCCGCCCGGTGCGCCCGACGTTCACCGCGATGTCCCTGAGCAGCGTGGTCGCCTCCTCCGGCGGGTACTTGTAGGCGATCGCCCAGCGCGGAGCCCGCGAGGTTGCACCGAGCCGGCGCTGCAGCGCGATCTGGTCGACCTTGACCACCAGGCCGTCGATGTCGTGCTCGACGTCGTGCCGATGCTCGGCCCAGTACCCGACCCGCTCGGCCACCTCGGCGGCCGATGTCGACGACCTTGTTGTGGTCGGAGATCGGCAGGCCCCAGGCGCGCAGCCGGTCGTAGGCCTCCGACTGCCGGCTGATGTCGAAGCCTCGACGGGCGCCGATGCCGTGGCAGAGCATCGCGAGCGGCCGGGACGCGGTGACCCGCGGATCCTTCTGCCGCAGCGAACCGGCCGCGGAATTGCGCGGGTTGGCGAACGGCGGCCTTGCCGGCGGCGACCAGGGAGGCGTTCAGCTCCTCGAATCCGGCCAGCGGGAAGAACACCTCGCCGCGAACCTCGACGAATTCGGGAACGTCGTGCCCACCGTCGTCGCGCAGCTGGTGCGGGATCGTCTTGATGGTGCGGACGTTGAGCGTGACGTCCTCACCCACCCGGCCGTCGCCGCGGGTGGCGGCCCGCACGAGCCGGCCGTTCTCGTAGCTGAGGTTGATCGCCAGCCCGTCGATCTTGAGTTCGGTCAGCCAGGACACCTCCGCGCCCGGCGTCGCGGCCGGTGCGCTCGAGCCAGGCAGCCAGGTCGTCCGGCGGTGAAGACGTTGTCCAGGCTGAGCAGGCGCTCCGCGTGCTCGACCGACGCGAACTCGGTGGCGAAGCTGCCGCCGACCCTCTGGGTCGGCGAGTCCGGGGTGACCAGGACCGGGTACTGCTGTCTCCAGCGCCTCCAGCTCACGCAGCACGGTGTCGAACTCGAAGTCCGACATGGTCGGCGCGTCGAGCACGTAGTAGCGGAACTGGGCCTGGCCGAGTCTGATCGGCCAGCTCGGCGTGCCGGTGTGCCACTGCGGCGGGGACGTCGCTGTCTGGGACGCCGGCAGCGGACGCCTCGGCCCCGGTGATTTCGGCCCCGGTGATTCGGTCGGTGTCTGCACTCTTGTTCACCGGTCGAGATTACGACCGACCACGGACACCGGGGCGCCGAGCCGTCGCGGGCGCCCTGCGCCCATCGTGAGCGCGGTACCAGCACATCCGGAGGCCGCTCCATCACCCAAGTGGTTGACACGTCATGCATTACCGTGCGCCCTTTGCTCGACGGCAGTCGCACTCACGCGTGCATGAGAGGTGGCCTATGTCCGCCGGTTGGGGTTGGTGCCGCGGTTGATCGTCATGTTCTTGGGTGCTCGGTTTGATCCTTGGGGTCGGCCCGGGTCGGTGCGGCCCTTCGGGCGCAGTGGTGATGGGTGGTCCGGACCGGGTATTGATCTGTCCAGCCAGGCTGGTGGCGGGTCGGGTGGTTGGTAGGACCCTGCTCGCAAATCCCATTCGACGCCGTGGTCGGTGAGTCGGCCCGCCAACCTGTCGCGGTGCACAATCGTGTGGTGGCGGCCGCACAGAAGTGCCGCGTTGTCCAGATCGGTGGGGCCACCGTCGATCCAGTGGATCAGATGATGCGCGTCGCACCACGCGGCCGGGGCGTCACACCCGGGGAAGGTGCAGTGCCGGTCGCGGAGCCACAGGGCGCGGACCTGGCCCTTGGTGAACAGCCGCTGTTCACGGCCTTGGTCCAAGATCTCCCCGTTCCGGCCGAACACGACCGGGATGATCACCGCGTCGCACTTCATTTTGCGAACGGTGTCAGAACCCAACAGGGTGCCATCCCCGATGGTGCCCAACACCCGGGCGGCGCCGTACTGCGCGGCCAGGGTTTGGAAGTCCAGGGTCAGCATCAGCACGGCCTTGGGGTTGCCGTTGGCATCTCCGGTGACCGGGTCGGTGACCGTGACCGAACGGCGCAAGGCTTCGATCAGCGCCTCCCCCCGCCGCCGACCCGCTGACCGCTCATCACGCGGACCGACCGACCGGCCCTGCTCGTCCTTGTCGACCCGGGGCGCGGACAGCGGCCCGATCGCCGCTTCCAACACGGCCTTGCCCTCGTTGTCCGTGGTCAACCGGTACTCGTGCACCCCGGCGGAGGTTTCCCGCCCGGGGGACAGGTCGATCTGCCGCCGGCAGCGTTGCTGGTGTTTTTCGAACTCGCCGTCCTGACCCCTGCGGGCCAGAATTTCCTGTTTCAGGGCGCGGACCGCGCCGGGGCCGAATGTGGCGCCGATGTCCAGCAGCTGGGCCAGGACCTCCGGTTTGCCTTCGTCGGTCAACTCCGGGACGAGTTTGTCGTACTGCTCGCCGACGACCACCGCGGTCCGCAGGTCCACATCGGCGGTCAACACCGAATCAGCCACGTCGGCCAACTCCTGGCGGCGCAGCAGCTTCGCCGCCTTCGCGATGGTGTACGCGTCGCGGCGCCCATGCCAGCCGTACTCGGCCACCCACTGGGCGGTGTTGGCGCACTGCGAGGCTTCCACCACCCCGCGCTGCTCCGCGTCGGCTACACCGCGGCCAGTTGCGCCATGCCCATCGCAATCAGTTCGGCCAGATCCCCGACCAAACCACCCAACTCGTCCGACGGGCACCGGTAGCCCACGGTGTGCAGATCGCTCACCACCTCGCGGCACGCGGCGATGACCTGCCGCCGCTCCGCCAAAGATGCTGCACCATCTGCCATACCGAAGACGCTACTCAGGGGGTCCGACAATGCTCCCGCCACCGCCCGGGTTATCCACAACCTGACCGGCCAGGATCCGGCCCCGACTACCGAGACCGGTCGACGTTGAAATCTCAACCCCGGCAGCTACTCTCACCTGCGAGGATCAACTTCGCGAGTTGGTGAACAGAGTGAAACGAGTTGCCGACTTGAGCCTCGTCGCGCCAATTGATCCCCGCAGCACCGGGCGCCCGACGCCGAAGGCTCCGTGGACGATGGTCCCGCGTCCGTGCTTGGGGAGGACCTGCGCACGCACAGCGACCCGGCTGGTGACGGCAGCCGGTGTGCCAGGTCCCGGCAAGAGGCGGGCGCACCGACACGCACACCGATCTGCGCAACTCGATGCGACGGTCACCCTCGCACGAGGGTCGGCCGCCGACGCCGGGGAAGGCCCACAGCGGTCTGCCCGAGCACTCCCGGCCAATCAAAGCTCACTGGGGTCGACGTGACATCCCACCCTCCGCCGCCACGCTCGGGTCGCCGCGGTCGAGGTCGATCACCTGGCTACCAACAACTCCCGGTTCAGGGCGGCCACGTCCGTCAACCCCAGCAGCGCCAAGGTCAGGTCCAACTCGGCGATCATGTTCGCGATGACCTCGGACACGCCGGCCCGACCACCGACGGCCAGCCCGTAGGCGTAGGCGCGGCCGAGCAGCACCGCCCGGGCGCCCAGGGCCAGCGCAACGGCCGCATCCGCACCCGACCGGATGCCGGAGTCCATCAGCACGGGCAGGTCCGGAACTGCGTCGACAATACCGGGTAGGGCAGCCAACGCGGCGATGGAGTGATCCACCTGTCGGCCACCATGATTGCTGACGATCACCGCGGCGACGCCGTGGTCGACCGCGCGCCGGGCGTCGTCCGGGTGCAGCACTCCCTTGAGCACGATCGGCAGGTCGGTGCGTTCGCGCAATCCGGCCAGGTCGGACCAGGACAACGACGGCCGGGAGTAGATCTCCAGGAACGTCTGCACCGCCGCCCGTGGTTCGGGCGAGCGGATGTTCTCCCGGAACCGGCCCGGGTAGTGCCTGGTCATACTGACCAGGGACCGCACGGCGGTGGGCGTCACCTTCGGCCGCGACATACGCGAGCTGATCCACCGCGGTCGCCTCGACACCTGCAGCCACGGACACACGCTCGAGCACGATCCGCCGGAACACCGGGTCGGAGGTGTACTGCGCCAACCCCTTCCCCTGCGCGAACGGCAGTGATCCGAGCTCGAGATCCCGCGGCCGCCAACCGAGGATGGTGGTGTCCAGAGTGACCACCAGCGCCTGTGCGCCGCAGCGGGCGGCGCGTTCGACGAAGCTGTCGACCAGGTCTTCGTCGGTCGAGTAGTACAGCTGGAACCAGCGCGGCGAGTCCCCCATGGCCGCGGCGCACTCTTCCATCGGCACCGAAGCCTGGTTCGAGAACACCATCGGCACACCGTGTTCCGCCGCCGCCTGGGCGACGGCGAGATCAGCGTCGGAGTGTGCCAGTTCCAGCACGCCCACCGGGCCGAGCAGCAGCGGCGCCGGGAGCGTCCGGCCCAGCAACGGCGCGGTCAGGTTCCGCGGGCCGACTCCGGCCAGCATCCGCGGGACGAACGCCCAACGGTCGAACGCCGCCCGGTTGGCCCGCATCGTCGACTCACCGCCCGCTCCGCCGGCCAGGTAGGCGAATGCGGCCGCGCCGAGCTTGCGGCGGGCCGCTTCCTCCAGCCCGTCCCCGGAGACGGGGACGGTGGGCCGGACACCGGTGACCCCATCCAGGAAGACCTTCGACTGTCGCCGCCGTCCGTAACCCTCCGGCGGTGGTTGCGACTTCGACACGAGAACCTCCTGCTCGGCGACAGCCGGGTGGACCGCCTTAAGCACAACCTCACCAGTCGTCGGGCGGGTCCGCCAGGGCCCGGGCCAACTCACGCGCGGCCCGCATCGCGCCCACCGCGGACTCGAACGTCAGGTCAGCCAGTCCGTCGACCGGTGTCGGCACGATCGATCCGGGCAGCGACCCGAGCGGAAAGCCCCACCGCCGCCAGACGTCGAGCAGGGGGGCCGCCCGGTCCCGCAGGGCGGCAGCCGGCGGAGCAGCGGTCGGCACCACACCGGCGAGCAGCACGACACCGGTCTCGAGGGCTTCGCCGAGCGGATCCAACTCCGCGACCGAGGTGCCCAGGGTGGTGAAGTCCACCGCAACACCCTCGAAGCCGGCGGCTCGGAGCAGCCCCACCGAGGTGCCGGCCCCGGCCCGGACCACGGTGGGCGTCGCCACCGCCGTGACCAGATCGGCCAGCAGATCCCGGACGTGAATCGCCTCGATCGACCGCACCGTGCCGAAACCGCTTGCCGTCGGTAGGGTTCCGGCCACCACTGCGGGGAGCAGCGGCTCGTCGATCTGCACCACCACGTGGGCGCCGGTCCGCAACGACAGGTCGGCCAGGTGGACCAACAGGCCCTCGGTCAACGACGCGGTGACGTCGCGCACCGCTGCCGGGTCGGTCAGCACCCGGTTGCCCGACGGAACCTCGAGCAGCGCGGCCAGCGACCACGGGCCGAGCACCTGGACCTTGATCCAATCCGCCCCGGAGAAGTGCTGCTCGGCCGTGTCCGTCGCCCACTGACGTTCGTCGACCGCACGGCGAAGGTCGATCCCCGGACGGCGGGACAGCCGCCAACCCGACGGCACCACCTCGGCCGGCAGACCCACCAGGAGGCCGATTGCGCGGCCGACCGGATCGGCGCCGACGCCGCGGCCCGGTACGTCGGGAAGATAAGGAAGTTCCGGCAGTTCACCGGCGATCGCGCGGGTCGCCTCGTCGTAGGAGGTGCCCGGCATCGGTCCGAGAGCGGTGGCGGCGCCGTCGGTCCACGGCCGGCGGTCGATCAGGTCGGGCACCGGTCAGCCGGTCCGCACGATGGTGGCGGCGCCGTAGGCGAACGTGTTCGTCGGGTCGTACAGCACCACCGTCTGGCCCGGGGCGATCCCGCGCATCGGCTCGTCGAGCATCACCCGCAGCCGCCCGTCGACCAGATCGGCGGACGCACCGACGGTAGCCCCGTGCGCCCGCAACTGCGCCACGGTCCGCACCGGGAACTGCGGTGCGCGGCCGGTGGACCAGACGATGCGCTCGCCGGTCAGCACGCTGACGTCCAGCCGATCGGCCGTGCCGACCGTCACCGTGCCGGAGACCGGCTCGATACCGAGCACGTAGCGCGGACGACCGTCGGCGGCCGGGCGTCCCAACCGCAGGCCCTTGCGTTGCCCGATGGTGTACGCGAAATAGCCGTCGTGCTCGGCCAGCTCCTCGCCCGTTTCCACGTCCAGGACGGAACCGGCCTGCGCCCCGAGCTTCTCGACGAGATAGGCGTGCGTGTCCCCCTCCGGGATGAAACAGATGTCGTAGGAATCGGGCTTGGCCGCAACCGCGAACCCGCGGCGGGCCGCCTCCGCGCGCACCTGGTCCTTGGTCATCTCGCCGAGCGGAAACATGGTGTGCGCCAGCTGGTCCCGGGTGAGCACCGCCAGTACGTACGACTGGTCCTTGGCCATATCGACGGACCGGTGCAGCACGCCGTCGACCTGCCGGACGTGGTGCCCGGTGACGACCGCGTCGAACCCCAGGGCCAGCGCCCGGTCCAGCAGCGCCGCGAACTTGATCTTCTCGTTGCATCGCAGGCACGGGTTCGGGGTCCGGCCGGCCCGGTACTCGTCCAGGAAGTCGGCCACCACGGTCTCGGCGAACTCGGCACTGAAATCCCAGACGTAATAGGGGACCCCGAGCAGGTCACAGACGCGCCGGGCGTCGAACGCGTCCTCGACCGTGCAGCAGCCACGGGAACCGGTACGCAGCGTCCCCGGTTGCCGGGACAGCGCCATGTGCACCCCGGTCACCTGGTGCCCGGCATCCACCGCCAGCGCCGCGGCGACCGCGGAGTCGACCCCGCCGCTCATTGCCGCGAGTACCCTCATCGGCCGCGACTCCCCGCGGCCATGCGCCTGCCGGGCCCGTTCCACCACGGGACCGATCACCCGCACCAGGGCATCGACATCGGCGTCGGTCGACGTGTGACCCAACGAGAACCGCAGCGCGCCACGGGCATCGGTCTCGTGGACGCCCATCGCCAGCAGCACGTGCGAGGGCCGGGCGACGCCGGCCGTGCACGCCGACCCGGTCGAGGACTCAATGCCTTCCGCGTCCAAGAGCATCAACAGCGAGTCCCCTTCGCAGCCCGGGAAGCGCAGGTGTGCGTTGCCGGGCAACCGGGACGGCCCACCGTCGACCCCCGAGCCGCCCGGATCCCCGGAGAGCACCGTGTCCGGCACGATCGCGCAGATCTCGCGCACCAACCGGTCGCGCAGACCGGCCAGCCGGGACGCCTCGTCGACCTGACGGTGGACGGCCTCGGTCACCGCCGCGGCCAAGCCCACGATCCCAGCGACGTCGAGAGTCCCGGACCGTACTCCGCGTTCCTGACCACCGCCGTGCAGAATCGGCTCCACCGCCAGTTCCCGGCGCAGCAGCAGCGCGCCGACCCCGACGGGGCCGCCGAGCTTGTGTCCGGTGAAGGTGAGCGCGTCGGACTGCGACCGGCCGAAGTCAACCGGCAGCGCGCCCACCGCCTGCACCGCGTCGGTGTGCAACGGAATCCCGTGCCGGCGGGCGACCGCCGCGAGTTCCCGCACCGGATTGACCGTGCCCACCTCGTTGTTCGCCCACATCACACTGATCAGGGCGACGTCGGTGGGATTCTCGGCAATCGCCGCGGCCAGGGTGTCGGCGTGCACCCGGCCGTAGTCGTCCACCTCGAGCCAGTCGATGACCGCATCCTCGGTGGCGGCCAGGTATTCCACGGTGTCCAGCACCGCGTGGTGCTCGAGCGCCGGGACGAGGATGCGGCGGCGGGCCCGGTCCTCCCGGCGTCGCGCCCGGTAGATACCGGTGACGGCCAAGTTGTCCGACTCGGTGCCGCCGGAGGTGAAGAGCACCTCGCTGGGACGGGCGCCAAGGGCGTCGGCAATCGACTCCCGGCTCTCCTCGACCCGACGACGCGCGGCGCGACCCGAGCCGTGCAACGACGAGGCGTTGCCGACCTCGCCCATGGCCGCGGTCACCGCAGCGACCACCGTCGGCAGGATCGGGGTGGTGGCGGCGTGGTCGAGGTAGGTCATCGGCTTCCAGGGTACGGCCCCGCCGTCGCCCGGCCTGTCGGCGTCGGGTCGTACAGTCGCCCGCATGGCAGGCAGCACCGGGACCGAAGCGACCACCGCACTCCGGCAACGCGTCGGCGCCCACGTCGACCAGACCGACCCGGTGGCCGCAGCCCAGGCCATCGGCGCCGACCTGGCGCAGTTCTTCCTGGGCGACCCGCAGGGCTGGAAGAAGCCGACGGTGGCGTATCCGGGCGGCGCCGACGGGCTGCGGACAGCTGCCGAGGCCGCCGACATCGAACTGGTCGTGCACGCGCCCTACGTGCTCAACGTGGCGAGCCAGAACAATCGCATCCGCATCCCCAGCCGCAAGCTCCTCCAACAGCAGGTCGATCTGGCCGCGGAGGTCGGCGCCAAGGGCATCGTCGTGCACGGCGGGCACGTGCTGGCTTCCGACGATCCCGCCGCCGGCATCGACAACTGGCGCAAGTGCGTGGAGCGGCTCGACGCCAAGCTGCCCCTGTTCATCGAGAACACCGCAGGTGGGGACGGCGCGATGGCCCGCACGCTCGATCGACTCGCGCAACTCTGGGACGCCGTCGGCGAGTTCGGCGTCGGATTCACCCTGGACACCTGCCATGCCTTCTCGGCCGGCATCGAGCTCGGTGACGTGGTCGGTCGGGTCACCGCCATCACCGGCCGGATCGACCTGGTCCACGCCAACGACAGCCGCGACCCGTTCGACTCCGGAGCCGACCGGCACGCCGACCTGGGCGAGGGCACCATCGGCTTCGAGTCGATCGCCGAGGTGGTCCGGCTGGCCGGCTGCTCGGCGGTGCTGGAAACCCCCGGCGCGAAGAACGGGGCGGGCAGCGACATCGCCCGTCTGCGGGCATACCTCGAGGCTCCGGCCGGCTGACCCGGCCGGCTGATGACCACCGACCAGGTACCGGCCGCCGACGACGAGGCGGGTGAGGATCGCGTCAGCTGGCTCGAGTTGTTCTTCGACCTCGTCGCCGTGGCCGCGATCGCCGTGCTCACCGAGGGCTTGCGCGAGGAGCCGACCTGGCTCGGTCTCGGGTTCTTCCTGCTGTTGTTCGGTGCGATCTGGCTCAGCTGGATCACCGTGGTGCTGTACGCCAACGTCGCGGCCGAACGGGCGGCGGTCACCACGATGATCATCGCCACGTTCCTGTTCGCGGTCATGGCCGCGGCCTCCCCCCATCACTTCGAGGAGCGCGCGAACGCCTTCGCGGTCGCGTTCCTGGGTGTCCGCGCCCTCGTATCACGGGCATCCATGCAGACCGGCAAGCTGCTGACGAGTTGGCCGCTGCTGCAACTCGGCGGCGTCAGTGTCCTGTGGATCGTGGCGCTCTGGATCGACGCGCCGGCCAAGTTCTGGCTATGGGCAGCGGCGCTCGCTCTGGACTTCGCGCTGGTCGTGGCGCGTGGCGACGAGGACGGCGCCGCCACGGTCGATCAGTTCAACGATCGGATGCGCCGGCGCATCGCGGGTCGCCGTTCCACGCAGCGCAGCGAGTCCAGAGGTGCCGAGACGATGTCGGAGTTCACCGCCACCGACGTCAACCGAGAACATCTCGACGAGCGACTCGGCACCTTCATCATCATTGTGCTCGGCGAGGCGGTCATGGGGCTGGTGCTGGCCGCGGCCACCACCGAGTGGACCCACCCGTTTGTGCGAACAGCCCTGCTCTCGTTCGCGGTGTTGGTGGCCATCTGGTGGCTCACCTTCAGCTACGGGTTCTCCGCCGCGCCGCACACCCGGCTGGCCACGCTGCCGCCGAGATTCGGCCTTCCGCTGCACCTGGTGACCGCGGCCAGTGTGGTGTGCATCGCCGCCGGCCTCGACGAATTCGCCCAGCATCCGGCCGAGGACGCCGAGGTGGCCTTCGCGTGGCTGACCTGCGGCGGGGTGGCAACCTGGTTCCTGGTCAGCGCCATCGGCGCGATCAGCGCGGGAGCGCCGACGCGTTGGCTCCTCGGGTGGGCGCTACCGTGCACCGCCGCGCCACTGATCCTGGCTCCGTTCGCCGAACACCTGCGACCGACCTGGTTCGTGTTGATCATCCTGCTGATCGTGGGGTGGCAGGTGTTGTACAGCCTGTCCGCGGCCGGCCGTGCCGGCGGACGCGCGGAGCGACGACGACCGCATCGACGACAACCGGATCGACGGCGATCCGAACCGGCCTGACCGGGACGCGTCGAGCCCTGGTCACACGGCCAGAATCGCCGCTTCGAGAACGCCGAGGCCCTCGTCGAGCAGGTCCTCGCCGATGACCAACGGCGGCAGCAGCCGGATGACGTTGCCGTAGGTGCCGCAGGTCAGCACCACGACGCCCTGCGCGTGGCAGGCCCTGGACACCGCGACGGCGGCCGCCGGGTCCGGCTCCAGTCCGCCGCCGACGGTGAACTCGACGGCCAGCATGCCGCCGCGGCCGCGGACGTCACCGATCCGGCCGCTGCGCTCCGCCGCCGCCATCAGCCGGGGCAGCGCGAGCTGCTCGATCCGCCGGGCGGCGGCGTTCAGGTCCAGCTCCTGCATGGTCTCGATGGCACCGAGCGCGGCGGCGCAGGCGACCGGGTTGCCGCCGTAGGTGCCGCCGAGTCCGCCCGGATGGACGGCGTCCATCAGTTCCGCCCGGCCGGTGACCGCAGCCAGCGGCATGCCGCCGGCCAGGCCCTTGGCCGTGGTGACCAGGTCCGGCACCACACCTTCGTGGTCGACGGCGAACCAGTCGCCGGTCCGGCACATCCCGGACTGGATCTCGTCGGCGATGAACACCACACCGTTGGCCGTGCACCACTGCGACAGCGCGGGCAGGAACCCGTCGGCCGGGACGACGAAGCCACCCTCGCCCTGGATCGGTTCGATCAGCACAGCAGCGACATCGTCGGCGCCGACCTGCTTCTCGATCATCGAGATGGCTCGGTCGGCCGCTTCCTTGCCGGAGATGCCGGGAACGTCGCGGAACGGGTAGGACATCGGCATCCGGTAGACCTCACCGGCGAACGGGCCGAAGCCCTTCTTGTAGGGCATCGACTTCGCGGTCAGCGCCATGGTCAGGTTCGTCCGGCCGTGATAGGCGTGGTCGAAGACGACCACCGCGGTGCGGCCGGTCGCCGACCGGGCGATCTTGACCGCGTTCTCCACCGCCTCGGCGCCGGAGTTGAACAACGCGGTGCGCTTGGCGTGACCGCCCGGGGTCAGTTCGTTGAGGCGTTCGGACACCGTCACGTAGTCCTCGTACGGGGTCACCATGAAACAGGTGTGGGTGAAGTGACCGACCGCGTCGCGCACCCGCTGCACCACCCGCGGGGCCGCATTGCCCACCGAGGTCACGGCGATACCGGAGCCGAGGTCGATGAGCGAGTTGCCGTCGACGTCGACCAACACACCGCCACCCGCGTCAGCGGTGTAGACGGGCAGGGTCGACGAGACCCCGGCCGATACCGCCGCGACGCGGCGGGCCTGCAACTCGACCGACCGCGGACCCGGGATCGCGGTCACCAGTCGCCGCTCCTGGGGCAGCGCCGGACCGCCGGCGGTGGTAGCAGGGTCGAACGTCATGCTGGACATCGAGTTTCCGTTCTGCGAGGCGGACCGGGGTCAGAGTGCGATGCCGACGTACTTGGTCTCCAGGTACTCCTCGATGCCCTCGGCGCCGCCCTCCCGGCCCACCCCGGAGGCCTTGACGCCGCCGAACGGAGCGGCCGGATTGGAAACGATGCCCTGGTTGATGCCCGACCATGCCGGTCTGCAGCCGCTCGGCCACCCTGATCGCCCGGGTCAGATCGCGGGTGAAGGCGTAGGCGACCAGGCCGAACTCGGTGTCGTTGGCCAGGGCGATGCCCTCGTCGTCGGTGTCGAAGGTGGTGATCGGGGCCACCGGGCCGAAGATCTCCTCGCGGAACATCTTGGCGCTCGGCGGCACATCGGTGAGCACGGTCGGCGCGTAGAAGTACCCTCGGCCGCCGAGCGTCTCGCCGCCGGTCAACACCGAGCCGCCGGCGTCCACCGCGTCCCCGACCAACTCCGAGACCTTGTCCACCGCAGCGGCATCGACCAGCGGGCCGACCTGCACGCCGTCGTCGATCCCGGGCCCGACGGTCAATGCGCGCCATCCTCTCGGCGAACCGCCGGCCGAACTCCTCGGCCACCGACGCGTGCACCAGGAATCGGTTGGCCGCGGTGCAGGCCTCGCCGATGTTGCGCATCTTGGCCAGCATCGCGCCGTCCACCGCCCGGTCCAGATCGGCGTCGCCGAAGACCAGGAACGGTGCATTTCCGCCGAGTTCCATCGATATCCGCAGCACCTGTTCGGCCGACTGCTCGATCAACCGCCGCCCGACGCCGGTGGAACCGGTGAAGGTCAGTTTGCGCAGTCGTGGATCACGGATGATCGGCTCGGACACCGCGCCGGAGGTCGAGGTGGTGATGACGTTGAGCACCCCGTCCGGCACACCGGCCTCGACCAGCAGGCCGGCCAGGGCCAGGGTGGTCAGCGGGGTCTGCGCGGCCGGCTTGATCACCACCGGGCAGCCGGCCGCGAGCGCCGGTCCGATCTTGCGGGTTCCCATGGCCAGCGGGAAGTTCCACGGTGTGATCGCGAAGACCGGCCCGACCGGCTGCTTCATGGTCAGCAGCCGCGTCCCGCCCGACGGCGCCACCGCGTACCGGCCGGCGATCCGCACCGCCTCCTCGGAGAACCAGCGGAAGAACTCCGCGCCGTAGGTGACCTCACCCTTGGCCTCGGCCAACGGCTTACCCATCTCCAGCGTCATCAGCAACGCGAAG
The DNA here is from genome assembly GCA_963706185.1 of uncultured Actinomycetota bacterium. Classification (GTDB taxonomy): domain Bacteria; phylum Actinomycetota; class Actinomycetes; order Mycobacteriales; family Nakamurellaceae; genus Nakamurella. The sequence goes on along the minus strand of CAVPLZ010000003.1, from coordinate 140,416 downwards.
TCGTCGGCACGCTCGTGCAGCAGGTCGAAGGCCCGGCGCAGGATCTCGCCGCGCTCGCGCGGGTCGGTCGCCGCCCAGGGCGCGGCGGCGGCGACCGCGGCGTCCAGCGCCTGGCATGCCCTGCGCCGCGGTGGCATCGGCGACCTCGGCCAGCACCTCCCCGGTCGCCGGGTTCTCCACCTTGACCCGGCCCGCGGTCTCCACCCACTTTCCGCCGATGAACAAGCCCTTGGGCACGGCGCCCAGGACGGCATCGATCCGCGCTGCGCTGACTGACATCTCAGGGTGCTCCCTACTCCGCGGACGTCGCCGATCGGGGGTTTAGTATCATTAAACCCCGTTCTACCAGCGGACCCGGCCGGCCAGCAAGGCGGGGCCGGTCACAGGATCACCGGCAGGAGGCTGTGTGGGCCCGGACCCGGCCACTGGCATGCACCGAGCCGGACCGCGATTGCGGGAGATCCGCCAGGAGCAGCACCGGTCGCTGGCCGAGGTCGCCGAGCGGTCCGGTGTGACGAAGGGGTTCCTGAGCCAGGCCGAACGGGGCCTGACCCGAGTGTCGGTGCCCACCCTGTTGGCCATCTGCCGAGCCCTGAACGTCACCATCGGCACGCTCTTCGACTATCCGGATGCGACCGTGGTCGGCGCCGGAACCGTGCTGCAGATGGGCGGTCTGGGCGTCACGGAGTTTCTCCTGACACCCGCGGACCAGGGCCACCTGCAGGTGATGCGCACAGTCGTGCAGCCGGGCGGCGGCTCGGGTGGGACCTACCGGCTGGACTCCGAGGCGGTTTTTGCCTTCGTGCTGCGCGGCGAACTGCGCATCTCCGTGGACGGCGACGAGCGGGTGGTCCGAGCCGGCGAGTCGACGACCTACCCGGCGGGTTCGGACCACGGTTGGCGGAACCCCGGCACCGGCGAGACCGAGGTGCTGTTCGTCTTCGCTCCCCCGCTGCCCGGACTGCTCGGCTGATGTTCGGCGCGAACGGCCCGGACCCGTTCAGGCCAGGGTGACCGCGCCCATCGCCCGGTAGCCGGTCACCACCGCCGACCAACGATCACCGAAATCCACGTCGTCGGGCGCGTCGTTCTCGCTCAGCTCGGCACCGAGCCGATCGAGGTAGGCGTGCCAGCCCGCGGCGTACCCGATGCCCTGATCCTCCGGTAGCTGCACATGTTCCAACCGCAGCACGGGGTCGTGATCGCCGGTGAGGATCCGGGCGGACACCAGGCCGGCCGGCTCCCCCTCGATCTGCCAGGTGACGGTGAACCCACGACCGGGATCGCACTCGAGAACGGTGCCCTCGGCGAGGTCGTCGTCGCCGAAGTCGATGGTGTACCGGCCGCCTTCCCGGAGTTCTCCCCCGACCGGCATCAGCCACCGGGCCAGGCGCGCCGGCTCGGTGATCGCCGACCAGAGGTCCTCGGCCGTGGTGGCGAACCGGCGGTCGAAACGCACCGCGGGCAATCCGTCCCGCCGCCGCAGTACGCCGTCCAGGTCAGCGGCCCAGGCCGGAACGCCGGCCTCGGCGGCGGCGCGGCGGTACGACCCGAGCAATTCCTCGAGCCGCTCGGCTCGGGTGCAGCCGACCGGACGCCAGTTGTTCCAGGAAGTCCTGCCAGCCGGCGCCGTAGTCGGCCAGGTAGCGCGACGGCAGCGCGCGGTGATGCAACGTCAGGACGGCGCCGCCGAGGTCCGGCGCCACGGCGACCTCGATCTCGGACTCCTGGTCGCCGCCGTCCTCCCAGCTGACGGTGTAGCCGTGACCGGGCCGGCAGGCCAGGATCCGGCCGTGCACCAGGCCGTCCCGACCCAGATCTGCCTGGTACGCGCCACCTTCAACGAATTCGCCGGTCACCGGGCAGAACCACCGGGCCAGCCGGTCCGGATCGGTGACCGACGCCCAGAGGTCGGCCACGTCGGTGGAAAACCGGCGTTCGAATCGGACGGAGCCGGTCGCGCCATCCGTGGTCAAGCTCGCCCACAGCGCTTCCGTCACCCTGCCGTCCGTCCCGTTCATGCTTTCTCCTTTCGGCGGCCCGTGCGGCCGCGGGCAATTTCGGTGTCCAGAGCGTCGAGTCGGTTCGTCCAGAACCGTCGATAACGGTCGAGCCACGCGTCGATCTCGCGCAGCGGCTCCGGCCGCGCGGCATACAGTCTGCGGTTACCGTCCACCTCGACGCTGGCGAAGCCGTTGTCCCGCAGCACCTTCAAGTGCTTGGAAACGGCCGGCTGGCTGATCTGGAATTCGCTCATCACGATCGCGGCGAGTTCACCGGCCGGACGGGCCCGGGTTCCGGGTTCGCTGAGCAGGTCCAACAGTCGTCGGCGAATGGGATCGCCGAGGACGTCGAACGCGTGCATGTCGGTAATATAGCCCTTCAGTAATATATCTGGCAAGTGAAATTGTGCGCAGGGAAGCCGGCGTATCGCCGGCGGGTCTCGGTGCTCTTATGTGCGGCGCCATGGCACGGCCGTGCCGCCCGTCCCCGTAGTTCGATCCGAACCAGGTGAGCCGCCATGACGGTCGAGGACCAGACCCCCTCCTCTGCGGTTGTCACGAAAGCCGCAGGCGTCGAGACGGAATCGGCCCGTGTCATGCCCGCGTCGGCCCCGTGGCAGGTTGCCGTGCGCAGCCGGATCTGCCAATTGGAACTCACCCAACGGCTGTTGGGCAGCACAACCGCGGCCGACCCCGAGCAAACCGAACAGCCCCCGGGCGGGCCTGGCGTCGATGACAAGACATCCCGCGCGACAAGGGCGGCGATGCTGGCCGCGCAGGCCACCGAGCGCATCGAGGCGGCGAAGGCGGCGGCGAATCGGCGCCGGCGAGGCTCATGGCGGTTGTGGGGAGGGGACCGCCGAATCCGGGCCTGGTGGCGGGGCAGCGACATCGAGGACGCCTGGACCGAGACCCATGCCGCCGAGGCGCTCATCGTCGCCAGCGCGCCTCCGGGCTGCGAGCGCAGCGTGCCGATCATCCTCGATGCGGTCGCGGTCGCAACGGAGCGACTCAAACCCGCTGACCGTCGACTGGTCGAGCTGCAGAAGGCGACCAAGGATCTGCCCGAGAAGCGGGACACGATCACCGAGACAGTGGTCGGGCTGGCGGCGACGACCCTGTCGGCCGCCTACGAGGCGGCCGATCTGGAGCAGCGCCAGGTACGCGACTTCCGCAACGTCTTGATCATGATGACCGTCGTGCTGACCGCGTTCGGCGGGATTCTCGCGCTGCTGCCTCAGTTCTGGCCCAACCTGTTCAGCATGTGCTGGGCGTCGACCTCGGGCGGGGCCGTCTGTCCGCTCTCCGGGTTCGGCGGATCGAAAGGAGATGTGGCGGCCATCGAACTGATGGGCTTGATCGGTGCGACGCTGACCGGGGCTCTGGCCGTCCGACGCATTCGGGGCACGGCCACGCCGTATGCAGTGCCTATGCTCTCGCTGATCGTCAAGCTCCCCATCGGCGCACTCACGGCCGTCGGAAGCCTGTTGCTGCTACATCTGCTGTCCGCGTTCAGCGTGCACAGTTCGGTGGAGATCGCCGCTTACGCGATGATCTTCGGGGCGTCCCAGCAGGCGTTCACCAGACTCATCGACAAGCAGGCACAGAACGTACTGGACAGCGTGCCGACGGCCGGCAAGGACGACGCCAAGGACGACACGGCGTCCGGCTGAGGACCGGACCGGCGTACTGCTGCGAATCCCGTCGAGCCCGGTAGAGCGGGCCTCCCGTACAAGCGGCCCGACCCCCGCTCGAGGGATCGGGCCCGTCCGCTCGGTCGAGCTCAGCCCTTGCGTTGTTTGATGGCGTCGGCCAGTTGCGGTGCGACGGTGAACAGGTCACCGACGATGCCGTAGTCGGCGATCTCGAAGATCGGTGCGTCGGCGTCCTTGTTGACCGCGACGATCGTCTTGGACGTCTGCATTCCGGCCCGGTGCTGGATGGCGCCGGAGATACCCAACGCAACGTACAACTGCGGGGAAACCGTTGTGCCGGTCTGCCCGACCTGGAACTGATGCGGGTAATACCCGGAATCCACCGCGGCCCGGGACGCCCCCACTGCCGCACCCAGGGTGTCAGCGAGCTCCTCGACAACGTGGAAGTTGTCGGCCGAACCCACCCCACGGCCGCCGGAGACCACGATCGAGGCGGCCGAGAGCTCCGGGCGGTCCCCGGCCACCTCCAGGTGCACGGCGGTCACCTTCGCCGACGCGCCGGCATCGACGCTGAACTCCACCGGAACCACCTCGCCGGCCGCGGCGTCGGCAGCGCCGTCGATCGAGTTCGGCCGCACCGAGATCACCGGCACGCCCTTGGCCACCGTCGAATGCACCGTGTACCCGCCACCGAACACCGACTGCGTCGCGGTCGGCGCGCCGCCCTCGCCCGCAGTCACATCCACCGCGTCGTACAGCACACCCGAGTCCAGCCGCACCGCCAACCGGCCGGCCACCTCCCGCCCGTCGATGGTCGCCGGGATCAACACCGCAGCCACGTCACCCGCGGTGGCCACCGCGGCGGCCAACCCGGCCACCTCCGGCGTCACCAACAAACCCTCCGCGTCCGCGGACTCCGCCGCATACACCTTGACCGCACCGGCCGCGCCGAGTTGGTCGGCCAACCCGGCAGCCGTGCCCGGCGCACCCACCACGACCGCCGCGGGCGTGCCCAACCGGGCCGCCGCGGCCAACAACTCGCCGGTGACCTTCTTCAGCGCGCCGTCGGCGTGCTCGACCAGAACCAGAACCTCGCCCATAACGCCTATGACTCCTTCGTCTCGTTCTCGTCGGCTCAGATCAACCGCGCGGCGGCCAGATATTCGGCGATCTTGGTGCCGCCGTCGCCGTCGTCGGCGATCTTCTCCCCGCCGCTCTTCGCCGGCCGCGGCGCCGCATCCACCACCGCAGTGGCCGCCCCCGCCAACCCCGCACCCGCCGCGTCCAGACCCAGATCAGCCAAACCCAACACCGTCACCGGCTTGGACTTGGCCGCCATGATCCCCTTGAAGTTCGGATACCGCGGCTCGGTGATCTTCTCCGTCACCGACACCACCGCCGGCAACGACGCGGTGACCTCCGCGTACCCGCCCTCCAACTGCCGCTCCGCGGTCAACGCGCCGTCGGCCACGTCCAACTTGCGCACCGAGGTCACCTGCGGCAGGCCCAGCCGCTCGGCGATCATCGCCGGCACCGCACCACCCTTACCGTCCGACGCCTCGTTACCAGCCAGGATCAGATCCGCGCCGAGCGTCGCCAACGCCGCAGCCAACGCCGCCGAGGTACCCATCGCATCCGACCCGGCCAGCCCGGCGTCGACCACGTGCACCGCCTTGTGCGCACCCATCGCCAACGCCTTGCGCAGCGCATCGGTCGCCCGGTCCGGGCCCATCGTCACCACCGTGACCTCGCCGCCCTGCGCCTCCACCAACTGCAACGCCACCTCGACCCCACGCGTGTCGATCTCATCGATCACCGCATCAGCGGCATCCCGATCCAACACACCATCAGCAGCGCGCAAGGTGCGCTCCGAATATGTATCCGGCACCTGCTTGACCAGAACGGCAATGTTCATCCCGACCGACCTCCCTGTCGTTCCCATCGTTCCTGACAAACTAACGACCCCATCCGACACTCCGCGTCGCGGGGCACGGTGACCACGGTCACGCCCGAGGGCGCGTTCGCGCAGTACAGCGCGGTACTACGAGCCATGTTACCGGCCGGTAACCACCGCATGCACCCGGCCCGACCCCGCATGGCGCCCTCCCCGCGCGCAGGCACCCGTTGCCGCACGGCCCGGCCGGCGCGAGGAGAGGAATCCGGTGCCGTGCGACAGTGGCAGGCTGGGGCTGTGCAGAGTTCGGCGCGGGTCCCGCTGTCCACCTATCTGATGCTGCTCGGGTTGATGGTGCTGTTCCTCGGCTGCGCCGTGGACATCGTCTTCTTCGCCGCGTGGCCCTGGTGGATCGTGCCGGCCGCGGGCGCGCTCTCGATGGCGGTCGGAGCGGCCATGAAGTCGGCCGAGCGCCGCCGGCGCCGCGAGCGGATCGAGGACCTGGACCGGGAACTGCTGCGCTGATCCGCCGTACATCACCCTCGACCCATCAGACCGGCCGGTCTGGAAGGATCCCGGGTCATGTCGCCCACTCCGGTCATCCTCGACGTCGACACCGGCGTGGACGACGCGCTGGCCCTGCTGTTCGCCGTTCGGCATGCCGACCTGGACCTGCGCGCGGTCACCTGTGTCGCCGGCAACGTCGGGGTCGACCAGGTCGTCCGCAACACCCAGTACGTGCTGGACGCGGCCGGGGCGGGCGAGGTGCCGGTCGCCAAGGGTGCCTCCCGGCCTCTCCTGGCGGGCATCCACCCGCTGGATCCCTGGCATGGCGCCGACGGTCTCGCCGGCTTCGGTCGGCCCTCCGACCGACGGGTCTGTCCGTGGTCGGCGGTGGAGTTGCTCCGCCGGGAGCTGCTGGCCGCGGTGGGCACCGGCGAACGGATCACGCTGGTCCCGCTGGCCCCGATGACCAACATCGCGCTGCTGTTGCGGGCGCATCCGGAGGTGGCCGCTGGCATCGAACGGATCTTGTTCATGGGCGGCTCCGCGTCGGTGGGCAATGCCACGGCGGTTGCCGAATTCAACGTCTGGCACGACCCGGAGGCGGCCGCGATCGCGCTGGCGGCGGCCGGCGACCTGGACATTCCGTTGACCATGTACGGCCTCGACGTGTTCGAAGCGCCCCGGCTGACCGCCGACGACGTGCACGACCGGCGTCGGCCGGGCGACCCGGGAGCCGAGCTGGCCGCGGTGGCGATCGACGAGATGTGCCGGCAGCACGACATGTCCGATGCCACCATCGGTGACGCCGGCGCGGTCTGCGCCGTCGTCGACCCCGCGGGTCTGGTCACCGAACGGCTGGGCGTGCGGGTGGATCCGAGTACCGGGATCGGCCGCGGGCAAACGGTGGTCGACCGGCGCGCATCGAACAGTGGGCCCCGGGAATGGAATCCGCAGAATCGGCCGGCCACCGAGATCGATGTGGCCGTTCGGGGTGGACGCCGATCGATACGTTCGACTGTGGCTCGAGACGGTATGCGGCTGATGTGACGAAAGGTTTGCCATGACAGAGGATTCCGCCCCTCGATTGCATCCCGAGACCATCGCGGTGACGTCCGGGCGTCCGCCCCGCGAGACCGATCAGCCGCTGAACGTCCCGCTGACCATGGCGTCGACGTACGGAGCCGGGGGTGATCTCGAATACGGCCGGTACACGAACCCGACGTGGACCGCCTTCGAGGACACCTTGGGCGCACTCGAAGGCGGACGCTGCCTGATCTTCGGCTCGGGCATGGCCGCCATCTGCACCGTGCTCGACCTGCTGCCCGTCGGGCAGCGGGTGGTGGCCCCTCGACATGCCTACACCGGGACGTTGGTCCGGCTCGCCGAACTGGTGGACCAGGGGCGGCTCGGCGTCGATCTGGTCGACATCACCGACACCGAAGCCGTGGTGGCCGCGGCGAAGGGGGCGGCCATGGTCTGGTTGGAGTCACCGACGAATCCCGCGCTCGAGGTCGCCGACATCGCCGCGATCGCCCAGGGCGCCCGGGCGGCTGGGGCACTGGTGGTGGTGGACAACACGTTCGCCACCCCGCTCCGGCAGCGGCCGCTGGAGCTCGGCGCCGACATCGTGGTGCATTCGGCGACGAAATATCTTGCCGGGCACAGTGACCTGCTGCTGGGCGCGGTCGTGGTCGATGACGACGAGCGTTACCGGGTCGCTGCTGTCCCGGCGCAGTCTGCAGGGCAACATTCCCGGGGCCGCCGAGGCGTGGCTGGCGCTCCGCGGACTGCGCACCCTCCCGGTGCGGCTGGAGCGGGCCCAGGCAACGGCCGTCGACTTGGTCGCCCGACTGCGAGACCATCCAGCGCTGACCGAGGTCCGCTACCCGGGCTTCGGCGCCATCATCTCGATCGTGCTCGCGGGCGGCGCCGACGCAGCCGACCGAGTGTGCGCAAGGACCCGACTGTGGTTGCACGCCACCAGCCTCGGTGGGGTCGAGTCCACCCTGGAACGCCGCCGGAGGTGGGCCGCCGAGGCTCCGACCATCCCGGAGGGTCTGATCAGGCTGTCGGTGGGACTGGAACACCCGGACGACCTGTACTTCGATCTGGTCGCGGCGCTGGACGGCAACCCGGTCGGGGACTGACGCAGTTCGGCATCGCAACACCGGAGCCGGCTCACCGAGGGGCGGAGCCAGCGATCGTGAGTGGCGACGAAGCACAGACACGTTGTAGCGGTCAGTCTCGGAGGACCTTCTCCATCGACTTGCCCTTGGCCAGTTCGTCGACCAACTTGTCCAGGTATCGGATGTTGCGCATCAGCGGATCATCAATCTCCTCGACGCGGACACCGCAGATCGTCCCGGAGATCAAGGAGGCCTTCGGGTTTACGTGCGCGCCTGCGAAGAAGTCCTCGAACGTCGTTCCGGCTTCGAGATGTCCGGCCAGCTCCGATGCGTCATAGCCGGTGAGCCACTCGATCACCTCGTTCAGCTCTGTCCTGGTACGTCCCTTCCGCTCCACCTTCGCAGCGTAGAGCGGATAGACCGCCGCGAAACTCATCGTGAAGATCTTCGCCATGAGCCCAGATATTAGCGATCGGTACTCGATACATGACGCTTCCTGTCGGGTATCCGTGCCAAGCTGAGTCGGTGTGCGTGCCGATCGCCTGTTGAGTCTGTTGATGCTGTTGCGACAGCGTGGGCTCGTGCCCGCTTCGACGATTGCGACCGAGCTCGAGGTGTCCACCCGCACCGTGCTGCGCGACATCGAGGCGCTGTCCGCGGCCGGGGTGCCGGTCTATGCCGAGCGTGGCCGGTCGGGTGGGTTTGCCCTGCTTCCCGGTTGGACCACCGACCTGACCGGCCTGACCAGGTCCGAGGCGGCGGCGCTGCTCACCATGGGGTCCTTCTCCCAGGCCGCCGCCGGTGCCGGTGGGCCCGCGCTGAGTTCGGCCCTGCGCAAGCTGACCGCGGCGATGCCGGAGTCGCAGCGCGACGAAGCGACTGCCGCCGCCGCCCGGATCCTGGTGGTCGCCGACGGCTGGACCCGACCGGCGGACGACGTGCCGCACCTGGGCGTCCTGCAGCAGGCCGTGGTCGCCCGACGCCGGGTGCAGATCAGCTACTCACGCCCCGGTTCGGAGCCGAGCCGGCGCACCGTGGATCCACACGGCTTGGTCAGCGCGGCCGGCCGGTGGTATCTGCTGGCCGATCATCGCCGAGTGCCACGCACCTACCGGGTGTCCCGGGTGACCGCGGCGACGGTGCTGGACGAACCGGCCGCGCACCGGCGAGCCAGACCTCGCCCAGCTGTGGGAGCAGGCTCGAGCCGGGTTCCGGGAGCGGGTCGGGCGGTACCCGGTGCGGGTTCACTGCGATCCGGAGGTCCGGGACGAGCTGGTGAGGACCGCGCTGACCTGGGCACAGGATGGCGCCCGACTCGCCGTGGAGTTCGCCGACCACCGGCATGCGGCCACGGTGCTGTGGTCCCTGGCCCCACGGGCGATCGCTCTCGAGCCCGCGGAGCTGGTCGAGGAGTTGGCCGGCCGCGCCGAGGCAGCCGCGCAGACCTACTCCGCCAGCAGCGCGTCCACCGCGGCGGCGCCGCCCAGCCCGGATACCCCACCGCCACGCCGAGTTCCGGCCCCGGCCAACAGGATTCGCCGGCAGCCGGCGATCTCGACCCCGTAGCGGGCGGCGGGCGTCTCGGCCGGCTCGTCGTCGGCCAGCCACGGCCAGGACAGGTCGCCGTGGAAGATGTTGCCGCCCGGCATGCCCACCGACGCCTCGACATCCAGCGGCGACGCGATGTCCAGGCAGGGCCGGCCGTCGCGGTCGAGGGCCAGGCAGTCCTCCAGCGGTTCCGCCAGGTGCCTCTGCAACGCGGCCAGCGCCGCGTCGGCCGCGGCCGCACGAGCGCCGGCCGGGTCGGCGTCGAACAGCTCGACCGGAGTGTGCAGACCGAACAGGGTCAGGGTCGCGCCGGGCTCGCCGTTCATGATCGTCGGATCGGTCAGCGAGTGGCAGTAGACCTCGCCCGGCACCACCGGCGGGATCTCGCCCGCAGCGGATCGTCGATAGGCGTCCTCGAGCCCGTCGAAGCCCTCCTCGAGATGGGTGGTGCCGGCGAACGCCACCGTCGGGTCGATCCCGGACGCCAAGCGCGGCAACCGGTCCAACAACATGTTGATCTTCATCTGGGCGCCGACCGGCCGCACCGATTGCCGGCCCAGCCAGCCGTCGACCACCGCCGGCGCGACGGCAGCCAGCAGGTGCGTACCGCCGAATTCGACATCGCCGCCGGCCGATGCGCGGGCCGACACCGTCACCCCGTCGGCGTCCTCGGCCGCGGCCACGATCTCCAGCCCGCAGCTGATCTCCACGCCGACCTCACGGGCCCGGGCGACCAGCGCGTCGGTCACTGCGCCCATCCCGCCGATCGGCACCAGCCACTCCCCCGTCCCCCGACCGATCAGGTGGTAGAGGAAGCAGCGATTGGCCAACAGCTCCGCGTCGAACAGCGACGTGTGGGTACCGATCAGCCCGTCGGTGGCCACCACGCCGCGGACCGTGTCGTCGGCAAGTCGCCTGGCGATCATCTCGCCCAGCGGCGCCTCGGCGACGTCGGCCCAGATCTGCGCACCCGCCGCAGCCACGACCGCGTCCCGCACGTCGGTCCGCCGCCGCAGCGGCCCGGTCAGCGCCGGCGCCACCACCTTGGCCAGCGCGGACAGCTCGCCGTACAGCTCCTGCCACGCCCGATAGTCGGCGTCGGACCCGGTGATCCGGCGGAAGGACTCCGCGGTGGCCGGTCCCGGGACCCGCTCGACCAGCAGGCCGTCCGCGGTCGACCCGGAGCCGACCGGGGTGAACGACGAGACGGCTCGCGACGCCAGGTTCAGCCGGATGCCCAGCCGGTCGGCCAACTCGTCCGGGAACAACGACACCAGATAGGAGTACCGGGACAGCCGGACGTCGTGACCGGAGAACACGGCCGCCCCCACCGTCGCCCCACCGGGATGATCGGACCGTTCGAGCACCGTCACCCGGCGCCCGGCCCGGGCCGCGAGAATGGCGGCGACCAGGCCGTTGTGCCCGGCCCCGGCCACCAGCAGCCGGTCGTCCGTCATCGGACTTCTCGCAGGGCGAACGTCTCGGCGGGGCTCACCCCGTCACCGTAGTGGCCGGTCTGTCGGCCGCCGTGGTTACCGTGGCGAGGTGTCCACCACCGCGAAGGAGCGCCCGGCCAGCCGCGGCGCACCCTCGGCAGCTGCCTCCGTGCCCCCGTCGCCCCCCGACGAGGGCTGGATCCGGCGTCTGCTCGGCTACTGCTGGCGGCACAAGGGGGTCACGGTGGCCGCGGCGGTGGCCGCCCTCGGCGGCATCGGCATCGGTGCGCTGAGTCCGCTGATCACCGGTGCCGCGGTGGACCGGGCCACCTCGGGCACGACGCAGGGGCTGGGCTGGTTGATCGCCGCGCTGGTGGCGCTCGCCCTGATCCGGTTCGGATCGTCGTTCGTGCGTCGCTGGGCCGGTGGCCGGCTGTCCCTGGACGTGCAGCACGACCTGCGGCAGGACGTCTTCGGTGCCCTGCAGCGATTGGACGGCGCCACTCAGGACAAGCTCCGCACCGGCCAGCTGGTCTCCCGCTCCATCAGTGACCTGCAGATGGTGCAGGGCCTCATCGCCATGTTGCCCTGGTCGGCTGGCCAGGTGGTCCTGATCGCGGTGGCCCTGGTCGTCATGGTCATCCTGTCGCCGCTGCTCACCCTGACCGCCCTGGTGGTCATCCCGGCGGTCGTCCTGTTGACCAGGGCCACCAGGGAAACGCTGTTCCCGGCGACCTGGGCCGCCCAGCAGTCTGCGGCCGAGGTGGCGGAGATCGTCGAGGAGAACGTCACCGGCATCCGGGTGGTCAAGGGCTTCGGCCAGGAAGAGCGCGAACTCGGCCGCCTGCGCACGGCCGCGGCCACCCTGTTCGGCCAACGACTGCGTGCGGTGCGGCTGACCGCTCGGTTGTCGCCCGGGCTGCAGGCGATGACCGCGCTCGGTCAGGTCGGCGTGCTGGCGTTCGGCGGCTACCTGGCCCTGCACGGCTCGATCTCGATCGGCACGTTCCTGGCCTTCTCGCTCTACCTGACCCAGCTCGTCGCCCCGGCCCGCATCATCGCCTCGGTCCTGGTCGTGGGCCAGCAGGCCAGGGCGTCCGTCGAACGGGTGCTGGAGATCGTCGACACCAAGGCCGGCGTCGTCGATCCCGGTCGACCCGGTACCGGTGCCCGACGGCCCGCTGTCCGTCCGCTTCCGCGCTGTCCGGTTCGGATACGTGCCCAGCGACCCGGTGCTCGACGGCTTCGACCTCGAGGTCGCCGTCCGGGTCGACGGTGGCCCTGGTCGGCCGGTCCGGCTCCGGCAAGTCGACGGTCTCGCTGCTGCTGCCCAGGTTCTACGACGTGCAGGAGGGCAGCGTCGAGCTGGCCGGGACGGACGTCAGCGCGGTCACCATGGCCGACCTGCGCCGGCACGTCGGGGTGGTGTTCGAGGAGGCCTTCCTGTTCTCGGACACCATCGCGGCCAACATCGCCTACGGACGGCCGGACGCCACGGAGGACGAGATCCACGCCGCCGCGACCGCCGCGGAGGCGGTCGAATTCATCGAGGCGCTGCCCGAGGGTTTCGCCACGGTGATCGGCGAGCGCGGGCTGACCCTGTCCGGCGGTCAACGACAGCGGCTGGCATTGGCCCGCGCCATGCTCACCGACCCGCAGGTCCTGGTGCTCGACGACGCGACCAGCGCGGTCGACCCGGCCACCGAGTCGGCCATCCACGCCACCCTGCATCGACTCACCGCCGACCGGACCACCATCCTGATCGCGCACCGCCGGTCGACCCTGTCGCTGGCCGACCGGATCGCGGTCGTGGACCAGGGCCGGGTCATCGATCACGGCACCCACGAGGAACTTCTCACGCGGTGCGCGGTCTACCGGGCGCTCCTGGCCGACAACGACGGTGGCGAACCGGGCGACCTGGACACCGCCGGCGTCGACGTCGCCGCCGAGGACCTCACACCGGGCCCGGACGGCACCACACCGGCGCTCTGGCCGCCCGACGACGCCGAGCAGTTCACCGATCGGTCGGAGCGGGCCGCCGCGGCGGCAAGCGCAACCGTGGGTGGCCCCGGCCGCCATGCCTCCGGAGGCGGCTTCGTCGGCGGCCTGCCGGCCACTCCCGAGCTGCTGGCCAAAGTGGATGCGCTCGCTGCGGCCGACGATCATCCAGGACCGTACGAGCCGGCGCCGGACCCCGACTTCTCGTTGGGCCGCACCATCCGGCCGGTACGCATGCTGATGTTGCTGGCCCTGGTGCTCGTGGTGCTGGACACCGCGGCCTCCTTGGTGCTGCCGATTCTGATCCGGCACGGTGTCGACGAAGGGATCACCGCCGGAGTGATGCGGGTGGTCTGGGTGATGTCCGGGCTCGCCCTGCTGGTGGTCGGCGCCGACTATCTGGTGCAGCGGTGGCAGGGGGTGGCCGCCGGCAAGGCGGGTGAGACCGTGCTCTACCAACTGCGGGTCCGGGAGTTCGCGCAACTGCAGCGACTCGGCCTGGACTACTACGAGCGGGAACTCGCCGGCCGGATCATGACCAGGATGACCACGGATGTGGACGCGCTGTCCTCGTTCCTGCAGACCGGCCTGGTGACGTTCGTGGTCTCGTTGGCCACGTTCGTCGGCATCGCGGTCGTGCTGGTGGTGATGGACCCGGGGTTGGCCCTCATTGCATTCACCGCCGTGCCGTTCCTGCTGATCGCGACCGTGTTCTTCCGGCGGGTGTCGAGCCGGGCCTACAACGAGGCGCGGGAGAAGGTCTCGGTGGTCAACGCCGACCTGCAGGAGAACGTCGCGGGACTGCGGGTCTCCCAGGCCCTCGGCCGGCAGGAGGCCAACGCGGCCGGCTTCGCCGCCCGCAGTGACGACTACCGCCGGTCCAGAATGCGTGCCCAGACGGCCATCTCGCGTCTACTTCCCGTTCATCGCGCTGCTCAGTCCGAACTCGCCGCGGCGCTCGTACTCTGGGTCGGCGCCCAGCGGCTGATCGCCGGCGACCGTCGTCCGTCGGCACCCTGCTGGCCTTCGTGCTCTACCTGGACTTCTTCTTCAACCCGATCCAGCAGCTCTCCCAGGTCTTCGACGGCTACCAGCAGGCCGTGGTCGGGCTGCGCCGGATCGGCGACCTGCTGCGCACCCCGACCTCGACGCCCCCGGCGGCCGATCCCAGGCCGGTCGGCCGGCTGGCCGGCGATGTGCGTGCCGAGGGCGTCGGGTTCGCCTACGCGTCGGCGAGCGACGGGGCCGCGCCCGCGTTGACCGACGTCGATCTGCACCTGCTGCCGGGCACCACCGTCGCCGTCGTCGGACCACCGGGGCCGGCAAGTCGACGCTGGTCAAGCTGATCGCCCGGTTCTACGACGTGACGGCCGGTGTGATGCGGGTGGACGGGATCGACGTGCGCGACTACGACCTGCCGGCATTCCGCCGCCGACTCGGCGTGGTGCCGCAGGAGCCGCACCTGTTCGCCGGCACGGTCCGCGACAACATCGCCTACGGCCGGCCCGACGCCGACGACGCCGAGGTCGAGGCCGCCGCGCGTTCGGTCGGCGCCATCGGCGTACTTGCCGGGCTGACCGACGGTTTCCGCCACCGCGTCGACGAACGCGGCCGCAACCTGTCGGCCGGGCAGCGGCAACTGATCTCGCTGGCCCGGGCCGAGCTGGTCGAGCCGGACCTGCTGCTGCTCGACGAGGCCACCGCGGCGCTCGACCCGGCCGCCGAGGCCGCCGTTCTCGCGGCCACCGACCGGCTGGCCCGCGGCCGCACCACGGTCGTCGTCGCCCACCGGCTGACCACCGCGGCCCGCGCCGACCGCATCGTCGTGATGGACCACGGCCGGGTGGTCGAGGACGGCACGCACGCCGAGCTGCTGGCCGCCGGCGGCGTCTACGCCCGGCTGTACGCCGGGGCGATCTGAGCCCTCCTCTCCGGATGTGCCCGCCGTATGTCGGATCCGGCGAGATCAGGGCGCACTGTGCGATGATCGACCAGGAGTACCAGGCCAGCATCGCCGACCGGGGAGGTGCCCGATGAGCAGGATCGCATCGTGGTTCAAGAGCGTGTGGCGCAAGCTCCGCTACGGTGGCCCGGACCTGGGCGACGCGCCCGGGAACGTCCGGGCCGAGTCGCAGCCACGCATCCCGCCGAACCAGCGGATGACCAACGGCTTCTGAGTCGGGTCCGTGCGGGCGGCATAGGCTTCGGTTTCATGGCCCTGACCTTCCCTGACCTGCTCGACACCGACGCGCTGCTCTCCGACGAGGAGCGCGACATCCGGGAGACCACCCGGAAGCTGGTCGACGATCTCGTCCGACCGCACATCGCGGACTGGTTCGAGCGCGGCCGAGATGCCGGTGCGGCGAGCTGGCCGCAGCAGTTCGGCACCGCCGGTCTGCTCGGCATGCACCTGGACGGGTACGGCTGCGCCGGCGCGTCGGCGACCGCCTACGGCCTGGCCTGCCTCGAACTCGAGGCCGGCGACTCCGGCATCCGGTCGCTGGTCTCGGTGCAGGGATCGCTGGCCATGTATCCGATCTAGCGCTACGGCTCCGACGAGCAGAAGGACCGCTGGCTGCCCGGCATGGCCGCGGGCGAATTGATCGGCTGCTTCGGGCTCACCGAGCCGGACGCCGGATCCGACCCGGCCGCCATGCGCACCACGGCCCGCCGCACGGCCGACGGGTGGGTGCTGAACGGCACCAAGATGTGGATCACCAACGGCACCATCGCCGACGTCGCCGTTGTCTGGGCCCGTACCGGACGACGACGCGCAGTCCATCCGCGGGTTCGTCGTGCCCACCGACACTCCCGGGCTTCCGCGCTGCGGAGATCCACCGCAAGCTCTCGCTGCGCGCCTCGCCGACGGCCGAACTCGTGCTCGACGCGACGTCGCAGCTGCCCGAGCTCCGCGATGCTGCCCGCGCGCGCGGGCTCGGCGGTCCGCTGTCCTGCCTGACCCAGGCCCGCACCGGCATCCTGTTCGGCGCGCTGGGCGCGGCCCGCGACTGCCTGGCCACCGCACTGGACTATGCCGCCGAGCGCGAGGTGTTCGGCCGCCCGCTGGCCGGCTACCAGCTGACCCAGGCCAAGTTCGCCGACATGGCGACCGCCTGGAACTCCGCGTACCTGCTGGCCCTGCACGTCGGCCGGGCCACCGACGCCGGCACCAGCACGCCGGCAGATGGTGTCGATGGGCAAGCTGAACTCCACCCGGACGGCGCATCGCCATCGCCCGCGAGTGCCGCACCATCCTCGGCGCGAACGGGATCTCCGGCGAGTACCCGGTGTTGCGGCACGCGGCCAACCTGGAGAGCGTGCTGACCTACGAGGGCACGGCCGAGGTCCACCAGTTGGTGCTGGGCCGGGCGATGACCGGACTCAACGCGTTCGGCGGCTGAGCACGCCGACAGGCAGTGGCCTCCCGGAAGTCTCCGGCCGTCGGAGAACCGCCAAAATCCGCCCGCTGACCGGCGATCCGTTGCTCCCGTCGGGTGGTCGGCCGACGAATCCTGGCAGATCCCACTCGGGCCACCACACTCCCCCGGCCACACAGGTCTAGCCTGGATGGGGCTACAAACCCGACCCACTCACCCCATCGACCGAGCAACCCGCGATGACAAGAACAGAACAGGCGGAAGCGACAGTGTCGTCAGCCACCGTGCCCGAATTCGGACCGAACGACTGGTTTGTCGAGGAGAAGTACCAGCAGTTCCTCGCCGACCCCGCCAGCGTCGACCCGATCTGGCGGGAGTACTTCGCTGACAATCGACGTGCTGCCAACGCGACCGAACCCGCCGCGGCCAAGGCCGCCGCGGATCGGACGTCGACGGGGCTACGACCAACGGCCGCCATGCGCCCCTCCGGTGCCGCTCCGGCCGCCACCGGCAAGGCACCTGAGTCGGCCGCGACCACTGCGTCCGCCCCGGCCATCCCGGCCACGCCGCCCCCGCCGCCGCCGCCCGCCCCGCGGCCCCGCCGCCTCACGGCCGAGTGCCGAGCCCGCCGCCGACGCGGCCACGAAACCTGCGAGCCCCACGCCAAAGGCCCCGGCTCCGCAGGCGACCACTGCGGCGAAGCCGGCCCCCGCCGGCGCGACCAACGGCGCATCGGCGACGAAGCGGACCGGCCACCACGGCGACCCCGGACGACGCCGGCCGCGGTGAAGCAGGCCAAGCAGGCCAAGGTGGCCGCCGGCCGCCGAGCAGGACGAAACCGCCCCGATCCGCGGCGCGGCCGCGGCGGTGGTCCGCAACATGACCGCCTCGCTGGAGGTGCCGACCGCCACGTCGGTGCGCGCGGTGCCGGCCAAGCTGATCGCAGACAACCGGATCGTCATCAACAACTTCCTCAAGCGCAACCGGGGCGGAAAGGTCTCGTTCACCCACCTGATCGGCTACGCGATCATCCGGGCGGTCAACGACCACCCGGCCATGAACCGGCACTTCGCCGAGGCGGCCGGCAAGCCGACGATCGTCACCCCGGCGCACACCAACCTCGGCCTGGCCATCGACCTGCCCGGCCGCAACGGCCAACGGGCACTGGTGGTCGTGCCGATCCGGGCCACCGAGAAGATGACGTTCACCCAGTTCTGGTCGGCCTACGAGGCGGTGGTGCGCAAGGCTCGCAAGGGCGAGCTGACCGCCGAGGACTACGCAGGGCACCACCATCTCGCTGACCAACCCGGGCGGCATCGGCACGGTCCACTCGGTGCCGCGGCTGATGGCCGGGCAGGGTGCCATCATCGGCGTGGGCGCCATGGAGTACCCGGCGGAATTCCAGGGCGCCAGCGAGCAGACGCTCGCCGACCTCGGCGTCTCCAAGATCATGACGTTGACCTCGACCTACGACCACCGGATCATCCAGGGCGCGGAGTCGGGCGAATTCCTCAAGCGGGTGCACGGCCTGCTGCTGGGCGAGGACAGCTTCTACGACGACGTGTTCTCCTCGCTCCGACTGCCGTACGAGCCGGTCCGCTGGGTGCAGGACATCAGCGTCGGTCGGCACGGTGCGGTGGACCGGACCGCGCGGGTGCTCGAGATGATCGATGCCTACCGCACCCGCGGACACCTGATGGCCGACACCGACCCGCTGAACTACCGCCAGCGCAAGCACCCCGATCTGGACGTGCTCTCGCACGCGCTGACCCTGTGGGACCTGGACCGGGAGTTCCCGGTCGGCGGCTTCAATGGTGCCGAGTACATGAAGTTGCGCGACATCCTCGGCGTGCTGCGCGACTCCTACTGCCGCACAGTGGGTATCGAGTACATGCACATCATGGACCCGGTGCAGCGCCGGTGGATCCAGGACCGGGTCGAGGTGCGACACGACAAGCCGACGATCGAGGAGCAGAAGTACATCCTGGGCCGGCTCAACGCCTCCGAGGCCTTCGAGACCTTCCTGCAGACCAAGTACATCGGTCAGAAGCGGTTCTCCCTCGAGGGCGGCGAGACCGTCATCCCGTTGCTGGACGCCGCGCTGAACAAGGCGGCCGAATACGGGCTCGACGAAGTCGTCATCGGCATGGCCCACCGCGGCCGGCTCAACGTGCTGGCCAACATCGTCGGCAAGCCGTACTCCCAGATCTTCCGGGAGTTCGAGGGCAACCTCGACCCCGACCAGGCCCACGGCTCCGGCGACGTGAAGTACCACGTCGGCGCGGAGGGCAAGTACATCCGGCCGTTCGGCGACGGTCAGGTCGACGTCTCGCTGGTGGCCAACCCGTCGCACCTCGAGGTCGTCGACCCGGTGTTGGAGGGCGTGGCCAGGGCCAAGCAGGACGTGCTCGACCGGGGCGAGGGCGGCTTCACCGTCATGCCGATCGCCCTGCACGGCGACGCCGCGTTCGCCGGGCAGGGTGTGGTCGCCGAGACCCTGAACCTGTCGCTCCTGCGCGGGTACCGCACCGGCGGAACCGTGCACGTGATCATCAACAACCAGGTCGGGTTCACCACCGCCCCCGAGCACTCGCGGTCCAGTGAGTACCCGACCGACGTGGCGAAGATGATCCAGGCGCCCATCTTCCATGTGAACGGCGACGATCCCGAGGCCGCGGTCTGGGTGGCCGAGCTGGCCGTCGACTATCGGCAGACGTTCGGCAAGGACGTGGTCATCGACATGGTGTGCTACCGCCGCCGCGGGCACAACGAGGGCGACGACCCGTCGATGACCAACCCGCTGATGTACCAGATCATCGACGGCAAGCGGTCCACCCGGAAGATCTACACCGAGGCGCTGATCGGCCGGGGCGACCTGTCCCCCCAGGATGCCGAAGAGGCCATGCGGGACTACCACACCCAGCTCGAGCGGGTGTTCAACGAGGTCAAGGAACTGGAGCGGGCGGCGGCGCTGCCCTCGCCCTCGGTCGAGGCCGAGCAGCCGATCCCGCCGAGGGTCGAGACCTCCATCCCCGTAGGGACTCTCGAGCAGATCGCCGATGCCCACCTGGCCTACCCGGAGGGCTTCACCCCGCACCCGCGGGTGAAGACCGTGCTGGAGCGGCGGGTCGAGATGTCCCGCAACGGCGGCATCGACTGGGCGTTCGCCGAACTGCTCGCCTTCGGCTCGATCGCCATGGACGGCCGCCTGGTCCGCCTGTCCGGGCAGGACTCCCGGCGCGGCACCTTCGTGCAGCGGCACGCGTTCCTGGTCGACAAGAACACCGGCCAGGAGTGGGTGCCCCTGCAGCACCTCGCCGAGGGCCAGGGCAAGTTCCTGACCTACGACTCGGCGCTGACCGAATACGCCGCGCTCGGCTTCGAGTACGGCTATTCGGTGGCGAACCGGGACGCGCTGGTGCTCTGGGAGGCCCAGTTCGGTGACTTCGTGAACGGCGCCCAGTCGGTGATCGACGAGTACATGTCCTCCGGCGAGGCCAAGTGGGGCCAGCAGTCCGGTGTCGTGTTGCTGCTGCCGCACGGCCACGAGGGTCAGGGCCCTGACCACACCTCCGGGCGCATCGAGCGGTTCCTCCAGCTGTGCGCCGAGGGCTCGATGACCGTCGCGGTGCCGTCGTCGCCGGCGAACTACTTCCACCTGCTGCGTCGCCACGTGCTCGACGGGGTGCACCGCCCGATGGTGGTGTTCACGCCGAAGTCCATGCTGCGCAACAAGTCCGCCACGTCGCCGGTGTCCGACTTCACCACCGGCAAGTTCGAGTCGGTGCTGGCCGACCCGACGGTCGACCCGGCCAACGTGACCAAGGTGGTGCTCACCTCCGGCAAGCTGTACTACGAGCTGGATGCGTACCGGACCAAGCACGAGATCACCGACACCGCGATCGTCCGGCTCGAGCAGCTGTACCCGGTACCCCGGCGCAAGCTGTCCTACGTGCTGGAGAACTTCCCGAAGGTGACGGACTTCCGCTGGGCCCAGGAGGAACCGGCGAACCAGGGCGGCTGGCCGTTCCTGGCGTTGGCGCTGCCCGAGATGCTGCCGAGACTCGCCGGCATCAAGCGGGCCTCGCGCCGGGCGATGGCAGCACCGTCGGCCGGCTCGCTGCGGGTGCACGAGGTCGAGCAGGCCGCGGTGATCGCCGCCGCCTTCGCCGACTGATTCCGGCCGGCGGGCAGCCGGTCGATCCACCATCCCGCTCGGTGCTCCGGCGACCCCCGCCGCCCGCCCCCGCGATAGATGTTGATCATGGGAAACCGGTACGCGATTCCCGGCGCGTTGGGCGACACGCCGAGATCGCCGTACCGGTTCGCCATGATCAAGAGCGAAATGGCATCGGGGTTGAGGCCATGGTCCCGTGTCTGCGGGAGGAATGGCTACGATCCGTAATCGAAGCGCGCCGGAGGAGCTGGGCCCACCCGGAGCTCCGGGCGGCCGCTTGCTCCCAGGCAGCGAGTCGACCGAGCGGTTGCTCCAGAAGCGATTCGCTCCCCGAACCGAACGAGGCAGGACTGTGCAGATCGAAGTGTTCTCCGACGTGGTGTGTCCGTGGTGCTACATCGGCAAGCGCCGGCTGGAGGAGGCGCTGTCGACGTTCCCGCACGCCGATCGGGTCGAGGTGACCTACCGGTCGTTCCAGCTCGACCCGTCCACCCCGCAGCACACCGACCAGAGCCTGGACGAGTTGCTGGCCGACAAGTACGGCCGCAGCCTGACCGAGGCTCGGGCGATGAACCAGCGGGTCACCGACATCGCCGCCACCGTCGGGCTGGACTTCCAGCTCCACCAGGCCCACCCGGCCAACACCTTCGACGCCCACCGGCTCCTGCACTTCGCCGCCGGGCACGGCCGGCAGGCCGCGCTGAAGGAGCGGTTGCTGCAGGCGTACTTCACCGAGGGACGCCGGCTCGGCGACCACGAGGTGCTGGCCGACCTGGCGGCCGAGGTGGGTCTGGACCGGCAGGCCGCTGCCGCCGTGCTGGCCGGTGACGACTACGCCGACGAGGTGGCCGCCGACTTCGACCTGGCCCGCGGTTTCGGTGCGTCCGGGGTGCCGTTCTTCGTCTTCGACCGCAAGTACGGCATCTCCGGGGCGCAGGAGACCGCTGTGTTCACCGAGGTGCTCGACCGGGCCTGGGCGCAGGCCTGGCCGAACCCGCTGGTGCTGGCCGGCGACCAGGGCGAGGCCTGCACCGACGACAGCTGCGCCGTCTGACGGTCCCTCACTCGACCGTTGCGGTGATGCTGGGCAGCGGGACGGCGACGCCGCGCCGCCACACCGCGTGGGTCAGCGGCATCCCGACGTGATAGGCCAGGTGCTCCGGGGCCGGCGCGTCCAGCACGTGCAGATCGGCCCGAAGGCCCACCGCGATCCGGCCGACGTCGTCGCGTCGCAGCGCCTTCGCGCCGCCGGCGGTCGCCGCGTACACCGCCTCGTCCGTGGTGAGCCCGCACTGCAGCACCCCAAGAGCGACGACCAGCGCCATGGACGAGGTGGCCGACGTACCCGGGTTGCAGTCCGAGGCCAGGGCGACACTGACGCCGGCGTCGACCAGGGCCCGTCCCGGGGCGGGCGGTTGCCGGGTGGACAGGTCACAGGTGGGCAGCAGGGTGGCGACGGTCTGTGAACCGGTCAACGCGTCGATGTCCTCGTCGGCCAGGTAGGTGCAGTGGTCGACGGACGCCGCGCCGGCGGTCACCGCCATCCGGACCCCTGGCCCGCGGCCCAGCTGGTTGCCGTGCACCTTGCCGAGCAGGCCCATCCGCTCGCCGGCGGCCAGCACCCGCCGGGACCTGGCGTCGTCGAACGCGCCGTCCTCGCAGAACACGTCGATGAACCGAACCGACTCGGCGACCGCATCGAGCATCGGCCCGCAGACCAGGTCGAGGTAGCCGTCCGGGTCGTCGGCGAATTCCTCGGGCAGCACGTGGGCGCCGAGGAACGTGACCTCGTCGGCACCCGCCCGCCCGGCGATCCGGGCCAGGCGGCTTTCGTCCCGCACCGACAGTCCGTAGCCGGTCTTGATCTCCGTGCAGGTGGTGCCCGACCGGGCCATGGTGGTCAGCCGGTCGCGGACCAGCTCGAACAGCTCGTCGTCGGTCGCCGCGCGGGTCGCCGTCACCGTGCGCAGGATGCCACCGGCCTCGTAGGCGGTGCCGGCCATCCGGGCGGCGAACTCCTCGGCCCGGTCCCCGGCGAAGGCCAGGTGGGTGTGCGAGTCGACCCAGCCGGGCAGCACCGCCCGACCACCGAGGTCAACCTCCTCGTCGGCCGAGGGCGCCAGGTGGGCCGGGCCGACCCAGCCGATCTGGTCCTCGTCGATGATCACCGCGGCGTCCGGGATCCGGCCCAGCAGGCCGGGGCCGGCCTCGGGATCGTTGGTCACCAAGGTCGAGATCCCGTGCAGCAGCACCGAACCTGTCACCGTCATCGCCACGCCCTCTCCACCGCTGCGACGAGCAGCCGGCCCGGGTCGCCGAGCCGCAGGTGCACGCCGTCGATGGCCTGTACCCTTCCGCCGACCACGACAACCGCGACATCGGCCGCGGTCGCCGCCATGATGAGCTTGGCCGGGATCCGCACCGGCCGTTCGCACGGTATCGGTGCGCACCGCCACCAGGTCGGCCGGGGCGCCGACCTCGAGCCGGCCGGCGGGCGAGCCGATCGCCCGGTGGCCGGCAACCGTGGCGGCCTCCACCAAGTCGGCCGGCGAGAACGTGCCGCGGCGGCCGGTGGCCAGCCGCTCCCCCCACTCCAGGCTGCGGGCGGCGCCGAGCGGATCGGTCAGCACGTGCTGGTCGCCGCCCAGCGCCAGTCGGACCCCGGCGTCTCGCAGCGCCCCGGCCGCCGGCAACCCGTCGGCCAGGTCGGCCTCGGTGGTCGGGCAGACCACCACCGTGGCCCCGGCGCCGCCGAGCAGCGCGATGTCGCTGCCGCGTCAGGTGGGTGGCGTGTACCGGCGCGGTATGCGGGCCGAGCGCACCGGCGTCGGCCAGCAGCGCGGTCGGCGTGCGGCCGGTCGCAGCCAGGCAGGCCTCGTTCTCGGCCGGCTGCTCGGACAGGTGCACGTGCAGCACCCCGGTCGGGGTGGCCAGGGCGACCTCGGCGACCGTCGGCAGAGCCGCCGGCGGCACGGCGCGGACCGAATGGATGGCCACGCCGTGCCGCACGTCCCGGCGGCAGCCCGCTCACCCTGGCCGCCCAGGCGTCGACGTCCCCGTCGCTGAACCGGACTTGCGCACCGGCCACCGGGATCACCGAACCCGCCGGCCAGGTAGGCGATGTCGAGCAGAGTGACGGCCAGGCCGGCCTGGGCGCCCGCGTCGACCGCCGCCAGCCCGATCAGATTCGGCTCGGCGTAACGCCGGCCCTGCCGATCGTGATGCAGGTAGTGGAACTCCCCCACGGCCGTGACCCCGGCACACACCAGTTCGGCGTAGGTGGCCTCGGCCAGGGCGCCGAAGGTCTCCGGTGTGAGCCGATCGGCCAGCCGGTACATGGCCTCCCGCCAGGTCCAGAACGTGCCGCCACGGTCGGCACTGCCGTGGGTCCGTCCCCGCAGTGCGCGGTGGAAGACGTGCGAGTGGGCGTCGGCGAATCCGGGGAACACCACTCCGGGTAGGCTCGTGGTCGGCCGGGGACCGCGCCGACCGGATCGATGGCGGTGATGATTCCCGTTTCGTCGCAGTCGATGTCGACCGGTCCGGACGGCCCGGCCGGCAGCCAGGCGACCGGCGCAGCGGAACGTCGTCATCCGGCCAACGCGGCGAGCACCTCGGCCAGTCCGGTCACCCCGACCAGGCAATCGGCGGTGTCGGCGTGCTCGCCGGGCGCGTGGGAGACGCCCGGACGGGTTGCGCACGAACAGCATCGCCGACGGCACCTGGCGCGGCCAGGATGCCGGCGTCGTGGCCGGCGCCGGTCGGGATCACCGGTGCCGAGAGCAGGTCCGAGAGCTGCATGGCCATGCCGGCGTCGAACGCCACCTGGTCGGACATCGATTCCCGGTGCACGGTCACCGTGCAGCCCTCCAGCGCGGCCTCCTCGCGCACCTCGGCCACGATCTCGTCGACCACCGCAGCGGTGCGGCCGGCCGAGGCGTACCGGACGTCCAGCCAGACGTCCACCGCCGAGGCGATCACGTTGGTGCCGCCGGGGATCGGCCGGATCCGGCCGACCGTCGCCACCGCCCCCGGATGCCGGCCGAGCACCCGCCGGGCGGCCAGCACGGCCGCCGCGGCCGGCACCATCGGGTCGTGCCGATCGGCCGTGGCGGTGGTGCCGGCGTGATTGCCCTCGCCGGCCACGGTGATCCGCCACCGGCCGTGCGCGACGATCTGCGAGCCCACCCCGAGCAGCGCCTGCGGATCGGCGGCGTGCAGCAGTCGCCCCTGCTCGACGTGCAGTTCGACGAAGCAGCCGATCAGCGCGAGCCGGTCGGGATCCGGCCCGAGGTGCCGGGGGTCGACACCGGCCCGCCGGGCCGCGTCGGCCAGCGAGACGCTGTCGGCATCGTGCAGCCGGCGGACCCTGTCCGGATCGGCGACCCCGGTCAGCAGCCGAGAACCCAGACAGGGCAGGCCGAACCGGCCGCCCTCCTCCTCGGCGAAGCACACCACCGCGATCGGCCGGGACGGCGCAGCTCGTCGCGCTGCGTAGTTCGTCGACCGCCAGCAGCGCGGACACCACCCCGAGCGGGCCGTCGAACGCGCCGCCGCCGGGCACCGAGTCCAGATGCGAACCGGTGACCACCGCGCCCGGCGCCGGGGTGCCCCACCAGGCCCAGAGGTTGCCGTTGCGGTCGGTCTCCACCTCCAGTCCGCGACGAGTGGCCTGTTCGGTGAACCACTCCCGCAGCGACAGGTCGGCGTCGTCGAAGACGTGCCGGGAGTAGCCGCCGCGGCGGCGGTCCCGGCCGATACCGGCCAGCTCGGCCCAGGCCGCTTCGAACCGCCGCCGCCGGAGCGCCTGGGGTGATCTTCATCCGGACGCCGGATGGTGCGACGGTGGCATCGGCCATCGGAACCGTGACCCCGAGCCGGACGGCCGCGGCATCCGCCTCGGGATAACCGGCGTCGACGTGCCGCAGCACGCCCATCGCCGGATCGTTGGTCAGCACCCGCTCGAGCTTGTCCGCGGCCAGCGCCGTGCCGTCGGCGACGGTGACCTGGCCGGCGTGGATCGACCGGCCGATGCCGACCCCGCCGCCGTGGTGGATGGACACCCAGCTGGCGCCGGACGCGGTGTTCACCAGCGCGTTGAGCAGCGGCCAGTCGGCGATCGCGTCCGAGCCGTCGGCCATCGCCTCGGTCTCCCGGTACGGGCGACGCGACCGAGCCGGCGTCCAGGTGGTCCCGGCCGATCACCACCGGGGCGGACAGCTCGCCGGAGGCGACCATCTCGTTGAACCGGAGCCCGGCCAGATGCCGCTCGCCGCGCCCAGCCAGCAGATCCGGGCCGGCAGTCCCTGGAAGGCGATCTTCTCCGGAGCGGTCCGCATCCACCGCTGCAGCCCGTCGTCGTCCGGGAACAGCTCGAGCACGGCCCGGTCGGTGGCGTGGATGTCGGCCGGGTCACCGGACAGGGCCACCCAGCGGAACGGGCCCTTGCCGGCGCAGAACAGCGGCCGGATGTACGCCGGCACGAATCCCGGGAAGTCGAAGGCTCTTTCGTAACCGGCCAGCTGGGCCTCGCCGCGGATCGAGTTGCCGTAGTCGAAGACCTCGGCGCCGGCGTCGGCGAAGCCGACCATGGCGGCCACGTGCTCGGCCATCGACTCGCGTGACCGGTCGGTGAACTCGTCCGGCTTGGCCGTCGGCGTAGTCGTGCCAGTCCTCCAGCGTCGACGCCGATCGGCAGGTAGGCCAGCGGGTCGTGCGCGCTGGTCTGGTCGGTGACGATGTCGATCTCGACGCCGCGCCGGAGCAACTCGGGCACGACCTCGGCCGCGTTGCCGATCACCGCGACGGACAGCGCCCGGCCCGCTGCGCCTGGCCGCGGCGCCAGCTCGATGCCGTGCGTCCAGCGAGTCGGCGACCACGTCGAGATACCTTGTGCGCACGCGCTTCTCGGCCCGCTCCGGGTCGCACTCGACGCACAGCACCACCCCGCCGTTGAGGGTGACCGCCAGCGGCTGCGCGCCGCCCATGCCGCCGAGACCCGCGGTCAGCGTCAGCGTGCCGGCCAACGACGCGTCGGTGCGCCGTCGCCGCGGGCGGCGGCGAGTTTCGCGGCCACCGCGGCGAACGTCTCGTAGGTGCCCTGCACGATGCCCTGGGTGCCGATGTAGATCCACGAGCCGGCGGTCATCTGCCCGTACATGGTCAGGCCGATGGCCTCCAGCCGGCGGAACTCCGGCCAGGTGGCCCAGTCCGGGCACCAGGTTCGAGTTGGCGATCAGCACCCGCGGCGCCCACTCGTGGGTGCGCAGGATGCCCGACCGGCCGCCCGGACTGCACCAGCAGCGTCTCGTCCCGGCCATGTCGATCAGCGAGCGGCAGATCGCGTCGAAGCTGGCCCAGTCCCGGGCGGCCCGGCCGGTGCCGCCGTAGACGACCAGATTGTCCGGATCCTCGGCGACCTCGGGGTCGAGGTTGTTCTGCAGCATCCGCAGCGGCGCCTCGGTGGCCCACGACCTGGCCTGCAGGGTGGTGCCGCGGTGGGCACGGACCGGGCGGGCACCGGGTAGGTGCCGGCATCAGCTCTCCTTCGTCGGGCGGTCGTCGCCGCACGGCCAGTCGGCCGCGCGAGCAGCCGGACCACGGCGTCGATCTCGGCGGCCAGGTGGCGATCGGGGCCGGGACCGGGGACGACCGTGCGGACCGCGTCCAGCGCCGCGCCGGTGACCGGGCCCGGGCCGCAGTGGCGCCCGCAGGTCCAGCGCCCTGGCGGCGGTGAGCATCTCGATGGCCAGCACCCGGCGCAAGCCGTCCACGGCCCGGCGCAGCTTGCGGGCCGCGTGCCAGCCCAGCGACACGTGGTCCTCCTGCATCGCCGAGCGTCGGGATCGAGTCGACCGACGCCGGCACGGCCAGCCGCTTGAGTTCGGCGACCATCCCGGCCTGGGTGTACTGGGCGATCATGTGCCCGGAGTCGACGCCGACCTCGTGGGCCAGGAACGGCGGCAGGCCGTGGGAGCGGGCCGGGTCCAGCATCCGGTCGGTGCGCCGTTCGGAGATCGAGGCGACGTCGGCGACCGAGATGGCCAGGAAGTCCAGCACCGCCGCCACCGGTGCGCCGTGGAAGTTGCCGTTGGACTCCACCCGGCCGTCCGGCAGCACCACCGGGTTGTCGATCGCCGAGGCCAGCTCCCGCTCGGCGATCCATGGTGGCGTGCTCGACGGTGTCCCGGGCCGTGCCGTGCACCGCCGGCGTGCACCGCAGCGAGTAGGCGTCCTGGACCCTGGTGTCCTCGGGTCCGGCGTGCGACGCGACGATCGGCGAGCCGGCCAGCGCCGCCCGCGATCCGCGCGGCCGAGACGCCCTGGCCGGTCTGTGGTCGCAGCGCCTGCAGGTCGGCGGCGAACACCCGGTCGGTGCCGAGCAGCGCCTCGACGCTCATCGCCGCCGGCGAGGTCGGCCAGGTCGAGCAGGGTGGCGATGTCGTGCAGCGCCAGCACCAGCATGCCGAGCATGCCGTCGGTGCCGTTGATCAGGGCCAGGCCCTCCTTCTCGGCCAGCACGACCGGGCGCCAGGCCGGCGGCGGCCAGCGCGCTCGGCCGCCGGCCGACGCCGGCCTGGCGCGTCGACCACCTCGCCCTCACCGATCAGGGCGAGCGCGACGGCGGCCAGCGGAGCCAGGTCGCCGGAGCAGCCGAGCGATCCGTACTCCGGGACCACCGGGGTGATCCCGGCATTCAGCAGACCGGCCAGTGGCCGTCGGCGGTCGCCGGCCGGATCCCGGTCCGTCCGGTGGCCAGGGTCGACAGCCGCAGCAGCATCATGGCCCGCACCACCTCGGTCTCGACCGGGCGTGCCCGGTGCCGGCGGCGTGCGAGCGGATCAGCGAGGTCTGCAGGGCGGCCCGCCGGGTCGGCGGCGATGTGGGTGGTGGCCAGCGCGCCGAACCCGGTCGAGATGCCGTAGTGCGGAGCCGGGTCGCCGGCCAGCGCGTCGACCACCGCCCGGACGGCGGCGATCGCCGCCAGGGCGTCGTCGGCGATCGCTCACCCGGGCGCCGGTACCGGGCCACCGCCACCACCTCGTCCGGCTCGAGCGGGCCGACCCCGACCACGGACGGTGGCACGTCGCGGCGCGGAGGTCGCGCGCGAGGTCGGTCGTCACGGCACCAGATATTGCCCGTTCCACCCGCGCCGGTCACGTCGCCCGGGTCAGGCTCGCGGTGGCGGCCGGGGCCAGCAGCCGCGATCTCACCGGCGAGGGCCAGGTCCTTGCGCGTCACGCCGCCGGCCGAGTGCGTCGACAGGGTGAAGGTCACCGTGTCGTAACGGATGTCGATGTCCGGGTGGTGATCGGCGGCCTCGGCGGCCAAGGCCACCGCGTCCACCAACGCGATCGCGGCCAGAAACGTCGGCGCCACGGTACGTCGCGGTGATCGAGTCGGCCCGGCGCGTTGCCAGCCGTCCAGGCCGGCGATTCCGTCCTGCACCTGCGCCGCGCTCAGCACGCTCGCCCATGCCGCTCACGCTGGACGCTGCGCGCCGCCGCCGTCAAGTCGAGCCCGGGCGCCGGTCGGGCGGACCGACGAGCGATGCGACACCACGTTCAGAGCGTCGACACCAGTTCCGACTCGTCGGAACTGGTGTCGAGGTACCGGAGTGGTGCCGATGCCGCGAGCGGTCAGTCGGCTGCCGGCCATGACCGTCGCCCGTCGACGACCTCCGCCGGCCGGTCGCCCGCCCGTCGGGCCGGCACGGCGGGTGCGTCCGGCGTCTGCCGGGGACGCGTCGAGCATCTCCTCGCGCCGGCAGGCCGGCGACGTCCTCGGCCTCGGCCAGCAGTTCGACGGCGGTCGACGGTGCCCAGCGGGCGCTCCTTGAGCAGCAGGATCGCCACGATCGCGACGATCGAGAGCACTGCCGGCGATCGGGAACAGCGTGCGACACGCCGCCGGCGAACGCGTCGGCGATGACGCCGTGCAGCGGCTCGGGGAATGTCTTGACCGCGGCCGGCTCGGGCAGTCCACCGGACAGCGTGGCCAGCTGGGCCGGCGGAACCTGCTGGGCGACGATGCCCGTGCGATCAGCGTGCTGACCCTGGTGCCGAGGACGGCGCCGAGCACGGACACGCCCGACCGCACCGCCCATGCTCCGGAAGAACGCGACGGTGGCGCTGGCCGACGCCCATCTCGGTGGACGGACACCTCGTTCTGCACGATCAGCACCAGGTTCTGCATCAGCATGCCGGTGCCGATCCCGACCAGGGCCAGGTAGCAGCCCATCACCGCGAACGGGGTGTGCGCGTCGAGCGTGCCCATCAGGCGCGAACCCGATCGCTCATCAGCACCGCGCCGAGCAGCCATCCAGCGCTTGTACGTGACCGGTCCGGCTGATCACCTGGCCGATCACGGTGCGACGCCAGGAACATGCCGAGCACCTCGGGATGGTCAGCAGTCCGGCGCCGGTCGGGCGTCTGCCCCGGGACAGCTGCAGGTACTCGCCGAGGAACACCGACGAGCCGAACAGCGCGATCCCGACGACGACCGAGGCGATCACCGACAACACCACGGTGCGCATCTTGAACAGGTGCATCGGGATGATCGGCTCGGCGGCGCGCTGCTCGACCCAGACGGCCAGTCCGAGCAGGGCCAGTGAGCCCGACGAGCATCACCGCGCTCGGCGCCGAGACCCAGTCGAAGTGCTTGCCGGCCAGCGACACCCAGATCAGCAACCGAGAGACACGCCGGTGGCGATCAGGCCGGCACCCAGGTAGTCGATCCGCACGCGTCCGGCTGGATCCGGGGCAGGTGCAGGGTCTTCTGCAGCACGGTGATGGCGATGGCGGCGATCGGCACGCCGATGAAGAAGTTCCAGCGCCAGCCGAACGAGTCGGTGATCACGCCGCCGATCAGCGGGCCGGCCACCATGGCGACACCCATGACGCCGCCGAGCAGCCCATGTACCTGCCGCGCTCACGCGGGCTGATCAGGTCGGCCATGACGATGGTCGCCAGCGCCGTCATCCCGCCGGCGCCGAGGCCCTGCAGCACCCGGAAGCCGATCAGCATCTCGGGGCCGGTGGACAGCCCGGCCAACGCGAACCCGACCACGAAGATGACCAGGGACGAGCTGGACCAACAGCTTGCGGGAGAACAGGTCGGCCAGCTTGCCCCAGATCGGGGTGGACACCGTGGTGGCCAGCAGCGTCGCGGTGACCACCCAGGTGAAGGCGGACTGGCCACCGCCGATGTCGGAGACGATCACCGGCAGCGAGCTGGAGACCACCGTCGAGGACAGCATGCGTGACGAACAGGCCGAGCAGCAGCCCGGACAGTGCCTCGAGCACCTCGCGGTGCCGTCCGGCGCCGGCGGCTGGTGCTGCGGCTACCGAGCTGGAGGTGGTCATGGCTTTCCTTTGAACTCGTGTCGTGGCATGGGTGTCGCGAACGTGGTGGGCGCCCGGCGACAGTGCCGGGCGCGGGACGAAACCGGGGATGAAGCGGTGGGCGGGGCGGGTCAGGCCGGGACGGGCAGGCCGCCCAGGGCCCGGTCGAGACCGTCGTTGAGCCGGTTGAGGCCCGCCCCCAACTGCTGGAGCTCGTCGGCCGACCAGCCGTCGAGCGCGGTGTCGATCAGGCGACCGACCTCGGCGTTGTACCGCTCGAGATACACGCAGACCCGCATCGGTGATCTGAACCAGATGTGACCGGCCGTCGAACGGGTCGGCGACCCTGGTCACCAGGCCGTGGTCGGAGAGTTCGGCGACCAGACGGCTACTCACCGACATGTGGCAGCGGAACAACTGGGCCAGGTCGCCGATCCGGGCCGGGCCCTCGGCGAGCCGGGACAGCAGTTGCCCGGTGCCGGCCGGCTCGGTCAACCCGAGCCCGGTCATCCGCCGGACGATCAGCCGCTTGGCCTCGACCATCCGACGCAACCCGCGGGCCAGGCCCGACACGTCGCGCTGCTCCACCTGTCCTCCATTCGTTGCTTTAAGCAACCATACATCGCATGCTTGCCGCAAGCAACTAGTTCTGCGTGAAGGTGAGGCTGTGGTTGTCGTCACCCACGCGGGAGTGGCTTGGTTGATCACCGACGCTCGCGGCGGCTTATTGATCGGTTTGGTGCGATATGTCGCAATCATCCCGCGCTGAACGCCATGATCAACAAAAGTGGCCAGCCCAGTCACATCGACGCCGTCTCCGCCGGGCTGGTGAGCGAGGAGCGCTGCTCGCCGCTGCAGGGCCGGGACAGGTCAGAGGGCGCGGAGAAAGGTGCCCAGCAACCGATCGAACTCCGACAGCTCGCCGTCGCTGAATTCACCCAGCACCCGCTGCAGCCACTCGTGGCGTACCGCTCTGACCCGGGCGAACTCCTGCTGCCCCTGTGCGGACAGCGACACCAGGGCCCCGCGCCGTCCGCCGGGTCGGCGCGCGCTGCACCAGGCCGAGCCGTTCCAGGTTCGCCACCTGTCGGCTCATCGTCGGTTTGCCCACCCCGAAGTGGGCCGCCAGGTCGGTGATCCGGACCGGTGCGGCCTCGCTGATGCGCAGCAGGATCGGGTAGGCGCCGGTACCGAGTTCCGGGTGGATGTGCCGGGCCGCGGCGGCGGTGCTGGCCCGCATCCGGGCGAACAACAGACCGAGCTGTCTGCTCGACGCCGTCGATCCCGGCCGCCCGCTCCGGAGCCTCCTCCGGGTGCGACCGTGGCGCGGTCTCGGTCCACCGTACCTCCGGCCAGTCCGGCCTCCGGTCCGCCCGAACCTTCTCGCGCGGGCCTGATCGCGGATCGGGCCGCGACGCAGCCGACGCGGATCGGAGCCGGTAGCGTCGGCCGAGCCTACCGAGTCGACGGGGCACGCGGAGGAATCCATGACCGGTCAGGCAGCCCGGATCGTCCTTGATCCGCCACGGCCAGACCGAGTGGAGCGCCACCGGTCGGCACACCTCCGTTCACCGACCTCGACCTCACCCCCGACGGCGAGGTCCAGGCGCGCGCCATCCCGGTACCTGCTGGACGGCCTCGGCATCACTCCCGCGGTCGTGCTGTGCAGCCCCCGGACCGCAGGCCCGGCGCACCGCCGAGCTGGCCGGGCTCACGGTCGACGGCGTCCTCGACGATCTGGCCGAGTGGAACTACGGCGAGTACGAGGGCATCACCAGCAAGGCAGATCCACGTGACTGCCCCCGGCTGGTCGATCTTCACCGCGGGTGCGCCGGGCGGTGAGTCCCCGGACGCAGGTCTACGCTGCGTGCCGACCGGGTGCTGGCCGCGGCCCGGACGAACGGCTGCCCGAGGGCGACGTGCTGCTGATCGGGCACGGCCACATGTCCAGGGTGCTGTCCGGCCGCTGGGTCGGTCTGCCGGCGTCCGACGGCGGCAGCTGGTCGCGATGAGCCCGGCCGCGGTCACCGTGCTCGGCAGCTACCACGGCGAGCCCGCCCTCGAGCACGTCAACGTCGTGCCGTTCGCCCTGCGCGAGCTCGGCGGGGTGTGACATGGTCGACGCGACACCGGGTCCGCGCGATCCGGCGCGCGACGACGTTCCGGCGGTGGTGCGCGATGGTGCACGAGCTGGCCGACTACGAACGCCTGCCGGAGGACTGCCACCTCACCGACGACCAGCTGCCGGCCGCGCTCTTCGGACGCGGCTCCGGCGCTCTTCGGCCTGGTCGCCGAGCACGACGGCGAGCCGGTCGGCTACGCGCTCTACTTCCTGAACTTCTCCACCTGGGAGGGCGTGCACGGCATCTACCTCGAGGACCTCTACGTCCGGCCGGCCGCCCGCGGCACCGGACTGGGCAAGGCGCTGCTCGTCCGCTCGCCGAGATCGCCGTGGCCCGCGGCTACGCCCGGGTGGAGTGGTCGGTACTGGACTGGAACGACGCCGTCGATCGACTTCTACCGTGCGCTCGGGGCGGTGCCGATGGACGGCTGGACCATCTTCCGGCTCACCATGCCGGCGCCCCGGCGCGTCCCCTCCTCGCCGTCGAGTGACTGAAAACCAGGCGTCCCGGCGCCGGATGTCGCCCCGGTTTGCAGTCACTCGACGCTTCGGGCAGGTGAGGTCGGCCGGGGTCGGGGAGGAGCTCAGCCGTCGGGAGTCGGTCCGAACAGCGGCGGGAATCGGCTGATCCACTCGTTGGCCGACCGGCTCAGGAGCAGCAGGACGCGGCGACCGGTCGCGACCGCGGCGACCGGCATCCCCCAGCCCGGGTGTCCGCTGGGCACGGCCAAGGTAGAACCCGACTCCCAGGGTGATGATCTGGATCGACCATCGCCGGGGTGCGGGCCCAACGACGGCCCTGCAGCAGCCGGCCGCCACCGCAGCCGAACGCCAGCGGCCAACACCAGGTAATAGGCGACCTGGGCCGAGTAGCTGGCCGGTGCTCGCGGCGTTGCCGAAGCCGGAGATGCCGGTGAGCACCCCGACACCACCAGGGCGGCGGCCTCGGCCAGCACCAGTCCGCGGCGACCCTGACCTGCGTCGGCGGCGGGATGCGACCGGCGGCGGGTCCGCCGGGTCGTCGCGGCGGGCGGGTGGCGTCACCTGGTCAGGTTACCGACGGGTTCGTGACCGGGCCGTCCGCCACGTAGCATCCCGAGGCGATGCGCGCTCTCCTGATCGTCAACCCGCACGCCACGTCGACCACCGAACGGCGGCGGGATCTGCTGGCGCACGCATTGGCCGCCGAGATCGACCTCCGGGTCGAACACACCGGGGCCCGCGGCCACGCCGCGGACCTGGCCGCGGCCGCCGCGGACGAGGGCATCGACCTGGTCGTCGTGCACGGCGGCGACGGCACCGTCAACGAGGTGGTCAACGGGCTGCTCTCCCGTGGCGTGCGGCCGGACGTCGCCGACGCTGGCGTCGTGCCCGGCGGATCGACCAACGTGTTCGCCCGGGCGGTCGGCATCGCCGCGGATCCGACCGCGGCCACCGAGCAGATCCTGCGAAGCGCTGGCCCGGCGGCACCCAGCCGCGCACGGTGTCGCTCGGGCAGGCCGGCGACCGCTACTTCACCTTCAACGCCGGGATGGGGATCGACGCCGACGTGGTCGAGCGGGTGGAGGAGCGGCGAGCGGCCGGGCAAGAAGATCTCCAACGCGCTGCACGTCCGGCAGGCGGTCGCGGCCTGGTTCGCCGCCGACCGCAAGCATCCGCCACTGACGCGTCGAGATCCCCGGCCAGGAACCGGTCTCCGGCTGCCACCTGGTCTTCGTGTCCAATGTCGACCCGTGGACCTATCTCGGGCGACCGGCCGATCCGGACCAACCCGGGGACCACCGCCGAGGGCGGTCTCGGCGTGTTCGCGGCTCACCTCGTTGCACGCTCCGGCGGTGGCCACGGATGGTCACCCAGCTGCTCCGCCCGAACTCGACCGGAAGGGCCCGCACGGCAAGCACCTGTTCCGGTTCGACGACGTCGCCGAGCGTCACGGTGACCGCCGACGAACCGGTCGGGTCTGCAGCTGGACGGTGACTACGTCGGTGCGTTGGAGTCCGGTGGAGTTCACGTCGGTGCCGGAGGCGCTTCGGGTTCTGGTCTGAGCGGTCGGCACGGCCGAGCGAGCGGTGGTGCACGTTCGGCCACTCGATCGACGCTCGAACCAGCCACGGTGCATACGGACCGATTCGCCGGCCACCGCCGGTCGATGATCGACGTCACCCAGATTAGTTCTGTTCTGAATCGTTCCGATCAGGCATCATGGAAACGAGCAGGAAATGTGACGATGCCGGCTGCGTGACCTACGTAACCAGTTCGTCATCAACTCTTGACATAGCCGTGCCACATGGCAGCATTCGTTGGGCCACGAACGAGCACGGTGAGGACAGCGGTTCGCCGGACCGCACGACACAGTCGGTGCTGACCGGGGCGACGACCTCTCGCCGGAACTGCCCCAACCGACGCTGACCGGACGGCCTGAAGGAGAGTGCCACCCATGGACTGGCGTCACCGCGCGATCTGCCGCGATGAGGATCCGGAGCTGTTCTTCCCGATCGGGAACTCCGGCCCGGCGTCTGCTGCAGATCGCCGAAGCCAAG
The DNA here is from genome assembly GCA_963706185.1 of uncultured Actinomycetota bacterium. Classification (GTDB taxonomy): domain Bacteria; phylum Actinomycetota; class Actinomycetes; order Mycobacteriales; family Nakamurellaceae; genus Nakamurella. Next base: position 104,691 of record CAVPLZ010000003.1, on the reverse strand, counting down.
GCCGTGTGCGAGCGCTGCCCGGTCATCAGCGAATGCCTGACCTGGGCCCTCGAGACCGGCCAGGACGCCGGTGTCTGGGGCGGCATGAGCGAGGACGAGCGTCGCTCGCTCAAGCGTCGCCGGGCCCGGGCCCGCGCGCGCAGCAACAGCAGCCTGTAACTCGGCCACTCCGGCCGCCTGCCGGCCGGCCGCCAGAACCCAGCCTCCGCCCCGGCGCACCTCCGCGCGCCGGGGCGGTTCTGCGTCGCCCGCGGTGCCCTCCGGCCGCGGGGAGTTTCTCAGCAGTCGTGCCGATCTGTCTGGATTCTCCGCGCGGGCCGGGTCAACCCCGGCCCCGCAGCGGCACCCGGATCAGTCACCTCGGTGCCGGGCGAGTCATCCCGCCGGCGCATGCCGATCGAGCCCCGACAACTCCGCGTCGACCAGCGTCCGGACGATCTGCAGGCCGAGCCCGGTGGCCCGCTCCAGCGAGAATCCGGGCGGCAGTCCGCGGCCGTCGTCGACCACCCTGATGTCCAACGACTCGGGCCGAGCGCTCCACGTTGATGATGATCTGCCCGCCGTCGGCGCCACCCGTCGTAGCCGTGCTGCACCGCGTTCTGCACCACCTCGGCGAGCACCATCACCAACGGTGTGGCCAGTTCCGCCGCCAGCGTGCCGAACGATCCGACCCGCCGGATCCGCGCGTGCGTCTCGGCGGCGGCCACGTCGGAGATCATCGGCACCAGCCGGTCGACGATCTGGTCGAGGTCGACCCGGTCGTCCGGGCGAGGTCGACAGCGTCTCGTGCACCAGCGCGATCGAGGCCACCCGGCGCACCGACTCCGTCAGCGCGTGCCGGACGCCCTCCTCGTTCGACCGGCGGGCCTGCAGCCGCAGCAGCGCCGCCACCGTCTGCAGGTTGTTCTTCACCCGGTGGTGGATCTCCCGGATGGTGGCGTCCTTGCTCAGCAGCGCGCGGTCCCGGCGCCGCACCTCGGTGACGTCACGGACCAGCACCAGCGCGCCGACCGACCGGCCGGCCGGGCGCAGCGGCAGGGACCGGAACAGCACGGTGGCGCCGCGGGCCTCGATCTCCATCCGCAGGCTCGGACCGGCCCTGCACCGCGCCGGTGATCCGGGCGGCGAGTTCGGCGGCGTCGAACGGGTCGCTGATCAGCGCCCGGGTCAGCGGGGCCAGGGCGGCGCCGATCAGCTCCCCGGCGAAGCCGAGCCGGTGGTACGCGGACAGCGCGTTCGGGCTGACGTAGGTGACGGCGCCGGTCGGGTCGAGTCGGAGCAGTCCGTCGCCGGCCCGCGGGCCCGTGTGCATCTCCCCCGGGTGCTCCGGCGGTGGGAAGGTGCCGTCGGACGACCATCACGAACAGGTCGTCTGCGCAGCGTCCAGGTACGCGGTCTCCAGGGCGCTGGGCGGTGGCCGTTCCCGCGCCGGGCGGTCCCGGGCGATCACCGCGATCGATGTCGTCGGCGTGCCGGACCGGGATCACCTCCCGGTAGACCGGGCCGCGCCGTCGGCCGGGTACTCGCGGCCGGACGACGGTGCGCTCCTCCTCCCAGGCCCGGCGCAGCAGCATCGACGACGGGCAGCGACACCGGCCGGGCGACCAGGTCGTCCGGATGCGCGGTCGGCCCGGTGGTCGGCCGGACCTGGGCGACGCAGACGAACGCACCCGGCTCGGTCGGCACCCACACCGACAGGTCGGAGAACGACAGGTCGGAGAGCAGTTGCCATTCCGAGACCAGCCGCTGCAGGTGGGCGACCGCGGACCCGGGCAGCGTGGTGTGCTCGGCGAGCAGATCGGAGAGGGTGGACATCTAGCGATCCTCGGCGCCGTGCGGCGCGACCGACGGGCCGGGTCGGACGGCGCGTCAGGAGATCTCCGCGATCAGGTCGCCCTCCTGGACCACCTGGCCCTCGGTGACGGCGACCTTGGTGACGGTGCCGTCGACCTCGGCGATCACCGGGATCTCCATCTTCATGGACTCGAGGATCACCAGGGTGTCGCCGTCGGCGACCGTGTCGCCCTCGGCGACCACACCTTCCACACGTTCGCCACCATCTCGGCGCGCACTTCTTCGGCCATCGCCGTTCCTTCCGCATCGGCTGGTGCAGCCGGCCGGCGCCGGGCGTCGACGGCCAGACCACGACCGCGGGCCCATCCAATCACGCTCGACGCGGCGCGGACGCGATCACGCCGGACCGGCCGCGCCGCGCGTGGCAGGATGGCGGGTCGCCGCTCGGCGAGACGAGACCGATCGGAGAGTGCGACCATGGGTAAGCGCGCCCGCAAGAAGAAGGCCCGCCGGAAGTCCGGCGCCAACCACGGCAAGCGGCCCAACTCCTGAGCCGCTGACGGCGCGGACCGCTCGCCGATCACAGAACCCGGCGGCACGGCCGTGGGGTTCTGCCACCGTCGATGTCGGGTCAGTCGGCCGGGCTCGACGCGTCCCCGACGCACCGTGGTGCTCACCGGTCGTGGCGACCGCACCGTCGGCTGCGTGACCGTCGTGGCGGATCACCTCGTGCAGCGCGGCCAGCAGCCGCACCTTCAACTGCTCCGGCGCCTTGTCCCCGCCGCACTTGCGGTGCAGCAGCGACTTCAGCTTCGGCGTCGAGGCCGGCTTCCTCCAGGCAGGGCGAGCAGTCGTCCATGTGCTGCTGGACGACCGCCCGGCGTTGCGGGTCCATCTCGTCGTCGAGGAACAGCCAGACGTCCCGCAGCACGTCGTCGCACCCGTAGTCGGTGCCGTCACCGCTGCCCGGCCATCGTCAGGCCTCCTCACTCGGTCGCCGACGCGTCGCCACGCGGCCGGACGCAGGAATCCCCGCTCGGTCGCGTACGACGGCCAGCAGTTCACGCAGCTGCCGCCGCCCGCGGTGCAGCCGGGACATCACGGTGCCGAGCGGCGTGCCCATGATCTCGGCGATCTCCTTGTAGGCGAAGCCCTCGACGTCGGCCAGGTACACCGCCAGCCGGAAGTCCTCCGGCAGCTCCTGCAGCGCTTCCTTGACGTCGCGTGTCCGGCAGCCGGTCCAGCGCGTCCATCTCGGCCGACCGCAGCCCGGTCGAGGTGTGCGACTCGGCGGCCGCCAGCTGCCAGTCGGCGATCTCGTCGGTGCCGCTGACCTGCGGCTGCCGCTGCTTCTTGCGGTAGCCGTTGATGTAGGTGTTGGTCAGGATCCGGTACAGCCAGGCACGCAGGTTCGTGCCCTGGGTGAACGACCCGAACGCCGCGTAGGCCTTGAGGAAGGTCTCCTGCACCAGGTCCTCGGCATCCGGCCGGGTTGCGGGTCATCCGCAGCGCGGCCGCGTACAGCTGGTCCAGCAACGGCATCGCCTCGGTCGGTGAACCGCTGGCCCAGCTCCTCGTCGACCGACGTGGTCGCCACCGACGTCACCCGCCCCTCGGCACCTCGCCACCGCCCGACGGCGCACGTGTGCTCCGGGTCACGCTCCGGATCCCGACATGTCGAGGCTACCGTCGCGCACCTCGGACGTCGAGTGCTGGCCGCCCGTCGGCCGCCACGGTCGGTGGGCCGCTCCGACGTGGCCGTGCTCAGCCGTTGCTCACCGTCCTTCTCACCGACTCGTGCCCTGCACAGGCGAGAACACTCGACTGCGCAGGGAGCTATTCCCCCGTCGGGGTCGGCTCGGCTCGACGGCGGTTCCCCAGCCGCTGCGGACACGCGGGGCGCACGAGACGCTCCCGACGGCGCAGGGATCGCACGCACGGCCGGTCGCCAGATCGGCCGGCGACAGGTCGCCGGTCGACATCCGGTCGGAGGTCGCGCAGGTCAGCAACGCCGTCAGCCGAGGCCCCGGCGGGTCCGCTCCCACGCCGTCGACTCCGCGCACCGCGGCGACCAGTTCGGCGGCCAGCACCACCGTGCCGCGTCCGGCACCGACCGCTCCAGCTGGGTCGACCGCCTGCGGAGCGTAGGCCGGCGTCGGTCTCCACGCCAGGCCCACGGTGGCGCCGTGCTGCAGCCCGGCCGGGGCGGCGCCGGCCCGCACCTCGGCCAACGCCGAGGCCGCCACGTACTCCAGCGGCCATCAGACCGGAGCGCGCCGGGTCGGTCGGCGAGGAACGGCCGCCGCCGGCCACGTCGGCTCCAGCAGCATGCGCCAGCCGTTGGGGCTGCCGCCGCGCCGCCCTGGCCAGTGCGGCGCGTCCCGCATCAGGTCGCGCGGTCAGGGCCAACCGCTGTGAAACGCGCCGTGATGCACAACGGCGGGCGGTCGGAGAGCACTGCCGGGTTCTCCGGCCCTCGGCGCAGCAGCCGGTCGAGCAGTCGTCGGTCAGCCGGTCGACGCGCGTCGGCGCAGCACGCCGAGCTGCTGCGGCGCGGTGCGCAGCCCGTACGGGATCCTGCAGCCGGTCGCCGGCTCCGCCGCCGACGGCGGGTCGGCGGTGACGCCGGAGCGCTGCGGCGGCGGCCTGGCCCCCGCGGTCGGCGCGCCGACCGCCTCCGGGTCCAGGCGTCGATGGGCCCCGTCGCGGCGCCGCGAGGGTGATCGCGGCGACCGCGCTCCGCCGCAGCCAGCCACGCTCGCAGGTCGGCGTGCACGAGCACCGCGCGGCCGACGGTCAACGCGCTCGAGGACGAGCAGCGGCAGCGCATCACCCGGGGCCAGCGCGCCCGCCGGCAGCGCCAGCCCGATCGTGGCCAGGGCGCCGAGATCGCCGGTGCCGACCGCGTGGAAGCTCCCGATCGGCCGGCAGCGTCGGCTCCGTTCAGCAGGGCGGCACAGGGCGTCGGCGGCGGCCAGCGAGATGCCGCTGCGGCCGTCGGCCAGCTGCCGCAAGTCGGACCGCGAGCATCGCCCGCACGGCTGTCTCGCGGCACGGCCGGCCCGGCGGTGACCGCGTGCGACGCCAGCAGGTCCAGGTCGCGAGTCGGCCGGCGGCCCGGCCGGCCGGACCGGTGACGTTCGCGCCGACCCCGGTCGACCGGCCGTAGACGGGTCCGGGTCGCCGCGAACTCGGTGATCGCCCGGTGTGCTGCGCGGATCCGGTCCCGGGCGGCGCCGGTCAAGCCGGACCGGGCCGGCCCGCGGGCGACGGCCAGCACGTCCCGGCCAGCCGGTGCCCGTGCCGATCTCGATCACGCTGTCCAGTCTGGGTCCGGCGGGTCGCCCGGTGCGCTCCCGGGACGCCGACCGGTCCGGGTAGCGCGGACGAACGCCCGGGTCGGCGTTGTCGGAGTGAACGCGTAGGGTCGGAGCCCGAACGATCGGGAGCCGGTCGATACCCGCAGAGACGCGCGCGGCGGACCGGCCGGCTTCGTCGGGCCACGGCGGTCCGGCCTCCGGCTGTTGCCGGTCGATCGTCGGAAGGAGCCGCGTGATCAGCTTCGATGCCGTCTCCAAGGTCTATCCGGACGGCACCACCGCCGTCGACGGATCTGACCCTGGAGATCCCGACCGGCAGTATCACGGTGTTCGTCGGCCCGTCCGGCTGCGGCAAGACCACGTCGCTGCGGATGATCAACCGGATGATCGAACCGACCGCGCGGCACGGTGTCGATCGACGGCGTCGACACCCGTAGCGTCGACGCGCCGACGCTGCGTCGCGGCATCGGCTACGTCATCCAGAACGCCGGGCTGTTCCCGCACCGGACCATCGTCGACAACGTCACCACCGTGCCGGTCCTGCAGGGCCCAGCCGTCGGGCTGCCCGCACGGCCGGGCTCGAGCTGCTGGAGCGCGTCGGGCTCGGCCCGGAGACTGGCCGACCGCTACCCCGCCCAGCTCTCCGGCGGCCAGCAGCAGCGGGTCGGGGTGGCCCGCGCGCTGGCCGCCGACCCGCCGGTGATGCTGATGGACGAGCCGTTCTCCGCCGTCGACCCGGTCGTCCGCACCCAGCTGCAGGAGCGAGTTCCTCCGGCTGCAGGACGAGCTGGGCAAGACCATCGTGTTCGTCACCCACGACATCGACGAGGCGGTGAAGCTCGGCGACCGGATCGCGGTGTTCGCGGTCGGCGGCCGGCTCGCCCAGTTCGCCGCACCGGCCGACCTGCTGCACCGGCCGGCCGACGACTTCGTCGCCGACTTCGTCGGTCGGGACCGCGGCTTCCGGGCGCTCGTCGTTCACCGCGGCGCAGGCGACCTGCCGGTGCACGCGGAACCGGTCGTCGGCGCTGGGCGCCCGGTGGCGCCGGCCGCCGACGGGGCGGACCGCGTGGCTGCTGGTGGTCGACGCCGACCGCCGGCCCCGGGGTTGGGTCGACCGGCGCGGACGCATGGCCGACGGCCGGCCGGTACGCCGGCAGGACCTGCGGCTCGGTGGGGCGCTGGTGCACCCCGGCTCGTCCCTGCGCACCGCGCTGGACGCGGCGCTGTCCTCGCCGTCCGGGCGCGGCGTCGTGGTGGACGACGACGGCGCTGCTGGTCGGTACGGTGACCGCCGCCGAGGTGCTGGCCGCCATCGAGGTAGCCGGTCGGGAGCCCCCGGATGAACTGGGACTGGGTGCGCGCAACACCGACCAGATCCTCGACTACGCTGTCGCACACATCTGGCTGGCCGGGATCCCGACCGTGCTCGGACTGCTCATGGCCATCCCGCTGGGCGCGCTGGCCCGCCGCTACCGGTGGCTGTACCCGCCGCTGATCACCACCGCCGGGCTGCTCTACACGATTCCCGTCGCTGGCGCTGTTCATCGTGCTGCCGGGGCTGCTCGGCACCAAGATCCTCGATCCGCTCAACGTGGTGGTCGCGCTGACCATCTACACCGTCGCGCTGCTGGTGCGGGTGGTCGCCGACGGGCTCGCCTCGGTACCGCCGGAGGTGCGGGCAGTCGGCCACCGCCATGGGCTACCGGCCGCTGCGCCGGCTGCTCACCGTCGAGCTGCCGATCGCCATCCCGGTGATCGGCGCCGGGCTGCGGGTGGCCGCGGTGTCCAACGTCAGCCTGGCGTCGGTGGCGGCGGTGATCGGCGTCGCGCAACTGGGCTCGCTGTTCACCGAAGGCTTCCAGCTGGACTTCTTCACCCCGATCATCGTCGGCATCGTGCTCTGCCTGCTGCTGGCCGTGGTCTTCGACCTGATCATCGTCACCTCGGTGCGGCTGGCCACGCCCGTGGGCCAGGGCGGTGCGGACATGACCGGCGTGCTGGACCTTCCTGTCCGATCCGGCCAACTGGTCCGGCCCGCGACGGGATCTGGAACCGGCTGTTCGAGCACTTGGTCTACACGTTCCTCGCGCTGGCGATCGCCGCGGTGATCGCGCTGCCGCTCGGCGCCCTGATCGGGCACACCGGACGCGGCGCCGGGCTGATCGGCGGGATCGCCAACGCGCTGCGGGCGCTGCCGTCCCTCGGCCTGCTGATCCTGCTGGTGCTGTGGGGGCTGGACAACCTGCCCGGCGAGTCCGCGATCACCGCACCGGCCATCGCTGGTGCTGGTGATCCTCGGCATCCCGCCGATGCTGACCAACACCTACGCCGGCATCGCCGCCGTCGATCCGGCCGCCAGGGACGCCGCCAGCGGCATGGGCATGACCGGCGGCCAGGTGCTGCGCCGGGTCGAACTGCCCATCGCCCTGCCGCTGATCATCTCGGGCATCCGGTCGGCGTTCCTGCAGATCGTGGCGACCGCGACGATCGCCGCCTACGTCTCGCTCGGCGGGCTGGGCCGGTACCTCATCGACGGGCCCAAGGCCATCGTCAACCCCTACGGGATCATGGCCGGCGGCGCGGTCCTGGTGGCCCTGCTGGCCATCATCGGCGACCGGGTGATCGCCGGCATCGGCGCCGCTGGTGGTCTCCCCCGGGCTGACCGGGCGCCGGCACACGCCGGCGCGCCGCCCCGCTGCCCGCCGAGCTCCGAGTCGAGGAGCGCCGAGTCCCCGCGAGGGAGCGCACCGGTGACCTCGTCAGGTGCCCACCTCGATCCGGGAGCCGATGTCCGGTGCCACTCGACCCGCTGTCGATGTCGCACCTGACCCCGCATTCCCTACCGAAGTTCGCTCACCCCCACGCCCGGCCGACCGGCCGGTCAGCATCCAAGGAGAACCGCATGAAGAAACGCCATTCCCTCGTCGCCGCGCTGCGGTCGTCGCACTCGCGCTGACCGCCTGCGGGTCCAGCAGCGATCCGCTGAGCACGTCCACACCGGCCGCCGCCGGCGGGGCGCCGCGGCCTCCGGCATCCGGTGCGCCGGCCGCCGGGCGGCGGACATCATCGTCGGCTCCGCCGACTTCACCGAGAGCGCCATCCTGGCCGAGATCTACGCCGCCGCGCTCAACTCCAAGGGCATCAAGGCGACCACCAAGCCCAGGATCGGCGCGCGCGAGGCGTACATGGCCGGCATGAAGGACGGCTCGATCAACCTGGTGCCCGAGTACACCGGAGTGCTCCTGCAATACCTGGACCCGGCGGCCACGGCGACCACGTCGGACGAGGTCTACACCGCCCTGCAGGCGGCGGTGGCCAAGACCACGCCGACGCTCAAGGTGCTGGACAAGTCGGCGGCCGAGGACAAGGACACGGTGACCGTCACCCAGGACACCGCGACCAAGTACAACCTGAAGTCGCATCGCCGATCTCGCAGCCGGTGGCCGAGGACCTGATCCTGGGTGGGCCGAGCGAGTGGAAGACCCGACCGACCGGCGTGCCCGGGCTGGAGAAGGTGTACGGGGTGACGTTCAAGGAGTTCAAGGTCACCGACGCCGGCGGCCCGCTGACCATCAAGGCGCTGCACGGCCGGCCTGATCCAGGCCGGCAACGTGTTCAGCACCGATCCGGCGATCAAGACCGACAATCTGGTCGTCGCTCGAGGACCCGAAGAGCCTGTTCGGCGCGCAGAACGTGGTGCCGCTGATCGCCACCGCGGTGGCCACCCCGCAGGCCACCGAGGTGCTCAACGCGGTGTCGGCGAAGCTTGACCACCGAGATCCTGATCGAGCTGAACTCCAAGGCCGCAGGTGACACCAAGGAGGACCCGGCCCAGATCGCCGCGGACTGGGTCAAGTCGGCCGGCCTGTAGGCCCGGCCGACGCACGAGCACGACGACCTCACCATCGCCGGGGACGCGTCCCCGGCGATGGTGAGGTCGCATAGTCTTCGCGCCATGGCAGGTGCCCCCACCCCGGCGATCGCGGCACTGCAGAAGGCGAAGATCGCCGCACACCCTGCATCCGTACGCCCACGACCGGACGGCAATCAGCATTTCGGCGACGAGGCGGTCGCTGCGCTCGATCTCGATCCCGCGCAGGTGTTCAAGACGTTGGTGGCCAGCGTCGACGGCACGCTCGTGGTCGGGGTCGTGCCGGTGTCCGAGCAGCTCGACCTCAAGGCGCTGGCGGCGGCCGTCGGCGGCAAGAAGGCCGCCATGGCGGCGGTGGCCGACGCCGAACGGTCCAGCGGGTACGTGGCCGGCGGGATCTCGCCGCTGGGTCAGCGCAAGCAGCTGCGCACCGTGGTGGACGACTCGGCCGAGAACTTCGAGCGCATCTACCTGAGCGCCGGCCGGCGCGGCCTGCAGGTCAGTCTGGCGCCGGGCGACCTGGTCCGGGTCACCCGGGCCGTCGTCGCTCCCATCGGTACCGGCTGACCCCGGACGACCCCCGCCATCGGGTGACAGAAAACTGCAATTCCGAGCCCGCAAGCACCCGGTTTTCACCTCACTCGACGGCGGACTGGAATCCGCTCAGCCGAACAACGCGAACTCGTCCGGCTCGACCCGCTCGATCAGCCCCGGATCGTCGTTCCGGACGTTGCCGACCCGCTGGCCCACCGGTCGCAATTCCAGACCGGCCACCAACATTTCCGGGGGCGGGGCGAGCAGCGGCGCGACCGCGGCACCGTCGGCCTCGGGGTCGAGCCAGGCCGACCATTCGGAAGCCGGCAGGATCAGCGGCATCCGGTCGTGGATGTCGCGCAGCGGGCCGACCGAGTCCGTGGTGATGATCGCCGCCGATACCAGCGGCTCACCCTCCGGCGACTTCCAGTACTCCCAGATTCCGGCGAACGCCATCACCGACCCGTCCTGCGGGGTCATGTAGAACGGCTGCTTCTTCGCGCCCTTGGGCGCACCCTCGCCGGGCTTGCGCCACTCGTAGTAACCGCTGGCCGGGAACAGGCACCGGCGGCGCTGGTACGCGCGGCGGAAGGCCGGCTTGTCGGCCAGCGACTCGGCCCGGGCGTTGAACATCCGATTCCCGACGGCCGGATCCTTCGCCCAGGACGGCACCAGCCCCCAGTGCACGGGTCCGAGCAGCCGGCCCGAGGGCGCGTCCTCGCGTTCCGGGCGCTCCCGCACGACCGGCACGTCGGTGGTCGGCGCGATGTTGTACCGGTCGCGCAACTGGACCGGCGGAGGGCGGCGCGGCACATCACCGCCGTACTCGCCGGACCCCGGCTGGTGCTCTGTGGCCGGCGCAGGCTCGTCCCGGGCGGCGTCGAAGATCCCGTAGAGGGTCTCCGGGTCCATGGTCGTGGTGTAGCGGCCGCACATGGTTTCCATCGTGGCACCACCCGCCGACATCGGCGCTGCCGAGCGCTCGTCGGGCCAACCGTTACCGAGGTGTGCTCGGCGAAATGCTTCCCGGAGCGGCGGCGCGCCTGCAAGATCGAAGGATGCGGGTCGTCGTCAAGGATGACCGCGTTCCGCGCTGGCCGGTGGATCGGCGGGCGGTGGCCGCGGTGGCGTTCGCACTCGCCCTGGTCGCGGTGATCGCGTTCCCGGGGGTGGTCGGCCGCAACACCGCAGGGGCGGCGGTGGTCGGGACGGTTCCGGGTGCGCCGAGCCTGGGCGACTGCCTCGGGCCGCTCACCGCGCCGCAGCAGCTCTCCTCGATGGTCGACCCGGTCGCCCCGGTGCCCTGTTCGGAGCCGCATTCGGCGGAGATCGTGCTGCTCGGCCGGTTGGACACGGACGGCTATCCGACGTCGACGGCCGCGGCGTCCGATGCGCTGGCCGCCATCGACCGACAGTGCCAGGACACCGTCACCCGCTACGTCAGCGGGGTGCGGTCGAACGGACCGTTGGGTCGGTTGGATCCCCGCGCCAGGGCGAGGGTGACGCTGCCCAGCACCGTGCAGTGGGCCTACGGCCAGCGCTGGTACGGGTGCGAGGTGGTGCCGGCCACCGACAGCTACCCGATCGCCTGGACCGGCACCGCCCACCTGGCCGGCCTCGCCGTGCCACCCGCGGTGTTCGCCACCTGCGCGCAGGGCATCGGCGGTCAACCCGTCGACTGCAGCCGCCCGCACACCGCCGAACAATTGACCTGGAACGACCAGCCCGCGGACGCGGATGTGCCCGGTTGCTTCGCGCTGGCCGGAGCCATCATGAAGACCGCCGACCCGACCTACGCCAACGCGCTGGTGGTGGCGAACCGGAAGGTCCAGGCCTGGACCGAGTGCTGGGTGGCCACCCAGGGTTCGGCGCGGCTCATCGGCACCCTGATCGGCCACGGCACGGGTCCGCTGCCGCTCCGCTGACGCCGATGCGCGATCATGACCGCATGCCCGTGACCACCGAGTGGACCGCTCCGGTCGCATCAGGCCCGGTCCGGGCGACCGTCCGGATCCCCGGGTCGAAGTCGCTGACCAACCGGGCGTTGGTGCTGGCGGCGCAGGCCGACGGCCCGAGCCGGCTGTCCGGCGTCTTGCGCAGCCGGGACACCGACCTGATGGCTGCGGCCCTGCGCAGCCTCGGGGTGTCGGTCGAGCCGACCGGGCCGGCCGAGCTGCAGGTGTCACCCGGTCCCTTGACCGGGCCGGCCACCGTCGACTGCGGGCTGGCCGGCACCGTCATGCGCTTCGTGCCGCCTCTGGCCGCCACCGCACCGGGACCATCACCTTCGACGGCGACCCGGCGGCCCGGCGGCGACCGATGGATGTGATCCTCTCCGCACTGCGCACCCTCGGTGTGGACATCGAGGGTTCGTCGCTCCCCTTCGCCGTGCACGGCACCGGCTCGGTGCCCGGTGGCACGGTGGAGATCGACGCCTCGGCCTCGTCCCAGTTCGTCTCCGGGTTGCTGCTGGCCGCCGCGTCGTTCGACGGGCCGTTGACCGTGCGGCACGTCGGCAAACCGGTGCCTTCCCAGCCACACATCGAGATGACGGTCGCCGCACTCCGGCACGTCGGCGTCGCGGTCGACGACGACCTGCCCGACCAGTGGACGGTGGTCCCCGGACCGGTCGCCCCGTGGACGGCGCCGATCGAGCCGGACCTGTCCAACGCCACCCCGTTCCTGGCCGCCGCCGCCCTCACCGGCGGCCGGGTGACCGTCCCGCACTGGCCCGCGGCCACCACCCAGGCCGGCGACGCCATCCGCGGCATCCTGCTCGACATGGGCGCCGCGGTCGTCCTCGACGGCGGGGGGCTGACCGTCACCGGCTCGACCAGGCTCTGCGGGATCGACGTCGATCTGCACGACGTCGGTGAGTTGACCCCGACCGTCGCCGCGCTCGCACTGTTCGCCGACGGCCCCAGCGAACTGCGCGGCATCGGACACCTGCGTGGGCACGAGACCGACCGGCTCGCGGCACTGGCGGCCGACATCACCGCGGTGGGCGGCGACATCACCGAGCACGCCGACGGGCTCACCATCCGGCCGGCCACCCTGCACGGTGGCCGCTGGCTGTCCTACGCCGACCACCGGATGGCCACCGCCGGGGCCATCGTCGGGCTGCGAGTCGCCGACGTGGTGGTCGACGACATCGACACGACCGCCAAGACGCTGCCCGATTTTGCCGCGCTCTGGATGGACATGCTGGGCCACGCCGCGCCGGTCGGAACCGGGGCCCCGTCCTGAGCCGGCTGGCCGAGGGCTGGGACAACGACGACGTCCGGGTGCGCCCGGCCCGTCGGACCCGGCCACGCACCAAGACCCGGCCGGCCCACCTGGACGCGCAGACCGCGATGGTGATCGCGGTCGACCGTGGCCGCTACACCTGTCTGGTCGAGGCCGGCCGTGCTCCGGTCACCGTGACCGCCATGCGGGCCCGGGAGTTGGGCCGCCGGGCGGTCGCCGTGGGCGACACCGTCGAACTGGTCGGTGACACCTCCGGGGCACCCGACTCGCTGGCCCGGATCGTGCGGATCGGCGAACGTCGCAGCGTGCTGCGGCGCTCCGCGGACGACACCGACCCGGCCGAGCGCGTGCTGGTCGCCAATGCCGACCAGCTGGTCATCGTCACCGCCCTGGCCGACCCGGTGCCGCGGACCGGCTTCATCGACCGCTGTCTGGTCGCGGCCTACACCGGCGACCTGGACCCGGTGCTGGTGCTGACCAAGTCCGACATCGCCGATCCGGCCGAATTACTCGCCGCCTACGCCGATCTCGACCTCACCGTGCTGGTCACCGGCCGGGGACCGGACCGGACGGTACTCGGGCTGGCGGCCGTCGCCCGGGAACTGACCGGGCTGATGTCGGTGCTGGTCGGCCACTCCGGAGTCGGCAAGTCGACCCTGGTCAATGCCCTGGTGCCGGACGCCGACCGGGCCATCGGCAGCGTCACCGGCGTCGGCAAGGGGCGGCACACCTCGACGTCGGCGGTGGCGCTGCGACTGCCGGGCGGCGGCTGGGTGATCGACACCCCCGGCGTCCGGTCGTTCGGTCTGGCCCACGTCACCGCCGACGACCTGCTGGAGACGTTCGACGACCTGCTGCCGGCGACCGTCGACTGCCCACCGAACTGCGACCACACCGGGCCCGACGGCGACGGGCTGGGCACCGGCTGCGCGTTGGACGGCTGGGTGGCCGCCGGTCGCGCCACCCCCGGCCGGCTCGCGTCGTTTCGCCGGCTGTTGGCGTCCCGATCCGCGATCCGATTGAAAGTTGCAGTCATTCACGCAATTTTTTCTCTCTTCCATCAGATCTTGTCAGCGATCGTTCTACCGCCTAACGTGCTGATCGTCACAGCTCTCCCCCGCCGCCGCCGTCGTCGACCGGCCCGAGCAAAGGCGCCGCCATGCCGCTGACCCGTCCCCTGATCGTCGCGACCGCCGCCCTGCTGCTGACCGGCATGGTGGCGGCACCGGCCGCCGCCGCCGGCGGCGGATCGTCGTCGACGCCGACCCCGGTCACGCGAGCTGCGTTGGATCCGGCCCTGGTCGCCGGGCGTGGGGCAAACGTCAAGTTCGTCGAGCAGGAAGCCGAGAATGCCGTCACCAATGGCACTCTGGTCGGACCCAGCCGGGACGCCTACCAGCTGGCCGCGGAGGCCTCGGGACGCCGGGCCGTCTCGCTGGCCCCGGGTCAGTACGTCGAGTTCACCCTGCCGAGGGCGGCCAACGCGTTGACCGTCCGCTACGCCCTGCCGGACGCCGCGAACGGCGGCGGTATCACCGCGCCGCTGAAGGTGACGGTGGCCGGCCGCGACACCCGGACGATGACGCTGACCTCGAAGTACTCGTGGCTGTACAACCAGTACTCGTTCTCCAACGACCCGAATGCCGGGCTGCTGCACCCGGACTGGTGGATCACCGAGTGTGCGTGCGTGCCTGCCGCGACCACCCCGACCCCGGAAATCACCAAGCCGTTCCGGCCCATGCACTTCTACGACGAACAACGACTGCTGCTCGGCAAGACGTACCGGGCCGGCGACGTGGTCCGGCTGACCGCACCGGCCGGCACGCCCGCCGCCTGGACCGTGATCGACCTGTTGGACTCCGAGCAGGTGGGCTTGCCGTACGTCAAACTCAGGGCCGCCAACGTGTTGCTGTTCGGTGCGGACCCGACCGGCCGGAGGGACTCGGCCCCGGCGATCGACAAGGCCATCGCGTTCGCCAAGAAGGCGCACCTGACCGTGTACATCCCCCCGGGGGTCTACCAGGTGAACCGGCACATCGTCGTGGACCACGTGACCATCGAGGGTGCCGGCAACTGGTACACGATCATCAAGGGCCACGAGGTGGCGCTGCCCAAGCCGGCCGACGACCTGTCGGTGCACGCCGGTGTCGGCTTCTACGGCCGATACGCCAAGGACGGCGGCAGTTCCGACGTGCACCTGTCCGGCTTCACCATCTCCGGTGACGTCGCCGAACGGATCGACACCGACCAGGTCAACGGCATCGGCGGCGCGCTGTCGAACTCGACGATCGACGGGCTGTACATCCAGCACACCAAGGTCGGCATGTGGTTCGACGGCCCGATGACCGATCTGAAGGTCACCAACAACATCATCGTCGACCAGATCGCCGACGGGCTCAACTTCCACACCGGCGTGACGAACTCGTTGGTGCGGAACAACTTCGTCCGCAACACCGGCGACGACGGATTGGCCATGTGGTCGGAGACCACCGCGGACTCGGGCAACACCTTCGACCACAACACCGTCCAGACCCCGACGCTGGCCAATGGCATCGCGATCTACGGCGGCAGCGACAACACCGTGTCGAACAACCTCATCGCCGACCCATTGCGTGAGGGCAGCGCCATCCAGGTCGGCTCCCGGTTCGGGGCCCAGCCGTTCAGCCGGACACCTGTGGATCACCGACAACACCACCGTGCGGGCCGGCACCTACGAGCTGAACTGGAAGATCGGCCTCGGCGCGATCTGGTTCTACGCGCTGGAGGGCAACATCGACGCCGACATCCAGGTCACCGGCGACCATTTCCTGGACAACACCTACAACGCCATCATGTTCGTGTCCGACTGGCCGGTGAAAGACCTGTACTCGATCACCAACGTGCACTTCAAGGACATCCGGGTGGACGGCGCGGGGACCTCGGTGGTGAGCGCACGATCCATGGGCGGGGCCACGTTCTCCAACGTCGACGTCCGCAACATCGGCTGGTGGGGCGTCAACAACTGCGGGTCGTTCAATGATCCTGCCTACCAGCACACGTCGTTCTCCGTCACCGATCTCGGAGGAAACGACGGCGTGGACAACAACGAATACCACCCCGGGACCAACTGGCTGGCCTACTACCTGCCGAACCCCTACACCTGCAACGACAATCCCCCGGTGGTAGCCCCGCCCGCCCCGTCGCCCTGGTCCTGATCCCGGGCCGGGTTCAGCGCAGGATCCAGGTGTCCTTCGAGCCGCCGCCGGCCGAGGAGTTGACCAGCAGGCCGTCGGCGCCGCGGGCCACCCGGGACAGGGCCGCGGGCAGGGTGACCGGGCCGCCGGCGCCGCTGACCACGAACATCCGCAGGTCCACCCGCCGCGGCTGCAGCGGCGGTTGGGCGTCCGGCACCAGGGTCGGGTGGGTGGAGAACTCCACCACGTCCTGGGCGATGAACGCCTCCGGCCGGTCGGCGACCCGCTCCTCGAGGTCGGCCACCTGGTCGGCGGACAGCTCGGGCCCGATCATCACGCCCTCGCCGCCGGAACCGTCGACCGGCTTGACCACCAACTGCTCCATCCGGCCGCGTACCGCCTCGTACTGGCCCGGATCGGCCAGCACCCAGGTGCCGACATCGGCCAGCAGCGGTTCCTCGCCCAGGTAGAAGCGGATCATCGGTCCGACGAAGGCGTACACCGCCTTGTCGTCGGCGACCCCGTTGCCGGGTGCGTTGCAGATGCTCACCCTTCCCCGCCGCGGCCGCGCCGACCACCAGGTCACCGACGGCGGATCCGTCGAGCAGCTCGTCGTGGCCGAACCGGCGGTACACCACATCCACCGGCAGCAGCGTCGCCGCTCGAGGTGCGTTGGCCGACCCCACCGTCGAGCGCGACCAGGTCATCCGCGCCGACCACGTCGACGCCCATCTCGCTCGGCCAACGTGCGGTGCTCGTACCAGGCGGAGTTCTCCGGTCCATCGGACAGCACCACCAACCTGGGTTCCGCTCGTGCACAGTCGGGCGGCGCACACGAACGCAGAGCCGCCGCCAGCAGCGCCGGTGCCTCGCCCGGGTCGTAGATGGCGTCCTGCAACGGGCCGAGTTCGGGCAGCGCCCTGACCACGGAGGTCCGGTTGGCCAGCGCGTAGGCCAGCCCGGACGGCACCTGCAGGTTGTCCTCCAGCACGACGAACCGGCCGTCCGCGTCGGCCAGCAGGTCCAGCCCGTAGACCACCGCCCGGGGCCGCCCGGCCGGGTTCACCCCGGCCGACTCGGGCCGGTAGCCCGGGGTGGCCCTGATCAACTCCTGCGGCACCAGACCGGCGGCGACGATCGCCGGCAGCCGGCGATCGGGCTCGGCGCCGTCCCCGTAGACGTCGGCGAGAAACGCGTTCAACGCCCGGGCCCGTTGCTCGGCCCCTCGGGCCAGGTGCTGCCAGGTGTCCGCGTCGATCACCCTGGGTACCAGGTCGAGCGGAAACGGTTGCTCGACCCGCTGCTCGTCGATGGTCGCGGCGAACAGCACACCGGCCGCGCCCCGGCGGTGCTGCTCGGCGATCGCCCTGGTGTGGAGTTCCGCGGCGCCGATCCGCTCGAGCACCGCCATCACATCCGGATACCGCGGATCGAGACCGCCGTCGGTCGCCGTCGCCTCGTCGACCTCGGTTCCCGGGTAGCCGTCCAGCAGCGCGGGCTGGTCGGCGTGCCCCGCGTCCGCCTCGCCGGGCGATGCGGTACTCACCGGTCGAGCCATCGGCTGAACCACCCGGCCACCGCCAGCGCGACGGTGATCCGGTTCGGCGCCCCGACGATGGCGTGCCCCTCACCCGGCAGCAACACCAACTCGACCGTGCGGCCCAGCTCGCTGCAGCCGGGCATGGGCCAGCACCGATTGGGAGACCGGCACGTTCGTGTCCTTGTCACCGTGCACCAGCAGCAGTGGTGCCGTGAGCCGGTCGAACCGGGCGATCGGCGACAGCTCGGCCAACAGGTCGGCGTCGGTGACCGGGTCGCCGTACTCGGTGACCGACGCCGCCGCCATCCACGGCTCGGTCTCGGCGAAGAACTGGGCCAGGTCAGCCATCCCGGCGTGTGCCGCCCCGGCCCGGAACAATTCGGGCCACCGGGTCAGTGCGGTCATCACCAGGTAGCCGCCGTAGGACCAGCCGTAGACGCCGACCGCGTCGGGGTCGGCGATGCCCCGGCGGACCAGGTGATCGACGGTGGCCGGGATGTCCTGGAACGACGCCGGGCGGCGGGCGCCGTCGTCGGCGGACATGAACGCCAGGCCGTACCCCGAGGACCCGCGCACGTTCGGCGCGAACACCGATATCCCCGCGGCCACCAGGGACTGCGAGATCTGCGCGAACGACGGCCGTTCCTGGCTCTCCGGTCCCCCGTGGAAGCTGACCACGGTGGGACCGGGCGTGGGCCGTCCCGGCGCGCGGTACAGCCAGCCGAACAGCGGCGTGCCGTCGGCCGAGCGGTACTCGACGAGTTCCGGCTTCCACCAGGGGCGGCAGGTCGTCCTGCGGCATCGCCGGCAGTCGTCGGGCAGGCGCCGCGCCCGCCGCCTCCCGGTGTTCCACCACGCGGTCGGGTGGCAGCGCGACCGAGTACAGCGCCCGCGGCGCGGCCGGTCCGGTGAGTTCGCCGACCAGCTGCCGGCCGTCGCGGGACAGTCCCCAGCCCGCCATCACCGGCAACGGCAACGGGACCGGCACGGGCGGTGCGGCCGAGACCGGTTCGTCCACCTGCCGTAGCTCGGCCCGGTGTCGGCCGTCGACGTTCCACACCAGCAGCGCCGACCGCGAGCCGGGCCGCAGGGCGAACGCGTCCACGTCGGCCCCGCCGCCGGCGAACGGCTCGGGAGCGCCGAACGTGTCGGGGCCGAGCCGCTCGACGCGCACGAGCGCGAGCGCGTCGCCGCCCACGTAGCTGCGCAGGTAGATCTGGCCGTCGGCCGGCGAACCGGCCGTCCTCGCCGGTGTCGAATGCTGCTCCGGTGGAGAGACTGCAGCACCGGCACCGCCCGGCCGGCCGGGGTCGATCGGCACCAGGAACAGCCGGCGCCGGTTGCGCGGACCGCTGCGCACGATCATCTCGGTGCCGTCGGGTGCGACCGCGGTGACCACGCTGAACCCCAGCGGGTCCGCGGCCGGGACCGGCTGCAGCGCACCCGTTTCCGGGTCGCACCACGATCACCCTGGTGCCCGGCCCACGGCCGTCGGCCATCGAACACGCGTAGCGGCCGTCCGACGTCCACGAACCGGCGAACACGGTCTCGAGTTCACCCGCGCCGGCCAGCAGGCGTGGCCGGTGCCGTCGGCCAGCACCGTGTGCAGCTCGGCCCGGATCGAGCCGGCCGGCGAGACCAGATACACCAGCCGCTGCCCGGTCGGCGCCCAGGCGACCGAGATCACCTCCTGGTCGGGTCCGGAGATGGTGACGGCATCGTCGGCGTCCAGCGACGCCACCTCCAGCCGCGGCAGCCCGGACCGGTCGCACACGAAGGCGACCCTGGTGCCGTCGGGCGACAGTGACGGACACCAGGCGCCGGACGCGGCGGCGATCGACTCGATGGCGGCGACGACGCCGGCGGCCAGCCCGGCCGGCCGATCGAGCGTGCCGAGCGGCTCCGGGGACATTCAGCCGACCCCGTGCGCGGACAACCACAGCTCGAGCAGACCGATCTGCCAGAGCTGGTTGGAGCCCAGGGTGGTGCGGTGGGCGTTGGGCTCGGCCAGCAGCTTCTCGACGTAGTCCGGGTCGAACAGGCCGCGGTCGCGAGCTGCGCCCGAATGCAACGCATCTCGCACCAGGTCGAGGTACTGCCCCTCCAGGTTGATGATGGCCGGCACCGGGAAGTGACCCTTCGTCCGGTCGATGACCGCATCGGGCAGCACCTTGCGGGCGGCGTCCTTGAGTACTCCCTTGCCGCCGACGGCCAGCTTGAGCTCCGGCGGCACCGCGGCGGCAAGTTCGACGAACTCGTGGTCCAGGAACGGCGTCCTGGCCTCCAGCCCCCAGGCCATGGTCATGTTGTCGACCCGCTTGACCGGGTCGTCGACCAGCATGACCAGCGAGTCCAGCCGCAGTGCCCGGTCCAGGGGGGTGTCGGCGCCGGGCCGGGAGAAGTGCTCGGCGGCGAAGGCCCGGCTGACGTCGTCGGCGAGCAGCCAGTCCGGCCGCAGGATGCCGGCCAGTTCCCCGTGCGGCCGGTCGAAGAAGTGCGCCGCGTAGACCTCCAGCGCCTCGTCGGCCCCGGCGGTCGCGCTCAGCTCGCCCAGCGGCGGGTACCACTCGTAGCCGGCCAGCACCTCGTCGGCACCCTGGCCGGACTGCACCACCGTGACATGCTGGGAGACCTGTTGGGACAGCAGGTAGAACGCCACGCAGTCGTGGCTGACCATCGGCTCGCTCATCGCAGAGATGGCGCCGCCGAGACCGTCGAACACCTCGGCCGTCGGGATCATCAGCCGGTGGTGATCAGTGCCGAACTCCTTCGCGATCAGGTCGGAGTACTCGAACTCGTCACCCTCGTACTCGCCGACCTGTTCGAACCCGATGCTGAACGTCTGCAGCCCGGACTGGCCCTCCTGGGCGAGCAGGGCGACGATCAGCGACGAGTCGATGCCGCCGGACAGCAGCACCCCGACCGGCACGTCGGCGACCATCCGGCGCTGGACCGCGGTGGTCAGCGACTCGAGCACCAGCGCCTGCCAGTCGCCGTCGGTGAGCCCCGCGTACTGGGCGTCGCGGGCGTGCCGCGGGTTCCAGTAGAGCGTGTCCGTGCAGGTGCCGTCGGGTTCGACCACCCGAACGGTGGCCGGCGGCAGCTTGCGGACGCCGGCGAGGATGGTCAGCGGCGCCGGGACGACCGCGTGGAACGTCATGTAGTGGTGCAGCGCCACCCGGTCGATGGAGGTGTCGACGTCGCCGGCCGCGACCAGTGCCGGCAACGACGAGGCGAACCGCAGCCGGCCCGGGGTCTGCGCCAGGTAGAGCGGCTTGATGCCGAGCCGATCGCGGGCCATGATCACCCGGCCCGAGTCCAACTCGCTGACCACGAACGCGAACATGCCCTTGAAATGGTCGACGCAGTCGGTGCCCCACCGGTGGTAGGCCTTGCCGACCACCTCGGTGTCCGAGGTGGAGAAGAACGAGTAGCCGGCCGCCCGCAGCTCGTCACGCAGCTCGCGGTAGTTGTAGATGCACCCGTTGAACACGGTCGCCAGCCGGAGCGCCGGATCGGTCATCGGCTGAGCTCCGGCCGGCGACAGGTCGATGATCGACAGCCGGCGGTGGGCCAGCGCGATCCGGCCGTTCTGCCAGATGCCGTCGCCGTCGGGTCCGCGAGGGCGGAGCACGTCCGACATCCGGGCGACCGCATCCAGGTCGATCGGGTGTCCGTCGAACCGGATCTCACCGGCGATGCCGCACATGGTCCCTGACCCTACGCGGAGCGTGTGTCAGCACGGTTTCGGCGGCGCCCCATGACCGGGCTTTCCGGCGGATCGGTTGTCCACCTGTGTCCCGACTGTCCACAGCCGGCGCCCGGTGACCACCATGACCGGGCGGGCCGACCGACACTGCCCCGGTGGCCCCCTTCGACCTCCCGCTGTCGGTGACGGACGGCACCTCGACCACCCAGCTGGTCCTGGAGCTGCCGGGGGCGCTGCCCTGGCTCGAGGTGGCCGACGCGGTGTGCGCGGCGGCCGGAATTCCACCGGGGACGCCGCTGCGGTGCCAGGGCAGCGCCCTGTCCGGCGCCGCGGTGGTCGGCCGGCCGCCGCTGTTGGCCGGTGTCCGGCTGAGCACCGGACCGCCGTCGGCGGGGCTGTCCGTCCTGGTGGGCGGTCCGCTGGAGGTCAGTTGTGTGGCCGGACCGGACGCCGGGCGGTCGTTGACGGTGCTCCACGATCCGGTGGTCATCGGCCGCGGCGCCGGCGCGGACCTGGTCATCGCCGACCGCCAGCTCTCGCTCCGGCATGCCAGGGTCACGATGACTGCGGCCGGTCCGCAGGTGACCGATCTCGGCTCGATCAACGGTCTGGCGGTGAACGGCGGCGAGGCCGGACACGCCGTCGCGCTGCTACCTGACGGTGCGGTGTTGCGATTGGGCGCCAGCCGGTTTGCCGTCCGGTTGGCGGCGGAGCAACCACTTGCACGCAGTCCGGACGGTCGTGGTCATCTGGTCGTGTCACGGCCGCCGGCGGTCCGGGTGAACGTGCCGGTGGAGCTGTCCCCCGACCCTGGGCCACCCCCGGAGCACCGGCGGCGGGCCCTGCCGATCGTGGCGGCACTGGCCGGGGCGTTGCTCGGTGGCAGCCTCGCGCTGCTCACCGGTCAGCTGTTGTTCCTGGTGATGGCGGCCGCCGGGCCGGCGACGATGATCGTGTCAGCGGTGGGCGACCGGTGGTCGGGACGCCGGTCGCATCGGCGGGCGCTGGCCGAACACCGGGCCGCCAGCGCCGCCAGGACCGAATCCGAGCGCACCCTGGTCGACCGCCTCCGCCGCGACGAGTGGGACCGGTATCCCGACCCGGCGACCTGTCGGTCCAGGGCCACCGGGCCGTCGTCCCGGCTCTGGGAGCGCCGACCGGGCGACCCGGAATTCGGGGCGGTGACCGTGGGGGTCGGCGACCGGGAGGTGTCGGTGGGATCAGCCGGCCGGTTCCGGGTGGCCGAGGTACCGGTGGTCGCCCGGCTCTCGCCGGGCTGCGTCCTCGGCGTCGCCGGTCCCGCCGCGGCCGGCGTTGTCCGTTCGATCGTGCTGCAGGCGGCGACCCTGCACGCCCCTGGTGACCTGTCGATCGAGGGGCCGGCCCCGCTGGTGCCGACCGGATTGCCGCACGCGGACCGCACGCGGATCCCCTCGGAGCTGCGGGTCGTCGTGGTCCCCGACGCGCACCGGGACGTTCTGGCCGTGGACCGGGCATTGACCGATGGCGTGCCCACCAGCGTCCTGTGCACGGCGCCGACCCGGCGTGAGCTACCCGGCCGCTGCACGGCGGTGCTGTCGTGGGACGGCGCCGGCGCGACGTTCGCCGGGGCCGGGTCGGCCGCGTCCGTCGAGCCCACCGCGATCGACGGCGCCGTCCTGGAGGCTGCCGCCGGCGGCCTGGCCGCGCTGACCGATCGGCGTTCGCCGGACGACGCCGACCCGGCCGCGGGTCCGGTGGATCTGCTCGCCGACTGGCCGGCCGGCGCCGCCACGGCGACGCTCGGCACCGGCGCAGCCGGGCCGGTGGTCGTCGACCTGGACCGCGACGGGCCACACCTGCTGGTGGCCGGCACCACCGGTGCGGGCAAGTCCGAACTGCTGATCACGCTGATCACCGGGCTGGCCGAGGCCGCGCCGCCGTCCGGGACCTCGTTCGTGCTTGTCGACTACAAGGGCGGGGCGGCCTTCGCGGCGGCGGCCCGCCTGCCCCACGTCAGCGCGCTGATCACCGATCTGGACCCGGCTCTGGCCGCCCGCGGCCTGACCAGTCTGCGCGCGGAACTACGCCGTCGGGAACGCTTCCTGGCTGCCACCGGCGCCTCCGACCTGGCCGCGGTCCGGCGCGCCGGCCGGGCGGACGTGCCGCCGCGGCTGGTGATCGTGGTGGACGAGTTCGCCACCGTCGCAGCCGAACTGCCGCAGTTCCTCACCGGGTTGCTGGATGTCGCGCAACGCGGTCGATCGCTGGGTCTGCACCTGGTACTGGCCACCCAGCGACCGGCCGGCGTGGTGAGCCCGGCTGTGCGGGCGAACATCGGCACCCGGATCTGCCTGCGGGTGGTGGACGAGACCGAATCGCGCGATGTGCTCGACCTGCCGGACGCTGCGCACCTGCCCATCGGCCGGCCGGGCCTGGCCCTGCTGCGCACGGGACGGGAATCCCCCGTGCTGTTCCGCGGGCAGCTCTCGACCGCGCCGACCCGGACCACGACCCGGGTACGCCGCGCCGAGGACCCGCCGACCACCGGGTCGGGGCCCAGCCGGTTGGACGCCCTGGTCGCGGCCGCCGCTGCTCGCGCGCCGGCGCGGCCCGCGGCGCCCTGGCTGCCGCCGTTGCCGTCCCGACTGCGGATGCCGGATCCACGCCACCTCGGTCTGCTCGACCTGCCGGACGAGCAAGAACAACGGCCCGTGGCAGGTGCCGTCCGAGCCGCTGCTGGCGGTCGGCCCGCCGGGCAGCGGGCGCACCGGCCTGCTCCGTCGGTGGGCGGCCGCGCAGGCCGCGGACGGCGCCGAACTGGTGCTGATCGACGCCGGGGCCGGCCTCGCCGCACTGGTTGCCTGGCCGGCCACCTCCACCCGGCTCGACCTGACCGAGCCGAGCCTGGTGCTGCGCCTGTTCGGCCGGCTCTCGGCAGAGATCGACCGCCGCGCCGGAGCACCAGGGCCGCCCATCGCGCTCGCCGTCGACGGCCTCGAACCCGTCGCAGCCGTGCTGGATCAGCTGGACTTCGGCTCCTGGACCGCAACGCTGAGCAAGATCGCCGATCGCGGTCAGGAATGCGGGATCCGGTTGGCTGTCGCCGGTGGCCCGCGGGCCCGGCACCACCGGTGCGCGACGTCGTTCCGCTCGGTCGTGCTGCTCGGCGAGACGCCGGGCGACCCCGGTCGCGCCCGCCTCGGGGACAGCGGGCCGGCGGTACAGGTGGCGATCGCGGACGACCACGTCGCCCCCGCGCCCGCCGACCGATCGGACCGGTTGGTGATCCGGCCGCTGCCCGGTCGGCTCCGCCGCGATCAGCTCGACGAAGTTGTCCGCGACCGCGGCCTCCCCGAGCCGGGTTGTGTGCCGATCGGACTCGGGGGCGACGACGCCGGTCCGGTCGGGTGGGAACTCGGCGCCACCCGGGCCCTGCTGGTGGCGGGCCCACCGGCCGCCGGGGTGACCGCCGCGCTGCTGACGCTGGCCACCGGCGCGGCGCGCCGGGGGATCCCGGTGCTGTGGCTGTCCGGCGCAGCCGCGGAAGGCCAGGACAAGCTGCCGACCGGCGTCGCCGCGGTGGCCGGCGCTGCCGCGGTGCGGCGCATCTTGGTCGCTCACGAGGGCCCGCTCCTGCTCGTCTGCGACCGGGTCGGTGACGTCGAGGACCCAGCCATGCTCGAGCTGCTGACCCGGTTCTGTGCCGCCGCCGGAGCGCACCAGACCCTTGCCATCGGCGACCGGTTGGACCGCGCGCTGCGGAGCCTGCGCGGCCCCGTCCCGGCCGTAGCCGGCCACCGGAACGGGCTCCTGCTGTCGGCCGACGGGGCCGGACGGCCGCCTGCTCGGCGCCGCGCTGCCCCGTCGGTCGGGTGCATGTCCACCCGGTCGTGGTCACCTGTTCACGGCCGGCACACCGCAGCCGGTCCAGGTTGCTTTCGGTGAGTGAGCATCATCACACGGTTATATGAGCTTTCAAGCTTCCGAACCGCCCGCTCCGCGGAATAGTCTGGACAGGAATTGGTTGACACGTCATAGATCCGGTGAACGCCCGCCGGTTCATCGCTCAGGAGGAACCATCATGACCAGCACCCAGACCCTGCTCACCACCGGCACCTGGACCGCGGACACCGTGCACTCGGACGTGTCGTTCAAGGTCCGTCACATGGCCGTCGGTAAGGCCAAGGGCACTTTCGACCTGACCTCGTCGACGCTGACCGTCGGCAAGCGCGGCATCGCCGACGCCTCGGTGACCGCCGTGATCGACGCGGCCAGCGTCGACACCAAGAACGACCAGCGCAACGGCCACGTCCAGTCGCCCGACTTCCTGGACATCGCCAACCACCCGACCATCACCTTCACCTCCACCGAGGTCCGCGACTTCGACGGTGAGGAGTTCGTCCTGGTCGGCGACCTGACCATCCGCGGCACCACCAAGCAGGTCGAGCTGAAGACCGAGTTCCTCGGCGAGACCGTGGACGCCTACGGCTCCACCAGGGCCGGATTCTCCGCCCACGGCGTCATCAACCGTCGCGACTTCGGCGTGAGCTTCACCGCCGCCTTCGGCGCGAGCAACGCCGTCGTCGCCGACAAGGTCGAGCTGTCCCTCGAGCTCGAGTACACCCTCGACGCCGCCTGATCCTTCGGGCGCGATGGTGACGCCCCCGACGCGACGCCGGATGCCCGTACGGCCACCAGGCCCCGACCCACCCGGGTCGGGGCCTGGTGTGCATTCGGGGCCGGCCCGTTCCAGTGCCGGTTCCAGATTGCCAGGCCGCGGGGATTCAGTCGCCGAGTTCCACGACCAGGTAGGCGATCTCGTCCGGCGCATACCAGGCGAGCTCGAAGTCCTCGGCAGTGCCGAGGACGAATTCGGCGTCCGGGTCGCCCAGATCCGCCTGGTCGACCACCGCCGCCGCGGCCCGGACCGCCTCGGCAGCGTCCGCACCGTCCAGGTGCACCGCGGCCACGTCCCGCCAGGCGACGGGTGCGTCCACGAAGACCGACGACGGGTCGCCGTGCGGGTCGAGGGTCGTGTCGTCGGTGTCCGCGGCGATCACCACCCGGATCGGCGCCCCGTCCGACGCCGACAGCAGGCGGAGCGAGGCCCTGGCGGCATCCTGCATGGCGACGTACTCCACCTCCTCGAGATCGGCGCCGGGATACTGCCCGACGAGAACCTCGGTGGCACCGAAGGCATGTCGCCCTGGCGCGCGGACCTGCCCGTCGGCCACCGCCGCCCGTAACACGGCCACCGTGGCCGGGATGTACACCCTCACGGATCGGTCCGATCGTCCGCGCCGGGATCGGCAGACGGCGCGTCGGTCGGCGGCGGCTCATCCGGCTTCGCATCATTCGGGGCCGCATCATTCGGCACCATTCGGGGCCGCACCACTCGGGGCCGCACCAGCAGGGTCCCCCACCGAGGCCACGGTCGGGTTCCGGCGCCGACGCAGCGGCCGCCCACGCACCGCCTTCGCCGGCACCGTGTGCAGCAACTCCTCGACCGCCTCGGTGATCAGGTCGGCGAACTCCTCGACGTCCGGCATCGCATCGCGGTCGGCGGTCAACCCGAAGAACACCGAGCCGTTGTAGGACGTGCAGGCCACCGCGAGGGTGTGGCCCTTGGCCAGCGGTGCCACCGGGTACATCGCCACCACCTTGGAACCGGCTGCGTACAAAGGGATCTGCGGCCCCGGAACATTGGTGACCAGCACGTTGTACATGCGTCGGGACAGCTGCCCGGCGACCCTGGCGCCCAGCGCGTGCAACGTGGGCGGCGCGAATCGACCGAGTTCCACGATCGAGTCGGCGCCGATCTGGGTGCCCGCCTCGGTGTGGGCCGCCATCGCGAACGACACCTGGTGCAGCCGCATCGTCGGGTTCGGTTCGGCGACCGGCAGATCGACCAGGTAGGAGGCCACGGCCGGCGATTCCACGTCAGCGGTGGTCCGCAGCGCGATCGGGACCATCGCCCGCAGCGCGCTGTGCGAGGTCACCGGCTCACCGCGGGACAGCAGCCAGTTGCGCAGCGCGCCGGTCAGCACGGTGAGGATGACGTCGTTCACCGTGCCGCGCATGAGCGTTGCGAATGTCCTTGAACTGCTGCAGGTCTCCGACGCACGCCGGCGAACCGGCGCTGACCGCCGGTCGGCTGGTTGAGCACCGACCTGCGGGGCCGGCCGGACCGTGCGCCTGACCATTTCGACGATGCTGCCGGCGGCGTCGCCGACCCGAACCAGGATGCGTGCGCAGGTCGACGGTGGCCAGCCGCAACGCCTCCAGCGCCTCGGACGGCCTGGCGGCGACGTCGGCCACTGCGTCGACCACCAGGTCGACGTCGCTGGGCGCCGGGGTCGGGATCCAGGGCTGGTCCGGCAGCGCTCCGTGACCCGCGTGACAGATCCAGGATCGCCGCCGCGACGTCGACCGCGCCGATCCGGTCGACGAGCGCCTGATGGGTCTTGTTGATCAGTGCAACCCGGCCGCCCTCCAGGCCCTCGACCACGTACATCTCCCACAACGGTCGGCTGCGGTCCAGCGGGCGGGAGATCAGCCGTCCGACGAGTTCGTCGAGCTGTGCCCTGGTCCCCGGTCTGGGCAGCGCCGACCGTCGGACGTGGTAGCTCAGGTCGAAGTCGTCGTCGTCGACCCAGACCGGGCGACCGAGCCGGCCGGGCACGAACCGCACCTTCTGCCGGTACCGCGGCACCAGGTCCAAGCCGGGACCGGATCAGCTCGACGACGTCGGCGAAGTCGAACCCGTCCGCGGGATCGATGATGACGACGCCACCGACATGCATCGGGGTCGCCGCGTCCTCGCCGTAGACGAAGGCGGCGTCGGTCGCGGAGAGCCGGTCGGTCATGGTCGACATCGTGGCACACCGGGCCGCTCCGCCGCCGGCGCGCCCGGCTCGCCGTCGGGCTCAGCCGGCCGAAACCACCCGTGGGCTCAGCGATGCAGCCAGCTCACGCAGCCCGGCCCGCAGCGGGGACCCGGCGGCGGCCTCGGCCATCGATACCCCCCGCCGCCAGGCCAGGTCGGTGCCGACCCGGTCCTCGGCCAAGGCCGCGGTCACCGAGAGTCCGGCGAACCGTCGCAGCGCACCCGCCGCGTCGTCCCGGGACGCCGCCGTGCGCCGCAGACGGTTCAGCACCACCTGCGGCTGCACGTCGGGCAGCACGTCGGCCAGTTCCACCAGCCCGCGCACCAGCCGTTCCATGCCGGGCGGATCGGCCGACCCGACGGCCAGCACCACGTCCGCGTCGGACAACACGGCCAGCGTGGCCCCGTTCCGTCGAGGGGCGACGGTGTCGAAGCTGATCTCCTCGTCGCTCTCCAGTGAGAACCCACAATCGACCACGACCACCGCGGCCAGCGCTCGGGCCACCTCGAGCACCAGGGGGATCGACGAGGGCCGCACCTCGGGCCACCGGTCCGGCCGCGGAATGCCGGTGAGCAGGGTGAGCTCGTCGTTGATCCGCCAGCTCAGCGTGGTCAGTTCGACCGGCCCCAGCCGTCCGTTCGCCGCCATCCGGCAGGCGCCGGCCAGCCCCGGCGACTCGTCGAGCAGGCCGAACGCGCTGGCCAGCACGCCGCCGTAGACATCGGCGTCGATCAGCAGGGTGGACACGCCGGCCGCGGCGACCTCGGCGGCCAGCCCGGCGGCGACCGTCGTCCGCCCGGGCGCCCCGGTGGGTCCCCACACGGCGATCACCCGGCCCAGCACCCCACCGCCCGCCCCGTGGCCCGAGCCGGTCGACATCGGCGGCGGGGCCGGCTCGAACGAATCGGCGGCCGGTAGGGCGGTCCTGGTGTCACCGAACCAGTCGGCGCCCCGGGGGGCAGCGGTGGCGCCGGCCAGTTCGGCGACCGCCTCACCGACCGCCGCGACGATCGCGTCGGCCCCGGCGTCGTCGGCCACCGTGACCGGGATGCCGATCCGGTTCAGCCGGGTGACGGTCGGCTGATCGCCGGCCGGGTACACGGCCACCACGGCGACCCGCCCGGACCGCAACCGCTGGACCAGCTCGGCATCCAGCCGTCGCAGGTCGGCGGCCACGATGGCCACGGAGATCTGGCCCGTCGAGGCCACCGCGACCACGTCGGTGACGTCGACGCACCGCCGGACCACCCGCAGGCGCGCGCCGGGCCGGCTCATCGCCGAGACCAGCTCGCTCTCCCACGGGTGGCCGCTGCCGGCGGTGAGCACACCGGACCCACCCGGCCCCGGAGCAAGGCCGGCGGTCACTTCATCGGCCCGCTGACCAGGACCACCAGCGCATCGCCGGTCGGCAGTTTGCGCACCAACGTGTCGGCCTGGTCGGCCGGCAAGCAGCACGGCAACCTGGTACTGACTCAGGCCCGCGCCGGACAACCCGCCGGACGACGGACTGCTCACCGACTGCACGGTGACCTGCTGGGCCAGCGGCGTGGTGACCGCGTTCTCACCATCGCCGGTGATCAGGTAGATGTCGATGACCGAGCCGTGGCCGACACCGGGCGGCATGCGCTCGGACGCGACCGGTACGACCAGCACCCGGCCGGTGAGCGGATCGCCCAGGGCGCCCACCGGCACCAGCTCCCCGGCGCGCACCGGCTCGGTCAGGGCTCGGCCGGCCACCACCGAGTCCGCCGACAGGTACTTGCCGGTGCCGTCGCCCAGGTTCACCTCGACGGTCACCACGTCCGCGGCGGTCAGCACGGTCCCGTCGGCGAGATCGTGAGCGGCGGCGAGCACCGGCGTGGTGTGCTGACTCGAGCCGATGACCCTGGCACCGATCACGACCGCGGCGATCACCAGCACCAGTCCACCGATGATCCGCGGGTCCAGCCAACTCGGCCGGGACATCCGCCGCGGTTTCGGCGGCTCGGGGGTGGACATGGCCGGGATCATACGGTCGCCGCTGGTCCGTTCGGGTGGTGTCGGCGGTCCGGTGTGGACAACCACCCTGCTGGGTAGCCGTCGGAACACCACGAGTCCGCGGTCCGCGAACTGGTTCCGAACGCGAGCGGGCGACCTCCGGAGGCGAAGGTCCCCGAGGTGGGCGGGACCGTTGTGCACAGGGCGCCGCCACCGCGAGACAGCCACGGTCCAACCGTGGCAAACTGGCCGGTGCCGGTTCAAACCACAGCGAATCCTGTCAACGCGCGCCGCACCGCCGAAAGGGTCGTCGTCATGGCCTCCGATCGCTTCCTGACCCTGGCCGATGTGGCCGAGATCTTGAACATCTCGACGTCGCAGGCCTACGCCCTGGTGCGCAGTGGTGAATTGGTCGGGATCCAGATCGGCGGCCGCAATGTGTGGCGGGTGGAGCGGGCCCGACTCGAGGCCTACATCGAGCAGGCCTACCAGCGTTCGGCCACCGCCCTGGCCGATCTGCCGGCCGAACTGCCCACCGAGGCGCGCTGATCAACGCCCGCTACCGCAGTCGGGTCAACCGAGCGGCATCGGGCGGACCACGATGATCGCCGAGCGCGGCACCATCACCACCTGACGCACGGCGGCCGCCCGTCTCGGTTCCCAGGCGGCGTGCAGCGCCATCTCGATGAAGTCCGCGCCGACCCGGTCGATCGTGCCGGTCAACTCGGCATCGCCGGCGCCGGCCACGCCTCGCCCGCCGGGGACGGTCAACGCGATCGGTGATCGATCCCGGGCCAGGCCGCGGAGCGCGAACCGCAGGTCGAGGCGCTGAGCGACACCGGTGAGCGGCGCCCCGGTCGCCGCGGTCAGCCCCTCGACCACCGTCACCGCTGACAGGCTGATCAGGGCTTCCCGGCCCGGCGCCTCGCCGACCAGCACCCAGTCGGGGCCGACGCTGTGCAGTGCACCGGCGACCGGGCGGCCCGCAGCGACGGAGAACCGGACCGGCCGGCCGATGGCGCCGGCCAGCCGGGCCCCGACGACCACGGCCCCCTGCTCGACCCGAATCCGCTCGCCCATCTCGGCGTCCTCGGCCGCGGCGGCGAGCTCCACGTACTGCGACTCCAACTCGGCGAACAGCTGCTCCCAGCGCACACAGCGCATTCTTCCAGCGCCGAGCAGCGTCGGCAAACAAAGATTGCTCACGTGTCTTGACAGGGCCCTAACGCCAGTACTTCACTGCATTCCATGTCAAACGATGTCAAATGTAGCGATTCAAGCGAATCGCGCCGCTGGGCGACGCTCGTGCTCGGCTCTGCTGCGCTGGCCGCCCTGAGCTGGGGGCTGCCGCTGCCGTCCAGGTTCGGCGATCTGCTGCGGGCCGGGGCCGCCCAGTCCGCGGCCGGTGGACCGGCCGGTGCCGCGGCCCTGGTCATCGCGTCGTGCCTGGTCTGGCCGCTCCTGGTGTGGGGCTGCGCGGTGCTGCTCCTGGGCGCGGCCACCCGACTCCCCGGCGGGGCCGGCCGGTATGCGGTCCGGGCCCTTCGTCGGCTCCTCCCGGCCGCGCTTCGGCCCCTGCTGGTCGCCGGGCTCGGCGTCAGCATCGGTGTCGGCACGATCGCCTGCGGCACCACCGATTCGACCGCCGCACAGTCCATCGGCGCCGAGTCGATCGGCGGGGCGACCAGCAGCGCCCGGGTCGCTGCGCCGGCGGGGGACGCAGCGGCCCGGGCCGACGTCGCCGGACGCGCCGCTGCCGGCGCTGCAGCTCGACTGGCCGTCCGCGGCGGGTCCGGCCCCGATCACCGTCGTCACGACCCTGCCGGAGCTCGACTGGCCGGTCGCAAGCGCTCCAGCGTCCGCGAGCGTCACGGGCGAGTACGCCGGCCGCCCGGGCCATCCGGCCCACGGCGAGCTGCGGCGGCCCCGCACCGGGCCGCTTCCCGGTCGGCCGCGGCCGCGCACGGCCGGACCCCGCTCCGGGGACCGGTCCTCGTCCGGCCGGGCGACACCCTCTGGGCGATCGCCGCCGCTCACCTGCCGGCCGGCGCCGACGCCGCACAGATCGATCACGCCTGGCGGGCCTGGTACGCGGCCAACGCCGGCGTCATCGGCCCGGATCCCGACCTGATCCTGCCCGGACAACACCTGCTCCCGCCGATCACGAAGGACGCCTGATGACCATCGCCCTGGACCGTGCCCCCGCCATCCCGGCCCCACGACGGGCGCCCGGTTGGCCCTACCTCGTCCCGCTGCCCGACTGCGAACCACCGTTCGACGACGAGCGCTCGCCCGCCGACCGGGTGCGGATCCTGCGACCCGCCGTCCGTCGGCGACGGACCCTGTATCGCTCCGAGACGGCCGTGCCGGCCACCGTTCTCACCAAGGTCCCCCGCTGGTCGAGCGATCCGGACATCGGCATTCGGCCCACCGGCGCCCGGGAACTGCCGACGGTCGCGCGGCCGGCCACCATGCTGGCCCGCGGTCTGGTCGAGGCTCTCGCCGGTGTGCGCCCGGTGGAACAGCTCCGAACACATTGCGCCCCAGAGGTGTTCGCCGGACTGGAGGACCTTCCGATGGTGCCGGGACCCGGGCTGCCGACCCTGTTGTCCGTGCGATTCTGCGAACCCGGCGACGGGATCGCCGAGGTGAGCGCGGTGTTCCGCCGGGCCGCCCGGGTGCGGGCCCTGGCCTTCCGGCTCGAGGGCCTGGACGGCCGCTGGCGGATGACGGCCCTCCAGGTCGGCTGATGTCCGCCGGGACGACACAAGGGCCCTACTCACAGCTGCACCGGTTCCTGCGAGGCTGCGACGTTCGTCTGCCGGCCGTCGAGCAGGGCACCAGGTCGGAGCGCTGTCCGCCCGCGCGAGCACCAGCGACGTCGTGGTTGCCCACCTGGTTCACGTCGCGGTCACCGTCGGTGCCCGCACGGTGCTGACCACCGATCCCGAGGACATCCGTCTCGTCGCCGCACCTGCGCAGGCGGATCCGGCGATCCGCATTCCCTGGCGTCGCCAGGCTCTGTTGCCCAGGTGACACCGGCCCGGATCCCTCGCGGGATCCGGGCCGGTGTCACACTGCGCGAGACCCGGGTCAGCCCACCGTGTAGGCGTAGGGCAGGTCGACCAGTTCGTCACCGTCGCCGCTGAAGCCGTCGAAGGTGTCGATGTACAGGTGGCCGGTGACCCGGCTGCCCTTCGGCCTGGTCCGGGGTGATGGTCACCATGATCGTGCCGGTCTGGCCGGGTGCCAGGACCAGAGGTCCATCGGCCTGCGCGGCCGCCTGGTCCGCCGGCGTGGCGTCGCCCTGCTCAGCGGCATGCACCCGGGCCGCGATGGCCCGCAGGTCCAACGGGCTGGTGCCGGACTGTCCGGCAACGCCCTCGGACCACACGTCACCGGTGGAGGAGGTCACCGCGGTGTCGAACAGCTGACCCGAGGCGAACGCGGACACGGTGACCTTCCCGGCCGGGGCCGGATCCTCACCGAACGGCCCGGTCTGGCCGAGGTCTGCGTAGTAGAAGCCTTGGCTCAGACCGGCCGCGGCCCCGGTGGCGAAGTTGACCGTGGTCGCGCCCGCGGCCGGTGCGGCCGCGTAATGGTCGGGGTTGCCGCCCGACCAAAACACGTCGACGTTCACCGGCTGGGTGCCGGCCGCGGTGACCGCGAACTGCGAGGCGTGCGTCGGCACCAACCAGCCGGGCGTCACATCGGCGGCCTGGGGCAAGGCAAAGGTGTCGTCGCTGTTGAGGTTGGTCAACTGCAGGGTTCCGACCTTGGCGAGTCGGCCGTCGGCGAAGTAGGCCAGCGGAGCCACTCCGGTGTTGGTGACCTTCACCGGGACGGTCACCGGCCGTCCCTTGGCGAGCTTGGTCCGGGCGCCGGCCGGCAGGGTCGGTGCGCTCACCTTGACGGTGTTGTACCTGACCTTCACCTGGTACGTCGACGAGGTGAGCAGGCCGCTGACCGGGTTCAGCACCCCGAAGGTCAACGCCCACCGACCCGGTACCGGGTTGCGGACGTAGTCCTGGACCCCGGTCCCGTCAGCGCGCGTTGCTGTTGGACGAGTAGCTCTGCTCCGTTGGGCGCGGTGAGCGTGGCGATGACCCCGTTGCCGGTGTCGCCCAGGCTCACCCCGACGCCCAGATCCCTCTGGTGCGCCGGGACGTCGAGATAGTAGACGGACGACTGGGCCGGGTACGTCTGCCGCCCGTTGCCGCCGGTGATGGTGCCGGTGAACGAGTAGTTCCTGCGGCGGCACCACGGCGCGCAGCGTCAGCGGCACCGAGGTGACCCCGCTGACCGAGCCGCGCAGCTGCACCGAGGCGGACTGGTCACCGGGCGCGCTCGGCTCCCTGGTCAGCACGGCGACCGTGCGGCTCGCCCCGGGGGCCAGAGTGAACGAGGACGGTACGACCGTCCCATCGGTGGTGAACCGCTGTTCCAGGGCCTTCCAGACGAAGGTGCCGTTGAACGCGCTGCCCGTGGACAACGCGATCAGCGCGGTCCAGGTGCCGGCGGCCGGGTACCGGACGTCGGACATCGCGTAGTTCGCCGCGCCCTGCGGGATGCTGTACGCGGTGTACGTGCCCGTCGGGATCGAGCAGGATGACCCGGCTCGCATACGGGGCACTGGCCGCCGCCGCGCTGAACGTCAGCCGGTCGACGTGGCGTCCCGACGGAGAACTTCACCGTGGCGTAGCTGCGACTGATCCCGAACGCGTCGATGTAGGCCGACGAGGTCGCGGTGTTCAGAGCCGCGGTCCCGGACAGCGTGGCCACCGTGCGACCCAAGGTGCGGGTGGAGGCGGTGACCCGCTGCGGCTTCGCGCCGTCATTGGTCACGGTGAGCCGCTGCGCCGAGGGCGCACCTGGATGCCCGGTCACCGACAGCTGCGTCTTGTCGACCACCAGCGCCGAGCCGGTCGCCGTGGCCGGTGACGTGCCAGCTCTCGGCCGCCTGCACCGCCTTGAGCGAATTCAGTTCCCCGGCTCCCTGCTCGTAGGACGGGTGGCCCAGATCGGTGGCGGTGCCGGTGAGGATCTGCTTGACGACGGCCGGCGTCGGTCGGCTACCGCCGTGGGTGTGTTCGTACGCCTCGATGACCAGCGCGGCCGCGCCGGCGGTCAGCGGTGAGGACTGGCTGGTGCCGCCGAAGTTCTGGATCGGTGAAGGACCACCGTCGTTGTCTGCGCACTCCGAGTACGCGTCGAGGTCGGCAGTGCACAGGGCCCAGCCCAGATCGCCCGGAGCGGCGAGGTCAGGAGTGCGAGCCGAGTACGTGACGCCGCCGGAGCTGAGCCCGGAGATGTTGTTGTTCACCCAGGTTCCGTTGGACAGTTGGGCACCGCCACCGGTTTCCTGCAGGTAGGAGCGGAACGTGGTGGTGGCGGCGACGCCGATCACCGCGCTGCTCGACGCCGGCGAGCCGACCGTGCCGGTCACCCCGGCGTCTCCGGTGCTGGCCACGACCGTGACGCCGGCCGCGACCGCGCTGGCGTCGGCGAGGGTGATCGGGTCGGTGCTGGTGTCCGGGTAGGGGTTGCCGCCGAACGACTCGTTGAGCACATCGGCGCCGGAGCTCACCGCGTAGTCGATCGCCTCGATGAACCGGGAGGTGGGTGCCGTGTTGGAGTTCCCGAAGACCTTGAGGCCGATCAGGCTGGCGCCGGGCGCCATGCCGCGGATCTGGATGGTGCACCCGGCGGCAACGGATGCGCAGCGCTGACGTAGTTCGCCAGGTCGTAGACCTGGCGGCCTTGGGCGGCGATCGAACTGGCGTCGCCGAACGCTTCAGCACCACCGGTGGCCGACGCCGTCCCATCACCGGAGAAGTCCTGGTAGTCGGTGAACACGTGGCTACCGTCGGCCCGGATGAAGTCGGGGTTGTTGATGTCGATGCCGTCGGCGATGTAGGCGACCTTGACCCCGGTTCCGTCCACGATCTTCTGCGCCTGGGGCGTGCTCACGTCGGCGTAGGCAGTGTGGGTGACCTGCAGCGCCTCCGGCTCGAGCAACGGCTTGCTCGGATCGGACGGGCAGATCTGGGATTTCGCGGCCGTGGAGTGGCCCGACGCCACTCCGGCGGCCGGCGTGTCGGTGGCCGGCGGGGTGGCCTTGATCGGCAGATCCGGGTATACCGCGGCGACGGCCGGATCCGTGGCCAGCGCCCCGGCCTGGGCCGGGGTGACCGTGGCGGCGACCGCGTTCACCGTGTCGAACCCGCGCACGTTGTGCGCGCCGTCGGACTCGGCGGCCCCGATGACGGCGGCCTGGTCAGCGTGGTAGGCGCTGCGCCGCGGGGAGGTGTGGTTGCCCTTGGCCAGGGTCAGGTCGGTGTGCTGGTTGCGCAACACCACGATGACGTTGGACGTCTTGGTTGCGGACGCCGACGGCGCGGCGGCGGTGGCCGGCGCGGCCTGGGCAAAGCCGGCGGAGGCGACCACCAGGGCAGCCGACACACCAGTGATCAGAACTACTTTGCCCGAGCGTCGGACAACGGACTTCGACATGCGGATCCTTTCGGCTGGATCGCCGCGCACCGGAGGTTCCCCGCGCGCGGGCAGGCCCGGCGAGTATCACGACCGCGTGGCGAAGTCCGCAATGCTGCTCACGCAATTCACATCCCGACTTCACGCCCACTTGTCGCAGGTCTCACGGCCGCTTGACAACGCTGCCGACAAGACTTCGAGAGTCGTTGACCCTTGCCGCATCTCCGGCAAAACAACCAACGTTGGCCAGCCGGGCTGAACCCGTCAGCCGCCGAGCAAGAGCGCCCCCCTGTGCACCGCGTGCAGAGCGGAGGACGTGGATGCCGTGACGACCTTCGCGCCACCTCGCCGTGACCTCAGTTGGCGCTGCCGGGCCGCCCGTGGCAGAGCTTGTACTTCTTGCCCGAGCCGCAGGGGCAGGGCGCGTTGCGGGCCGGCTCCTTGGCCGACGTGGCAGTCGCCCGGCCACCGGCCTTGCGCTGACCGCTGGTCTGCACCCCGCCGTCCTCGGTCGGGCCCGAATAGCTCAGGGCCTGCTGCGGACGGGCGTCGGACAGACCCTTCGCGCGGAGCGCCGCGGGAGTCGCTGATCCGGCCTCGGCGGCACCGTTGCCGGACGAGGTCTCGACGTTCGGTGTGCCCGCCTTCGCCGTCCCGGCCTTCGCAGCCTGCGCCTTGGCCGCCTCGACCTTGGCCGCTTCCGCCTGCTGGGTCGGCAGCGCCTCGACGGGCCGCATCCGCCGACGGACGGCGGCCTCCTTGCCGCCACCGGGCTTCGGCGGCGGCAGCGCGCGACCGTTGCCGCTCCCGTTACCCGACCCATCCTGGGCGGGCGGCTCGGCCTGCTGGCTCTCCTCGGCCGGCACCACCTGCACCTGCAGGTTGTACAGGTAGCCGACGGACTCCTCCTTGAGCGAGTCCAGCATGGCGGCGAACATGTCGAAGCCCTCGCGCTGGTACTCGACCAGCGGGTCGCGCTGCGCCATGGCCCGCAGCCCGATGCCCTCCTTGAGGTAGTCCATCTCGTACAGGTGCTCGCGCCACTTGCGGTCGAGCACCGAGAGCACCACCCGGCGCTCCAGCTGCCGGGTGACCTCCGGGGTCAGCTCCTCCTCGCGCTTGGCCCACTGCGCCCTGGCGTCCTCGAGCACCGCGGCGACGCAGCGTTTCCCGGGTCAGATCACCGTGCTCGGCGGCGATGCTCTCCGGCGTGACCGAGATCGGGTACAGCGTCTTCAGCGCCGCCCACAGCGTGTCGGTGTCCCAGTCCTCGGCGTACCCGGCGGTGGTCGCGCCCGTCGACATAGGCGGTGACCACGTCGGTGATCATGTTCTGCACCTGCACGTGCAGGTCCTCGCCGGCCAGCACCCGGCGCCGCTCCTCGTAGATGACGGTGCGCTGCTTGTTCATCACCTCGTCGTACTTGAGCACGTTCTTGCGGATCTCGAAGTTCTGCTGCTCGACCTGGGTCTGCGCGCTCTTGATCGCCTTGGAGACGAAGTTGTGCTCGATCGGCACGTCGTCGGGCATCCGCAGCCGGGTCATCAGCATCTCGACGGTGCCGCCGCCGACCCGACGCATCAGGTCGTCGCCGAGCGACAGGTAGAACCGTGACTCGCCCGGGTCGCCCTGCCGGCCGGACCGGCCGCGCAGCTGGTTGTCGATCCGTCGCGACTCGTGCCGTTCGGTGCCCGAGCACGTACAGGCCGCCGGCCTTGCGCACCTTCTCCGCCTCGGTCTGACGAGCGCTTCTTGGCCTCCTCGAGCGCCTCCGACCAGCCCGCCTCGTACTCCTCGGGCGTCTCGGTCGGGGTCAGGCCCTCGTCACGCAGGTCGAGGTCGGCGGTGAAGTCGGGGTTGCCGCCGAGCACGATGTCGGTACCGCGGCCGGCCATGTTGGTGGCCACGGTGACCGCACCGGCGCGGCCGGCCTGCGCGATGATCGCCGCCTCCCGGCGTGGTTCTTGGCGTTCAGCACCTCGTGCGGGACACCGGCGCGCAGCAGCAGCTTGGACAGCAGCTCGGACTTCTCCACGGACGCGGTACCGACCAGCACCGGCTGGCCGTCCTCGTGCCGCTCGGCGATGTCGGCGACCACCGCGTCGAACTTGGCGTCCTCGGTCTTGTAGATCAGGTCGGCCTGGTCGAGCCGGACCACCGGCTTGTTCGGCGGGATCGGCACCACGCCGAGCTTGTAGATCTGGTAGCAGCTCGGCGGCCTCGGTCTGCGCGGTACCGGTCATCCCGGCGAGCTTCTCGTAGAGCCGGAAGTAGTTCTGCAGGGTGATGGTGGCCAGGGTCTGGTTCTCGGCCTTGATCTCCACGCCCTCCTTGGCCTCGATGGCCTGGTGCATGCCCTCGTTGTA
The DNA here is from genome assembly GCA_963706185.1 of uncultured Actinomycetota bacterium. GTDB lineage: Bacteria > Actinomycetota > Actinomycetes > Mycobacteriales > Nakamurellaceae > Nakamurella. The sequence continues at coordinate 65,796 of CAVPLZ010000003.1, read as the reverse complement.
GCGCCGGCCGTGCAGCACCCGGCCGGTGAACTCGTCGACGATCAGCACCTCGCCGGAGACCACGATGTAGTCGCGGTCCTTCTTGTACAGCTCCTTGGCCTTCAGCGCGTTGTTCAGGAATCCGACCAGCGGGGTGTTCACCGACTCGTACAGGTTCTCGATGCCGAACGCCTGCTCGACCTTGGCGACGCCCGTCCTCGGTGACGCCGACGGTGCGCTTGGACTCGTCGACCTCGTAGTCGACGTCCTTGATCAGCCGCGGCACCAGCCGGGCGAACTCGGTGTACCACTTGGACGACTGGTCGGCCGGGCCGGAGATGATCAGCGGCGTCCTGGCCTCGTCGATCAGGATCGAGTCGACCTCGTCGACGATGGCGAACGCAGTGGCCGCGCTGCACCAGATCGTCGTTGGACCAGGCCATGTTGTCGCGCAGGTAGTCGAAGCCGAACTCGTTGTTGGTGCCGTAGGTGATGTCGGCGTCGTAGGCCTGCCGCGCGGACGTCCGGGGTCTGCTGGGACAGGATGACGTCGACGCTCGAGGCCGAGGAACCGGTGCACCCGGCCCATCCACTCCGAGTCGCGCTGGGCCAGGTAGTCGTTGGTGGTGACGATGTGCACGCCCTTGCCGGCGAGCGCGTTCAGGTAGGCCGGCAGGGTGGAGACCAGGGTCTTGCCCTCACCGGTCTTCATCTCGGCGATGTTGCCGAGGTGCAGCGCGGCGCCGCCCATCAGCTGGACGTCGAAGTGCCGCTGGCCGAGCGTGCGCTTGGCCGCCTCGCGGACCGTGGCGAACGCCTCGGGCAGCAGCTCGTCGGTGGTCTCGCCGTCGGCCAGCCGGGCCCGGAACTTCGTCCGTCAGCTCCCGCAGCTCGGCGTCGGTCAGCGACGTGTAGTCGTCCTCGATCGCGTTGATGTGATCAGCGATGGCGCGCAGCCGCTTGACGGTCTTCGCCTCGCCGGCACGGAGCAGTCGGGACAGCACCACGTGTATTCACCCTCGATCGATCGTCACTGGCCGGCGACACGGTGGGACGCGTCGAATCCGTCAGCGTCGAATCCACTGCGTCGAATTCTCGGCGGCCCCGCGGGCACGCGGCCAGAACCGTAGGTGTTCCCCCACGGCACCGTCCATGGTAGGCGCACCGCGCGCGGCCGTCCGCCGGTCGTGACCGACCGCCGGATCGTCCCGGCCGGTGCGCGGTCAGTGCGCGGTCTGCGCGGCGCCGTTGGTCGCGCCGTTCGCGGCGGCCGATCAGCCGCAGCAGGCCGTAGTCGAAGCCCTGACGGCGGTAGACCACCGAGCACAGTCCGGTGTCGGCGTCGGAGAACAGGTAGAAGTCGTGCCCGACGAGTTCCATCTGGAACAGCGCCTGGTCGACCGTGATCGGGTCGCCGGGGTGGTCCTTGATCCGGACGATGCGACCGGGACCGTCCTGCGGGTCGGCCACCGCGGTGTCGCCCGTGGATGCGTCATCGAGGGCGTCGGACGGCGCCTGGTCGGGCACCAGCTCGCCGACTGGTCGCCGCAACCGCGTGCGTGGGCACCCGGGCGTGCGATCGGTCGAGCCGCCGGTCCTGCGCCTTGCGGAGCCGGGTCTCCAGTTTGGTGATGGCGGCGTCCAGCGCGGTGTAGAAGGAGTCGGCGCTGGCCTCGGCGCGGATCGCCGGGCCCTTGGACGACAGGGTGATCTGCACCCGCTGGCAGGTGTCCTTCTGCCGGCGGTTGGTCTCGTGGGACAGTTCGACGTCCACTCGGATGATCTTCGAGTCGTACCGCTCGGTCTTGCTCAGCTTGTCCGAGACATGGGTCCGGAAATGATCCGGAACCTCGACATTGCGGCCCTTGACGACGATGTCCACCTGGGTCCTCCTGGCGGTCAGGGCGCCCGGCGAATCGGCGGGCGCGCACGCGGGAAAGCGGTCTGCTGCGCTCCCCGGGAGGCCCTCCCCTACCTGGTGACCGGGCATGCCCGGGATGTGCCCAACCTACCGGGAGCGGCGGGTTCCGCAACCGAGCCGGTCATTGTCTCGCGCGGTCACGGCGGTCACCGGTCACCCGTTCAGCCGGCCCGGCGCCAGCGCGGCACCGAGGCCACGGTGAGCACCCCGACGACCCGGAACCCCGCGGCGTCGCAGTGCCCCGCAGGCCGCCGCCGCCGTGGCGCCGGTGGTCAGCACGTCATCGACCAGCACGACGGCGGCGCCGGGCGTCGGAACTGCCCGTCCATCGCACGACGATCCGGCCGGCCAGGTTGGCGGCACGCTGCGCCGCGTCGAGACCGACCGAGTCGCCGGCACCCCGCCGGGTCCACAGGCACGGCGCCACACCGCACGACCAGCCGGCGGCGACCACGGTGCGGGCGGCCGCCCTGGCCATCGCCGCGCACCGGGTCACCGCCGCGCCGCCTGGCCGCCGATCGCCGGGTCGGGGCCGGCACCAGCCACCCCAGATCGCCCAGCACGCCGGCGTCGAGCACGCCGAGCGCGTGCAGTCGCAGCAGACCGGTCCCCAAGCGCCACGCCGAGCGTCGGCGGCAGGTCACGGCGGCCACGCTCCTTGCCGGCGATGATGGCCGAGCGCACCGGGTCCCGGTAGCGGGTGAGGGCCCGGATCGGCGGCATCGGGCCGGGCCAGCGGGCCACCGTGGCGTCCGGCAGCACCGGTTCACGAGGCCGCCCGGCGAGTTCGGCGGCGCATCCCGGACACCACGGGACCGGTGCGCCGCACCCGGGACAGGTCAGTGGCAGCACCAGGTCCAGTGCGGTCGCCGCAGCCGCCTCGGCCAGCGCCCGCAACCGTCCCATGCCGAGCAGCTTCGGCCGGTGGCGTTCTGCAGCCCTGGTCGCCGGTCCGGGATGTGGACAATCACGCCCCCTGTGAACAACTTTCCGCCCTGCATCCCAGCGGTGTTGATCATGGCGCTCACTGCACTATTTGTCCCTGTGATGGCCAATCATGCGAATTCAGGCGTTTGCCAACGCCATGATCAACATGGCTGGCTGCCGGCGGGGTCAGCGCGGGTAGAAGGGCGCGGTGCCCTGCAGGAACGGCTGGTCCAGCGGGGTGATCCACCGGCCGCTCTGCCAGTCACCTTCGAGTTGGTAGATCCGGCTGCCGTAGCTCATCAACACCGGCTCGCCCGGCGCCACGGTGACCGCCTGCACATCGCCGAAGAAGCCGTCGTCGGTGGTCCGCTCGACCTGCCGGCCGTCCACCCCCACCTTGTACAGCACACGCAGGCCCGACCCCGAGTTGGCGCCGACGAGCAGCAGGTCGGCACCGTCGAACGTGACCGGCCCGACGTTGGTCAGCGACGGCGCGATCTCGGTCAGGTTCTCGATCTTCGGACCCGCGGCGTCGGCGACCGTGCCCGCGCTGTCGGCGGCGGTGACGGCCACCACGCCGACGTAGAGCCGGCCGGCGGCGACCACCGCCACCCGGGCCCCGTCGGGGGACAGCACCAACTGGGTGACCTCACCCAGACCGGCCAGCCCGTCCGACTGGACCACCGAACGCGCCGGATTACCACCCGTGGTGATGGCGATGACCTGCGGCTTCTTCGCCCCGTTCTGCACCACCCACACCTCGTCGCCGGTGCGGGTGAAGGTGGGCGGGGTCAACTCGTCGGCGACCAGCACCGGCGTGGTCTGGACAAGAGTCCAGCGGACGGCCGAGCACCAGTTGGCGGCCGGCTGAGTTGTCCGGGGAGCCGACCGTGACCGCCGCCAGAGTGCCGTTGGCGGCGGACATCGCGGCCGCGGCGACCAGGTACGAGCCGGTGCCGACGGGGCCCCACATCGGTTCCAGGTCCTCGGTCAGGCTGACGATGGCGCCCGAGGGGTCGACGAACCACGGGTCGGTCGGCGCCTGGCCCGTCCCGGACACCCGATCGGGGTCGTAGGAGTCCACCGACTGCGGTGTATAGACGGACAGGTTGGAGTTGGTGTCGGTGCCGGTCAGCGGCACGCCGTCGATGGTGATCGCCACCCGCTGGGCGTCGGGATACAACGTCCAGACGATCTGCGCGGCCAGCCCGGCCTTGGCGTCCGGCGTGCTCACCGTCGACCCCCTTGAGGTCGACGTGCACGATCCCGGCGTCGTCAGTGGTGACGTTGGAGCGCAACTCGGCGGTCGGTCCCAACTGGCTCAGCACGCCCGGCTCGAGCCGATCGCTCGGCCCGTCGAGCAGCAGGTTCATCAACCGGGTGATGCGGTTGGCCGAGGTCAGGCCGCCCTCCAGGTAGCGCGGATCCGGCACGACGACCGAGCCGGAACTGTCCAGGAAGTACACGCTGCGCGGCCGGAACGACTCGTCGAACTGCTGATTCTGGATCAGCACCTCGCTCTGCGGGTCGGTGATCCGCCACTGACCGCCGACCTTGGTCAGGTGGTACTCGTGCACGTAGGGCTTCGCCTTCACCGCCTGGTAGGACCGGTCGGCGCCGAGCACGCCGATCTGGGTTCCGCGCAGGGTGACCGTCGACGTATCGGTGACCTCGAGCCGGACCAGGTCGTCCAGCACGATCACCGGGGTCGGACCGCTCTGCCAGGACGCCTGGACCGAGGGGGTGAGGAACTGCTTGGCCGCGGCGTAGGGCACGTCATTGGTGTCGGCCGACGCCTGGATGAAGCCGCGGACGATCTGGTCGGGCAACTGGCCGGCCTGCGGCGCCTGCGGCTGGGCCGGCTCGGCGACGTCCCCGATCTGCCGCACGTCCTGCACCGACCCGGTCCCGGGAATGCCGGCACAGGCGGTCACGGCGAGCAGGCCGAACAGGACCAACACCCTGCCCAGCCGGATCGACGCCCGGCCGGTCGTCCTCATCGCGCCGCCCCCGGCCGGGCCGGCAGAACGGCCGGGAACTCACCGGTGCGCGGCGCATCCTCGTCCACCCCCAGCGGCAGCGGCGAGTCGGTGACCAGGGTGCCCCGATGCAGCGGCAACGTCAGCCGGAACCGGGCACCCTTGCCGGGTGCGCCACTGGCCTGCAGCCAGCCGCCGTGCAGCCGGGCGTCCTCCAGCGAGATGGCCAGGCCCAGTCCGGTGCCGCCGGTCTGCCGCTGCCGCGACGGATCGGCCCGCCAGAACCGGTTGAACACCAGGCCCGCCTCCCCGGGCTTGAGGCCGACGCCGTGGTCGGTGACGGTGATCGCCAACGCGTCCGGGCCGGCCGCGAGCTCGACCTCGACGTCATGTCCTTCGGCGTGGTCGACGGCGTTGTTCAGCAGGTTGCGCAGGATCCGTTCGACCCGTCGGGTGTCGATCTCGGCGATCACCGGCTCGGTCGGGCAGGTCGCGTGACGATCCGCAGGCCGGCGTGCTCCGCGAACGGTGCCGCCGCCGCCACGCACCCGGTGATGGTGCGCGCGCACGTCGATGGTCTCGGCGCTCAACTCGGCCATGCCGGCGTCGTATCGGCTGATCTCCAGCAGGTCGGCCAGCAGGTCCTCGAACCGGTCGAGTTCGTCCACCAGCAGCTCGGTGGCCCGGGCCAGGTGCGGCGGGAAGTCCGTCCCGCTCCTCGTGCAGCACGTCCGCGGCCATCCGCACGGTCGTCACCGGGGTGCGCAACTCGTGCGAGACGTCGGAGGTGAACCGGCGCTGCAGCCGGCCGAACTCCTCCAGCTGCCGGATCTGCGCCCTGATCGCCTCGGCCATGCCGTTGAACGAGCGGGCCAGCGAGGTCAGCTCGACGGCACCCTTGACCGGCATCCGCTCGTCGAGCGAACCGGCGGCGAATCGCTGGGCGACCGCGGCGGCCCGCCGCACCGGCCGGACCACCTGGGCGGCGACCAGGCTGGCGATCAGGGTCAGCGCCAGGGCCAGCGCCGCGCCGCCGAGCAGCAGGGTGTTCTGGACGACGGTCATGGTGCTCTGCTCGCCGGCCAGCAGGAAGATCAGGTACACGCCGAACGAACCGTTGTCGGTGGTCGCCGGAGCCCCGACGACCAGCGCCGGGATCTGCTGGCCGTCCCGCTCCACGGTGGTGTACTGGCTGGCCAGATTGCCGGCCATCGACGTGTTCCTGCAGCTCGACCGGGACGTCCCCGACACGGTTGGCCGGCACCGCGAGTTCCGGATTGCGCGCCGGGATGATCACCGGGTCGAACACGCCGGCCGTCGAGCCCTGCGAGCCTCCGGTGTCGGTGGTGCGGCCCAACTCGGACGAGCGCCGTGTTCAGCGCCGTGGTCAGCGAGGCCGGGTCGGTCTCCGCCCCCTGCAGGCTGCTGCTGGGCGGTGACCCTGGCCGCTTCGATCTCGCCGATCGCGGCATCCGTCTTGGACTGCAGCAGGCCCGTGATGATCTGCTGCTGGACGATGACGCCGACGCCGACCATCACCAGTGTGGACAACAGCAGGGTCAGCACGATGACCCGCAGCCGCAGCGAGCGGCCCCAGAGCCCCACGGCCTGTTCGAGTCCCAGCCCGAGCGCCCCGAGCCGTTGGGCCGACCGGGCGCGGCGGGACGACGGCCGATCAGACGGGAGGCGGTGGCCGCGGCGGATCGGTGGGCCCGGGAGAGTCCGACGACGACCGGCAGGCCCGGCACCGGGAGCCCGGCGACCGGGAGGCCGGGCAGAGTGAAATCGCCGGTGGCGCCGGTGTCCGGGCTGCCGGCCGATCGACCGGGCCGGTCCGGAGCGCGGACCGGCGGTCACGGCAGCCCGCTGTGGTTCACGACATGCCGGCCTTGTACCCGACGCCGCGGACGGTGACCACCACCTCCGGGTGCTCGGGGTCCTTCTCGATCTTGCTGCGCAGACGCTGGACGTGCACGTTCACCAGCCGGGTGTCGGCGGCGTGCCGGTACCCCCAGACCTGCTCGAGCAGCACCTCGCGGGTGAACACCTGGCGCGGCTTGCGGGCCAGCGCGACCAGCAGGTCGAACTCCAGCGGGGTCAACGCGATCGGCTCGCCGTCGCGGGTGACCTGGTGGCCGGGCACGTCGACCTCGACGTCGGCGACCCGCAGCCGCTCGGCGGTGCCGACGTCGGCGCGGCGCAGCCGGGCGCGGATCCGCGCGGTCAGTTCCTTGGGCTTGAACGGCTTCATCACGTAGTCGTCGGCGCCCGACTCGAGACCGAGAACCACGTCGACGGTGTCGGTCTTGGCGGTCAGCATGATGATCGGCACGCCGGACTCCGCCCTGATCTCCTTGCAGACGTCGAGGCCGGAGGTCCCCGGCAGCATCAGATCGAGCAGGATCAGGTCGGGGTGCGACTCGCGGAAGGCCTCGACCGCCTTGCCCCCGTCCCGGACCACGGCCGTGTCGAAACCCTCGTCGCGCAACACGATGGTCAACATCTCGGCCAGGGCGGGGTCGTCGTCGACCACCAGCACACGCGCTCTCATCGGGCGTTCGCCTCGCTCCGCTTCGGCGTCCGCACCGAGTGTCGATGATTCGCTCGCCGGCGCTCGCTCGGCGCGTTCGCCTCGCTCCGCTCCGGCGTTCGCACGGCGTGTCCATGATTCGCTCGCTGGCGCTCGCTCATGTGGTCCATGGTGTCACCCCGCGGGGTTCCCTGGTGGCCGATCGCCACGCACGCGCCGCGGGAGGTCGACGGTCGGTCCGGTCGTGCGACGATGGTCGGTGTGAGTTCCGGGTTCGGTGTGGTTCCGGCTCCCCCGAACGGTGGCCATTCCGAGGCGCCTCGCCCGGGGGTGATCCCGTTGCGCCCGCTGGCCGGCGGCGAGGTGATGGCGGCCGGAGCCGCCGTGGTCCGTCGGCATTTCTGGACGCTCGGCCCGCTGGCCGCTCTCGGTTCGCTGGTCGCCGGGTTGATCCAGTGGGGCGTGCTCGCGGCCGGCAACTCGGTGGAGACGTACGACAAGTGGGCCGGCCAACTGCTGGACGGCGGCAACTCGACGATCCCCGGGATCTTCCTGGCGTCGGCCGGGTTGTCCTATCTCTTCTCGCTGCTGTGGACCGTGCTGCTGTCCGGTGTCGCCACCGTGTTCGTCTCGCAGGACGTCCTCGGCCGACCGGTCGGCGACGCGTTCCGACGTCGGCTCGGCCGCCGCTGGTTCGTGCTGCTGGCCGTCGCGGCGGCGGTCGCCGCGGCCGTGGCCGTCGGCACCGCCTTGTTCGTGGTGCCCGGAGTACTGATCTTCCTGACCTGGTCGATGGCGGCGCCGGTCGCGGTGATGGAGGGCGCCGACCTGGGCACGGCGGTGCGTCGCTCGGCGTCGCTGACCCTCGGCGGACGGGGCCGGATCCTCGGGCTCACCGCCCTGGCCCTGGTGGCATCGAACGTGGCCGCCGCGCTGCTCGGCATGGTCGTCATGAGCTTCCTGCACGATGCGTCCGCGAACACCGCAATGTTGGTGTCCACCGCCGCGTCGGCGGTGGCGGCGGCGTTCGCCACGGCCTGGCTGGTGTCCATGCTGGCCTTGACCTACGTCGACCTTCGGATGCGCAAGGAGCGGCTGGGTGAGGCGCTCTGGGCGGCCGCGAACTCGCCCGAGCCGGCCGTCGATTGAGCGTCGACCGGGTCCGCTGCGGCGACGGTGCCTGGTGGTTAGTCACTCGGCGGCACTGAGCAGGTCCGGGCGAGATCTCGACGCGGCCGTCCGGACCCGGCGACAGCACGCTGCCACGGCGACAGGTACTCCTGCGCGGCCAGCGTCGCGTACATCGCGGAGGTGCGGCGCTGGAGTGCGGCGTCGGCCTCGAACCGGTCCAGCGCTCGTTCCGCTTCGGCCTGCGCCCGCAGCCGGGCGCGCTGCGCTGCCGTGCCCGGATCGGTGGCCAGCAGGATCTGCAGGTCCGGCTCCGGTAACCCGAACCTGCCGACCTCCAGGTCGCGCACCCAGGCGGGCACGTCGTTGGGGATGTCCGGGGCGCCGAGCCGGGCGGCGGCGTAGGCCGCGTTGGCGCTGATGTAGCGGTCCAGCAGCAGCACGTCGTGCTGGTCGAGGGCGCGCCGGATGTCCGGCAGCGCGTCCCTGCGGTCCAGGGCGAACAGCAGAGCCATGCCGTAGACCGAATCGGATGACGTCACCGAGCCGGCCGTACAACGCATCCCGGACCAGGTCGGCGTGCACGCCCGACGCCGTAACGCGGGAACGCCAGCGTCGCGACCCGCTGCCCACGACCCCGGGCCGCGGTGGCCAGTGACTCGGCCAGGGTGCGCTTGCCGGAGCCGTCCAGTCCCTCGATGACGATCAACCGGCCCACGACGCACACCCTACGGACGAGGATCGACGGCGTGGCACATGGCGTGCGTGGCCCGGTGCGCCCCGTGCCAGGGTCGAGGAATGGAGATCCAGCTGAGCATGCTCGTCCTCGAGGTTCGCGATCTCGTCGCCTCGACCGCCTTCTACCGGCGCCTCGGCGTCGACGTCCCCGAGCCCCGCGCCGGCCAGCGGGTCGTTGTCCACCGGATGGGCAGCGGCGTCAGCCTGCTGCTCACCGAGTCGTTCGCGGCGACCAACGACCCGACATGGACGCGGCCGACCGGCGGCTATCAGCAGCTCCTGGAGTTCTATCTCGGGGAAGACGCCGCCGTCGACGCCTGCTGGGCCGACCTGACCGCGGCCGGGTACCACGGTCGGATGGCGCCGACGCAGCACGGTCGGTCCGTACGCGGCGATGGTCGACGACCCCGACGGCAACGTCGTGCTGCTCACCTCCGACGCCGCGGCGCGCGTCGATGTCCAGACCGCGCGGGGCGACTGACACCGGGCGACCGACACTGCCGCACTCGGTGGCCGGGCGACCTCCGTCCGACCCGCTCGTGTTGGATGAACGGCATGACGAACAACACCAAGCCAGAGATCGAGTTCCCGGAAGGCCCGGCTCCGGCCGAGCTGGTCATCGAGGACATCGAGGTCGGCGAGGGCCCGGAGGCCACGCCCGGCGCCACCGTCGAGGTGCACTACCTGGGCGTCGAGTACGACACCGGCGAGGAGTTCGACTCGTCGTGGAACCGCGGCGCGTCCATCGAGTTCCCGCTGCGCGGGCTGATCAAGGGCTGGCAGGACGGCATCCCGGGGATGAAGGTCGGCGGCCGCCGCAAGCTGACCATCCCGCCGGAGCAGGCCTACGGGCCGGCCGGGTCGGGTCACCGGCTGTCCGGCAAGACGCTGATCTTCGTCATCGACCTGCTCGGGGTGCGCTAGAGGTCGTCCCGGTGGGCATCGGAGGCGAGGGTCGCTCCGGTGATCGGACCGGCGCTGACGCCGATGGCTGCACCGGTCCCGTCGGCGTCGTCGGAACAGGCTGGCGGGCGGAGTTCTTCGCCCGGCTGGCCCGCGCCCTGCCCGAGCAGCTGACCCTGGTGGGCGTCGCGGCCCGACGTCCGGAGCGAGCCGAGGACGCTCGGCGGCGCTGGCAGGTGCCGGTGTTCCTGGACCCGGTCGAGCTGGTCAGCCGGGCCCGGCCCGACCTGGTGGTCACCGCGGTGCCGTGGGAGGTCAACCCGACGGTCGTCGCCGACCTGGTCGGATGCCGGGCGCCAGGTGCTCACCGAGACCCCGCCGGCGCCGGATGTCGCCGCCCTGTTCCGGCTGTGGGACCGGGTCGGCGCCCGACGGCGGGTGCAGGTGGCCGAGCAGTACCTGCTGCTGCCGGGGCATGCCGCGCGGCTGGCGCTGATCCGTTCCGGCGTCATCGGCGCGCCGACCTCGGTGCAGGTGTCCTCGACCCACGGCTACCACGCCGTCTCGATGATCCGCGGTTTCCTCGGCGTCGGGCGCGGGCCGGTCACGGTGCGGGCCCAGCGCTTCACCGCTCCGCTGGTCGATCCGCTGAACCGGGACGGCTGGACCGACGACGACGCGCCGAAGCCGGCCGGCACCACGCTGGCGACCCTCGACCTGGGCGACGGCCGTTCGGGCCTGTACGACTTCACCGACGGTCAGTGGCACAACCAGCTCCGGTTCCGCCGGGTCCTGATCCGCGGAACCCACGGTGAGATCTCCGGCGACGAGGTCATCCGGCTGGTCGCGCCGAGCGCCGTTACGGCCGCGCCGAGAGCCATCGTCACCAGCGCGCTGCGCCGCTACCAGCTCGGGCACGATCTCAACCTGGACGGCCACGACACCGAACACCTGTCCTTCGACGGAAAGGTGGTGTGGCGCAACCCGTTCGTCGGCCGACGGTTCATGGACGAGGAGATCGCCATCGCGTCGCTGCTGACCGCGGCCGCCGCCTGGGCGACCGATGCCGGACCCGAGCCGTACCCGCTGGCCGACGGCTGCCACGACCATCTGATCGGACTGGCCATCGACGAATCCGTGGCCACCTCGGCCCCGGTGAGCACCGGCCCAGTGCCCTGGGTCTGAGGTGAAGCTAGGCACGTCTCCCAAACCGCGGGAGACGTGCCCTGTGCTCATGGCGGCCTCGCTGACGCTCGGCTCGACTAGTCGACCTCGGCCAGATCTTCGGCCGATAGCACCACGTTGCGCACCGACAGGTTCTCCTCGAGGTGGGCGACCGACGAGGTGCCCGGGATCAGCAGCACGTTCGGTGCCTGGGCCAACAACCAGGCCAGGCCGACCGTGGCCGGCGCGACGCCGAGCCGAGTGGCGACGGTGCGGACCTTCGGCTGGTCGGGCACCTTGGGCATGTTCGGGAAGGCGGAGCCGAGCGGGAAGTACGGCACGTAGGCGATGCCGTGCTCGGTGCAATAGTCGAGGACCGGCCGGTCGCGCCTGGTCGACCAGGCTGAACGGGTTCTGCACGCAGGCGAGACCGACCAGCTCTCGTGCGCCTGTCTCCACCTGCTCCAGGCGTGGCCGTGGAGATGCCGATGCCGTCGATCAGGCCCTCGTCCCGCACTTCGCCATGGCCTCGCGAGCTGGGCGTCCAGCGGTCGGTCGCGCTCGTCGTCGGCGTGCTCGTCCATCAGGCGCAGGTTCACCGCGCCGAGCCGTTCTGATGTCGAGGGTGGCCAGGTTGGCCTCGATGCCGGCCCGCAGCTCGTCCGGGCTGCTGGGCCGGCAGCCAGCCGCCGGTGTCGTCACGTCGGCCGCCGACCTTGGACACCAGGACCAGGTTGGCCGGGTACGGGTGCAGGGCCTCGCGAATCAGTTCGTTGGACACGGCGGGGCCGTAGTACTGGGCGGTGTCGATGTGGTCGACACCCAGTTCGATGGCCCGGCGGAGCACCGCGACCGCGGCGTCATGGTCCTTGGGTGGGCCCATGACGCCACGGCCGGGAAGTTGCATGGCGCCGAATCCGACCCGGTGAACGGGTCGGCCGGCGAGGACGAAAGTAGAAGCGGACACGTCCTCCGGTTTACCCGCTGCCCGTCCCGGCCACACCTGGATGTGACCGGGGACACATGGTCAGTAGCGGTAGTGGTCCGGCTTGTACGGGCCCTCGACGTCGACGCCGATGTACTCGGCCTGCTCCTTGGTCAGCTTGGTGAGCTCGCCGCCGAGCGCCTCGACGTGGATCTTGGCGACCTTCTCGTCCAGGTGCTTGGGCAGCCGGTACACCTCCTTGGCGTACTCGCCGTTCTTGGTGAACAGCTCGATCTGCGCGATCACCTGGTTGGAGAACGACGACGACATCACGAACGACGGGTGGCCGGTGGCGTTGCCCAGGTTGAGCAGTCGACCCTCGGACAGCACCAGGATGGTCTTGCCGTTCGGGAAGGTCCACAGGTGCACCTGCGGCTTGATCTCCAGGCGGGTCGCGCCCGAGCGGGCCAGCCCGGCCATGTCGATCTCGTTGTCGAAGTGGCCGATGTTGCCCAGGATCGCCTGGTGCTTCATCCGCTGCATGTGCTCCAGGCCGATGATGTCCTTGTTGCCGGTGGAGGTGACCACGATGTCGGCGCGGTCGATCGCGGAATCGACGGTGGACACCTCGAACCCGTCCATCAACGCCTGCAGGGCGCAGATCGGGTCGACCTCGGCAATGATGACCCGCGCACCCTGCCCGCGCAGCGATTCCGCGCAGCCCTTGCCGACGTCGCCGTAGCCGGCGACCAGCGCAACCTTGCCGCCGATCAGCACGTCGGTGGCCCGGTTGATGCCGTCGATCAGCGAGTGCCGGCAGCCGTACTTGTTGTCGAACTTGCTCTTGGTGACCGAGTCGTTGACGTTGATCGCCGGGAACAGCAGCTCGCCGGCCGCGGCCAGCTGGTACAGCCGGAGCACGCCGGTGGTGGTCTCCTCGGTGACGCCCATGATGTGCGGGCCGGTCCGGCTCCAGTACTGCGGGTCGCCGGCCAGGGACCGGCGGAGCAGGTCGAGGATCACCGCGTACTCGTGCGAGTCGTCCTCGGTGGCCGACGGAACGACGCCGGCCTTCTCGTATTGCAGGCCCTTGTGGATCAGCAGCGTGACGTCGCCGCCGTCGTCCAGAATCATGTTCGGCCCCTGCGGGGCGCCGTCGGCGGCCGTGTCATCTGCGGGCCAGCGCAACATCGAATCGGTGCACCACCAGTACTCCTCCAGGGTCTCGCCCTTCCAGGCGTAGACCGAGACGCCCTTCGGCGCCTCCGGCGTACCGTGCGGGCCGACGACGGTGGCTGCGGCGGCGTGGTCCTGGGTGGAGAAGATGTTGCAGGAGACCCAGCGGACCTCGGCACCGAGGTCGACCAGGGTTTCGATGAGCACGGCGGTCTGCACGGTCATGTGCAGCGACCCGGCGATCCGGGCGCCGGCCAGCGGGCGCACCTCGGAGTATTCGCGGCGCAGCGACATCAGCCCGGGCATCTCGTGCTCGGCGAGAGTGATCTCCTTGCGGCCGAACTCGGCGAGCGCGAGGTCGGCGACCTTGAAGTCCAACCCGTTGACCACATCGGCGGTCAGGTGATCGGTGGATCCGACCGTGGGCACCGTGGACTCTGTGGGTACTGCGGGTGCATCCAAGATTTCTGTCATGTACGTGCTCCTCGGGCAGGTGAGCGGCGCCGCGCGTGTGGCAGCGCTCTGGCGACCGGACTCGGGCTCCCGTTCGGCTCGAACGGCCCTGCACCGGACGCCCCCAGCGATCTGGCCGGGGACGTGCATGTCAGATGCCAGGATATCCGACCTCGTGACCTGGCCGAGACCTTCGGGGTCATCGCGCTTGCGTGACTCGGCGCCCGCAGCGAAATCACGTGCACGCGGGCGTCGGCATCTGGCAGCGTGGCCGGATGTCGTCCTTCCTGTTGAACGTCAACTTCGACTGCGCCGACGCGTATCGGCTCGCCGAGTTCTGGAGCGATGCGGTCGGCCGGCCGATGGATCCGGACCTCTCCCCGGGCGACGAGGAGACCTGGGTGGAGATGCCCAGCCCGCCGAACCTGTACTTCCAGCGGGTGCCGGAACCCAAAGTGGTGAAGAACCGGATGCACGTATGCCTGGTGCCGGACGTGCCGCGCGAGGAAGAGGTCGAGCGGTTGGTCGGCCTCGGCGCGTCGGTGGTGGGCGACTACCGCACCGACGACGGTCGGGGCTGGGTCGTCATGGGTGATCCCGAGGGCAACGAGTTCTGCGTGTTGCGGTCCAACGGGGAGCGCGCGGCGATCGGTGACCCGACGGTCTGAACGACCGGACCACCTCCCATCCGGAGGGCCGACGGACGAAAGTGTGGCGATTGCAGATGTTCGCTCGGGCAGATCAGGTCGACAGCGCAGACGGCAACCTGTCAGTGGCACGCTGGATCGCCGGTGTCACGCCGGTGTCGATGGGCATGGCACGGCGGTGTCGATGGCCTGCCGCGGCGGTGCCGATGGCCTGGCGTGGCGGCGCCGATGGCCTGGCGTGGCGGCGCCGATCGCATGACCCACCGGCCCCCATCCCATGGCGGACCCGGTACTTGGGCGGACCCGGTACTTGTTGACCCGTTCCCATCGCTGCGCTTCCCATCCGAGCCGGTCGGCCTACGTGCGCCGGTGGGGGTTGGTGCCGCGATTGATGGTCCTGCTCTCGGGCGCCCGGTCGGAGCTTTGGGGACGTCCTGGGTCGGTGCGCCCCTTGGGCCGCAGCGGTGATTGCTGGTCCGCGCCCGGTGTGGTTCTGCGCAGCCATGGCGGTGGCGGGTCGGATGGACGGTAGGACCCGGGTAGCAGGTCCCACTCGACGCCGTGCGCGGTCAGTCTGCCCGCCAACCGGTCCCGGTGGACGATGCTGTGGTGCCGGCCGCAGAGCAGCGCCGCGTTGGCCAGATCCGTTGCGCCGCCGTCGATCCAGTGGATCAGGTGATGCGCATCGCACCAGGCCGCCGGCGCGTCGCACCCAGCAAATGTGCAGTGGCGATCGCGTAGCCACAGGGCGCGGACCTGGCCTTTGGAAAACAGGCGCTGCTCGCGGCCCAGGTCCAGGATCTCCCCGTTACTGCCCAGCACCACCGGGATGATCGCCGCGTCACACGCGAGTTTGCGGACCGTGTCGCAGCCGAGCAGGGTGCCCTCACCGAGGGTGCCCAGCACGTGGGCGGCGCCGTACTGGGCGGCCAGGGTTTCGAAGTCCAGGGTGAGCATGAGCACGGCTTTGGGGTTGCTCGTAGCTTCCCCGGTGGCCGGGTCGGTGACGGTGACCGAGCGGCGGAGCGCTTCGATCAGCGCCTCACCCCGCCGCCGGCCGGGCGTGCGGGGGTCGGGTTCGCCGACCGGGCGACCGTCGGCGTCTTTGTCGACCCGGGGTGCGGACAGCGGCCCGATCGCAGCTTCGAGGATGGATCTGGCTTCGTTGTCGCCGGTGAACCGGTAGTCCCACACCCCGGGTGAGGTTTCCCGACCCGGGGACAATTCGATCTGCCGGCGGCACTTGTCCTGGTGTTTTTCGAACTCGCCGTCCTGCCCGTATCGGGCCATGATCTCCTGCTTCAGTTTCCGGACGCCGCAGGGCCCGCAGTCGGCGCCCACACCGAGCAGCTGCGCCAGGACCACCGGTTTGGCCTCATCCAGCAGGTCCGGCGCGAGCTTGTCGAACTCGGCGGCCACGACGACCGCGGTGCCCAGGTCCACATCGGCGGTCAGCAGCGAATCGGCGACGTCGGCCAACTCCGGCCGGCGCAAGAGCTTCGCGGCCTTGGCGATGGTGTACGCGTCCCGCCGCACGTGCCAGCCGTACTCGGCGACCCACTGCGCCGTGTTCGCGCACTGCGACGCGTCGACGATGCCGCGTTGTTCGGCGTCGGCCACCACTGCGGCGATCTGCGCATCGAAGAACGCCCGGCCTTCGGCCAGCTCACCGAGCAGGTCACTCAACTCACCGGACGGGCATTGATACCCAACCGTGTGCAGATCCCGCGTCACCTCGCGGCACGCGACGATGACCTGCCGCCGCTGCGCCAAAGGTGTTGCATCGCTGCTCATACGAAAAACGCTACTCAGGGGGTCGGACAGTGGGTCCGCCACAACCCGGGTTATCCACACCCATACCGGTCACGATCTGATCACAGTTCCCGGGACACTTCTCCATTGAAGTCTCAACGCCGGCAGCAACTCTCAATGTTCGGGATCAAACCCGCGGTTTGTGCCTGGAGTGACGCGTGACGCCTCGGTCGAGCCGAACGAAAGCGAGGGCGCCAATGACCCGCGGATTGCGTCTCTCGTTTTCAGGAGAGGCGATCCACCGGCATCGTCTCGCCAGTTGGTCCGCGCACCATCGGGGACAAGTACTGGGTGCGTGGGAGGCGAACGGGTCAGGCGCGGACGACTTCCGACTCGGCCGGCATCCAGAGCACACCGGAGGACGGGCCGGCCCGGCCGACGGCGGGGGCGGGTCGACGGAACAGCATCGGCAGGCCATGGCAGGTCGCCCAGTCCATGGAGTCGGTGACCTGCACGTGCACGTGGGGCTCGGTGCTGTTGCCGGAGTTCCCGCATTCGCCGATCTGATCCCCGGTCCGCACCGAAGAACCGACCACCACCGTGACCGATCCGCGGCGCAGATGCACGACCGCCACGAACGGCCCGCTCGGACCGAGGGAGATCACCACCCGGTTTCCGGCGACGGCGTCGATCCCGGCGCGCACCCGGCCGGCCTGACCGAGCGCGTACCGGAGTAGGGCCGGCTGGGATCTGCGGGCAGCGTGGTCGCTCTCACCGTCGTGCACGTCCACCACTGTCCCGGACGCCGGAGCCAGGATCGGCGCGCCGAATCCGACGAACAGATCAGCGGGCTCCGTAGCCACCAACGTCCGCCAACTCCGGGGGCCCGACTTGCCGCGGGAGTCAACGGCCACGAAGTCGATCGCGTGGGTGACGCCGAACAGCCTCGTCCCGTGCGACGGCACCCGACGGGCCGGGCTGTTCCGGACCGACCACGTTCCGCGGAAGGGCAGGTCGAGCACGACCGGCTCCTGCTGGCTCACGAGCCCTGGGCGAGGAGCCAGTCGAGGACGACAGGGACGGCCGAGAGCACCGAGACGTGGCCCTCCCGTGGGCGGAGCCACAACTCGCCGGTCGGGCAGGACCGGAGCATTGCCTGGGCGTGCGAGACCGGCACCATCCGGTCCACTTCCCCGTGCACGAACCACGCCGGGACGGTGAGCGAGCTGAGCGAGAAGCCCCACTCCGACGCGAAAGCGGTGTCGTCGTCGACCAGTCCGTCCGGCCCGGCCGCGCCGGCAGCACCGGCGTCCGCGCCCAGCGATGCCCACGCCCCCTGCAACGCGGACCAATCCGCGTCCACGAACACGGACGGATCGAACTCTTCGGTCTCGGCGAACTGCCGCCTGACCTCCCGACCCTCCCGTGCAGCACGGAGCGCCGTCGGTGACGCCATGCCGGCGAACCAGTCATAGTCCTCGCTGTAGGGAGCGATCCCGGCCAGCGTGGCCACCGCCCTGACCCGATCGGGCAGTAGCGCAGCGCAGGCCAGCGCATGCGGGCCACCGCCGGAGGCGCCGAACGTCTTGCAGTGCAACACGTCCAGCGCGTCGAGGATCGCGGCCACATCCCCGGCCGCAGCGGCGACGTCGCGTCCCGGCGACGCCGTCGAACCGCCGTAGGACGGGCGGGCATAGCCGATGAGCCGCACCCCACGCGCCGCCGCCGCCGACAGCAGCGGCGGCAGGAGTGCGCCAGTGGCCGGCGAACCGTGGTGGAAGACCACGACCGGACCGGCGCCACCGGAGTCGAACGTGTGGAGCCGCCGACCGTCACCGGTCGGCACGTCGCGTTCGATCACTTCAGACATGCGCCGCCACGTCGAACACCGCGGCCAATTCGTCGCGCTGGCGTTGTGCGGCGGACCGCAATGATCCCAGATCTGGCCCGGCAGCAAGAATCTCGCGACTGGAGGACGGCAACACCCCGCGGAGCGTACCGCCGAAAACCGCGCGCAACCCGGCGGCCGTGCCGCCCTGCGCGCCCAGCCCCGGCGCCAGCAGCGGGCCGTTGACCGCGGACAGGTCGACCGGGTTGTCCCCGACGGTCGCGCCGACCACCAGACCGAAGGACCCCAACGGCGTGGCACCGGCGTTGAGCGCAGCGACCTGATCCACCATCGTCTGCGCGACCAACCGTCCATCGGCGCCGGACGCGTACTGCACCTGCGGCGCCTCCGGATTCGACGTCACGCCCAGGACGAACACCCCGCGGCCGGTCGCCGCGGCCAGCTCGAGCGCGGGTCGCAGCGAGCCGAACCCCAGGTAGGGCGACACGGTGATGGCGTCGGACGCCAGCGGTGCCTTGTCGGCGAGGTAGGCGCGGGCATACGCGTCCATGGTGGACCCGATGTCGCCGCGTTTGACGTCCAGCAACACCAGCGCACCGGCGGCCTGTGACTCCCGGATGACCCGCTCGAGAACCGCGATGCCGGCCGCCGCCGTAGGTCTCGTAGAACGCGGACTGGGGTTTGATCACCGCAACCTCACCGGCCACCGCCTCGACCGCGGTCAGCGCGAACGTCTCCAGGCCGGCAGCACTGTCGGGAAGGCCCCACGCCGCAAGCAACGACGGATGCGGGTCGATTCCGACGCACAACGGGCCCCGCCGCGCCATCGCGTCGACCAGCCGGGCGCCGAAGGGGCGGTCGTTGCTCACGGGCGACTCCGATCAGTGGGTGCGGTATTCGTCGCGGACAGCGGTCAACTGCTTGGCGGCAAACGCGCCGGACCCACCGCCGACCACGATCGCCATGATGTCGGCGAAGGTCTGCCCACCGGTCAGGATCAGTGCGATGACTGCGCCGGCCACCGCTACCAGGACGGGGATCCAGCGCTTGCGCACGTCGGCGACGATCGGGGCGCCGGCCGCCCCGCGCTTGCCTGCGGCGTTCTGGAGAAGGCCCAGATAGGCGGCCGCGCCGCCGGCCGAGACCAGCCCGGCGATGGCCACGATGGTCGCGATGAGATCGATCATGCTTCCATTGTTCCTGATCGCTGCGCCGGCGCGACGCACCGACGCCCGGCGATGGCCGCGTTGAGCTCGCTGACCAGGGCCGGACCGCGGTAGATGAAGCCGGTGTACACCTGCAGCAGGTCGGCGCCGGCGTCCAACATGGCCAGCCCGTCGTCGGCCGAGGAGATGCCGCCGACGCCGATCACCGGCAGGTCGGTGTGGGCGCGCAGGAACCTGACCACCTCGACGGCCCGGACCCGCAGGGGTGCCCCGGACAACCCTCCCGGCTCCGCACCGGCCGGCACGTCGGCCGGTGCGAGCCCGGCCCTGGACAGCGTGGTGTTGACGGCGATGATCCCGGCGATGCCGTGGTCGGCACCGACCTGCAGCACGTCGGCGATGGCCGCATCGGACAGGTCCGGGGCGATCTTCACCAGCACCGGCACCGGCCCGGCCCGGCCGCCGGCCGCCGCCAGCTCGCCCGCCCGCCCGTGAGCGCGGCGAGCAGCTCGGACAGCGGGCCGCGATCCTGCAACCCGCGCAGGCCCGCGGTGTTCGGTGACGAGACGTTGACCGCGACGTAGTCGGCGTGGGGGTGCACGTGCGTCCAACGACGTCAGGTAGTCGCCGACGGCCTCGGCCAGCGGGGTGTGCTTGGACTTGCCGAGCGAGATCCCCACCGGGACCCCGACCGCGCCGGCCGAGGCCAAGCGGCGCGCGAGCGCCTCGCTGCCGTCGTTGTTGAAGCCCATCCGGTTGATCACGGCCTCGGACGAGCGCAGCCGGAACAGCCGGGGACGGGGGTTGCCGGGTTGCGGCCGGGCGGTCACGGTACCGAGTTCGACGAACCCGAAACCCAGCGCCGGCCAGGCCTTGATCGCCAGCCCGTCCTTGTCCACGCCGGCGGCCAGCCCGACGACGGACGGGAAATCCAGGCCGAACACAGTGCGCGGGCTGGGGTGCCGGACCAAGGCCCGCCGCAGTCCGGCCAGCAGCGTCGGCGACTGTCCCACCGAGGCCAGCGCGCGCAGCGTGCGGTGGTGGGCGGTCTCGGCGTCGCCGTCACCCAGCCGGAACAGCACCGGACGGGCCAGCCGTCGGTAGCCGACGTCCATCGCGCCCATCAGGCGGGCACGGCGGCTTCGTCGACAGGTTCGTCGGCGGGCGCCACCGGATCCGCTACAGCTGACGCCGTTCCGGGCGCCGACGCCGCGCGCAGCCGGGCCTGCAGCACCTGCAGTGGAGCGACCCCGACGTGGGAGCGGATCACCGCCTCGATGCCCTGGATCGCCGCCGCCGCACCGGCCACCGTGGTGATACATGGGATGTCGGTGCCGATCGCGGCGGTGCGGATCTCGTATCCGTCGATGCGCGGGCCCGGACTGTCCGTACGGGGTGTTGATCACCAGGTCGATCTCGCCGGCCCTGATCTTCTCCACGATGTTGCCCGGGCCCTCGAAGTGCTTGCGCACCACCTCGACGGTCATCCCGTTGCGGCGCAACATCTCCGCGGTGCCCTCGGTGGCGACCACCTTGAACCCGAGGTCGGCCAGCCGCTTGATCGGGAAGACCATGGACCGCTTGTCGGCATTGGCCACCGAGACGAACACCGTGCCCGAGGTGGGTAGCGAGCCGTACGACGCGGTCTGGGACTTCGCGAACGCCGGCCCGAAAGCCGCGTCGATGCCCATCACCTCGCCGGTTGAGCGCATCTCCGGCCCCAGCAGCGAGTCGACGCCGCTGCCGTCCGGTCGACGGAACCGGTGGAACGGCATGACGGCTTCCTTGACCGCTACCGGCGCATCGGGGGGCAACGTCGCCCCGTCCCCGACCGTCGTGAGCAGGCCCTCGGCGCGCAGGTCGGCGATGGACGACCCGGTCATGATCCGGGCCGCGGCCTTGGCCAGCGGCACCGCGGTGGCCTTGGACGAGAACGGCACCGTACGGGACGCCCGGGGGTTGGCCTCGAGCACGTAGAGCGTCTGGTCCTTGAGTGCGTACTGCACGTTGAGCAGGCCACGCACCCCGCAGCCGAGGGCGATGGCCTCGGTGTGCGCCCGCACGGTGTCGATGTCGCTGCGACCCAAGGTGATCGGCGGCAGGACGCAGGCCGAGTCGCCGGAGTGGATGCCGGCCTCCTCGATGTGCTCCATCACGCCGCCGAGGTAGACCTCGGTACCGTCGCACAGGGCGTCGACGTCGATCTCGATGGCGTCGTCGAGGAACTTGTCCACCATCACCGGATGCTGTGGCGGTGATCTCGGTGGCCCTGGCGATGTAGTCGGCCAATGCCGCGTCGTCGTAGACGATCTCCATGCCGCGGCCGCCGAGCACGTACGAGGGCCGGACCAACACCGGGAAGCCGATCCGCTCGGCCACGGCGTGCGCCTGCTCGAAGGAGGCGGCCATGCCGTAGGCCGGCGCCGGTAGCTTCGCTGCGGCCAGCAGAGCGCCGAACCGGTCCCGGTCCTCGGCCAGGTCGATGGCGTCCGGCTGGGTGCCCAGGATCGGCACCCCGGCCGCAGCCAGGGTGTCGGCCAGTTTCAGCGGGGTCTGCCCGCCGAGCGTGACGATGACCCCGGCGACGGTGCCGGACTGCTGCTCGGCGTGCACCACTTCGAGCACGTCCTCGGCGGTCAGCGGCTCGAAGTACAGCCGGTCCGAGGTGTCGTAGTCGGTGGACACCGTCTCCGGATTGCAGTTGACCATCACCGTCTCGAACCCGACCTCGCGCAGCGCCAGAGCGGCGTGCACGCAGGAGTAGTCGAACTCGATACCCTGCCCGATCCGGTTCGGCCCGGAGCCCAGGATGATCACCTTGGGTCGTTCGGTCTGCGGCGCCACCTCCGACTCCGCGGCCGGGTCGGTCTCGTAGGCCGAGTAGTGGTACGGCGTCTGCGCTTCGAACTCGGCGGCGCAGGTGTCGACGGTCTTGTAGACCGGGCGGATGCCGGACGTCCACCGCCGGGCCCGCACCTTCTCCTCGGTATCCAGGGCGAAATCGCCGACACCGGAGCGCAGCACGGCGATCTGCGCGTCGGAGAGCCCGTAGCGCTTGGCCGACCGCAGCGCGTCGTCGTCGAGCTCGGCGGCGTCGGCGACCCTGCCGCCCACCTCGGTGATCAACGCGATCTGATCGAGGAACCAGGGGTCGATACCGGTAGCCTCGTGCAGCTGCTCGACGGTGGCCCCCCAGCGCAGGGCCCGTTCGATGCCGTAGAGCCGGCCGTCGGTGGGAACCTTGCAGCGACTCGATCAGCGCGTCCAGCTCGTTCGTCGCGGCTGCACCCGCAAAGGGAGTCGCCGTCGGGTCGTTGCCGGTCCAGAAGCCGGCCTGCTTGGTCTCCATCGACCGCATGGCCTTGCCCAGCGCCTCGGCGAACGACCGGCCGATCGACATCGCCTCCCCGACCGACTTCATCGTGGTGGTCAACGTCGGGTCGGCGCCCGGGAACTTCTCGAACGCGAACCGCGGGATCTTCACCACCACGTAGTCCAGCGTCGGTTCGAACGCGGCCGGGGTGGCCTTGGTGATGTCGTTGGCGATCTCGTCCAGGGTGTAGCCGATGGCCAGCTTGGCGGCGATCTTGGCGATCGGGAAGCCGGTGGCCTTGGACGCCAGCGCCGAGGACCTGGACACCCGCGGGTTCATCTCGATGACGATCATCCGCCCGGTCTCCGGGTTGATCGCGAACTGGATGTTGCAGCCGCCGGTGGCGACCCCGACCGCGCGCAGGATCGCCAGGCCGAGATCGCGCATGGCCTGGTACTCGCGGTCGGTCAACGTCATCACCGGCGCGACCGTCACACTGTCCCCGGTGTGCACCCCCATCGGGTCGAGGTTCTCGATCGAGCAGACCACCACGGCATTGTCGTTGCCGTCGCGCATCAGCTCGAGCTCGAACTCCTTCCAGCCCAACACGCTTTCCTCGATCAGCACCTCGTGCACCGGGGAGGCGGCCAGCCCGGCGCCGGCGATCCGCGTCGAGTTCGCTCGGACGTGTAGGCCAGCCCGGAGCCCAGGCCGCCCATGGTGAACGAGGGCCGGATCACCACCGGCAGGCCGAGGTCGGCGACCGTGTCGCGCACCTGCTCGATCGTGTGGCACACCGCGGACCGGGGCACGTCACCGCCGACGGACCGGACGATGTCCTTGAAGATCTGTCGGTCCTCACCACGCTGGATGGCGGGGATGTCGGCACCGATCAGCTCGACGTCGAAGCGTTCGAGGGTGCCCCGCTCGGCGAGCGCGATCGCGGTGTTCAGCGCGGTCTGCCCGCCCAGCGTGGCCAGCAGCGCATCGATCGGGAACCCGGCGGCGGCCTGATCGGCGATGACCTGCTCCACGAATGCCGGGGTGATCGGCTCGATGTAGGTGGCGTCGGCGAACTCCGGGTCGGTCATGATGGTCGCCGGGTTGGAGTTGATCAGACTGACCCGCAGGCCCTCGTCGCGCAGCACCCGGCAGGCCTGGGTGCCCGAGTAGTCGAACTCGCAGGCCTGCCCGATGACGATCGGTCCGGAGCCGATGACCAGGATGTGGCTGCAGGTCGGTACGACGGGGCATCAGGCGGTCGCCTTCCGGTTCGTGGGATCGGCATGCGCGGCCACGTTCTGGTCCGTCCGGTGTCGGGCCATCAGGTCGATGAACCGGTCGAACAGGTAACTCGCATCGTGCGGTCCGGCCGCGGCCTCCGGGTGGAACTGCACCGAGAACGCCGGCCGTCGAGACATTCCAGGCCCTCGACGACGTCGTCGTTCAGGCAGGTGAAGGCGACCCTGGCCCGGCCGTGCGGAGTCTCGCACGGTCTCCCCGAGCGGCGCGTCCACCGCGAAGCCGTGGTTCTGCGCCGGTCACCAGCACCCGGCCGGTGGCGTGGTCCTGCACCGGCTGGTTGATGCCGCGGTGACCGAACTTGAGCTTGTAGGTGCCGAAACCGAGGGCCCGGCCGAGGATCTGGTTGCCGAAGCAGATGCCGAAGAACGGGATGCCGGCCTGGAGCACCTGCTCGGTGAGCGCGACGCTGGCGTCCGCGGTCGCCGGGTCCCCCGGCCCGTTGGACAGGAAGACCCCGTCCGCGCCGATCGCCCTGATGTCGGCGAGGGTGGCGTCCGCCGGCAGCACGTGCGTGGTGATGCCACGGGCCGAGAGCATCCGCGGGGTGTTGGCCTTGATACCCAGATCCAGGGCCGCGACGGTGAAGCGGTGCTCGCCCTCGCGCGGGCACCACGTACGCGTGGTCGGTGCTGACCTCGCCGGCCAGGTCCGCGCCGAGCCATCGCTGGGATGGCCCGGACCTGCTCGACCAGCCCGGTCGGGTCGGCCAGGTCGTCGACCGACACGTCGGTGAAGATCCCGCAGCGCATCGCCCCGGCGGTGCGCAGCCGCCGGGTCAGCGCCCTGGTGTCGACGCCGGCGATGCCGACGACGCCCTGTCGGGCCATCTCCGCGGGCAGCGAGGTCGACGCCCGCCAGTTCGACGGCCGGACCGCGAGATCGCGGACCACGAAGCCGGACACCCAGATCCGGGCCGACTCGTCGTCGTCCTGCTCGGCGGAGGCGACCCAGCCGGTGTTGCCGATCTGCGGCGCGGTGGCGATCACCACCTGGCGGCGGTACGACGGGTCGGTCAGGGTCTCCTGGTAGCCGGACATCCCGGTGGTGAACACGGCCTCACCGAACGCCGTTCCGGCGGCACCGAAGCCGGTGCCGCGGTAGACCGTGCCGTCCTCCAGCACCAAGACCGCGGGCGAACCGCCCAGGTGGTCCGGCCCGTGCGACCGGGCGTCGGCGACGGTCATGTGCTTGCTCCATCCGTACTGTCGAGTCGGGTCTTGACGGCGGTCAGCCAGGCCCGCTGGTCGTCCAGGTCGTCGGCCCGCACGCCGGTGTCGAGCGCGGTGTCGCCGAGAACCCAGGTGAACACGAGAATTCCGGTCGGCGTGGCCATCACCTTCCCGGCGATGCCGGGTGCGGTGCCGAATCCGCCGTCAGGTCCGCACTCGGGATGAAGACCGGCTCGTCGCCGATCCGGTCGATCAGCAGCCCGTCCTCCCGCAGGTGGACGACGGCCTTGGCCCGCCGGCCCAGGCCGTGCGCAACGATCCGGTCCTGCCAGCGGCCGGACACCGTCGTCGAGACGTACAGCCCGGTCAGCGGTTCGATCAGATCCGGCGACGCAGTGGCGGGCGGCTCGGTCAGGTTCGGCAGGTCCGACTGCCGGGCCGCCGCGATTGCGCCAGCCCCACCACAGCCCGCGCCGCGGCCAGCACACATGACGGCGACCATCGCCAGGGTCAACCACAAGCGGTCCATCGGCTCAGACCCCGACCGAGTCGACCAACGCGCCGTCGGCGACGGTCGCCCGTCCGCGCAGGAAGGTCGCGACCACCCGGCCGGGCAGCTCCATGCCCTCGAACGGGGTGTTCGCGGACAGGCTGGCCAACGCCGGCACCGCGTACCGTCCAGGAGCGGTCCGGGTCGACCAGCACCAGGTTGGCCGGCTCACCGACCGCGATCGGCCGGCCGTGGTCGGCGAGACCGCCGATCCGGGCCGGGCTCTCGGACAGCACCCTGGCCACCCCGCGCCAGTCGAGCAGTCCGGGCCGCACCATGGTCGCGATCACCACGGACAGCGCGGTCTGCAGGCCGAGCATGCCGGGACTGGCGTTGTCCCACTCGCATTCCTTGTCCTGGCTGGCGTGCGGCGCGTGGTCGGTGGCGACGATGTCGATGGTGCCGTCGGCGAGCGCGGCCCGGAGCCTGCGCACGTCGGCCTCGGTGCGCAGCGGCGGGTTGACCTTGAACACCGGGTCGTAGCCCTCGGCCCGCTCGTCGGTGAGCAGCAGGTGGTGCGGGGTGACCTCGGCGGTGACCCTGGTGCCGCGAGCCTTCGCCGCGGCCACCAGATCCACCGACCCGGCCGTCGACAGGTGGCAGACGTGCAGCCGGGAGTCGACATGGTCGGCCAGCAGGCAGTCGCGGGCGATGATCGCCTCCTCGGCGACGGCGGGCCAGCCGGTCATCCCGAGCCGCGCGGACACCACGCCCTCGTGCATCTGCGCGCCGGCGGTCAGCCGCGGCTCCTGCGCGTGCTGGGCGATCACCCCGTCGAACGCCTTGACGTACTCCAGCGCCCGGCGCATCAGCAGCGGGTCGGACACGCAGTCCCCGTCGTCGGAGAACACCCGGACCCCGGCCGCCGAGCGCGGCCATCGCGCCCAGTTCGGCCAGCCGCTCGCCCGTCGGCCGACGGTCACCGCGCCGATCGGATGCACGTCGACCAGTCCGACCTCGCGGCCGAGCCGGAACACCTGCTCGACCACGCCGGCGGTGTCCGCCGTCGGATCGGTGTTGGGCATCGCGAACACCGCGGTGTAGCCGCCGAGAGCGGCTGCCGCCGAACCGGTCTCGACCGTCTCGGCGTCCTCCCGGCCCGGCTCGCGCAGGTGCGTGTGCAGGTCGACCAGGCCCGGCAGCAGCGACCAGCCCGTCGGCGTCGACCCGCCGGGCGTCGGCGGCCGCCGGGTGCGCCGGCGGCGTCGGCGCCGATGGCGGCGATGACGCCGTCGACCAGCAGCAGGTCGGTCGCGTTCCTCGCCGTACGGCGCGGCGCCGGTGATCAGCACTGCGCGGTCATGCCGCTCACCTCGCGACGCTCGCTGTGCCGCTCGGTCGTCGCGACGCTCGCTCGGCCGCCGAGCAGCAGGTACAGCACGGCCATCCGCACCATCACGCCGTTGGCCACCTGCTCGACGATCACCGAGCCGACGCCGTCGGCGACCTGCGGGGTGATCTCCATGCCGCGGTTCATCGGGCCGGGGTGCAGCACGATCCCGGTCGGGCGCGATCAGGTCGCGGCGCCGGGCGTCCAGCCCGTAGCGACCGGCTGTACTCGCGCTCGGTCGGGAAGAACGCGCCGCTCATCCGCTCCCGCTGCACCCGCAGCATCATCACCGCGTCGGCGCCGACCAGCGCAGCGTCCAGGTCGTAGGACACCGCGCACGGCCAGCTCGCCGACGCCGACCGGAAGCAGCGTGGGCGGCGCGACCAGGGTGACCTCGGCGCCGAGGGTGGACAGCAGCAGCACGTTGGACCGGGCGACCCGGGAGTGCAGCACGTCGCCGACGATCACGATCCGCCGGCCGGCCAGACTCGCCCGAGGTGCCGGCGCAGGGTGAAGGCGTCCAGCAGCGCCTGGGTCGGGTGCTCGTGGGTGCCGTCGCCGGCGTTGACCACGTGGCCCGTCGACCCAGTGCGAAAGCCGCTGCGGCGCACCGGAGGACGAGTGCCGGCAGACCACGGCGTCGGCGCCCATGGCCTGCAGGGTCGAGCGCGGTGTCCTTGAGCGACTCGCCCTTGGACACCGAGGAGCCCTTGGCGGAGAAGTTGATCACGTCGGCGGACAGCCGCTTGGCGGCCACCTCGAAGGAGATCCGGGTGCGGGTGGAGTCCTCGTAGAACAGGTTGACCACGGTGCGGCCGCGCAGCGTCGGCAGCTTGCGCACCTCGCGGCCGCCGATGGCCTGTTCGATCCGGGCCGCGGTGTCCAGCACGTGCAGGGCAGCGTCGCGGTCCAGGTCGCCGGCGGACAGCAGGTGCCGCGGCAACCGGCAGGCCCGGTCGGCCGCCGGAGCGGGAGTCGATCGGCGGGAGCCTCGATCGTGCTCGGTCATGCTGACCTCACCAGGGTGACCGAGTCGGTCCCGTCGCATTCGGAGAGCCGGACGACGACGTCGTCGGCGAGGGCGGTGGGGATGTTCTTGCCGACGTAGTCGGCGCGGATCGGCAGCTGCCGGTGGCCGCGGTCGACCAGCACGGCCAGCTGGACGACGGCCGGCCGGCCGTGGTCGCGCAGCGCGTCGAGCGCGGCGCGCACGGTGCGGCCGGAGTACAGCACGTCGTCGACCAGGACGACCGTGGCGTCGTCGACCCCGCCGTCGGGCAGACCGGGTCTCGTGCAGGGCCAGCGGCGGCCGGCGCCGCAGGTCGTCGCGGTACAGGGTGATGTCGAGCGAGCCGGACGGGACACTCCCGGCCGCTGAACAGCGGCGAGCCGGTCGGCGAGCCGGCGGGCCAGGTAGACGCCGCGGGTGGGGATGCCCAGCAGGACGACGGTCGACCGGCGGTGCGCTCGAGGATCTGGTGGGCGATGCGGTCGATGGTCCGGGCCAGGTCGGCCGCGGAGAGAAGGGTGCGAGCCGGACCGGTGGTCGGTGCTGTCGGCGGGCCGCGCCGGTGCCGGTGCGATGCAGGGGCCATCGCTGACCTCCTTTCCCGCCTCACTGGACGGGTTTAAAGGATGTCGTCGCCACCGATCGTAACAACTCCCGGCGTCGATCTCGCCCGCGCACCACGCTGATCCCGGTGCTGCCGGGAACAGTCAGACACGGATGAGCTCGACGTCACCAGTCAGTTCACGAAGGCGTCGAGTCGATCCTGCGGTCGGGTCGGTACGCTGTCGACCGTCACGATGGAATCCGCATCACCTGGTCGGTCGCGACGCGTGGTCGACATCGCGTCATGGTGGAGCCTGGGCGCAGCAGCGACTACTCTGCGTATCAGCGCAGGGCGCGCCGGTCGGGCCCGCCGGACGCAGTATCCGATGGAGGAGACGTCATGGCGCAGGACTACGCACATGCGCTGGGAGCCCGGCTGCGGTCCATCCGCGCGCAGCAGGGGCTGTCCCTGCACGGCGTCGAGGAGAAGTCCGAGGGCCGCTGGAAGGCGGTCGTGGTCGGCTCCTACGAGCGCGGCGACCGCGCCGTGACCGTGGCCAAGCTGGCCGAACTGGCCGAGTTCTACGGCGTACCGGTCGCCGAGCTGCTGCCCGACGCCGCGGCGCCGCCCGACGTGGCGCGCCGACGCCCAAGCTGGTGCATCGACCTGCAGCGGCTGGCCGAGCTGCCGGCCGCATCAGGCCGGCCCGCTGGCCCGGTACGCCGCAGCGATCCAGTCGCCAGCGCGGCGACTACAACGGCAAGGTGCTGACCATCCGGTCCGAGGACCTGCGGTCGCTCGCCGTCATCTACGACATGACGCCGGAGGACCTCACCGAGCAGCTGGTCGCGCTGGGGCGTGCTGCCGGCCGGCACCGAGCTGGACGGCAGCGCCGACCGCGACACGCGGGCGGGCTCGCGCGTCAGGCCGCGCAGCGACGGGGCGATGGCGGCGATCGGCCCCAGCACCCCGTTGACGAACCGCGGCGAGTTGTCCGTGGACAGCGTCTTGGCCAGCTCGACCGCCTCGTCGACGGCGACGGCGGTCGGGCACGTCGGGTGACCAGATCAGCTCGTAGACGGCGATCCGCAGGATCGTCCGGTCGACCGCGGGCATCCGGTCAGCGTCCAGCCCTCGGCGTGCTCGGCTGAGCAGGTCGTCGATCCGGCGCGGTGCTCGGCGACCCCGCGGACCAGCGACTCGGCGTAGTCCCCGATCGGCGTGTACTCGGCTCGCGTCGACCCGCTCGCCGAGCAGCGTCACCGGGTCGACGTCGCGGGCGTCGGCGGCGTACAGCACGTCGAGGGCGCGCTTGCGCGCCTTGGACCTGGCGGACATGCGGGGTGCTCGTTCGACTCGACGAGATCAGCTGTTGACCCGGCCGAGGTACCGGCCGTCGCGGGTGTCGACCTTGATCCTGTCGCCGGTGTTGAGGAACAGCGGCACCTGGATCTCGGCGCCGGTCTCCAGCGTGGCCGGCTTGGTGCCGCCGGTGGAGCGGTCGCCCTGCAGACCGGGGTCGGTGTGCGAGACGACCAGCTCCACCGACGCGGGCAGCTCGACGTAGAGCACGCACGCCCTCGTTCTGGGCGACCAGCGCCTGCTGGTTCTCCAGCAGGAAGTTGGCGCCGTCGCCGACGGTCGCGCCGGGGATGTGGATCTGGTCGTAGGTGTCGCCGTCCATGAAGACGAAGTCGTCGCCGTCCTTGTACAGGTAGGTCATGTCGCGCTTGTCGACGGTGGCCGTCTCGACCTTGACGCCGGCGTTGAACGTCTTGTCGACGACCTTGCCGGACAGCACGTTCTTCAGCGTGGTCCGCACGAACGCGGGGCCCTTGCCCGGCTTGACGTGCTGGAACTCGGTGATCGGTCCACAGCTGGCCGTCGAGGTTGAGCACGAGGCCGTTCTTGAAGTCGCTGGTCGAGGCCATGGTGTAGCCCTGCTGCCCTTCTGTGCGGTGCTGCGTCGATCCCGGCGCGGCCCGACCCGCAGCGGTCAGAGAACCAGGAATTCCTTGGTGGTCAGCGTGAGGATCTCGTACCCGTCGGGGCGAACCACTCCGCTGTCCTCGATGCGTACGCCGCCCCGGCCCGGCAGGTAGACCCCCGGCTCGACGGTGACGCACATGTCCGACTCCATGATAGCCGCGGAGTTGGCCGCCAAGAACG
This sequence comes from uncultured Actinomycetota bacterium, assembly GCA_963706185.1. Classification (GTDB taxonomy): domain Bacteria; phylum Actinomycetota; class Actinomycetes; order Mycobacteriales; family Nakamurellaceae; genus Nakamurella. Next base: position 35,170 of record CAVPLZ010000003.1, on the reverse strand, counting down.
GAGCCTCGTGGATCACCAGACCGACCCCGTGGCCCAGCCCGTGACCGAACTGTTCGGCGTGGCCGGCGGCGGCGATCACGTCGCGGGCCGCCGCGTCGACGGCCGAGGCGGTCGCCCCGGGCACGCAGGCCGCCCGCCCGGCGGCCTGGGCCTCGGCGACCAGCGCGTACAGATCGCGTCTGCCACTCCGCCGGCGGACCGACGACGAAGGTCCGCGTCATGTCCGAGTGGTAGCCGTCGACGGTGGCGCCGAAGTCGAGCTTGACCAGATCGCCGCCGGTGACGACGGCGCCGGTCGGGCTGTGGTGCGGGATCGCCGAGTTGCGCCCGGCGGCGACGATGGTCGGGAACGAGATGTCGTCCGCGCCCAGCAGCCGGATGCGCTGGTCCAGGTCCAGCGCGATCTCCCGCTCGGTGCACCCGGACCGGATCCCGCCGGCCTCGAGCAGCTGCGCCAAGGCCAGGTCGGCCACCGCGCACGCCCGCCGCACCGCATCGATCTCGTCGGCGTCCTTGACCGCGCGCAGCCGCTCCACCAGCCCGGACAGCGCCCTCAGGGTGGCCGGCCCGGCCTCCTGTAACTCGGTGAGGCCGTCGACGGTGACCACATGCGACTCGAAGCCGACCGGTCCGGAGACGTCCCGGAGCAGCGCGGGTCCGCAGGGCCGGTCGATGACCCGCTCCAGATCGGGGACCTCGGCCGCGGCCTGGGTGAGGTACCGGAAGTCGGTGCAGAACCGGGTGGCGTCGTCGGATGCCGCATCGACCAGCAGGGCGGCGTTGGACCCGGTGAATCCGGTCAGATAGCGGACGTTGACCAGGTCCGTGACCAGCAGCGCGCCCACTCCGGCATCGGCCAGGTGGGTCCGGAGGGCCGCGCGGCGCTCGGCGTGCCTGGTCGTCATGACCGGCACAGTAGCCCTGAGGGGCGGTCAGTCCGGATGGCCGACGATGTTCACCACGGTGCCGTCCGGGGCCCGGACGAAGAACCGGTGCACCCCCCACTCCTCGACCGTCAGCGGGTGCACGATCTCGTAGCCGCTCTCGACCGCTTCGCGATAGGCGCCCTCGACGTCGTCGGTGAGGATGGAGATCGCCGGCTGTGCCGATGCGCTCGCATCCGCGGTGAGCAGTTGGAGCGTGGCCCCGGTCTCCGGCGAGGTGTACCGGGCGACCCAGCCCAGATTGAACTCCTCGGTGCGCAGCCCGAGGTACTCGGTGTAGAAGTTCTTGGCCGCCGCCAGGTCCTCGACCTGCAGGTCGGCGATGACTTGTCGTGTCAGCACGCCGCTCCCCTTTCGTCAGTTCATTATAAAGCCTATTAAAAGCGCTCCACGTCGGCGAACTAAAAGCTTCTAAAGCCGTATTCTGCTGGTATGCGCAATCCATTCACGGCCAGTTTCGGCGTCTCTCCACCCCTGCTCGTCGGCCGCGACGCGATTCTCGCCGAGTTCAGCGCCGCGCTGGCCGACGGACCCGGCGCGAGCGGGCGGGCCACGCTCTACACGGGAGCGCGCGGATCCGGGAAGACGGTCATGCTCAACGCCGCCGAGGACCTGGCGCGTGCCGAGGGCTGGTTGGTGGTCAGTGAGACCGCGTCCCCAGGGTTCGTCGAGCGCATCACCACCGAACACCTCCCGCGCCTGCTGCGGGACTTCGATCCCAAGGCGATCCAGCGCCGGCTCCGCGGCGTCACCGCGCCGCTCAGCGCCGGCGCGGTGACCTGGGACTCCGTCGAGCGGCACGTGGTGCGGGCCGGATTGCGCAGCCAACTCGAGCTGCTGACAGCCCTGCTGGCCGAGCACGAGACCGGACTGCTGCTCACCGTCGATGAGATCCACCGTAACCAGCTCGCCGAGCTCCGCGAGGTGGCGACCACGCTCCAGCACGCATTCCGGGAGGGCCGGGACGTTGCGTTCGTCGGCGCCGGGCTGGGTTCGAGCGTGAGCGACGTGGTCAACGACAGCGTGCTGACGTTCCTGCGTCGGGCCGACCGCCATCATCTCGGCCGGGTTCCCCGGGACGACGTCGAGCGCGGCTTCCGGGTGCCGATCGAGGAGTCCGGACGGCAGGTCGAACCCGCGGCATTGGCGCACATGGTCGACGCGGTAGACGGCTACCCGTTCATGCTGCAACTCGTCGGTTCGCGGGTGTGGCGGGTGCATCCCGACAGCACGGAGATCGGCGTGGCCGATGCCCGGGCCGGGGTGGAATTGGCCCGCGACCGGCTCGGCACCCTGGTCCACGAACCGGCGCTGTCCTCGGCCTCCGAGATCGACCGGTCGTTCCTGCTGGCGATGGCCCTGGACGCCGGTCCGGTGCGGATGGCCGACATCGCCGACCGGCTCGGGGTCAACGCCAACTATGCGAGCCAGTACCGACGGCGCCTGCTCGCTGCCGAGCTGATCGAGCCGGTCGGAACCGGCAAGGTGGATTTTGCGTTGCCGTACCTCCGCGAATACCTGCGGGCCACCGCGGCCGGGACGGAAGGCGAACGCTGACCCCACAGGAGGAGCTACGCGTGGATGTGAGCCGAGTCCGGTCATAACTGGACGGCCGGAGGACCGTAGGCCAGCACCTCGGTATCGGCGGTCAACAGCTGCCGACCCTCGACCTGGGCCTGGGCCAGCAGGAGTCGGTCGAACGGATCCCGGTGTCGTGGCGGCAACGCGGTCACGCCCAGCACGTGCGGGGATCGGATGGCGATCTCACCGAGACCCGCCCGGATCGCGGCCTCGCGCAGCTGGGACGGGTCGACCATGAAGTCGCCACGCCCGAGCCCGGACTTGATCACGATCTCCCAGATGGAGGCGGCGCTGAAGGCGATGTCCTCATCCGGGTCGGTGAGGATCGCGCGAGACCGGTCCGACAGTCGTGGCGAGTCCTGTGCCGCCCACAGCAGGACCTGGGTGTCCAGCAGGAAGGGCACTACGCCGACCCGAACATGTCCGCGATCTGGTCACGGGCCATGTCGTCGAAGTCATCCGGCACGGCGATGTCCGGAAGGAAGCCGACCCGCGGCACCGCGTCTGCGTCGAGAATCGGCGTGACCCTGGCGATCGGTCGGCCATCCCGGGCGATCACGAATTCCTCGCGCACCAGCCGCGACAGGTGGGTCTTCGCCTCGTGCATGTTGACGATCTTCACGTCCGGCCTCCTTAGTCTGGTTAGTCTATCTGACCCTGCCGGCACACCATCGACTGTCCAGAGTCCGCTGTCGGGGGTCGGTGACACACTCACGGCACCCGAAGGAGGAGATCACCCATGACGACGGAACTCACCCCCGTTGACCCGCCGACGATGCCGGCCAGCCCGGCCTTCGCCCAGGGCATGATCGCGCCCGCCGGACGCACGCTGTACATCGGCGGGCAGAACGGCGTCGACGAGTCGGGGACCATGCTGGACGGGCTGGGGGCGCAGACCGGCCAGGCGCTGCGCAATGTGCTGGCGGTGCTGGCTGCGGCCGGCACCGACGCCGATCACGTGGCCAAGATGACGATCTACCTTGACCCGGCCGTCGACCCGAACGCGGCGTTCGCGGCGAGCGCGGCGGTCTGGGGTACCCACCGGACTGCGGTCACGGTGCTGGCCGTGGCGCCCGCCAACCCTGGAGCGCTGGTGGAGATCGAAGCGATCGCGACGATCCCCGATTCCTGACGGAGCGGCGAGTTCGACGGACCGTCGGCCCGGTGGTGCAGAGGCCTCAGCGGGCGGTCGCGAGATGCCGCAGCGCGAGCTCGTAGCCGGCAACACCCAGCCCGGCGATCACTCCCGTCGCCACCGCGGAGATCACCGAGTGATGCCGGAACTCCTCGCGGGCGTGAATGTTGGACAGGTGTACCTCTACGAGATCAGCGGTGCGCTGCGCGACCGCGTCGCGGACCGCGACCGAGTAGTGCGACCAGGCGGCCGGGTTGAGGACGACGGGGATCGCCCCGTCGGCCGCCTCGTGCAGCCAGCGCACCAGTTCGCCCTCGTCGTCGGTCTGCCGGACCTCGACGTCCAGACCAAGCTCAGCGCCCATCGCGACCAGCCGCTGCGCCAGCTCGGCGTAGGTGGTCGCGCCGTAGACGTCGGGTTCGCGCAGCCCGAGCCGGCCGAGGTTGACCCCGTTGAGCACGAGCACCCGCTGCGTCACAGCTCCGCCTGTCACAACTCCACCGTTCACAGATCCACTGGGCCCTTTCGCACCGGCTGACCGGCAACCACCGAGTACGCCGCGGCCAGCAACGCCGGGTCCGGGCCGACCAGCCGCCCGGGTCGGGCCAGCCCGTCCAACACCACGAACCGGAGCGTGCCCGACCTGGTCTTCTTGTCCGAGCCCATGATCGTGACCAGTTCGCCGAACGCGTCCGGGTCGTAGGTGGTCGGCAGACCGAGCGTGGCCAACACCGATCAGGTGCCGGTCGGCGGTCTCGTCGTCCAGCCGACCCGCCGCCCGCGCCAGCTCGGCCGCGAACACCAGACCGACCGACACCGCGGCGCCGTGGCGCCAGCGGTAGCGCTCGCGCTTCTCGATCGCGTGGGCGAGGGTGTGGCCGTAGTTGAGGATCTCCCGGAGATCCGACTCGCGCAGATCGGCCGAGACCACCTCGGCCTTGACCGCGATCGCCCGGCGGACGAGTTCGGCCAATCGCGCGGACGTCGGGTCGACGGCCTCGTCCGGGTCCTCTTCGACCAACCGCAGGATCTCCGGGTCGGCGATGAAGCCGGCCTTGACGACCTCGGCCATACCCGCGACGAGTTCGTGGCGCGGCAACGACTCCAGGGTGGCCAGGTCGGCGAACACCGCCATCGGCTCGTGGAAGGCGCCGACCATGTTCTTGCCGGTGCCGGTGTTGATGCCGGTCTTGCCGCCGACCGCCGCGTCGACCATGCCGAGCAGCGTGGTCGGCACCTGGATCACCCGCACGCCGCGCATCCAGGTGGCCGCGGCGAAGCCGGCCAGGTCGGTGACCGCGCCGCCGCCGAGCCCGATCACCACGTCGGCGCGATCCAGCCCGATCTGCCCGAACACGTCCCAGCAGAAGCCGAGCACCTCGAGCGTCTTGCCGTCCTCCGCGTCCGGCACCTGCAGCAGATGGGTATCGGTGCCGGCGTCGGCGAGGGCGTCGCGGATCGCTTCGGCCGTCACGTCGAGTGTCGGCGGGTGGACGACGGCCGCGCGGGCGGTGCCGGCGACCGCGGCGACCAGGTCGCCGAGCAGCCCACGGCCGATCGTCACGTCGTACGGCGCCGCTCCGGTGACCGGCACGATCACCGGCTCGGACGCGGTCCGCAGCTCGGCGTCGGCGCTCATCGCGGTCCTCCTTCCGCGCCCGCACCGGAATGTGCCAGGCCGAACTGCCCGACGATGAGTTCGGCGACCTCGCGGACGCTCCGGTGGTCGGTGGCGATCTCGATCGTGGCCACCTCGCGATACATCGGCATTCTGGCGTCCAGCAAGGCCTTGTAGGTGGCCCGCGGGTTCATCCCGACCAGCAGCGGCCGGTTGGCGGCGAGCCCGGTCCGTTGAACGCCGGTGGGCATGGTCAGCGCCAGGAACACCACACGGTGTCCGGCCAGCACCATCCGGGTCTCGGGGGCGAGAACGGCGCCCCCGCCGAGCGCCAGCACGCCGGCATGCTCGGTCAGGGCGGCGCTCACCGCGGCCCGCTCGAGGGCGCGAAAGGCGTCCTCGCCGTCGTTGGCGAAAATGTCCGGGATGCTGCGGCCGGAGTTGCGCTCGATGTCGGCGTCGGTATCGCGCAGGTCCAGCCCGACGAGCCGGGCGAGCGCGCGGCCGACGCTGGACTTGCCGGACCCGGGCGGGCCGACCAGCACGACGGCCGGACGGACGCCGGCCGGATCACTCGTCATCTCAGCCCGCGTCCACCGCATCGAGCACGGCCGCGGTGGGCAGGGTGTTCGCGATGGTCGCGAGGTAGCCCTTGACATTGCGCCGGGTCTCCTCGATGGAATCGCCACCGAACTTCTCCGCCACCGCGTCGGCGACCACCAGGGCGACCATCGCCTCGGCGACCACCCCGGCGGCCGGCACCGCGCACACGTCGCTGCGCTGGTGGATGGCGACCGCCTGCTCGCCGGTGACCACGTCCAGGGTCGCCAGGGCGCGCGGCACCGTGGAGATCGGCTTCATGGCCGCGCTGATCCGCAGCACCTCGCCGTTGGTCATACCGCCCTCGATCCCGCCGGCCCGGTTGGATCGTCGGGTCACGCCGGGGTTGCGGGGGTCGATCTCATCGTGCGCGGCGCTGCCCCGGCGGCGGGCGGTGGCGAACCCGTCGCCGACCCCGACACCCTTGATCGCCTGGATGCCCATCAGCGCGCCGGCCAGCCGGGAGTCCAGCCGCCGGTCGCCCTGGACGAACGAGCCGAGGCCGGGCGGCAGGCCGTAGACCAGCACCTCGACCACGCCGCCCAGGGTGTCGCCGTCGGCCTTGGCCGCATCGACCTCGGCGACCATCGCGGCCGTGGAGTCCGGGTGCAGGGCGCGTACCGGCGATTCGTCGATGGCGCCGCGATCCTCGGGGGTGGGCAGGGGGCCGTCGACCGCGTCCGCCTCGCCGAGCGAGACCACGTGCGAGACGACCTCGGCGCCGAGCACCGCCCGCAGGTAGTGCTGGGCGACGGTGCCCAGGGCGACCCGGGCCGCGGTCTCCCGGGCGGACGCCCGCTCGAGCACCGGCCGGGCGTCGTCGAAGCCGTATTTCTGCATGCCGGCCAGGTCGGCGTGCCCGGGCCGGGGCCGGGTCAGCGGGGCGTTGCGAGCCAGCCCGTCCAGGGTGCCGACCGGGACGGGGTCGGCGGCCATGATCTCCTGCCACTTTGGCCACTCGGTGTTGCCGATCTGCACGGCCACCGGGCCGCCCATGGTCGACCCGTGCCGGACCCCGCCCAGGATGTCCACGACGTCCTGCTCGAACTTCATCCGAGCCCCGCGGCCGTAGCCGAGGCGGCGCCGGGCGAGTTGGGCCGAAATGTCGGCCGAGGTCACCGGCACGCCGGCGGGCAGCCCTTCGAGAACGGCGACGAGAGCAGGGCCGTGGGACTCGCCTGCGGTGATCCAACGCAACACGCCGCCATCCTCCCACGCGCCGGGCCCTCGACCGCCGCGCCCGTCCGTCGCCCGCGAGTGACTGAGAACTGCGATTCTGCGTGCGCGATACGTGGCCAGTTCTCAGTCACTCGCCGGGTTCGGGCGGGCCCGAGTCAGGCGACATCCGTGAGCGGCCGGGTACTCGAGACGAACGTCGCGGCCAGCCCCACCGAGTGTTCCCGCCACCAGGACCGGGACAGGGCGGCCCCAGGCACGGCCTCGCGCCGCGGCATGGCCGGAGCGGGCGTCGACATGATCGAGGTGAGCATCTCGGTGACCCGGGCGGCGGGCAGCCTGGCCCCGCCGGCCCACTGCCCCAAGGCCAGGTCCAGCCGCTCGTCGCGGTTGGGGCCGGTGGAGGTCATGATCGTTGCCTTTCGGTGGGTCGGCGAGCGGGATCAGTCGGGTCGGCGACGCCGGATGGTGCGTCGGTCGCCGGTGCGGGCCGCGGCTCGTCGTCGAGCAGTTCCTGTCGGAGCAGCGCCCGGGCGCGGGACAGCCGGTAGCGGACGGTGCCGGCCGGAATACCGAGGGCCGCCGCGATCTCGGCGGAGTTCAGTTCGCCGGCGGTGGCCATCGCCAGGCAGACCCGCAGGTCCTCGGGCAACCGGCGGATGGCTGCGGTGACCCGTCCGAGATCGTCTACAGCCTGCGCCTCGTCGCCGGCCGACCGGTGCCCGGTCGGGGCCAGCGTGGTCACCGACGCCAGCACGTCGGCCTGCGTCTTCGCGCGACGCCCGACGTCCACCGCGATGTTCCTGGCCACGGTGAACAGCCAGGCCCGCTGACCGTCGGCGTTGCGCGCCAGCAATTCCGGCCGGTGCCGCCACGCCCGCAGGAACACCTCCTGCGTCAGGTCGGCGGCCTGGGTCGGGTCGGCGGTGCGGCCGAGCAGGTAGGCGTGCAGTCCAGGTTGTTGCTCGCGGAACATCGCCGCGAACGCCGCGCCCGCCTCGCCGGCCCGCTGCTCAGTCGGCCGCATCCGTGCTCCGGATGGAGCCGTACGCGTCGGTGGCCAGGAACTGCAGCGTCGGCACCACTCCGGATGGCGCGGTGGCGTCGCCGAACAGCACCAGGTCGCTGACCTTGGCCCGCATCGCCTCGCCGGTGACGTCGTCGGCGACGGTCAGGTCGCCGAACGCGACGATGCTCACCTTCTCCTCGAGCAGGTCCAGAAACTCTGCAGTCACTGTGATGTCGTCATTGAACACTCTCGGATGCTGGCTGCGGTACCAGGCCAACTGGCCCTGACTGACGAGCCGCGGCTCCACCTGGTCGCGGGCCGACTCGGGAAACGCGGCCTGGCCGGCGGCCAGGACCTGCCGGTACCCCACATCGTCGACCGTCCCGGTCACCACCACCTGCCCGGCAACGATCAACACGTCATCTGCGGTGCCGAGGGTGTTGGCCAGGGTGGCGCCGCTGATCCTCAACTGACCGCTGAGCACGGTGATGTCCTGGTTCTCGGCCCACCGGTACCCGATCACCGCCCCGGTGCCCTCCAGCACTTTCCCCAGCTTGGACTCGCTGCCGCGCGGAGCGAGCACGCTGCCGGTCACATGGATCAGCCCGGGCACGCTGCCGGTGACCGGGCTGGTGATGATCAACATGCCGGTGACGATCAGCACGTCGTTCTCACCACCGATGTCGTCCCCGGCGACACTCAGTGATCCGGTGTGCGAGCGCACCGTCGCCCCGTCCGGGACGAAGACCGTGTTGGCCACCCGCGAGGTCGGGATCGCCGTGTAAGCGGCGGCCAGCGACCGCGGCACGACGACGGTCGCGACGCGCTCGATCGCGGAGATGCCGGCCAGGTCGTCCGGCCCGGTCATCCCGGACAGGTCGAGCAGCGGGGTGTGTCCGAGCACGCGGCCCGTTCCCTCGGCGCTCACTTCGAGTCACCGGCCTTCGCGACCGCCCGGCCCCGGGCCGCGGCACGACGGGCGCCGCCGTGGCGGCGCTGGCGGGTGGTGCTCCTGGTCAGCTCGGTCATCTCGGCGGCCCTGGTCCGCAAGATTGCGTACTCGTCGAACATGGTTCGTTCCCTCCTCGGTGGCGAGTCCGACACCTGCGACTCGCTTCACCCGGTACTACGCAGCTACCACCGAAGTGTTGGCCGGTTCCGGAGAGATGTCGGCCGAGCGTTGTGGGAGGTCTCAGTGCACCTCTTCCCAGGCCTTGTAGGCATCGTGCACGACGCTGATCATGTCGTCGACGTCGTCGGTCAGGTGGATCAGGTCGAGGTCGGATCCGGAGATGTTCCCGGCCGCGGCCACCGAGCTGCGGATCCAGTCGACCAGCCCGCCCCAGTACTCCGTCCCGAACAGCACCACCGGGAACTTGGTGACCTTCTTGGTCTGCACCAGGGTGAGTGATTCGAACAGCTCGTCGAGCGTGCCGAACCCGCCCGGCAGACAGACGAATGCCTGCGAGTACTTGACGAACATCGTCTTGCGGGCGAAGAAGTACCGGAAGTTGACCCCGAGGTCGACCCACTGGTTCATGCCCTGCTCGAAGGGCAGCTCGATGCCCAGGCCGACGGAGAGCCCGTCCGCCTCCTTGGCGCCCCGATTCGCGGCCTCCATGGTCCCGGGCCCGCCGCCGGTGATCACGGCGAAACCCTCCTGGGCCAGCGCGGCGCCGATCCGCCGGGCCGTCGCGTACTGCGGGTGCTCCCGCTTGGTGCGGGCGCTGCCGAACACGCTCACCGCCCGCGGCAGCTCCGACAAGGCGCCGAAGCCTTCGACGAACTCGGCCTGGATCCGCAGCACCCGCCACGGGTCGGTGTGCACCCAGTCGGACGGGCCACGCGAGTCGAGCAGGCGTTGATCGGTGGTGCCGGCGCCTTCGGCCTGGTCGCCGCGCAGCACCACCGGCCCGCGCATCCGCTCGCTGCGTCGGTCCTCAGCCGGTCGATTCCCGGTTCCGGCGTCGCGCGCGGCCGCCGCCTGTGCACCGGCCTCCGCTGCATCCCGATCCACGTCCGGCTTGCTCTGCTCTGGCTTCACGGTGTGCACCCTACGTTCCTGGGCCCGTTCCGGACTTGCCCCCGGCCCGCGGGGAGTTCATCCAAGGATCGTGTCCGGTTTGGGCGGAAAAAGTCCCCGCGGGCCGGGGGCGAGACCAGGTCGGCCGGGGGCCGGGGCGAGGGGCCGGGGGCGAGGGGCCCCGGGGCGGGCGGTCAGCTCAGGAAGGTGCGCAGCCGTTCGGTCATCTCCCGGATCTGGGTCATCGAGACATGCTCCTCGCGGGTATGGGCCAGTGCAGGGTCGCCGGGCCCGTAGTTCACCGCCGGGATGCCCAGCGCGGCGAACCGGGCGACATCGGTCCAGCCGTACTTGGCCACCGGCGTGCCGCCGGCCGCAGCTACGAACTCCGCCGCCGCCGGTGCCGCCAGTCCCGGCAATGCGCCGGCGGCGACGTCGAGCACCTCGAGGTCGAACGCTCCGAACAGATCCTTCAGGTAGTGCACCGCCCCGTCGGCGTCGCGGTCCGGCGCGAACCGGAAGTTGATCCGGATCTCGCACTCGTCGGGAATGATGTTGCTGGCCACCCCGCCGGTGATGCCCACCGCGTTCAGGCCTTCCCGGTAGTGGCAGCCGTCGATGTCGACGTCGCGTCCCGGCCATTGGTTGAGGATCGAGAGCACTTTCGCCGCACCGTGGATCGCGTTGGACCCCTTCCACGACCGCGCCGAGTGCGCCCGGTGACCGTGCACCCTCACGCGGGCCGACACAGTGCCCTGACAGCCCGCCTCGACGACGCCGTTCGTCGGCTCACCCAGGATCGCCAGGTCTGCGGTCAGCCAGTCGGGCAGGTCCCGCTCGATCCTGGTCAGGCCGTTGCGGTCGTGCTCGATCTCCTCACAGTCATAGAAGATGAACGTCAGATCCTTGGACGGCTCGGCCACGGTCGCGGCCAGGTGCAGCAGCATCGCGTCGCCGGACTTCATGTCCGTGGTGCCGCAGCCGTGCAGGATGTCGCCCTCCCGCCTGGACGGCACGTTGTCGGCGATCGGCACGGTATCGATGTGCCCGGCCAACAGAACTCTGGTCGGACGTCCGAGCGCGGTCCGGGCGAGCACGGACTGGCCCGACCTGATCACCTCGAACTTCTCGCCCATCCCCCGCAGGGCGGTCTCGATCGCGTCGGCGAGCGGGGCCTCGGTACCGGAGACGGACGGGATGTCGACCAGTGCCGCAGTGAGCTCGGCGGGGTCGGTGTGCAGATCCAGCGACATGTGCGGCACCGTACCCGCCGGAGCCAGCCGGCCCGAACCGCGCCGGCGGCAGGTTCCGGCGGTCCGTCGTGACGGCCGGAACGGGCCGCGTTCGCCAGTACCGTCGGCTAGGTGCGCAGGTCCGTGGTGGTGTCGGCCGTCGTCGTCGGCGCGCTCGTGGTGGTCGGCGGCGCCGCGTTCTTCGGCATCCGCGCCCTGACCGCGGACAGCGGCCCGGAATGCCACGTGCCCGACACCCGCACCGCCGAGGCCGCCGGCGTGGATCTGGACGCGGTCCAGTATCAGCACGCGTCGACGATCAACGCGGTCGGGCTGGAGCGCGGCCTGCCCGAGCAGGCTCGGGTCATCGCCCTGGCCACCGGGCTGCAGGAGTCGTCGCTGCGCAACCTGGATCACGGCGACCGGGACTCGCTCGGCCTGTTCCAGCAGCGGCCGTCGCAGGGCTGGGGCGAACCGGCACAGATCATGGACCCGGTCTACGCGGCCGGGAAGTTCTACGACGCGCTGGTCCAGGTGGCCGATTGGCAGGACCTGTCGGTCACCGAGGCGGCCCAGGCCGTCCAGTATTCGGCCTATCCGGACGCCTACGCCAAGTGGGCGGACGAGGCGACCGTGCTGGCCAAGGATCTGGGCGGCGGACAGGACCCGCAGGGCAGCTGCCGGGCGGGTGCGCAGCCGGTGACCGCCGAAGCACCGGACCGCTCACCGGTGACCGGAGCCGAGAAGGCCAGCACCGAACTCGGCACCGTCCTCGCGGCGCTGCAGGCCGAACTCGGTGGGGTGAAGGTCATGGCGGTGTCCGACGACGGCAAGTCCGCCATCGTCGCCCCGACCGTCGCCGGACTTTCTCCGACGGCCGCGGCCCGCGCCACCGCGGCCTGGTCGGTGGCCCATGCGACCAGCATGGGCATCACTGCCGCCTCGGCCGGCGGCCGCACCTGGACCGACCATGCGTGGCGGGACGATGCCGGCGCGCCACCGACCGGGCAGACCTCGATCACCGTCACGTGATCGGCTGATGCCCTCCGCGGGCCGCGAACTAGGCTCGTCGGCATGAGCAGCGCGTACCTGACCGACGGTGCCTACGGCACCGGCCTGGCCACCCGCACCATCGACGGCACGGTGCTGGACGTCTGGTATCCGGCGCCGGCGTTGCTGTCCGGCGGTGGCCCGGCCGAACAGCCGGAGCTCCGGCTCGCCGAACGCACGGACCCGGCGCGCGGGGTCCGGCTGGAGATCGTCCAGACCCGGATCGTCTCGCTGGCCGAACCCCCGGCGGACACCGCCGACGCCTATCTGCGGTTGCACCTGCTGTCCTGGCGACTGGTCCGGCCACGCACGATCAACCTCGACGGCATCTTCGCCGTGCTGCCCAACAACGCCTGGACCACTCTCGGTCCCGTGCCGCCGGCCGACCTGCCGTGGGTCCGACTGGAGGCCGCCAACGCCGGGGTGGTGGTCGGTGTGTATGGCGTGGACAAGTTCCCGCGAATGACCGACTACGTGATTCCGTCGGGCGTGCGGATCGCCGACGCGAACCGGGTGCGGCTCGGTGCGCACCTGGCCGATGGCACCACCGTCATGCACGAGGGCTTCTGCAACTTCAACGCCGGCACAGTGGGGCACTCGATGGTCGAGGGCCGGATCTCCCAGGGAGTGGTGGTGGGCAACGGCTCGGACGTAGGCGGCGGCGCCTCGATCATGGGCACGCTGTCCGGCGGCGGCACGGAGCAGGTGACGATCGGCCAGGGGTGCCTGCTGGGAGCCAACTCCGGGGTCGGCATCTCGCTGGGCGACGACTGCGTGGTCGAGGCCGGGCTCTATCTCACCGGCGGAACGAAGTTGACACTGCGCGAGGGCGACGGCGAGCGGGTGGTCAAGGCCCGCGACCTGTCCGGTCTGTCCGGGCTGCTCTACCGCCGCAACTCGTTGACCGGCGGGGTCGAAGCGGTACCCCGCGCGGGTTCGTGGGGCGGGCTGAACACCGTCCTGCATGCCGCCCAGTGACGGCCACCGCGTGAGACACGCACCGACCATCGGCGAAAGCGGGGGCGCCGGTACGGAATACTGACCGGGTGCCTCCCGCCCGTCGAACGCCACGAACCTCCGCCCCGGCCGCTTCGCCCGCTGACCCGCCCCGACGCCGGTCACCGGGGACTGCGCAGGCCGGACCCGGAACTCCTTCCAGCACAAGCAGTCCACGTCGGCGATCGACGAAAGCCCCGACAGTGCAGACTGAGTCGTCCACCGCGGCAGTGAAATCCCCACGTGCACGTGCGACGTCGAGCCGGACGGCCGTGGCTCGCGCCGCCACGCCGACCACTCCCCGCGCTCGCCGCACGTCGACCGCTACCCCGGCCGAACCGGCTACCCCGGTCGCGCCGGCAACCCCGGCCCGCGCCACGCCGACCGCGCGAGCCCGGACCAAGCCGGCCGCGCCGCCGCCGAGCAAGCCCGCCCGAGGTACTCGGGCCCGGCCGACCGCCGCGCCGTCGTCGTCCACCGCGACGCCGGCTGCCCGAACCCGGCGCCGTCCAGCGGCCGGGGCGGCCGCACCGGCGACGCCCGCACCCGCGGCTGCCGCCGCCGCGCGTGCCCCGCGGCGCCGCGCTGCTCCCGTCCCGCGACCCCGGCTGGCCGCGAGCCGTCAACCCGTCGTCGAAGTCCTCGACCCCGATCAGCTGCTCACCGACGACGACGCGGCCGCCGCGGCCCCACCGCGCCCGGTGCCCCGCCGACCCAATCTGATGCCGACCGACATCGCCGAGGCCATCGCTGCGGTCGTGGGCAAGGCCACCGAGGCGATCCGGGCGAACGAGGAGGGCAGCCGGCAGGGCGGAGACATCGAGCACGTCCACCAGATGCGGGTGGCCACCCGCCGGATCCGGGCCTACCTCAAGGCCGCCCGCCCGGTGCTCGACGGCGACGTCGTGACCACGCTGCGCGACGACCTGTCCGCGCTGGCCGCGACCCTGGGCGCGGTGCGCGACCTGGACGTGATGATCGACCGGATGCACCGCGAGGCTGCCGCCCTGGGCAAGCCGGACACCGCCGCCCTGGAACGACTGATCGGGTCGCTGGACGCCGAGCGGGACCGCGACCGTCTCGCCCTGGTCGCCGTCCTCGACCGGCCCGACTACCAGGACATGCTGGCCGAGTTGGACACCGCGGCGGCCGATCCGCCGGTCGTCGACCCGTGGGCCGACCTGACCGACCTGGCCGCGGCCGAGTGGCGGCGGCTGGCCCGGGCCAAGCACAAGCTCGACGTCAAGTACGGCGAGCACCCGCCGGACGACGACCTGCACGAGTTGCGCATCTACGGCAAACGAGCCCGCTATGCCGCGGAGCTGCTGCCGAAACGCACTGTCGTCAGCCGATTCCTGGCCACGCTGGCCGATCTGCAGGAGGTGCTCGGCGATCACCAGGACGCCTGCGTGTTGGAGGAGCGGCTGCGGACCATGGTGGCCGGCGCCGCCGACCCCGACGCCGCGCTCGCCGCCGGGCGGGTGATCGAGGGTTGCCGCGGTCGCCGCCGGTCGGCCCGGGCCGAGTTCCCACCGGCGTGGGCCCGAGCGGAAGCGGCTGGGGCCAAGGCGTTCCGGGAGTGACCCGCCGCCGAACCGCGCCGGTCGGTCCGAAACAAACTCGGTCGCGCACGTTCATCTGGCGGTAACCAACAGGGGCCGGGCGGCGCTCTACAGTCGCGCCATCATCAACGACATCGATCCCTTCATCGGGACCGCCGCGACCGACCTGCCGCCGCCGCGGGGTCTCGCCGCGACCTGGTGGTGGCCGAAGCCGCAGGTCGGCAACACCCACCCGGGCGCCACGTCGCCCCTCGGGCATGGTCTCGGCCTGCGCCTACTCGGGCGCCTACCCGACCGGCTACGGCCGCTACAGCAAGAACACCGAGGGCGTGCCCGAGGAGATCTTCGACCGGCTCGCAGGCGTCCGGATTCACGCACTTCCAGCAGTCCGGCACCGGCGCGATCCGCAAGTACTACAACTACGTCCGGGTCACCCCGATGGTGCAGCCGCTGGACGACCTCGGCGAGGCCTGGACGCTGCACGACGAGACGGCCGAGGCCGGCTACTACGCCGCCACCCTGGACACCGGGGTCCGCTGCGAGATCACCGTCGGCGAAAAGGTCGCCGTGCACCGCTACACCTTCCCGGAGCGCCGCAGCGCCCGGGTCGTGCGTCGACCTGTCCTGCGGCGGGCTCGCCATCGAACACGGCCGGACGGTGCCGCTGCGGGCCCACGTCGAGAGCCTGGGCCACGGCCGGGCCCAGGGCACCGTCGTGCTGGAGGGCGTCCCGCTGTCGGTCTATCTCGAGGTCGAGCAGCCCGGGCTGGCGGCAGATGCTCTGGCACGACCGGCGGCTGATCGAGGGCGGCACCCGGCTGGACTTCGACAGCATCCGGCAGACCACGCTGCGGCCGTTCGGCCTGCTCTTCATGGGCCCGGCCAAGGCCGGGCAGACGGTCGAGGTGCGGATCGGCTTCTCGCTGCGCGGCTGCGAGCAGGCCGAGCAGAACCTGCGGCGCGAGTGCGGCCCGATCCGAGCCGGCGTTCGACGCGGTCCGGGCCGCGCACCGCAGGCCCGCTGGGCCGACCACCTCGGCCGGGTCCAGGTGGAGGGCGGCACCCCGGCCCGACGGCAGGTGTTCGCGACCGCGCTGTACCACTCGCTGATCAAGCCCTGCTTCGGCGACGACGAGAGCCCGTTCTGGCCGGCCGACGGACCGTTCGCCTTCGACATCTGCACGATGTGGGACATCTACAAGACGCAGCTGCCGCTGCTCGACGGCGATCGCGCCCGGACCGGGCGACCGACCTGCTCGAGTCGCTGATCCGGGTCTGCGAGGAGGAGGGCAACTTCCCGATCGGGTACCGGATGGCCCGCGGCGCCGACCGGTTCTTCCGGCAGGCCAGCGCCCTCGCCCACACCGCGCTGGCCGACGCCCACGCCCTCGGCCGGTTCGACCTGGACTGGAACTGGGCGCTGGTGCACATGGTCGGACGACCTGCGCCGGATGTACGGCGAGGACTTCATCGAGCACGGCATCGTCCACCCGATCACCCACACCCTCGACCTGGCCTACGCGCACCACTGCACGGCCCAGGTGGCCCGCGCGATGGGCGACAAGCAGCCTCGCCGACGAGCTGGACGAGCGCAGCCGACTGGTGGGTCAACGCCTTCGACCCGGACACCGGCCTGCTGCGCGACTCGGAGTTCTACGAGGGCGGCAAGTGGAACTACTCGTTCCGGCTGCTGCACGACATGGCCGGCGCGGATCGCCCTGGCCGGCGGCGACGACGCGTTCGTCGGGATGCTCGACGCGTTCTTCGGCTTCGGCGCCGACCCGGTGATCCAGCCCGGCCGGCGCCCGGACGCCGACCGAGATGGCTCGCCGGGTACGCGCTCGAACCGGTTCGAGGGGCTGAACAACGAGCCCGACATGGAGGTCGCCCTGGGCCTACCACTACGCCGGGCCGGCCCGACCGCACCGCCGAGGTCGTGCACGCGGCGCTGACCTGGCAGTTCGGCACCGGACCCGGGCGGTCTGCCGGGCAACGACGACTCCGGCGGCGCTGTGCTCCTGGTACGTGTGGGCGTCGCTCGGCCTCTTCCCGATCGCCGGGCAGAGCCTGTTCCTGGTCAACGCGCCGGCCTTCGAACGCGGCGTGCTGCAGGTCGACGGCGGCGAGTTCGTCATCGAGACCACCGGCCACGTGCGCCGCGCCGATCGGGGCCGACGGCATCGAGGACACCCCGCCGGTGCAGTACGTGCAGTCGGCCCGGCTGAACGGCGAGCCGCTGCAGTCCACCCACATCAGCGCCCTGGACGTGCATCGCGGCGGGTCCTGCAGATCGACCTGGGCCCGGAGCCCTCGGACTGGGGCCGGGTGGACGGCCGCCGTCCCGATCCAGCGTTCCGCCGCCCAGCAATGTGCGGACCGGCACGCCGACCCGGGGCCGGTCGACCGCGGTTCCCGGGCTGACCAGCGTCCCGACCATCGACCACCACAGCGTCGACGACCATTCCCGGATCGTCATCGACGTCGACGGATCCAGCGTGGGACCGGAGGAACACCGTGACGAACCACCGCACCGAGCAACTGCGGCACCCCGAACGCCGTCTGGTCATCGTGGTGCGGGCCGACCCGGTGATCTGCGGTCACTCCGGCGAGGCCCGCAACCTGGCCGAGGTCGCGCTGACCCGCGGTTTCGACGACGTACGGCTGCTCACCTGGCCGATCGCGACGCTGCAGGCCGCCGGGCTGCCGCTCAAGCCGCTGGACCGGCTGCAGCCGTACAGCGACGGGCATCACCGTCGAACGTCCCGAGCCGGTCGGCGACTACCGGGTGCCGGACGGCCGGCACCTGGCCGGGCTCATCGGCCGGCTGGTCGAACTGCTGGCCGAGCCCGTCCCCACCACGTGTCTTGTCGATGTACCTGGCGCCGCACGCCAACGTCGTCATCGACGCGGTGACCGCCGCGCGCGCCGCGGGCTTCGCCGCCGGACGTCCACACCATCGCCAAGGCGGTCGGGTCGGACGTCACCAACGTGATCAAGTCCTGCCTGCGCGACGGGCCGGTTCGGCGCGGCCGCGGTGACGATGACCACCTACCTCGCCCACGACGAGGTCGTCGCGGTGTCCGAGTACACCCGCGACGAGATCATCGCCTCCGCCGAGGCCGGTCGACCGGCACTGCGGCACCCGGTTCGGCCGAGCAGTGCCGCGAGCGGGTGACCGTCAGCTATCCGCCGATCGACGCCTCCGCGTTCCTCGACCTGGACCGATGCCGACGTCGACGCGGTGCTGGCCCGGCGCGGGCTGGAGCGCGAACGGCTACGTGCTGTTCCTGTCCCGGGTGACCAAGGCCAAGGGTGTCCACGACCTGGTCGAGGCCTACGCCGGATCCCGGGCCCGGGACCGCGTCAAGCTGGTCATCGCCGGGACCGGGCCGTCCCTGCCGGAGATCCGCGCGCTGGCCGCCGGAGGACGACCGGATCCTGTTCCTGGACGACGTGGACGACGACGAGAAGCCGCTGCTGATGCGCGGCTGCGCCACGTACGCGCTGCCGACCAAGCCCGAGCCCGACTTCGTCGAGACCTTCGGCATCGCGCTGGCCGAGAAGATGCTCGCCGGCGGCGGACCGGTGATCACCACCCTGACCGGCGGCACCGGCGAGGCCGTCGGCGACACCGCGGTCATCGTGCCGGCAGGCGACGCCCTGGCGCTCGCGGACGGCGCTGGATCGGGTGGTCCTGGAAACGTCCGAGGACGAACGGCGGACGCAGGCCCGTCGGGCCCGCGAGTTCGCGTTGGCCTTCGACCGGGTCCGGATCTTCGACGACCTCTTCCGCACCCCCATCCACCTGGTCGGCCAACCCGGCTGGCCGACCGCCCTCTGGCCCCGCGACGAGGAAACCGCCTGACCCCGCACCTCGGGCACCCCTAGGCTGGCCCCGCGGCGACCCGGGCTCCCAAAGTTCAAGTTGATCATGGGCAACCGGTACGCGATTCCTCGGCGTGTTGCGCAACACGCCGAGCGCGGCTGTACAGGTTCGCCATGATCAACACCTGAAACGGGACCGCGACACGCAGCTGAAGCGCTCGCACGAGGCAGGAGGCACGAGGCACGAGCTGCCGGGGGACCTGCACCTCAGCGCGCCGACCACAACAACCGCGAGCAATGCAGCAGCTCCGACGCCGGGCCGGCCGGACGCGGGATGTCCGTGGCGGGGACCCGTTGCTGCCCGAACTCGTACCCGTGCGCACGGAGGCTGCTCGCCAGCTGCGCGAGCAAGGGTGCCGGCTCGGTGTAGACGTCCCGATGCGTGGAGTAGTACATGCGCCAGCCCCGATCGGTCACCTTGTTGTGGCGAAAGCGATCCTTGATCAATGCGACGCCGGAGTGGAACTGTTCGCTGTCGTAGTCACAACCGATGCGGCCCTTGCGCCAACCGAGGTCGAGGAATTTGAACGCGCCGTCCTCGAGCTCGACGGCCACCTGCAGGTCCGGCGCGGGGAGTCCGGCGTCCAGGATTCGGAATCGCTGGCGCGATTCCATGGCAGATTCCGCGCGCCAGTCCGCGTATGGCAACCAGTCCCGCGCCTGGATCACTCCTCGCCGACGGCCTACGCGGTCAGCCGCCGCCTCCAGATCGGGAAGCGGAACTCCGGCCCGCAGCGCGGCATCGAGCACGGCCAGAACGTCGATCTCGGGTCCGATCCGCGCGACGTCGATGGCCGTGTCAGCTGGGTCGGTGACCAGCACACCCTCTCGCTCGACGACCGGTGATCGCGGCGGTGCCTGATGCAGGACCATGCCGGTCGGTGCTCGCTGAGACCAGCCGTCCCAGGTAGTCAGATGGAGAACGGTCTCGGGCCGCACCGCGAACCCCTCGATAGCGGCCGCCGTTCCATGACAGCCGATCACCGGACGACCGAGCAGCACCTCGGCGCGTCTGATTCGATCGGCGGTTGCGGTCGGGATCGCATCGACACCAACCACCCGACCGGACAGCCTGTCGAGAACCCCGAACGCCATCAGTTGTCTGAAGCGCCGATCCCCGAGAGCCAGCCGAATTTCGGCAGATCGTGCAGCGCCCGCGCCGGGGGCCAGCAGGCGAGCGAGTGCCGGATCCATGTCCAGCAGCGTCGCTGTGCTGGTCGGGCCACACCACGCTGCCGGCCGCGATGTGGATGGCGAGCCGGCAGGTGGATGAATCCGATTGTCGAGCTCGCTCCCGGTCGCGGTCGATCATGTCGCCGGCTGATCGCCACCGACCCGGACGTTCGGGACCCGGACCCCTTGCGCCCCCAGAAGTTGATCATGGGATACCCGTACGCGATCCCTCGGCGTGTTGCACGACACGCCGAGCACAGCCGTACAAAGTTGCCATGATCAACATCGAACAGGGCGGCCGGCCCTGGGAATCGGAAGCCCTACTCGGGGAACAGAGCGGGCTACTCGGTGAGGCGGGCGGCGGCCTGGGCGACGCGCTCGTCGGTCGCGGTGAAGGCGACCCGGATGTGTTTCGCGCCGGCCGGACCGTAGAAGGTGCCCGGCGCCACCAGGATCCCCCGCTTGGCCAGCCATTCGACCGACTTCATCGCGGGCTCGCCCCTCGTCATCCACAGGTAGAGTCCGGCGGCTGAGTGGCCCTCGGCCTCGTTGACCCGGAAACCGGCCTCCTCGAAGGCCTCCGACAGCACGCCACGGCGTTTGGCGTAGCGCATCTTCTGCATCACCACTGGACCATCGTCGGACAGCGCCGCCGTTGCCGCGGCCTGGATCGGGGTCGGCACGATCAACCCGAGGTGCTTTCGCAAGGCGATCAGCGACGCGATGATCTCCGGGTCGCCGGACACGAAGCCCGCCCGGTAGCCGGCCAGATTCGAGCGCTTGGACAGCGAGTGCACAGCCAGCAGACCGGTGTGATCGCCGTGGCTGACCTCCGGATGCAGGATCGACACCGGCTGGGCCTCCCAGCCCAGGTCCAGGTAACACTCGTCGGACGCCACCACGACGCCCCGCCGCCGGGCCCAGCTCGACCACCTTGGCCAAGTGCGGAACGCCGAGCACCCGACCGGTCGGATTGGACGGCGAATTGATCCAGATCATCGACGGCGTCTCGGGGCCGAGAGCGGTGAGCGCGTCGGCCCGGACCGGGGTCGCACCGGCGGCCAGCACCCCCACCACGTAGGTGGGATAGGCCAACTCGGGGATGACGACCACCGAACCTCGCCCGAACCCCAGCTGCGCCGGCAACGAGGCCACGAGTTCTTTGGACCCGATCGTCGGCAGCACGTTCTCGGGGTCGAGATCGGGGATGCCGTGCGAGCGCTCCAGCCATTGCGAGTAAGCCTCGCGCAGGGCGGGCTGGCCGTGCACGGTCGGATAGCCCGGAGCGTCGGACGCCGCCGACAGCGCGGTGCGCACCGCCATGGGCACCGAGTCGACAGGCGTGCCGATGGACAGATCGACGACGCCGTCCTCGTGGTCGCCGGCGATCGCCTTCGCGGCCGCGAGCAGGTCCCACGGGAAGTCGGGCAACCGGCTGGCCGGGCTCGACCAGCGCGGTGCGTCCGGGTCGGGGGTGAAGGACTCGGTCATCTTGTGTTCGCCGTTCACCTGGAACATCGCCCGGACGATCAGTGACCCTCGCCCATCGGCGGCAACGCGGCGATCATCGGGTCGTCCTTGTCGACCTTGCCGATCCGCGACGCCCCGCCGGGCGAGCCGATGTCGTCGAAGAAGTCCACATTCGCCCGGGTGTAGTCCGCCCAGGCCTCCGGCACGTCGTCCTCGTAGAAGATCGCCTCGACCGGGCACACCGGCTCGCAGGCGCCGCAATCGACGCATTCGTCCGGGTGGATGTACAGCATCCGGGCGCCGTCGTAGATGCAGTCCACCGGACACTCTTCGACGCACGCGCGGTCCAGCACATCGACACAGGGTTCGGCGATCACATAGGTCACGTTGGTTCTCCACGCGGCGGCTCTGTTCTGGCAGCTGCAGAGCGCGGTGTGCCGCGCCCCGATCGCCCAGTATTCCCTGTCCCGGGGCCCAACCCCGCATCGGGCGGGCGACCGGAGCCCGGATCGCGATCCACGTCACTACCTCGGCGACGGGTCTGCCGGGTATTCGGCGCGTAGGTGCTCGCCCCACAACAAGCCGATGGACGCGGCACCGGCCAACGCGCCCAGCCCGACCAGCAGCAGCATCCGCCACGGCGCGTAGGCGTAGATGCGCAGCGGCGCTGCGTAGGTCGGATTGGGCAGGAAATACAGCACGACGGTGACGACGAACCAGGCGACCACGGGCGCGGCGGACATCGCGATCGACCCGGTCAGCGGGTACACCAGCCGGGGCAGGAACCAGCAGGCGGCACCCACCGCCACCGCGCTGATCGGGAACGGCACCGAACCCAGCCACAGCGGCAGGAAGAAGAAGGCGACGACGCCGACCGCAGCGCCGATCAAAGTCAGCCAGAGCACCAGAAGCAGGTCGATCCAGGTCGGGGGGCCGACGGCGCCGCCGGCCGGGCTCGGGTCGGAGGTGACGGTGGCACCCGGTTCGCCCGGGGCCACGCTCCCGGCGCTTCCCACCGCAGGCCGCGGGTCCCCGGTCATCCGAGCCCCGCGAACAGGTCGGTGGCCGGACCGCCGCCGGCCACCCTGGGCACCGGCACGCCGTCGAGGATGCGGAAGTACTCGGTGTCCAGCACGGGTTGGGCGATCCGGTTGGACAGCGCGAAACCGCCCGCGATCACCTGGACCTGGGTGGCGTGAGCGGCCAGGGCCGCGTGCCTGACCGACGCCCACCACTGCACCCCGACGGCGACGTCGACCTCATCGTCGTCCACCCCGAAGCGCGAGATCACCGCTCGTGGAAGCGAGCAGCCCCTCGGGCACGTCGAGGTCGGCTACGGCGGCGGCAACTGCCCCACGTGGCCGGACGACGGCGAGCACCCGGGACACGCCGGCCCGTCGGGCCGCCTCGCGCATCACCTGGTGTGCGGTGACGTGGTCCGGATGCCCGTAGCCGCCGTCGGCGTCGTAACCGAGGACGACGTCCGGCCGGGTGTCGTCGAGCACCGCGAGCAGATCTGCCACCGCGCGTTCGTGGTCCGGCCCGCCGGCGGCCGCCCGGACGAACGCCCGGGGATGCTCGGCCGACGGCGTGCCGGCCATCCCCGAGTCCCGGTACGCTCCGGCCCCGCCGAGCAGCCGGTGGTCGGAGATGCGCAACTGCTCGCAGGCGTGGCGCAGCTCCCACCAGCGGAAACCCCCGAGTTGGTCGGCCATGGCCGCGACCAGCCCGGCAGCGTCGACGCCGATCACCTCGCCCTCCTCGCCGAGGGTGCAGGTGACCAGGGTGACCTCGACCCCGGAGGCGGCTGCGGCGGCGAGCGTGCCCCCCATGGTGATCGACTCGTCGTCGGGGTGCGCATGCACGGCGAGCAGGCGACGGGTCACGCCCGCCAGCCTAGGTCGCGCTGCGGTCACCGCAGTGCCCGGTTCGCGGTGGCGCGGCTGCGCCGGTGACGCCGGCGACCGGCCGGCAACACCCACCATCTGTTGTTGATCATGGCGAACCGGTACGCCAGATCCCGGCGTGTTGCGCGACACGCCGATCGGGCGCGTACGAGTTCGCCATGATCAACAAGAGATCTGGGCCAACCGAAGTCGTGGGCCATGGGGCGTCCCCGGACGTCAGCTGCTGAAGACCTCGAACTCCTCGTCGACGCCGACGCCCGCGGCCAGCAACTTGTCGCGCTGCCGGCGGCGCTCGGCCTGCTCCTGCGGGTCCGGCACCGGCACCGCCGCGAGCAGCCGCTTGGTGTAGTCGTCGATCGGGTGGGACAGGATCTGCTCGCGGGTGCCCATCTCCACCAACCGGCCGTGGTGCAGCACCACGATCCGGCGCGACAGGATCTCCACCACCGCCAGGTCGTGCGAGATGAACATGCAGGCGAAGCCCTGCTCGCGCTGCAACTCCTGGAACAGGTCGAGCACCCGGGCCTGCACCGACACGTCCAGCGCCGAGGTCGGCTCGTCGGCGATCAGCAGCTTGGGGCTCAGCGCCAGCGCCCGAGCGATGCCGACGCGTTGCCGCTGACCGCCGGAGAGCTCGTGCGGGTAGCGGTTGCGCAGGTCGCGCGGCAGGTGCACTTGGTCCAGCAGGGCCTCGACCCGGTTCGACAGATCCTTCTTGCCCTTGGAGACCTTGTGCAGGAGCATCGGTTCACCGATCGACTCACCGACCGGGAGTCGCGGGTTCAGCGACGAGCCCGGGTCCTGGAACACGAAGCTGACGTCGTTGCGGACCTTGCGCAGGCCCTCCTTGTCCGGCTTGGCCATGTTGGTGCCGACCACGTCGGCGAGGCCATCCCCGACGAACGGCAGCAGCCCGACGATGGCCCGACCGATGGTGGTCTTGCCCGAACCGGACTCCCCCACCAGTCCGACGACCTCGCCGGCCGCGATCGACAGGTCGAAGTCGGACACCGCTCGGAATGCCGGTGTTCGGCCCCGCTTGGGGTACTCGACGTTGATGCCGCGAAGCTCCACCACCAGCGGCACACCTTCGGGTGGGCCGGAACGCTTGGTCGCATCGACGCCCGCTCCGTCGACGGGCGTGGTCACCGCCGGCCGCGGTCTCGGGGCCACCGCCGATTCGGCCTGGGCCGACACGTCGGCATCGGCGGCTTCCGGGGGGACGACGGCGGCCCCGGGGGCCGCGCCGGCGTCGACCGGCTCGGCCGCCACGGCACCGTCCGTGTCTGTCGGGATGTCGCCCAGACCCAGTTCCTCGTCGAGGTGCAGGGCGATCTCCACGCCCTTCGGTCGCCGACCACGGCCCCGAGGTGCGGCACCGCGTCGAGCAGTTCCTGGGTGTACGGCTGCTCCGGGCGGTGGAAGATCTTGTCCGCGGTTCCCGACTCGACGATCTCTCCGTTCTTCATCACCAGGATGCGGTCGGCCATGTCGGCGACCACGCCCATGTCGTGGGTGATGAGAATGATCGACGCGGAGATGCGGTCCTTGAGATCCCGCATGAGCTTGAGGATCTCGGCCTGGACCGTGACATCCAAGCGCGGTGGTCGGTTCGTCGGCGATCAGCAGCCGCGGGTCCATCGCCAGCGCCTGGGCGATCATCGCGCGCTGCCGCTGGCCACCGGAGAGTTGGTGCGGGTAGGAGTCGATGCGCCGCTCGGGCTCCGGGATCTCGACCAGGGTGAGCAACTCGATCGCGCGCTTGCGGGCCCGGTTCGGAGCCATGGCCTGGTGGGTGCGCAGCATCTCCATGATCTGGAACCCGATGGTGTACACCGGGTTCAGCGCCGTCATCGGCTCCTGGAAGATGACCGCGGCCTCCTTGCCGCGGATCCGGCCGTACGCGCGCATCGAGGCCCCGACCAACTGCCGGTCGCCCAGCAGGATCGACCCGGAGACATGCGCGTTCTTCGGCAGCAGACCCATGATCGCCATGGCGGTCGTCGACTTGCCCGAGCCGGATTCCCCGACGATGGCCAGAACCTCGCCGGGCAGCAGGTCGAACTCGGCGTTCTTCACGGCCGGGTACCAGGTGCCGTCCACCCAGAAGTCGATGTCCAGGTCCCGGACGGACAGCACGGGTTCGGTCGGCCAGGGCCGGCCCGGTCACTTCGATGCTGGCGTCGGTCATGGCCGGGTTGCCCTCTCGTCCGGGCCGCGTCCGGAAGTGCGACGCTGCGGGGTTGTTGCGGCTGCATGCCACGATGGTCCGATGTCGACCGTCTTCCGCCCGACCTTCGGTCGGGTGCTGTGCATCGGCGTCTGGATCCTGTGCCTGGTGGCCGTGATCCTGACGGTGCGCAACGGGGTCGCCGAGGTTCTGGTGATGGTGCCCTGGCTGCTGCTGGCGTCCGGTGCGGTCTGGACGATGTTCTGGAACCCGCGGGTCGTGGTCGACGACGGCGGCGTGCACCTGGTGAACCCGCTGCGCACCATCGACGTGCCGTGGCCGGCGATCCAGAACGTCGACACCAAGTGGGCGCTGACCCTGATCACCGCCTACGGCCGGTTCACCGCCTGGGCGGCGCCCGCTCCGGGCGGCCTGGCCACCGCACGCAAGATGACCCGCACGGACCGCGAGGCGATCCCACCATCCGCGCGTGACGCCCAGGGCGCCATCCGGCCCGGCGATCTGCCGGAGACCGCCTCCGGGTCGGCCGCGTTGATCATCCGCCACCGCTGGGAGGAACTGCGCGATGCCGGCTGGCTGGACGACCCGAGCCTGGAGCACGAGCGCGGTCCCCGTTCGCTGGCACTGGCTGACCATCGTGATCGGCGCCGCGCTCGTCGTCGCGTGCGCGGTGCTCGCTCTGGCTGTGACCGGTCAGTACTCACCGATGGACGCACTTCCCTCGGCACCGAGATCGGCCACGCGCGCTTCCTCGCGCGAGGCGCGCAGGTCCCTGGCCTTGGGGATGCGCTTCTGCCGCGGGTCGAACGCGTCGCGCAGCCCGTCACCGATGAAGTTGAGCGCCAGCACGATGACGATGATGAAGACGCTGGGCCACAGGAACAGGTAGGGCTCGCCGGTCAACATGGCCCCCTGGTACTGGGAGATCAACGAGCCGAGCGACACGTCGGGGGGCTGGATGCCGAACCCGAGGAAGCCCAGCGCCGCCTCGGCCAGGATGCCGCCACTGATGGTCAGCGTGGCCTGGACCGCGATGACGCCGACGGTGTTCGGCAGGATGTGCTTGAAGATGATCCGCCGGTCGGAGGCACCGGCCACCCTGGCGGCGTCGACGAACTCCCGTTCCCGCAGGGTGAGGAACTCCGCGCGCACCAGCCGGGTCATCGCCTGCCAGGACAGCAGACCCAGCGCGAGGGCCAGGGCCAGGACGCCGTGGGCGCCGAACACGAAACCCGAGCACGGCGGTGACCAGGATCAACGGCAGGGTGATCATCAGGTCGGTGAACCGCATGATCACCGAGTCGATCCAGCCCCGGTAGTAGCCGGCCACGGCGCCTGTGACCACTCCGATCATCGTGGACAGGATGCCCATGATCAACACGATGACCAGCGTCTGCTGGATGCCGCGCATCACCTGGGCGAAGTTGTCGTAGCCGATGGATGCGGCGCCGAACGGAAAGTCGCCCCAGTGGAAGAACGATCCGCCGATCCACAGGAACGAGAACGTGGCTCGCGAGCCGCCCGGCGGCGCCACGATGTCGGAATAGTTGTACTTCCACCAGCCCGGGATCGGACCCCAGCCGATACTGGTGATCGACAACAACAGGATGAAGATCAGCGCGAACAGCGAGATCATCGCGCCCTTGTGCCGGAAGAATCGCTTCCGGACGATCTGCCCCTGGGACAGGCCGGCGACTTCCCGCTGCTCCAACGACATCTCGTCGCGGGGCTCCGCAGGTAGGGGCTCGGTCTCGTGGGGATCCGACGGCATGTGAATGGTCATCAGGTCAACCTGATCCGTGGGTCGAGGGCTTGCGTAGGCGATGTCCGCCAACAGGTTGGCCAGCACCGCGATCACCGCGCCGACCACGAAGAAGGCCATCACCGGGTTCGGATCGGCGTTGCGTCAGACCGTTGGAGAACAGCGATCCCATGGACTTCCAGCCGAACACCCGCTCGGTCAGCACCGCTCCGCCGATCAGGCCGGCGATGTCGAACGCGACCACCGTGGCCATCGGGATCAGCGCGTTGCGGAAGGCATGCCGCATGACCACGGTGCGCTCGCCCAGACCCTTGGATCTGGCGGTCCGGATGTAGTCCTGGTTCATCACCTCCAACATGCTCGCCCGGGCGAACCTGGAATGTGTCGCCAGCGAGATCAGCATCAGCGTGATGGTCGGCAGGATGAGGTGGGTGAACGTGTCCGTGGTCATGATCCAGAAGTCACCCTTGATGTTCGGGGTGGCCGGCAGTTGGGTCTTGATCGGTCGGCCGCCGACGGCGGGGTTCTCCGAGTAGGTCTTCCAGGCCTGCAGCAGTCGATCGACGAAGATGACGAAGGACGTGGTGAACGCGGTCAGTGCACCGGTGCGGGCCGACAGGCCCTTGTCGTCGCCACCGAAGGCGTAGCCCACGCCGATGCCGACGCCGATGGCCACCACCAACAGGCCCACCAGCCGTAGCAGGCTCATGTTGTTGTAGAAGAAGTACTGCAGCGGGTAGTACAGCGCGACGCCGACGGCCACCGTGGTCATCGAGGTGTAGACGGCCTTGCGGTTGCTCAGTCCGGCGGTCAGCACGGTGACGCCGAGGCCGAGCAGCACGGACAGGATCGCCGTGACCACGATGCCGAGGCTGGGGTCGAGCAGCCAGTCGGCTCACGGTGATGTAGTACAGCGCGCGCGAACGACGACCACGAACACGGTGGCGCCGATCGGCAAGGCGCCGCGCGAATCTCGCCCGGCAACAACGAGTAGCCGATCAGCCCCATCACCGCCGAGAAGATGAAGATGAAGGCCCAGCTGAAGGCGGCCGCCGTCCTGCAGGAAGTCGTTGAACCGGATCGCCAGCAGGTCCTTGAGGATGACGCCGATGAAGAACACCGGCAGGGCGAAGAACAGGAAGGCCAGGAACGTGACGGTGTAGTCGAGACCGGAGTACTGCCGCAGGGCCGAGACGATGCCGATGGTGATACCCATGAAGACGGCGGCGATGGTCGATGCGGTGATCAGCTTGAGCGAACTGCCCAGTGCGCTGGCCAGCATCGGCGTGACCTCCTGCTGGGTGATCGTCTGCCCGAAGTCGCACTTGCCGACGAAGCAGCCGAGCACGCCCTTGAGCCACAGGAAGTAGCGCGGCCAGGATGTTCTGGTCCAGGTGCAGCGTCTGCGGTGATGGCGTCGATGGTCGCCTGCTGCGTGCTGCGGGTTGGAGATGCCCCTGGCATTGGTCAGCGGATCACCCGCGTTCGCCACCAGGATGTAGGCGATGAACGTCGCCCCGAGCGTGATGAAGAATGCGGCGATGATGCGCCGCACGATGAACGTCACCATGCACGTGTCCTACACCACCGGTGGCCCCGGCTGCCGCCGGTGGGCGGACGGAGCACCTGGACGGGAATGGACGCGCAGACCGAGATGGCCGACTGTAACGCCGGCCCCCGGAATGCGCGCGGCCGGGACGACGAGCGTCGTCCCGGCCGCGGCACTTTGATCCTGCTCAGCGACTTGTCAGCCGGCGAGCTTCCACTCCCAGTAGTTGTGCAGCGGGCTCGGCGACAGCGCCATCTGCTGGACGCCGGTCACCTTGGTGGAGTCGTACCCGACGATGTCCGGGTGGTTGAACGAGCACGGTCCCGAAGCCGTCCTTGACCAGCTGCGTCTCGGTCTGGTGATCAGGTCGAGCTGCTTGGCCGGGTCGGTGGTGACGTTGAGCTCGGTCAGCCACTTGTTGACGTCTTCGTTGTTGTACTGACCGAAGTTGTTCTGACCGGCCCACTTGCCGTCGACCTTGCCGAGGTAGTTCGGCGGACATCTGGCTGGCACCGGTGGACGTCGCCGACCAGCCGAACAGCGAGGCGTCGTAGATCTTGAGTGTTGGGCAGCTGCGAGCTCCAGTCGGCGTTCTTGCCGTCGATCACGTCGAACCCGGCCTCCTTGCCGGCCGCCGCGATCAGCCGGTACTCGTTGGCCCGCCGCGGGTTGTTGTCGGCGTACATGAACCGGACCTTGATCGGCGTCGAGGTGTCGACGCCGGCGTCGGTCAGGATCTTCTTGGCCGCCGCGATGTCACCGTTGTGGGCGTCCTTCATGCCGTTGGCCGCGGTGATCGCGTCGTAGTTCGGCGAGCCCGGGATCACGTTGTACGAGTCACGGATCATGGCGTCCGGGTTCAGCGGCTTGATCAGCCGGTCGACGATGTCCTGCCGCGGGATCATCTTCAGGAAGGCGGTGCGGACGGCCAGCGCCTTGGCCGCGTCGCCGCCGTAGCTCTTCGGGTCGAACGGACCGCCGTTGGCGAACACCAGGTCGACGTGCTCGTAGAGCGCGGCGTTGCCGTTGATGGTCTCGATGCCGTGGTCCTTGACCGCCGGTCAGGCCCTTGAGCACGTCCTCGGTGGCCTGCGGGTTGATGATCTGCAGCTCACCGTTGAGCAGCGACTGGACGGCCGCGGTCGGGTCCGGTGCGTACTGGATGGTGAACGTCTTGACCGTCGGCTTCGGGCCCCAGGTGTAGTCCGGGTTGGCCTCGAGGGTCATGTACTGACCCTCCTTGAAGTCGGTCATGAGGTAGGCGCCGTCGGACAGGTACAGCGACTTGTCGCTGGGCAGCGAGGTGAAGTCGAAGCCGGTGTTCCAGAAGTTGGCGATCTTCATCAGGGACGCCTTGTCCTTGTCCTGGGCGGCCTTGATGCAGCGCTCCGCGTCGGCCGTGGTCGCGTCGGCGATCCCCGAGCGCCTTCTGGCCCACCACGTGGGCCGGCACGCCCGGCGCGATGTTGACGTTGAAGTCGACGAACGGCTGGCTGTACTTGAAGGTCAGCGCTTCTTGTCGTCGGAGATCTCCGGGAAGTCCTTGATCAGGGCGAGACCGGCGCTGGCGCCGTCGAAGGCGACCTCGTCTGGTTCGGCAGCGGGTTGCCGTCCTCGTCGGTCGTCACCTCACCGGTGTTGTACTTGCCGCTCTGCGCGATCCACGGCAGCACCAGGTCGGCCGCGGTCACCGGGACGCCGTCGGACCACTTGGCGTCGTCGTTGATCGTGTACTTGATGGTCAACGGGTCCTTGGACACGAACTCGCACTTGACGAACGAGTCGTTGTTGATCAGGTTCAGGTCCTTGTCGTAGTAGAACGACCTGGGCCTGCGTCATGTAGTTCGGGATGCCGTTGTACGTCGAGTTGCCGTGCGAGGTCACGGTGTTCCACGAGGTGGCCAGCTCGTTGTACCCGAAGGTCAGCTGCACCGGCGGCCGCACCGGGGTCGTCGTACGGGCCGTGCGGCTTGCCGCAGGCGCTCGTCGCCGCTGGCCGCGCCACCACTGCTGCGGCCGCGGTCGCTGTCGGTGGCTCCAGCAGATCCGGTGGCCCCAGCAGATCCGGTGGCCGAGCCCGTGTCGGTTGCGCTCGCCGGTGCCGAGGTCGCGCCGCCGCCGCTCGCAGCGGCGGTCGTGGCCGGCGTGGTCGTGCCGGTCGACTGCCCCGGACTGGAGCAGGCGGCCACTACCAGTGTCGCGCCTGCGACGAGAGCAGTGAGTACCACTGCCCGTGACTTCTTCATGGAGGGTCCTCCTCGTTGGGTCCCCACCGGTCCGCCGGTTCTGGCCCCCATCGACCGTCACCTTGGCATGCAGACCGCGCGTGACCCACCTGTCGTGTCTGACCGCGCCACACTAGACGAGAGTTCCCAGGTGCTGGGAGCAACATGGGCGTGATCGTGACCAAAGGGTGACCCGATCGCCGGGTGATGGCAACTCTCAATCGGAGTAATCGGACAACCGGCACGATGCGCGAGGAGTTACCGGCCTCCTGCGCCAGACCCGCAGATCAGCCGGGCAGACTGCCGTCGCGGACGAAACCTTACGTAAAGGACATGCCCGGTCGCGGCGGTCTTCCCGATCGGTCAGGGCCAGTCGGGCACGCTCTGTAACGGCCCCGACCAGAGCCACCCCGACCCTGGCTGGTCGATGACCCCGGCCAGCGAGGGTCCGACCGCGAAGATCGCGGTGGGTTGGCCGAGCGGGATGACCGGCAGATCCGACCAGGTGCGATCGTTCACGGTCGAGAGGTTCCCCCGACCCGCCAGGGCAGCGTCGAGATCGGTCTGGACGTCGCTCTGGCAGTACCCGGACAGGTTGCCGGTGCGCGCGGCGGTGGCTCCGGCGTTCTGACTCGGGCAGCCGAACGCGGAGCCTGCGGCGACCGAATCGGATCGGCTCCGCGGCACGGTGAGCAGGGCCAGATCCAGTTGTCCCTGGGCGACCCGCTCGGTGACCAGCTGGCCGAGTGGGGCCAGGGTCAGATCCACCAGGATGCCGGCGCGGCCGAGTTGGGTCTGGATCGCTCTGGCCGTGGCCAGGGATCGGGTGTCCTGCGTCGCGACACCGAGGCGCAGTCGCAGCACCCCGTCGTCGTTGCGGGCGTACAGGCCGTCGACCCGATAGCCCACGTCCGCCAGCACCGCGCGCGCGGCGTCGGCATCCCCGGTGATCGCCAGCGGCGGCGCCGACGTGCCCGTGTCGTGCGTCGTGCTGGGCAGCTGGACCTGGGAGGACACCGGCAGCATGCCCGTCGGGCCGCCCGCCCGCGGCCTTTTCCCGCAACCCCGGATAGTCCAGGGCGGTGGCGATCGCCCGACGCACCGCGACGGTGGCGGTCGGCCCGCTGACGGTGTTCAGCACCAGCTGGGTGGTCGCCGGCAGCGGCACGACGGTGCGCCGCTCGGGCGGCACCGCCAGGTCGATGGCCGAGGCATCGGTCGAGTCGGGCCGGGCGAACAGCGCCTGCAGGTCCCCCCGGCGCAGGGCGGCGAGCAACTCCGCCGGTGACCCGATCCGCAGAACCACGGTGGCCGGGCCGGGCGTGTCCGCCCAGAACTTGTCATTGGCGACCAGGGTGATCTGGCCGGTCACCGTGTCGTAGGACGAGAGCTTGTACCGGTTGGCGGAAACCGGGATACCGGTGTCCAGCCCGTCGGCCCACCCACCGGGCGCGTCCTTGAGGATGTGCGCGGGCAGCAGCGGGGAGAACAGTGACGGCCAGGCCGGGAACGGACCGGTGAACTGCACCTCGACGGTCTTGCCGGCGTCCCGCGACCTGATCGCCGTGATCAGTCGATAACCCGCCGGGTCGACCGTGCCGGGCTGCACCAGCATCTGCTCCCACAGATAGGTGAAATCCTCTGCGGTAACCGGGGTTCCGTCCGACCACGCGGCGGCCTGGTTCACCGTGTAGGTGACCACGTACGGGTCGGTGCTGGTCACGGCGGCGGCCGTGACCACCGCCGGGTCGAACCAGGTACTGCCGTCGGCATGCACGACCGTGGTGGACGGCAGGATCAGCGACGCCACCGCCCGGGCGGCCGGCGAGAAGTCTGCGATGGCATGCGGATTGAAGCCGGTGACGGTGCCGTCGACGCCGATCACCACCTGACTGGCCGCCGGGGCCGTGCTGGGTGCCGACGACTGCTCGGTCGGCGACTGCGGCGGCGGCAACCCCGGCGGGGTGCAGCCCACCAGCACCAGAGCGCCGGCAGCAACAAGAGCGAACCGGCGCACGAACCGTCGGCGGCCCCACCGGCCCCCGGGAGGTCCGGCGCAGGGTGAGCCAGGGCTCACCACCCGGGGCCGGACGCTGCGGGGGATCACCGGCTCACCGTAGCGATCGGCGCGCGTCGCAACCCGAGTCGGACCGGCGATCAGGACTGCTTGGACCTGGCCCGGCTCCGGGCCCGCTCCCCCGCCGGCAGCACGACCTTGCGGATCCGCGCGTGCGTCGGGGTGACCTCGACGCACTCGTCGTCGGCACAGAACTCCAGCGCCTGCTCCAGCGAGAGCGCTCGGTGCGGCACCAGGTTCTCGGTGGTCTCCGACGTCGATGCCCGCATGTTGGTGAGCTTCTTCTCCTTGGTGATGTTGACGTCCATGTCGTCGGCGCGGGAGTTCTCGCCGATGATCATGCCCTCGTACACCTCGGTGGTCGCCGGGACGAACATCGTGCCCCGCTCCTGCAGATTGAGCATGGCGAACGGAGTGGCCCGTCCCGGCCGGTCGGCGACCAGCGAGCCGGACGCCCTGGCCCGCAGCTCGCCCGACCCAGGGGCCGTACCCGTCGAACAGCGCCGAGGCGATGCCGGTGCCGCGGGTGTCGGTGAGGAACTCGGTGCGGAAGCCGATCAGCCCGCGGGAGGGCACGTGGAACTCCAACCGGACCCAGCCGGTGCCGTGGTTGGTCATCACTTCCATCCGGCCCTTGCGGACCGCCAGCAGCTGGGTGACCGCGCCGAGATACTCCTCCGGGATGTCCACGGTGAGCCGTTCGAACGGCTCGTGCTTGTGCCCGTCGACCGTCCCGGGTGACCACCTGCGGCTTGCCGATGGTCAGCTCGAAACCCTCTCGACGCATGGTCTCGACCAGGATGGCCAGCGCCAGCTCGCCGCGGCCCTGGACCTCCCAGGTGTCCGGCCGTTCGGTCGGCAGCACCTTGATGGAGACGTTGCCGATCAGTTCGGCCTCGAGCCGGTTCTTGACCTGGCGGGCGGTCAGCTTGCTGCCACCGTCCCGTCCGGCCAGCGGCGAGGTGTTGATGCCGACGGTCATCGAGATCGCCGGTTCGTCCACCGAGATCGGCGGCAGCGCAATCGGATCCTCGGGTCGGCCAGGGTCTCGCCGATGGTGATGTCGGCGATGCCGGCCACCGCGATCAGGTCGCCGGCCGACGCCTGCTCGACCGGCACCCGGTCCAGCGCCTCGGTGATCAACAGCTCGCTGATCTTCGTCCGGGTGACCGTGCCGTCGGCCTTGATCCAGGCCACCTGCTGCCCGCGCTTGATGGTGCCCTCGACGACCCGGCACATGCCGATCCGGCCGAGGAACGGGGAGGCGTCGATGTTGGTCACCTGGGCCTGCAGCGGCGCGCCCTCGGTGTAGTGCGGCGCCGGGATGGTGGTCAGCAGCGTGTCGAACAGCGGGTCGAGGTTCTCGTGGTCGGGCATCTCGCCGTTGGCCGGCTTGGTCATGCTGGCCCGTCCGGCCCGCGAGGAGCAGTAGACGATCGGGAAATCGATCTGGTCGTCGTCGGCATCCAGGTCGATGAACAGCGCGTAGGTCTCGTCGACCACCTCGTCGATCCGGGCGTCGGACCGGTCGGTCTTGTTGATCACCAGCACCACCGGCAGCTTGGCCGACAGGGCCTTGCGCAACACGAACCTGGTCTGCGGCAGCGGACCCTCGGAAGCATCGACGAGGAGCACGACGCCGTCGACCATGGACAGCGCACGCTCCACCTCGCCACCGAAGTCGGCGTGGCCGGGAGTGTCGACGATGTTGATGATCACGTCGCCGCGATGCACCGCGGTGTTCTTGGCCAGGATCGTGATGCCCTTCTCACGCTCCAGGTCGTTGGAGTCCATCACCCGGTCGGTCTTCTCGCTCCCGATGCGGAAGGCGCCTGACTGCCAGAGCATGGCGTCGACCAACGTGGTCTTGCCGTGGTCGACGTGCGCCACGATGGCGACGTTGCGTAGATCGGAACGGACCGGCACGAACGGGTACTCCCATTTCACAGATCGGGTCGAAGCGCCGTCCACATCTGTGCAGCCGGCACGGCTGGCCCCCCAGCGC
>CAVPLZ010000002.1:0-225515 GCA_963706185.1 uncultured Actinomycetota bacterium | reverse complement strand
ATCGATGACCGCGTACAACAGGTCGACGATCGTGTTGACGATGACGAAGGTGGCCACCGAGGCCAGGATGCACACCTGGAACACCGCGAAGTCCTTCTTGGTCCACGCCGTCGCCAACGCCTCACCCAAGCCGGGGTAGGCAAAGACTTTCTCGGTGAGGACCGCGCCCGCGAGCAGGGCACCGGTTTGCAGACCGACGATGGTCACCACCGGCAGCATGGCATTGCGCAGAATGTGGCGTCCGCGGATCACCCTGGTGGTCAGGCCCTTGGCCTGCGCGGTGCGGACGAAGTCCTCGTTCTGCACCTCGAGCACGGACGAGCGGGTGATCCGGAAGACCACGGCGAACGGAATCGTGCCCAGTGCGATCCACGGCAGGATGAGATGTCGTATGGAGTCCCAGGAGGCGTCCCACTCCCGGGTGAGCAGCCCATCCAGAATGAAGAACCCGGTGACCCGGGTGGCGTCGATGTCCGGCGACTGCCGTCCGGACGGCGGCAGCCAGCCCAGCTTGACCGCGAAGAGCCACTTCATCAGGAAGGCGAGGAAGAACACCGGAATCGCGATGCCGACCAGCGATGCAAGGATGCCGGCGTTGTCCATCCAGCCGCCCTTGCGTCGGGCGGCCAGGTAGCCGAGCGGGATGCCGAAGACCAGCGCAAAAATCAGGGCGCCGATGGCCAGCTCGACGGTTGCGCCGAATCGGGCGCCGAACACCTCCAGCGCGGGCGTCCCCGGCGCCACCCCGGTCGACGTGCCGAAGTCGCCGTGGATGATTCGCCCCAGGTACTTGAAGTACTGGACGATGACCGGCTGGTCCAGCCCCAGCGCCGTGCGCAGCGCCGCCACCTTTTCGGGGGTGGCCCGGTCGCCCAACATCGCGGACACGGTGCCGCCCGGCAGTGACCGCAGCCAGACGAACAGCAACAGAGACAGCGCGAACAGCACGAGCACCAGCTGCAGCAGCCGTCGGACGGTATATCGGAGCACTGGCAGCACCCTCCGCGTGGAACGTCGCGGCGGGTGCCGGCTTACGCCGGCACCCGCCGTGACCCTACGTCTTCAGACCGGGATCAGCCCGTCTTCGTCACTGCATTGAATTTCTCGTCCGTCAGCGGGCTGGGCGTGATGCCCTGCACGTTGGCGGCGACCACGAGGGCCGGCGGAGAGTGCGAGATCGGAAGGGCCGGCAGCCACTCACCCATCAGCTTCTGGTTCAGCGCGACGTACAGCGCGTTGCGCTTGGTGGCGTCCGGCTCCGAGTCGGCCGCCTTGAGTGCCGCTGTCAGGTCCTTGCCCCAGGACGCCTCTTCCGTGCCGAAGCGGTTCGGGGTGCGGGTGAAGAAGGTGCCGATGAAGTTGTCCGGCGTGTTGTAGTCACCGGTCCAGCCCAGCAGGAACACGTCCGGCTTCTGGGCCTCGACACCGTCGAGGTAACCGCCGTTCCACGGCTTGGACGTCTCGTTGACCGTGATGCCGACGGCCTCCAGGTCAGTCTTGAACGCCGCGAACACGCTCTTCGGGTCCGGCATGTACGGCCGGCTCACTTCGGTCGGCCACCAGAAGTTCAGCGTCAGGTCGGAAGCACCGGCATCGGCCAGAAGTGACTTGGCCTTCGCCGGGTCGTAGGTGTACTTGGTGACGTCGTCGGTGTAACCGTCCACCGTGTCCGGGTAGAACAGGTTCGCGACCTTGGCCCCCTCGGGCAGCTGCGAGCTGACGAACTGCTCACGGTTGAGGGCGTAGGCGATGGCCTGGCGGACCTTGAGGTCCTTCAGCTTCGGGTTCGCCTTCTGGTTGAAGCCCAGGTACAGGATGTTGAAGGCCGGGCGGATCTCGACGTTGAAGCCGGCCGACTTCAGCTGGTCCCAGTCGGCCGGGTTGGGCAGGTCGTAGCCATCGATGGTGCCGGCCTGCAGCTCCTGCTTACGCGCGGTCTCGTCCGGGATGATCTTGAAGATCAGCTTGGCCGGCGAGGCCTTGGTGCCCCAGTAGCCCTCGTTGCGGTCCAGTTCGACGACGTTGTTCGCCTTGTCGTACTTGCCGAAGACGAACGGACCGGTGCCGGTCGGGTGATCGGTGCCGTAGGCCGGGTAGATGAAAGCGTCGCCGTCGGCCTTGACGTTGTCGGCGTCGTACTTGGCCAGCGCGGTCGGCGACTGGATGGAGAACGACGGCAGCCCGAGGATGGCCGGGAACTTCGAGGTCACGGCGGTCAGCTTGACCACCGCGTTCCCCCCGTCGGCGGCGCACGACGCTGTACAGCGACGGGACGGCGGTGCCGCTGTCGTCCTTCTGGCCCTTGAACCCGCCCATGGTGTCCGACCAGTACTGGGCCTGGGTCGCACCGGCACCGGTCTGGCTGTACATCCGGTCGAGGTTGAAGCAGACGGCCTTGGCGTCGAGGTCGGTACCGTCGCTGAACTTGACCCCCTGGCGGATCTTGAAGGTCCAGGTCAGCCCGTCGGTCGACGGACTCCCAGGACTCGGCCAGGAGCGGCTCGACGTCGGCGGTGCCCGGCTTGAAGCCGACCAGGCCCTCCATCATCTGCCGGACCACCCGGAACGTCTCACCGTCGGTCGCGTACAGCGGGTCGAGCACCGAGGGGGCGCCGGCCGCGCCGAAGGTGAACGTCTGATCCGTCTCGCCGCCGCCGGCCGCGCTGCTGGGGGCGGCCGACCCGGTGTCGCTGCCTGCTGCGGTTTCGGAGCCGGTCGCCCCACCGCTGGCGGCCGTGGTGGCGGCCGCAGTGGTTGCCGCAGTGGTTGCCGCGGTGGTCGCCGCGTTGTTCGTGGTGGTGGAACTGCTGCTGTTCCGGTCCGAGCTGGCACAGGCTGCCAGCGAGACCGCCACGGTGGCGGCCAGTCCGGCCACCAACCAGCGTTGACGCCTCACGCTTTCGTACCTCCAGATGTCGTCGACCGACCGGAACCATCCCGGGCGGGTGCCGGCCGCCGCGGTGTGTCCGGGCGGGACGGCAGTAGCGCAAGGTCCGGTGCGCACGGCTGTGCCGCCGCACGGGAACTTGACCGGGACATTAACCGGGTGGTGTCCGGGCCGGATAGCCCCTTGACTGGATCGTTACCGGCTCTTCGTCACCGGTCGGGAAGATCTGCCGCCGCGATCGGCGGGCACCCGATGATTGTCGGGCGCCCGGCGCGGGGTACCCGGGTCCGCTGGGCCCCGTCCGATCGGCTGACTACGGTAGGCAGCGGACCTGGCCGCCGACGGGTGGCCGCCCGTCCCAGCAGCCCGAGGAGCACGCGGATGAGCACTGCCACCCCGACCGAACCCGTCACCGCCTGGCCCGGACTGGATGCCCCCCTGGCCGAGGCCGACCCGGAGGTCTATGGCTACATCACCGACGAGCTGCACCGGCAGCAGCACACGCTGGAGATGATTGCCAGCGAGAACTTCGCGCCGGTGGCGGCCATGCAGGCGCAGGGCAGCGTGCTGACCAACAAGTACGCCGAGGGTTATCCGGGGCGGCGCTACTACGGCGGGTGCGAGTTCGTCGACGAGATCGAGCGGCTGGCCATCGCCCGCATCAAGGCCCTGTTCGATGCCGGCTTCGCCAACGTGCAGCCACACTCCGGGGCCCAGGCGAACGCCGCGGCGATGCAGGCGCTGATCAAGCCGGGAGACACCATCCTGGGCCTGTCGCTGGCCCACGGCGGACATCTGACGCATGGAATGCGGATCAACTTCTCCGGCCTGCTTTACCACGTGGTCGCCTACGAGGTGTCGAAGGAGGACCACCGCGTCGACATGGACAACGTCGCCGCGCTGGCCCGCGAGCACCGGCCCAAGCTGATCATCGCCGGCTGGTCGGCGTACCCGCGGCAGCTGGACTTCGCCCGGTTCCGGGAGATCGCCGACGAGGTCGGCGCCTACCTGTTGGTGGACATGGCGCACTTCGCCGGGCTGGTGGCCGCCGGGCTGCACCCGAGTCCCGTGCCGCACGCGCACGTGACGACCACGACGACGCACAAGACCCTCGGCGGTCCGCGGGGTGGGGTGATCCTGACCAACGATGCCGACCTGGCCAAGAAGGTCAATTCGGCGGTGTTCCCGGGCCAGCAGGGCGGCCCGCTGGAGCATGTGATCGCGGCCAAGGCGGTGGCCTTCAAGATGGCCGCCGACCCGTCGTTCACCGAACGGGCCTCGCGAACCTTGGCCGGCGCCCGGATCCTGGCCGAGCGGCTGGGCGCCCCCGATGTGGCCGAGGCCGGCGTCACGGTGCTGACCGGCGGCACCGATGTGCACCTGGTGCTCGTCGACCTGCGCAATTCCGACCTGGACGGCAAGGCCGGCGAGGACCGGTTGCACGACGTCGGGATCACCGTCAACCGCAACGCGGTGCCGTTCGACCCGCGGCCGCCGATGGTCACCTCGGGGTTGCGGATCGGGACGCCCGCGCTGGCCACGCGTGGTCTGGACGAGGAAGCGTTCCGCGAGGTGGCCGACATCATCGCGACGGCGTTGACCGCTCCGGTCGGGGCACTGGAGACGTCGTTGCTGGAGTCGCTGCGGGCGAGGGTGCGAGCGGTCGCCGAGCGTTTCCCGCTCTACCCGGATCTCTGACTCGATCGGGGCCCGAATTGCTCGGCCAGGACGGATGGAGTCGGCCGCCGAGTTGTACGTGCCACGGTGCGATCGCGTCAGTTCTCAGGATCCGGTCACCGATCGCCGCAGGCCGGTCAGGCCGACGACGACGGCCAACAGGGACAACGCTGCCAGTACGGCGAAGACGACGACGAACCTGGCGTCGGCGGGAACAACACCGAGGGCAACACCGGCCGTGAGGATGGCGGCGGTGAGCTGACTCCCCACCGCCCCACCGATGGTCCGGACATTCGTGTTGACCCCGGTTGCCGCGCCGGTCTGGTCGGCGGGTACGGCATCCACGATCACCGCCGGGATGGCCGCGTAGGTCAGGCCGGTACCTATCCCCGACAGTGTGCTCGCCACCAGCACCTGCCAGCTCGCCGAGTGCGCCACGGCGAGCAGCAACATGCTCGACGCGCCGATCAGTGAACCGAGCACGACCGCCCTTGCCGATCCGATTCGCCGCTCGATGGGCCCGGCCATCAGGCCGAGCAGAAACGCGCACATGGTCTGCGGCAACAGGTATAGACCCGACTCGGCCACCGTCGCCCCGAAACCGTAGCCCGCCGATCGTGGCGTCTGGAGAAGTTCCGGGACTATCGCGAAATGACGAATAGAGCACGGTGCCGAAAAGAAAGGCCACCACATTGAATCGCCAGACCGCCGGTCTGATCAACATGTGCAGGTCGATCAGGGGCGTCACGGCACGGTGCTCGAGCCATATCCACAACCCGAGCATCAGCAGAAATCCGGCGAACAGGCCGACCACCGATGCGGACCCCCAGCCCAACCGTGGCCCCTCGGTCAGGCCGAGCAACAGCGCCGTCATCCACCCGCTCAATGCGAGGGCCCCGAGCCAGTTGATCCGACCACCGCGGCGGCCCGATTCGTGCGGGACGATCACGGCAATCGAGACAACCGCCATGGCGATCAACGGACACGGAATCCAGAACAGCCAGTGATAACTCAGATGCTGGACGATCGGCCCGGCCAACACCACGCCGAGGCCGCCACCGAAGGCCAGCGTGGACGAGATCATGCCGATCGCGCCCGGCACCCGGTCCTCCGGAAAGCGGTCCCGGACGATGCCGAAGGCCAACGGGAACAGCCCACCACCCACTCCCTGCACGACCCGCGCGACAATGAGCACGGGCAAGGTGGTCGCGACCGCAGCCAGCAACGTGCCGAGGCCCAACACCGCGAGAGTCGCTACCAACACCCACTTCTTACCGTGAAGGTCCCCGACCCGACCGAGGATCGGCGTCGCGATCGCTGCGGACAGCAAGTTGCCCGTCAACACCCAGGTGACCGCTCCGGTCGACGTACCGAACTCGTCGCGAATAAGGGGGAGCACGGGGATCACCAATGACTGCATGACCGCGAACGACAGCCCGGCCAAACCGATGGCGATCAGCACCAACCCTCGGTCGCGACGGCTCTCCAACATTCCGGGTGCGAGCCTGACGCCGGTGCGAGACCGGCCGGCCGCCGGAATCCGGGGGGACCCTACTGTCGAACCCATCAACATCCTCCGCGGCGATCGGGTGCCGGATCGGACGTTACGTCGTATCCGTTCTCGTCCTCACGGCGGCTGTTCGCAGGTCCGCGCGGCCCCGCTCCGGGCCACCTGCACGGCGAGCCCGCCGCGTCGCCACGGCCGCGCCGGATCTTGACGCCGCTCATACCCGGCCCCTATGGCCGGCTCTGCCCGATACCGGAGTTCGTGCTCAGCTCGTGCCGAGCGTGATAGCGATGGACGATGTCCACTCCGCACCCGGACCCAGCAGCGGCGCCCGCCCTCGTGCCGGCCCAGCCGTCGCCCCCTCCCCGGGCAACACATTCGCGGGCTCCACGGCCACGACATAGGCGCGACCGAACCACGGAAAGCCCTCGGTGGCATGCAGCTCCTGCCAGAACCAGGCATGGGGGAACACGTCGACATCCCAGTCCATCCGCACGGACAGGCCAGTGGTCGGGCTGGTGATGGAGAACCACCCGATGTCGAATCCGGTGAGCGCACCGAAGACCGACCGCCGATCAGGCGGGACCCGTTCGCAGGTCAACCCGAACGCCGTCGACGCCAACGGCGAACGGCCAGTCCGACACCTGGTCGGCCGCCAGGACCGAGCCCGGGGCTTCGGCGTCCGAGACAAAGGTGGCGGCACCGGTCTGCGATCGCACAGTGCTCGTCGACGAACGGCGCACCGAACCCCGGGTGCTGCACCCACCGGACATCCAGTGACTCGTCGGTCAGATTGACCATTTCGTCGTCCACGAAAACGCTCTCGCCGGAGACCCGGATCGAACGGGTGAGCCGCACCGGAGCGGTGAACAACTCGACGGACAGCACCACCCGATCAGCGCCGACGTCGAGCACCTGCCAGGGGCGGATCGCCGCTTCACCGTGATAGCCCTGCCGCACCCCGCCGACCTCCCGGGCCGGCCCGGCGTTGGGCACCAACTGCTGCCAGCCGCCGGGATAGCGGGCCAGCCAGTCGGTCTGGGAGTCACCCGTGCACGGGATGGCGGAAAGCTCCCCCACCCCCCACGGCGTGCGCCAGAGCAGGTCGATGCCGGTCCGCCGATCGATCAGTGAACAGATGTCCGCGCCCTTGCCGGCCCAGATGTGCACCTCCAGCGCAGCTGAACGCAAAAGCACCATTCCGGACCGATCCACGCCACCCGACATGTTCTGACCTCCTCTGAATCGAATCACTGACCCACAGGTCTTCCCCGGGTAGTCATCAAGTGATTAGATCACTTTGTGCTGAGCCACCGGATGGATCGATGACGCGGCCCGGCGAGCCGGTCCGTCGGGCGGCCCTGTCGACCGATCTCGGCTCGGCGGTCGCCGCCATGATCAGCGCCGACGGGCTGCGCCCGGGCCAGGCTATTCCCAGCCTGCGCGCCCTGGCCGAGCGGTTCGGCGTCGCCGTACCGACCATGCGAGAAGCGCTGCGGCGCTTGGAGGGCAACGGCATCCTGGAGTTCCGGCACGGCTCCGGCATCTACGTCGGGCCGAACTCGAACCGGTTGATGTTCGTCAACGAGCTCGCACCCAGCCCCACCCGCGATCAGCTGCTGCACCTGCTGCGCGCCCGGCTGGTCATCGAACCACCGATCAGTGCGCTGGCCGCCGAGACCCGCGACCCGAACGGCATCACCGTGCTCGAGCAAGCCCTGGAAACCGCGCGGTCCTGCCTGGTCAACGCCGACGACGCCTTGGCCAAGGCCAACACCGACATCCACCGCGGCGCGGCGGCTGCTACCGGAAACCCGGTGCTGGCCGAGATTCTCGACTCGCTGTCCGCGGTCCACGGCGCCGACCAGTCCGAGATCCTCGAGCTCTACGGCGACCGCGACCAAGACTTTGCCGAACATGTCCAGATCGTCGAGCACATTCTCGCCGGACGGGTCGAGGCCGCCCGCACGGCCATGCACGACCACCTGGCCGACGTCATCGACGTCATCGCCGCTGTCCAACCACCAGACCCGGCCGCCTGACCCGCAGGACAGCCACCTGTACCGCAGCCACTCTCGACGAGGAGAGCACATGTCCCACACGGCAGCCACCCGAGTCCGCCGCAGCAGTACTGACCCTGTTCGGCGTCGCCGCCCTGCTGATGGCCGCGCCGGTCGCCGCCCAAGCCGGCGGTCACACCACGGCAAACCCGCCGGCCGATCGCGGCTGCTCGCTGACCAGGTCGACCATCACCTCGACCGCAACCGTGGACACCGCCCGGACCGCACGATTCACCGCCTACGGCAATTCGGGCGGCGCGGACGGCGCCGGCTGGTCCGGCGGCGACTCCACCTACTCCGCGCCGATCTCCGGCGGTCGGCTGGCCTGGATCTTCTCCGACACCTTCCTCGGTCCGGTCGCCGCCGACGGCAGCCGCCCGACCACCAGCCCGTTCATCAACAACAGCATCGTGGTCGAGCGCAACGGGCGACTGACCACCATCAAGGGCGGCACCGCCCAGGATCCGCAGGCTCTCGTGCCTCCGC
The DNA here is from genome assembly GCA_963706185.1 of uncultured Actinomycetota bacterium. Lineage (GTDB taxonomy): Bacteria > Actinomycetota > Actinomycetes > Mycobacteriales > Nakamurellaceae > Nakamurella. The sequence continues at coordinate 216,898 of CAVPLZ010000002.1, read as the reverse complement.
CGGACGCCGACAGCTGGTACTGGTTCGGCAGCGCCCTCGCCTCGCGCAGCGGCACCACCCTGGACGTCATCGCCCTGAAGTTCCACAAATTCGGTCCGGGGATCTTCGACTTCGGCTGGGACAGCAACTATCTTGTCCGGTTCGACACCCGAACCTGGAAGCGCACCGCCGTGCTGCCGCTGCCGTCAGCGGCGAACGTGCAGTGGAGCGCGTGGACCCAGCGGCAGGGCCGCGACGTGCTCGTCTACGGCGTGGAGGATCTCGGTGCCGAAAAGTACCTGCACCTGGCCAAGGTCGTCGGTGGCGACCTGGCCCGCATCACCAGCTGGCGGTATTGGACCGGAACCGGCTGGTCCACCCAGGAGGCCGCGTCCGCGCGCATCCTGAACCACGTCGCCAACGAGATGAGCGTGACCCCGTATCGGGACGGCTACCTCGCCGTCACCCAGGACACCACGGTCGCCTTCGACCCGACCATCCGCGGCTACGTCGCCTGCAGCCCGCAGGGACCGTTCACCGACATCGGGGCGCTCTACACCATGCCGGAGACCGGCCCGACCGGCAGCTACGGCGACCCGAACGTGTTCGCGTACAACGCCCACGAGCACCCGGAACTCCGGCGCGGCGACACCCTCTACGTGACCTACAACGTCAATTCCTTCGACAACCAGAGCCTGTACACCGATGCCTCGATCTACCGGCCCCGGTTCGTCCAGATCCACCTGCAGGTCCGCCCCGGCTCCTGACCCGCGCCGGTCACCACAGCGCTGGCCCGACCCCAGCGTCCACTCCCCACAACGAGGTGATGAAGTGAGAAGATCCACCCGTCCATCCATGGTGTTGGCAGCCCTGTTGGTGCCGGCCTGCTGGTGGCCACCGCCTGCAGCAGTTCGGACTCGCGGCTGCGGCACCACCACCCCGGCCACCACCGCCGCCACGACCTCCGCCGCCACGACCGCTCCGCCGTCGGAGACTTCGGCCGGCGGCTCCGGCAAGGCGGGGTCGGAACCGCGGCTCGAGCACCGCCGGCTCCGAGACCGCCGGGCATCAGCAGCGAGACCGCCGGGTCCGGCGCCGCCACGCCGGTCGACTGCAAGGTCCAGGCCTCCGGCGCCGCTGCAGTTCTACACCGACAAGGCCGCGTGGCAGCCCGATTTCGAAGCGATGAACGACAAGTCCAACGCCGACTGCGGGCTGAGCCTCAACTTCACCGGCTACTCCGACTCGGCCCAGTACGACGCCTTCATCAAGCAGGGTTTCCAGACCGACCAGAAGCCGACGCTGTTCACCTGGCACACCGGCGACCAGCTCAAGGAACTCGTCGACCAGGGCTACATCGCCGAGACCACCGACCTGTGGAAGGCCGCCGAGGCCAACGGCGATGTGCCGGCCGGGCTGATCGACAACTACACCTACAACGGCAAGCAGTACTGCGTGCCGCTCAACGTCGCCTACTGGGTGATGTACTACAACAAGAAGATCTTCGCGGACAACGGTCTGCAGGTGCCGAAGACCTGGGACGACTTCACCAAGATCGCCGACACCCTGGTGGCCAAGGGCATCACCCCGTTGCACCAGATGAACATCATCTTCGAGTTCGTCTGGTACCAGGCCCTGCTCATGGGCAGCGATCCGACGGCGTACGAAGGACTCGGGACCGGGCAAGGCCAAGTACACCGACCAGGCCAGCGTCGACGCGGTCAAGAAGTGGTACGACATGGCCTCCAAGAAATACTTCATCGACCCGGGCGTGCAGACCGACCCGCAGACGCTGCTGAAGACCGGCAAGGTGGCCATGGCCTACTTCGGCACATTCTTCACCGGCCAACTCACCAGCGTCGGGATGAAGTCCGACCAGGACTACGGCGTGTTCGTGCTGCCCAACGTCAACCCCTCGGTCACCAAGCAACAGGTGGCGCTGGAGACCGGCCCGCTGTGCGTCGGTGCCGGTTCCCAGGACGAGCAGGCCGCGATGGCCTACAGCGCCTGGTGGATGGGCCAGGACGCCCAGCAGGCATGGTCGGACAAGCGCGGCGACATCTCCTTCAACCCCAAGGTCAAGGCCAGTGATCCGGCGCTGTCCGCCCTGCTGCAGGACCAGGGCGAATTGGCAGATCCAGAAGCGGTGGCTGGAGGCGACTCCCAACCCGATCTACACCGTCGCCGTCCCCGGCGTTCGGCGAGTTCGTCACCAACCCGACACCCGACCCGACGCCGATGCTGACCAAGATCCAGGACGCCGCCGACAAGTACTGGGCCGGCCAGTAGTCGCCCGAGCCTGCGAGGGCGCCATGGGCACGACGAAAGAGGGCCGGGCAACGGAGTTGCCGGGCCGACTGTAGCCGGTTGTCGACCGCCGGCCGGGTGGCGCTCTGCCTACGTGACACCACCCGGCCGGCCCATCGAGGAGACGAGCATGACGACGGTGGCAGCGCCGCCCGCCACGCGGAGCCGACCGCAGGGCCGCCCGGCCAGCGGTACTCGTGGTCGGCGCGGGCATTCGCCGCGCCCGCCCTGATCCTCGTCGCGATCGTGCTGTACCTGCCGTTCGTCTGGACCGGGCTACCTGAGCTTCACCAAGTACTCCGGCGTCGGCAAGGCGACCTGGATCGGCATCGAGAACTACCAGGACGATGTTCCGCAATCCGGAGATCTACAACGCGATGCTGAACACCCTGTACTGGGTGGTCGGCACCATCGCCCTACCCGTCGGGCTCGGGCTGGTGATCGCCCTGCTGGCCCACGGCATCCACGGGTCGTTCTGGTACAAGCTGCCGTTCCTGTTGCCGTACGCCATCTCCGGCGTCGCGGTCGGTGTCATCTGGACGTTCATCCTGCAGACCGACGGTGCGCTCACCGAGGCGCTGCAGTTCCTCCACCTGCCGGGCCAGGACCTGCGCTGGCTGCTCGACTCCCCGCTGAACACCTGGATGATGATCATCGCCACCACCTGGCAGGGCGCCGGCGTCAACGCACTGCTGTTCGGCATCGGGCTGGCGTCCATTCCGATCGGGCCCGGTCGAGGCGGCCCGGATCGACGGTGCCTCCGGCTGGAGCATGTTCCGGCACATCTACTGGCCGATGCTGCGGCCGTTGACCACCGTCGTCGTCGGGCTGGCGATCGTCGGCAGTCTCAAGACCTTCGACGTGGTCTGGGCGATGACCAAGGGTGGGCCCGGCAAGCAGTCGGAGACCCTGGCCCTGCGCATGTGGAAGTCCACGTTCCAGGAGAACCAGTGGGGCATGGGTGGGGCGATCGCGGTCTTCCTGACCGTGATCACCGTGCTCGCCGCCGGGCTGTACCTGCGCCGGCAGCTGTCCGAGTCCACGGTCGGTGGTCTGAGTGCCTGGAACCGCTCACCGTCGGCGGGGTCATCCGCCGGATCGTGCTGGTCGCCCTGGGGCTGTTCTGGCTGATCCCGGTCTACCTGCTGCTCGCCAACGCGGCCAAGACCGACGACCAGTACGGCTTCGTCGACGTCTGGAAGCCGGTCGGGCTCGGCGGCCTCTGGGCGAACATGGGCGCAGGCCTGGGAGAAGGGCAACCTCGGGGCCGGGCTCGCTGTCCACCGCGATCTACAGCATCGTGTCGCCGGCGATCGCGGTGCTCATCGGTGCCGCGGCCGGATTCGCCATCGTCGCGCTGCGGCTGCGGCCACGGCTTCGCCTGGTTCGTGATCATCTTCTCCTCGACCGTCATGCCCATGCAGATGATCCTGATGCCGCTGTTCCGCGGGTACGTCAAGTTCCGACCTCTATGACACCCGCATCGGCATGATCATCATCTACACGGTGCTGACCATTCCGTTCGCCGCGTTCGTGATGCGCAACTTCTTCTCCGGCATCGCCCGGGAGATCTTCGAGGCGGCCACCGTCGACGGCGCGAGCAGCCTGCGCATCTTCGCCCGGATCTACCTGCCGATGTCGATCAGCGCCCTGGTGGCGATCTTCATCCTGCAGGCCACCCTGATCTGGAACGACCTGCTGATCGGGCTCACCCTGACCAGATCGTCCGATGTTCGCCCGGTGATGACGGCCCTGGTGGCCATGCAGAGCACCTATGGCGGCTCGACCATGCAGGTGGTGCTGGCCGGCGGCCTGCTGGTGTCGCTACCGACCGTCGTGCTCTTCCTGCTGACCCAGCGCACCTTCACCCGCGGCATGGCCCTGGGCCAGTTCTGATCTGGTTCAGTTCGGCTCGGCGCCACTTCTCAAGGAGTTCACTGTGTCCACCAAGGACCACTTGATCACCGACGTCCGCGCCACCACGGTGACCGTGCCGCTGGCAGGCGCCGCTGCGGCACAGCAACGGCACGCACTGGGGACGGTTCGTCCGCACCATCGTCGAGGTCGAGACCGGCGACGGCATCATCGGTCTCGGCGAGATGGGCGGCGGCGGCGCGGGCGCCGAGGAGGCGATCCTGGCCCTGAAGCCCTACCTGGTCGGCCACGACCCGGCGCGCACCGAGGCGCTGCGTTTCCTGATCGCCAACCCGACCGCCAGTCCTCTACAACAACCGGACCCAGCTGCTGGCGGCCATCGAGTTCGCCTGCCTCGACATCGTCGGGCAAGCGGCGCGGACCTGCCGGTCCACGACCTGCTCGGCGGCCGGGTGCGCGACGAGGTGGAGTTCGCCTCGTACCTGTTCTTCCGCTACCCGGGGCCGGACGGCACCGGGGAGGTCCGCACCGTCGACCAACTCGTCGAGCATGCCCGGGAACTCAAGGCAGCAGCACGGCTTCCGGGTCCACAAGCTCAAGAGCGGGGTATTCCCGACCGACTACGAGCTCGAGTGCTACCGGGCGCTGGCCGCCGAGCTCCCCGGCGACCGGCTGCGCTACGACCCCAACGGCGCGCCTGGAGCGTGGAGACAGTCGATCCGGTTCGCCGCCGCGATCGAGGACCTGGACAACGACTACCTGGAGGATCCGACCTGGGGCCTCGGCGGCATGCGCCGGGTCCGGGCAGAACACCCGGATCCCGTTGGCCACCAACACCATCGTGGTGAACTTCGAGCAACTCGCCGCCAACGTGCTCGATCCCGCGGTGGACGTGGTGCTGCTGGACACCACATTCTGGGGCGGCATCCGGCCCTGTGTCAGGGCCGCCGGCAGTCTGCGAGACATTCCAGCTGGGCATCGCCGTGCACTCGTCCGGTGAGCTGGGCATCCAGCTGGCCACCATGCTGCACCTCGGGGCGGTGCTGCCGAACCTGCAACCTGGCCGCCGACGCGCACTACCACCACCTGACCGACGACATCATCGTCGGCGGCAAGATGCAGTACCGGGACGGCCGGATCGCGGTGCCGGACGGGACCGGGGCTCGGCGTCGAGTTGGACCGGGACAAGCTGGCCGAGTATGCCGAGCTGTACCGCGAGGTCGGCGGCTATCCCTACGACCGCGATCCCGGGCCGGCCCGACTGGTTCCCGCTGCTGCCCAACACCGAGTTCGCCGACCCCGACATCGACGGCACCCCGGCACCTGCTTGGCCGAGTCGTACCGCCGATTGACGGCCGGCCGCGCCGCCACGAGGACCGTCTGATGCCGCTGTTCGACCTTCCGCTCGAGGACCTTCGTCGCTACCGGTACCCGCGCAGCGCTCCGGCCGATCTCGAGGACTTCTGGTCCGAGACCCTGGCGCAGCGTCACGGGCAGCCGGCGGCGAGCACGATGCACCGACCCCGCAGCCGACCACGGTGACGCGCCTTCGACATCGACGACGTCAGTGTTCCCCGGCTTCGGCGGTGAGCCGATCCGGGCCTGGTGGATCCGGCCGAAGGGCATCGTCGGAGCCGCTGCCCGGCCGTGGTCGAGTACATCGGTTACGGCGGGGGCCGCGGGCTGCCGCACGAGCGGACCTGCTCTGGGCCGCCCACGGCTACCACCAGTTCGTGGTCGACACCCGCGGCCAGGGCAGCCGTGTTCCTCACCGGCGACACACCCGACCCGCACGGCAGCGGGCCGGCCGCGCCCGGCTTCCTCACCCGCGGGGTCGACGCTCCGGAGAACCTCTACTACCGAAGGGTCTTCACCGACGCCGCGCGGGCGGTCGGACGCGGTGCGCAACCTGCCCGGCGTCGATCCGGACCGGGTCGGCCACCTGGGGACACAGCCAGGGCGGCGCCCTGGCGCTGGCCGCGGCCGCCCTGGTACCCGAGGTGGCCGCCTGTGCCGCCCGGACCCCGTTCCTGTGCGGCATCGACCGGAGCGCTGCGATCAGCCCGAACGCTCCGTACCCCGAGCTCGGCGTACTACCTGGCCGTCCACCGGGTCCGCGGCCCGCGCGGCGCTCGACGTCCTGGCCTACATCGACTGTGCGCTGCTCGCGCCGTGGATCCGCTGCCCGACCTGGGTCTGCGTCGCGCTGATGGACACCGTGTGCCCGCCGTCCGGGCATCTACGGCGCGATCAACAACCTCACCGTCCCCGTCGAACGTGGTGGTCCGGCCGTACAACGGACACGAGGGCGGCGCCGGCTTCGACGAGGACCTCGGCGGTCGCCGACTGGTTCGCCGCACCCTGACCTCGACAACCCGACCAGCTGAGCACCGTCCGTGACCGCCAGCCGCCCGACTGATCCCGCACGGTCGAGGACTTCACCAGCGCCACCGTGCTCGACGCCTACGACGACATGGTCAACCCGCCGGGCCTGACCAACCACGTCGCGGTGGTCCAGGTCGACCACGACGTGACCGCGCGTGCGCAGCCTGAACGTGCCGCCGGTGTCCACCGGCGACACCATCACCGGCCAGCTGTATCTCGACGGCCGGCTGGCCCGCTCGTTCGGCAGGCCGGTGGAGTGCGTCTGGCGACCGGACCGGGTGACCGCGCACGACCGAGATCGGAGGCTGGCGATCCAGCACCGTCACCGTGTGCCCACCCGGCGCCGGCGGCGTACTGGTGCGGATCGACGTCACCAACGACGGCGCCGACGACGCGCAGGTGCACCATCGGCCTGGCCGTCGAGTCGGCCGTGGTGCACGCCGGGCACCCGTGGATCGAGCAGATCGACGAGCCGTGGGGCAGTCCGTTCTCGCCGACCGCGGCCGAACACGGTGACCGCGGACGGCCGCCTGCGGATCGGGCAGCCGGAGGACCGCTCGGCAACCGCCGTGCAGGGGCTGGTACGCGGTCGACGACGGTTGGGACGATCGGCGGTCCGCCCGATCTGCTCCAGGCGAGCGCGACCGTCCCGGCCGGCGCAACCCGCGGCGCTCGCCTACGGATACGTGCATCGCCTCCGGCCGCGGGCACCGACGACGGCGGTGAACGCGCTGCGCACGGCGCTGTTCGCCGACTTCCGGACCATGGTCGACGACGTCGAGGCGGCGCTGGACGCCTCCACCGACGCTGTGGAACGCCAGCCTGCGCGGCCCTGTTCACCCCGGGCAACGACGAGTTCTCCGGCATGCCTGCCGGTGCTGCACACCGACAACGACGCGCTCCGCACGCTGTACTGGTGGGGGGCGATGGGCGTGCTCTGGTTCCGCCGCGACAACCCGGCCAGCGTGCTCGGGCCGCACCTACGACACGCTGATGCCCCGGCACTGGCAGACCACCACGTTCATCTGGGACTACAGCCTGTCCTCCCAGGTGCACGCGCTGCTCGACCCGGTCGAGATGCGCCGGCAGGTCGCGCACTGGGTGGGCCTCGACATCCACTCGCACTTCGGCACCGAGTGGCTCACCGGTGGTCCGGTCGGCTACTGGTACTCGGTCAACCACTACGCGATGACCCGCCTGGTGCACGACTACCTGCGGTTCACCGGTGACCTCGACTTCCTCGACGGACGTTGGCCGCCGCCGGACGGCAGTCGGCGCGACCATGGCCGAGCACGCTGCAGGACTGGGCGCGGGCGTGGCAGCCGGCTCCGGTCGGCCTCCGGTCTCGCCGACTACGGCGGCATCGACAACCTGCTCGAGTGCGTGTCCGACCTACGTGCACGAGGTGGCCAGCCTGAACGGGGCCAACGTCTGGTGCCTGCGCCGTGCGGCCGACATCGCGGACCTGCAGGGCCGGGCCGACGACGCCGCGGCGCTGCGCGGCGAGGCAGACCGAGCTCGCCGCACTGGTGCAGACGCAGATACGTCCCGGGCAAGGGTATCTTCCGCACCGCGATGCCGGACGGCAGCACCTGGTGGAGACCCGGCACTGCTACGACTTCGCCACCGTCGGCACCACGATCCCCGACGACCTGCCCGCGCGGCGCGGCCGACGAGATGGTCGACTTCTTCGTCCGCGAACTGCGCACCCCGTCGTGGATGCGCGCGCTGTCGCCCGTACGACCGCGAACTCCGCGTTCTCCGTGCGTTCCGACCACCAGTGGAACGGCGCCTATCCGGCGTGGCCGCCGGACTCGGCGCGCAGTCGGCGATCGCGCTCGGTCACCCCGAGGTGGTCGCCGAGTGGATCGACGGACTGGCCCGCAGCACCCGGCAGGGACCGCCCGGCCAGGCGCACTTCGTCGAGGAGGCCGCCGCCGCCGGTCGCCGGCGGTGCCGCGCAAGATCGCCGGCCCAGTATCCCGTATCTCATCGACTGGGCCTGCTCGTCCGCCGGCGCCTGGTGCGAGCTGGTGATCTCCGGCGTCTTCGGCGTCGAGGTCGGCCTCGACGGCACCGGTCGACGGCGCGACGGCGTGCTCGACCACTTCGACCCGCACGCCCGGCTCGACCGGGCTGGTCGTGCAGGGTCGAAGCCTGATGGTCGACGGCGCCGGTGTGCACGAGGAGGATGACCGGGTATGACCGAATCCAGCCCCGTGGAGTCCTTCTCGGCGATCCTCTCGGCGATCGGCGCAGCCAGGGTGGTTCCGGTGCTTCGTTCGACCTCGGCCGCCGCAGCCACCGCGACCGCCATCCGCCTGCTGGACGAGGGCATCGGATGTGTGGAACTGACCGCCACCACACCGGACTGGCTCAGCGCATTGCGCGCCGTGCTTGATTACCGGGACGCCGCCGGGTTCACCGCACCGATCGGCCTCGGCACCATGAGCACCGAACGCGATGCCCGGCGCGCAGCCGAGGCCGGAGCCGACTTTCTGGTCAGCCCCTACCCCGCCCCGGAGGTGCGGGAGGCGGCCGGGCGAGCGGAGATTCCTTTCTTGGAGGGCGGTCTCACACCCGGGGAGCTGGCCGCCGCCGCTTCCCGCGGGGTGGCGAAGCTGTTCCCGGCCCACGTCGGAGGGGTCGCCTACCTGTCCTCGGTCCTGGCCGTGCTGCCGGGTGCCCGGATCGTCCCGACCGGCGGCATCGCGCTGTCCGAGGTTCCGGCCTGGCTGCGAGCCGGGGCCTTCGCCGTTGGCGTCGGTCGAGACCTGGCCGAGCACCCCGATCCCGGCGCCGCCATCCGCGCGCTCGACCTACCCTGACAATGGGCCTCGACGATCGCTTGCGCGGGGTCCGGGCGGCCATTGCCATCGGTGAGTGCATGCTCGAATTCTCGGCGCGACCGGACGGCCTCTACGCACTCGGGTACGCCGGTGACACCTACAACGTTGCGGTCTATCTCGCGCGCAGCGCCCCCGACCTCGAGGTGTCGTACCTGTCCGCGGTCGGTCGCGATCCGTTCAGCGCCGCCATGCTCGCGGCCATGGCCGGGCACCGGATCGGCACCGCGGGCATCTGGCGGCACCCGACCCGCACCGTCGGGCTGTACCTGATCAGCACGGACGGCACCGGAGAACGTTCCTTCAGCTACTACCGCAGCGAGGCGGCGGCCAGGGACTGCTTCGGGGCCGACTTCCCGGAGGAGCTGTCCGCGCCGGTCGTCACCACGGATCTCGTCTATCTGTCGGGTATCTCGTTGTCCATCCTGCGACCGGACGGTCGGCTGCGGCTGCTGGAGCTGCTCGACGAGGCGCGCGCGGCCGGTGCGCTTGTCGCGTTCGACACCAACTACCGACCGGCTGGCTGGCCTTCGCGGGCGGAAGCGCTGGCCGAGATCGAAAAGGTCGCCCTCCGCTGCGATCTCGCATTACCGACGCTGGCCGACGACCGGGAGTTGTTCGGGGCGGAGACCGCAGGCGCGTGCGCCGCCTGGTACGCCGAGCGGGGCGTCACCGAGGTCGTGGTCAAGCTCGGCGAGCAGGGCTGCCTGATCCGGCACCGGGACGACCGCCAGGAGGCGGTGCCCGCGGATCCGGTCGACCGCGTCGTCGACACCACGGCGGCCGGCGACTCGTTCGACGGGCGTTACCTCGCCGAACGCATCGGCGGCCATGATCCCGCGTCGGCGGCCCGGCGAGCACACCGGACGGCCGGTCACGTGATCGGTCACCGCGGGGCGATCGCACCACCCGAACCGACCGCAGCCGCCGACGGGCGGAGTCAGTCCTGAGACCGAGCGCAATCCTGCACCGGCCACTCTGCGAGCGTTACTCGATGCGCCGCGCCCCGAGCTGACTGCTGAGCAGCTCGATCGCCGCTTCCTCGGGGTCACGGACCTTGCCTTCGCCCGGTGGCGGCTCGTCGCCGTAGTCGTCGGGGATGTCCTCGTCGTCCGGGGGTGGCGCCTCCGGTGCACCGGGCACCGCTGGGTCCACGCCCCGGGTCGGCCCCGGACCAGGACCGCCCGCGGACCCCGTCCCCGTCGGCCGCGGACCACCGGTGGGCCGAGTTCCACCCGCCCGGCCCGTTCCGCCGTCGCCGGCTTCGCACCTGATCGCCCAGTCCACACCCAGTACCTCGTTCAAGGCCGAGCGCAGCAGATCCGCGTTCGCCGCCTCGACCACGCGGCGAGCCATTCCGGCCGACGGCATGGTGAGCACCAGCGCCGAGCCCTCGACCCGGGCAACCGTGGCGCTCTCCAGAAGGATCTGGGTGGTCCGACGCCGGCGCTGCACGGCGGCGAGCACCTCGGGCCAGACCCTCCGCACATCGGTGGCGTCCAAGGAGCGAGCACCGCGCGACGCCGACGGCGCCGGTGAATCCGGCTCCGAGGCGGTTGCCGCCGGCGCGGTCGGCGTCGGCGGAGATGGCGGCGGCCCAGTGGGTGTCGGCACACCGGGGGTCGCCGCCGGCGTCGTTGGTCCGGGTGCCGTTGATGCCGGCGCGGTTGACGCCGGCGCGGTTGACGCCGGGACGGCGGCTGCCGGCGCGGACGGCGCGGACTCCCGACGGGTCTTGACACCGGCCGGGTTGGACAAGGTGGGGGGCGACGGTAGCCCCAGATCCGGCCCGGCCGGGCGCGGGCGGGCCGCCTTCCGCTCCTCCGGCGCAGCGGCAGCACGATCGGCGGCGCCGGAGCGCCGGGACACCTGAGCATGCGCGGCGTCGGCCGTGCCGGCCGGCCCGGTGTCATCGTCGGGGTTGGTGTCGGCAACCCGTCCGGCGTCGGCAACCCGTCCGGCGTCGGCAACCCGTCCAGCGTCGGCAGCCCGTGCGGCGTCGGCCGCCGGGGCGGCCGTGGCCGGGCTGGACAGCTCCGGCTCCTGATCCCTGTCCGCTGCGGCGGTGACCTGGGGCCGCGGCGCCGGCGCGGCCACCGGTCGACCGGCCGACGGCCCGAGGTCACCGGCAATGGCCAGCCTGCGCTCCAACCGCTCGAGCCGCTGCAGCAGCGGACCCTCGCCGTCGGCCGCGGGCAACAGCATCCGCGCGCACATCAGCTCGAGCGTCAGCCGCGGCGTCGTGGTACCGCGCATGTCGATGAGTCCGGAGTGCAGGATCTCCGCGAATCGGGCCGCAGTCGCCGGTCCCAGGCGCTCCGCCTGGCCGGCCATGGCCTGGAGTTGGTCTTCGGGTTCGTCGATCAGCCCGGTGCCCGCTGCTTGCGGCACCTGGGCCAGGATCACCAGGTCCCGCAGTCGCGCGAGCAGGTCGGCGGCGAACCGACGCGGGTCGTGGCCGGCCTCGACCACCTTGTCCACGGCGCCGAACACCGCGGCGCCGTCGCCGGCGGCCAGCGCATCGACCATCTCGTCAAGCAGCGCCGCGTCGGTCACGCCGAGCAGGGCCACCGCGGCCCGGTAGGTGACGCCCGCCGGCCCGGCGCCGGCCAAGAGCTGGTCGAGGACCGAGAGCGAGTCGCGGGCCGAGCCACCACCAGCCCTGACCACCAGGGGCAGCACCGCCGGTTCCACGGTGACCTTCTCCTCGGTGCAGAGTCGCTCCAGCAGCCCGCGCAGGGTGGCCGGCGGGATGAGCCGGAACGGATAGTGATGGGTGCGGGACCTGATAGTGGTCAGCACCTTGTCCGGCTCGGTGGTGGCGAAGATGAAGACCAGGTGCTCGGGCGGCTCCTCGACGATCTTCAGCAGCGCGTTGAAGCCCTGGGTGCTGACCATGTGGGCCTCGTCGATGATGAACACCCGGTAGCGCGACTCCGCCGGCATGTAGAACGCCTTGTCGCGCAGATCCCGGGTGTCGTCGACGCCACCGTGGCTGGCCGCGTCCAGTTCGACCACGTCCAACGATCCCGGCCCCTCCGGCGCCAGCGCGATGCACGAGGCGCACACCCCGCACGGGTCCGGCGTCGGGCCCTGCACGCAGTTCAGCGAGCGGGCCAGGATGCGCGCACTCGAGGTCTTGCCGCAGCCACGCGGCCCGGAGAACAGATACGCATGGTTGACCCGGCCGGCGGCCAACGCGGTGCGCAGGGGCTGGGTGACGTGCTCCTGCCCCACCACCTCGGCGAAGGTCGCCGGACGGTACTTGCGGTACAGAGCCACGGACACGACCCGACAGTACTGGCGACCTACGACGGGCCGAAGTCGCGTCGTCGCGGTGGGGATACCGGGCACCGACCCGAGTTGCCAGGCGTCAACCGGCTCAGCTCGGCCACCTCGACAAAAAGGGGACCCCCGCACCCGTCAGAGCTCCCGGACCCTTGCTGCCTTCCGACCCTGGGGGAGTTGAGGAGATGGACGCCGCGGGGGTCCATGGCCGAGTGTACTGCCACCGGCCAGGCGGTATCGGACGGGCGCACAGCAGTGCCAGCCGTTCATGCCTGGATGCCCGGCGGCCCGGTCGACCCGGTCGGGCCTGGTCCTCCGCCGTGCCTGTCGACCCGCGGAAGCCGGTAGACTCCCCCGCGGAGGATTCGACTAGCGGCCTATGTCGCACGCTTGGAAAGCGTGTTGGGTGTCACAGCCCTCAGGGGTTCAAATCCCCTATCCTCCGCGCCGGAACGCCCGGGAGCTCAGCTCCCGGGCGTTCTGTCATCTCCGGCGTCATCTTGGGTTGTCCTGGGCGCCGGCCCGGCCGCCGGATGGTCGAATCGGCCCGGCCCCGTTCGACCTGGCACAGTGGTCCGATGGTCGATGACGCCTCTGGACCGCCACGATCTGCCGCCGACAGCAACGCGCCCGAGTACGACGTCGTGGTACCCAGCGTCGACCCCGACGACGAGCAGCCCGAGCATTCCGAGCACCGGTACGTGCGCCACGAAACCGAGGCCCAGCGGCTGGACCGCAACTACAGCGAGTTGCTCCAAGAGCTGCGGGTCTCCCAGGCCGGCGTGCAGATCCTGTTCGCGTTCCTGCTGACCGTCGCGTTCCAGCCGCGGTTCGCCCAACTGAACATCTACCAGGAGGATCTGTACCTGGTCACCCTGATGATGTCGGCGCTCGCTGTCGTCTGCTTCGTCGCCCCGGTCGCCGCCCATCGACTGCTGTTCCGCCGCGGGGTGAAGGACTCCCTCGTCACCTTCACCGGCCGGATCGCCACCGCCGGTCTGGTACTTCTCGGGTTGTCCGTGCTGGGCGGCGTCGTCCTGGTCGTCGACTGGATCCTGAACCTCACCGCTTCACTGATCCTGGGCGGGTGCCTCCTGGTGCTCGCGGTGGTGATCTGGGTGGTCATTCCGCTCTCGTTGCGCCATCGAGACTGACCTGCACGGGCGATTCGCCGAGGATTCCCGACCTCGGTGCGCCACCATGGGTCATGGCCGACGACAGCGGTGTGGGGGCCGGTCCGGGGGAAGTCTGGTTGGGCAGCCGCGATGACGTGGGACGGCCGGTGCCGGTTCCCCGTTCGGCGCTGGAGGACCTGCTCGTCACGCTCGATCAGCTCTGGCCACCGGTCGGTGCCCCGGAGGAGCACCGGCTGGACTGGTATCGCCTGCGGGCAACGCTGCTGGATCTGGTGCGCCGGGCCACGGCAACGTCCGACCCGGCCTCCTCCCGGCTGGCCACAGGTCTGGTGGACGAGGCCCTCGGCGAGGCCGGTTTGACGTTCCAGCCGCTGGGGACTCCACCGCACCGCGGGCGGCACCACCGGACCACGACCGGCGAGGACGCCGATGAACCCGGGGCGGAGCTGTCGGAACCGGCGTGGCGGGCCGACATGGAATCGCTCATCCGCCGGTACCAGCTTCGGTATCCGCAGATCCGACCGCGATCGACGGTGCCGGCCCCACCGACCCGATCGACCGACGCGCAGCGCTATCGCCGCTACTTCCGGCTGACCGACCCCACCACCGGCCCGGGGCCCGGCGCGCAGGCCCCGGCGGCTGATCGCGCGATCTGGCAGGCCCATCGGGCCGAGCACCTCGAGGCCGTGGCGGCCGAACTGTTCGGCGAGGGCAGCTGCGGCTCAGAACTGGCCCGCAAGGCCGCCGCGGCCGCGCGGGGAGCGGCTCACCGGGCGGCACTCGGGTACTGACGGTCCCGATCGCACTCGCCCCACCGCGGCGCCTGTCGGAGGCGCCCGGCAGACTCGGGTGATCCGCTCTACCGGCTGCGACCGGTGAGTTGCCGAGGACCAGCCCGTACCCACCCGCCCCGCTTGGAGGCCAGGACCGTGACCGCGCCGATCCTGGTCGACCTCACCGTCGTCCCGGTGTTGTCGTTTCCGATGGCGGTCAACGGGATCGTGCCGGTCCAGCGTATTGAGATCACCTCGTCGGCCCGGCACGCCGCGGCCCGCGTGCGCGTGACGTTGACCGGCGCACACGGCCGGCCGTTGGCTCTGCCTGTCGAACTGATCGCCGATCTCGGCGGCGGCACGGTGTTGACCACGGTGCCGGTGCGCCTGGACCCGGACGCACTCGCCGGGCCGGCGGAGCAGGTCGGCCGGATCACCGTCGGGGTGTTCGCCGGGCCGTCCGAGCCCGGGCCGTCCGAGCCCACGCCGTCCGACCCCACGCTTTCCGACCCCACGCCGTCCGCTGCTCCCGGGGCCGATCCCGGTTCGTCGGCACGACTTCTCGCATCAGCGACCGTCGAGGTGCGGGTGTTGGCCGGCCGACAATGGGTGGCCACCCCAACGCTGCTCGGCCTGGAACTGCTGTCGGCCTTCGTCCAGCCCCAGGATCCCGCGCTGGACGCGGTCCTGGTCACGGCGTCGAACCGGATGGCAGGAACCACCGGCCGGGCCGACCTGGACGGCTCGACCGCTGATCCGGAACGGATAGACGCGCTGGCGGCGGCGGTGTTCGGCGCATTGGCCGACGCCGGCGTGGAGTTGATCGCTGCCCCGCTCGGGTCGACCACCTCGGGTCAGGTGGTGCGTACCCCGGCCGAGGTACTCGACGGCCGGGCAGGCACCAGCCTCGACATCGCCCTGGCCTACGCCGCAGCGCTGGAGCGGGTCGGGGTCGCTCCGGTGCTGTGGGTCACCGATCATGAGGTGCTCGCGGGCTACTGGCGGGAACCGCACGCCCTGTCCGCGGCGGCGACCACCGAGAGCGACGCGGTGGCCAATCTGGTCGATCTGTCGCTCGTTCGCATCGTCCGCGCCGACCCGGGTCTAGGGTTCGGCCGAGCCGTTTCCGAGCCGGTCGCGGCCCTGCTGAATCATCCGGATCGCGAGCCGACGTCCACCGGCGGCCCGGGCCGGATCGTCGGCGTGGTCGACGTCAGGCAGGGCCGACGGGACGGCATCAGGGCGCTACCCACCCGCGTGGTCGCGGCAGATGGCACGGTCACCGTGGTCGAGCAGGCGATGGCCGAGCTGCCGGCCGTCCAGGCCGTCGCCGCCGACACCACCACCGGGTCGACGGCCCACCGGGTGCCCGCGCGGGTCCAGCAGTGGAAGAACAACCTGCTCGACCTCACCCTGCGCAACCGGCTGTTGAACTACCGGGCGAGCTCCGGGATCAATCTCGCGGTTCCCGAGGGGCAGTTGGCCACGATCGAGGACACCGTCAACGCCGCGACGCCGGTGACCTTGCTGCCCCGGGACCGGGTCACCGATCTGCATCGGCGGCAAGGTATCTCGCGTGGCATCGACCTGCCTCCCGCGCAATTGGCGGAGGTGTTCACCGGGCGCAGGTCGCTCTACACGGATGTGCTCGCCGATGGCTATCCGGCCCGGCTACGCGGCCTGGCCCACAAGGCCCGCACGGTGATCGACGAGACCGGCGCCAACAACCTGTATCTCGCGCTGGGCACTCTGCTCTGGCAACTCGACGGTCGAGACCTTCGCTCACCGCTCGTCCTGGTGCCCGTGCACCTGCAAGCCCGCGCCCGGGGCCGCGAGTACCAACTGGTGCTGGACGAGGCCGGCATCAGCACACCCAACTTCTGCCTGTTGGAGAAACTGCGCCAGGTGCACGGCCTGTCGGTACCCGGACTGGCCGAGCCCGTCGAGGACGACACCGGCATCGACCTGGCCGCGGCGCTGCACGCCGTGCGCACGGCGATGGCGGCGGCCGGCCTGCCGTATCGGGTGGAGGAAACGGCCGACCTGGCCATCCTGGCCTTCGCCAAGTTCCGGCTGTGGCGGGACCTCGACCAGCACTGGTCGGAGCTGGCTCGCAACCCGTTGGTAGCGCACCTGATCGACTCCCCGACCGAACCCTTCGCCGATCCGGTACCGCTGTCGGGTCCGGCGGACCTGGACGCCCTGGCGGCGACCTGCCCGGTGTCCGCGGACGGCTCTCAACTCGCCGCGATCGCGGACGCGGTGGCCGGTCGGACGTTCGTGTTGGAGGGTCCGCCCGGCACCGGCAAGTCGCAGACCATCACCAACCTGTTGACCAGGGCGGTGGCCGAGGGCCGGCGGGTGCTCTTCGTGGCCGAGAAGCGCGCCGCCCTCGATGTGGTGACCCGGCGGCTGGACGCTGTCGGGCTCGGGCCGTTCTGTTTGGACCTGCACGACAAGGCGTCCCGACCGACAACGATCCGCGCGCGGGTGAGAGCAGCTCTGGATCAACAGGTCTCGTCCGACCAACAGGGCATGCGGGTGCAGTCGGAGATCCTCGACTCGGCCCGGCGGCGGCTGTCCGCCTATGCCAGGACGCTGCACGAACCCGATGCGAGCGGACTTTCGTACTATTCGGCGCACACCGCCGCGCTGGCCATCGGGCCGGAAGCGCCGGTATTGCCGGTTCCGACCTCGATGGTGGTGACGCCCGGTGCGGTGGCCCGGGTCCGGGCCTGCCTCGGGACGCTGATCGACGACGCCGACCCGGCCCGGCCCCGCGCCGACCATCCCTGGGGGTTCGCCGACCCGCCCGACCCATCGGCCGCCGACCAGTCGACGATCCGGGTCGCCGCCGTCGAGTTCGACCGCATAACCGCGGCCGGAGTGACCGGTCCCGAGGTCAGCGCAGTGCTCACCCTGGCTCGCACCCCGGCCGACGTTGCGGCCCTGGCCACGTTCGCCGGAGCGTGGGCGCAGAACCTCACGCTGCTCGACGAAACCGGCACACAGGCGTGGCGCGTCGCCGCTGCCGAGGTGCAACAGACCGTTCGCGCCTTCGCCGGCGCGCCACACCCGGCGATGACCAGGGCGCTGCCGCAGGCCCTGGACCTGGACGTCGAGGACCTGCAAGGGCGCGCGGCAGCGGCCGCGGGGTCGAATTGGTTCAGCCGGCGCCGGCGGCAGCAGGACGTGCTCGATGACCTGACAGTGGCATTGCGGCAACCGATTCCGCGCGCCGAGCTGGCCGCGCTCACCTCGGAACTTGTCGACCTCCGGCATCGGGTGCGCGCACTCGCCGAGCAGGCGAACGGGCTGCCGGGGGTGACCCTTCCCATCGACTGGAACCCGCTGACCGAGCTGGGGCTCAGCCAGCTCGACAACCAGATCGGCTGGCTCGTCTGGGCATCGGACGCGGTCCGGGTTGCCGACGGGTTCGGTCGGCCGCTAGCCGAACCCACCCCCTTCGCCACAGCATTGCGAGGTTTCGTCAGCCGGGCCGCGACCGCATCCTCGGCTGACCGCGCGACCCTCGACGCGCTCGCCTCGGCCGCCCGGGCCCTGCAGCGGGCAGTGGACACGCCCGACGACCGGATCGGTCGATGGGCCGGCGACATCGGCCTGCTTGCCCGCTGGCGCACCACTGCCGCCGACCGGGAGCTGGGCAACGAGCCTCCCCGGACCCTTCGGCGTTGGTTGTCGCTGCTCACCCATCTGCAGCCGCTCCGCGAGGCTGGGGCCGACGAGGCCCGGCTGGCGCTGTTGGACGGCCGGGTCCGGGCCGACGACGCCGTACAGGCATTCGACGCCGGCACGGTGGCGGCGGCCATGGCCGAGCGGGCGTCGGCGACCGGATTGGGTGGCTTCGAACCCTCTATCCACAACCGGTACATCCAGCGGTTCACCGCCGCGTCGGCCGCGGTGCGGGCGGAATTGGTCCGATCCATCCCCGAGGACCTCTTGGCATCAAGAAGTTTCGACGCGCACGGGGTCCTCGGTCAGATCGGCGAACTGCGCCGGGAACTGGTCAAGCGGCGCGGGCTGCCGGTGCGTGGTCTGCTCGGACGCTACGGCGAACTGATCACCACGATCATGCCGTGCGTGCTGGTTTCCCCGGATTCGTTGGCTCGGTTCTTCCCGGCCCGCGCCGGCCTGTTCGACCTGGTGGTGTTCGACGAGGCGTCGCAGATCAGGGTGGCCGACGCGATCGGCGCCATGGGCCGGGCCCGATCCGTGGTGGTGGTCGGCGATTCCCGCCAGATGCCGCCGACCTCGTTCGCCGAACCCGGGTGGGACGATGACCTCGGGGGCGCGACGGACGACACGCTCGCCGTCCCCGACGAGGAATCCATCCTCACCGAGTGCATCCAGGCCGGCGTGCCCCAGCAGTGGTTGTCCTGGCACTATCGGTCCCAGGACGAGGCACTGATCGCGTTCTCCAACCGGCACTACTACGAAGACCGGCTGTCCTCGTTCCCGGCGCCGACGGTCGGCGCGGCTGACCCCGGACCCGACGGACACGGCATCAGCCTGGTCCGGGTAGACGGTGAATTCCAACGTTCGGCTGCCGGAAAGCTGTTGCGCACCAATCCGATCGAGGCGGTCGCGGTGGTCACCGAGATCCGCCGCCGGTTCGCCCTGGACGCCGACCGGGTGCCCTCGATCGGCGTGGTGACGTTCAATGCGCAGCAGCGCAACCACATCGAGGCATTGTTGCGCGACCTCGGGGACGAACGGATCACCGAGGCCCTGGACCGTACCGACGGCGAGGGCCTGTTCGTCAAGAACCTGGAGAACGTGCAGGGTGACGAGCGTGATGCGATCTTCTTCTCGACCGCCTTCTCCGCGGACGACCGCGGCCGGCTGCCGCTGAACTTCGGGCCGCTCAACCGCACCGGCGGTGAACGCCGATTGAACGTGGCGATCACCCGCGCCCGACGGCAGGTCCTGGTCTTCTGCTCGTTCGACCCCGAACACCTGCGCGCCGAGGAGACATCCTCGATCGGGGTGCGCCACCTGCGCGCCTACCTCGAGGTCGCGGCCCGCGGTGCGGCCGCGCTGGTGCCCAGCGCCCGGCCGGTGCCGGTCGACCGGCATCGCGACCAGATCGCGGCCGCGCTCGCCGCGCGAGGGTTGGGGGTGGAGGCCGACGTCGGGCTCTCGGATTTTCGGCTCGACCTGGTATTGCGCGAGCAGCCTGCGGGCCGGCGCCGAGCCTCGGACCGCGGTGTTGCTGGACGGCCCGGGGTGGGCGGCCCGCGGCACGGTCGGCGATCGCGACGGACTACCGGTCACCGTGCTCGGCGGCCTGATGCGTTGGCCGGTGGTCGAGCGGGTCTGGATGCCGGAATGGTTGACCGAACCGGGGACCGTGGTGGACCGGCTGGTGGAGCGCACGGTGCATCGGCCGGCCGACCCTGGCGCCCCCGGTTCAGCGCGGGAGGCTGCGCCTACGCCCGATCCGGCGCCCGATCCGGCCGTTGCGCCGATCACTGCACCGAACGCCCTTCCCACTCCGGAGCCGGCGACGCCCCGGTCCGGCTCGCCGCTCGTCGGTCCGGCGCTGTCCGACTTCCAGCTCCCCGACTCCGCGCTCCCCGGCTCCGCCCCGTCCAGCTCCGCCCCGTCCGACTCCCCCCCGTCCGACTCCGCCCCGTCCAGGTCCGCCCCGTCCGGCCTCGGCCCAGCCAACTCCGCTGGGTCGGCTTCCGACCTGCCGGGATCGACGCTGCCGGGCGAAACCCTCTTCTCAGCATGGCATCCCGGCCCCGCTGGGGACCGCGGGGTGCTCGATCGGTTGACCGATCAGGATGCAACACAACAACTCTGGCAGGTGCTGGTGGCCGGCATCGAGGCCGAGGCGCCGATCCACGTCGACCGGCTCACCCGGTTGGCCGCGGGCGCGTTCGGCCTCACCCGGCTGACGGCGGACCGACGCGCCGCCGTCGCGGCCTGCCTACCGTCCGGGCTGCCGGCCGATCCGGACGGCGACCCGTTCGTCTGGCCGCCGGGAGTCGATCCGTTGGATTGGCGCGGATTCCGCCGGTCGAGCGACGACGTGCGACCGGTCGACCAGATCAGCATCACCGAACTGGCCAACGCCGCGGTCGCACTGTGCCGGACCGCCGCTGGGATGACCGACGATCAGCTGCGGTTGTCCGCGCTACGCATATTCGGGTTCGCGCGACGCACGCAGGAGCGGGACGCCAGGGTCGACCGTGCCGTGACCGCTGCGGCGCGGCGGGGACGGCTGACCCGGGCGCCCGACGGTATCTGGCAGGCGGTCTGACGATGCGCCAGCTCAGCGTCAGGGGTCGACTTCCGCTCCCACGGTGGTGACGTCGGCGGTGACGTCGGCCACCAGGATGTGACCGCCCGCCCGACGCGGACCGGCGGGTAGGCCGAAGAAACGCGCTCCGAACGCCGCCGGCCCGATGTCCTCGATGACGGAGAATCCGAGACCACGCAGCGTCCCATGGAGTTCGTCGGTGTCGAAGAAGCTGATCCATGGCTCACCGACGGCCGCCACTCGAGCAAGATCAATCACCCGGCGTTGCCTGCTCTCGTCGGTGAGATCGGCTGTCGGATTGGCATAGTCGAACACGACGAGCCCTCCGCGATATCCCGCGATCACCTCCAGCGTCCGGATGATGGCCGATGGGGTCAGGTACGGCACGACTCCGAGCCAGCCGAACACCACCCGGCTCGTTCGATCGACGCCGGCGCCGTCCAGTTCTGCGGCGAGGTCGTCGGTTTCGAAGTCGACGCCGACAAAGTCGACGTTCCCGGCACCGATATACCGGCTTCGACCAATCTGGTCCGTTTCCAGTCCTGACTCGCGGGATGGTCGATCTCCCACACGCGGAGATCCGGCATGTCAGCGTGCCGATACCCGAAGGTGTCGAGCCCGGCGCCGAGCAGCACGACCTCGGTGGGACCGATAATCGACTGCCGCTGGGCGAGGTCTTCGAAGACTCGATGTCGGCCGGCGATGAACAGTCTGAGGCGGCGGTGTTCCGGGTGGGCCCTGGCCTCCTCGATCGCCGAGCGGGCATCGGGCAGGATCGGGATCGCCAACCGGTCGGGGAAGATCTGGGCACCATCGAGCACCTGATGCGCAGCGCGGTGGGTCGCGGCGCCGAGTGCGGTGCGGCTCGGCCCGTCATCATTCATGCTGCAATGATGCCGCTTGCACAGTTCCATCGCCGCGCGGTTACTCGGAGATGTTCCCGTGCCCGGCCTGGAACGGGGTGGTGACCCCGCGGTAAGCCAGGTGCATCAGCATGCCGGCCGCGGCGTGGTTGAGGTTGTGGCAGTGGTCCATCCAGATGCCGGGGTTGTCCGCCCGGAACCCCACCCAGACGTCGTCACCCGGTTGCAGGTTCACCGTGTCGGCCCACCATGGGCTGCCCGAGGGGAGGGCGCCGTTGCGCTGCAACACCAGCACGTGGTGCCCGTGCAGGTGCATGGGATGGACCGTGTCGCTGGCGTTGATCAGATGCACCCGCACCAGGTCTCCGTCGTCCACCATGATCATCGGGACGTCCGGGGCGACCTTGCCGTTGATCGTCCACCATTGCGTGACGAAGCCGTTGTGGTAGCGCCGGTGCGTCTCGAGTTTCTGAACCGCGTCCACGTCGTAATGGGTGGCCATGGACAGCGGGACCGGCATCGCCGATCCATAGCTCAGCGGATCGAAGACTGCGCCACCGCGGACGACCGGCGATCCGCCACCCTCGCTCGGCCGGAACAGCTGCCCGGGCCGGTTGCCATCGAGCAGGCCCACCGCGACCGGATGGTCGGGCATGGTGAAGCTGAGGTCGTACCGGCCCCCGCCGCCGAGGACGAGGGTCGGGCGGATCAACGGCGTGGGGCCGTGCACATCGGTCCCGTCGATGGCTGTTACCCGCACCGGGACGCCAGCCACTCCCCAGCGCTGCGGAAGGCTGTCACTGTTGACCAGGCGGATCCGCACGAGAGAGCCGGGCGCGACGACCGTCCCGCTTGTGTGCCCGGCGTCCAGCCCGATCGTGGTCTCATCCTGCTCGCCGGGACTGCTCCAGGTGTGAGCGATCAGAGTCCTGTCCACCGCTGATGGCCCCGTGGCGGGAACCACGACCAGGGTGCCGAACAAGCCGTGGGCGACGCCAACTGCCGAGTTCTGGTGGGTGTGGTACCAGAAGGTCCCGACCTGGCGCGGTCGGAATCGATACGTGAAGGTTTGTCCCGGTCGGACCGCGTCCTGCGTGACGCCGGCGACACCATCCATGCCATTGGGCAGGTCGAGTCCGTGCCAGTGGATGGTCACGCCGTCGGCAATGTCCTTGTTGCTGAGCACCACATCCACAAGTTCTCCGACGTGGACGGTGATCTGGGGTCCGGGAATCCGGCCGTCGAAGGTCCAGCCGTCGATGCTCCGACCGGTGGACGTGGTGATCCGAGCATGTTCTGCGGTCAGCCGAACGGTGACGTCGGCCGGTCCGGTGTCCGGGTCGACGAGATCGGTCACGGATACCGCGGGTACCGGGCCGGCTGATGTCGGTGACGAGGGATCGTGCGCGGGCCTGCTGGGAGTGGTCGAGTCTTCCTGGCCAGTAGTCGGTCTTCCTGGCCAGTGGTCGAACTCGCCGTGTCGGCGTGGTGTTGGAGCGTCTTCGAGGCCGCAGAGCCCGGTATCGACGCTGTGGTGCCGCCGCCCGATGCGCCGTGTTGGTGCGCCCTTGACGTGCTCGGTGTGCACGCCAGCAACGTGCCGGCGGCGATCGTCAGGGCAACAGCGACGCACCCGACCGTCATTCGCCGGCGGCGACTGTAGCCGGCGGGAACCGATCGAGGCGCGCTGCTCATCGTGGTCCTGTCAGGTCGAGGATGATGTCGGCCCCGGCCGCCCGACAACGGTGTCGGGCGGCCCGGGCCGAGTCGTGCAGGTCAGCCGACCTCGAAGGTCACGGCCATGCCGTGGAACATGTGCAGGTCGGTGGAGTTCGGCTTGTTGCCGACGGCAACCGGGCAGACGATGAAGTAACGGCCCGGCTTCAGGTCGAGCAGCACACCACCGGTGCCACCGGGCGGGGCCTGCGCAGCGCCGAAGATGTTGACGCTGCTCTCGAGCTCAGGAAGCGGGATCGCCAGTAACTGCTTGACCGTGGTGATCTTCGGATCCTTGGGCTGCGCCACCAAAGCCAGGTGGAACTCGCCCTTCTCGCTGTGGTTCATCATCGAGATGCTGGTGACACCGGCCTTCAGTGCCTTCGGCGCGCCCTGGTACTTGTAGTCAACGGCCATCAGGTCGACCGCCTGGTACCCGCATGAGGTGTGGGCCCAGGCCTCGTATCCGGCGAGCGCCATCCCGATCTTCTCGTCCTCGGTGTTGATCGGCGTGCCCTTGCTGGCCGCGGCCTCGACCGGACCCTGCAGCACAGTGAGACTCTTGGCCAGGGCGGCATCGCCCTTGGCGAGGGCCTCTTCCAGCAGCGGCTGCACCGCCTGTCCGAACTGCTTGTTCTCGGCAGCGGACGGGGGTGCGTCGGAGTTCGAGCTCGGCTGCGGGATGGCGTCGATCTTCACCAACGCCGCGCACGCGGCGTCGATGTCCTGGGCGACGGTCTGCGTTGCCGACGAAGAGGATTCGCTGCTGGCAGCAGTCGAATCTGATGGACCGGTGGAGACGGATGCCGAACTTGCTGGACTTGCCGGTGACGCGGATGTTGGGGTGTCGGCCGTTGGACCGGTCACCGGGGATCCCGCGACGGCGGAGGTAGGAGCACCCGAGGTGCTCTGACTTGACTGGCTTGTCGAGCCGCAGCCGGCGAGCGCCACGCCGACGGCGAGCGCGGCCACGAAAAGCGGTCCTGCGGTACGGGCCTTGGTACGCATGGGTTGACCTCTCTACACAAGGGGGACTGCGGGAAGGACGAAGCTGCGCCGTTGCTGATACACCCGAAGGCACACGTTCTTGCCCCGTGAACCAGGGTCCGGTCCGGGCCGGGCCCGCTCATCCGACATTTGCGCCAACCTCGATCCGACCGGTCGATCGGGCGTATCTGACGTGCCGGGTGGTCGCTCTGGTCGGCGTCTGCCTCACCTACCCAGAAGGGCCCACCCCATGTCCGCCGTTCTCGCTCCCGCCCCGACCACCGCGCCGCTCCGGCCCACCGAGCGGGTCGCGACCTGGCTCGCCAGCTACAGCATCACGCTGCTCCGCATCAGCCTCGGCCTGGTGTTCTTCGGCTTCGGGGTGCTGAAGTTCTTCCCGGGCATCAGCCCGGTGGAGGAACTGGTTTCCAAGACCTTCCACATCCTGACCTTCGGCATGATCGACGGACGCGCCGCGATGATCATCACCGCCATCCCCGAGTGCCTGATCGGCCTGTCACTGCTGTCCGGCCGTTTCCTGAAGGCCGGCCTGGCGTTGATGGGCGTGTGCCTGCTGGGCATCATGTCCCCGCTGGTGCTGCTGACCTCCGACCTGTTCCCCGAGGGTGCCCCCACCCTCACCGCGCAGTACGTCATGAAGGACGTCGTGCTGGCCGCCGCCGGCCTGGTCGTCGCGGCAACCGCGCTCGGCGCCCAGCTGGTCGTCACCCACCGGGAGGCCGACACGAACAACTGAACAGACTCCCCTACAGTCACGTCCACGGCACAGGCCGGTCCCGGTTGGGACCGGCCTTTGTCTTCCGCGCACCTCCGGACTCTCGGAAGTCGGGCCGGGCCGGCGGTCATCGGGATACCGGTGGGTGGGAAGAATTAGGTCAGCTCCGCAAGCGTGGCCAATTCATCTCGCAGGGACTGACGTTCGGCGTCGGTGTGGGCCAGCTCCAGGGCACGCTCGTAGGCGACCCGGGCATCGTGGATCCGGCCGGCGCGGCGGAGGAGCTCGGCGCGTGCCGAGTGGAAGTACCGATAGGGATCGAGGTCGAGGCGATCCAGGATGGCCAGACCCGCGTGGGGACCGTCGAGTTCGGCGACGGCGATGGCCCGGTTGAGCTCGACGATGGGCGAACGGGTCCGGTGGCGGAGAGTCTCGTACAACTCTGCGATCTGGCGCCAGTCGCGGGGTTGCTGGAGGTGCAGGTCGGCGATGGCCGCTTGCAGGGCATAGGGGCCGCCGCCTCCGCGAGCGATGGCCTGCTGGAGAAGCCGGCGGCCCTCGCTGATCTGCCGGTCGTCCCACAGGGAGCGGTCTTGGTCGTCCAGCTTGATGATCCGGCCATCCCGTCGCCGGGCCGCTCGGCGAGCGTCATGTAGAAGCATCAGCGCGAGCAGTGCAGGGACCTCGGCCTCGTCCGGCATCAGCTCGACGAGTGCGCGCCCCAACTGGATCGCTTCGGTGGCCAGATCCACCCGCCCCCCGCCCCACCCTTCATTGAAGACGAGGTACAGCACGGCCAGGACTGCGGCGAGGCGATCCGACAGCTGATGATCCGGAGGCACAGTGAACGGAATGCGTGCGTCACGGATCTTGTGCTTGGCGCGGGTGAGTCGCTTGCTCATGGTCTCCACCGGAACCAGGAATGCGAGCGCGATCTCCTCGGTGGACAGACCGCCGAGAGTACGAAGGGTAAGGGCGACCTGCGTTTCGAGGGCGAGCGCGGGATGGCAGCAGGTGAAGATCAGCTCGAGCCGCTCGTCGCGGAAGGTAGGTGACGCGTACATGACTGCCTCCGAGGTCACCAGCAAATCGTTCGACAGCAGCTCAGTCTTCTCGGAGAGCAGGCGTTGTCGGCGAATTCGGTCGACGGCCCGGTTGCGGGCGATCGAAATGAGCCAGCCCACCGGGTTGACCGGTTCGCCGTCCTTCGGCCAGCGCTCGGCTGCGATGGTGAACGCCTCCTGGGCGGCGTCCTCGGCCAGTTCGATGTCGCCGAGGAACCCGACAAGGCTGGAGCAGACACGACCCCAGTGCTCCCGGAAGACCTCGTCAAGCGCCACGGAAGTCCGCTTCGAAGATGGGCCGCACCTCGATAGCGCCGGTGGTGCGTGTCGCCTGCAGCTCCTGGGCGATGGCCAGTGCACCGTCCAGGTTGTCAGCCTCGACGAGAATGAGACCGGAGAGAAACTCCTTGGTTTCGATGAAAGGACCATCGATCAGGAGCGCCCGGTCCTGGTCGCTTCGCACCGTGGTGGCCGAGTCGGCCACATGCAGTCGAGCCCAACCGGTCACCGCCGGTCGCGCGAGCACCTGCGCAATCGACGGGTCCATTGGAGCTGAGCCCGTGCGCTCACTTCCGTAGGCGAGCAGTGCGTACTGCATCAGTGCCTCCCATCATCGGTCGAGTATCTGACGAACAGGAACTTCGGCAACGGACATGAGGACGGGACTTCCAGCCCCATGCAGGTCCCCGATACCTGTCCGTTTCCATGCGCGCCATTCGTCATCCCAGCAGATCCGTCCACCGAGCAGCCCTCGGCAAGGTCGATACCCGCATCACGGCCAACCCGACAAGAGGAGCACGTAATGCCAGACATTCTGCACCGCATCAGCATCAACGCCGCGCCCGAAACCGTCCACGACCTGGTGGCCACCACCGATGGCGTCGGTCGCTGGTGGTCCGGCCGGCAAGTCGAGGGCGGGGCCACCGGTGGCGGCCGCTTCGCCATCTACTTCGGTGACGGCGACACGCCGGCCGCGGTCATGCACACGCAGTCCGATACGGCCGATGAGGTCGTATGGCGCGTCGTCGAAGGTCCGGACGCCTGGATCGGCACCCTCATCACATTCACGCTGTGCCCGACGCCCAGCGGCGGCACGACGTTGCTGTTCTCCCACTCCGACTGGTCCGAGGCCGGCGAGTTCATGAGCGGATGCAGCACCAACTGGGGCGCCTACCTGACCAGTCTCAAGACGGGCGCGGAAGGCACCGGCTTCCACCCGTACCCGGAAGGGGAGATCAGCCGTTGGTCGTGAGCGAGCGCCGTCGCGGCGGTGCCGCCCTTCACCGGCGCCGTACCGGTTGCCCGCCCCCCTTTTGTACGAACCACCTCGGCCCCCGTGGTGTGGCCGGCAGGTCCGCTGTCAACTGTTCCACAAGATTCTGGGCCCTCGACGTGTCCGTCCGCGCTGGTCCCGCTCGTCAACGGGGCGGAAAGGTGTGCATCGGGTGCGCCGATCATCGAGAGGACGCTCTTCATGGCGAAGTTCATCTATCTGTATCGCGGTCCGGCGCCGAAATCCGAGCCCACCGCCGAGCAGGGCTCCGCGCGGCTGGCCGCGTTCACTGCGTGGATCGACAAGGTCGGGTCCGCCCTGGTCGACGTCGGAAGCCCGTTCGGCGCGAGCGTCTCCGTGCGGGACGACAGCACCGAAACGGAAGCCGGCGACCTGATCGGGTACTCCGTTCTCGAGGCGGCCGATCTGGCGGAGGCCAAGGCGTTCACCGCTGGGCTGCCGTTCCTGGCAGGCAGCGACGGCACCTGCGCCGTCGAGATCTTCGAGATGGTCGCGCTGTGAGCCTCGATCCGGACCCCGCCCGAGATCTCGAGTCAGGCCGCGTGCCCGTTCGCCCTACTTACGTTCGATCCGATGGGAGTTCAAGGATGACAGACGTCGCCGCTGAAATCGGGGCGGTCTTCGCCGAGTTCGAAGCGGCTTCGCAAACGGAGGAATGGGATCGGTTCAGAGGAGTTTTCCTTCCGACCTTCTTGAGCCTCGATCCCGGGTCGGCCGCCCCGGTGAAGCGGGAGGATCTGATCGCGATGTTGCCGAGCCGCCGCGGCCTCCTCGACAGAGCGGGGGCAACTGGGACTCGGCTGGCAAGCCTGGACGTCACCGCGCTCGACCCGATTCACGCGCTGGCCCGCACGACCTGGAACGTCGTCTACGTCGGGCCCCACGATCCGGTGACCCTACGATCGACCTTCCTCCTTCGGCACACGGTTGACGGCTGGCGCATTGCGCTCTACCTCAACCACGAGTCCCTCCTTGAGCTCCTCGGACTGAGCTCGGGATAGCCTGCGGGCCGCGCGCCGGCGTGGCCGGAGTTCGATTCGGCTACGTGAGACTCCGGTCTGGCGCTGGTTGTGGACTCAAATCGGTCGTCAGCCTGGTCGGAAGGCCGTCGGACTGGCTGACACCGGCCTGGCCGGGGGTTACCTCTTGCGCGGGGTGAAGGACGTCGAGCAGGCGTACTTCTGGGTGCCCTTCTTGGCCGTCACGCTGACCACGACCTTGTAGTTGGGCGTAGCCCTCGAGATCTTGTAGGGCACGCTGGCCTTTCCGCGAGAGGTCGACTTCGCGGTGTGCTTGGTGGTGGTCGTCTTGTACTTGGCCGAGGTGGTGACCGTGACGCCGCCCGGCACGTTGGCGACGTTGACGGTGAGGGTGCTGTATTGGTACGGCCGCGACGTAGACACGGTGGCCGTGCACTTCTTGGTTGTCGGCACGGCAGCCTCGGCGGCCGGCGCGAGCAGGCCGGTGGATCCGACCGCGACGATCGTGGCGACGATCAGGCCCTTGACGAATGTACGCACCAACACTCCCTGTGTGAGACGGCTGCGGCTCCGCACCCTTTCATACTGGAGACGGCGCAGACGGCCGCCACTCACGCCAATGTGAGCAACGCCATCCAGCAGGGGCGGAGTGCCTCGCGGACGGTCATCGAACTGGCACGCAGGGTCAGGCCGGGCCGGATTCGTCGCGGTACACCGGCAATGCTCCGAAACTCTGGGTAACCGGCATGAGTTCGATCGCGTTGATGTTGACGTGGCGGGGCAGGGTTGCCGCCCAGTGCACCGATTCGGCGACATCGTCGGCGGTCAGGGCATTCGCCCCGGCGTAGAGCGCATCGACCCGATCGGCGTCGCCGGCGAACCGCACCGTCGAGAACTCCGTCCCGCCGACCATGCCCGGCTCGATGCAGGTGACCCGCACCCCGGTGCCGTGCAGATCGGCGCGCAGGTCAAGGCTGAACTGCCGGACGAAGGCCTTGGTGGCGCCGTACACGTTGCCGCCCGGGTACGGATATGTTCCGGCGATCGAGCCTAGGTTGATCACGTGGCCGCGCCCACGTTCCACCATGCCCGGCAGTACTGCCCGGGTACACCAGGCCAGTCCGGCGCAGTTGGTGTCGATCATCTGCTGCCAGTTGGTCGGGTCCGCCTGTTGTGCCGGCTCCAGGCCCAGGGCGAGTCCGGCGTTGTTGACCAGGATGTCGATCTCGGCGAACGCTGCGGGCAAGGACTGTACGGCGGCGGCGACCGCGGATTGGTCCTGCACATCGAGCTCGACCGGATGCACCAGTGCGCCCAGTTCCTCGGCCAGTTCCTCGAGGCGGTCAAGACGTCGCGCGGCGATGACGACGCGGGCGCCGTCGGTCGCGAACCTTCGTGCGATGGCCGCGCCGAATCCGGCACTGGCTCCGGTCACCAGAACTGTCGTCATGCCTGGCACGGTAATCCAGCCGCCGGGAAACGGGGCGTGACGTGCGGACTCCTGAACTCAGATCGAACCGCAGGCTCCGTGCGGGCCGCGGCTGGCCATGCCCGACCGCAGGCTCGGTGCGGGCCGGGGCTGTCCATGCCCGACCGCAGGCTCGGTGCGGGCCGGGGCTGTCCATGCCCGACCGCAGGCTCCGTGCGGGCCGCGGCTGTCCATGCCCGACCGCAAGGTTGCACAGATCAGAATTGGGCCGCTGGTCAGACCGGGACGCTCGGTCAGCCCCCGCGCGGCTGAGCTTCAGAACGGGGGCGGCTCGTCGGATGGTGGCTTCGGCTGAGACCGCAGCCGCTCGAACTCCGCGATCTCATGCGCCCGCCGGATCCCGGCACGCCAGTCGGCCTCTTCCCATGCGCGCTCGTCATCCTCAGCCGTGTCAACGTTGGCCGTGCCGACGTTGGCTGTGCCGATGCCGGCGCTGTCGACGCCGCCCTCTCAGCCTCGTCAGCCCTACCGACGTCCTCGGCATTTCCCACGTTGCCGATGTCCTCATCCGCCAAGTCCACGCTGCCCACGTCCCCGTCCTCAACCTCATGGTCCAGCCCGTCCGTACCCGAGGCGGCCGCGCGGTGGTCCGCGCCGGGACCTCCTCGGGCATACTCCGGATCGCCGAGAAGATCGACCGGCTCCCGGACGTAGTCGCGTCCGAGTGGCGAGGTCCAGGTGTATGACCCGTCCGGGTGCCGCACGACGTCCCAACCCATGCCGTCCTTGCACAAATGGTGATGGCGGCAGCCGGGTCCCAGATTGTCCTGGTCGGTGGGTCCTTCGGTGGGCTTACCCGTCCGCGGGTGGGGCTTGGCCGGCACCACATGATCGAGATCGCAAAGGTCGGCCGGTCGCGGGCAGCCAGGCATGACGCAGGTCTGGTCCCGGGCACGAACCTTCCGGGCGAGCGCCTCCGGCGGCCGGTAGACGGTACGGCCGGCATCGACGACCAGACCCGTGAGGGGGTCGCAGACGAGCCGGGTGAGTTCGGCGTCGGCAGCAATCTGTCGCGCCTGCTCCCCGGCGATCCAACCGTGACCTTCCAGCCAGGCCGGAGCGTCCCCGCCCAAGAGCGCGGACAGGGGCATCGTGACGCGCACCTGGGCCCGTCGTCGCCGCGTCCGGTTGCGGCGTGACCGGCGGTTGTCCCTGGGCCGGTCGCAGGAGCAGCCACCGCAGGCGCAGCCCCGAGAAGTGGCCGACCGCAGGGAATCCGTTTCAGACCCACTCTCGGCAACGCTCGATTCGGGCAGTCCGAACGGCGCGGGCAGCCGGCCGGCATCCCAGCCGGCAAAGCGGTCGAGCGCGCCGATGCACAGGTCGACCAATGCGTCCACGCGCCGGTTCCCCACGTCGCGGTCGTCGCCCCGGGCCTTGGCATGCTCGGCGAACGCGGTCAACGCCTGCCAGATCGCCGCGATGTCCTGCGCAGTCGAGATGACCGCGAGCTCGGCCATCCCGTCCTCCAGCACCCGCCGCCGGACGTGTCTTTGGCTCACGGCCTTCTCGTGTCGACGTCGGCTGGCTTCGGCGTCCAGTCGCATCACCCGGTAGGCGCAGGATTGGTACACCTGCTGGTAGGTGCGGCCCGTGGCCTTGGGCACAACAACAGCCTCGACGGCGGCCGCCACGCCATCGGTGGTCTCGACCGTGGCGGCCAGCACCGCGTCGGCCACGTCGACCGAGATCCGCCCGGCGCCAAGGGCACGCAGGGTGGCCGGCAGCCGGCGGACCAGGGTCTGCGCGCGATCGATGAGCCGGTCGGCCCTGGCGTCGGTCATGCCCAAGGCCCGGCCGACCTCGGTGGCCAGGAACTGATCGACCCCCGGGTACTCGCGGGACAGTAGATCCAGATCGCGGGCCTCGTCGGCAGCGAGGGAGGCCATCAAACGTCTTCGGGCCACGACTCCGTCCACCACTGCGGCAGCGTGTGACCACTCCGCACCTAGATTGGGGGCCGCGGTCGGGTAGTCGGCGCCGGTCTGCCGCTGGTCGCTGGGACCGGCGTGACCCGGAAGCGCCTCGGCCCTGGCCAGCAATCCGTTGACCACGGTCGGTGAATACGACCCGGCCGGTCCGGCGAGTGCGTCCGGGCGGGAGCGCAACGCGGCCAACAACTCCGGCGCTCGGCCCGGGTCGTCGGCCAGTCCGGTCACCCGCCCACGCCAGGCGGCGAGATCGAACGCCGCATCGGCCCAGCCCACGGGCACGCCGCCGCCCGGCGAGGTGCAGTCGTGCTGCGGCAGCCCGGGGTCACCGAATTCGGTGCCCATGAGTCGATCGACGACATCGCCCTCGGTCTGGCCGGGCAACAACAGCACCCGCTGCGGCGCCGTCCGGCAGTCGCCCCGCGCAGCGGTGCGCACGGCCGAACCACACGCGGTGGACACGGCCAGCCGCAGCACCGGCATTCCGGGCCGGCGAGCGGGGTCGAACACCCACGCCCGCGAGCCCCGGAACACCGTCGCAACGAACATGCCCGAAGACTAGAACAGCCCACCGACAGTGGTTCGAATCATCCACAACGAGCTGGTCAGAGGGTGGTCTCGCCGCGTTCCGGGCGATTGCCCGGCGGCGCGGCCGCCATCCTCATTATCTCGCCCACCTCGGACCGGCGTTCGGCACGAAGTTCCTGTACGCCTGCACGGCTGCCGTAGCGACGGCCGAGAAACCGGCCACGCCGATCATGGATGCTCTGGTGCGCAACTGGTTTCGCCGCGCGGTCGGAATCGAGCTGATCATCGAACGTTGGCACGCGGACAGCTACCGCGTATTCCTGGACGCTCTCACGACCTGGGGTGATGAGCTGGGCTCGGCCCCCGAGGACGTCGAGCCGCTGGTCTTCGCAGATGAGACGGCGGCGACCGGCTCACCGTGGAGGCAGGACTGGTGGCCGCGACCTGCCGTTCAGGCTGGCTCGGACCCCGGCTCGTCGGGTGCCGGGGCGGGCAGCGTCGGGAAGTCCGTCGGGTACAGCCCGGCGACGAACCCGTAGGTCTGCTCACCCTCCCGCGGCAACTGGCTGAACTCGGCCGCGAGGTCGAGCACCCGCTTCCAGAATTCCCGCACGTGGGGCCGAGAGATCCGGGCATGCCGAAGAATTGCCCGCAGATCGTCATCCTGCTGCGCCGGCAGCGACTCTCGGGCCGCCACCGCGATGTCGTTGAGGTCGGCCACGTCACCGACCTGCTCGGACGACAGCACACCGCTGATGTAGAAGACCCGGGCCGTGCGGCCGTAGAACCGCTCCTCGATGGCCCTGACCTTCCGGGTTCGCACCACGGTGATCAGACCCGCGTCGAGCAAGACGCCGACGTGATGCGCGACCGTGCTCTTGGGTTTGCCCACCGCAGCCGCCAACTCCTTGACCGTCACCGCCCGTTCCAGCATGAGTTCCAGCAGCGTGTCCCGCAGCCCATCGGCCAGCGCGCGTAACTCCACCCTCGACCCCACGATGCGCAGGTCCTCGAGCTCATAGTCCGGAATCGCAGAAACGCTCGACATTATTGGTTCATTCCGCTAGCCTGGATCGATCGAAGTGTTCGGATCATAGCGTGCGCGACGCCCACCACGATGGAGGCACCACAGAATGGACATTGTTCTGATCCCCGGAATGTGGCTGGACGGATCGTCGTGGGACCGCGTCCTCCCGGCGCTCGAAAGGTTGGGTCACCGACCGCACGCGCTGACGTTGCCCGGGCTGGAGTCGCCGGATGCGGACCGATCCTCGGTGACCCTGGCCGATCACGTCGCCGCAGTGGTCGCGGCTGTCGACGCCGTGCCGGCGGGCGACCCCGTGGTCGTGGTCGGCCACTCGATGGGAGCCGCCCTGGCCTACGCCGCGGTCGACGCCCGGCCCGACCACATTGTCCGCGCCATCTACATCGGCGGATTTCCCGCGGAGGACGGCGACATCCTGATCGGCGGGTACCAGGCTTCCGACGGTGAGATCCCGCTGCCGTCCTGGTCCGAGTTCGAGGAGGAGGAACTCGACGGGCTGGATGACGCGGAGCGGGCACGGTTCCGCGAGACTGCTGTTCCCACACCCGAAAAGGTGGCTCGCGGTACCCAGTCGCTGTCTGACGACCGGCGCTTCGCCGTCCCAGTGACGATGATCTGTACCGAATTCAGCGCCGCCCAATTGCAGGCATGGATCGAGGCGGGCGAACCACCGGTGCAGGAGTTCCGCAAGTTCGCCGACGCCGAGTACATCGACCTGCCGACGGGGCACTGGCCGCAGTTCAGCCGTCCGGAGGAACTGGCGTCGGTGATCGCGTCGTCTCTCGATCGCACGACGTCGGACGTCCGGATCCGGTCATGACGACCCGGCACACTCCGGACGAGTTCGACGCAGCCGTCGGTGATCTCGGCTGGCGCGCCCTCTTCGAGGGCGGTCACGCGTGTTTCCGCACCGGGTCGTTCGCGGCCGGCGTTGCGCTCATCGACGCCATCGGTCGGCTGGCCGAGGCCGCCGGCCACCACCCGGACGTCGACCTGCGATACGACGCGGTGACCGTGCGGTTGCCCACCCGCGACGAGCCGACCCTGACCGACCAGGACGTGGCCCTGGCCCGGGAGATTTCCCTGGCCGCAGCCGACCTGGGCATCCCGACGGATCCGTCGGCGGTGCAGGTGGTCCAACTGGCGCTGGACGCACACGTCAGCGCGCAGGTGATGCCCTTCTGGCGCGCCGTTCTGGCCTACGAGATGCGCGGTGACGAGGACGTGATCGATCCGGCCGGTCGGAATCCGGGAATCTGGTTCCAGGACATGGACGTGCCCCGCACCGGCCGTAACCGCATCCACGTCGACGTCGCTGTTCCCCACGACCAGGCCCAGGCCCGGGTCGACGCGGCGGTGGCCGCCGGCGGCCGGGTGGTCCACGGCGACCATGCTCCGATGTGGTGGACGCTGGCCGACGCGGAGGGCAACGAGGTGGACGTGGCGACGATGATCGGACGCTCGTAGGCCCGCGTCGTCGCCTCCACCTGCGGTTCAGGGTGAGACCCGGCGCACCCGCCTGACCTGCAGTTTTGTGATCTGTCCACCGGACCAGGCGCGTTGCCACCCCGATTGTCGGGGGCCCGTCGTAACGTCCCGATGCATGACCGCAGACTGGCTCGCCGAGGTGACCGACACGGCGCTTCGGCGTGCACTCGGCGATGCGTCGGTCGAGCGCGGCTGGGCCTATGTGCAGGACGACCGGGTCATCGACGTCACGGCCGCGCGGGGCCGGTCGGTGGTCGGAACCGTACGCGGCACCGGCGGCCGCACGTACAGCACCGTCGTGGCCATCCAGCACGCCACGCCGGGTGCATCGGTTCAGGTCTCCGGGCGTTGTACCTGCCCGGTGGCCGTCAACTGCAAGCACGTGGCCGCAGTGCTGCTGCACGCCAGGGATGCGGAGGCGGGTGCCGCTGCGCGACACCTTGTCGCGGTGCCGGATCCGGGCGAATGGGAGCGCATTCTCGAAGCGGCCCTGCCGGCTCCTGAGCCGCCGGCCCGCGCCCCGGACGTGCCGTTGGCGCTGCAGTTCGAGCTGACCCTCGGTCACGGGCGCCACTACGCCACCCACGGGTTGGTGTTGCGGCCGGTCATGCGCGGCCGGTCGGGCCGATGGGTCCGCACCGGGGTGAGCTGGCGGGAACTCGATCGACCCGCCTACGGCTGGCCGGGACCGGATCCGGCTCACCGCGAGGCGCTGCTCCGCATCGCCCGCGAGACCCGATGGGATCCACGGAACTTCGGCGCCCCCGATCGGCCGGTGCAGGCCGACGAACTCGGTCCGCGGCTCTGGCCGTTGCTCGACGAGCTGGTGACCGCCGGGGTCGAGTTGGTGGACCTCTCCGGCCGGCCGGTGCTGCTGCTCGACCAAGCGGCGGAGCCGAGCATCGACGTGTCTGCCGCCTCCGGGCCGGCCGTGTTGACGCCGTCGCTCCTGGTGGATGGTCAGCCATTGCCACTGCACGCCATCACTTTCCTCGGCGACCCGGCCCACGGCCTGTTCCTGCCGGCCGAGCCGGACGGTTTGCTCTTGGCGCGGTTGTCCAGGCCGGTTCCGCTGCCGTTGGCCCGGATGCTGCAGTCGCCACCGGTCACCGTGCCGGAACCGGATATCCCCAGGTTCCGCCGGGCCCAGTACCGCCGGCTCGCCGCCCACGTCACCGTCGGTCCGTCCGACGGCACGCTGGACACGCCGACACTCGACCCGCCGCAGCTGGAACTGCGCGTCGTGTTCGGGCCCGGCCACACCGTAGACCTGGCGTGGTACTACGCCTACCGGTTCGACGGCCGTACCCTGCGCTCGGCCCTCGACGATCCTGCCGATCCGGACGCTGTCCGCGATCCGCAGGCTGAACGCGCACTGCTGCAAGGTCTCTCATTGCCGCCGGCGCTGGCCGAGTTGCTCACCGCGGTCGGTCGCCTGCTTCCGCACCAGACGCTGAACGGGCTGGAGACGGCGACCCTGGCCGAAGGTCTACCCGCGCTCGAGGCCAGTGGAGTTCGGGTGACCACGGTGGGCGTGCCCGCCGACTACCGCTACCTCGACGGCGAACTCGTCATCACCTCGTCGATCACCGATTCGGACCGGCGGGACTGGTTCGACCTCGCGGTGGAGGTGACGATCGACGGGCGGCACGTGCCCTTCGCACTGCTGTTCACCGCATTGGTCAAGGGTGAAGAGCAGGTGATGCTCGACGACGGGTCCTACTTCGACATCGATCGGGCGGAGTTGCACCAGCTGCGCGCCTTGATCGACGAGGCTCAGGCGTTGCAGGACAAGGGATCACGGGGCGGTCTGCGGGTGTCCGCACACCAGGCCGGGCTCTGGCGTGAACTCACCGATCTCGGCCCGACTTACGTGCAGAGCCAGCGGTGGTCGGCGGCGGTTGACGGCCTGCTCGCGCTGGAGTCCGTGCCGGCCCCGCCGACACCGACCTCCCTCACCGCTGATCTGCGGCCCTATCAGCGTGACGGCTTCCGCTGGCTGGACTTCTTGTGGACACACGGCCTCGGCGGGGTTCTCGCCGACGACATGGGCCTGGGCAAGACGGTGCAGATGTTGGCCGCGATCTGCCGAGCCAAGGAGCAGGGGCGACTCGACCATCCGGCGGTGGTGGTCGCGCCGACATCCGTCGTGGGCAACTGGATGGCCGAGGCGGCCCGGTTCGCGCCGGACCTGCGGGTGGCCGTGATCGACCGGTCGAGCGCGAAAAGTGCCGTGTCACTGGCTGATACGTGCGGCCGGTGCTGACCTGGTGGTCACCTCGTACACGTTGTTCCGGATCGACGCGGCGGCGTATCGCGCGTTGCCGTGGTCGGCGCTGATCCTGGACGAGGCCCAGTCGGTCAAGAATCATCAATCGCGCGGGCACCGCTGCGCGCGGGACCTGGACGCCGACGTCACGTTCGTGATGACCGGGACGCCGCTCGAGAACAACCTGATGGAGTTCTGGGCGCTGCTGACCCTGGCGGCACCCGGATTGTTCAGCAACGCTGATACTTTCACCCAGCTGTACCGCCGACCGATCGAGCGTGGCGACCGCGAGATGCTCGACCGCATGCGCCGGCGGGTGCGTCCGCTGATGCTGCGGCGGACCAAGGAGCAAGTGGCGCCGGAGTTGCCGCCCAAGCAGGAACAGGTGCTGGCGGTCGAACTGTCGCCGCGGCATCGCAAGATCTACCAGACGCACCTGCAGCGGGAACGAGCGAAGGTACTCAAGCTGCTCGACGAGGATGCGGATCAGCACCGCATCGCCATTCTGAAGTCGCTGACCCTGCTGCGCCGGTTGGCG
This sequence comes from uncultured Actinomycetota bacterium, assembly GCA_963706185.1. Classification (GTDB taxonomy): domain Bacteria; phylum Actinomycetota; class Actinomycetes; order Mycobacteriales; family Nakamurellaceae; genus Nakamurella. Next base: position 179,092 of record CAVPLZ010000002.1, on the reverse strand, counting down.
CTGGATCCCTCCCTCATCGACGACGACTACGCCGACGTCGAGTCGACCAAGCTCGACCTGCTGGTCGAGCAGCTGCGCGAGTTGGCCGCCGAGGGACACCGGGCACTGGTGTTCAGCCAGTTCACCAGCTACCTGGCCTTGGTCCGCGCACGGCTCGACGGGGCCGGCATCGAGTACAGCTACCTGGACGGGTCGAGTCGCAACCGGGCCTCGCTGGTCGCGGATTTCAAGAACGGCACCGCGCCGGTGTTCCTGATCAGCCTCAAGGCCGGCGGGTTCGGCCTGAATCTGACCGAGGCCGACTACTGCTTCGTGCTCGACCCGTGGTGGAACCCGGCCGCCGAGGCCCAGGCGGTCGACCGGACGCACCGGATCGGGCAGCTCCGCACGGTCATGGTCTACCGGATGGTCGCCACCGGGACCATCGAGGAGAAGGTCGTCGAACTGCAGGACCGCAAACGTGAACTGTTCTCCCGGGTGATCGACGGTGGCGACGTGTTCGGTGCGGCGCTCACCGCCGACGACATCAGGGGTTTGTTGGACTGACCGGCCGCTGACCGGCGACTTGTCGACGACTCAACTGATCGGTGGCTTCAGCCGGTGCCACCGCGAGAGCCGTCGGGAACCGTGGCCAGCGATCCGCAGGTGGTGCCACGGATACCTGCTGTGATCGACACGGCGCATCGCTGACTCCCCTGCTCATCGTGGGCGACGAGCCCATCAGCCCACAGTAGCGACGGCCGCCGACAGGGGTCGGGCCGTGGCCTGGGAGCGCGCCAGGGATCCTCTGGGTAGCGTCCGATGCGGCTCGATAGGCTGCCCGGGTGTCCAAAGTCTTGACGTCCCTGCCCGCCGGCGAGCGGGTCGGCATCGCGTTCTCCGGTGGCCTCGACACTTCGGTGGCAGTTGCCTGGATGCGTTCCAAGGGTGCGGTGCCTTGCGCTTACACCGCCGACCTCGGCCAGTACGACGAGCCCGACCTGTCGAGCGTGCCGAGCCGTGCGCTCAGCTACGGCGCGGAGATCGCCCGGGTGGTCGACTGCCAGGCGGCGCTGGTCGAGGAAGGTCTCGTCGCGCTGGTCTGCGGAGCGTTTCACATCCGGTCCGGGGGGCTGCCGTACTTCAACACCACGCCGCTGGGTCGAGCGGTCACCGGGACGCTCCTGGTCCGGGCAATGTTCGACGACGATGTCAGCATCTGGGGTGATGGCTCGACCTACAAGGGAAACGACATCGAGCGGTTCTATCGCTACGGGCTGCTGGCCAACCCAGGGCTGCGCATCTACAAGCCCTGGCTGGACGAATTGTTCGTCGAGGAACTCGGCGGGCGCGCGGAGATGTCGCAGTGGCTCGTCGAGCAAGGACTGCCGTATCGGGACAGCGCGGAGAAGGCGTACTCGACCGACGCCAACATCTGGGGCGCGACGCACGAGGCGAAAACGCTCGAGTTGCTGTCGACATCGGTCGAGATCGTCGACCCGATCATGGGCGTCGCGCACTGGGATCCCACCGTGGCGATCGAAGCCGAAGACGTCTCGGTGACCTTCGATCGCGGCCGCCCGGTGGCCATCAACGGCCGGGAGTTCGACTCACCGGTCGACCTGGTGATCGAAGCCAACAGTGTTGGCGGGCGGCACGGCCTGGGCATGAGCGACCAGATCGAGAACCGGATCATCGAGGCCAAGAGTCGCGGAATCTACGAGGCGCCGGGCATGGCCCTGCTGTTCATCGCCTACGAGCGGCTGGTCAACGCTATCCACAACGAGGACACCATCTCCACGTACCACGTCGAGGGTCGCCGCCTGGGTCGGCTGCTCTACGAGGGCCGCTGGCTCGAGCCGCAGTCCCTGATGCTGCGTGAGGCGCTGCAGCGCTGGGTGGGCAACGCGGTGTCCGGAGAGGTCACGCTGCGGCTGCGGCGCGGCGGGGACTACTCGATCCTCGACACCACCGGGCCGGCACTGAGCTATCACCCGGAGAAGCTGTCGATGGAGCGCACGGAGGACGCTGCGTTCGGCCCGACGGACCGGATCGGCCAGCTCACCATGCGCAACCTGGACATCGCGGACTCCCGGTCCAAGCTGGAGCTGTTCGCCGGGTTGGGGCAGCTGGATGCCCAGCAAACCTTGGTCGGACACCTCGAGCGCGGCGGCGGCGACGCCATTCGCGAAATCGGCGCGACTGACCCAGACGATCAACTCCTGGACGACGCCTCGATGGAGTTCGGCGCGGACTGAGCTCGTCAGTTCGCGACGCGGCGGTCAGTTGCCGCCGTTGCCGGCCACCAGAACAGAGCGCCACTCGCCCACGGTCGAGTGCCGGTTGCGCCGTTGGTCTGCAGGGCAAGCGTTCCGGATGGTCCGACGTTGGACGTCCAGTTCACCGTCCAGTCGACGGTCGCCGTGACCGGCCACTTCGCCGACCCGTTGGTGCGGGCCTTGGTCGAGCGCAACTTGTACGTGTAGCCGCACGCCGGCCGCGCACTGGCCAGGTCAGCTTCGTCCGGCTCGACACCGACGCCGTCGCACGCCACGGACTGTCCGCCTGGCTCGCCCATCGTCCACGTCACCTTCGAGACAGTCGCGACTGCATCGACGGTGACACCCCGCAGACTCACCGACGCCGTCAACGGCCCCGGGTCGTCCACCCACAACCACACCGGATAATTCACCGACGCCTTGTCCGGAGTCGGACCGAAATGCAGAACCGGCGGCGGCGCTTTCAGCTGTGCATAAGCCTGCTGCGCGAGAACCGCAGGGTCTGGTGGGGGAGCAACTGGCGCCTCCCCCGTTGCAGCCCACGCGTAGCCCTGAAAAGTGTAGAGCGGACTGCCTGCTGCGTTCGCTCGACCTAGAACCAGCGCGTCAGGACAGAATGCCATATAGAGCGTGCCCTCCGATGGTTCCTTGCCCCCGAGCCGACTGTCGCCAGCGTCAACGTCGAGAGCTGGGATGTAGTAGCAAGAATCTTTGTCATCGGTGCTCGAACCACGTTCCGCTCGTCAGACGGTGTCGAGTGCCCCGAGGCCCCGGTATTGCCGCTCGGCGCCGGGTCGTTGCTGGGTACGGTGCCATCGCCGCTGAGTCGCCAACCTGTCTTGTCAGTCGCCGGGGCGTCAGCAAGTTGATCCACGACTTCGATTTCTACGGGACGTGGCGCAGCCGTCGTCGGAGACGCTGAGCTCTGGGCTGGCGATTCGTCGGCAGCCGAACGCAATGCCGGTACGGACGACTCCGACCGCGACTGTCGCGGCGACAAGACTGAGTGCATAGCACCGTCAGGCGTCGCATGTGCCAGCCTTCAGGAATTGAATCGCACGCAGTCTCCAAACTCCGTCATCCCCACGCACGTACTCTCCTCGGAGATTGCTGTCACTCACCCCAACAGTCTTCTTTTGCTTCGTGTCGGCGTATAGGGTCCCAAACTTGCTCTGATCCAGACAGTCACCAATTAATGCGCTCGACCGCCCTCCAACCGGAGGCCCCCAGTAGACGTGATGAGCAACTGACCCGTACTTTGCCAGACCGTCCTCTTCTAACTGCTCGGTGTCCGCGATCACACCCTTAGAGCTGGGTCGATCGCCAACGGCGATAGCCGGTCACGACGGTCTTCGGCCGGCACTTTCATGATGTTTGCGTACAAATTCCAGAACGCCACCCATTGCTTTTCGATGGCGGCGCGGTCAGCGGCTTCGTTGGCCCCGGCGGTGATGGTCTGGCCGACGGTCGGGCCCGTCTGGGTGGAGCTACTACCCGAATTGGACTTCGTAGCCGTCTTCGTCGACGACGTGGCGGTCTGGCTCGTACTCGTCTTGGTCGGCGTTGTCGAGGTCAGCGGAGCGGATGTCGCAGGGGTCGACGACGTGCCGCCGGACTCGTCGACGAGACCGCCCGCGGTCGGCGATCCTCCCGAACTCGTCACCCCGAGGGTGGTGAGCCCACCGGACGAGGACGCGGACGTCGTGACCGAACTCGGCGACACCGAGGTCCCGGTCGTCGGGAAGGTGGTGGTCAGCGCCTGCGGCGGGTCGGAGGAACACGCGGCGAGCACCACGGCCGCGCCGACAGCGACCACGCCCGCCAGTGCCCGCCGACGAGCACTCGGCTTAGACACCCGCATCCACCCTCCTCCCGCAAGGTCCACGTTTGCATCATCGCCGATCCGCGGCGTTGCTGACAGTGTTCGGACGGATCCGCAGCGTCAGGGTCCTCGCTCCGTAAACCCGGCCGGACAAAGCACCCAAACAACAGTCCGAACACCCCTCAGCCGCGCTATCCAGCCGCCACGCCGAGGCCAGAAGCAGCCACTATCGCATGTCGCAGTCGTCGTCGGGTCCTGTGTGGACAACCCAGATGCAGGCTCGCTTGAGCCCTGTGGACAACTCAAAGCGCGCCTCCGTTTCGCTCTACCGTCCCGGTCATGGGCAACGTGGGGGCGTTCGCGGAGCAGACCTTCGCGCTGCGCGGCGAACCCACCGCCATCAGCAACTCCGCGCAGGTCTGGGCGCGGTTCGCCGACACCGCCGACACCACCGCGGGCGACCTGCGCGCCCTGGACGCCGGGGACTTCCAAGGCGACGAAGCCGACACCTACCGCGGACGCCTCAACGGCGACCTACCCCCGTACCTGGACACGACCAGCCAAGCCTGGAACATCGTCGGCGGGGCTCTGCGCAGCTACGCCGCCGCCCTGGCCGACCTGCAATCCCAGATGAGCAGTCTGCGCTCGACCGCCTGGTCCCAATGGCAATCGGCGTCGGCGGCTGACGCCGCCGCCTGCCGAGCCGAGGCCGCCGACCGGGCCCACACCGCCGACCGACAGCACCAAGCCGATGCCCTCGAACCCGGGCAGAAACTCCCCGCCGACACCTACCGTCCCGCCGGCGGGGCAGCCCGGTCCACCGCCGCCAGCACCAGCGCCGACTACACCGCCACCCTGACCGCGGCCGACCAACTCCGCTCCCAGCACACCCAAGCCGTCAACGCCTGTGCCGATGCCATCGACCGCGCGACCGCCCTGCGCTTCGCCGACCCACCTTCCTGGCTAGGCCACCTCTGGGAAAAAGCCTGCGACTGGGTCGCCGACCACATCGACATCCTGCAGACCCTGTCCGCTGTTTTGAAGCAGATTTCTTCCATCGCTGCCACTCTCGCCATGATCCCGATCCTGGCCCCCCTCGCCGGTCCCGTCGCCGCCGGCGCCGGCATGCTCGCGTTCGGTATCGACGCCGGCGTCAAAATCACCACCGGCCAAGGGAACTGGACCGATATCGCCCTCACCGGCATGTCCTTCATCCCCGGCGCCAAAGCCGCCGTCGCCACCGACCTCCTGTCCACCAGCAACGACGCCACCCACGGCAACCTCGACTGGACCCAACTCACCACCACCGCCGCCCTCGGCGCCGCAGGGCGACGAAGACATTTCACCAGCGCAGCCACTGACGGTCCAGAACATGGAATTGCCCGGCAAGGGGCCGATGCGCCTAGACCAGCCGGCCCCAACCTCGCCGGAGCGGACGTCGACGATGCGTCGGCCCCTACAGGCCTCCCGGCAACTGAGCGGGCCACCATCGCACCGGCGGCGACCACCGGCACTGCCGCCGACCGGGCAGCCTCAAGCGCAGGGGTCGGCAAAGTCGAGTCGGCCGACGGAGCCGGGCGTCCGTCTGAGCCAACAGAGAACGAACCCCGGGCCGCACTCCCGACTGAGGGCGCACTCTTTTAGCAGTGATCAGGACTTGCAGGATCACTTCGAAAAGCATGGCAGGCAATTCGACGCACGCACGCCGACGGAGTATGCGCGGCTCGCAGAGGAGTTCCGCGATCGGGGGCTCGCGGGCTCGCTCCCGGTGAAGGACGGCTCCGAGGTCTTCAAGGTGTGGGATCAAGACACCCACAACTTCGGCGTATACGACAATGATTCACACTCGACGTACACGTTCTTTCGAGCGAGAAGCGCGACGTACTTCGATCGGCAGGAGGGAGTCCTTCGTTGGAGCGGCGAGGATTGAACATGTGTCCGGTGTGTGGGTTCGACGGGTTGGACAGGATCCCTTACGCCAGTTCCGGCTTGCAGTCACCTTCATTCGAAATCTGCCCATCCTGTGGCTACCAGTTCGGGTTCGATGACGACCAAGGCACAAGCTTTGCCGCATGGCGAGAGCGATGGGTCTCCAATGGAATGACCTGGTGGAGCGACAGGGAGCAGCCAGACGGTTGGAGTCCCAGAGATCAGCTACAGAACCTGCATGAACGCGGTCCAGCCGACCTTACTTAACGGCGATTGTAGTGACAGCAGGTCGATCCAGGATGGCGCTAAGCTACTGTCGAGGCTCGTCCAGCAGCAGGAAGTCGTTCGCCTTGATGAGCCCGGTGATCTGCCTGGGCACCCAGGGCAGCCAGTGCCGGGTCTCGTCATGCTCGAGCCGCGGATTCGTCAACAGCACCGTCCGGCGCCGCGTCGTCAGCGAGCACTGCCCCGCGGCCAGCACGTTCCGGACCCAGTCGGCGTCGGCACCGTAGGTCAGGCAGGCGACGTAACCACCGTCCCGCTTGAAGACGTTGATCGGCGTCCGATAAGCCTTGCCGGACTTGCGGCCTCGGTGTTCGACGATGCCGAAACCGGGCAGCCACGGCGCCACGTGCCGGGTGACCCGGTTCAGTCCCTTCTTGTTCCACCTGGCTATGGTGCGTCCCAGAGGCATGCCGTCACTCCTGTCCTCCCGGCCGGGGCGCCCTGGCGTCCCGGATCAGCTTGTGCACGAAGGTCAACTTGTGCGCCACCGGCTCGGCAATGACGAACGGGTACGCATCTTCCTTCCCCATCGACCGGTTGAGCTCGTTGAACGCCCAGGCAAATCGTGCCCACAACTGCAACACCTCACCCACCTGCTCGGGTGCGATGTTGATCTGGGCCCGGACAGCCGAACTCACAGCCGGTCGGTCTGTCAGCAGCCCGTTGCGCCCCGCCGTCTGCAGCGTGTCGGTGATGTGCAGGTAGTGGGCCCAGACCTCGGCAAAGTCCTCCCACGGATGTGACGACGCATAGGGCGTGATGAACTCCGGCTCCAGCGGCCGGCCCGGATCCCGGGCATAGTGCCGCCGCAATGCCTCGCTGTAACTCGCCCGCTCGTCACCGAACAACTCCCGGAACGGCTCCTCCCACTTCGTCCCGGGAATCAGCACCTGCCAGTAGTAGTGACCGATCTCGTGGCGGAAATGTCCGAGCATCGTCCGGTACGACTCGTCCAGCCACACCCGCACCGATTCCCGATGCCGATCACTGGACTCGGCCAGGTCGATCGAGATCACCCCGTTGGCGTGCCCGATCATCACCGGACCGTCCGCCGCTCTGCGAGGAGAGCAGGTCGAAGGCGAGCCCGCCGTCGGGCTGATCCTGGTAGCTGACGATCGGCAGCCGCAGGTCCTTGAGTTGGTGGACGAGACGGCGCTTCACCCTGGCCGCCTTGGCCAGCTGCTCCCAGGCGATCGTGTCCGCCCGCGGCGGCACCTTTCGGTTCAGCCGGCACGCTTCGCAGCCGGCGTACCCATCGTCGTCGTGCACCAGCCAGTTGCAACCCCAGGAGACATCCGCGCAGCGGTGCCAGCCATCGAACGGACGATCGTCCGAGGACTCGCTGACGATGTCCTGGAGGTCGGGTCGGTAGCCGAGCGCGTCACCACAATCTCCACAGGTCAGATCCTCGAAGCGGACGCTCGAGCGGCACCGGCCGCAGACAAAGGCGTACATACCGCATTTCTACGTCACGGATCACGGCCGGCCGGGCCCGGACCGCCGCTCGAGCGGCACGCCTGCCGCCGCTCGATATCCTGAATCCGACCGGCTGGGTGCCACGAGTCCTCAGCGGGTACCTAGGACATGTCCGCCCACCCGCGACCAGCACGAGGAGCCGAGTGCCCAAGCTGAGCAAGTCGCTGACGAGTCTGGCCACGCCGATCGCAAAGGCACTGACTCCCGCCTACGTCTCCGGCTTCATCCGGACCGCGTTGGACCGCGCGATCGACGGGGTCGGCCCCTTGCGTGGCGCTGCCACCACCGCCGACCGCGAACTCGTACTGGCCGGCGGAGACCGCGACGAGGCCATCAAGGCGGTCATCTCCGGCCACGTCAAGCTGGCCGGCGCCCAAGGCTTTCTCACCAGCCTCGGCGGCATCATCACCACGGCCGCCACGATTCCGGCCAACATCGCCGGCCTGGCCCTGGTCGAGTGCCACATGGTCGCCTCGATCGCACACCTGCGCGGCTACAACCTGGCCGACAACCGCACCCGCAACGCCGTGCTCGCCTGCATGGTCGGCGAGGAGGGTCTGAAGCACCTGATCAAGCAGGGCAAGCTGACCGCCGGTCCGCGCAGCTTGGCCGAAGCCGAGGTGCCCGACCCGGAGACCGACGACGCCATTGCGCGCATCGTCGCCGCCGAACTCATCGCCCAGGTCGGCGGGAAGCAGGTCGTCACCGCGGTCGGCCGGCGGATCCCGCTCCTGGGTGGCGCCGTCGGCATGACGGCCGACGCGTTCCGCACCTGGCGAATCGGCCGATTCGCCGCGAACGTGCTCTCTCCGCGAAACATCCGCCGAGGCTGACCGTCCGGGTCACTCACGCCCCGGCCGGTTCGATCAGCCGCCGATTCCGCCGCAGTGACCACCCAGTGATCACGTAGAACACCGTGTCCGCCAACACCTTTCCCGCCAACCACCCCGCGAACGGGGTGCCCAGCAGCATCGGCCCGAGGTACAGCAGGCCCGGACGGACCAACGCGCTGTCGACGCACTCGGCCGGCCCGAACTCGACCAGCAGGCTTCGAGTGGTCATGCCGAGAGCGACGACAACCCGACGCCCACGACCCCCGCTGGACACCGCCCGGTAGCCGCGGAATGCCCGCACCGCCGGCACGGCATAGAAGCCGACCGTCCCACCGACGACGCCGCCGACCGCGGCCGCGGCCAGCGAGTTCGTCATCGTCAACGCCAGCCACGCACAGCCGAACGCGCCGAAAGTGCTCAATGCCTCGCACGGCGCGTACCGGCGCAGCCACGGCAACGCTCCCGTCCACCGGCGCGCCCACCGATGTCGCAGAACAAGTCCGTTCACCCCCGCCAGATGGCCGGGGGCGCCCGCAGATACGTACAGCCGCGCAAGAAAGGGTCACACGCGCAGGAAATTCACGGCGCGGCTGACCCTTTCGTGCGCGTCTGGCCCCCGAAACAGACCGGCCGACCCGGCAGCGAACGCTCAGAACCCGAACGCCATCACCGCCGGCACCCGCCCGCTGCGAAGGGCCTGCAGGACCGCCAACTCGTGCGGCACCACCGGCGACGGCAGATCGTCCAGCGCGAACCACTGCAGATCAGCCTGTTTCGCCGGCTCCTGACGCGAAGGCTCTCCGGCCCATCGGCGGCAGCCGAAGAAGAAGTCGACCCGTTCATCGATCGGTCGGCCGTTGCCGTGGGTGCGGTGCATCCCGGTCAACGGCTCGAGGTCGGCCACCTCCACCACGACTCCCAGTTCCTCGGCCGCCTCCCGCACCGCCGCCTGAAACACCGACTCGCCGTCCTCGACGTGCCCGGCCGCCCCGCACGCCCAGTGGTCGTCGCGATAACCGGTGTTCCGCCGCAGCTGCAGCAAGACCCGATCGCCGTCGAGGAACAGCACGTAGGCGGCCGGGACGACGTGGAAGCGCACGGCCGTCAGCGGCGTTCGGGAACGTCGAACAGCCCGATCGGCTCGCCCGCATCCAGCCCGACCGAGACATCGGCAGCACCGTTCCGACCGTCGGCCGCAACCCCCGCCTCGGACGACGAGCCCCCGGCCGGAGCGTCACCCAACCGCGACAGCACCGCCGGCAAGCGCCCCGAGTGCACCACGCCCAGCCGCTGCGTCGAGCGGGTCAGCGCCACATACAGGTCGCCCATGCCGTGCGCGCCGGCCCGGGCGATGCGCTCCGGCTCTACCACGATCACCGCGTCGAACTCCAGACCTTTGGCCTCCCGCACGGTCAGCACCGCCACCCGGTGGCCCGGTCCGGCATCGTTGGACGTCCCTGGTACCGCAGCAGCCACCGCGGACCGGACCGCGGCGGCACCCTCGGCCGGCACCAGCACCGCCACCTGTCCCTGCTCGTGTGCACCAACTTCGTCCAGCACGGCCGCGGCAACAGTGCCCGGCACGTCAGCGTCGGCAACCCCGAGCACCCAGGGCCGGAAACCGCTCTGCCGCACCGACTCCGGCACCTTCAGCGACGAATCGATGGCGGCCAGCACCGGCTCGGCCACCACCATCATCTCCTCCGGCGTCCGGTAGTTGACAGTCAACTCCTCCAGCCGCCACCGGTCCTTGGCGTGCGGCCGCAGGGTGCGCTCCCAGTTCGTGGCACCCGCCGGATCGGAGGTCTGCGCGATGTCCCCGACCACCGTCATCGACTTCAACGGGCACCGCCGCATGACCATCCGCCACGCCATCTGCGAGAGTTCCTGCGCCTCATCGACGATGACGTGCCCGTAGGTCCATTCCCGGTCGGCCGCAGCCCGATCGGCCACGGACGCGAACGACCGCTCCTCGACGTTCATCCGGGCCAGGTCCTCGGCCGAGATCATCCCCAGGGTGAACCCGATGCCGGAATCCTCCTGGTCGGCTCCCGACTGGTTCATCGCCTCCAGGGTCTCCTGCGCGAACCGCAGCTCCTCGGCCTGCCGGCGCACCCACGCCGCGTCGCCCGCCGCGACCTCGCCGAGCAGTTCAGCCGCCTCGTCCAGCAGCGGAACGTCCGACACCGTCCAGGCCGTTGGATCCTTCCGCAGCAACAACTCCCGCTGCCGGGGCGAGAGCATCGGCGCGGCGAAGGCCAGCCGCGACGGCGAGGTCAACAACTCGCCCACCAGTTGCTCGGCGGCGATCGGCGGCCACAGGTCGACCAGCGCCGCCTGCACCGCCTCGTCGGACGGCCAATTGCTCTGCGGATCTCGCCGAGATCGGCCTTGATGTCGAACTCCTCGGACTGCTTGACCCCCGGACGGCCGGCGACCTGCCGGGCCAGGCCGTCGAGCACGGCCCGCACGAAGATCTGCCGGGCCCGGTTGTGCGGCAACCGCGAACCCCAGGCCCGACGCCGCGCCTTGACCAGCAAGGAATTCTCCAGTCGCACCGGCATCCGGTCGAACAGCACCTCGCGCGTCCCCCGCGGCATCCGTTGGCGTTGCAGCACAGCATGATCGATGACCTTCGCCATCACCGGGCGACCCTTGAGTTCGGCGACCACGCCGTCGTCGACGGCCCCGGCCACCACCCCGGGGAACAGCGTGCCGATGGTCGCGAGCACCACGGAGGACTCACCGAGGGACGGCAGCACCTGCGAGATGTAGGACAGGAAGGTCTGGTTGGGCCCGATCACCAGCACCCCGTGGCCGCCGAGGCGGGCCCGGTAGGTGTACAGCAGGTAGGCCGCCCGGTGCAGCGCGACCACCGTCTTGCCGGTTCCCGGACCGCCCTGCACGACCATCACGCCGTTGCGGTCGGACCTGATGATCCGGTCCTGCTCGGCCTGGATGGTGGCGATGATGTCGCCCATCCGTCCGGTACGCGGCGCGTTGAGCGCCTCCAGCAGCGCCGAGTCGCCGGCGGCGCCGAGGTCTCCGGTCTCCGGTACCACGTCGGCGGCCTGCAGGTACTCGTCGGACACCGACTCGACTGCACGCCGGCGGGTGCGGATGTGCCGACGCAGCGACACGCCCTGCGGGTTGAGTGCCGTCGCCGTGTAGAACGGCGCCGCGGCCGGCGCGCGCCAGTCGATGAGAATCTGTCGACGCTCGCCGGTGCCGTCGGTGAGGCCCATCCGGCCGATGTGCCGCGACTCACCGTCATCGGTGTCCAGCCGGCCGAAGCACAGCTTGTCCTCGGCGGCCGACAGGGCCGCTACCTCTTCGGCGTACCGGTACTGCAACGCGTCGCGGGTGAACCGGCCGGCCGGTGTGCCATCCGACGAGAAAACCGCATCCTTCTTCCGCTGCTGAGCGTCGATACGCATCTCATCGAGCCGGGTGTACATGGCATCGAGCTCGCGCTGCTCTTCGGAAATGACCTCACGCGACATGGATCTCCAGCGAGCCGGGTGCCGCTCGCCGGGATCGGCGCGACACGGCCATCCAACCTACTCCTGCCGGCTGGGTGTGACGATCATGGGCCGCGTCACGATCATGGGCGGCCGGCACCCGGGCATCGGGTTCAGCCCGCAACGCCGGTGGCCGCCGCCTTCGCCGTCGCGGTCACCTGGCGCAACGTCCGCTCTGCCCCCGGGTCGGCGGCCAGCTGCGCGGCGGATTGCAGATCATGCCAATCCTGGTCGGGATAGGACGTGGAGAGCACGACGATGATCTCGTTGGCGGTGAACCCGGCCGAGTGCAGCGCGACGACACCGCCCAGGCAGCAACCCCACCCTTGTTTCGACCCTGCTCCGCTGATCGCGTTGACGCCGAAGGCCTGGTCGAAGCCGTCGGCCGCGGTGTCGGTGGACGCTGTCATCGCCGAGGCCAGCCAACTCCCCGTGCCCTTCGCGGACAGCGCTTGATAGAGCAGGGAGGCGACGTCCGCCGCGGTGATCCGCACGTCTCCCCAGTACTCCGCATTCGGCGACGGCGAGCTCCCGGTGAGCCCGTAGTCGTCGATCACCCGCTCGATGGAGGAGCTGCCGCCGTAGTCGTCGTACACGTCCTGGGCGATCGCGTCGTCGGACGTAGCGATCATCGTCGTCAGGTTGGCCAAGGTGGACGCGGCGACGTTGCTGACCCCTCCGGCGGAATCGATCACGTCCAGCGCGAGGAACAGTTTGACCAGGCTCATCGACGGCACCGCGTCGTCCGAATTCGCGGACGTGATCAGGGCTCCGGTGGACCGGTTGAGCACCACGACCTGTTCGGTCACCCCGTCGTCGGCCGCGTTCTGCACCGCCTGCCCGACGGCCGAGGCGACCGCGCGCGGATCCGGGGCGGGGTCGGCCGGCGTGGTGGGCGCTGCACTCGTTGTCGGGGCGGCCGAGGTCGTGGGCACCGCCTTGTTCGCCGCCGGTGAGGAGGCCGTGGACGCCGAACTCGTCGTCGAGCCGGCCGAGATCGCGCCAGCGACGCCGTTGCCGACCGTCGTCGGGAGGGCAGCGGCGAAGGCCACGAGGACGCTCACCAGCAACGCCAGCAACGCCCGCACGGCCCACCCACCCTTCTCGACTGCCTCGACGTCGACCCTGGCCGCTCCAGCTGAGCATGGGCTGTGTGCGACCGGTGCAGGTTCTGGGACACGCCGATGTGCCCAGGTGGCGTTCGCCGGCAGCGAAGCCAGGGAACAAACGCCGGGCCGACGGCATTGAGTCGTGCAGGCTCAATCTTGCTGAACCGCGAAGGATGAACATGACCGAACCCCGCAAGCTGCCCGTCCTGAACCTCGCCGACACCGTCGTGCTGCCCGGGATGGTGGTCCCGCTCGAACTGGACGAGGCGGCGCAGGCGGCCGTCGACGCCGCCCGCTCCGTACACCCCGGACGGGGCCGACGGCGAGGGCGAGGTGCTGCTCGCGCCCCGGCTCGACGACCGCTACGCCACCCACGGCGTCGTCGCCACCATCGAGAAGATCGGCCGCTCGGTCGGCGGCTCGCCGGCCGCGGTGCTGCGCGCCGTGGTCCGGGCCCGGATCGGCACCGGCGTCACCGGACCCGGCGCCGCCCTCTGGGTCGAGGCCGAGGAATTGCCGGACGGCACTCCGACCGACCGCGCCCGCGAACTCGCCGTCGAGTACAAGGCGCTGGTCATCGCCGTGCTGCAGCACCGCGACGCCTGGCAGGTGATCAACACCGTCGAGCGGATGACCGACCCGTCGACGCTGGCCGACTCGGCCGGCTGGGCGCCCTACCTGACCGACGAGCAGAAGCGTCAACTGCTGGAGACCACCGACCTCGAGGCCCGGCTGGAGCTGGTCACCGAGTGGACCCGGGCGCACCTGGCCGAGATGGAGGTCACCGAGAAGATCCGCGGCGACGTCCGCGACGGCATGGAGAAGAGCCAGCGCGAGTTCCTGCTCCGCCAGCAGCTCGCCGCGATCCGCAAGGAACTGGGCGAGGACGAGCCTGAGGGCGCCGACGACTACCGCACCCGCGTCGAGGCCGCGAACCTGCCGGAGAACGTCCGGACGGCCGCCCTGCGCGAGGTCGGCAAGCTGGAACGCGCCAGCGACCAGTCCCCGGAGTCCGGCTGGATCCGGACCTGGCTGGACACCGTCCTGGAGCTGCCGTGGAACGATGCGGACCGAGGACGCCACCGACATCGGCGCCGCCCGCGAGGTGCTGGACGCCGACCACCACGGCCTGACGCGACGTCAAGGACCGCATCGTCGAGTACCTGGCCGTGCGCTCGCGGCGCGGCCGCCGCGGCATGTCCGGTCGTCGGCGGTCGCGGCTCGGGTGCGGTGCTGGCCCTGGTCGGTCCGCCCGGCGTCGGCAAGACCTCGCTCGGCGAGAGCGTCGCGCGGGCCCTGGGCCGCAAGTTCGTCCGGGTCGCCCTCGGCGGCGTCCGCGACGAGGCGGAGATCCGCGGCCACCGGCGCACCTACGTCGGTGCGCTGCCCGGCCGGATCGTCCGGGCCATCGGCGAGGCCGGCTCGATGAACCCGGTGGTGCTGCTGGACGAGATCGACAAGGTCGGCGCCGACTACCGCGGCGACCCGGCCGCGGCGCTGCTCGAGGTGCTGGACCCGGCGCAGAACCACACGTTCCGCGACCACTACCTCGACCTCGACCTCGACCTGTCGGACGTGCTGTTCCTGGCCACCGCCAACGTGCTGGACACCATCCCCGGCCCGCTGCTGGACCGGATGGAGATCATCACGCTGGACGGCTACACCGAGGACGACAAGGTCGCCATCGCCCGCACCCACCTGCTGCCCCGGCAGCTGGACCGGGCGGCGCTGGAGACCGAGGAGGTCACGGTGACCGACGAGGCGCTGCGCGAGATC
The DNA here is from genome assembly GCA_963706185.1 of uncultured Actinomycetota bacterium. Classification (GTDB taxonomy): domain Bacteria; phylum Actinomycetota; class Actinomycetes; order Mycobacteriales; family Nakamurellaceae; genus Nakamurella. Next base: position 164,083 of record CAVPLZ010000002.1, on the reverse strand, counting down.
GTCGCCTCGCACACCCGCGAGGCCGGCGTCCGGCAGCTGGAACGGCTGCTGGCCAAGGTGTTCCGCAAGGTCGCGACGCGGCTCGAGTCGACCGACGGACCGGTGACGGTGGACGTCGGCGACCTGCGCGGGCTGCTCGGTCGGCCGCGGTTCACCCCGGAGACCGCGGAGCGCACCGCGGCACCCGGGGTGGCCACCGGCCTGGCCGTCACCGGCCTGGGCGGCGACGTGCTGTTCATCGAGGCCTCGTCGGTCGTGCCCACCGGCGACGGCGCCGGCGAGCGCGGGCTGACGCTGACCGGTCAGCTCGGCGACGTGATGAAGGAGTCGGCGCAGATCGCGCTGTCCTACGTGCGCTCGCACGCCGATGCCGCTCGGCGTCGACCCGGGCACCGCTGGACCGCCGGATCCACCTGCACGTGCCGGCCGGCGCGGTGCCCAAGGACGGCCCGTCCGCCGGCGTGACGATGGTGACCGCGCTGGTGTCCATGGCCACCGGGCGTCAGGTCCGCTCGGACGTGGCGATGACCGGCGAGGTCACGCTGAACGGGCGGGTGCTGCCGATCGGCGGGGTCAAGCAGAAGCTGCTGGCCGCGCAGCGGGCCGGGGTGAAGCTGGTCTTCATCCCGCAACGCAACGAGCCGGACCTGGACGACGTGCCGGCCGAGATCCTGGCCGAGCTGGACGTCCGTCCGGTCGCCGACGTCGCGGAGATCCTGGCCGTGGCGCTGGAGCCGGTGGCGTCGGAGCCGGCTCTTGGTGCGGGCCCGGTGGCTGCCTGACCGGCACGCGGCCGGCCGCGGCGATCCGGTCCTAGAGTCGGTCGCATGACCAGCACCGCGGGACCCCAGCCGGCGGCCGTCGGGCCGCTGTCCGGACGAACCGCGCTGATCACCGGCGCGGCCAGCGGGATCGGCCGGGCCATCGCCCGACGGTTCGCGGCCGACGGCGCCGCGGTCATCGTTGTCGACCGCGCCGCCGAACCCCTCCAGGAGCTGTCCGGCAGAGATCGGCGCACGCCCGCTGGTGGTGGACCTGTCCGACATCGCCGGGCTGCCGGCCGCGGTCCAGGATGTCGCCGAGGGCGTCGACATCCTGGTCAACAACGCCGGGGTGCAGCACGTCGCGCCCATCCCCGAGTTCCCGATCGAGACGTTCGAGACGATCCTGCGGCTGATGGTGACGGCTCCGTTCGTGCTCAGCCGGGCCGTCCTGCCCGGCATGTACGGCCGCGGGTGGGGACGGCTGGTGCACATCTCCTCCGCCCACGGCCGGCGGGCCAGCCCGTTCAAGGTGGCCTACGTGACCGCCAAACACGGGCTCGAAGGGCTCTCGAAGGTGATTGCGCTGGAGGGCGCCCCGCACGGCGTGACCAGCAACTGCATCAACCCCGGCTACGTCCGGACCCCGCTGGTCGATGCGCAGATCAAGGACCAGGCCGCGGCCCACGGGATCAGCGAGGACGAGGTCATCGAGCAGGTGATCCTGGCGTCCTCGCCGATCAAGCGGCTGATGGATCCGGCCGAAGTCGCCGGCGCGGCCGCCTACCTGTGCGGGCCCGGCTCGGCGTCCATCACCGGCAGCGACCTGGTGCTCGACGGCGGCTGGGGAGCCCGCTGAGCCACGGCCCGCTTCCGCACGCCGCCGCTTGGATCTGCACCCGCCTCGTGAGTCTTCACCCGTTCCAGCAGCCTGAAGCTGGTGCAGTTCCACAAATCAGGTGCAGATGCGTGAGTCGGTCCAGCCGAGATCGACGTGGGCGGGACTAGAGGTGCAGGGCGGCCCGCACCGCGGCCCTCCCGGCGTCGGCGAACACGATCGAGTAATGGTTGCAGTCGGGCACCGACGCCACCTCGAGCTGGTCCGGTAGCCCCGCCGCAGCGAGCAGTTCAGCGGCGTACAGCCCCGGAGTCTGGTTCATCAGCCCGCGGGGCGCCCAGAGCAGCGCACCGGACATGGTCAGCTCGTGCACCGCGTCCAGCACGGCCGGCTCGAGGATCACTGCGCCGCCGTCGGCCCGGATCGCCGCCAACACACACGAACTCCGCAGCAGACCGTCAGCACCGACGAGCAGGTCGTGGTCGAGGTAGCCGGCGAGGTCGGCAGCGGCCTCCGGGCCCAGGCCGACCGTCTCGGCGACGGCCGGGTTGCCCAGCATGAAGGCGTGGTAGGCATCCCGGTCCGGGAACGTCATGGACAGCCGGGTCATCGCCGGGCCGATGATCGCCGTCAGCAGCGCGTCCACGTCCGCGTCGGGCGGAGCCGGGAACGCGACACCGCCGTCGATCAGCACCACCCGCTCGACCCGTCCGGGATGCCGGGCCGCGGCCATCGCCGCGACGAACGCGCCCATCGAGTGTCCGAGCAACCGGAAGCGCTCCAACCCGTACGCGTCGGCCACCGCCATCAGGTCGGCGGCGTGCTGTCCGATCGCCCACGGGCCCGAGATATCCCGGCTGCAGGCCCGGCCGCGCAGGTCCGGCGCAATGATCCGGACGTCCGGCATCCAGCGGGCCAGCGCCGCGAACGACAGCGCATTGGCGGTGATGCCGTGGGCGGCAAGCACCACCGGGCCGTCGGCCGACCCGAACTCGTGGACGGCCAGTCGACCGCCCTCGACGTCCACGAAGCGATCCGGTACCACCCGGTGATCCAGCTGATCGTCCCGGCACCATCGCGACCTCCTCGTCGAGTCGTCCGGCTCGTCGCTGAACGGACCGGAGGCGAGTACATCACCCCCGGCGGCCGAGCCCCAGAAGACCGCCGATCGACCGCCCAGCAGGGTGCTGCGAGCACCCGGTGCTCGGCGACCCGCGTCGGCGACTGATCTTCGCTCGGCTCAGACCCGGGGCGGCCCGGCCGCGATCCGCCGGTTCACGAAGTCCACCAGCGGCTCGCCGCTCTCCGGTGGCTGCCACTTCGACTCCAACCACCACGTGCACCCGGCCTCGGCCCAGGGCCGGACCAACTCGGCCGCCGCCCCGGCGTCGTCCGCCGGGGTCTCTCCCTCGCTGGTGACGTCCAGGTCGACCGCAGCATCGTGCTCGGCCAACCACGTCCGCATCGCAGGAATGTCGACAACGTCGACCCCCTCGGGCACCACCCCCTCGCACCGCGCACCCCGGAGCAGCGACCTGGGCTTGTGCCACCGCACGGGGACCCAGATCGGGATGCGTTCGCGAACCCCGCCACCGGTGGCGAACTCGGGCCCGCCGCGGCTGAAGGTGTAGTGCTCGCCGGCGTACTCGGTGCCGCCGGCCCAGAGGGTGCGCATCAGGTCGATGCCCTCGTCCAGCATCGCCGCGCGCACCGCCCGCTCGGTCGGCTCGGCCGGCGAGTGCGGCAGCACCGACTCGACGGCGCCGATGCCGACGGTCAGCACCAGCCGCCCGCCGGACAGCTGGTCGACCGTCTCGGCCTGCGAGGCCACCTTCCACGGCCGGCGCCACGGCAGCGGCGTCAGCATGGTGCCCAACACCACGGTCCGGGTGCGGACGGCCATCGCCCCGAGCAGGGCCCACGCGTCGACGCCGTAGGCCGCCTCCCACACGAAGACGCCGTCCCAGCCGGCGTGCTCCGCGGCGATCGCCTGCTGGACCTGCTCGGACGCCGCGCCGCCCGGCAGGATGATCCCGTAGCGCATGGCGCTCCCTCCGTTGCCGTCAGCCCACTGTCCTCCCCGGTACCGACAGCCCCGGGTCAAGCCTGGGCCACGTCGGCAGCCGCGGATTGCTGGCAGGCTGCCGATATGGCCAGACGATTCGGCATCACGGTTGACTGCACCGACCCGGCCGCCCTCGGCGCGTTCTGGTGCGCACTACTCGGCTACCAGGAGGAACCACCGCCGGCCGGATACCCGGACTGGGCCGCCTACGACGCGGCCAACGGCATCAGCGCCGAGCAGGCCAACGCGGGCATGACGATCGTCGATCCGGCGGGTTCCGGCCCGCGGATGTACTTCCAACGGGTCCCGGAGCCCAAGGCGAGCAAGAACCGTTGGCATCTGGACGTGATCGCGTCGGACACCGGAGCGGCCGGGCCTGGACGACGCGGTGGCCGCCGCCGAATCATGGGGCGCGCGGGTGCTGCGGCGGTCGACGGATGCCACGGATGTGTTCGTCGTGCTGGCCGACCCCGAGGGCAACGAGTTCTGTCTGGTGACCTGACGGCTCCCGGCGATTCGCCCCCGTTACACCTTCTGGTCACACGTCATCCACCGGATGAATTCACCGTCCGTTCATCCAAGCCCGATATGTCTACAGTCACGGCGCGCCGACGCGGCGGCCGCTGGCAGGAGACCGGAGACAATCGGCGTGGAAACAGCACTCTTCGTGGTCATCCTGGTGATCTTCACCGCGCTGGTCTTCGACTTCACCAACGGCTTTCACGACAGTGCCAATGCCATGGCCACCTCGGTGGCCACCGGGGCGCTCAAGCCCAAGGTCGCGGTGGCGATCGCCGCCGTGCTGAACGTGGCCGGCGCCTTCCTGTCGACCGAGGTCGCCAAGACCATCTCCGGGGGGATCGTCAACGACGTCCTGGTCACGCCGACCATGGTGTTCGCCGGGTTGGTGGGCGCGATCCTGTGGAACCTGGTGACCTGGCTGGTCGGCCTGCCGTCCTCGTCCTCGCACGCCCTGTTCGGTGGGCTGATCGGCGCGGTCATCATCGGTGCGGGTACCAGCGCGGTCAACTTCAGCACGGTGATCTCCGAAGATCCTGCTGCCCGCCGTGGCCGCTCCGTTCATCGCCGGCGCGCGCCGCCGCCGTCGGCACCTACCTGGCTTACAAACTCACCCAGGGTGCCCGCAGCAAGCGATCGACCAACGGGTTCAAGCACGGCCAGACCGTGTCGGCGTCGATGGTGGCGCTGGCCCACGGCACCTCCGACGGGCAGAAGACGATGGGCGTGATCACCCTGGTGTTGATCACCAGCGGGTACCAGGCCGCCGGCACCGGCCCGCAGACCTGGGTGATCCTCACCTCGGGGCTGGCGATCGGCCTCGGCACGCTGTCCGGCGGTTGGCGGATCATGCGGACGATGGGCAAGGGGATCGTGGACGTGCAGGCGCCGCAGGGCTTTGCCGCGGAGACCTCGTCGAGCGTGACCATCCTGGCGTCCTCGCATCTGGGCTTCGGGCTGTCCACCACCCAGGTGTGCTCCGGCGCGATCATCGGTTCCGGCGTCGGTCGTAGCCTGCACGAAGTGCGCTGGTCCAAGGCCCGCAAGATGGTCTACGCCTGGCTGCTCACCTTGCCGGCCGCCGCGCTGGTCGGCGGCATCGCCGCCGCCGTGGCCAGCACCGGCACCTTCGGCGTCGTGGTGGTCTTCGCGGTCCTGATCGCCGCATCGCTCGCCATCTGGGTGCTGTCCCGGCGTACCCGGGTCACCGCGGCGAACGTCAACGACTCGCCCGACGTGCGGGTCTCCGCCGTCGAGCCCGTGCCCGCCGCCGCCTGAGCCGAGCAGGACAGAGGAGCGTTCTATGCACATCGATTGGAAGTCGCTCGGCATCGTCGCCTGCGTGTCGATCGCCGCGGCCGTGGCCATCATCGCGATCGTCGCGCTGGGTATTGCGTCGTTGGCCACCGCGGACAGCCGCGCCGAGGTCGACCAGCCCGCCGGGCTGGCCCGCACCGCCGGGTACGCGTGCATCGGTGCGGCCGGCCTGATCGTGCTCTACGGGCTCTACCTGATCATCCCGCAGTTCCACTGAGCCGGCGCTCGGCTCGACTACCGTCCAGGTACTTCACCGCGACGGGAGGACGCGATGCGCAGGAGTCTGTGGTTCGTGCTGGCGGCCGGCGTGCTGGCGCTCGCCGGATGCTCGTCCGGAGTCGAGGGCGAGCCCCAACCGGCACCCGCTACCGGCCATCTCGCCGACGCGCTGGCCGTGGTGCCCAACTCGGCCGGCAGCGCCATGGCGGTGGACCAGGCCGCCATGAAGAAGCGCTGGGGATTGGACGACGTCACCTCGGCCACCGATCCGGACTCCGCCGAGTACAAGGAGTACCTCCACCACCTGACGGGTTACCTCGTCGCCGGAGACCTGGCGCTGACCATCCGGACGATGCGGGACGACTACGGCTGGAACTACACCGATGTCGACTGGGCCGTGGAGATCACCGCCCCGAGTGACCCGCCGGCCCGGGTCTACAAGTTGCGCGACAGCCTGGACATGGCCGTGGTGACGTCATCTTTGGATGAGCATTACGACCGCTCCGGCCCCGACAACCGACCGGTGTACGAGACCGACCTGAAGAAGGTCGGCGGCCGGCCGCCGTTCCTCGTCGGCGTCGTCGTGCTTCCCGATCAACACCTCGTCGTCGACGGCGCCGACCCTTCGGCGGTGCTGGCAGTGATCGACGGCACCACCGACTCCTTCGGCGAGACGGCAACCGCCCAGCACATGCTCGCCGCCGTCGGGGCCGCCGAGGGCGTGATAACCCAATGGGGCGCCTCCGCCTGCCAGAACCCCGGCCCCGAGCTGCCGTCCACCACCGCTACCACCCGACCGTCGCTCGGTCCGGACGCGGAGCTCGACGCCCTGGGCACGGTCACCTGGAATGTGGTCGGGGTGTCGGACGAGACGCACGCGACGGCATCCGCCGGCTACGCCGACCCGACGAGCGCCGCGGCCGATACCCCCCGCCGGGCCGAGCTCGTCAACACCGGGACGAGTCAGGTCACCCGCCAGCCCTACACCGACATCCTCGGACCTACCACCGTGTCGGCGGCCGGTGACCAGGTCCGCTACCGGATGGACGCCATCGAGCTGCCGACCAGACTGGTGAATCTGTGGGCCCGGCGCGACGCTCCGTGGGCGTTCTGCGGATCCGGCTGACGGCCGGTCGGCGAGATCGCCACCACGAGCCCCAACGGCAACAGCGATCCGACGACCGAGCCCATGCGGCTCAGCCCACCAGCGCCGCAGTTGCCCTGGCGATCGCCAGTTCCTCGTTCGTCGGCACCACGAACACTGTGACCGGCGCGCCCTCCGGCGAGATCACCCGCGGCTCCGGCGACCGCACCGCATTGCGCTCGGCGTCCACCGACAGGCCGAGTACCTCCAGGCCCTCGAGGACCTTCGCCCTGACCACCGCGTCGTTCTCCCCCACGCCGGCCGTGAATGTCACCGCGTCCAACCCGCCGAGCACCGCGGTGTAGGCACCGAGGTATTTGCGCAGCCGGTGGCAGTAGGCGTCCAACGCCAGGGCAGCCCAGCGGTCACCGTCGTCGACCAGCTTGTGCAGATCGCGGAAGTCGTTGACGCCGGCGAGGCCGAGGATGCCCGAACGCCGATTGAGCAGGGCATCGAGGTCGTCGACGGACAGCCGGGCCGAGCGGCTCAGGTACAGCAGCACGCCGGGGTCGATGTCGCCGCTGCGGGTGCCCATGATGAGCCCCTCCAGCGGGGTGAAACCCATCGAGGTCTCGACGGCGTGGCCGGAGTCGATCGCCGACGCCGAGGCACCGTTGCCCAGGTGCAGGACGATCTGCTTCACATCGTCGCGGCCGAGCAGTCCGCTCGACCCGCTGCGAGACGTACTGGTGCGAGGTGCCATGAAAACCGTACCGACGCACCCGGTGGGTGATCGCCAGGTCGCGGTCGATGGCGTAGGTCGCGGCGGCGGCCGGCAGGTCGACGAAGAATGCGGTGTCGAACACGGCGACCTGGGGCACGCCGGGAAACACCAGCCGCGCATGCTCGATCCCGGACGCGTTGGCCGGATTGTGCAGCGGGGCCAGCACCGACAGGTCCTTGATCTGCGCGAGGGCCTCGTCGTCGACCACCGTGGGTGCGGAGAACACCGACCCGCCGTGCACCACGCGGTGCCCGACGGCGATCAGTCCGTCGTCCGGGTTCACGCCGACCCGCGCACAGCAGTTCCCTGATCAGCTCGAGAGCCTTGGCATGGTCGGCGGATCTCGCCGTCCCACTGCTCGGTCTCGGACCCCCGGCGCAGCTGCACGTGCCCGGCCGGCTCGCCGACCCGCTCGGCCAGGCCGGACGCCAGCGCCTGTTCGGTCTGCAGGTCGACGAGCTGGAATTTCATCGAGGACGACCCCGAGTTCACCACCAGCACAGTCCTCATGAGCCACTCCCGGCCGCCTGGATCGCCGTGATGGCAACGGTGTTCACGATGTCGGCGACCAACGCACCGCGGGACAGGTCGTTGACCGGCTTGTTCAGACCCTGCAACACCGGGCCGATCGCCACCGCCCCGGCGGTGCGTTGCACGGCCTTGTACGTGTTGTTGCCGGTGTTCAGGTCCGGGAAGATCAGCACGGTGGCCCGGCCGGCCACCGCGGACTCCGGCAGTTTGGCCCTGGCGACGGCCGGGTCGACCGCGGCGTCGAACTGGATCGGCCCCTCCACCAACAGATCCGCCCGTCGGGAGCGGACCAATTCGGTGGCCTGGCCGGACCTTGTCAACGTCCTCGCCGGCCCCCGAGGTGCCGGTGGAGTAGGACAGCAGCGCGATCCGTGGTTCGATGCCGAACCGGGCGGCGGTGTCCGCCGAGGAGATGGCGATGTCGGCCAACTGCTGGGCCGTCGGGTCCGGCACCACGGCGCAGTCGCCGTACACCGACACGTGATCGGCCAGGCACATCAGAAAGACGCTGGACACGGTGTCGGTTCCCGGGACCGTCTTGATGATCTCGAACGACGGTCGGATGGTGTGCGCGGTGGTGTGGGTCGCGCCGGAGACCATGCCGTCGGCCAGCCCGAGGTGCACCATCATGGTGCCGAAATAGGACACGTCGGTGACGATGCTGCGGGCCCGGTCGACCGTCATGCCCTTGTGCGCCCGCACCCTGGTGTACTCGACGGCGAAGCGCTCGACCGACTCGGGGTCGGTCGGCGAGAGCACTTGCGCCGCAGCGATGTCCACCCCGAGGGTGGAGGCCTTGGCGCGGATCGCCGTCTCCTCGCCGAGCAGGGTGAGGTCGGCAACGCCCAGCCGCAGCAGCGAGGCCGAGGCCCGCAGGATGCGCTCGTCGTCACCTTCGGGCAGCACGATCCGCCGCCGGCTCTGCCTGGCCCGCTCGATCAGCCGGAACTGGAACATCAGTGGGGTGGTCACCCCGGCGTCGTCGACCTCCATCGCGGCCAGCAGGCCCGGCCCGTCGACACACTCGGCGAAGACCCGCAGCGCGGTCTCCACCTTCACCGGTGATCGCGCGGACAGAGCCCCGCGCACGCCCGACAGCATCGACGCGGTCTCGTAGGTGTCGTGGTCACTCACGATGATCGGCAGGTCCTGCTGCACTCCGGCGATCAGTCGCTGGATCGGTTCGGGCGGGAGGTAACCGCCGGTGAGCACGATGGCCGACAGGTGCGGGAAGGTCCCGGACTGGTGGGCCAGGAGCAGACCCGGCAACAGGTCGGTGCGATCGCCGGGAGCGATGACCGTGACGTCCTCGTGCAGCCGGACCAGGACGTTGGCCAGCGACATCGCGGCGACGACGAAGCCCAGGCATTCCCGGCGCAGCCAGTCCGGGTTGCCGCGGAGCAACCGACCGCCGCAGGCGTCCTGCAGCGCCTGCACGGTCGGCGCGACCAGCAGCGGGATCTCCGGGATGACCCCGGCCGGCAGGTCGGAGCCGACACTCAACGCGGCCCGGGTGGCGTCGACGGCATCCGGCTGCACCCGATTGGCGATCACCGCAACCGGACGGGCGTATCCGGCGGACAGTTCCGCACTGGCCCGGTCGGACGCGGCCCGGATCTCCGCCGGGCCGCGGTGCAGACCGGAGACCACCAGGACCACCGGAGCACCGAGGTTGGCGGCGATCTGGGCGTTGAATTCCAATTCGCTCTGGGTGGACACGTCGGTGTAGTCGCTGCCGACCACCACCAGCGCGTCGAACGAGCGACTCAGTTCGGCGAAGCGCCGGACGATCTCGGCATGGGCCGCGGACCGATCGGCGTGCAGGTCGTCGTAGCTGACCCCCATGGCGGTCGAGAGTTCCTGGTCGATGCCCGGGTGGGCGAGCAGCATCTCGACCACCACGTCGTGCTGCCCACCGCGGCTGACCGGCCGGAACACCCCGACCCGGCCGACCCGCCTGGTCAGCAGGTCGAGCAGGCCCGAGGGCGACCGTCGACTTGCCGGTCTCCCCTTCCGCGGACGCGATGTACACGCTGCGCGACATGTCGGGAGGCTATCGGGCCGAGTGGGCGGCCGCGCGGGCCGGTCCGGTGCCGATTAATTCATCAACCGTTGACTTAAGACTCTACCGTCTGCCCATAATTCATCCAGCGTTGAGATTCGATCGACTGGAGGCGCCATGGACATCGCCATCGAAGTCGCCGGGCTGACGGTGCGCCGCGGCAAGCGCACCGTCCTGCACGACTTCGCCGCCGCGATGGAGCGCGGGCCGGATCACCGGACTGCTCGGACCGTCCGGCGCGGGTAAGACAACCCTGATCCGCGCCGTGGTCGGCGTGCAGAAGGTCGCCGCGGGCACCGTCACCGTCCTCGGACATGCCGGCCGGCTCGGCCGCCCTGCGCAACCGGATCGGCTATCGTCACCCAGGCTCCCAGCGTCTACGCCGACCTGACCGTCGCGGAGAACGTCAGGTACTTCGCGGCCCTGGTCGGCGCCGGCCGCGGTGCCGCCGACCGGGCGATCGAAGAAGTCGGGCCTGGCCGATGCCCGTGACCAGGTGGTGACGACGCTGTCCGGCGGACAGCGCAGCCGGGCGTCGCTGGCCTGCGCCCTGGTCGGCGACCCGGAGGTGCTGGTGCTCGACGAGCCGACGGTCGGGTTGGACCCCGTGCTGCGCGAGGAACTGTGGGATGCGTTCCGGCGCCGCGCCGAGGCCGGGGTGACCGTGCTGGTGACCAGCCATGTGATGGACGAGGCCAACCGGTGCGACCGGCTGCTGCTGATCCGCGAGGGCCGGGTCATCGCCGCGGACACCCCGGACGCGGTCAAGGTCGAGGCCGGCACCGACGACCTCGACGTGGCGTTCCTGACCCTGATCCGACGCAGCGAGGAGGCAACGCGATGACCGCCCGCGTCCTGTCCGCGACCATCGTCCGGGTGTTGCAACAGCTGCGGCACGACCATCGCTCGGTCGGCCTGATCATCGCCGTCCCGGTGGTGCTCATGACCTTGCTGTACTTCATGTTCGACGGCGCACAGCCACGGGTGTCCGAGCTGATCCTGATCATGTTGGGGATCTTCCCGTTCGTCATCATGTTCCTGGTCACCAGCATCGCGATGCTCCGGGAACGGACCACCGGCACGCTGGAGCGGCTGATGACCACGCCGACCGGCAAATTGGATCTGCTGTTCGGCTATGGCCTCTCCTTCGGCTTGGCGGCGGCGGTCCAGGCCACGGTGGCCGCGGCCTGCGGCTACTGGCTGTTCGGCATGCAGACCGCCGGCCCGCCCTATCTGGTGGTGGTGGTCGCCGTGCTCACCGCGGTGCTCGGGGTCGGGATCGGGCTGCTCGGTTCGGCGTTCGCCCGGACCGAGTTCCAGGCCGTGCAACTGCTGCCCATCGTGGTGATTCCGCAGATCCTGCTGTGCGGCCTGTTCGTCGCCGCGGGAGGAGATGGCGACCTGGCTGCAGGTGTTGTCCGACCTCATGCCGCTGTCCTACGCGGTCGACGCGCTGCAGCAGGTCGGCCTGCACAGCGAGCCGACCGGGCAGCTCTGGCGCGACCTCGCGGTGATCGCCGGCTGCGCGGTGCTGGCGATGAGCCTGGCCGCGGCCACGTTGCGGCGGCGCACCGATTGACCGCCGGTGACAATGGCCGAATGACTGCCGGTGAACGAGGGCGACCGGTCGGTCGCACCGGCCGGCGACCGGGCAACCCGGCGACCAGGGAGCGCATCCTGACCGAGGCCCGTCGCGCGTTCGCCGAGTCGGGCTATACGGGGGCATCCCTGCGGCACATTGCCGCCAGGGCCGAGGTCGATCCGGCGCTGATCCACCACTATTTCGGCACCAAGGAGCAGCTGTTCCTGGCGATCGTGCAGGTACCGATCAACCCGGCTGAGGTCATCGCGCGGATCGCCGACGGTCCAATTGACTCGATCGGACCCCGTCTGGTTGGCACGATGATGGGTGTGTGGGAATCGGAAGCGGGCCCGGCAATGGTCGCCACGGTGCGTAGGGTGCTGGCCGACCCGTCCGACACCAGGACGCTGCAGGAATTCGTGGCCGGGCAGATCATCCGCCGGGTCATCGCCGCGGCGCGGCCGAAGCCGGAGGAATCGTCGATCCGCGCCGCCCTGGTGACCGCGCACATCCTAGGGTTGATCGTCGGCCGGTATGTTCTCACCATGGCCCCGCTGGCCACCGTGCCGCGCGAAGAGCTCATCGCCTCCGTCGGCGCGACCGTGCAGCACTACCTCACCGGCCCGCTGCCCGAGGTCGTGACATGAGCATCGAACACCCGGTGTCTCCGGATACGCCGGCGACTCCGCCGTCGGGATCTTTGCTGCCGGAATCCCGACTGCCGGGAGACGCCACCCCCGACGCGCGCGAGGCAGCCGAGGGCGAGCGGGACGTCGAGGAACTCCGGGAGGCCTTCGGCTGGCCGATCAACGCCGCCGACTCGGTGGAGGATCCGGCCCTGGCGGACGCGATCCCGGAGCGGGAACCGCGGCGGACCCGGCCGTGGTGGCACACCGCGCTGCGCGTGCTGGCACTGATTGTTGTTGCTGCCGTCGTCGTCGCCGTGTTGTGGGGCAACATCCCGTCGGTGGCGGACATCTGGGACGCCCTGCTCCACGCGAACTTCTGGTGGATCCTGCTCGCCGCCGCACTGCAGATGGTGTCGCTGGGCATGTTCGCCCGGCAGCAGCGCCGGCTGCTCAAAGCGTTCGGCGTCCGGATGTCCAGAGCCAGGGCCGAGGCCATCACCTACGGGTCGTCGGCCATCACCAACTCGCTGCCGGCCGGCGGGGCCGTGTCCGCCGGGCTGGTCGTTCCAGCAGTACCGGGCGCGCGGCGCGAGCAGTGCGACCGCGGCCACCGTGATGGTGCTCTCCGGGGTGCTGTCGATCGCCGCCCTGCTCGGGCTCTACGGGATCGGTGCGGTGGCCGCCGCCTGGACGCAGTTGACCAAGCTGGCCGAGGATCACCCGGTCGGGCGCCATGTCCATCGGCATCACCGTGCTTGCGGTGCTGGTCGTACTCATCCGGCTGGTCGCCGACCGCAAGGAGGTCGATCTCGACGCCCCGACGCCGAAGCTCGACCGCTACGAGAAGGAGCATGCCCGGATCGGGGCCGCGCTGCGCCAGGTGGTCACCACCTTGCGCCAGGCCCGCCGGGTCTCGTTCGTCGACTGGAACCTCGCGCTCGGGACGACCGCCGCCAAGTGGTTGCTCGACGCCGGCTGTCTGTGGGCGTCGTGCGAGGCGTTCGGCATCTCCATCGGCGTGTTCAAACTGAGCGCGATCTACCTCGGCATCCAGTTGGTGCGCCAGGTGCCGCTGACTCCGGGGGGTATCGGGGTCATCGAGGTGGCTCTCTTGGCCGGTCTGGTCTCGGCCGGTGCCGAAGAGGGCCCCGCCGCGGCGGCCGTCCTCGTGTATCGCATGCTGTCGGCCTGGCTGATCATCCCGATCGGCTACCTGGTGATGGCCTTGATGGCCCGTTGGGACCGGCGGCAGGCCGCCCACGCTGACGCCCCGCCGGCAGCGGTGGAGCAACCGCCGGGTCAGACCACCTAGGGAACGGGTGGAGGACATGGCGAGTCCCCACCCGTCAGGCGCATCCAGCGGGGCCGTTCAGCACCCCGGCGCGGAAAGCGTCGAGCCGATCCCAGGCCGTCGAACTGCCGGTGTCGACCACCGGGTTCCCAGGCCCGGCCACCAGGAGGAACCGCACTGCCTCGTCCAGATCGCCGGGTGACAGCACGGCCGGCGTGCGGCCGAACAACGACGCGGCGAACGCCCCGGTGGAGCAGAAGATCCGGGCGGCCGGACCGGCCGGCAGCCCACCCTGGTCCTGGACGTCCTCGGCGTAGCCCACACCGAGTGCGGTCACCGTGCTGAAGTCGCCGAACCGGTCGTGGTTCGTGGTCAGCGGCGCGAGCGGGCCCAGGCCGAGGGTATGGCCGTCCGGGCACAGGGCGATCAGCAGTGTCCGCGTGCAGTCGGCGGGTTCGACCGCGACGACCGGGGCGGTGAAAGTCTTTCCGTCGTTGGTGAATTGGGCGGCCCAGAACTCTTGCAACAGCGTGGTGCCCTGGCTGATTGCCGCGGCGAACGGAACGTTTCCCTTGCCGTCGTCGGAGGTGTCGGTCGCGGTGAAGGCCATCGAGACGAACCTCCTGGTGTCCGGGAAGTCGGTGGCGCAGCTGCGCGGCCCGTCCACAAATCCCTCCTGCAGGGCGCTGACCCGGTCGAACACCGAACCGTGCGCGTCCCGGTTGTTCGGGTCGGTGCCGACCGGATCGCCCATCTCCCAGACGTAATCGCCGAGCGTCTTGTCCAGGTCGGCCGTGCGGAAGGCCACGTGCGACGCATTGCCGCCCGCCACCCAGGCCGCCCAGGTTCCCGCGTAGCAGTCGGCCTGGGTTTCCTCGGTGATCGTCTTGGTCCCGCCGGTCGGGAACCGTCGTTGCAGTGCATGGCCGAATTCGTGCGCGAGGGTCAGCGCCACGTCGAGGTCGGAGTACTGCTGGGCCAGCCGGTCGAGATAGCTGCGGTCGTAGACGATGGCGTCGGCGGTCGGGCAATAGAAGACGTCGCCCTTGACGGCCGCCGGATCCGAGAGGCAGGGCACGGTCCGGCCGGCTTTCGCTGCGGGATCGACCGAATACAGCCCGCCACGCAGCGGCGACAGCTTGCTGTGGAAGACCTCGGGGGCGGCGGCCGTCCAGTAGGCCACGATGTCCGTCACGGCGTCCCGGACGACGACGTCGATGCCCGACGACCGACCGCCCGCGACGGTCGGCGGAGCCACCGCGACCGACGGAACGACAAGGGTCGACGAGGCGGGACGACGGGCTCGCCGGCGCGCTGGACAGGGTCGTCGCGGTCGAGGGGCTGGGTGCCGGCGCCGCGCCGTCGACGGAACCGTCATGCCGTCCGTTGCCGAAGGGCTCGCCCGCGCCGCCGTGGTGAACGAAGCTGTCGCCGTCGGCTCGTCGGCCGAACACCCGACCACCGACGCGAGAATTGCGGCGATCACAAATGCCGCGCGACCACGGTGGTTCGTCGGCGGCTGGGCCATGGCGGCTCCCGACGCTGGCGCGAGGCGGTAGGTCCACCAAGGGTACCGAGACCGCGGGCCCCGAGGATGCCGTTGCGGATCCAAGCGGATCAGGAATCGCCCCGGGGCCGGAGCATGAGATCTGGGATCGTGTCCGCCATCCAGTCGATGGTCCGCTGATGGGTCCACCCCCGCTCCACCCGAAACGCGAGGTAGAGCTCCGGGCTGGACATGGCGATCATGATGTCGGCGGCGATCTGCGGGTCGACGTCGGCCGGCATGGACGGTTCGAGCATGGCCACGAACTGTCGATACCCCTGCACCCTCAGGTCCTCGCGGTACGTCCACACCTCCCGTAACTCCGGATCGGTCGGCGCCGCGGCCCGCGCGACTTGGCCGAGCGCGGAAGCTCTTTCGAAGATGGGTCCGCTCCCGACGACAAAGGCGCGGATGGCCGCGGCGGGCCCATCGGGATGGGCCGCGGCCGCGCGCGCCCACGTCTGGTCGACCGGTGATTCATCCTCCGCGCCGAGGACGGCCGCGTCCTGCGCCGCGGCAAAGAGTTCTGGCTTGGTGTGGAAAACGAAGTAGACCGTTTGAACGGCCACTCCGGCGCCCTTGGCGATGGCCGCCATGGACGTGCCGTGATAGCCCTTCCCGACGAACTCGGCGGCCGCGGCCTCGATGATGCGCACTCTGGTCGCGGCGGCCTGCTGCCTCCGGGTCAGTTTTTGTGGGTTGACGTCAGCCATGATGCGTGCCACTCTACTAGATGTCATCACTAGTGATACCCACTAGTGCTTTACTCTAAGGAGACCCGATGAGCCAGCAAGCGGTGCAGATGATCTGGACCATGGACACGACGGGAGTGGACACGGCCGGCCGCGATCGCGACTTCGTCGAACGAATCCTCCCGAGCATCGAGGCGATGCCCGGGTACGTCGCGGCGGTTCATTCCCGGTCGGCCAACGGGGTCCGCTCGTATGGCACCGTCGTTTTCGACGATTCGGCCGCCGCTGAGATCTTCATGGGTCATGTCACCAGGGATCCTGCGGACTCGATCGCCGCCGGCGTTCACCTGCACTCGATCGAGATGCTGGACGTCATCGGCAGGTGAGTAGGACCTGGCACGCGGCTGAGGGGTGCGCCAAGATCCGAAGCCGGGATCGACCGGACTGACTCGGTACGCCGCGGCCGAACGTGCCCAGTGCGGCGCCGAGAAGTCATAGTCATGTCGCGCTGCCGTCACCCGGATGTGTCGCCCGCTACCCCTAGGCTGACGACTCATGGGCGAGCCGCACCGAGCAAGACATGAGTAGCGCCGCGGTCGATCCGCCTCCGTCGGCCGCCCCGGCGAGCCGCGGCGAGGTGGTCGCCTGGGGTCTGTGGGACTGGGGGTCGGCGGCCTTCAACGCCGTCATCCTGACCTTCGTCTTCTCGGTCTACCTCACCGACGCCGTCGGCGACGACCTGCCGGGCTCGACGTCGGCGAGTACCTGGTTCGCCTGGTCGCTGGGCATCGCCGGATTCCTGGTCGCGGTGCTGGCACCGGTCACCGGGCAGCGGGCCGACGCGGGCGGGCACCGCAAGCGGTCGCTCGGTATCTGGACGCTCCTCTGCGTCATCGCCACCGCGCTGCTGTTCTTCGTCCGCAACGAGTACCAGTACCTGTGGCTCGGACTGCTGCTGATCGGGCTCGCGTCGGTGTTCGCCGAGTTCGCCACCGTGTCCTACTACGCGATGCTGCGCCAGGTCTCCACACCGCAGAACATCGGCCGTGTCTCCGGTTTCGGCTGGTCCATGGGCTACTTCGGCGGCATCGTGCTGCTGCTGGTCTGCTACGCCGGGTTCATCTCCGGCGACGGCGACACCCGGGGCTTCCTCGGCGTCACCACCGACGGTGGACTCAACATCCGGATCATCGCGCTGTTCGCCGCGGCCTGGTTCGCGATCTTCGCCATCCCGGTGCTGTTCAAGGTGCCCGAGGTGCCGCCCATCCCGGGTCGCGCCCGGGTGGGCTTCTTCGCCTCCTACGGCCTGCTGGTCAGGGACCTGAAGGAGCTGTACCGGGTGGACCGCAACGCGGTGTTCTTCCTCGGGGCGAGCGCCCTGTTCCGCGACGGGCTGGCCGCGATCTTCTCGTTCGGGGCGATCCTGGCGCACACCGTGTACGGCATTTCGACCGCCGACGTGCTGCTGTTCGGAGTGGCCGCCAACGTGGTGTCCGCCGTCGGCGCCATCGTGGCCGGCCGATTCGACGACCGGGTCGGGCCGAAGGCGGTGATCACCACCTCGCTGATCGGCATGCTGATCGCCGGCACCATCCTGCTGTTCGTGTCCGGGCCGCTGATGTTCTGGATCTTCGGCCTGATGTTGTGCCTGTTCGTCGGGCCGGCGCAGTCGTCCTCGCGCACCTACCTGGCCCGGATGGCGCCGGTGGGCCGGGAGGGCCAGATGTTCGGCCTGTACGCCACCACCGGTCGGGCCGTCTCGTTCCTGGCGCCGACCCTGTTCGGCATCTTCGCCGCGGCCTTCGATTCCGACCGGGCGGGCATCGTCGGCATCCTGCTGGTACTGCTGGCCGGCCTGGTGGCGCTGTGGCCGATCAAGCCACCGATCGACACCGCCACCGGCCGGCAGGTCGGCGGACGGGCCGAGGCCCTGGCCCCTTGACGTCCGAATCGGGTGTCACCGCAAGGTCATTCCCCGGTCGCGCCGTCGATGGACTCGCGGAGCAGGTCGGCGTGGCCGTTGTGGCGGGCGTACTCCTCGAGCATGTGGGTGAGGATCCAGCGCAGGCTGAAGCGCTCACCGTGTCGATCGGCCTTGACCGTCAACGTGTCAAGACTACCCCGGCCAGCGCCACGTCGGTGATCTGGTCGGAGCGTGCGACCGCCTCGTCGAACAGTCGCCGGAGCACTTCCGGGCTGTCGTCGGAGGCCGTGTGCCACTCCCAATCCCGATCGTCGTCCCACGGCGCCGTGTCGAACGGCGGCATCAATCCTGACCCGCGACATACTCGGCGAACCAACTCGACTCGACCACCGCCAGGTGCTTGAGCAGCCCGGCCAGGGTCATGGTGGACGGTGCCAGGGTGCGGTTCAGCTGGTCGTGATCCAGGTCGGCGGTCTTGAGCCGCAGCGTGTCCCGGTGGAAATCGAGGAATCCGCGCAGCGTGGCGACCTCGTCACCGGCCAGCGGCGGGTCGGTCCGGACGACCGGCGTCGGCCGGATGATCGGCGTCCGGGTTCATCGGACCCGTGCGACCGGCTGCTCGGCCGCCGGCCGCGGTGATGGGCGCGTACACCCGTCACCGCGGACCCGAGCGCCCGACGAACCGCTCAGGCCGGTGCGGTCAGCGCCGCCACACCCGCTCGCCGGTCAGCAGCAGTCCGCCACCGAACATCAGCAGCAGGGCAAGCAAGCCCATCTGGGTCGCCGGTACACCGGTGTTCGGCAGCGGCGGCGGCGGCGGCCCGGGACCGTCACGGCCACCGAGTCGTTGGCGCACTTCTGCGCCTCGGCGGGCAGGACGGGTTCTTCCAGCAGGTCGTCGCCGTGTTGGTGATGGTGCCGCTCGGTGTCGACGACCGACCACCACCGCCAGGGTGATCACCGGCGCCGACGCCGACGACGCCCAGGGCCGCGGACAGGTCGCAGTCCAGGGTCCCGCCGAAGCCGTCGGCATCAGTACCCGTGACCGCGCAGTTCTGCCAGTGCGGGAACCCGGTCGCGGCCTCGTGGTGATCCCGGTGACCTTCAGGTTGGCCGGGATCGGGTCGGACAGGGTCACCGGGTAGGCGACCCCCAACGTGGAGGTGTTGTGCACGTTGATGTCGTAGTGGAACGACGCCCCGGCCTGCACGGACGAGACGCTGGCGGTCTTGGTGATCTCCAGGTTCGGCTCCCGCGGAACCGCACATCCCGCCGGGGTGACGCCGGGGTAGTCGACCGTCGCCGTCGCGTGCGGGTTGATCTCGAACGTCACTGTCATCGGCTGCCGGAAGGCGAACGACGGCAGTGACGGATCCAGGATCTGGGTGCCGTAGATCAACGCGCTCGGCTGCAGCGGGAAGTCGGACGGCTCAAGCGGCCGCCATCCCGGCCAGCCGATCGCAATGCCGTCGGCGTTGAGCACGATGCCCGGCCACAAGAGCGATCCCGCTCGTCTGACCCGCCGGGATCGTGTCGACCCTCACCACCGTCCCGTCCTGCGTCGTCCAGGTCACCGTCACCGGCAACGAGGACGCGTTGGGCACGGTTCTTCGTGCTGAAGCTGTAGCGACAGGTACGCCGCGTCCACTTGCACGAATTCGCGACCTTCACGATCAGCTGCTTGACCTGGTGCGTGGTGGTGCAGTCGGAGGCCTCGGTGCACACGCCGCCCGGCGTCGTCGGCACGACCACGTTCTTCAGGGCCTTGCCCGCGGCCGAGTCGTCGACCGTGACCTTGTAGGACACCGACACCGGGTCGGAACCCGCCGGCATATCCGGAATCGCCCAGGTCAGCGTGCCGTCACCGTTGTCGGTGAACCCGGCCGGCAGCGGCGTCACCAAGGTGACGTCGGTCGGCAGGGTGTCCTTCGCCTTCGCACCGGTGACGTCCACCGACGAGGTGTTGGTGGCCGTCAGCGTGTAGGTGATGGTGGAACCGGTGTCGACGTTCGACCCCGGCGCCGGGTCGGAGGACTTCTTCAGTGTCCAGGCGCCCACCGGGTGGTCGGTGGTGCAGTCCGCCTCGGAGGTGCAGTCACCGCTCTGATCCGGCGTGGCGACGTTGCGGATGGTCACGCCGATCGCGTCGGCGTTGACCTTCACCGTGTAGGACAGGGTGGCATCCGCGCCGCCGGCCGCGATCGTCGGGACGTTCCAGGTCAGGGTCGTCCCGGTGATCGTCGCCCCGGCACCGACCGACACCACCGACGCGTGGTTCAGCACGTCGGACAGGTCGTCGGTGACAACCGCACCCGCGACCGTCGCATCCGAGTCGTTGTGGACCCTCAGCGTGTAGGTGATCTCACTGCCCGGCTGGACCGTGGACCCGGGCGCCGGGTCCGAGGTCTTCGGACAGGACGTAGTGCGGCGTGAAGTGATCCGTGGTGCAGTCCGCGGCCGAGATGCAGTCGCCGCCGGGACCCGGTGTCACGACGTTGGTCAGCGTCTTGTTGTAGGCGCCGGCGTTCACCGTGGCCGTGTAGGTCAGGGTGGCATCCGCCCCGCCCGCCGCAAGGATCGTCGGGACGTTCCAGGTCAGGGTCGTCCCGGTGATCGTCGCCCCGGCCCCGACGGTCACCGTCGCGTTGTTCAGCACCTCGGACAGGTCGTCGGTGACAACCGCACCCGCGACCGTCGCATCCGAGTCGTTGTGGACCGTCAGCGTGTAGGTGATCGTGTCGCCCGGGTTCACCGTGGATCCGGTCGGCGGATCGGACGACTTCGACACCAGGTAGTGCGGCGTGAAGTGCTCGGTGGTGCAGTCGGCCGTTCCTCGCAGCCGGCCGCCCGGGGATGAGGTGGTGACGACGTTCCGGACCGTCTGGTCGATACGCATCGGCGTCGACCGTGACCGCGTAGGACACGCTCACCGAGGAGTGCGGCGCGATGTTCGGGATCGTCCAGGTCAGCGTCCCGGTCACCGAGTCGTCCAGCGACGGGTCCGGGCCCGGCCGTCACCAGGGCGGCGTTCGTGGGCAGGGTGTCCACCGCGGTGGCCCCGGTGACCGTCGCCGACGAGGTGTTGTCGGCGGTCAGCGTGTAGGTGATCGTGTCACCCGGGTTCACCGTGGAACCGGGGCCGGATCCGACGACTTCGACAGGACCCAGTGCGGCACCGGGGTGCACGCGTCTGCCGTCGCCGTGCGGCCGCCCGAGGTGGCCGTCGCCAGGTTGTAGAAGCCGTGGCCCGCGCCGTCCTCCGAGCAGTCGGCGGCAGTCGGCGCTGATGTCGGCCGGCGCGGTGGCGTTCACCACGATGGTGTAGCTGTCGATGCTGAAGGCCGGCAGGTGACGATCGCTGACGATGGACAGCGTCGTCCCGTCCCAGGTGTTGACCAACGGTGTGATCGGGTTCGTCCCGTCGGACGAGACGAGTCCGTCACCGTCGCCGAGTTCACCGTCACCGCCGCGTCGAACAACGGCGTGTCAACCAGCGAGTAGACAACGGCGGTCGTGTCGCTCACGTTCGTGACCGTGATCTTGTAGGTGACGTCCCAACTGCCGTCCGGAGCGCCGCCGACCAGGTGCGGCAGCACGGAAACCGCCGACTTGCTCAGGGTCGGGAAGACCGGTGAGGAGCACGCCGAGGTGTCCTCCGAGCCCGACCAGGTGGTGATCGTCGCCGAGTTGAAGAACCCGAAGCCTGGCGTGCCCTGCTCGCTGCAGGCCGTGTCGGCGGGCGGCACGGTGCTGGCGACCGTCGCGGTCAGCGCGATCGTCCACGTCTCGGTGGCACCTGCTGCCAGCGGGCGGTCGGTGGCGAGGATGTCGGTGCCCGAACCGTCCCACGCCGGGCCGGCGGTTCCATCCGGCATGGTGACAGCGGCGCCGGTGATCGTCATGCCGGTGCCGAAGTCCGGTGTGTCGGACAGGCTGTAGGTCGCCGCCAGCGCGGTGTCCGGGTTCGTGACCACCAGGTCATAGGTGATCGTCCACGAACCGTCGTCGTTCTCCACGGTGCTGGCGACGGTCTTGGTCGCGGTGGCGACCGGCCGGTAGGTGTTCGTGATCGTGCATGTGACGTCCGCGCCGTCGGCCGGGGTCACCGAAGCCGTGCGTGGTCGTCATCGACGACCCCGCGTTGGCGTTGACACAGGTCCAGACACCGGTGGTGGTGTAGCCGTCGGTGACGGTGCTCGACGAGTCCGTCGGTGCCTCGGTGAGGGTGTAGGTGGTCCCACTGACCACGTCGGCGTTCGGCCCGGTGGTGTTGGTGATGCCCGGCCCGTTGATCGGTGTGGCTCCGCCGTCGGTGGCGGTCAGCGTCCAGTCCGGCGAGGACGCCGTGCCGGTGCTGCCGTTCACGACGTTCTTGACCAGGGTCAGGTGCGGTGTCACCGGGTTCGTGGTGTCACAGCCAGGGGTCGTGGTGCAGTTCGGCACGTCGTCACCCGGCACCACGGTGTTGTCGATCGTGGTGACGCCGCCGGCGGTCAGCTCCGCCCGCGTCTTCACGGTGCCGCTGTAGGTGACGGTCACCGAGGCGCCGGCGGCCAGGTTCGTCGCCGTCCCGCTGAGCGTGTTGGTGCCGGCGTCCAAGCTGGTGGCGACGGACGGGTCCGAGGAGATGAAGTCGGGCGCGCCGGCCAGGGTGACCCCGGCGACCGTGCTGGTCAGGTCGTCGGTGAACAGAGCACCCGAGTAGGCGACCGTCGAGGTGTTGTTGACGGTGATCGTCCAGGTGAGCACGTCACCCGGCAGGACGGGCGTGCCGGTGCCGCCGACCACGGTCCCGCCCCTGGCCACCGACACGGTCTTGGACAGCGTCACGTTGGGGACGCACACGTTGACGGTCTGCTGGGCCTGCTGGGCGGTCTCCTGGATCCGCGCGGTGTTGGTGTACGCGTTGCACGTCCCGACGCCACCAGCGGCCAGGGTGAGGTCGTACTCGAAGCTGGTCGGCCCGGGTCGGTCCAAGTCGCGGTGCCCAGGTCGACGAAGGTGCCGGTCGTCTTGTTGTCCTGGACGTGGATCGTCTTGTTCGTCTCGGTGCCAAGCGCGAAGGTCACCGGCTTGGCGGTGCTGCTGGCCGATCCGCCGCCGTTGCGCGTCCAGGTCGCCGTCGCGGTGTTGGTGCCACCGGTGTAGTTCGGTTGGCCGGTGAACGTGCAGGAGTAGTTGAACGTCGCGCTGCCGTTGGCCGGGATCGTCGCGCCGGCGCCCCCGGTCACGGTGCAGGCTAACGCCGCCGCCGACCCCGGTCGGGACGTCGGTGACGGTGGCCGGTACGGACGACGGGGTTCGCGTTGGTGACCGTGATGGTGCCGGTCATGGCCCAGTTCGAGTCCTGGAATCCGTTCGGGGTCGCCGTCACCGTGTAGTGGAAGATCGCGTTGCCGCCGGGCGTCGTGGTGACCGACGTCTGCCCGACGTCCTTGGCGATCGTCCACAGGTAGGTGCGGTCGTACGTGGCCGTCACCGTCTTGTCGACGGTCAGCGGCTTGAAGTTCAGCGAGTTGATGATGGTGCAGGTGACGTTCTGGCCGGGTGCGAGCACGATCTTGTTGGGGCTGGTGAAGGTGCCGCCACCCGTGCAGGTCCAGGTCGTGCCGTTCGTGTAGCCCGGCGAGTCCATCCGATTCGCTCAGGTTGTAGCTGATCCCGGCGGTGACCAAAGCGCTGATGCCGTCGGCCGCAACCGCCGGCTTGGCGTTGATCGGAGTGGTGGAGTCCGAGCCGATCGCGGTGAGCGTCCAGTCGGCCGAGAAGGTCAGGTTCCCGTCGAGGTCGCGGACCTGCTTCTTCAGGGTGAGCCTTGGCGCCACGTCGTCGTTGATGTAGGTGCAGACGCCGCTCTCACCCACGGCGAGCGTGATGCTGGTCAGCGCCCGGGGGTTCGCGTTCACCGTGGTGACGCAGGTGATTCCGGTGAGCGTGTACCCCGCCACCGTCGACTCGGTGAGAATGTACGGCTGTCCCGGCCGGACGAAGATCGTGTTCGTGGCGGTCGCGAGTCTCGGAGCCCGTGACGGTCTGCGCGACGAGCCCCGCCGGCACCGCCGGCGGCGTGGTCGGAGTCGCGGTCAGGCTCCAGTTCGCTCGCCGGCTGCGTGCCGCCGTTGTCGTTGACCACGTGCTTGATCAGGATCAGCGGTGCGGTCCGGTTGGTCGCAGTGCAGCGCACGCTGTAGCCAAGCGGCACCGAGACGCCACCGTTGATGCCGTCGCTGTAGCCCGGGATCACGTTGCCGTTCGCGTCGATCTGGACGCACGTCATTGAGCCTGTGGACAGCGGGTTCGTCTGGAGGTTGGTTCGGTTGTCGTCCTGCACGTAGCGGGGATCTCCACCGCTTTCCGCCAACTGGTAGGTGATGTTCGGAGTCACCACAGCGTTGGTGATCGCGGGCGCGCCGGTTTGACCCGACAGGGTCGATCCGGTCGGCGGGATGGCACTGAGCGTCCATGCCGTCGGGGCGACATTGCCGTTGACCACCTGCTTGACCAACGTCAGGCGAGTGTCACAGGTAACGGTGTTGGTGACGGTGACGTCGTTGCTCGGCACCGACAGCGTCGCGGTGTAGGGCAGCGATGCCGGCGGTCCCAAGCGTCGTGCCGTTCACCGCGGTCACCTTGCCGGGCCGCCACGGTGCAGAGGGTGGGGCCGGTGACCGTCGTCGTTTCGTTCACACTGCGGTGTTGCCCACCGAGTACCCGCCCCGCGTCACACCCCAACCCTGAGGCGTCGCGCCCGCGGCACCCGGACCGGTCAACGTCGCCTGCGCGAAGAACGGGCTGGGCTGCGCGCCGTCGGGGTATGTCTGGCCGTTGATGATCCAGGTCTTGTGCAGCGTGATCACCGCCGCTGGGGCGGGAGCGCGATTGTAGACGCGTGCAGCTGATCGGTTTCGTCGCCGCGGCGGGGACGCTGAATCCGTTAGTCTGGTTCGTCACCGTCACCTGCGTGGCCGGATTGGTGCTCAAGTCCATACAGACGGCATTCTTGCCGCCTATCGGATGGAGTGTGTATCCCGATTGCGGAGTTTCGGCCGCGGTGAAGGTCGTGGTCGACGTACCACCGGGGAAGTCCAGGCCGAAGTTGACCGCCCCAGTGCCCGCAGCTGTCGCGCCGGAAGGCGGGGTCACGACGACCGACGAAGTGGCGGACGCGGCGAATGTCCACCCTCCCGCCGGCTGCGCTCCTGTCGTCGATCCGTCCGGTGTGCTGAACGGCACGACCTGCTTGACCACGGTGACCGTTCCGGTGCAGTTCCCGAGCGCCAGATTGCGCAAAGCCGTCCCGGCTGCCGGGTAGTCGGTGGTCTGGTAATAATCAGCGACGGCGCCGTTCGTCCCGTTGTACTTGGTCGGTCCGGAGATCGCCGCCAGGTTCAGCGCCGTCTCTGGTGCGATGGCGCCCGACCCGACGCCGAACGCGAGAACGCGGGCACCCGCGTGCTTGACCGCGTTGGCGGAGAAGATGGCGTTCTCCATCTCGCGCAGCCGGCCGGTGCTGCTGGGCCCCTCGGGCGGGTCGTTGTAGCGGGTGGGGTTGCCGTCGGTGATCACCACGAC
The DNA here is from genome assembly GCA_963706185.1 of uncultured Actinomycetota bacterium. GTDB lineage: Bacteria > Actinomycetota > Actinomycetes > Mycobacteriales > Nakamurellaceae > Nakamurella. The sequence continues at coordinate 138,667 of CAVPLZ010000002.1, read as the reverse complement.
GATGTCATAACCCGCCGCCTGGGCGGCGGCCACGGCGAGGCCGCGATCCCAGTTCGTTCCGCCCCCCGAGGTCCAGTTCGCATAGCGCAGCCTTGAACGCATTCGCCTGCGCCTGGGTCGATACCGACGTCAACGTCGGGTAGTTCTGCGTCGCCCCGCTGGCCGGCGAGACCTCGGAGAACGAGAACAGCGCCATGCTCGAAGGCGTGCCCACCAAGGAATCGGTGAAGGTGTTGGCAGCAGTCTTCAAGTTCCCGAGGTTGCCGGTGTCCCCGACCGAGCCGGAGAGATCCAGGACCAGCGCGACGGACAGACCGCACTCACTGGACAACGGGGGGTTCGCCCGGGACTGCTGCCAGATGCCTCCCGATGCATTCGCCACAGTGCCGCTGGACAGCATGAAGCCGTTTGCGCCGGTGACCTGGGACGAGTAGGTCTGGCCGCCCTGCACCGCCGGGGTCTGGAACGCATAGTGGGTCGCCGTGTTGGTCGTCCCGCTGGAATCACCCGTGCGCAGCGTCTGGTTCACGAACCAGCCCACGGGGACGCCCGTCGTTGCCTGACGCACCCAATACCGATTGTTGCGGTTGGCGCCGCCAGGCCCAGTGTTCGGAACGGTGAAGTTGCAATCCCCGTCGACGTCCGACGTGCAGGTGAACAGCGGGCTGCCGCCGGTCTGCGCTGCGTAGAGACCGAGCACCACGTTCTGCAACGGCGTCACGCCGGTGACGCCGGTGCGGTCCCCACCGACCTTCACGGTGACGATCGACGTGGTCGCCGTGGGTGCTGGCACAGCATTCGGGCTGACACCGTCACCGATGGCCGGGGCCTGGGTTCCGGCCCGCCCAGCCTTGGTGCTGGGCGATGTCGCGGCCGACGAAGACGACGGAGTGGTCGGCTTCGTGGACGACGAGCTGTCGGCGGACGAACTGCTCGACGAATCGCTCGTGGTCGGCGCCGGAGGCGCCGAGGACTCGGCCGACGTGGTCGCCGGAGCCGACGAGGTTGTCGAGGGCTCGGCCGAGGTGGCCGCCGGAGCCGACGAGGTCGGGGGCTCGGTCGGAGACTCAGCGGACGGGGACGGATCGAGGGCGGATGCCGAGGTCGAGGCAGCAGACGACAACTTGCTCGTCGAGGTTTCCGGCGCCTTGACGGTCAGGGTCGTCGCACAGCCGTCGCCGGCCGTGCACGTAGCGTCCGAACCCTGCACCGTGGCCGTCGTGGTGAGCGCGTCCCCGTCCGCCGCCTTGTCGTTGACCGCCACTGCGAACGTGGCCGTCGCCGCGTCCCCGCCCGCGATCGACCGTCGCCGTCGTGGAGAGCGCGTCACCGTCGGCGGCGCTGTCCTTGACGGCCACCGCGAACGTGGCCGTCACCGCGTCCCCGCCCGCGATCGACTTCGCGGGCGTCCAGGTCAGCGTGCCCTTCGCCTGGTCCAGCGCAAGCCCGGACGCCGAGAGGTCGGCAGCCGTGGTGGTGAGCGTGGCGGTGGACAGCACCTTCGACACGTCGTCGACGACCGTGACCGGGGCAGCGGCGCTCCCGGTGGCGGTGTTCGCGACCTTCAGCGTGTAGGTGACCTCCGCGCCGGGCGCGACGGTGCCAGTGGTGGCGGGATCCGAGGTGGCCGTCACCGTCCAGGCGGCGGCGGGCGCCGGGTCCTCGGAGGCCGACGCGGTGCTGGTGATCATGACCGAGGTGATCAGCGTGATCACCGCGACCAGCGCCGCCCCGACGCGCCATGGCGACGCATCCCCCGGAACTCGATCAAAACCCTGCCGACGGTGCTGCCCCTTGGACATGCGCGCTCCCACTAGACGTTGTCCGGCGGAGCCTCGCGGCCCCTCCCCACCACCCAGGGCCCCGACGGCTGCATGTCACAACGACAAGAGGCCACCCCGAAGAACACGGTGCTGGGATGATTCTGCCCGCGGCACGGTGACAGCGGAAGCGTCCAAAGGATGACGTCTTCGGGACATAGTCATCCGATCGGGTACGGACTTGTTAACTAATAGTGTCGCCGTCGATCCCGTTCGGGGCATTAGAACGTGGCTCGCACGGTCGGCGAGGCTCGTGACGATCCCCCGAACGGGGCGGCCTGGTCAGCCCACCGCGAGGGCAAACGGATAAACGGCCGTGGCGCCGGCTCGGCGCAGCATCCGGGCGGCGACCGCGAAGGTCCAGCCGGTGTCGGTGCGGTCGTCGACCAGCAACACCGCCTTCCCCTGGACGACGTCCGGATCGCGCAGGGTCAACCGGTCGAGCACGTTTGCCAGTCGGCGCGCGGAGTTGACGTCGTGGTCGCCCGGCGGGCCCTGCACATCGATCGTGGTGAGCAGCGGGACCTTCAGGTAGCGCGCCAGCCCGGGAGCCAGATGGCCGGCCAACTCCGGTCGACTCGTCGATCCGATCCCGACGACCCCGTCGAACGGTCCGGCGTCCCAGGCGTCCAGCACCTGCACCGCGGCGTGCCGCAACGCCACCGGCGTCTGGCCGTCGGTGCTGGACGGGTCGAACACCTCGCGCAGGGCATTGCCCCACCCGAGACTGTCCAGCCGGCCGACGGCGCGGCCCTCCCCCGCCCGCTCGTCGGCCGGGATGCGGCCGGACAGCGAGACGTTCAGGGACGACATGCCGGTGGGCCACTGGGCCCGCGGCCCGATCGGCTCACCCGGCACGGCCAGACTTCTTGCCGCCGCATCGATCTCGTCCTGGTCGACGGTGGCGTCGGCGGCAACCCCGAGGCACACGTCGCACCGCCCGCACGGTTGCGCGTCCGGATCGTCCAGGGCTTCGCGCAGGAACTGCAGACGGCACCGGTCGCCGCGCAGGTAGTCGAGCATGGCCTGCTGTTCGACGGCACGGGCCTGGGCCACCCGCTCATACCGCTGCGCGTCGTACTCCCAGGTTTTGCCGGTGGTCACCCAACCACGGGCCTCGCGGCGAACCACCCCGTCGACGTCGAGCACCTTGAGCATCATCTCCAGCCGGCTGCGCCGGAGCGACACCCGTGGCTCCAGCGCCGGCACCGAGATCGGACGGCCCTCGCGGTCGATCTCCGCCAGCGTCTGCCGGACGTCGCGCTCGGCGGGAAAGGCCAGCGAGCCGAAGTAGTTCCAGATGTCCCGGTCCTCCCGGCCCGGCAGCAGCAGCACCGCGGCCCGGTCGACGCCGCGGCCGGCGCGGCCGACCTGTTGGTAGTACGCGATCGGGGAGGGCGGCGCCCCGAGATGGATGACGAAGCCGAGATCCGGCTTGTCGAAACCCATCCCGAGCGCGGAGGTGGCCACCAGGGCCTTGATCCGGTTGGCCAGCAGGTCCTGCTCGGCCTGCAGCCGTTCCGCCGGGTCGGTCTGACCGGAGTACGCCGCGACCTGGAACCCGTTGGCCCGCAGGTGGTCCGCCACCTCGACGGTGGCCGCCACGGTCAGGCAGTAGATGATTCCCGAGCCCTCGAGCTCGGGCAGGTGCCGGACCAGCCAGGCGAGCCGGGCCGCCTGGCTGGGCAGCTGCACCACGCCGAGGTGCAACGAGTCGCGGTCCAGCGACCCGCGCAGCACCAGCACGTCCGGCCCGGGGCCTTCCTGGCCGGCGCCCTGCGGCCCGGTGCCGCCCAACTGTTCGGCGACGTCGGCGGTCACCCTGGCGTTGGCCGTCGCGGTGGTGGCCAGCACCGGGATACCGGCAGGTAGCTCGTCCAGCAGCGTGCGGATGCGCCGATAGTCTGGGCGGAAGTCGTGGCCCCAGTCGGAGATGCAGTGCGCCTCGTCGACCACCACCAGGCCGGCGGACGCGGCCAGCCGGGGCAGCACCTCGTCCCGAAATCCTGGATTGTTCAACCGTTCCGGGGAGACCAGCAGCACGTCGATCTCGCCGGCGTGCACGCGATCGTGCACGGCGCCCCAGTCCTGTGCGTTGGCCGAGTTGATGGTGGCCGCCCGGATGCCGGCCCGCTCGGCCGCCTCGATCTGGTTGCGCATCAGGGCCAGCAGCGGCGAGATGATCACGGTGGGGCCGGCTCCCGCTTCGCGCAGCAGCGCGGTGGCCACGAAGTACACCGCCGACTTGCCCCAACCGGTCCGTTGGACCACCAGCGCCCGCCGGTGGTCGGCGACCAGCGCCTCGATCGCGGTCCACTGGTCGTCCCGTAACCGGGCCGCCGGGTCGCCGACCAGCGCGACCAGGTGGTGTTGGGCCCGCTCGCGGAGTTCGGCCCGATTCAGGGTGTGCTCGACGGTCACCCCCATCAGACGTCGTGCCGGTGGTGGTGAGCGCGGTGCTCGTGCTGCTCGCCAGCGGAGCCTGCGGCCCGGCCGGGGCGGTCCACACACGGCCCGCTGGTGCCGACCGCCGACCTGGGGCCGTCCAGCGCGGCCTGCATCCTGGTCACCTGGCCCTGGGTGAACATGAACATGGCGTCGTCGTCGACGTAGTCCATGTAGTTCATGAACAGGTCGCCGTTGGGCCCGTTGTTGCAGGTCACGTGGGGGAACGTGGGCTTGCCGTAGTTGGGTCCACCCTGGTTGGGTGTGTCGTCGACGAAGTCGGACCCCGAGCACCCGGTGCCGTCGTCGCCCCAGATGTGGCGCAGGTTGAGCCAGTGCCCCACCTCGTGGGTCGCGCTCCGGCCCTTGTCAAAGGGGGCGGTGGCCGTGCCGGTGGTGCCGAATCCGGTGTTGACGATGACCACACCGTCGGTCTCGGCGGGGCCGCCGGGGAACTGGGCGTAGCCCAGCAGCGCGCTGCCCCTGTGAGGTCACCAGGTCGCCGCAGACCCACAGGTTCAGGTACTTGTCCGACGGCCATGGGTCGGCGCCGCCGGTCGCGGCGGACTTGACGTTGTCCGTGTCGGAGACGAACGACGTCGCGGTGGACGAGGTGCGGGTGATGCCGTCGGTGGGGTTGCCGTCCGGATCCTCGGTCGCCAACGAGAACTGCACCCTGGCGTCGCCGACCAGACCGGTGAACACGTCGGGCAGCGCGGTGACGTCGGCGTTCTGCGCGCGATAGTCGGCGTTGAGCACCGCGATCTGGCTGTGCACCTGTTCGTCGGACAGCTTCTCGGTGTCGTTGCGGTAGACCACGTGCACCACGACCGGGATGCTGGTGCACCCGGTGCGCTCGGCCGGTGCCCCGGCCTGGGCGGCCTGCAGCGTGTAGTTCTCGATCTCGGCCCGGGTCTGGGCGTAGCCCGGGACCGTCCGCAGCAGACGCTCGTGGACCTCGTCGGTGCCGCACGAGCGGCGCACCGGCGGACCGACGTTGAGCCGTACCGACTGCGGGTTCCGGGGTTCGTTCATGCCGTCGGGTCTCCTGTGTCGCTCGGTACGGGCTCGGTCCGGTCGGGTTCCGGCCGCAGGGACAGTTTGGCGGGCTCCACCGACAGCACGTCGTACGCGGCGTTGCGATGGGGCAGGTGCACGGTCAGCGCGGAGCCGGACATCACCCAACGCCCGGTGTCGCTCGCCCCGCGGTCGTCCGGACCCGGCGTGCCGACGGCCGCCGTCCCGTCGGCCTGCAGGGTGAACGAGTCCCGGCCCCGCGCCGGCGGCAATGGATACCCGGCCGGACGGAACACCACGACGCCGTCGCCGTCCTCCTCATGGGAGTGCACCCAGGACCCGACCAGATCCGGCATTTCGGCCATGTCTCGCCCCTTCGGCGCTGTCGCTCCCGCGTCTTTCTACCCAGCATGCACCCCGTCGGCGACAGCGCCAGGGTCATCGGCGCTGGCGTAGGGTTGACACGTCAGCTACCCGTCCGTCGTCCGTAGGAGTTTGCCCGATGCCGGACTACGGCAACGACCTGCAGTTCGGCACGTTCGTCACGCCCACCGTGGCGCAGCCCGAGCTGCCGGCGGCGCTGGCCGAGATCTCCGAACAGGCGGGATTGGACCTGGTCACGTTCCAGGATCATCCCTACCAGCCGGCCTTCCAGGACACCTGGACCTTGCTGAGCTACGTCGCCGCGCGGACCCACCGCGTGCGCCTGGCGCCGAACGTGCTGAGCCTGCCGCTGCGTCAACCAGCCGTGATGGCCCGCGCGGCCGCCGGGCTGGATCTGCTCACCGGCGGTCGGGTCGAGCTGGGTCTGGGCGCCGGCGCCTTCTGGGATCCGATCGTGGCCATGGGCGGTCCCCGGCGGAGTCCCGGCGAAGCGGTCGAGGCGCTCGAGGAAGCCATCCAGATCATCCGCGGAATCTGGGATGTCGACGACCGCGCGGTCCTGCGCGTCGACGGCCGGCACTACAGCGTCTCGGGTGCGAAACGTGGGCCTGCCCCCGCCCATCCGATCGGACTCTGGTTGGGCGCCTACAAGCCTCGGATGCTGCGGCTGATCGGCCGCGCGGCCGACGGGTGGCTGCCGTCCTGGGGGTATCTGAAGTCGGCCGCCGACCTGTCCGAGGGCCACGAGGTGATCGACGCGGCCGCCGCAGCCGCCGGCCGCGACCCGCACTCGATCCGCAGGCTGCTGAACATCTCTGGCGCGTTCCGGCCCCGGAATTCCGGATTCCTGCAGGGACCGGTGCGGCAGTGGGTGGACGAGTTGACCGGTCTGGTCGTCGAACACGGCATGGACACGTTCATCCTGGCCGCCGACGATCCCGGGCTGATCGAGCGCTACGGCGCCGAGGTGGCGCCGGGGGTCCGGGAAGCGGTGGCCGCGATCCGGGCCGGCCTGCCCCTCACCGCCGACGAGGGCGACGACGGTGCCGCGATGGGGATCTCGGTCCCGGCGGCGGCCGAGTACGAACGGCTCGGGGTCACGCCCACCGCCGACACCGGTGTTCGGCTGTCGGCCGACCGGCCCTGGGACGAGTCGGCCCGGCCGCACCGCACCGAGTCCGCGCCGGACGTCCGGTACACCGATCAGGGACGTCAGGTCGGCGCACATCTGATCGAGGTGCACGACATGCTGCGCGCCGAACTCGCCCAGGTGCGCGACCTGATCGACCAGGTGCGCAGCGGCGCGCTGGGCATCGGGGCGGCCCGCTCGGCGATCAACCAGATGACCATGCGCCAGAACAACTGGACGCTGGGTGCCTACTGCGCGAGCTATTGCCGGGTGGTCACCCAGCACCACTCGATGGAGGACCAGGCCGTCTTTCCGCACCTGGCACGGCAGGATTCCGACCTGGCCCCGGTCATCCAGCGGCTGGCCGACGAGCATGTGGTGATCCACGAGGTCCTCGACGGCGTCGACCGGGCGTTGGTCGCGCTGGCTGCCGACCCGGCGGAATTGGACGGCGTGCAGCGGGCGGTGGACCTGCTCACCGACACCTTGCTGTCGCACCTGTCGTACGAAGAGGTCGAGTTGGTGGAACCGTTGGCCCGGTTGGGTTTCTATCCTGGCCAGGTCTGATCGTTCGTCAGAGTGTACGGAGGACCCGATGCCCGAACCGTTGCGGTTGAGTGCGTTTCCGGACGGGGACGCCGGCGGGAATCCGGCCGGCGTGGTGCTGGATGCCGCCGGGCTCGATGACGCCTCGATGCAGGCGATCGCGGCCGACATCGGTTACTCGGAAACCGCGTTCGTTTTCGATCGGCGGCCGGACGGCGCACTTCCGGTGCGCTACTTCTCGCCGATCAGTGAGGTCCCGTTCTGTGGCCATGCGACGATAGCCACCGCCGTCGCGCTGGCCGAGCGGGACGGCGCCGGCACCCTGATCTTTCACACCCCAGTGGGTGACGTGCAGATCGTCACGTCGATCGACGACGCCGGCGGGGTCACCGCCGCGTTCACCAGCATCGAACCCGTGGTCTCCGAGGTCGATCCCGGCGCGCTGGCCGCGCTGCTGCAGGTGCTGGGCCTGACCACCGGGGACCTGGCCGACGGCTATCCGCCGCTGGTCTCGCATGCCGGCAACCCGCATCCCGAGCTCGTCCTCGCCGACCGGAACCGCTTCGACAGCTTCACCTTCGACCCAGGTGCGTTGCGGACCCTGATGGACACCCAGGGCTGGACCGGCACCGTCACCGTGCTGTTCGTCTCCTCGCCCACCGAGCTCGAGGCCCGCAACCCCTTCCCGGTCGGGCCGGTCACCGAGGACCCGGCGACCGGCGCCGCCGCGGCATCCTCCGGCGCCTATCTGCGGGCGATCGGGAAGATCGAGCCGCCGGCCGATCTGGTGATCCATCAGGGCAGACATGTCGGCCGGCCCGAGCCTGCTGCGGGTGCACGTGCCGGTCTCCGGCGGGATCACCGTCTCCGGTGGTGCGGCGCCGATCCTGCCCGATGCGTGACGCGAGTCAGCTTCGGCGCCGCGTCAGGTGCACTGTCACCCGATCCCCAGCGGCCTTGCCCAACGCCGTCAGCAGGTCCTTGGTCACCGGAAGCTTGTGCGTGCCGTCGCCCAGCGCCATGAACGAGCTCTCGAAGGCGTGGCCGTCGACGGTGCCTGTCACCTTCACCAGACCCCTGGTACCGAACATCTCGGCCGAACGATCCATCTTGACGTAGGCCCAGCCGCCCTTCGCCGGCGACTGCAGCACGTCGGCCTCGAACGTCAGGTCCAGCGGTCCCGACTTGTCCACCATGTCGACCTCCTCGGCCCCGGCATTGTTGTGCAGTTTGACCGGCCGGGTTACCGATTCTCATCGTGGACCGCCGATCAGATCTCCCCGGCCCCGGCTCGGCCGTGGTCACCACCGTGTGCTTCCACGCACAGGGCGCCGGCCAGGTGCACGCCCGGCCCTGTCCCGGTCCAGCGAGCGGCGCGCGCGTCAGCCGGCACTCCCTACCCGCGCCTGTGTCACCGCAGGATCGCCTCCCGGAACTCCTCGCGTTCCCGGCAGGCCAGCCTTGACGCGGTCGAGTTGTGCGGGCGTGCAGTCGAGGTCGAACACGTCGTGGATGAAGTCGGCGAGGTCGGGGCGGTAGTCGTGGGCCCAGGCCCGGTATGCACCCGGGATCTGCGCGTTCTTCATGTCGATGAGGGATTGGTAGAAGGTCGTGACGATGCGCCAGTGCATCGCCGGCGGGATGCCGCGCGGTGACCGACCCGGCACCTCCTCGGGCAGCGGTCGGGACGGACCGAGCCAGGCCGGTCGGCGGTTGATCAGGCTCGGACCGAACTTGGTGACGCCGTCGTTGTCGTGGCTCAGCAGCACGTAGCGGACCCGTTCCTTCTCCTGCGCGCCGAGATCGCAGAACTGCTCGTAGTCGTTGACGATCGCTATCAGGCTCGGGTCGACGTCCGGCCGCGGCTCGGCCGTCACCTCGTGCATCCACCGACTGGTTTCCGGTGTGCCGACCCAGAGTGCACGGTCGATGCCCAGTGCCTGCAGACCGAGCGTCCCCCAACCGACCAGGACATTCTGGCTGGTCAGCGCGCCGAGGGACTCGCCGAAGAGCACGACCTTGGGGCGTTTGTCGGGCGGCATCGCCCGGACCCGCTCGAAGATACGGAGCCAGAGCAGACGGTTCTGTTCCGCTGCAGCGTGCACCTTTCCGAGCGACAGCGGCGACGGCCGCTTCGAGTACTGCAGTGTCACACTCGCCACGTCCCCGCGGGTCAGGTACTGCACGCAGGCAGTGGCCACGTAGTTGACGTAACCGGTTCCGGTGGGCGAGATCAGCAACAGCACCGAGCGCGACCAGGCATCGGTGCGATCCAGTTCGGCCATTGCCAATTCGACGCGCGCGGCCGGCGTCGGAGCGGTGTCCAGACCGACGAAGACCTGGATCGGGCTGGCCCTCGGTTCCTCGCGCATCACGGTGCGGATCGACAGGTCGGGCCGGGTTCGTCCGCTGATCTGGATGGGCCGGTCGGTGGGCGGCCTCGGTCGGACGTAGGCGATGGCGTGCCGGCGACCCTCGCGGCCCAGGGTGCCCCACGGCACGAGGCTGGCCGGATCTCCGCTGACCGTCGGGGCCGTCCACACGCCGGCGGCCGCGGCGCCGATGGCGTCGTCGTACTTTCGTGGTGCCCGCTTCGATGCCGCGCATCGCCCGGCCCCAGACTGCCTGGGTGCCGACCCCGACGGCGGAGACCAGCACGCCGTGGCTGGCCAACCGCCAGAACATTTCCGACCCGGGCAGGATCCGGCCACTGATCGAGCCGAGCAGACGCGCGGCCCACCCTTCCGCGGCGGCGGTTCCCGCGAGGGCCAGCACGATGCCCATACCGGCGGCGAGACCCCGTACCGGACTGCCGGCGGCCGGGTCGTCGACGTCGTCGGCTGCGCCTTCCCGCTGCCGCAGGCGCTCGAGGGCGAGCGAGGTGACCAGACCCACGGGTACGGTCACCGGGAACCGCGCGATCCGTCCGCCGGCCCCGATCCGCCGATCCAGCGCGGCGGTGGCCGCCAACGCGCCGGCCAGCAGGGTGCCTCCGGTGCCGGTGACGCCCAATCGAAGCCCGATCTGGCGGAGCAGGGTGCGCACCTGCGAGTCGTTGTCCCGGAACCGGAACAGCGCGCCCAGTCCGAAACCGACCGGGATCACGGCGATGTCGAGCAGCAGGATCGCTGCCTGTCGACGTTGCTGCTCCGACCAGGACTTCGGGAACGGCAGCGCTCTGGCCAGCGCGGCTCCGCCGAGGTCGATCCCGTCCTGCGCGACAACCGAAACCAGATAGTGCGTGACGGACGCGAGGCCGGTGACGATCCCCTGGTCGAGCCAGGATCGGGGCGACAGCGAACTCGAGAAGGTTCCCGGGACGGCGGCCGAAGCCACCACCAGACCCACCTGCGGTCCGTGCCCGACCATCGGCGACCGGGTCCACAGGCCGCCGGCATCGTCCCGGATCAGGACCTGGCTCAATGTCCGAAGGCGAGGTGCCACAGCCGCGTCCAGTCGATTCGGGGCCGTGGCGGTGGAACCCCGGGCCGGTTCCTGGGTAGCAGCACCCGCAGCGCACGGGGCCGGATCGTGCAGTGCACCGGTGTGTTCACGGTCACCGCTTCGCCGTCGATGCCCACCGGGATGGTCGGCGAGGGCGCATCGATGATGACCTCGTCCTTACTGCTGATGGTGGAGATCGGCCGGTACTTCCGGCGGCGCAGCAGACCGACCGCTTGGGTCGCGCTGGACAGCCGGCCGGCCAGGATGCCGAGCGATCCTTGGTCCAGCCGGGCCCGGCGACCCATGTCCCGCAATCGGCCCGAGCCGTACGGATTGTTGCTCACCAACACGGCCTGCAGATTGCTGTCGGTGTGGTCACCGGTGCGCACCGTCAGGTTCGCCCCGGCCGGCCCGGTGAGCAGGTCCGGCAGCATCGCCAGCATGGTCCGGTTCTTGTTGTCCCGGTACTCCGGGCTCTGCACGATTTCTGCGTAGGCGCCGAAGGATGCGTTGTTCACGAACGGTCGGTCCTCGATCATGCCGAGGTCAACCCGAACCTCCTCACCGTCGGTGAGCGCCTGCAGGCAGGTGGACGGGTCGTCCCGGTCCAGGCCGAGATCCAGCGCGAAGTGGTTGCGGGTTCCGGCGCTGATCACCAACAGCGGGATGTCGTGCTCCGCGGCGATCCCGGCGACCAGCGCCTGCGTGCCGTCCCCGCCGGCCACACCGAGCAGATCTGCACCATCGTGGACCGCCTCCCGAACGATCGCGGCGACGTCGACGTAGCCCGGACCGTCGAGCAGGGTCACCTCCGCGCCCAGCGCCCGGGCCTTCGCGGCCAGGTCGAACCGGACCACCTTGCCCCCACCGGACCTCGGATTCATCACGAGGAAGGGCTTGTGCGGCGGCGAGGCAGCGGTCACGGGCATCCACGGCTCCGGCGTGTGCCGCAACGCGTGCCGTGCGGCGACCCCACCCAGTGCCAGCAGAGCGAGCGAGATCACCGCCACCAGAAGGACGTTCGCCCGGAAGAACGCAACCACGACGAGCACGGCCGCGATCAGCACCACCGCCAGGCCGACCCATCGGCGAAAGTCGCGTTTGCCGATGAACCAGAACCCGCCGGCCAGGATGGCCGCCGACCCGCCGAGGCCGATGGCCAGCAGCGTCAGACCGATGGCGCCTTCCGCGCCGATCAGCACCACCACAGCAACAAGGACGGCTCCGAACGCAGCCCGGGCCAGCCACCGCTGGCCGGTGACCGGAACACTTGCCCCGGTCACCGACCCGCTCGGCCCGGTCACTGGCCCACCCGCTGCCGGTGCCACCGTCCGAGAGTCATGCTTCGCTCCTCACACCACGCTGTCGAGAGGCGTCCTCTACGGCAGCCGATCAGTCGGCCGATCAGCTGCGACTCAGGCCAGCGCCTTGGCCTTGAGCTGGTCGAACTCGGCCTGGGTGATCGCTCCGCTGTCGAGCAGGCTCTTCGCCGAGGCGATCTCGCTCGCGACACCCGTGGCGGAGGAGTTGCCGGCGACCGACTTGATGTACTCGGTCTGTGCCGTCTGCATCTGCCTGGCCTGCTCCAGCTGGCGCTCCTGCATGCCCGACCCGCGGGCGATCACGTACACCAGGATGCCCAGCCACGGAATGAACAGCACGAACAGCAGCCACAGGGTCTTGGCGACCCCGCCCATGTCCTTGCTGCGGAAGATGTCGCCGAAGATCCAGAACAGGCACATGAACCAGGCGAAGAACAGGAAGAACTCGAGCAGTGCCAGCAGGAACGATCCGTTGTTGTTGAACATCAAGTCAGCCTTTCAGTGAAATTCGTTGCGGTGGCCCATATCAGCACCCTGGGTCCCGGGCATGGCGGCGGCCTGCGCCGATCAGGTCAACCCAAGATCATCCCCTCGGCCGTGCCCGACGGTTTCGGGTCCGGCAGACGCATCATCCGGAAAGAGTTGAACAGCCCGATCAACCCGGCCAGGATGGGGATCAGCAGCCCGATCTGCAGGGCCAGCGGCCGGGCATCGGTGTTGATCCGGATGATCTCGGCCTGGGTGGCCGGAGGTTGACCGGCGAGTTGCTCCTCCAGAGCGGTATTGCTCATCACCTCGGCGTCGTCCTCGAGGGCCGTCGCCACCTGTTGCTGTTCCGACGCCGACAGCACCGTGCTGGAGGTGGCCATGCTGGTGAACGTGAAGGACAACGCGGCCAGCATGATCGCTCCGGCGAACGCGAGGCCGAAGGACAGGCCGAAGGACCCCGCGGCGGAGTTCACCCCGGCGGCCTCACTGACCCGTTCCTCCGAGATCGGGGCCAGCGTGTAGTTGTTCAGCTGCGAGACCAGCAGCCCCAGCCCGGATCCCGCAACCACGAGCGGGAGCACCAGGTACCACCCGGAATCGGCGCGCGGCACGATGGGGAGCAGCACCACCAGCCCCAGGGTGAGCAGCGCGAAGCCCCACCGGATGATGCCGGCCGGCCGCCTCTTACCGGCCCGCTTGCCGGCGAGGATGGCGACAGCGAACATCGTCAACGAGAGGGGTGCCAGCGACAGGCCGGCCTGCATCGCGTTGTACTCCAGGACCATCTGCAGGTAGATCGGCAGCACGATCATGGTGCCGCCCAGCGCTATCTGCTGCAGCATCTGCCCGGTGATGCCGAACCGGAAGACCTTCGAGCTGAACAGGTCCGGATCGATGAGCGTCGCCTTGTGCGCGCGTTTGCGGCGCACCAACCAGAAACCGAACCCGGCCATCGCGACCGCGCCGACCACGAGCAGCGCCCCGACCGCTTCGCCGCCCTCCTGCCACACCAGGATGCCGAGCACGATGCCGCCCATGCCCAGCACGGACAGGATCGCCCCGACGACGTCGACCTCGCGCGGCCCGGTGTAGGGCACATCCTTGACGAGCTTGATACCGGACAGCACGACGGCGATGACCACCACCTCGAGCATGAAGCCGACCCGCCAGGAGAGGTAGGTCGTGATGAAACCGCCCAGCAACGGGCCCACCGCGGCCGCGATCGCCGCCGCCGCGCCGACCAGGGCGTACACCTTCTTCTGCGCCGAGCCCTGGAAGTTGCCGTGGATGAGCGACTGCATCGCCGGCAGCAGCAGCGACGCGCCGATCCCGCCGACGACGGCCCAGAAGATGATGATCGCGGTCAACCCCTGCGCGAGGGTCATCGCCGTGGCGCCGACCGCGTAGCCGAGCAGACCCAGCACGTAGGCCCGCTTGCGTCCGATCAGGTCGCCGACCTTGCTGCCGATCAGAATGAACGCGGCGGACACGAGCGCCTCGAGCGCGATCGCCGACTGCACGCCACTGACCGTGGTGTCCAGGTCCTTGACGACGGCGGCGATCGAGACGTTCATCAGGGAGGTGTCCACGACGAGCACGAACATCGCCATGGCCAGGAGGATCGCCAGGCGCCGATTGAGCGGAGCCTCCACCTCCGGGCCGCTGTCCGGCTGCTGCGTCATCCGGTGATCACGGGGTGGCCCGCCCGCAGCGTGTGCGCGTGCACCATGGTGATCACACCCATCTGGCCCTCGGCGTCGTCGACAGTGCCGGTGAGCCTACTGCTGCGATGGCCCGGCTCGAGGTGACCGGGCCGGGAACGGTCGGGACGCCGACGACGACGCTCGGGCGAGGCACACCGGACATGCGGATCTCGAACTCCATCTCCGTCATCAGCCCAGCTCCGAACGCTTGCATCACCTCGCGCCTGCCGCGATGCTCCCACGCCGGGCACGCTTCCGGCTCCTCCGACACGTATGAGAGGTCCCGGCCAGGTCTTGACCACGGGTGGCCGGACATTCTTCGGATCGCTCCTGGGCCTCGCCGGGCTCACTCAGCCAGGCGGATCCAGACGAAGGCAGCGAAAAGGAACAGGACAACCCCGCCGATCAGCAGGAACGCCGCCCAGGAAAAGGGCGTACCGGTGATGAAACTGACCACCACGCCGGCGAGGAACAGGATCCCCCCGAAGCCGGCGATCAACCAGGTCGCCATCTTGCGGTTCGACCTCGGAGTGCGGGGTTGCTCGACACTGTCAGGACTGGACATCAGCCGCACCCGTCCGACCCGGAGGCTGATCAGCAAATCGTTCACTGGCCTGTGTCATCCGCAAACCTCTTCCTGGGTTCAACTGGGGCTCAGCATCCCACATCCTCCGCGGATCTCGCCTGCAGGCGAGCCCGACCTGCGACGGGCCCGGTCGAGATGCGTTGGCCCCGCCCAGCTTGTCGGTGGCCATCCGGCAGCTGCCCCTGGGTGTCGAATTCACCCCGGTCGGATGATGACCGGACCGGGGCCGCCGGGAAAACTCCCAGCAGCACGCCGGGAGCCTGCTGCGATCCCTGGGTGCTCGCCGCTATGTTCAGGCCGAGCGCGTCGGTGCTGTCTCCGGGGGCCGGAACCATGGAAAGGGTTCGTGATGTTGACCAGGCCCGTTGGAAGAACGTCCCGCCGCCAGGGGGCCGGTCTCGTGCCCATGGTGATGGTCGTCGCGCTGCTGTCGGTGGCATGCAGCAGTAATGGCGCAAGCCCCGACAGCACGGCCGCGGCGACATCGGCGGCAAGTTCCGCGCCTGCGGATCCGGTAGCCGTCGCGCAAGGCCGGGTGAGCACCGCCGAGGCCGCCGTGAGCTCAGCAGAAGGGGCGCTCACCTCCGCCCACCAGGGTTTCTGCGGCGCGACCGAGAGCTACATCGAGACCCTCGACCGTTACGGCCGAGTGTTCACCGATGAAAGCGCAACCGTCGGCGATGTGCAGACGCTGGGTGCTGACCTGGTCGCCCCGCAAGAATCGGTTGCCACCTCGGCCTCCGCCGTCGAGACCGCGAAGAACGACCTGACCGCGGCACAGAAGGAACTCGCCGATGCCCAAGCGGCACTGGCCGCCGCGATCGCCACCGCGTCGGGAATGCCGGTCAGCTCGGCACCGGAGAGCACGGCCCCGACCGAGACCACCACGCTGGTCGCTCCGGCCACCATCGAGCGGGTCAAGCTGGCCGAGGAAGACCTCGCCCGTACCGCGAAGAAGATCAACGCGAACACCGCGCTCGTCGACGCCGGCTCGGAGTACAACTCGGCCGCGCTGGCCCTCGAGCTCGCGTGGCTGAACCTGCTCAACGATGCCGGGTGCCTGTCCGACGAGCGCCAGGCCGAGGGTTTGGCGCAACTCGCGGAGTACACCAAGGGGCTGCAGACCGACCTCCAACGGGCGGGCTACGACCCGGGTCCGATCGATGGTGTCTACGGGCCGGAAACCGCCGCCGCGGTCGAGAAGCTCCAGACCGACAGTGGACTGCCGGTGACCGGCTTCGTCGACGAGGCGACCTCGAAGGCCCTCCAGGACAAGCTGGGTGCCGTCGACCAGAAGGAGGCCATGCAGATCACCGCGCTCCAGACCGCCCTCAAGCTGACGGGCTTCTGGGACGGCCCGATCGATGGGGTTTGGAGCGACGACCTCACGAAGGCTTTGCAGGCCATGCAGACAAAGTTGGGGGTCAAGCCGACCGGCCAGGTCGACGCGGCGACCATGGCCGCCTTCGAGAAGTCGCTCGCCGCGCTGACGAGCGCAGCGACGTCGTCGCCGGCGACGGTCACTGCCACCACCACTGCCACCGCCACCGCCACGCCACGGCAACGGCCACGGAAACGGCGACGGCGACGGAAACGGCCACCGCGACGACGACGGCATCAGCACGAACCAGTGCGACGACGAAGACCTCGTCCACAGCGGCCACGACGACCAGCTGATCGGCCCGGGCCGACCCCTGCCGGTTGCCGGCCGTCGGCGGCTCCGGAGCGCCTGCTACGTCGTCGTGGTCGGGCGGAACGGCTGCAGGTCGTCCTGGCCGGCTCGCACGACACCCCAACTGGACTCAGGGACCTCGTTCCACGCACCTGGCAGATCGCCCAACGGCTCGGACACCACGAGCCGGGCCTCGTCACTCAGCGTCCGGAGGACCGGGACCTCCGGGTGGAGCCGGCGAAGCGCCACCACGTCCGTCGAATAGAACAACGAACGGGATTGGCCGGCGCTCGAATAGCGGAACGCCCACACCGACGACCCGTCACTGATCGCGACCGTCATCTGAATCGGGTGCTCGATGCCGTGCCGGTGACCGACGTCCTCGACCACGCCGACCGCGCGCTCGAGCGCCTTCGGGGGGTCGTCGACCAATCCGAAGGTCAGGGCCAGGAAGAACAGGGTCTCCGAGTCCGTCGAGCCCTCGATGTCCAGGTACAGCGACGGGTCGATGGCCAGGATCAGGTCTCGCTTGACCTTGTGGAAGTCGGTGATCGCACCGTTGTGCATGAAAAGCCACTTGTCGAACCGGAACGGATGGCAGTTGCTCCGCTGGACCGGGGTACCCGTTGATGCCCGAATGTGGGCGAAGAGCAGACCGGTCCGGACGTGGCCGGCGAGTTCACGCAGGTTCTGGTCGTTCCAGGCCGGCTCGATCGCCTTGAACACGGCCGGGGCCGGTCCTTCTCCGTACCAGCCCATGCCGAAACCGTCGCCGTTGGTTGTCGTCACCCCCAACCGGGAGTGCAGGCTCTGATCGATGAGCGAGTGCACCGGCCGGAACAGCAGGTCCTCGGCCAGGATCGGATCACCGGAATAGGCCAACCACCGACACATCGCCCCTCGCTCTCCAAAGCCTGGTGAAAACGTCGACACATTCGGCGGGCAATGCCGGGTGCCGATCATGCCACCAGACGAGGCATCGTGCGACACGCAGGGCGAGCTATCCGGCGGCGGCTACTCCGCCGACCGCCGAGCGAGGATCTGCTCGACCAGGATGTCGCCGTGTCCGGCGTGACGGGCGAGCTCCTGGATCAGGTGCAGATAAATGAAGCGCAGGCTGACGAGCCCCTCGTGCCACGGATACTCGTCTTCGAGGGAAGCGGTCGCGGCGATCTGTCGCGAGCGCTCGCAGGTCGTCACGAAATGTTCTCGCACCGAGGCGACGGTGTCCCCGGGCTCGACCGCATAGCTCTCGTCGACGTCGTCGGGAAGGCCGAGCTCGGAGCGGGGAACACCGGCGATCCGGGCGTGGAACCACACCTTCTCGACGAAGGTCGCGTGCTTGACGAGCCCGATCGGTGTCGTCAGTGACGGCACCAGCCGGAGCCGCGCCTCCTGCTCGCCGAGGCCGTCGAGGAGCTCAGCGATCTCCGTGCGCTGTACGTCGAGCACCGCTTCGAGCAGCGCCCGCTCGCCGGCCACGTAGTTGGTCGTCACCGTCGGCAACCTAGCCCCGGGAGTTACGCGCGTCGAACCACGTCACCGGGCCAGGGACCGTCGGGCAACTCTGCCCGTCGCCCGACCTCACGCCGACGATCCTCCATCCGGGTCGGGCCAAGGCCCACCACCGGCGAGCGCGATCAAGAAGTGCTGACCTTCTTCCACCGTGACTGCAGCGCCGCCACCCGATCGGCATTGCCGCGAAGGCCGACATACCGGTCGCCGAACCGGAACAGCAGGGCGTCGTCGAGGCGCCGCACCGCGCCTGGCGGGTAGCGGTAGCCCATCCGGGCCGCGATCGATGCCTCGTCGAGGCCGCGCAGGGTGTCGGCCAGTTCGGCCAGCGACGTGATGCCGAGCTCGAGCAGCAGGCCGGAGATCCAGGCGTAGTGCTCGGTCCGCGACCACCCGGCGTCGGCGTACTGGCCGGCCAGGAACGCGGCGAGTTCGCGGGGGCTGAGCCGGGGGTCGTCATCGGGCTGGTCGGGATCGGCGCCGGTCGAGCTCCGGGACTTCGGTGCGCAACCGATCGCGGATGGTCGAGAACTCGTTGTCGGCGAGCTCCAGCAGGCCGGCCGCCAGGGTGAACCTCCGGTCGAAGTCGCTGGCGTGCTCCGCAGGAATCGTTCCCTTGTAACGGATATCGTGTTCGAACTCGGCCCAGGCGTGCTGCAGCACGGTGCGGATCTGGATCTGGGCGATCCGGCCGGCGATCGGTTCGCCGTCCGGCCCGGCGCGGGCTCGGGGTGGACACCTGGAGATGACGGCTGGCGTACCCGAACTGGCCCAGCCGGGCCGTCTCCCGGCCGCGGTCCCGGTCGTCGTGCACGACGAGCTGGTCGTGCAGGATGTCGGCGACGGTCGCCACGTCACTCTGGACGTAGGTGATGACGCGCACACCGATCTGATCACCGATGTCCTGCAACGGATCCGGGAACACCATCGGGACCGTCGGCCTGCCGGGCCGCCTTGTCGGCGAAGGACGCGACGCTCTTGATCCGCCCGCTCACCGTCAGGTAGTTGATCCCGGCGTCGTCGAGCATGGCGGTGACCTGCTCCAGCAGCCGCTCACCGGTGGCGATCAGCTCGGGCCGGAGATCGGCGTAGGCCCGGACCGCCGCACTGATCGGATCTGCGTCCGAGGCGCGGGACCGCGTCCTCGGGCGCCGCAGATCGGGCGGCAGCGTCGGGGTGACGATGTAGCCGGTGGCGAAATCGCCGTAGGTGGTGGTCAGTTCGGGTCGGCGGACGGCGAACAGGCGCCACATAGGCGCAGACCACGGCGTCGACCTGATCCTCGGCCACCCGCAGCTCGCTCTTCCGGGTGGCCGCTTCCACCGCCGGCGAGCAAGTCGGACCACCCCGCGTCGAGGATCAGCGGCGGCTCGGCACGTTCGAGACCACCGAGCAGACCCATCAGCACCAGCAGCTCGGACCGCAGGTCGGCCACCGCCCGTCCGGGCTTGTTCTTGTACTTCAGGGTCCGGCCAAGGCGGAACAGCGCGACGATGGCCGGATGCGGATAGACCTCGATCGCCCGCCGTTTCCGACGGGACCGCGGGTTCATGTCAAGGCCGAGGAGAGCACACAGCGCCGCACCTCGGGGAGTACCGCTGAACTCGGGTTTTCCGGTGTTCGACGGGTGGGCACCGGCCTGGAACCGGGCGAAGTCGCGGTTCAGGTCCGCCTCCGCGGGCCGGTTGCCCGTGGCGTTCGGCACCACCAGCGGTGCATCGATGCCGACCAGGCAGCCGTCGCGCAGATAAGGCTCGAGCTCCGCCACGATCTCGGCATCGGTCCGCACCGCCGCGACGCGCAGCAAGCGGCCGCTGTCGTCCAACACGGCGATGCCGGTGGGCTTGCGTTCGCCCCAGGCGAGGTCGATGCCGACGAAATGCACACCGCCCAGCCTGCCCGACCCGGCGAGCCGGTGTTCACCACCCCTAGGGCTGGCCGACAAGACAGCACAAACCCCCGGCCGAAGACGCAGCCTCTGACCAGGGATTGTGGCGGTAGCGGTGGGATTTGAACCCACGGAACGCTTTCACGCTCACACGCTTTCGAGGCGTGCTCCTTAGGCCGCTCGGACACGCTACCTTCGCCGCGGTACTTTACCGGACCGCGCGGCGCTGCTTCCGGCCATCGGTGTCGCCGTGCAGCTCAGGCTCGGTCGGTGCGCAGTTCGCCGAAGAACGCGTAGCAACGGCGCCGCACACTCGTCGGCCAGCACACTTCCTCGCACCTCGACCCGGTGCGTCAACCGACGGTCCCGCAGCACGTCCCAGAGCGATCCGGCGGCACCGGTCTTCGGCTCCCAACAACCGAACACCACCCGGGCGACGCGGGCATTGACCAGGGCGCCGGCACACATGGTGCACGGCTCGACGGTCACCGCCAGGGTGCAGCCGGTCAGGTTCCACGAACCCAGCGCGGCAGCCGCGGCCGCGCAGCGCGAGCACCTCGGCGTGCGCCGTCGGGTCCTGCAGTGCTTCTCGCTGGTTCCAGCCCGATCCGAGCAACGCACCGTCGGCGGCCACCACGACAGCACCGATCGGCACGTCGCCGGTTTCCGGCGCCCGCACGCGCACAGACCAGCGCGGCCCGGATCAACGCAGCGTCGCCGGCCGGTGTCCCGACGCCCGACGAACGCCTCGGTCAACGTCAGGACTTCTCGATCGCGCGGGCGAACTCGTCGGCGAAGCCGCAGCGCTGGGCGATCAACGCGAGCTGCTCGTCCGGGTACAGGTCGACCTCGTCGACGATCAGCTGCATCTCCTGCTCGGGCACGCCCGAGGTCGGCCAGCAGCGTCAGGTCCCCCTCCGGCCACGGCTCGTCGTCCTCGACGTCGTCCTCGTCCGGGATCGGGACCTGCAGCAGGTCCAGCACGTCGGCGGCCACGTCGTAGTCGAGGCCGGCGGTGGCGTCGGACAGCAGCAGCGCGGCCCCGCCGGGAACCGGGCGCACCATCACGAAGAACTCGTCGTCGACCGCGAGCATGCCGAAGACCGCCCCGGCCGAGGCGACCTGGCGCAGCGCGGTGATGACGCCGTCGAGGTCGTCGAGCAACTCCTCGGCGAGCAGCGAGCAGCGCCACTTGCCGTCCTCGCGGACGACCGCGGCCGCGAATCCCTCGACGCTCACCGGGCAAACGCTACCGACTCCGACCATGACCGGCCACGCCATAGCCATCGGTGCAGGTCAAACGTTCATCGCAGCAACGCGCAGGGTTCGCCAACAGGGCGGAACCGGCCATGCGCCCGCTGAGGCTGGCGTCCATGACCGCAGCCGGCGTCGGCGCGTGCGTCGATCTGACGCTCCCGGCAGCCCTGCGTTGGCTGGCTCCCAGGATGATGAGCGATGTGACCACGTCGACCACCCCGCTCCCGCCCGCCCTCTGCGTGCTGGGCGCGGGCTTGATCGGCGGCTCGCTGCTGCGGGCTGCCGCCGACGCCGTTGCCGGTCTCCGGCTGGTCGCCGAGCCCCGGCGACCAGGGCCGCGGCCGCCGCCGACGGATTCGCCGTGCACGACGACCTGGACGCCGCGCTCGCCGCCGCCGCCGAAGCCGATGCCCTGGTCGTGCTGGCCGCGCCGGTCACCGACGTTCGCCCAGCTGCTCAAGGCCGTCGACCGGGTGGCGCCGACCGTCGCGGCTGACCGACGTCGCCGGGGTCAAGGCGCCGGTCGCCGAGCTGGTCGACGAGCTCGCCCCGCGAGCCCGGTACGTCGGCTCGCACCCGATGGCCGGCACCCAGCACTCCGGCTGGGCCGCCGGGTCGCGCCGACCTGTTCCGCGACGCGGCGTGGGTCACCTGTCTGACCGAGGACAGCGATCAGGACGACTGGGCGGCGGTCGCCGGCGCTCGCGCTGGCCGTCGGCAGCCGGGTGGTGCCGGTGGAGGCCGACGGCGCACGACGCCGCGGTGGCCCGGATCTCCCACCTGCCGCACCTGCTCGCGCTCACCCTCGCCCAGGTCGGTGCCGCCGGCGGGGACCTGGCGCTGGCGCTGGCGGCCGGGTCGTTCGCCGACGGCACCCGGGTCGCCGCCACCCGGCCGGAGCTGGTCAGGGCCATGTGCGAAGGCAACCGGGAGGCGTTGCTGGCAGCGGTGGACGACGCCCTGGGCATTCTCGGCGTGGCCCGCGGTTCGCTGGCCTCGACCGGGTCGCTGGCCAAGCTCACCGAGGCCGGCCATGCCGGCCGGGTCCGCCTTCGAGCAACGCGGCGCGGGTCTGCGTGACGATCACCCTGCGGGGCGCCGACCTGATCGACGAGCTGCTCGCCGTCGGCGCGGCCGGCGGCCACGTGAGCGCGCTGTCGCACCGCCGGCTCCGAGCTGGTCGCCACCGCCTGGTATCCGATCGACGACGACTGACCCCCGGAATCCTCCCGGCCCGCGGGGAGTTAATCCGCCCAAATCGGACGCGACCCTGCGACCAACTCCCCGCGGCCGGGGGGTTGGCAGGAGTCCGGGGCGAGAGCTCAGCCTGCCGGCCCGCGGCCGGACCAGCTCCAGGCGTAGACCCCGTCGTCCACCGCGCGACCGCGCTTCACCGAGCTCCAGCGGCCGGAAGGTGTCGACCATGACGGCCAACTCGTCGAAGTAGTCCTTGCCCAGCGCCGCCTCGACCGCGCCGGTCTGCGGGCCGTGCGAGTGGCCGCCGGGGTGCACGCTGATCGACCCGCGGCCGATCCCGGATCCCTTGCGGGCCTCGTAGTCACCGGCGACGTAGAACATGATCTCGTCGCTGTCGACGTTCGAGTGGTAGTACGGCACCGGGATGGCCAGCGGGTGGTAGTCGACCTTGCGCGGCACGAAGTTGCAGACCACGAAGTTGTAGCCCTCGAACACCTGGTGCACCGGCGGCGGCTGATGCACCCGACCGGTGATCGGCTCGAAATCGCTGACGTTGAACGTGTACGGATACAGGCAGCCGTCCCAGCCGACCACGTCGAACGGATGGTGCGGGGCTCACCACGATCGAGCCGACGATCCCGCTCGGGCCCGTTGCCGCGATGCTTGGTGTAGATCTCCACGTCGGTGCCGTCGACCAGCAGTGGCTCGCGTCGGGCCGTGCAGATCCCTTTCACAGTAGGGGAATGCTCGAGCAGCTGGCCGAACCTGGACAGATAGCGCTTGGGCGGTCCGATGTGCGAGTTGCCCTCGATGCAGTACAGCCGACTCGGCTCGGCCGGCACCCAGCGATGCACGGTGGCCCGCGGGATCAGCACGTAGTCGCCCGACGCGGTACGGCAGCGCCCCGAACACCGTCTCCACCATCGCCGACACCCTCCTCCACGTACACGCACTCGTCGCCGATCGCGTTGCGGTACAACGGACTCGGCGCAATGTGCGGACGTAGGAGATCCGGACGTCGCCGTTGCCGAGCACCAGGCGCCGACCGCGGACGGCGTCGACCCGCGCCGGGTCGACGTCGGCGAACAGGTCGTGCAGCGTGAGGTGGCGGGGGGTCAGCGGGTGGTTCGGGGTGGTGGCCAGGTCGGGCAGCTCCCAGACCCGGGCATCGACCATCGCGGACGGAATACCGCGGTGGTACAGCAGACTCGAGTCCGACGAGAACCCTTCCTCACCCATGAGTTCCTCGGAGTACAGGCGGCCATCCGGCGCCCGGAACTGGGTGTGCCGCTTGGCCGGTACCTCGCCGACCCTGGCGTAGTGGACCACGCAGTTGCTCCCTCGTCGTCGGCCTCGGGCGGAACGACAACGCCGCCGCCTCGGACCGCGTCCGCTCAGCGGACATGGATGTAACACCAGATTCGACGGTGCGCTAGAGTCCACCGCGTGTCAACCCTGTTCGCCGGGCTGGTCGACGACGCCGCGGTGTTCCCGCCGGGTCTGTCGCCGTTGGACGCCGCCATGGTTTCGCCACCGGGTGTGGCAGGCCGGGCCCATCAGCCCCTACCTCGGCCCGCTCCTGGTACCGGCCGAACGGGCCAGCGAACTCCTCCCGATGTTGTCCGTCGACGAGGTCGACATCGTGCTCATCGGGTCGCCGGGTGGCGTGCCCGAGCTCACTGCGGCCGTCCGCCTGCTCACCCGGCCGGGGCTGCGCGTGGTGGGGGTGGAGTTGCCACTGCAGCAGGACGAGACCGATCCGGCGCCGACCGTCCGCGCGCTCGCTCCGCTGCTGACCGCCGGACTCACCGTGGCCGTCGAACTGGGCCGCCAGCGACCGTTGGATGTGCTGCGGGCCCTGGCCATGCTCCCGGAGGTGGACGACGGTTCGGTGCGGGCGAAGTTCCGGACCGGCGGCGCAGATCCGGCGCAGGTACCCAGCTTCGCCGAGTTGGCCGTCGTGCTGCACGCCGCAGTCGATGCCGGGATCGGCATCAAGCTCACCGCCGGCCTGCACCATGCGGTCGCCACCCACCGGTCCGAGAGCGCACCCACACACGGCGTCCTCAACGTGATCAACGCCGTCGACGCCGCTGATCGGGGGGCGAGCCGGTCCCGGGTCGCCGCCATCCTGGCCCAGGCCGATCCGGCGGACGCGGTCCGGCGGTTGGACGAAGCCCGCGTCGCCGCGGTCCGCAGCACCTTCCTGTCGTTCGGATGTTGCGGGGTGACCGAGCCGTTGGCCGAGATCGCCGCGCTCGGCGTGATTCCGCCGCTGACCGCGAGCGTTCCGGCCTGACGTGCCGCGGGTCGACCAGTTGGGTCACCGGCGCCGCCGGGTCCGGGTTCGACGTCGACCATCTGCCGTTCGGTCGGTTCGTGCCGAACGCGGCGCCGCACGTCCCGCCCCGGGTCGGGGTCCGCATCGGTGGTCAGGTGCTCGAGGTGGCCGCCGCGCTCCCACACTTCACGCGGACCGTGTTCGGCCTCGGCACGCTCGAACCGTTCCTTGCCGCCGGGCCGGACACCTGGGCCGGCGTGCGCTCGGCGCTCACCGACCAGCTGACCCGACCGGCCGCAGCGGATGTGTTGCAGCCCTACCTGCACCCGATCGGGTCGGTGACCATGCACCGCCCGATCGTCGTCGGCGACTACGTCGACTTCTACGCCAGCGAGCACCACGCGGCCGCGCTCGGCCGGATGTTCCGGCCGGGTTCAGAACCGTTGCTGCCCAACTGGAAACACCTTCCGGTCGGCTACCACGGACGGGCCGGCACCGTGGTGGTGTCGGGCACGCCGATCCGCCGCCCGTCGGGACAGTCCAAGCCGCCGGACGCGGATGCTCCCGTGTTCGGACCCAGCAGCAGGCTCGACATCGAGGCGGAACTTGGCTTCGTGGTCGGTGCGGGCTCCGAGCCGGGCGAGCCGATTGCGCTGGCGGACTTCGCCTCCCACGTCTTCGGGGTGTGCCTGGTCAACGACTGGAGCGCCCGCGACATCCAGCCCTGGGAGTACGTCCCGCTCGGTCCGTTCGTGGCGAAGTCGTTCGCCACCAGCATGTCCGGCTGGATCACCCCGCTGGCCGCCCTCGCCGCCGCCCGGGTCGATCCGCCGCCGCGCACGCATCCGCTGCTGCCGTATCTGGCCGATCGGGAGCCGTGGGGTCTGGATCTCACGCTGCAGATCGACTGGAACGGAACCGATGTCGGACATCCGCCGGCCCGCGAGCTGTACTGGACCGGCGCCCAGATGCTCGCCCAGCTCACCGTCGGCGGGGCCAGCGTGCGGCCGGGCGACCTGTACGCGTCCGGCACGATCTCCGGACCGGACCCGGGTACGGCCGGCTCGTTCATCGAGCTGACCCGCAACGGCACCGAACCGATCACGCTGGCCGACGGCTCGTCCAGAACGTTCCTGGCCGACGGCGACACCGTCACCATCACCGCGCACGGCGCCAACCGCAACGGGGTTCTTGCGCCTCGGCGAGGTCACCGGCACCGTGCTACCGGCCCGCTGACCGCTGTCCGGCCCCCGGGCAGCCTGGGCGACGGCACTGCGAGGATCAACTTCTGTCCCTCTGTGGCAGATGTGACAGGTGGCAACAACTTCATCCTCGCCTTCGAAGTTGATCCTCGCAGTACCCGGGACAGCTGATCCTCGCGCGGCGGGGCGGTTGGTCCTTCCATGGCGGGGTTACAGATTGCCGCGGCGGTCCTGCTCGCGCTCGATGGACTCGAACAGAGCCTTGAAGTTGCCCTTGCCGAAGCCGAGCGAGCCGTGCCGCTCGATCAGCTCGAAGAACATGGTGGGACGGTCGCCCAGCGGCTTGGTGAAGATCTGCAGCAGGTAGCCGTCCTCGTCCCGGTCGACCAGGATCTTGCGCTTCTTCAGTTCCTCGACCGGTACCCGCACCTTGCCGATCCGGGCCCGCAGCTGCGGGTCGTCGTAATAGCTGTCCGGGGTGTCGAGGAATTCGACACCCTCGGCGCGCAGCGCGTCCACCGTGCCGAGGATGTCGTTCGTGGCCAGCGCCAGGTGCTGGCAGCCGGGTTCGCCGTAGAACTCCAGGTACTCGTCGATCTGGGACTTGCGCTTGCCCACCGCCGGCTCGTTCAGCGGGAACTTCACCCGGTGGTTGCCGTTGGCGACCACCTTGCTCATCAGCGCCGAGTACTCGGTGGCGATGTCGTCCCCGACGAACTCGGCCATGTTCACGAATCCCATGACCTTGTTGTAGAACTCGACCCAGTAGTCCATCCGACCGAGCTCGACGTTGCCCACCGCGTGGTCCAGCGCCTGGAACAGCCGCCTGGGTGCGCCGGGGCGCTTGACGAACGAGGACTTCCGGGCGACGTAGCCGGGCAGATACGGCCCGGCATAGCCGGAACGGTCGATCAGCGTGTGCCGGGTCTCGCCGTAGGTGGCGATGGCGGCGATCCGCACGCTGCCGAACTCGTCGGACTCGTCGTGCGGCTCGACCAGGACGGTCGCGCCCTGGGCCCGGGCGTGCTCGATGCACTGGTCGACGTCGCGGACCTCCATGGCCAGGTCGACCACGCCGTCGCCGTGCCGCCGGTGGTGCTCGTGCAGCGGGCTGTCCGGCGCCACGCCGCCCTTGAGCACGAAGCGGCACGAGCCGGACTTCAGCACGAACGCCACGTGGTCCCGGTTGCCGGTCTCCGGCCCGGAGTAGGCGACGAGTTCCATGCCCCACGCGGAGATGTAGTAGTGGGCCGACTGGGTGGCGTTGCCGCAGACGAACACCACGGCGTCCATCGCGTTGACCGGGAACGGGTCGGTGGATTCGTCGTACTCGACCAGTCCGACCAGCTGCTTGAGCTGCTCGACATCCAGGTTCGCGGCCCGTTCGTCCTCGGTCAGGGAGATGGGGCGCTCGGTAGTGCTCATGGGGTCTCCGATCTTCGCCGGTCAGGTTGCGCTGACCGCAACGTTGACGGGAGTCTAGCTCGGTGAGCAAGAGTGGGCTTCGCGAGTGACCGGTCTGTGCAAGATGATCCGCTGTTCCGCCATCTAGCTCTACAACATGCACAGGAGACGATCATGGCCGTGGACACTCTCGATGCCCGCCTCTTGGCCCTGTTGGCGACCGAACCACGGATCGGTGTGCTGGAGACCTCGCGCCGGCTCGGGGTGGCCAGGGGCACCGCGCAGGCCCGGCTGGACCGGTTGATCCGTGACGGGGTGATCGCCGACCTGGCCCCCACCGTGGACCCGGCCGCGCTCGGCTACCCGGTGACCGCGTTCCTCTCCTTGGAGATCGCCCAGGGCGCCGGTCGGGCCACCGTGGTGGCCCACCTGACCTCGATCCCCGAGGTGATCGAAGTGCACACCATCACCGGCTCGGCCGACCTGCTGGTCCGAATGGTGGCCAGGTCCAACGCCGACCTGCAGCGGGTGATCGACGCGGTGGTCGCCGATCCGGCCGTGCTGCGGACGTCGACGGTGATCGCCCTGGACACCCTGCTGGCCCGCCGGACCGGTCCGCTGGTTCGCGCCGCCGTCGGCTGATCACCTGGGTTCGCGGCCGGTCAGGACAGCATGGTGGCCAACCGGTCGGCCGCGGTCCGCAGCGCGGTGCCGGCGACGCGCCGGTCGAACTCCGCCAACGCGACGAGCCCGACCGACGCTTCCAGCGCCTCGGTCGGCACCGCCACGGCCATGCCGAAAGCGCCGGGCTGCAGCTCACCGGTGCTCTCCACCACCTCGGTCCGGCCGGCGCGCGCGGCCAGGATCGCCCGGCCGGCGGCACCCCGGTCCAACGGGTGCCGTGAACCGACCCGGTACGCGACGTGCAGGTCCGTCCAACTCGGTTCGACCACCGCCACCGCGGTCGCCTCGGCGCCGTCGGCCACCGACAGGTGCGCGGTCGCGCCGACCCGTTCGGCCAGCTCCCGCAGCACCGGTGCGGCGGCCCGTCGCAGATGAGGTTGAGCGCGTTGGGCCAGCCCGAGCAGGCCGACGCCCAGGGTGAGCCGGCCGTCCGGCGCCCGCCGGACATAGCGCCGGTCGGTCAGCACGGCCAGCAGCCGGTAGACGACCGGGCGGGACAGCTGCATCGCGGCGGCCAGCTCGCTGACCGTCATGCCCTCCGCGTGATCCGCGAGCACGCCGAGTACCCGCAGCCCGCGTTCCAGTGCCGCGGAGCTCTCCGGGCCCCTGACCCGGGCAGCGTCCATCGAAGGTTCGCTCATCACCCCGATCATCCCGCGCCCGGGCCCCCACCGACAGCTACCCGACGGACGGACTCAGCCGATACAGACGGTGCCTGAGCCGCCGGTGATCGAGGCCGGTCGAGGCGGACACCGCCACCACGTCGCCGGTCCGGGCCGCGGGGCGACAGCCGGGACCATTGAGCGCGATGACCGGTGCAGTCACCCCCAGCACACCGCCGGACGTCACGGTTGTGGCGCCACCAGCGTCGACGGTCAGATTTGCCGCCGGCTTCAGGATGGTGGATCCGCCGGACTGCACGTTCAGGTCGCTTCCGGTTCTGAGCGTGGTCGCTGCCACCGGCCTCGACGGCGGTGTTGCCCGACACCTGGATGGTGAGTGTCCCACCGGTGATCTTCAGCGTGTCGCCCGTCAGGGCCAGCCCGGAGCTGCCGTGGCTCACCGCCACTCCTTGGTCGGTGACGCTGATCGAGTACGCGCCGTTGGGGCTGGTGAACGTGCCGGAGAACGGCGCGCCGTCCTGCCCATCAGCGCCCGGCCGGCCGTCCGCTCCGGTGGCGCCGCTGCAGACGTAGGCCGTGGAGCCCGCGGCGTCGGTGATCGCGGCTCCGCCGGCCGGGCAGTGCGTATCGCCCGGGGCGAGCTGAGCCACGGTCGGTGAGACGCCGGCCGGGCCGTCCGGACCCGGCGTACCCGCGGGACCCGCCGGCCCCCGCTGTCCGGCCTGGTTGAAGGTGAGCTCCGACTCCGCCTTGCTCAGGCACCGCTCCCCCCGCGTCGGCTCGATGACGCGGACGACCCCACCGACCTTGCCGTAACAGGCATGCACCGTCCCGTCGGCGTCTGGCACCGCGGCCGAGGCGGACACCCCCGGGACCAGAGCCATGCACGTCACGGCGCCGATAACGGCCACCGCCAGTCTTCTGTTCATCATGCCCTCCAAACACGGCGTCGCGGGCCGACACCCCATGTGCCTGGATTGTCCGCTTCACCTTTTCCTGCCATCGGATGTTCACCCGGACGGCCCTGTTCGAGCCAACCGGGCGCGCCGGCCCTGTTCCGTCCGGAGTTGGACCGTTGCGGCACAGGCTGGAAGTACGCTGATCTGCGACCGTCATCCGGCAGCCACGACCGGGAACGGCAGAACCACGAGGTGAGGGCGATGCAACGGCTGTCCGGATTCATGCGGACCTACTGGAGCCGGGGCGAAGCCGGGCCGCGAGACGCCGCGCTCGCTGGCCGTGTTCATGCAGCGCATGTGGCTGGTGGCGCTGGCGTTCAAACTGCTCGGCTCGTCGTGGGACGTGTCCTGGCACTTCAAGTGGCTGCGTGACGACCTGGCGCCGCCGCACATCGTCAACACCGTCGGCACCGGCATCGCCATCGGCGCTGGTGCTGTCCCACACCTTCACCGGCTACGGCGTGGAGAAGCGCTCGCTGCGGCTGATGCAGTGGGGCACCGGCATCTTCGTCGTCGCCGGGCCGATCGACGTGATCAATCACCGGATCAACGGGCTGGACCTGACCAGTTGGTCACCGTCCCACCTGCTGCTCTACTTCGGCACCTTCATCATGATCATCGGCGTGATCCGGAACTGGTACCGGACCTACCCGAGCGACGGGAAGTTCCGCTGGCAGTGGACGGCCGGCCTGACCGCGCTGTTCGCCTTCCTGTTCGAGGACGCGTTCTTCCCGCAGTTGCAGCAGGAGTACGGGATCCTCGAGGTCGCCTCGTGGTTCCGCGGCGCCCCGTACGCCGAGCCGTCCCTGCTGTCGTTCGCCGCGAACCAGATCGGCCGGCCGGTGGACGATGCCGCGGTGCACCACTTCGCCATGCCGATCCCGGCGTGGGTCTACCCGGTCTGGGGTATCGCCGTGTGTGTGGCGATCCTGGTGTTCGCCCGGCTGATGGTCGGCTTCCGGTGGACCGCCACCTGCGTCGTCGGCGGTTACCTGGTCTACCGACTGTTGATCTGGCCGCTGCTGGTCGTCTGCACCTTCCCGCCGTCGTCGCCGCCGTTGTGGCTGCTGCCGGTCGGGCTCGCCGTCGACCTGATGTTCCTGCTCAGGATGAACGAGTACGTGCGGGGCGCGATCGGAGCCGTGGTAGTGACCGCGGTCGCCTTCGGCGCGCTGCTGCTGCACGCGCTCGCGCTCGGCTCGCCGCTGACCCTGGCCGACGACGACGTCACCGCGTTGCGCGCGGCGTGGGCGGCCGGGCACGGCCTGCACACCCCGCCGATCGCCTGGTGGTCGTGGTGGATCGCCGGCCTCGGGCTGCTGGCCGGCCTGGGCTGCTGCGGTGTTCCTGGCCTCGAAGACGGTCGGGCTGGGCACGAACCGACCGCCGGAGATCAGCGTGCAGTTCGGCCCGGAGCCGCGCCGCTCCGACAAGGGCGGCTCTGCTGGGCTGGGACGAACCGGCGACCGACCAGGCCGCATCGGCCGAGCCGGCGGACGCATCCATCGACTGACGCAGAACCGTGCTCCGCGGGCAGCTTTTCTGCAGTTCTCAGTCACGCGATGGCCACCAGGACCCGAGGGCGCCGCGGTTCAGAAGGGCGTGACCGGGGCGCGGGTCAACACGACCGCGACGCCGAAGGCCAGCGCGAGCACCAGCAATTCCACGCCGCACCAGACCGCGACCGCGGTGCGGCGGCCGGCGGCGATCCGCGGCAGCAGCCGGAACCGCACCACCGACGCGCTCGCCGCGACGATCGCCATGCACACCAGCTTGGCCAGCAGCAGCACCCCGTAGCGGGTGGTGAACAGGTTCCACGGCAACGCGGTGATCGGCGAGAGTGACAGCTCGACCAGTCCGTTGAACATCCCGGTCAGCGCCGACGACGAACACGCACCAGGTCGCCAGCTTGGAGAATCGCGGCAGCGCCACCGCCAGCAGGTCCGGCCGGCCGGCCAGGAAGATCACCACCGCAGCCGAGTCCGCCGGCCCAGGCGGTCGCCGCGACCACGTGCAGCTCCATCGAGACCATCGCCAGGTCGTGCCAGTACCAGTTGGACGCGTGCCCGGTCAGCGGCAACGGGCAGCAGCCCGAACAGCGCGACCCCGACCCGCAACTCGGCCGGCACCTTCTCGCCGTGCCGGACCGACAGCCGGGCCAGCCAGAGCGACGCCAGCCCGCAGACCCCGGACAGCAGCAGTCCCTTACCGGCCGGGATGTTGGACAGGTAGGCCCACAGCTGCGCCGGGACCGGGGAACGTGCCGCCGATCTCCCAGGCCAGCAGGACGATCGAGACGAAGGCGGCCGACGGCCCAGACCATGCGAGGCCCAGACGGCGATCGGGCGGGCGCGGCGCATCACCGGCTCGGTCCGCTCCGGCTGGTCGAAGCCGAGCATCAGGGACAGCAGCGCCGAGGCCGGCCACGGTGACCGCACCGATGTCGACCAGGGTGCGGAACAGCGGGATGCCCGAACCGGACCGCGGCGGGCGACTCCTCGAGCCCGACCACCGCCGGCGGTCTGGCTGATCCCGGCGCCGATCAGGGCGGCGACCAGCGCGGCAGCGACCAGCAACACGCGAACCGCGCCCCGGACCGGACAGCAGACCGGCGAACCGCACCGGCCCGACCGGTTCGGCCGGCAGCGCGCGGCCCGCGGCCGTGCGGTCGGAAGCGCGTCGGCCGGGCCGACCCACCTGACGGCCCGCGTACTCACGCCGACCATCGTCCCATCCCGACGCCCACGTCCGGCCCGTCGCCGGTCGATCCGGGATCACCGCTCGCGCTGCACCCGGGCGACGTCCCACACGGGCTGGTCGGATTCGCGCACCGAGCCGTCCTCGGTGAACACCAGGAACCGGTCGAAGGTGCGGGCGAACGCCCGGTCGTGGGTGACCGCGACGACGGTGCCGTCGAAGCCGTCCAGCGCGTCCTCCAGGGCCTCCGCCGAATGCAGGTCGAGGTTGTCGGTCGGCTCGTCGAGCAGCAGCAGGGTGGCCCCGGACAGCTCCAGCAGCAGGATCTGCATCCGGGCCTGCTGGCCGCCGGACAGCGTCTCGAAACGTCTGCTCCGACGGCCCGGGCCAGCCCGTACCGGTCGAGCACCCTGGCCGCCTGCTCCCGGCCCATTCCGGCGCGGTGGTCGTCGCCGCGGTGCAGGATCTCCAGCAGCGTCCGGCCGAGCAGTTCCGGGTGGGCATGGGTCTGCCGGAAGTAGCCGGGGCGGACCCGGGAGCCGAGCACGGCCGACCCCGGTGTGCGCGGACCGCCGGGATCGCCTCGGCGTCGACCGGCCGGTGCTCGATGTCGGGATCCGACCCGCCGCGCGGCCAGCAGCCGCAGGAAGTGCGACTTGCCGGACCCGTTGGAGCCCAGCACCGCCAGCCGCTCCCCGTAGAACACCTCGAGGTCGAACGGCCGCATCAGACCGGTCAGCTCGAGGCCGCGGCAGACCACGGCCCGCTTCGCGGTCCGGCCGCCGCGCAGCCGCATCGACACCTTCTGGGTCAGTGGCACCGCCTCCGGCGGGCCGGCGGCCTCGAACTTGGCCAGCCGGGTCAGCGCCGCCTGGTAGCGGGAGGACAGGCCGTCGTTGTAGGCGGCCTTGATCCGCAGCATCAGCACCAGCGCCTTGAGCTTGGCGTGCTGCTCGTCCCAGCGTCGCCGCAGTTCCTCCAGCCGGGAGTTCCGATCCTCACGGGCCTGTGGATAGGTCGCGAACGACCCGCCGTGCACCCAGGACCCCGCGCCGGCCGCGCCCGGTTCCAGGGTGACGATCCGGGTCGCCGCCCTGGCCAGCAACTCCCGGTCGTGGCTGACGAACAGCACCGCCTTGTCGGTCTCGACGAGCCGGTCCTCCAGCCAGATCTTGGTCGGCACGTCGAGGTAGTTGTCCGGCTCGTCGAGCAGCAGTACCTCGTCCGGCCCGGCCAGCAGCAACTCCAGGACGAGCCGCTTCTGTTCCCCGCCGGACAGGCTGGTGACCGCCCGGTACTTGGCCCGGTCGTAGGGCACGCCGAGCGCGGCGACGGTCGCGACGTCGAAGAACGTCTCCTGGTCGTAGCCACCGACGTCGCCCCAGTCGGCCAGCGCGTGTGCGTAGGCCATCGCGGTTGCGTCCCCGTCGTCGGTCATCATCTGCAACTCGGCGGCGTCGAGGGTGGCGGCGGCCGCCCGGATGTCCGGCCGGCAGACGGCCAGCAGCAGGTCGCGGACGGTGGAGTCGTCGCGAACCGATCCGATGAACTGCGGCATGACGCCGAGACCGCCGGAGCGGGTGACCACGCCCTCGTCGGCTGCCAGGTCGCCGGTGATGATGCGCAGCAGCGTGGTCTTGCCGGTGCCGTTCGGCCCGATCAGCGCGGTGACCGAGCCCTGCCCGACCCGAAAGGTGACGTCGGCCAGCAGCGGCCGCCCGTCCGGCAGGGCGAAGGACACACCGGAGACGTCGAGATGGCCCACGACGGACCAGGGTCCGGGGCGACCGGCAAGACGTCAACCCGGTTCGTCCGGTTCGGCGTGCGTCGGAGCCGGACCTCGCTCGGTGCGGCGTCACCGGGCGGGCTACGGTAGGGCCCGTGACTGCTGCGGCCGGTTCGAAATTTCTCACCTGGGGCACCCTGGACGGACGCCTGCTGGAGATCGTGCGGGTCGCCTCGTTCGAGCGCGGGCTGCGGGCCACCGGCACCATCGTCCGGGCCGGCCGCTACGGCGCGTCGTACAACCTGATCGTGGGGCCCGCCGGAGAGGTCCGCCGGCTGGTGGTGCGCACCGAGTCGGCGGACGGGCCGCGCAGCCTGTCGCTGACCCGCAACCCGGACGGCAACTGGGTGTCGGAGTCCAACGCGGGCTCGAGCCCGATGCCAGCGCTGGCCAAGGCCGAGGATGTTCATCTGCGCGGCTCGGTGTTCTCTGCGTGTCTGCCCATCATGCGGACCGGGCCTGTACAAGGAGGTCACCAGCGTGTCGGGCATCACCGCGGACGTGCACCTGCCGTCCCTGACCGTTGAGCCGGCGGAGCACCACGGGACTACTACCGAGTTGTCCGACCAGGGGGCCCGGATCCACTATTCCGGCGCGTTCAGTGACCGGGAACTCCTGGTCGACGACGAGGGTTACCTGATCAGGGTCGAGGGCCTGGTCCAGCGACTGGACTGAGCACCTCGGCCCGGTTCAGCGGCGACCGACCGGTCGCCGGGCAGCCAACGGGGAGGCGCATGATGGTCAACTTCAACGAACTCGCGGACAAGGCCAAGGGCCTGGTCGGCGAACACGCTGACAAGATCAAGAGCGGTATCGAGAAGACCGGCGAGTTCGTCGGTGACAAGATCGGCCACGACAAGGTGAACCCGATCGAGGAGAAGGCCAAGGGCCTGGTCGACAAGCTGGCCGGGGACAAGGCCGCACCGCCGGCCACACCCGCCGCCCCGCCTGCGGCCCAGGAGCCGGCCGCCCCGGCCCCGGAACCGCCGGCGGCACCGCCCGCGGGCTGAGGTTCAGGGCCGCAGCGCCGCCACCGCCACGCGGATCCGCTTGGCCGACACCGGGATCGCGGTACGCATCGGCTGCGCGAACTGAGCGACACGGAACTCCGCGATCATCCGGCGCACCGCCCGGACGTCCGGGTCATCGCGGCGCTCCGGGCGTAGTGCGGCCACCGCGGCATCGAGCTCGGTGGCCACGCTCAGCACCTCGGCCATCCGCTCCCGATCCCGGTCTGGGTTCGGCCCGATCCGTTCGGCGCGCACCGCCAGTGCCTGCAGGTAGCGGTCCAGGTCCGGCAACCCGGCCGCGGTGGTGCTGCTGAGAAAGCCAGGACCGACCATCGCGGCCAGTTCCACCTTCATGTCGGCGATCTGGGCAACCAGCTGGGAGCCGGTGACCGCGGCGATCGCCGCCTGGGCCCGGTGCGCAGTGCGCAGCGCGGTGGCGCCGGCCACCACCACGTCCAGCACCGCCTTGTCCAGGTGTGGGGCCAGCTTTGCCGACAGCGCGGCGAACGCGGCCCGGTTCCAGGCCGGGCCGCCGGCCCAGTCCAGGAGCGCATCGATGGCGGTCGTGGTGGCGTCGGCGATGACGCCGTCGAACGAGCCCTGCGGTGCGGTGGACAACGTGAGCAGCTGGTCGCGGGTGAGCTGGTAGCGCACGAAGCCGGCCGCGGAACGGGCGACCAGGCCCAGCAGCCGGACGGTGCCCGCGCGCATTGCCCTGGTCTGGTCACGGGCACTGGTGAACACCGCCACCCCGACCGAGGTGGTCTCGTCCACCAGGGCCGGGTAGGCGTGGATCTCCTGGCCGTCGACGCTCCGGACGATCTCCGGCGGGATCGGACCGTCCGGGAACGCGGTGAGACCGCCCTGTTCGACACCACCGGCCAGCTGGGCCACGGCTGCTCGGGTATCCGCGCGCAG
This sequence comes from uncultured Actinomycetota bacterium, assembly GCA_963706185.1. GTDB lineage: Bacteria > Actinomycetota > Actinomycetes > Mycobacteriales > Nakamurellaceae > Nakamurella. The sequence continues at coordinate 102,689 of CAVPLZ010000002.1, read as the reverse complement.
GTCCTCGCGGAGCCGGCGCAGATCCTTTCCGCTGGCCACCTCGCCCCCGAGGTCGTCGACCACCCGAAAGCCCAGGCGCAGGTGGGTCGGCAGCTTGTCCTGCTCGAAATCGGCTGCGGCGACGCGGACCCCGGTCATCGCCGTCAGTTCGGCGGCGAGTTCGGTCGGCAGGTCACCGGCGGCTCGGTCGCCCATCCGGGCCAGGGCCGCGCGGGCGAAGTCCGGGGCCGGCACGAAGTTGCGTCGCAGCGACTTGGGGAGCGTGCGCAGCAGGCCGACAGCCAGCTCCTCCCGCCGGCCGGGAATCTGCGCTCCGAAGGTCGCCGGGTCGACCCGGGCCAGCACGGCCAGCGGAATGGTCACGGTCACCCCGTCGTCCGGCCGGACGGGGTCGAACACGTAGTCGAGGTCGAGCTCGACACCACCGGAGGTGTACCGGTCGGGGAAGGACTCGGCCGAGACCGCCCCGGCTCCGGTCGCGGTGAGCTCGTCCTCGGTGAACGTCAGCAGGTCCGGGGTGTCCCGGGACTGCCGCTTCCACCAGGCGTCGAACGCCCGGGCCGAAGTGACGTCGGTCGGGATCCGCGCGTCGTACCGGGCGTACAGCGTCTCGTCGTCGACGACCAGATCCCGCCGGCGGACCCGGTCCTCGCGTTCCTCGATGGCCCGGATGGTGTCGGCGTTGGCGGCCAGGAAGCGGTGTCGTGATCTCCCAATCCCGCTCCACCAGGGCCTTGCGGATGAACAGGTCGCGGGCCAGTTCCGGGTCGAACCGGTCGTACTGCACGGTGCGGGCGGCCACCAGGGTGACACCGAGCAGGGTGACCCGCTCGGTGGCCACCACCGACCCGCGCCTGGCCTCCCACCGGGGTTCGGAATGGCTGCGGCGCACCAGGTGCGCGCCGACCTTCTCCGCCGACGCCGGGTCGATGCGGGCGACCAACCGGCCCCAGAGTCGCGAGGTCTCCACCAGCTCGGCGGCCATCACGAACCGCGGCGGCGCCTTGGCCAGGGCCGACCCCGGCCAGATCGCGAACGTGGTGCCCCTGGTGCCCTGGTACTCCCGTCCGGTTTCGAGTTTCAGTCCGATGTGGGAGAGCAGGCCGGCCAGCAGCGCGGTGTGCACCCGCTCGGCGTCGACCGACACCGCGAGCGAGCCCTTGCCCTGCTGCGTGGCCTCGGCGGGGAGTGACACGTCGGCTGGGGCAGCGTCGGCCGAAGGCGCGTCGCTCCCGCCGGCCGCCTCCGCGGCCCGGTGCGCTGCGGCCGCGAACGCCGACGACCCCTTCCCTCGCCTCCGCTTGGAACCACCGCCGGTCGCGGCCTTCTCGCCGGCCTTGCGCACCGCCGGCCGGCTCGGGGCCGGCTCGCTCTGGGCCGGCTCGTCCTCTGGGCCGGTCCTCGGCCGGTCTCGGGACCACGCGCTCCGACCCACCTCCATACCGAGCCCGCGAGCGATCTGGGACAGCTGCCCGTGCAGGTCCTGCCACTCCCGGATCCGCAGGTAGTGCAGGTACTCCCGCTTGCACATCCGGCGGAAGGCGTTGCCGGACAGAGATTTCCCCTGGTCGGCCAGGTACTGCCACAGGTTGAGCAGGGCGATGAAGTCCGAGTGCGGGTCGACGAACCGGGAGTGCGTCGGCGGTGGCCCGTGTCCCGATCGTCGAGCGGGTACTCGCGGACATCCTGGATCGCCAGCGCCGCGGTGATCACCAGTACCTCGCGCAGGCAACCCAGCCGGTCGGCCTCCACGATCATCCGGGCCAGCCGCGGGTCGACCGGTAGCGCGGCCAGCGCCCGTCCCGTCTCGGTCAGCGTCACCGGGCCGGAGCCGGTCCGCCGGTCCAGCGCGCCCAACTCCTCCAGCACCGTGATGCCGTCCGAGATCTGCCGAGGGTCGGGTGGTTCGACGAACGGGAAGGACGCCATGTCGCCGAGGCCGAGCGAGGCCATCTGCAGGATCACCGAGGCCAGCGAGGTCCGGGCGATCTCCGGGTCGGTGAACTCCGGCCGGGACAGGAAGTCCGGCCTCGGAATAGAGCCGGATGCAGATGCCGTCGGCCACCCGCCCGCACCGCCCGGCCCGCTGACCCGCGGAGGCCTGGGAGATCTTCTCGATCGGCAGCCGCTGCACCTTGGTCCGGGTGGAGTAACGCGAGATGCGGGCGGTGCCCGGATCGACCACGTAGCGGATGCCCGGCACGGTCAGCGAGGTCTCGGCAACGTTCGTGGACAACACGATGCGACGGCCGGCGTGCGCGCTGAACACCCGGTGCTGGTCGGCGATCGACAGCCGCCCGTACAGCGGCAGCACCTCGATCGGCTCCCGGGACCCGGCCAGATGGCCGCGCAAAACCTCGGCGGTGTCGGTGATCTCGCGTTCACCGGACAGGAACACCAGCACGTCGCCGTCGCCGTCGCCGGCCAACTCGTCCACCGCCCGGCAGATCGCGGTGGCCTGGTCGACAGCGTCGTCCCGGGGCGTGCGCCGGCCGGTGCGGGCGGGCGGCGGTGCCGACTCCGCGTCCTCGGCGTCCTCGGCGTCGTCAGCTGCCCCTTCGGCCGGGCCGTAGGGCCGGTACCGGACCTCCACCGGATACGTCCGTCCGGAGACCTCGACGATCGGCGCGCCACCGAAGTGGACGGAGAACCGCTGCGGGTCGATGGTGGCCGAGGTGATGATCACCTTGAGGTCAGGGCGGCGGGGCAGCAGCTCGGTGAGATAGCCGAGCAGGAAGTCGATGTTCAGGCTCCGTTCGTGCGCCTCGTCGATGATGATCGTGTCGTAGCGGGACAGCTCGCGATCCCGGGTGATCTCCGCGAGCAGGATGCCGTCGGTCATCAGCTTGACCATGGTGTCCGGGCCGGTGTGGTCGCCGAACCGGATGGTGTAGCCGACCAACCCGCCGAGGTCCGTGCCGGTCTCGTCGGCGATCCGCTCGGCCAGCGAGCGGGCGGCGATCCGTCGCGGCTGGGTGTGCCCGATCATGCCGCGGACGCCACGTCCCAACTTCAGGCAGATCTTCGGCAGCTGGGTGGACTTCCCCGACCCGGTCTCGCCGGCCACGATGACCACCTGGTTCGCCTCGATGGCCGCCATCAGGTCGTCCACCCTGGCGCTGACCGGCAGCTCGATCGGGAAGGTGATGGTGCCGATCAGCGGCCCGGCGGCGAGCGACCCGAGCCTCGGCCTGGGTGATCTGCCCGGCCAGGTCGGCCAGCGCCGCGGTCCGGCGTTGGACCGTCCTTGATCCGCCGGATGCCGGCCAGCCGTCGGCCGAGCCGCTGCTGGTCGGCCGGTGGTGAGCTCCGGCAGCTTCGCGGCCAGGGCGCCGGCGGTCGGTGCTGCGGTCTCGGTCATCGCCGGTTCAGGATAGGTGCCACCGGCACCGGGGCAGACGGCATTTTCCGCTCGTGAGCCGGACCACAGACCGGCCTGTCGCTACCACGAAACGCCTGAGGGATCCGGCACACTAAAAGTTGAGGGCCCCTTCCGAGTATGAGTCGGAAGGGGCCCTCAGGTGCGATGGTCTTGGCCCGACTTTGCGGTTGCCCGCTCCGCCTTGCCGTCGGCGTGATGTCCGCGCCCGCCATCCGCGTCTCCCGGCCGAAGCCTTCGTCCGCGCCGACGGTGTTCCACCGCCCCGGCTGCGTCCAACACTGGCTGTCCCTCGACATCACCCGAGGTTGGCTGCGAGTCACCCCGCTGCCGACAACCGGTCAGAACTACCTCCGGTACTCCACCGCTCCCGGTCGGGCCGGTTGAGGTCTCCCTCTCGTTCCCATCCGTTCACTGTGGCGTAGACATATTTCTAGTCTGTGTTTGCCTGCCGCACAATAGGTTTGGCAAAAGATCTTGAAGTTTCTGGCAATGTTGACAGACCTGTGGACAAGCCCCCGCAACGCTGTGGACAACGTCCCGAAACACTGTGGACAGAGTGCCGGTCCTGTGGACAGGGTGCCGGTCCTGTGGACAAGGCCCTACCGAATGTGGACAGTGGGATTCTGCCTCGACCAGGCGCAGCCGAGGTTCGGTGCGGAGGTCTGACAAACGATGACGGCCATCGTCGCCGGAGTTCCCCGATTCGTCGAAGGCAGCGCGTAGCCCTACGTCGCCCGTCGGGCCACGGTGACGACGACGACTCTCCCGGAGATCGCGGACCGGATCCCCGAGGTCCTCGCCTGGTTGGACGGGAGGGCGATCACCCCGTCCGGGCTCGGCGGATCGGAAGTCGACAGTGCCCGGTGCGGTCGACCTGTGCTCCCCTGGTTCAGATTCCGTATTCTGCCGGCAGTCGGCCGCGCTTGACCGCCTCGACCAGCAGCGCGTGGTCGGCTTCGGCCTGGTCGGCGTAGGCCGACGCGAAACCGGCGAACGCCCGATCCAGGTTGTCCGACGTGCCGACGTACCCGGCGATCATCGACGCGCCGCTGGTCCTGGCGTGGCCCTTGGCGAGCAGGTGTCCCAGGATGCCCGCGTAGTCGGCGAGCGCGGCCGCGTCGATGCTCTCCAACGTCACCGCACCCTTCATGTCCCGGAACTGACGGACGTAGAACTGCCGCTCGCCCGCGCTGGTCCAGCCGAGCAGCGGGTCACTCACCGTCTGCAGCGCCTGCTGGTACTCGACCACCCGCTGTCCCTGATGCTGGTGCCAGGCGTCGTTGCCGTGCACGAACCGGGCCAGAACCGACCGGTTGGCCTCCTTGAGCTGCAGGAACAGCACATCGTCCGGGCTCGACCCCTCGAGCAGCGCGACGTACGCGCGCAGGCCGACGCTGCCGACGCCGACCACCTTGTGGGCCAGGTCGACCAGCGTGTAGCCGGCCACCACCCGCCGCCAGTGCGGGGCCAACGTCTGCAGGTACTCGTCCAGCGCGGCCGCCAGCTGGTCGCGCCTGCTTGCCGGTGATCCGGGTGATCAGCGGCGGCTCCTCGACGATCCGGCGCCGGCCGTGATGGGTGGTGGTGAACCGCGGCAGGGCCCGGTCGGAGGTCTTCCTGCGGGCTCGGGCCGAGGCCCGGACGATCTCCGCGCGGAGCGTCTCGTCGGCGGTGGACTTGGTGAGTTGGTCGACGTCCAGCCGATTGAACGAGCGGTACAGCAGCGGCTGCCGGGCCAGCGTGCGCACCTCCTCGCGGTAGGCCCGGGAGCAGGCCCGGACCGCGGCCGAGCATTGCTCCTCGGTGGCGTTGTTCTGCCGGCCGGCCAGGTGCACGCTGGCCACCAACCTGCGCAGATCCCACTCCCAGCAACCCGGGTGGGCCTCGTCGAAGTCGTTGCAGTCGATGACCAGAGCGCGTTCCGGTGAGGCGTAGAACCCGAAGTTGCCCAGATGGGCGTCGCCGCAGACCACCGGCATGATCCCGGTCGCCGGCAGCGCGGCCACGTCCGCGGCCATCAACCCTGGCGGAACCACGGAAGAAGCCATAGGGAGTGGCCGTCATCCGCCCGATCCGGATCGGGATCAGCCAGTCCTGCCGTCCCTGCTGGGACAGTTCCACCTGCAGCACCGGATCGATGCGGTCGGACGCCGGGGTCCAGTCGGCCAGTACACCGCGCGGTACCTGCTGCCGCAGCGAACGGCCCAGCTTCGTGCGCTCGGCCCGGGAGATGGGCCTGTCCCGCACCGAATCGAAGCCGGCGGAATCGGCGCCGGCGAGCACCCGGTGGCTGGTCCCCCCGCTCCGCCGCGTCTGCGCCACCGACCGTCCCCTCATCGCGCCCGCCACCACCTGTCCCGCTCATTGTCGGCCGCACCTCGTCATCCGGCGCGGCCGAGCCTGTCGTGAGCCCCGTGTAGCGTCGCGCTGCGATGAATGCCGAGGATGCGGAGGCCTCGTTCCGGTCGATCTTCACCGGCCGGCGGGGTCGGCTGCTCATCGGCCTGCTGCTCGCGGAGTTCGCCGCCGCCGCCCAGGGCATCGCCTATTCGACCGTGCTGCCCCTGGCCTCGGCCGATCTGCACGGCGCCGGTCTGTACGGCGCGACCCTGGCGGCCAGCACGCTCGCGACGATCGTTGTCCTCGCGGTCGGGTCGCGCTGGGCGTCGGCGCTCGGCGCGAAACTGACCCTGTTGGTGGCCACCGCCGTCTTCGTCGCCGGCGTGCTGTTGCTCGGCGCTGGCTCCGACGATGTCCTGGGTGCTCGCCGGCAGCGTGCTGCGCGGGCTGGCGGCCGGGCTGCTCGCCGCATTCGGGCTGACCGCCATCGGCGGGCTGTACAGCGACGCCGAACGCCCGCGGGTGCTGGCGATGTACGCGGTGATCTGGCTGCTGCCGTCGATCCTCGGCCCGCCGCTGAACGCGGTGATCGCGGTGGCCTGGGGCTGGCGCTGGACCATGGCCTGGCCGGTGATCCTGATCATCGCGGCCCGGTTGCTGGTGGCCAGGGACGCCGATGTCATCCCGTGGAGCCGGGAGGGGGCCCGGATCGACCCGGTCGGCGGATTGACCGTGGCAGCCGGGCTGGCTGTGGCCACCGCGGCGTCCGGGACGAGGGCGGCCTGGTGGTCGGTCGGCCTGGTCGCGTTGGGGTGCGCGGTGGCGGTGGTCGCCGGGATCCGCACGCTGCGCATCCTCGGGCACGGCTGCGCACCTGCGGTTGCTGGTGGTCTTCGCCGGTCTGTCCGTCGCGTTCTTCGGGGGCATCTCGCTGATCCCCCTGATGGTGATCGATGTCTTGGGCCACGGTGTGGTCGCCGGCTCGATCGCGTTGGGTGCCGGTTTGCTGGCCTGGTCGGTGGCCGGGCTCGTGCACGCCACGCTGCCGCGCGCGGTCGGCGTTCGGGCTGTGGCTGGTCCCGAGCGGCCTGTTCCTCGGGGCGACGCTGTTGACCGGGGTGCTCCGGCCCGTGGCCAACCCTGGTCGGCGTGGTGCTGGCGTCCGCAGTGGCCGGGACCGGGGTCGGGCTCAGCTATCCGCGACTGTCCTCCGGTGCCTTCGATCGACTGGAACCGACGTGGGTGAACGGGATGGCCGCCGCGGTGGCCTTCGCCGAGATCACCGGGACGGCCCTGGGTTCGCTGGTCGGGGGCGGCAGCTATTCCATGACGGTGACCGCAGGTGGCACCGCTGCCCTGGGGGTGGGGATCGGGCTCGTCCTCTCCGGGATCTTCGGCGTCATCACCGCGGCGCTGTGGCTCACACGCCGGTCAACCGACGCGCAACCTGGCCCCCGGCCCGGGGCGCGGCACGACGTCCCGGGGTGAGTCGATGACGTGGTCGTCGTCGCACTGCAACCGGGCATGGACGGCGGCTCCGCAGCCGCGGTGCACGATGCGCAGCGGCGGGCCGGCCGGATCGGCGAGATAGCGATCGCCCCAGTCCTTGACGGCGACCAGCACCGGCCACAGATCCAGGCCCATCTCGGTCAGCCGGTACTCGTGCCGGCTGCGTTCGCCCGGTTCGCGGTAGGGCACCCGGCGCAGGATCCCCCGGTCGACCAACATGGCCAACCGGTTCGTCAGCACCTGCCGCGGAATCGCGGTGCGCACGCGCATGTCGTCGAACCGGCGGATGCCGTTGAACACCTCGCGCAGCACCACGACCGTCCACCGCTCGCCGAGGATTTCCATCGTCCGACCGATGGTGCAGGTGTCCACGGTCCAGTCGAGGGCGTCGTAGTCCATGCCCACGAGGCTAGGTCTCGTTGACAGACTCAGCAAGTCCTGCCAGGCTGCGTCCATGACCCAGACCCAGGATGACCGGACCCCGGACGGCCAGACCCAGGATCGCCAGACCCAGGACGCGCCGACCCAGGACGCCACCCGGACCCGCACGTTCTCCTGGGCCGACCCGATGCTGCACGCGTCGTCCATCGGGCGGTCGAGCGGCCTGGCCACCCTGCAGTCGATGGTGAACGGCGAACTTCCGCCCCCACCGGTGATGAACATGCTGGGCATGGGCCCGATGGTGGTCGCCGAGGGCACGGTGACCGTCACCCTGGAGCCGCAGGAGTTCCACTACAACCCCCTCGGGTCGGTGCACGGCGGCGTGCTGGCCACCCTGCTGGACACCGGGACGGGTTGTGCCGTACACACCACGCTCGCGGCCGGCACGGGCTACACCTCGCTGGACCTGAACACCCGATTCCTGCGCCCGGCCACGGTCCGGTCCGGCCTGCTCACCTGCGTCGGCACGGTCATCGCCCGCGGCCGGCGCACCGCCACCGCGGAGGCCCGGATCACCGACGCCCGTGGCGCTCTGATCGCCCACGCCACCTCGACCTGCCTGCTGTTCGAGATGCCGACCGGCGAGTAGCGACCCGCCTGCGGGCGGCGCCGGTGACCTGGGTAGCGTCAGCGCCCATGGCCCACCTGCGGTGCGACTTCTTCGCCGAGTCCCTGACCCTGTCCACGTCGATGACGGTCATCCTGCCCGAGCGGGCCGCCGGGCAGATCGGGATGGGCGGTGCGGACAGCGATGCTCCGCCGCCGGTGCTGTACCTGCTGCACGGTTTGTCCGACGACGACACCATCTGGCTGCGCCGGACCTCGATCGAGCGCTACGTCTCGTCGCTCGGGCTGGCCGTGGTGATGCCCCAGGTGCATCGGAGCTTCTACACGGACGAGGTGTACGGGGAGAAGTTCTGGACGTTCGTGTCCGAGGAGCTGCCCGCCGTCGTGCAGTCGTTCTTCCGGGTGTCGTCGGCGCCGCGAGGACACCTACGTCGCGGGATTGTCGATGGGCGGCTACGGGGCGTTCAAGCTGGCCCTGCGACACCCGGACCGGTTCGCCGCCGCGGCCATCGCTGTCCGGGGCGCTGGCCTTCGCGCCGCGGCGAGTCCGACGACATCGTCCGCGTCGGCCGATGATGACCCGGATCTTCGGCGAGCAGCGGGCCGCCGGGACCGACGACGACCTGTTCCACCTGCTCGAGACCGCCGACCCGGCAACGCTTCCGCCGCTGTTCCTGACCTGCGGCACCGACGACTTCCTGGTCGACGCGAATCGACGCTTCGTCGACGCCTGCGCGGACCGCGGCGTCGACCTGCTCGCGTCGTTCGCCCCCGGCGAGCACGAGTGGGGCTACTGGGACACCCACATCCAGCAGGTGCTGGCCTGGATGTGGGACCTGCGCGCGACCGACTGACGCGACCTACATCGTTCGCACGAACGGATCCCAATCGGCCGGCAGCGGCGCGAACGGCTCGACGGTGCTGGACAACTCGACGAACGCCGCGTCGGCGGCCGACTCGGATGCGGACACCATCAGGTCGAGGACATGGAGAGCGAGTTCGCCGGTGATCCGGTGCGGCACACCGGCTCTGATCGAGCGGGCCATGTCCAGCACCCCGAGCCCGCGCCCAGCGGTGACCCCGCTCAGCTCGATCGACTCCCAGTCCTCGCCGCCCAACCGGCGGATCCGCAGGTCGCCGTCGAACATGTTCGGATCGGGCAGGCTCAGCGTCGCCTCGGTGCCGGTGATCTCCACGAAACCACCACGACTCAGGGGAGACTCGAAACTGAAGATGCTCTGCGACGTTCCGCCCGCGACGAACTGGGCGAGCATGGCGAGGTGCGTCGGCACCTCGACGTCGAAGGCCTGGCCGGCCAGCGGGCCGGATCCGATCACCCGGGTCGGGGTGGCTTTCGAGCCGACCGCAGCCACCCGGGCGGCCGGGACCGAGGGCCTGCACCAGGGTGGTCAGGTAGTAGGGGCCCATGTCGAACAGCGGACCGGCGCCGTGCTGGAACAGGAAGGCCGGGTTCGGGTGCCAGGACTCCGGCCCCGGGCCCTGCAAAAGGGTCAGACCGGCCAACGGGCGGCCGATGTCCCCGGCGCGCGATCACCCGCAGCGCAGTCTGGATGCCGGCCCCCAACACGGTGTCCGGCGCGCACCCCAGCCGCACGCCGGCTTCCGCCGCGGCGGCCACCACGGCCCGGCCGCTCTCCCGGTCCAGGGCCAGCGGTTTCTCGCTCCAGACGTGCTTGCCCGACTGTGCGGCCAGGGTGCTGATCTCGGCGTGCGCGGCGGGAATGGTCAGGTTGACGACGATCTCGACGTCGTCGTTGCCCAACACGTCGGCGGGCGACCCGCTGCGCGGTACCCCGAATTCCTCGGCGCGGTCCGCCGCGACGTCTGGCACCAGGTCACCGACGACGTGCACGACGATGTCCGGGAACCGGGTGAGGTTGCGCAGGTAGGCGCTGCTGATGTTGCCGGCACCGATCAGTCCGATGCCGACGGGTCCACGCTCGCTCATGCTTGGCCTCGGCCGCGCTCCAGAAACGCCAGGGAGCGGGCGACCCCGTCGAACAGGTCTCCGTCGTAGTCGTCGAACTCGACGATGCCGACCTCGAGACCCGTTGCTGCGTCGACGATGTCCCAGATCGGCAAGGTTCCTTCGCCGGCCGGGACCTGGGCCTTGGTGTCCAGCGGTGGCCGGCCCGTCCTTGATGTGGATGAACTTCACCCGGTCACCGAGCCGCCCCAGCAGCGCCACCGGATCGGCCCCGCCGGTCGCCGCCCAGTAGGTGTCGACCTCCAGCACCACGGCGGGGTCGAGCAGGGTGGCGAAGTGCTCGAGCGCGGTGGTGCCGTCGATCGTCGACTCGAGCTCGAAGTGGTGGTTGTGGTAGCCGACGCGCAGCCCGCGCTTGCTCGGCCGACTCGGCCGCGAGGTTGAGCGCGTCGGCGGTGCGGGCGACGGAATCGTGGTCCTGCCAGTTGTCCGGGCCTACGAAGGGCTCGATGACGGTGCCGATGCCGAGGCGCTCCGCTGCGTCGAAGATCTGCTCCCGGTCGCCGGTCACCAGCCCGGCATGCCCGGACGGCGCGCTCAGGCCGGCCTGGGCGAGTGCGGGCTCGAGCACGTCGGCCCGGGCCGCGAAGTCGAACGGCTCGACCTGGGTGAAGCCGATGGCGGCCAACCGGTCAAGGGTGCCGGCGGCATCCTCGGCCAGCGCGGTCCGGATCGAGTACAGCTGGACGGAGTAACTCACGATTCCTCCCGACGGGTGCGGCGTCCGAGCCTACTCAGGCTCCGCGGTCGATCTACCCCGAGCACCGTCACAGCACCTTGCCGGGGTTGAACAGGTTCAGCGGATCCAGGGCGTGCTTGATCGCCCGTTGCATGATCACCGAGCCGGGATCGAGTTCACGGAGCATGCCGGACTTCTTCAGCAGGCCGACACCGTGCTCACCCGTGACCGTGCCACCGCGGGCCAGCGCCGCGTCGATCAGATCCTCGAATGCGGCTTGGGCGGCGATCCTGGCGGCGTCGTCACCGGCTTCGGTGACGAACATGGGATGCACGTTGCCGTCGCCGGCATGCGCGATGGTGGCGATCTGCACGCCGTGCCTGCGGCCGATGGCCTCGATGTCGGCGAGCATGCCCGGCAGTTCGGAGCGTCGGACGACCAGGTCCTCGGTGAGCACCGGGCCGAGCCGTTCCAGGGCGGGATAGGCCAGCCGGCGCGCATCGAACAGGGCCTCGGCCTCCACCGGGTCGGTCGAGGCGGCTGCCCACAGCGCCCCGGCCTGTTCGAAACAGTCGGCCAAGGCGGCGGACTCGAGATCACCGGCCTCGCCGGCGACGTCCACCCTGGCCAGCAACAGCGCGGCGGCCTCGGCCTCGATGCCCAGGTGTTTCCACTCCTCCACCGCCACCAGGCACTGCCGGTCCAGCAGTTCCAGGGCGGCCGGGATCAGGCCGCGACTGGTGACCAGCGCGACCGCGCGACCGGCGGCGACCAGATCGGGGAACGCGCCGACCACGGTCCGCGGCGGATCGGTCAGCGCGGGCCGCAGCCGCAGGGTGACCTCGGTGACCACGCCGAGGGTGCCCTCGGCGCCGACGAACAGTCCGGCCAGGTCCAGCCCGGCGACACCCTTGTTGGTGCTGCGGCCCAGCCGCACAGCCGTCCCGTAGCCGGCGTCGCCACCGACCACTGCCCGCAGGCCGAGCACGTAGTCGCGGGTGACGCCGTACTTGAGGCAGCACAGTCCGCCGGCATTGGTGGACACGTTGCCGCCGATCGTCGACCACGGTGCGCTGGCCGGATCCGGCGGATACCACAGGCCGTGCGCGGCCACTGCGGCCTTCAGGTCGTTGTTCACGATCCCCGGTTGCACGGTGCAGGTCATGTTCGCCGGATCGACGTCCAGCACCGCGTTCATCTTCGAGAGATCGAGCAGGAGGCAACCGTCGACGGCGTTGGCCCCGCCGGACAGGCCGGTGCCGGCGCCTCGGGTCACCACCGGCACGCGGAGTCCGGCGCAGACGCGCACGACGGCCTGCACCTCCCGTTCGCTGCGGGCCCTGACGGCAAGGGCAGCCCGACCCACCGGAGCCCACTCGGCCTCGTCGTGCGAGAGGCCGCGCAGGACATCGGGATCGTCGACGAGTCGATCGGTGGGGAGTTCCGCGGCCAACGCCTCGCGCAGGGCTGGTCGAGTCGATGGTCGATGTGCTCACGTCGCCTCCGTCGGTGTTCCCGCTCGCCAGGGCCATCCGGATCAGCTCGGCGGCGGTCGCCGCGCCGGTCCTGGTCATGATCGTTCCCGCGTGGTCGTGGCCGGACAGATAACGCACGTCGGCCAGTTTCTCGCCCCACCCGGCCACCTCATCCCGGGTGTAGAACGGCGCCGCCTCGGGGCCGGCTCCCCACTGGGCATGGCTGAGCCGCACCGGCACGTCGATCCGGGCGAACGGATTCGGCTCGAAGAACAGGTCGGCCGCGTCGTCGAGAAGCGCTTCCGGTGAGAGCCTCACCTTTCCGTCGCTCGCCAGGTCGTGGGCGAGGTACTTGCGCAGCAGCGGGTCGTCCCGGTCGAGCAGGACGCCGGTGGTGGAGGCGAAGTAGTCGAGATAGCTGTCGAGGTCCGGCCATGGATGTTCGAGCCGGCCGAGCCGGTCAGCGAAACCGACGGCGACGTTCTCCCTGGTCAGACCGGGTGGTGGGGCGACCGGCAGGCCGCCGTCGATCAGGATGAGGCTGGCTGTTCGGTCTGGATGGCGTGCCGCCAGGTGCACGGCCACGAACGCACCCATCGACATTCCGCAGACATGGACTCTGCTCAGGCCGGCGGCGTCGAGGACGAGCGCGAGATCATCGGCATGTCGGTCCATGGAGAAGGGGCCACCGACGTCGATGCTGTCGGCCCGGCCGCGCAGATCAGGTGCGAGAAGCCGTAGGTCCGGCGCCTCGCGGTGCAGCCAGAGCCAGAGCTTGCGTTGGCTGCTGACGCCGTGCACGGCCAGCACCGGTTCGCTTGTGCCGGGAAAGTCCTCGACCGCTAGCCGTCCACCTGGGACCTCGACGTCCATGGCCTGCACGGTAGGCCGGGTTCGTGAGCGGGCGTGCGCCACCGCCGCCGAGGGCCCTCGCACGCCGGGAATGTCGGGCACTGGCCATCGTCCGACCGGGTGTCTTTGGCCCGGTGCACACTCGTCGAACAGGGGCGAGTTGGGTGGGCGCAGCCAATAGCGGTAAACCCTCCAGTCGGGCTTGATGGGCCGGTCGAGTGAATCTTGTTATGGCTGTCCACAGCTATTGAATCAAACACACGTCCGTGCGAGACTAGGGAGCGGGGGAAGGGGGATTACAGACGATGAGCACCGCAGCCGAACGCGACCCGTATTTCGACGTCGACGACGACGGCTGCTCCCTGCATTTCTGCGACGAGCGGTGCGCCCCCACCTGCTGGGATGACGACCAACCCGACGCCCCGCGGCGCGGTGTGCACCCCGCGGACGTCGCGTTGTTGGACGGGCCGGCCGCCGACGCCCTGTTCGGCCTGGAGCACATCCGCGACGTCCCGCTCTCCGAGGTGCCGGGCGGGGTGATGGTGCAGGCCGTCCTCGGCGCGCAACGCCTGGCCGCCTACGCCAAGGCGCAGGCCGTGTATTGGACGGCGGCGTTCGCCCGGCCCGGCGTGGCCGTGCCCATGTCGAACCTGTTGGACTCCGTCGCGCACCGCGCCGACGAACAGGGCCGGGCCAGCCCCATCCCCGACGAGTTGGTGGAGCGGGCCGCCGCCGGTCACACCGTGTTCGGCGACCCGCGTGGGATGCGTTGCTGGCGTCGGAGGCGGCCGGCCTGGCCGAGCCGGAGTTGTCGGCGGCGTGGCTGGTCGCGCCGATCACCGCCCGCCGCCGGATCGCCGACGCCCACGAACTGGTGGACGAGTTGCCCGACACCTTCCAGGCGCTGGAAGACGGACGGATCGAGGAGATCCGGGCCCGGGTCATCGCCGAGACCACCCACCACATCGACCCGCACCTGCGCGGCCGGGCGGAACAGCTGATCCTGGACCGGGCCCGGCCGGGCATGTCCCCGGGTGATCTGCGGCGCCTGGCATCCAAGGTCGTCGCCGACCTGGACCCCGACGCCGCCGGCAAACGCGCCGAACAGGCCCGCGCCCGCCGCGGCACCGATGTGCGCAACCTCGACGATGACCTGGCCCGGTTCACCGCCGACCTGGCCGTCGAGGACGCCGCCCTGACCGAAGCCCTGCTCGACCTACTGGCACAAGCCATCCCCACCGAAGCCCGCCAAGGCCGCGGCATCTCCCAACTACGCGCCGACCTCTTCGCCGACCTGTTCACCGAACTCGCCGACACCGGCCTGATCGACCTACGCGGCCTCAACCCAACACACCGACCCCACCGAACCAGCCGACACCGACACCGCTCCCGCCGATCCGGAGATGACCGACGCGGACGAAGCCGCCGCCGACACCGAGCACCCCGCCACCCGACCCGATGCCGGTGAACCCGGGCAGCCGCTGCGGGACGACGGCACCGAACCAGAACCAGAACCACAATCCGTCGACACGGACACCGACTCCAGCCCGGACGGCTCCAGTCCGAGCGACGTCGATCCCCGGGACCCGGAGCGCAGGCCGGCACCGACCCCGACCCCGACCGTTCTGGGCCGACCGCGGCCGAGTTGCTCGCTCGGCTCCGCAGCAGCGACTGGGAATCCCGCCTCGACCCGAACTGTCAGCGGCGGGGTGGGCTGCTGTCCCTGGTCCGGCTACCCGCCGGGATGCGGGTCAACCTGGACGTCACCGTCGCGCTGTCCACCCTGGCCGGCTGCGACGACCTGTCCGCCCGCCTCACCGGACTCGGCGTGATCACCGCCGACACCGCCCGCGCCCTGGCCACAGCGGCCGGCACCGTCCGCATCCTGGTCACCACACAACCCACCCGACCCACCCGACCCGGACCACCACGCCCGGATCCCACCCGGCCCGGCCCGGCCCGGCGGGAACAACGGCGGCCTCCACCACCACTCACCCGACTGCGGCACCGTGCTGGACTTCGGCCGCACCACCTACCGGCCACCCGCCACCGTCATCGACCGCGTCAACACCCGAGACCAACGCTGCCGCTTCCCCGGCTGTCCCATGGCCGCCGAACGCTGCGACCACGACCACCGCACCACCTGGGACACCGGCGGCGCCACCTGCCCCTGCAACCTCGACACCCTGTGCCGCTTCCACCACCGCAACAAAACGTTCACCACCTGGACCGCCGTCCGCGACCACCAAGCCAACACCCTGACCTGGACCAGCCCCCTCGGCCGCGTCCACACCGACCGACCAGCACCCGACCTCCCCACCGGCACACCACTGAACCTCCGCGGCACCGAGGCGAGCAGTCTCGGGGGCAACGCGCCGGCCCGGCCGCCCGGCGCGGAAGCAGACCATCGCGACCCCGACCATCCGCCGTTCTAGACGCCGGGGCATCGGGCAGGTTCGGGTAGCCGGTGATCGGCACGCCGAGATCGATCCGATGTCCCCGGCTCGAGCAGCACCCCGTTGGTGTTCACATGCTTGGCCATCTCGTTGATCATCGTGAACGGCCAGCCGGGCGGCTGGCTCTCACCCGCCGCCGTGCGGATCCGCCAACTGCTCAGGTTCGCGCTCAACGCAGCGGGCGGCTGATACCCGACATGTCGCGGCTGCTGCTCGCCGTAGAGCGCCGGGCACGCCCGGTCGATCGCCTCCCAGCCGGGCGCGTCACTTGGTGCAGACGATGGGTCGACCATCGCCCGGACGGTAGTCCGCCCCGGATGCGTGCAGGTGACGATCGCCATGCGCCTGCGCCCCTGCCGCTCGCTCCACTCGACGGCTATCGTTAGTTTGCCTAAGGTACTTACCTCGTACAGGGGAGCGCATGGCCGACCAACCCGTGATCCGCCGACGGCTGTCCGTCGACCGGGAGCACCCGCACTACCGGTGGGTGACGCTCTCCAACACCACCCTCGGCGTGTTGATGGCCACCGTCAACGCCTCGATCGTGATCATCTCGCTACCCGCCATCTTCCGCGGCATCGAACTGAATCCGCTGGCCCCCGGCAACGTCAGCTACCTGCTGTGGATGCTGATGGGCTATTTGGTGGTCACCGCCGTGCTGGTCGTCACCTTCGGCCGACTCGGTGACATGTACGGCCGGGTGAAGATCTACAACACCGGTTTCGTGGTGTTCACCATCGGTTCCATTGCGCTGGCCCTCGACCCGTTCAAGGGCGGCGCCGGCGCGATGTGGCTGATCATCTGGCGGTTGGTCCAGGGCGTCGGAGCGTCGATGCTGTTCGCGAACTCCACGGCGATCCTGGTGGACGCCTTCCCGGCCAACCGACGCGGCATGGCGCTGGGCATCAACCAGGTCGCAGCCATCGCCGGCTCCTTCATCGGGTTGATCCTGGGCGGGGTGCTGTCGGCCTGGGACTGGCGGCTGGTGTTCTTCGTGTCCGTGCCGTTCGGGTTGGTCGGCACGGTGTGGTCCTACGTGAGCCTGCAGGAACTGGGCGAGCGGCGGCCGGCGCGCATCGACTGGTGGGGCAACATCCTGTTCGCCGTCGGGCTGACCGCGCTGCTGGCCGGCATCACCTACGGCATCCAGCCCTACGGCGGCCGAAGCCAGGGTTGGACCAACCCGTGGGTGCTCGCCGGCCTGTTCGGCGGCACCGCCATGCTCGTCGCGTTCTGCATCGTCGAGTCCAGGGTCGCCGACCCGATGTTCTCCATCAAGCTGTTCAGGATCCGGGCGTTCTGGGCCGGCAACCTGGCCGGTCTGTTGGCCTCGATGGCCCGCGGTGGCCTGCAGTTCATGTTGATCATCTGGCTGCAGGGGATCTGGCTGCCGCTGCACGGGTACAACTTCGAGGACGCCCCGCTCTGGGCCGGCATCTACCTGCTGCCGCTGACCATCGCCTTCCTGGTCTCCGGCCCGCTGTCCGGCGCCATGTCCGACCGCTTCGGCGCCAGGGCGTTCGCCACTGCCGGTCTGGTGTTGGTGGCGCTCAGCTTCCTGGGCATGCTGGTGCTGCCGGTCAACTTCCCCTACCTGTGGTTCGCGATCCTGCTGGCGGTCAACGGGATCGGCTCGGGCATGTTCTCGGCGCCGAACACCACGGCGATCATGAACAGCGTCCCGCCGGGCGAGCGCGGCGCGGCTTCGGGGATGCGCGGCACCTTCTTCAACGCCGGTTCGGCGTTGTCGATCGGGGTGTTCTTCTCGTTGATGATCGCGGGGCTGGCGAGCAGCTTGCCGTCGGCGATGTACCAGGGCCTGACCAGCAACGGTGTGTCCTCGGCGGTCGCGGCGCAGGTGGCCCAGGCCCCGCCGGTGGGCAGCCTGTTCGCCGCGTTCCTCGGCTACAACCCGATCCAGACGATGCTCGGCCCGCAGGTGGTCAGCCAGCTCTCGACGGCCGACCAGGCGACGCTCACCGGCAAGGAGTTCTTCCCGCAGCTGATCTCCGGTCCGTTCCACGAGGGTCTGGTGGTGGTCTTCACCGCGGCGATCATCATGTGCCTGATCGGCGCCGGGGCGTCGTTGGTGGCCGGCGGCAAGTACGTGCACGAAGACGCTCGAGCCACGACCGGCGGAGGTAGCGTCGCGCGGGTGAGCCCGGCGCCAGGTCCCCCTGGTCCTGCCGTCACCCTCGCGTCGAAAACCGGCCGGTGGGTGGTGTTGGCGTGTGTGCTGGGCTCCGGCCTGGCCGGTATCGACGCGACCGTCGTGAACATCGCCCTGCCCGACATCGGCCGCAGCCTTGACGTTCGGTTCGCCGCCCTGCAGTGGACGGTGACCGCCTACAGCCTGACGTTGGCCTCGTTGATCCTGGTCGGCGGTTCGCTGGGCGACCGGTTCGGCCGGCGCCGGATCTTCGTCGTCGGGGTGATCTGGTTCGCGATCGCCTCCGCGCTGTGCTCGCTCGCGCCCGGCATCGGCGCCCTGGTTGCGGCGCGGGCCCTGCAGGGCGTCGGCGGCGCCCTGCTCACCCCGGCCAGCCTGGCCATCATCCAGTCCTCGTTCGCCGAAGGGGACCGGGCGAAGGCGATCGGCGCCTGGAGCGCATGGAGCGGAACGGCGGCGGCGCTCGCCCCGTTCGTCGGCGGCTGGTTGCTCGCCGTCGGGAGCTGGCGCTGGATCTTCGTCATCAATCTGCCGCTGGCCGCGGTGATCGTCGCCCTGGCGGTCCGACATGTCCCCGAGACCAGGGACGGCACCGCGCACGGACGGCTCGACCTGCTCGGTGCGGCGCTGGGCGTCCTCGCACTGGGTGGGATCACCGCCGGCACTATCGCCGCGGCTGACCACCCGATCGGATCGCCCCTGGTCTGGGCGCCGCTCGCGGTGGGCGTCGCCGCCGCTATCGGCTTCGTGGTGGCGGAACGCGTCGTCGCCAACCCCATGCTGCCCATGTCGATGTTCGCCTCCCGGCAGTTCAGTGCCACCAACGCGGTGACGTTCCTGCTCTACGCCGCGCTGGGCGGGGCGCTGCTGCTGCTGGTCGTGGCCCTGCAGACGGTGTCAGGGTTCAGCCCGCTGCTGGCCGGCACCGCGTTGTTGCCGATCACCGTGATGATGTTGGCGTTCGCCGGCCGGTTCGGGGCACTGTCCGCGCGGTTCGGACCGCGGCTGTTCATCGGTCTGGGACCGCTGGTCTCCGCGCTCGGCCTGGTCCGGCTGACGTTCCTGTCCCCCGAGTCCGGCTACTGGACCACGGTGCTGCCGGCGATGGCCGTGTTCGGACTCGGCGCGGCCATTTTCGTCGCTCCATTGACCTCGACGGTGCTGGCCGCCGTACCCGCCTCGCACGCCGGGCTCGCGTCCGGGGTCAACAATGCCGTCGCCCGGGCCGCCGGGCTGATCGCGGTGGCCGCGTTGCCGACGATCGCTGGTCTGTCCGGGGACGCCTACGACACCGCGGCCGGCTACCTCGGGCCGTTCCGCACCGCGATCTGGATCTGCGTCGGTCTCCAGGTGGCGGCCGGCGTCCTGGCCCTCGGCACCGTGCGGAACGATCGCGCCCGGCCGGAGCACGACGCAGTGGGTTGCCGGTCGATCGGTCTGGCGGGCGACCAGGTCGCGCCCGCCGGTCATGGGAGCCGCACCGATGGGACCGCGGCCGAACGGGCACCCCGCAGGTAGGACACCTAGGAGGACGACAATGTCGGAACCGCAGCAACAGCCGCAGGATGCCCTGCCGGAGATCGACGAGGGCACCGCCGAGGAGCGACGGCTGGACGCCCTGGCCCCGGTCGACACCGACCGACTCGAGTCCGCGCAGCAGGCCATCGACGAGGCCAAGCAGGCGGCCGAACCGGTGCTGCGGCAGCAGCGCGACGACGTGGAGGACGAGCCGGAGCCGGCGGTGACCCCCGATGCCGACATCGACGCGAGCGTCGAAGCGGTCGAGCGCCGGCAGGACGGTGCCGTCGACCCCGAGGGCTGATCAGCCCACCGGCAGTGGTTGCGTCGGAGCGCCGAGGTCAGGTTCAGCAGCTGCGCCCTGGGCGTCCTCGGTGCGCTCGAGGTCGACGACGACCACGGTGACGTTGTCCGGGGCGCCGGCGGCCAGCGCGTCGCCGACCAACGTGTCGGCGACCTCGGCCCGGTCCGCGATGTCCCGGAGCCGCTGCTCGATGCGCTCCGCCGGCACCACATCCGACAGGCCGTCCGAGCACAGCAGGTAGCGGTCACCGGCCAGCGCTGCGTAGGTGGAGAACGTCGGCGACACCGACATCCCGTTGAGCGCCTTGAGAATGACGTGCCGCTTGGGGTGCCGCCACGCCTGCGCCGGGGTGATCGTGCCGGCCTCGATCAGGTACTGGACGAAGGAGTCGTCCCTGGTCACCTGATGCAGCGCAGGCTGTCCCCGGCCGGGCAGGTAGTACGCGCGGGAGTCGCCGATCTGGGCGAACACCAGACGCTTCGCCGAGACGATCATCGCCGTGGCCGTGGTGCCCATCCCCTCGAGATCGGACTGTTCGCGAAGTAACGCCGCCAGCCGGTCGGTCGACAACTCCACCGCCTCGCCCAGCACCCGGTACGGGTCTATGTCCAGGCTGCGGTGCTCGACCTCGGCGAAGGCCGAGGCCACGGTGGCGGAGGCGACCTCGCCGGCTACGGCGCCTCCCACCCCGTCGGCAACCACGATGCAGCCGGTCGCCGATGAAGAACGAATCCTCGTTGTTCGGCTTCACCAGACCGGTGTTCGTCCGTCCGACGGCGGCGACGCGGTAGTCCACCCGGTCAACTCTGCCATCCGGCCGGTCCTCCGGGACCCGCGGATCAGTAGGTGGACGGTTCGGGCCGGCCGGCCCGGCTATCGGCACCGGGCCCGGGATAGTCGGCTGCGGCCACCATCTAGCCGACGGCGATCAGCGGATCCAGCCCCTCGATCAGCCCGAACGAGGCGACACTGTCGGACGGTGGCAGCATCAGCGCCATCCAGGCCAGAGTTCACCGGGCGCGATTCACGAACTGGGTTCGAACGCGCAGAACTCGTTGCCCTCGGGGTCGGCCAGCACCGTCCAGCTGATCTCGTCGTCCCGGGCTCGGATCACCCTGGCCCCGGCCGCTTCCAGATCAGCGACCGACCCCACGACGTCCCAGTGAATCCGGTTCTTCACCGTCTTCGGTTCGGGCACCGGCACGAAGTCCATCGCCTCGAACGGCGCCCCGGGGATCTTCTCGACCCAGGAGTAGCCCCCCGGATCGTCCACCCGGATGGCCCCGAACACCTCAGCCCACCACTGCGCTATCGGGCCCGCGTCCGCGGAGTCCACGACGATCTCGTACAACCGCACCGCGGGTGGATCTTCCCGGATGAACACACAGAACTCGCCGCCCTCGGGGTCACGGAACACGGTCCACGGGAATTCGCCGGGCTCACTGACCGCGACCGCGCCGAGTGCCTCGACGTCGGCGACCGACGTGGCGTGCAGGTCGAGGTGCACCCGCTGCTTCACCGTCAGCGGCTCGGCGACCCGGTTGATCCACACCCGGTGCTCAGCGGTGGGGCCGGCGAGTGCATGATCGCCGTCCTCCACGGCCTCGTCGGTGAGCCCAAGCGCGGCGGCCCAGAACGGCCCAAGGAGGTTGGGGTCGACCGCGTCGATGCACAGGTCCTTCCAACGCGCGATACCGGTACCGGGAGTCGTCATGCCGATGACAATAGAAGGCGGGACCGACAGGGATTCGATTGTCCGGTGCCGCGAGCGGGCACCAGATGTGGCATGAGTGAGCACATCGCACAGGCCGAGGTGACCATCGATGCGCCGGCGGCGACCGTCTGGCGGGGGCTGACCGACCCCGAGACGATCAGCCGGTACATGGCCGGCAGCCGGGTGGAGACGAACTGGACCGTCGGCAGCCCGATCACCTGGAACGGTGAGTACGACGGGCACGCCTACCAGGACAAGGGGCAGGTACTCGAATTCGAGCCACCGCAGCGACTGGTGGTCACCCACTACAGCCCGATGATGGGGCAGGACGACAGCCCGGAGAACTATCACCGGATCAGCCTACGACCTGGCCGAGGTCGACGGGCGGACCACCCTCACCCTGGAGCAGGACGGCAACGACAGTCCCGAACAGGCGCAGCAGTTCTCAAGGAACTGGCAACAGATGTTGGAGCGGCTCAAGGCCGAAGTGGAAGGTGGCGGCTCCCCGGCATAACCGGATCGGCTCAATGAGCCGGCCCGGCCCTTGCGCCTCTCGGCACGTGGTCGTTCATGACGACTGAAAGGGGTGGAGCCCGGGGCATGGACCGGGGAACCGCCACCCGCTGCAACCCGCGATCCCCCGGGTTCATTCCCGGGTCAACATCCGAGCGGGCCTCACCCGGTCGCCGGCTTCTCCTCGGCCCCGGCTCCCCCAGCCACCCGGTGCCGGCGACGCACAGCAGGATCACCAACAACGCGAAGGTGACCCTTGCAATGGCGAGCAGCCGGTCCTGCTCAGCCGCTCCGACGACGGCGAGCCGGACGGGCTGCTCGATCTGCACGCCTTCAGGCTGCGCGCAGACTGCGACGCCGCACCTGGGGAAAGCCCGACGATCAGCTGTGGGGGCGGCGGCCCGGACCGGTCAGACCGGCACGCCGCCCGGGTCGTCCGGGTTGAACGGGCCGGGCGCGGAGGGCGTCGGCGGCTCCGGGGTGGGCGGCACCGGCTGGGTGGGCGACGGGTTCGGGTCGCTGGGGCCGGGGACGATAGGTCCGTTTGGAATGGTCATGTCCGCACCGTGCCCGGTGCCGGTCGGGTCGAACCGATGAGCAACGGAATGGCAGCCGCGCGTGCGCGGCGACGATCCGGGAGGCGAACCCTGGTGCGAACCGCTCGATCCGGTCCTGCATGCGGTCAGCCATCCGGCTGGCAACCGGGTGTCCGCCCACAGAGCCTCGGTGCCAACCAGGGATCTACCCCGTCGGCGAGTGGTCAGCCGGCCGAGCAGCAGGAAGGGGTCGTCGGGCACCACACCGGCAACCACTCCTGCTCCGAGCGGGACGGCCCGCGCCCGGGCGGGCGGGCAAGTCACCCGGGTCAGAGGATGCGGCGAAGCCAGGATATCGGCGATGATGCCGCACATGAGTGTGGTCGCATGGATCATCCTGCTCGTCCTGGTACTGCCGATGCTCGTCCTGTTGACCTGGGCCCTCCTCAGATCCTCGTTCGTGCGGGTGCCGTCGGGGAGTCTGGGGCTATTGATGGTCAAAGGACGGGCGACCGACAAGTCGTTGCTGCCCGGCGCACATTTCGTTGCCGCCCTTCGCCGGCACATGGTCGAGGAGTATCCGTCGGTGGAATTGGCGTTTCGCGCCGACGGCGAGGTCGACGACTCCGCTCTCACGTCGTCGGCACCACCGCTGACCGTCACCCTCGGCGATCGGACCACGGTGACGGTGACGGTGACGGTCAGGTTCCGACTGAGGTCCGACCAGTTGCGGCTGGTGCACGAGCGGTTCGGCCCCCAGGGCATCTTCGTCGTCGTCAGGGACGAGACGAACCGGGCCGTCCAGCGCGGTCTCGGCGCGCCGGACATCGGGGTGAAGGACCTTCTCGGCGCATCGAGAGGTGTCACCGAATCGACGCTTGCGCAAGCCATCGCCGAGGCGTTGCAGCGGGACGGGATGGAGCTGACCGTCTTCACCCTCGGGCATGTCGACCTGGGCCGTACCGGCGAGGTGGTCGAAGCGATCTCCCGCGCGACCTACGAACTGGAACGCGAGGAGGTTGAGGCCCTGACCAGGTTGGCGCGGGCCCGCAATGACGCCGAGCTGCAGCAGCTCCTGCAGCCGGGCGCCGAGGCGGCCTGGCGATACCGGAATCCGGACCTGTGGCGCGATCTGGCGCCCCGTGCGGTCAACTTCAGCATGGCCGTCCCCGCCGATCGGCCCGACCGGCCGGCGGAAACCGAGGGACGGGCCGCACCGGGCCGGCCGTCGACACCGCCCGCGCTCACCGACGTGACCTCCGATCCGGATCCGTCGGCGAGCGAGCAGTGAGCAAAGACGCCGAGCCGTTCTCGGGACGGATCATCGAGATCATCGCGGTGCTGGTGCTCGGCATCACCACGATGGGCACCGCGTGGTGCAGCTACGAGGCGTTCCAATGGAACGGCCAGCAGACCGACCTCTCGCAGGAGGCGTCGAACGAACAGGTGGAGGCGAGCCGACTTTTCGGCCTGGCCACCCAAAAGATCTCGTACGACAGTTCGCTCTTGGGCCAGTATGCCGTGGCCTACCGGGCCGGCGACGAGAAGTTGATGCAGTTCTATCGCACGTCGTTGATGCGCCCCGCTTTGATCCCGTTCCTGGATGCGTGGGTGGCGCAGGCCAAAGCCGGGCAGACGCCGGCGAACCTGCTGTCGGACCCTAGCTACACCAACGAAGTGATGGCCGACTACACCGCCGCATCCACCCGGTCGGCCGACCTGGAACGGCAGAGCACCGAAGCCGGGCTGGTGGCCAACCGCTACCTGGTGACCACCATCTTGCTGGCCGTCGGACTCTTCTTCGGCGGCGTGACCACCTCGTTCCGGTGGCCGGCGGCCAAGGTCGCGATGATCGCGCTGGCGGTGATCGCCGTCGCGTTGGCAGCTACCCGGCTGGTCGATCTACCGATCAAGCTCTGATCGGCAGCCGCGGACCTGCCGGGCACAATGATCGGGTGGGGCGAATCCGGGACGGCGCGGCAGCGGCGCTGACCATAGCGCTGGCCGGCTGCGCCGGGTTGATCGGCTGCGCCGGCGGTGCCGGACCGGACGGGCCGACCGACCGGGCCTGCAAGGAGTTGGCGGCGGCGAACCACACGATGTCCGCCCTGCCCAGGGGCGATCTCAGTGCGGTGACCGACAGCCAGATCACGTCCGCCCGCACGGTGGCAGACCAACTGCGGACCATCGCCACCGACGCGACCGGCGGCGCACTGGCTGACCGGCTGCGCGCGCTGCAGCACGCAGCTGATACCTGGGAGTCGGGTTGGACGGCCCGCGATGCCGGGGCGGTGCAGCGGGTTCGGCAGGAGGTCGCCGACGATGTGCAGGCCTGTACCGACGCCGGTGTGATCATCTAGCCGCGCCGAGCGAAGCGAGGCGCCGTCAGATACAGCGGAACGATGGGCACGTCTCCCGCGGTTCGGGAGACCTGCCCTGGCCTCAGCGCGGCGACGGCACCGTCAGTCGGATCGCGCCGACTTTCGGTTCACGCCCCCGCCACTGGTCGAAGCGGTGGGCCAGCAACGAGAACCGCGCCTGCCAGCCGTACTTCGCGACCAGCGCGTCCAACACCCTGATGGCCTCCTGCTTCTCGACGAGCTCGGCCCACCCCGGCACCGGCACACCCCGCGGACGACCGCGCAGAGTGCAGGGCACCACGCGGATCCCACCGTTGCGCCGGATCCGCTTGACCTTGCCGGCGTCGGGCGCGGTCCACACCCAGAGTTGCCCGTCCACCGACACCGACCACACCGGGGTCGGTACCGGCGTGCCGTCCTTGCGCAGCGTGGTCAGCAGAATGTATCTCGACCCGGCGAGTACCTGTTCGGGCGTCACGGGTCAGTGCCGGACGACGGAGATCAGGTCGCCGACACCCGCTGTGGGCAGGTAGGCGCGGGTGATGCCGATGCCGATCCGCGGCAGGTCGGCCTCGTCCCGGAACATCATGTACATCGGCACCCGCCGGGGCTTGAACTTCGCCTTGAAGGCGTGCAACGAGCGGAATCCGTAGACCGGTTCCAACGACTCACCCAAGGCCTCCAGGAACTTCTCGATGGCGGTCTCCGCCGGTGGTTCGCCGGACGAGCGCGCCAACGGGGCGCCCGACAACGACAGGAACTGCGCGTCCTCGGCCTGGAAGTGCAAGCAGGACGAGGCAATGAGGAATTCGATCACCGATCGGAACCCGCCGTCCCGTCGGCGCATCAGGTCAAGGGTCCAGCCGTGCACCT
This sequence comes from uncultured Actinomycetota bacterium, assembly GCA_963706185.1. GTDB lineage: Bacteria > Actinomycetota > Actinomycetes > Mycobacteriales > Nakamurellaceae > Nakamurella. The sequence continues at coordinate 76,992 of CAVPLZ010000002.1, read as the reverse complement.
TCCTCTGGCCGGCGTACACCGGCATCCAGGACAGCACACCGTGCAGCGAACCCTGCGCGTCCACCGCCAGTCCGACCTTGACCGCGCGATCCAGGGCCTCGGGCACGCCGCCCAGGGTGAACCCCATTTCGGGCAGGCCCTTGTCCCCCAGCCATTGCTGGGACAGGTCCTCCACCTGCCGCACCATCGACCACGACTCGTCGGCCAAGGTCACCATGCGAAAGGTGATGCCCTCCTTGCCGGCCCGGTTCAGCGCCGTGCGGATGTCCTGCCAGCTCTTGCCCTTGAACTCGAGGCCGGGCAGGTCGATCAGGTTGTCCTCGGCGACCTGTGCCGATTGCCAGCCCAGCGCGTCGGTGATCGCCGCGGTCGCCGCCGACGAGGAGAACAGATAGGGCACCAACGCCGTCCGGTCGCACAACCTGATGAAATCGGCGACGGTGGCAGCGGCCGAACCGGGCGGCCCGACCGGGTCGCCCAGGGCGATTGCCACCCCGGCATGCTTGCGGAACGCCAGATAGCTCTGACCGTCCTCGGTGACCATGTGCCGGTTCTCCGGCCAGGTGGTCATCCAGGAGATGGTGGAACCGCCGTAGGTGACCAGCAATTCCTTGGCCACCTCCGGTTGTGAGGTGCTGGTCGCCAGCCGGCGCTTGGATCGACGTGGCACCCGAAAGGCGCTGCGGCCGAGGATCAGCACGATGAGGAAGGCCACGTAGAGCACCGCGCTGGCGGCGGCATCCGCGATCCCGTCGACCGTTCCCTCGGCGGGAGTGGCGATCTCCACCACGGTCACCAAGACCACCACCACGAGCACCAGCACCACCGACAGCAGGCACAGCACCACCGACACCCGCCACGCCCAGCGATAGCCCCGGCGCAGCCCGTTGGCGATCAGCAACGAGACCACGAAGGCGATCGTCGAGAAGATCCACGACGTGTTTCCGGTCGATTCGCCGAACGGCGTCAGCCGGCCGGGGAGCAGCAGGCTCAGCACCTGGGTGCCCGCGATGACCAGCACGCCAACGGCCGCCAGCAGCCGGATCTCGTGCCGGGTCGGCAGCGCTCGGGCCTGCAGCCCCCGCGGTCCGGCCAGCCGGGTGGACAACGGCATGCACAGGAGCACGGCGGTGGCGTGTTCCAGGTTTGCCTGCCGTCCGATGAAGAACAATCCGAACAACACCACGGTCCAGATGGCGAGCCGGAGCCGCAGCCGCCACGGCGGCCGGACCGCGGCGGACGCCACGCACAACGCCGCTGTCGCCCCGGTGGTGAAATTGACGTCGATCAGGCCGGCGGTGACCTGCGCCCACTCCCAGCCGGTGTTGCGGAAGATCAGCAGGAACAGCGCGGCGCCGAGCACACCGACCAGCTGGTAGCCGATGGTGATCACCATCGTGCGCCGGGTGCCCAGCAGCCACTCGGCGAATCCGGTGAAGACGGCGAAAGTGCCGAGGGCCCAGATGTAGTAGGCCGGTTTGACCGCGAAGAAGACGCCGAATACCAGGGTCTGGAACTTGCCGTCGGAGAATGCCGGCAGGCCGTAGGCAACGTCGTGGTACCACGACTTGTCCTGCGCCGCGCTCCACAGCGAGCCGGTGGCGATGGCGACCGCGAGGATGATGGCCACCACGGTGGCGGTGAACGGAACCCGGGCCAGGAAGCGCCGCCAGGGCGGCCTGGGGCGGGTCGTCGTGGCTGGATCACGCGGCGCCGCACCGGCCTGGGTCACGGGTGCATCACTCTCGCCCGCTGCGACCGGGCCCGCTGCTCGGCCATCAACTGGTCGAACTCGTCCCGCCAGGTCGGGCTGACCGCGATGCCCGCCCTGACCGCCTCCTCGGTGCTCAGTTCGACCGGGAACCCGTAGGTGTCGTAGAGGGTGAACAGTTCGGGCCCGCCGGCCCCGCCCTGCGCGAACTCCCCCAGCTTCTCGATCCCGCGCTGCAGGGTGCGACGGAACGAGCGCTCCTCCTTCGCCAGCACCGCTTGCACCTCGTCCCGGTGCGCGGCCACTTCTGGATAGTCGTCGTGATAGATGTCGGCCACCGTCGGGATGATCTCGGGGAAGAAGTCCTCGGTCAGGCCGAGGTCGAAGGCGAACCGGATGGCCCGGCGCACCAGCCGGCGCATGACGTAGCCCTGCGCCTTGTTGCTCGGCCGCACCCCGTCGACGGCCAAGAAGATGGCGCCGCGCAGGTGGTCGGCGATCACCCGCATAGCCACCGTGTCGGTGTCGTAGCTTCGTCCCGACAGTTGTTGCAGCCGCTCGATGATAGGCCAGAGCAGGTTGATCCGGAACACGTCGTTGGAACCCAGGGATGCCGCGGCGATCCGGGCCAGGCCACCGCCGAAGTCCACGTTGCGCCGCGGCAACTGTTCGAAACCGGTTTCGGCACGGCGGTACTCCATGAACACGGAGTTGCCGATCTCGATGAACCTTCCACAGTCACAATTCTGGTGGCAGTGCTCACCGAACGCCGGATCGTGCTCGACCTCCGGGAACAGATAGAACATCTCCGAGTCGGGACCGCCCGGCTCGCCGACCGGCATGGCCTCCATGTCGCCGCCGCGGCACCACCAGTTCTTGTGCCCGTAGAACGCGATCCGGGCGCCCCGGCTACCCAACCGGCCGCCGTTCTCCTCCGTGCCGAGGTCGACCCGATCGGTCGACACCCCGGCCGCGGCGAACAGGCCCGCCCACAGGTCGGCGGATTCGGTGTCACGGTCGATGCCGTAGCGCTCGTCCCCGATGAAGCAGGACACGAAGATCCGCGCCGGATCCAGCCCGACCCGCTCGGTCAGGAAGCCGAAGATCTGCGGGATCTGTTCGGCCTTGAAGTAGTCGCCGAGACTCCAGTTGCCCAGCATCTCGAAGAAGGTCGTGTGCCGGTTGTCGCCCACATCCTCGATGTCCTGCACCCGCAGGCAGGTCTGACTGTCGGTCAGTCGGCGGCCCGCCGGGTGGTCGGCGCCGAGCAGGTAGGGCAGGAGCGGCTGCATCCCACTGCCGGTGAACAATGTCGTCGGATCATCCCGTGGCACCAGGGGCGCCCGTGGGATCACCACATGGCCGCGCTCGCTCATGTAGTCCAGATACGCCCGCCTGATCTGGTCCCCGTCCATCACGGAATCCTGTCACGGGCCACGAACGACTTGCGTGGCCACGGGCGTCGGCGGGCCGATCCGACTCGAGGCTGCCATCCTGGGATCAGGACGCTCGACGTGGAGCGCACCGATGATCATGGAGGCAGCATGAACAGTCCCGACGAGCGACGGGCCGAGCAGCCGGAAGAACGTATCGCGCGTGATGCCGGCGAGCGGCCGGAAAGTCTGGAGGACCGGGACGACTGGCGGAGCAGATCGGCAAGGACGCCGGCACCAGGACGAGCCCGACGTCCACACCGACGTGCCCGAACAGATCGCCAAGGACGCCGGAGATGGCCCGGTGATCATCGACCGGCCGACGAACGTGCCCGAGCAGATCGCCAAGGACGCCGCCGACCCTGACCGGCGCTGATCCGAGACGCTTTCAGGGCCGCGGACCCCGCTGACCCGCAACCCGTACGGGGAGCGCAGCTGTGGACATCTGGTACCTGACCGCCGGCGACGTGCAGCCCGGATCGGTCGACACGGTGTCGGACCGGCTCGACGATCCCGACTGCCTGGTCTGGGTCGACTTCCCGACGTTCGACGAACCGGCGGAGCGGCTGCTCACCGAGGTGTTCGGCGCTCACCGACTGGCCGTGCACGACGTGCGGGAACGCTCGACCGTGCCCAAGGTGCACGCCTACCCCGGTCAGCTGTTCCTGGTGCTGCACGCACCCGAGCGCGGAGCCGGCGGGCACGTCCACTACGTCGAGATCGACCAGTTCATCGGCGCCCGCTATCTGGTCACCGCGCACGGCCCGCTCAATCCTTCGGTGGATCCGGCGGCGGCCCGGGTCGAGGTCGATGCGGTGCTCGGCCGGGTTCGCACGGGCCGGTTGCGCCCGACTTCCGGTTTCGAACTGTCGCACGCGCTGCTCGGCGCGTTGACCGCTCGGCTGCGGACGTTCACCGCGACGCTGACCCACGAGGTCTGGCAGCTGGAACAGCGGGTCACCGGCGACCACATGGACGATCCGGAGCAGTTCCTGGACGAGATGTTCCGGACCCGGCACGGGCTGCTCACGGTGCGCACCATGGCCGCGCTCAGCCGAGAGGTCTACGGCCGAATGCTGACCATCGAGGCGTTCGGCGCAGGCCCTGAGCAACGCCTGCTTGTCGACGCCGTGGATCAGTTCGACCACCTGAGTGTGATGGCCGACGGCCAGAAGGACTACCTGCAGGGCACCATCGAGTTCTACCAGGCGCGCACCAATACCAAGATGACGATCGCGGCCGAGCGGCTGGCGGTGATCGCGGCGATCACCTTGCCGATCACCGCGTTGTCCTCGGTGCTGGGCATGAATCTCATCGTGAACACCGGTACCCACTGGGTGGCGCTGACGGTGGTGTTGCTCATCATGCTGGTGATGTCCGCGGCCCTACTGGTCTGGGCCAAACGCAAGGGCTGGTTCTAGGGCGCGCCCCGGCCGGGCCCTCCGCGAGCCAGCACGGTCGGCACGAGTTCGCTGACCACCAGTCCGCCGTGTGCGGTGAGCTCGTCGATGATCGGGAACAGCCGGGCCACCGTGGCTGGTCGGTCGATCGTCACGGTCACCGTCGGCACCCGGCGGCCGACCTGCCAGAGTCGGTCGCCGTGCGGCCGGTGGTCGCCGTGGAAGCCCCACACCCCCCGCAGCGTGGTCACTCCGCCGGCTCCGGCGCCCTGCAACGCTCGGGTCAGCGTGCGGTGCAGCGGCCGGCCGCCGGACTCGGCCGCCTCCGAGCTGAAGACGCTGATCTTCTGCCACACCGGGCGGCCGTGGATGTCGGTGTCCGGCAGTCTCGGTGGCGGTCGGAGCAGCTGCCCGTCCCGTTTGCAGATCGTCACCCGCTCGAGCGCGAGCAGCGAGCCGGGCAGCAGGGCGCTCAGTTCGGGCAGCGCAGCCGAGACCTGCGGGCCGCCGCCGACGGCCAGCACCATCGCCGGAACGCCGCTGTTGGCGCCGAAGAATCTGGCGCGCTGACGGTCACCGTGGATCGTTCCGTCGACCCCCAACAGGACGGTCGCGCCGGCGATGCCGCGCCGGTGCAGCAGGTCGCACACGGCGACGAAGGCCGGAGCGCCGTCCAGTCGCCGCCCGCGGCCGACGAAGATGCTCAACCGGGTCGCTGCGTGAGCATCCTCGGGCAACTCCGGCACCGTTGCGGTGGAAGCCAGTCGCGCACGTTCGAGCGTCACCAGCCCGGTCCCCGGCATCGCCGCGACCCGCTCGAGCACTGATTCGACCTTGTCCCTGACGTCCACCGCGATCGCCACGGCCGGCAGATCCTCGGACAGGGTCAACGAGACGTCGCTGCGCAGTTGATGTTTGGCCCCGAATCCCTCGACACCGCGCAGCATGATCGAGACCGCGAGCTGGTGCCGGCCGTACAGGTCGAGCAGTTCGTCGGCGACGAACCGGCCGTCGATCCGGTGCCGCTCGCCGAAATAGCAGGTGAGTTTGAGCGCCTCTACAGCCACTGCCCGATCACCTCACCCAGCGCCGCGACGGCGACCCCGAGGACGAGGCTGAGCACGATGTTCAGCCCGGCCCAGCCGGTTCGGCGTTCCTCGGCCAGGCGCTGCGACTCCAGCATCCAGGTCGAGAAGGTGGTGTACGAGCCGACCGCAGCGGTGCCGGCCAGCAGCGCGGCGTCGGGCGCCAGGGCCAACCCGGCCAGCAAACCCAGGACCAGCGCGCCGCTCAGGTTGACCACCATGGTCCCCACCGGAAATGCGCTGGTGGTCCTGGACGAAACGGCGCCGTCGACGACGAACCGCAGCACCGCGCCGGCGCCGCCGATCAGCGTCACCGCCACCCACAGCCAGCTGGTCACGACCGCACCCTGACCCGGCGTACCAGGGCCGAGGTGACCTGGACGGCAGCCAGACCGACCGCCACACTGGCCGCCGCGTAGCCCGCGGCGAGCATGAACGCGTGGCCCTGGATCATCCGCAGGATCTCCACCTGCATGGTGGAGAACGTGGACAGCCCGCCGCACAGCCCGGTCCCGAGCAGTGGGCGCCGATAGCTGGACAACGGCAGTCGTTCCTGCAACCGGGTGACCACGTAGCCGAGCAGCACGGCCGCGACGACGTTCACCGTGAACGTCGGCCACGGCCAGGCGGTGGCCGAGTGCGGAAACGCCTCGGTCAGTCCGCGCCCGCGCCACGGTGCCGACGGCCCCGCCGACGAAGATGGCCAGAAGTTGCCGGCCGTCGATCCGCGGCGCGAGGCGAAGGGCCACTGTCGACCCCTCTCCAGCGCACGCGCCGGCGAGCCGACGGCCGGCCCCTCCCTTGATTCGATCAGATCGACGCCGGCTCGACCCGGCACCGTGCAACGCGCGAGGCCGGCCGCTCGGCGCCGCAGGTATTTCTCCTGCCGCTATTAGCGTGAACGATCATGACGCTCGCCTGGACGGCAGCCGTGCTGCTCGTGGTCCTGGCGTTCGCGGTGGTCCGGCCCCGCGGATTGCCGGAGGCCACCATTGCCGTGCCGGCGGCGATCCTGTTGATCCTGGCCGGGCCGCTCGGGCCGGCCGACGGATGGGCCGAACTACGGTCGATCGGGCCGACGATCGGATTCCTGGCCGCGGTGCTGATCCTCGGCTACCTCTGCGAGTCCGAGCACGTGTTCACCTGGGTGGCCGCCGTGTGTGCCTCGATCAGCCGGGGCCGGCCGCGGCGGCTGCTGGTCACCACGTTCGCGTTGGCCTCGCTGACCACGGCCGTGCTGTCCCTGGACGCCACCGTCGTACTGCTCACGCCGGTGTTGCTGACCACGGCGTCGCGACTGCGGGTCGCGGCCCGGCCGCACGTGTACGCCTGCACCCACCTGGCCAACTCGGCGTCCCTGTTGCTTCCGGTGTCCAACCTGACCAACCTGCTGGCGTTCGCCGCGACCGGGCTGTCCTTCGCCACGTTCACGTCACTGATGGCCGGGCCGTGGCTGGTGTGCATCCTGCTGGAGTTCCTGGTGTTCCGGTGGTACTTCGCCGCCGACCTGGTCGGGCACGGCGCCAGCGAGCCGGAACCGATCCCGCCGGCCCCGGTGTTCGCCCTGGTCGTGCTGGGCGGCACGCTGGTGGGCTTCCTGGTGGTGGAGCCGGTGTGGGCGGCGCTGGCCGGCGTGGTGGTGCTCGGCACGCATGCGTTCGTCCGGCGGCTGGTGAACCCGGGCGGCGTGGTGCGGGCGGCCGGGCTTCCGTTCCTGGCTTTCGTGGTGGCGCTGGGTGTGGTGGTGACCGCCGTGCAGCGGGCGGGCCTGCAGGACATCCTGACCTCCATCGTCCCGGCCGGGCATGCCCTCCCACAACTGCTCGCGCTGGCCGGTATCGCGGCCGTGCTGGCCAACCTGGTCAACAACCTGCCCGCCGTGCTGCTGCTGCTGCCGGTGGCCGCCGCGGGTGGGCCCGGCGCCGTGCTGGCCGTGCTGATCGGCGTCAACGTCGGACCCAATCTGACCTACCTGGGTTCGTTGGCGACCCTGCTCTGGCGACGGGTGCTCATCCATCGGGACGCCGAGCCGTCCCTGCTCGACTTCACCAAACTGGGACTGGCGACGGTGCCGGCCTGCCTGGCCGCGGCGACCGTCGCCCTGTGGGGCGCCTTGCAGCTCTGGGGAGGTTGACCGATGCACGTCATGGTGATGGTGAACGAGGGCACCTGGGAGACCGCGGTGGACGTCGCCGCGTTCTGGACCCCGCCCGACGGCCGGCTCACCCTGGTCCACGTCGTGCGCGACGACGTCGACGAGGTGATGCGGGGATCGGCCGCCGGCCTGCTGGGTCGCCGTCGTCCCGACTTCTCCGCGGCCTCCAGCGCCTATCACCGCGCGGCCGACGAACTGCTGGCGGCCGCGGCCACGCGGTTGGGCCGGCCGTGCGAGACGACGATCCTGCACGGCCGGCCGGAGCGGGCGGTGACGGCGGCCGCGGTCGACGCCGACCTGCTCGTGCTGTGCCGCGACGGTGACCGGTCCCGGCCCGGTCCACACTCGCTCGGCCCGGTCACCCGGTTCATCTCGGACCATGCCACCTGTCCGGTGCTGTTGGCCTGGCCGACCTGAGCCGGCGTCCCGTGCTCGTCAAGCGGCCCACCGGTCGCGCAACCAGTCGACGAGGACCAACGCCTGGGCCCGCTGGAACTGGCGCACGGTCGGCAAACCGGGCGGCGACGGCTGCAGCGACGAGGTGACGAAGTAGCCGAGCGCGGCCGCGCCGACCGACTCGAGTCCATCACCGGGCACGGCACGGAGCAGCGGATGAAGGTCGAGCCACTGGTGCATCGTCGGGCCGCCGGGGGTGATGGCCAGGGCCGGCGCCATCAGCAGCGCGTCGACGAATCCGGCCCCGGTGCAGGCATGTGGCCAGTCCACCGCCCACCCGCGACCGTCGGCGATCACCATGTTGTCCAGGCGCTGGTCGCCGTGCAGCAGCGCCCGGCCGTCGGCGGCGCCGCGCCAGCCGGCGGCGAGGTCGGCCACCTCGGTCCGGTGGGCGGCGAGCCAGTGCGGGTATCCGGTCAGCGGCCCGTTGTAGGTCGCCCACCGGTCGAAGTTCACTTCGTCGTCGACCATCCGGGGCAACCCGGGCACCGGCGCCGGGTCCGCAGCAGCCAGTTCGGCGGTCAGCTCGACGACCAGGTCGAGATCGGCGGGCTCGCGCGGATCAGGTGGTCGGCCACCGAGCCAGGTATAGGCGGCGCCGAACCAGCGGTCTCCGTCGATCTCGCGATCCACGACCGTCAGCAGACGGGGGACAGGCAGGTCGGGCGGGAGCTGATCGACAATCGCGGCCTCGGCGCGGTAGTCGCGTAGGGCGATCGGATTGATGGCGGCGGAGACGATCTTCGCAAAGACCCGGCGGCCGTCGGCCAGATCGACCGACCCGGCGAAGCCGTTGCTGAACCCGACGGTGACCGGCGTCCCGTGAACCGGCCGGGACCCGAGCGACTCCCCGAGCCGGGCCGCGAACTCGGCCGGCAGGTCGGTCCAACGCGGTCTCGGGGTGGCCGCTATCTCGTACACGGCACCTATCTCGTCGACGGGCACGCGGTCAGGCGCCCCAACCGGCCTGCTGCCCGCCGACCCGCTCGGCCGCGATCTGCTGCAGATAGCCGGAGGCGTTGAAGGCCCTGACCGGGTCCCTGGGCCGGCCGCGCTCCTCCCGCTGATCGGCCAGGCCCGTCCGTACATCGGTGTTGAAGGCGTCCATGAAGATCTCGTGCGCGCCGAGCACGTCGCCGGCGTTCTGCGCCACGGTCAATGCCTCCCGGTCCACCTGCAGGGCCTTGGCCAGACTCTCGAGAACATTGAGCACCGAACGGATCTGGCCCGGAATCTTCGGTTCGATGTTGTGACACTGGTCCAGCATGAAGTTGACCCCCGACTCGGGCCGGTGCGCCTGCTGGTCGACGATCTCGAACAGGATCCGGAACAGCTGGAACGGGTCGGCGGCGCCGACGATGAGGTCGTCGTCGGCGTAGAACCGGGAATTGAAATCGAAGGCGCCGAGCCGGTTCTGCCGGAGCAGCTGGGCGACGATGAACTCGATGTTGGTACCGGGGGCGTGATGTCCGGTGTCCAGCACCACGGTGGCCTGCTCGCCCAGGGCCAGGCAGTGCAGCAGCGACGTGCCCCAGTCCGGGATGTCCATGGTGTAGAACGAGGGCTCGAAGAACTTGTACTCCAACAGGATTCGATGATCCGGATCCAGCGCCGCATACACCTGCGCGAGTGACTCGGCCAGCCGGTCCTGCCGGGCCCGGATGGAGTCCTGCCCCGGGTAGTTGGTGCCGTCCGGCAGCCAGATCTTCAGATCCGTCGACCCGGTCGCCCGCATCACGTCGAGGCATTCCAGGTGATGGTCGACGGCCCGCCGACGCACCGCCGGGTCGGCGTGGCACAGCGATCCCAGCATGTACTCGTCCTGTTGGAACAGGTTGGAGTTGATGGCCCCGATGCTCAGGCCCTGGTCCTGCGCGAAGGCAGCGAGCTTGCCGTAGTCGTCCACCCGGTCCCACGGAATGTGCAGCGACACCCGCGGCGCCGCACCGGTGAAGGCGTTCACCTGGGCGGCGTCGGCGATCTTCTCGTACGGATCCCGGGGAACTCCCGGCTGGCCGAAGACCTTGAACCGGGTCCCCGAATTGCCGTAGGCCCAGCTTGGCACCTCGACCGTGAAGTCGGCGATCTCGTTCAATCCGACCAACGTGCTCATCGACCTGTCCTTCCGATCCGGTGCGACCACCTCGTCGTGGCCGGCCGCGGCTGCCCAGCAATCGTGGCACAGCTGAACCCGGCCGCCGAGGGGACCGCCGTCGATCCGAGCCCGTCACCCCGGCAAGTCACGGGACCACGACGACCTTGTGCGCGGTCCTGTCGTGGGCCACCGCGTCCAGCGCCTGGTCGAAGTCGGCCAGCGGGAACCGGTGGGTGATCAACCCCTCGGTGCGGACCCGGCCGGAGCGCAGCGTCGCAATGGCGGCCGGGAACGAGGTCATCTCCGCGTAGGAGCCGACGATGCTGATCTCGCGGCGGAACACGTCGAAGGGGTCGATCCGCCACCTCTCGCTCGGCGCGGCAACCCCATAGACCAGCACCGTCCCGCCGCGACGGGTGACGGGCACGCACAACTCCCCCACTCCGGTGGCACCGGTCGCCTCCACCACGACGTCGTAGCCGTCGCCTGCGGGCGAGGCCGCCCGCAGCCGGCCGGCGACCGCCCCGACATTGTCGTCATCGACGTGCCCGATCAGTTCCGTGTGGTCGGCTCCCAACGCTCGCGCAGTCTCGAGCTTCGCGGCGGTGCGTCCGGCCACGGTCACCGACGTCGCTCCACCGGCCGCCAACAATTGGGCGAGCAGCAGGCCGGTCGGCCCGGCACCGAGTACCAGCGCGCTGGACCCGGGCTCGACGGACAGTCGTTCCAGGCCGTGCACCGCGCAGGCGGTCGGCTCGCTGAAACCGGCCGTGTCCCGGTCCAGCCCGGTCACGTCGAACACGGCCTCCTCGGGAGCCACCGCGAACTCGGCGAAGAACCCGTCCCTGGTCACGCCGAGCGCCTGCCCCTGGGGGCACCGCACCGGTCGGCCGGATCGGCAGTGGTCACATCGGCCGCACGGCAGGTTCGGGTTGACCGTCACCTGGCTGCCGACCTCGACGCCGGTGACGTCTCGCCCGAGGGCGTCGACCTCGCCCACCACCTCGTGCCCGGGCGTCACCGGGTAGCCGGCCAGGTACTCCCCGCGATGGATGTGCAGGTCGGTGCCGCACACCCCGGCCTGCAGCACCCGGATCCGGACCTCATGAGGCCCGGGCTCGGGCAGCGGCCGGCCCTGCACCAGGAACTGCTGCGGTGCGCTGTAGACCACTGCCCTCATGACCGTCATCGTGCCGGACCTCGCTCAGCTCGGCTCGACCGGCCGAGCCGAACACCAACCCACGCTGCACGGCGTAGGACACGCCGAACAGGGTCACCTCGGTGAGTGGGGTACGAGACTGGCCCTGCACAACTCCCAGCCCGGTGCCGAGGTCGACGACGACGCGCCGGTCCCGCGGTGGGGGGTGTCGCACCGCCGTTTCAGCCCGGCTGACCTTCGCCGGCCGGTCACCGGGCCGCCGGAACAGGATTGACCGGGCCATCGATGTGGGACGGTCCGGGCATGACGACATCAGCGGATTTCCCCACCGTGGTCTCGGTCGTGCTGGACACCACGGACGCTCGTGGCCTGGCCGAGTTCTACCGGCAATTGCTCGGCTGGAGCTATCGAACCGGCGACGAGGCTCCCCCCGCCGGCGATCCCGATCCGCAACGGTGCCGACTGGCTGGTGCTGAACGGACCAGGGCTCCGGCTCGCCTTCCAGCAGGTCACCGCGCTGGCCCGGGCGACCTGGCCGGAGCCGGCCGTTCCCCAGCAACTGCACCTCGACATGACCGTCCCGGACGTCGAGCGGCTCCAGCGGCAGCACGATCGAGCCCTGGAACTCGGTGCCACCGTACTGCTGGACCGCACCGACGACGTGGACGAACCACTGTGGGTGTTCGCCGACCCCCAGGGCCACCCGTTCTGCATCTTCGTGGGGTGAGCTGACGCAGCGACCGGCGCGGCCTGCGCCCCCGTCCCCTGTGGGACCCTCGGAAGCATGACCTTCGGGGATGTCATCGCGCCGAGCAACCTCAGCGGATGGGACCTTGCGCTCGCCCTGTTGACCCTGATCGCGACCTGGATCGCCTACCGCCTCGTGCAGCGGGTGACCCGGGCCGGTGTCGGGCGGATCGGCGGCCTGTCGGACAACATGCGCTTGGTCATCGTCCGCCTCGTCAAATACCTGGTGCTGCTGCTCGGCATCGGCATCGCGCTGACATTCCTCGGCGCCCAACTCCAGCCACTGATCACCGTCATCCTCATCGTCGGTGCCGTGCTGCTCCTCGCCATGCGCGGGATCGCCGACAACTTCGGCTCCGGCATCGTGCTGCAGACCCGCAAGCCGATCGGCGTCGGTGATGAGATCGAGAGCCAGGGCTTCACCGGCATCGTGACCGACCTGAACGGCCGCGCGGTGGTGATCCTTACCGCCGACGGCCGCACCGTGCATCTGCCGAATTCGGACATCCTGGGCAACCCGCTGATCAACCGCACCGAGCACGGCGTGCGCCGGTCCGAGGTGGAGGTGCGGCTGGCGGACAAGACGTTGGAGGTCACCCGCTCGCTGCCGGCCACGGTCGGGAAGGTCGCGGGAGTGCTGCCTCACCCGGCGCCCGATCTGCTGGTGGTCACCGTGGAATCGGAGCGGGTGGTGGCCCGCCTGCTGTTCTGGCACAGCCCCTTGGTCTACGGCCGGGTTCGCTCGAACGTCGTGCAGGCCGTGGGCGCCGAACTGCGGGCCCGCGGCGTCGAGGCGACCGTGACGACCAAGGACCCAGATCCACCGATCACGCCGCCGGCGCCCATCTGACTCAGTGGTCCGGCACCGCCGCGACAGCGCGCTCGCGAGGCTGCGGTCACGCCCAGAGGTCGTCCAGCACCGGCGCCGCCACTCTCGCCGCCACGGCCGCCCGTTCCGGTGTGGCCCCGGGCCGATCGGTCTCGACGACGTCCATTGCGTCGACCGCGGCCGCGTCCAGGAACCGGCTCTGCTGCGCGAAGCTGTGCCGGTCGTCCAGCGCGCGCCGGTGATGCGGCATCCGCAGCGGTGTGTAGACCGCGAGCTCGTCCCGGGCCCGGGTGGTCGCCACGTAGAACAGCCGCTGCTCCTCGAGCAGCCCGTTCTCGCTGGTCAGCGCCATGTCGGACGGGAACGCGCCGTCGACCGCGCCGATCACGTGCACGCTGTCCCACTCCAGTCCCTTGGCCGAGTGCACGGTGGAGAGCACCAGGTAGTCCTCGTCCAGCTGCGGCGGCCCGGCCAGGTCGCTGGTGGAGGCCGGCGGGTCGAGGGTGAGCTCGGCGACGAACGCCGGCCAGGCTGCTCGCGGCTGCGCAGCCGCGGTGACCAGTCGAGTCAGGTCGGCCAGCCGGGCCGCGTGGTCCGGGTACCGGGCGACGAGTTGCGGGCGCAGCACCTCCACCACGGCCTGGGCCCGGTTCGACGCGCCGACCGCGGCGCCGGCCCCGACCACTCCGGCCAGGGTGGCCGCCAACGGCGTGCGGCTGCGGGCCGGTGCCTGCGCGACCGCGTCGGCGTGCCGCGCGGCGATGTCCGGCTCGCCCGGCCGCAGGTCGGCCAGCAGCGCGCGGGCCCGGGCCGGGCCGATGCCGTCGTGCAGGCGCAGCACCCGGAACCAGGCGATCTCGTCGGTCGGGTTGTCCAGCAGCCGGGCAGCCGCGACGAAGTCCTTGACGTGGGCGGACTCCAGGAACTTCAGACCGCCGTACTTGACGTACGGCACCGGACCGGGCGGTCAGCTCCACCTCCAGCAGGTCGCTGTGGTGCGCGCCCGCATCAGCACCGCCTGATCGCGCAGCCGTCGGCCGTTCTCCACCGCGTCGAGCACCGCGTCGACCACGGACCGGGCCTCCGCGCCGGCGTCGTGGCAGCGCACCAGCCGGGGTCGTGGACCACCGGCGCGGTCGGAGTGCAACTGCAGCCGGACGCCGTCGGAGACCGGCCGGACCGCGTTGGCCAGCGCCAGGATGCGTTGCCGGGACCGGAAGTTGCGCTCCAGCCCGATCACCGTGGCCCCGGGCAACTCATCGGCCAGGTGCGAGCAGGTGCCGACTGTCGGCGCCGCGGAAACCGTAGACCGCCTGGGCGTCGTCGCCGACCACGGTCAGCCCGACGCCGTCCGGACGCAGAGCCGGCGCACGATGTCGACCTGGATCTGGTTGACGTCCTGGTACTCGTCGACCAGCACGTGGTCGCACCGGCGGGCCAGCGCGGGGCCCAGGGCCGGGTCGGACAGCAACGCCCGCCAGTGCAGCAGCAGGTCGTCGAAGTCCAGCAGCGACTGGCGCGCTTGCGGGCCACGTAGCCGCGGAAGACGTCCAGGATCCCGGCCAGGTGCGGCTCGCACCAAGGGAACTGGCGGGCGATGACCTCACGGGCCGGCCGACCGGTATTGACCGCGCGGGAGTAGATGTCGGCCAGGGTGTCCGCCCGGGGTGAGCGGTCCCGGCCCTGGGCCAGCCCGTGGTCCTGCCGCAGCAGTTCGAAGCAGGTCCCTGGCATCGGCCGGGTCGAGCACCGACAGATTCGGCGACAGCCCGAGGCTGGGCGCGTGGGCGGCCACGTCCCGGTGGGCCACCGCGTGGAACGTGCCGCCCGTCAGGCGCCGGGCGGCGTCCCGGCGGTCGGGCGACGGCCGCGGCCCTGGTCAGCATCTCGTCGGCGGCGCGGCGGGTGAAGGTCAGCAGCAGGATCCGCGCCGGATCGACGCCCCGCTCGATCAGCGCAGCCAGCCGGGCCGACCAGCGTGCGGGTCTTGCCGGTGCCGGCACCGGCCAGCGATGATCAGCGGGCCGTCGCCGTGGGTGGCGGCCGCCAGCTGGGCATCGTCCAGACCAGCGTCCCAGCCCGCGTCCAGGGTGCCGTCGTCGAACATGTGTCCGAGGGTACGTGACCCCGGGCCCGGCGCGGCGCGGCCACGCCGGGCCCGGGGAGTGCGTGCGGCCGCTACAGGCCGCCGGCCAGTCGGTAGTAGGCCTTGTTCCAGCGGATCTCGTCGGCGAACCGGCGCATCCTGGTGTCCGCGTCGATGACCAACAATTCGGTGCTGATCATGTCGGCGAAGTCGGCGATCTCCTCGGTGCCTACGGCCGACGAGAGCACCGTGTGGTGCGGACCGCCGGCGGTCAGCCAAGCCTGGGTGGAGGTCCGGAAGTCCGGCTCCGGCTCCCACACGGCCCGGGCCACCGGGAGCTTGGGCAGCGGCTCGTCCGGTGGCACGACGGTGATCTCGTTGAGGACCAGCCGGTACCGGAACCTGCGCCGCGGCATCCTCGGCAGCGTCCCCGACCTGATCGACTCCATCGGCACATACCTGGACGCACACAACGACAATCCAAGCCCTACGGGTGGACCGCCACCGGCGAAGCCATCCTGGAAAGGTCCAGCACCCCCGCACCACCCTCGACCAGGTAGTCAATCAAAACTGAGACGGACCACTAGCTGGCCCTGGCTCTCCGGGATAGCAGTGCCTGCAGCACAACCACGATGAGCAGGAAGATGCCGCTGACCACCTGTTGGACGTAGCTGTTGAGGTTGAAGCCCTGCACGATCAGGTTCTGGATGACGTAGAGCAGGGCGACGCCGCAGAGAGTTCCCACCATGGAGCCGACCCCGCCGGAAAGCAACGTCCCCCCGATGACGACCGCAGCAATCGCGGACAGCTCGTAGGCGTTGCCGACCCTGGCCTCCTGCCCGCCGCCGGACAGTGCAGTGGACAGCACGCCGGAGATCCCGACCGTGAGCCCGCTGATGGCGTACACGCTGATCTTGACCCGGCCGACCGGGAGGCCCATCAGGCCGGCGGCCGTGTCATTGCCACCGACGGCCTGGACGGCCTGGCCGAACGCGCTGCGGTTCAGCACCCACCAGCCGACAGCGAAGATGATCAGGGTGACCCAGACCGGATTGCCGATGCCGAGAAGGCTTCCTGTCCCCAGGGTCTCGAAAAATTGCTGACCAGGCACCGTGGGGTGGTCATTGCCTTCCTTGGTGATGAAGAAGACCAGGCCGCGGAAGAAGGTCAGACCGGCGAGCGTCACGATGAACGGCGGCAGACCCAGCCGCGCGATGACGAAGCCCTGCAGGAGCCCGGCGGCGATGCAGACCGCAATGGGCACGACGATCGCCAGGAATGAACCGTGCCTCGACATGTCAGCAGACAGGATCACCGCCAGCGCATACAACGAGCCGACCGACAGGTCGATACCGCCGCTGATGATCACAAATGTCATGCCGGCCGAGATGATGGCCAGGAACGACGCCGCCAGGGCGGTATTCCGGAGATTGTCGACCGTCCCGAAGCTCGGTACCAGAACGGTGCCGAGCACCATCACGATGATCAGAGTGGCGAAGGCACCGTTCCTGGAGATCAGCGACGTCAGAGCCCGCACGCGTTCGCTCCGGGCGGTGGCACCGAGTTCGGTCTCGGCGGCGACGTGGACCGGCGGGCTGATTTCCGGGGCGACGGGCGGCGGCGGGGTCGGCTGGGTCATGACCTGCTCCTGGACGACGTCCGCTGGATGTACACGGCGAACACGATGATCACGGCCTCGACCATCTGGGAAACCGAGTCCGGGATGTTGTGGGCCACCAACGTGGTCTGGAGCATCTGCATGAGCACCACACCCGCCACCGTTCCCAGTACACGAACCTGGCCCCCGGCCAGGGGGGTCCCCCCGACGACCACCGCGGTAATCGCGGAGAGTTCGAGCAACAGCCCAATGTAGGAGGGGTCGCTGGCTCGCAGCCGCGCAGTCGCGAGGATGCCGGCGATCGCTGCCAGCAACCCGGACAGGGCGTACACCGTCATCAGCGTGCGGCGCACCGAAACCCCGGCCAGCACGCTGGCCCGCAAGTTGCCGCCGATGGCGACGAGGCGGTAACCGAAGCTCGACCTTCGGACCAGCACGGCGACGACAATGATCACGACGAGGGCGACGAGCATGACGTAGGGAATTCCGAACAGTGAGCCCTTGCGTAGTTTCCCGAGAAACGGCGTGAACAGCTCTATCAACGCCCCGCCGGTGATGACCAGGGCGATGCCGCGACCGGCAACAAGGACGCTGAGCGTAGCGACGATCGGCTGCACCCGGGCCACAGCGATGACAGCACCGTTGAAAAGACCCACAAGCAGCCCGGCGAGCAGACCCATGGTGATGGCGACTGCGATCGGCATACCGAATCCGTTGGACGACTCCGGGGCGACCAACTTGGCCATGACCGCGCTGGCGATCGCCATGGTCGACCCGACGGACAGGTCGATGCCACCCGTGCCGATCACCATCGCCATGCCCATCGACAGGATCAGCACCGGTGGCAGCTGGGAGAACAGCAGGGTGACCGTCGACCACTGGTTGTAGTGGGCGGTGAAGATGACGTTGTAGAGGATCAAAACGGCCAGCGCGACGTACACACCGTTGCGGCGCATGAAGTCCGTCCAACCCAGCGTCGCGCGCGGCGGCGGCGGCGATGGCTCGGGCGTGATCTCCTCGCTGGGCAGTGTGGCGGTCACGATGCGGCCTCAACTTCTTCCTCGGCGGCGCCGGCGATCATGTTCATGATGGCGTTCTCATTGATTTCTTTGCCGAACAATGTTCCGAGTGCTGCGCCGTCCCGAAGGACCACGACGGTGTCCGACCCTTCGACGACCTCCTCCAGTTCTGAGGAGATGAGGACCACGCCCAGGCCCTTCTCGGCCAGTTCGGAGATCAGGGATTGCACTTCGGCCTTCGCGCCGACGTCGATGCCGCGAGTGGGCTCATCGAGCAGCAGGATCCTCGGGTTGAGGCACAACATTCGGGCCAGCAGAACCTTCTGCTGGTTGCCTCCGGACAGCTCGGAGACCTTCTGGTCGGGGCCCGCCGCCTTGATCCGTAGGCGTTTCATGAAAACGTCGACAATCTCGTTCTGTTTCTTGCGGGAAACGAAACCGCTCTTACTGAGTTGAGGCAACGCGGCGAGTCCGATGTTGTCCCGGATGGATAGCTCCGGGACGATACCCTCGGCCTTGCGATCCTCGGGCAGCATGGCCACACCGGCCTTGATCCTCGACGCCGGTGTGGAGTGGGACAGCTGCTTCCCTGCGATTTCCACGGTGCCCGAGTCAAGGGGCAACGCACCGAAGATCGCTTTGGCAGTTTCGGAGCGACCGGAGCCGAGAAGTCCAGCCAGCCCGACGATCTCCCCCGGGCGGATGACCACCGAGATGTCGTCGAGCTGCAGCCGTCGACTCAGATGGCTGGCGCTGAGAAGCGGAGCAGCGTCCGCGTCGACCGGCCGGCGGCCGCCCAACTGGGTTACTCGGCCACCGGTCAGCTCGTCCGCATCGCGGCCGAGCATGCGGGAGATCAGTTCCCGGCGCGTCGTGCTGGAGACCGACCCGGTCCAGATCAGTCGACCGTCGCGAAGCACGGTCAGCTTGTCGCAAGCACGGAAGATCTCGTCCAACTTGTGCGAGATGTAGACCACCGCGACGCCCTGCTGCCGGAGCAGGCCCACCACTTCGAGCAGCTTGTCGACTTCGCGAGGCTCCAATGACGACGTCGGCTCATCCATGATCACCACGGAGGCGTCGGCCGATACCGCCCTGACCACGGCGACCATCTGCTGGATGCCCAGGCTGAGGTCGCCCAGCGGCTTCTTGGGATCGGCGACGATGCCGTATCGATCGAGCAACTCGGCAGCTTCCCGATTCATCCGCCGCAGGTCCAACGCTCCGCCGAACCGCGTCTTCTCCCTGCCCAGGAACATGTTGCGGGCCACCGAGAGCTGCGGCGCCAGGTGCACTTCCTGGTAGATCGTCTGGATACCTCGGAGTTGGGCGGCCCGGGGCGAGTCGAAGCGCACGACCTCGCCCCGGTAGGTGACCTCACCGGCGGTCAGCGAGTGCACCCCGGTGATCAATTTGATCAGCGTCGACTTTCCGGCCCCGTTCTCCCCGACCAGGGCGTGCACCTCGCCGGGGTAGAGATCGAGGTCGACATCGTGCAGTGCGACCACGCCGGCAAAGCGCTTCGTGGCGCCGCGCACCGACAGTGTCGGCGTTTCGGCCCGGTTGACCTGCTCGGGGCCCGTGGGAGATGCAGTCACCGTAGGGATCTTCTCCGTTCAGCGGACGGGCGCAGGAAACGCGGCGTGGATGACGGCGCCGGGGCTGATCCCAGTCCCCGGCGCCGTCAACCGGTCAGTAGGCGGTGCCGTTGTCCAGCGCGGCCTGGGCGTTGCTGATGTCGTACTGGTTGTCCGTGGTGATCGTGACCGCCGGGGCACCATCACCGTTGACGTAGGCATCAAGGGCGTCCTGGGCCGACGGACCGTAGGCCGGGTTGGACTCGATGACGGCGTCGAAGTTGCCGTCGACGATCGCCTGCACGGCACCCTTTGTGCCGTCGATCGACACGATGTGCACCTTGTCCGTGCCCGCCATGCCCTTGTCGTCGAGGGCGGCGAGAGCGCCCAGGCCCATCTCGTCGTTCTCGGCGTAGATGGCTGTGACATCCGGGTGGGCCTGCAGCAGAGTTTCGGTCACCGACTTGCCCTTCTCCCGGGTGAAGTCGGCGGTCTGCTGGAAGATGACCTCGATGCCGGTGGCATTCTTCGCCTTCAACTCATCGAGGAACCCGGCCGTACGGTCGTCGGTGACGTTGACACCGGAAGCGCCGAGCAGGATCGCCAGCTTAGCGGTACCGCCTGTTGCCTTGATCATTGCGTCCGCGGCGCGCTGACCCTGCTGCACGAAGTCCGATCCCAGCTGCGGGCCGACCTGGGTGCAGCCCTTCGAGCCGGTGATGTTGCGGTCGACCGGGATCATGGCTACGTGCTTGGATTTCGCGTAGGCGATCGCGTCGCCCAGTCCGGTCGAGTTGATCGGGGAGAAGATGATCGCCTTGGCACCCTTGTCGATCATGCCCTTGATGTCGGTGTTCTCCTGCTGCGCATCGGACTGCGCGTTCGTGGTGATCAGGTGAATACCGCGCTTGGCCGCCTCGTCGACCTGGGACTTGGTCGACGCGATGCGGAACGGGTTGGCCTCCTTCTCCGACTGCGCCCACCCGACGGTGGCGGTCTTCAGATCAATCTTGCCAATACCCAGGTCCGATCCCTTGCAGATCGGCCCATACTGCGCCTCCACACCCTTGGGCAGCGGGGTGGTCAGCTTCTCGGTGCCGCCGGCGTTCATGATTGCCTGGGGCACAGCCCCGGCGTCCCCGGACGAGCTGCCGGCCGTGTCGGATGCACTGCCGCCTGAAGCGGACGAGCTTTCCATCATCGACGAACTGCCTGCGGACTCCATGGCCGACGTGCTGCTCGAGGGTGCCTCGGTAGCGGCTGCCGATGTCGGAGTGCTGCTCGCGGTGCTGCTCGTCTGCCCGGTCGAACACGCGGAGGCCAGGAGGGCGATCCCGGCGACGGCCGCGACCACGTACCGACGTTGCTTCATTGCATGGGTCCTTTTCTGTCGAGGGACACTCCGGTTCGTCCGGCGGGAACCGTGCTCCGGCCCTCGTCGGCGGCGAATCGCCGTTGGCAGTCTGGCTGGCTGCGGCGCCAGGCTACGGTCCCGGGTGATTCGCGAGGGTAAGTGTTAGCGCTAACAGACAATGTTGTCAAGAGTTTCGCCGCCTCATCTGCGATTCAGTTGCCGGACCGTTATCACGAGTCTGCGGACTGTCCGGAGTGACGGAACCCCTTAGATCAGGCCCCTCGGCAAGGTTCTGATGTTCAGCTCACAGACCCTGGGCGAGCCGGTAGTAGGCCTGATTCCATCGGAGTTCGCGCTTGAACTGCGCAGGCCGGGTGTCGTTGTCGATGATGACCAGTTCGGTGCCCATGATCTCGGCGAAGTCGGTCAACTCGTCGGCGGTCAGCGCCGTGGACAGCACTGTGTGGTGCGGACCGCCCGCGGTGAGCCAGGTTTCTGCCGAGGTCTCCAGGTCGGGCGCGGGCGCCCAAACCGCCCTGGCTACCGGGAGCTTCGGCAGAGGCTGCGGGGGTTTGATCACCCGCACCTGGTTCGCGATCAGCCGGAATCGGTCGCCGATATCTGCGATGCCGACCACGATGCCGGCGCCTGGTGCGGCGTCGAAGACCAGTCGCACCGGGTCCTCGCGGCCACCGATACCCAATGGATGGATCTCAACCCTTGGAGTTGCGGTGGCGATCGAGGGGCAGACTTCGAGCATATGGGCACCGAGAATGGTGGCCGGTTCAGCCCCGAAGTCATAGGTGTAGTCCTCCATGAACGAGGTGCCCCCCGGTCGGCCGGCAGCCATGGACTTCAGCGTGCGCACCATGACCGACGTTTTCCAGTCCCCCTCACCGCCGAAGCCGTAACCATCGGCCATCAGCCGTTGCACCGCGAGGCCCGGTAGCTGTTTGAGGCCGCCCAGGTCCTCGAAGTTGGTGGTGAACGCGCCGAAGCCGCCTTCGGTCAAGAACTCCCGCAGGCCCGCCTCGATGGCCGCCGCATCGCGCAGGGCGGCGTGCCGCTCCGCCCCGGGACGCAGCTCGGGTACCACGGCGTACTCGAGGTGATACTGCTCGATCAAATCGTCGACGGCCGAGCCGGACACGGCGTCGATCCGGTCCACGAGGTCGTTGACGCCATAGGTATTCACCGAGACCCCGAACCGCAGTTGGGCTTCGACCTTGTCCCCCTCGGTCACAGCGACGTCACGCATGTTGTCGCCGAACCGCGCCACCCTCAGGGTGCGAATGGCCTGCGCCCCGACGGCCGCGCGCTGCCACACCGCGACTCGGCTCACCACCCGCGGATTGCTGACGTGCCCGACAACAGTCTTGCGTGCGATGCCGAGACGGGACTGGATATACCCAAACTCCCGGTCGCCGTGCGCGGCCTGGTTGAGGTTCATGAAGTCCATGTCGATCTCGGCCCAGGGCAGGTCGACGTTGGCCTGGGTGTGAAGATGCAGCAGCGGTTTTCGCAGTGCACTCAACCCGGCGATCCACATCTTCGCCGGCGAGAACGTGTGCATCCAGATGATCAGGCCGGCGCAGCCCTCGTCGGCGTTGGCCTCGAGCATGATGCGGGCAATGGCGGCAGCGTCGGTGACGACCGGTTTCCAGGCCACTCGCAGCGGCAACTCGGATGCGGAGTCCAGGGTCTTGGCGATCTGCTGGGACTGGGCCGCGACCTTGTCGAGCGTTTCCGGCCCGTACAGGCCTTGGCTGCCGGTCAGGAACCAGCAGACGGGTGGTACGGGTGTCGCCATCGAAGTTCTCCTCGACAGAAGTGGATGCAGGAAAACGCGCAGGGTCAGAAGGGAGGGGAATCGGGCTGGCCATAGGTGTTCTGGTAGCGGTGGTGAAGGTTGTCGATGTCGCCCTGATCGATGCGCACCGGATCGCCCAGCTGGCGGGCCAGGTAGGCGGAGCGGCAGACGTCCTCACACATGACGGCCGCCTTCACCGCTTCGGCCGCGTCGCGACCGATGGTGAATGGCCCGTGGTTGGCCATCAGCACTGCACGAGATCGACTGTGCTGCAGCGTCTCCACGATGCCCCGGCCGATGGAGTCGTCACCTATCAGGGCAAACGGACCCACCGGTATGTCCCCGCCGAACTCGTCGGCCATCATGGTCAGGACACAGGGCACCGGCTGCCGCAATGCCGCCCACGCGCAGGCGTAGGTGGAGTGGGTGTGCACCACTCCGCCGACGTGGTCCAGGTGGCGGTAGACGTAAGCGTGAGCAGCCGTGTCCGAGGACGGTGCGCGATCACCCTCGACGAGTTGTCCGTGCAGGTCGGTCACCACCATCGATTCAGCGGTGAGGTCTGCGTAGGACACCCCTGACGGTTTGATGACCAGGAGGTCATGGCCGGGCACCCGGGCGGAGACGTTGCCGGCGGTCCAGACGACCAGGTTGTACCTGGGGAGCTCGGCGTGCAGGTCGGACACCTGCGCTCGGAGCGTGTCGATGGCCGCGCGGACGTCACTGGTGATGCTCATCAGGAGCGGGCTTCGGCGTGCGCATTCGAATCCACCGTCATCGGTGCCTCCCTCGAGCGACTCACGGCAGTGTGAACGCTAACCATGGCCGTCATTGTTAACGCTCACGGCCGAGGGGTCAAGAGCAGACCGAGATTATCTCGGCTTCCGAGTGCTCGCCCGGACGATCAGCTCCGGGGGGATGGGCGTCCATGCCGGTACCGGCATCCCATCCAGCAACTGGCGCAGAATCGCGATGCACTGCTCGCCGAGGTAGGTGAAGTCCTGCCGGACCGTGGTGAGCGGCGGGGTGAAGAACTCACTACCTTCCAGGTCGTCGAACCCGACCACGGAGACGTCGCCCGGGACCGCATAGCCCGCCTCCGTGAGCGCTCGGACCAGCCCGAGTGCCATGAGGTCGTTGCCGGCGAAGAATGCTCCCGGCACCCGTCGGGCGATCATCCGTTTGCCGACCTGATACCCCGAATGTGCTGACCAATCCCCCATGGCAAAGGCTCCTGGCTTGAGCCCATGCGTCCGGAGTTCCTCGCGCCAACCTTGTGCTCGCACCAGCCCGTCGAAAAAGTCCTTCGGTCCGGCCAGATGGGCGATGTCCGTGTGGCCCACCTCCACCAGATGGCGGACGGCGAGCTGAGCGCCCAACCGCTGGTTGACCGACACCGAGGAGAACGCCGCGCTTTTCGGCGCGGCTGCAAGCAAGACCATCGGGACTGCCGACCTGAACGCTCTCACCGCATCCATCACCGCCGCGTTCGGTGCGATGACCACAACCGCTTCCACCGCTTGGGCGAGGAAGTGTTCGAATGTGGCCTCGGCTTCGGCCTGGTCTGCGCGGGCCAGGCTCGCCAGGCTGACGAAATACCCGGCACTGCGCGCCGCTATCTCCACTGACAACAGCGCGCTCGTCGGGCCGAACAATGTCGTGCCCATGGTCACCACGCCGATCGTCTCCGACCGGCGCCGCACCAGCGCCCTGGCCGCAGTGTTGCGCCGGTAGCCGAGGTCCGCGATCGCCTTCAAGACGCGCTCCCTGGTCGGCGCGCTCACATTTGGATGGGAGTTGATCACCCGCGACACGGTCTGATGCGACACGCCGGCCACCCGGGCGACGTCATACATCCCCGGACGCGGCGGTGCCGTTCTCTTCGTGCCCATTCCTCGTCCCAAGCAGGCTGCTACTAGAACTGCACTGCGGATCCCGCGTCACTCGCCATCTGGATCCGCAACACCCCGCGGCGGCGAATACTTGTGAGCGATCACAACAGTACAGCTCATCGCCCGCCGGACCCACCGCTACCTCAAGTCCCGACACGCGAGGGTCGGCCCATGCACTTGTGCGGCCGTTCCGGTCTTGCTCCGACCGGCCATTCGCCGAGCTGAGTTTCGCTGTCTGCCTCGGCGCGTTGCGGCCCGACGGGGGTCGGGCCCACGTTCATGCTGATGTGATCACATGTCGGCGTCGGTCGGCCCGTCGGGGGTGGTGTCGACCCGGCGGCCGGTGTCGAAGGAATCGATGATGTGGACGGCCAGTTCGAGGGCGCGCCGGCCGGCCCTGGCATGGACCGGCGGCGGACCGCCGGCCCGGAATGCCGCGAGCATGGCGTCCACGTGGCGGTCGAAGGTGAGCGCGAAACCCCGCGCCTCGTCGTTGAAGTAGCCGGCCCGCCAGACGCGGGTCGCTCTCGTCTCCTGCCGTGGAGAGCTCCAGCGATCGCGCACCGTGTCGTGGATCACCGCCCGGCCCGAGGTGCCGTTCATCTCGATGCGCTGTGTGTCCGGGTAGGCGTACGACGAGTCGTAGAGCCCAGCAGGGTGCCGACGGCGCCGTTGGCGAACTCCAGCGCGACCGCGACCGTGCTGTACGCGCCGTAGGTCTTGTCAGTCATCTGCGCCATCACCGACGCGATCGGCCCGCACAGGTGCTCGAGCATGTCGAACCCGTGGCACTGCGTCTCGATCAGGTTGGCGTGCCGCGACGTGCCGCCTGGTTCGCCTCGCCGCCGAACCGCCAGGTGGCGAACACCAGATCGCCGAGGTCACCGGCGTCGATCGCCGGCCTTGGCCCGCAGCAACCGGCTCGGCGTAGCGGTGGTTGAAGTTGATCGCGAAGAACAGGTCGCGCCGCTCCGCCTCGTCCAGCAGCGTGTCGGCCTCGGCGAGGTCGAACACCAGCGGCTTCTCGACGAGCAGCGGCACGGCCCGCTGCAGCAGCTGCAGGGTCGGCGCGAAGTGCCCCTCGTTCGGCAGGCACACCGTCACCAGGTCCGGCCGCTCGCGGTCGAGCATCGCGTCGATGTCGGTGTAGGCGGTTGCCCCGTACGCCGCGGCCCTGGCTCTGGCGCGAACCTCGTTGCGACCGACCACGGCGCACAGATGGGTATCCGATCGACGGGAAAAGATGCGAGCGTGCTGCTCGCCCCAACCGCCTGCACCCACCACCGCTACCCGCACCGCGTCGGCATTGCTCACCTGACCCGATGTCACGCCGTCGGCTCCTGCGCCACGATTCCGGCCGCCTCGTGCACCGGTGCCCGCGGTGAACGCTGCTGGTACCGCTGGCGGTCGTTCCCGCCGATCGCGTTGGCCACGACCGCGCGCAGCAGCCGGCCGGGACCACGCTCGTCATGGCTGGGCGCGGCGAAGCCGATGATCGCCTCGCCGGTGGCATCCGGGGCAACAGCGGAACAGGTCATGGGGGGTTTCCTTTGCAGCCGCACCGGAAGTGGTCGGGCGCCCTGCCGGCGGAAACGGTGTGCGCCACGCCCTCAGGACAGGTCTACCACGTTGGGCAAGCCGAACTACGGCCGCGTCGGTCAGGTCCTCCGGGCCGTGGACGCGACCGATCTGCACCTCTGGGCCGCCGAGGAGCCCCGCCGCGCCCGCCGCCCGAGGGGCGGTCAAGAAGCAACCGGCACGGTGCAATTCAAGGTAGGAGCACCAACTTGCCCGGACGTGGCCCTCCTGGCTGAGTTGCTGAGCCTCCCCGCCCGGTCCGACGGGAAGGTCTGCACCTTGATCACCAGGCGGTTGTCGGCCAACAGCGCGGCGACCTCGGACAGGGCGTCACCCGGATTGCCCGATCTGCCACCGGCGGGCAAGGACATCGAGATCGTCTCGGTGGACGCGGTGAAGGCCGGTATGGAAGCCCTGGCCGCCGGCAAGATAAACTGCATCGTCGAGTGCGCGCCGCTGCTGGGTGAGCAGCTGTTCCAGGCCGTGGGCGGGGTGCTCGACGGCAAGGAGATCCCGGTCCGGGTGATCACCATCGAGGGTGCTTCAACCAGGAGCAGGCCAAGGAGGCTCTGCCCACCCGCAAGTACTGAATCCGGCTGGGGCGGATCCGCACTGACCTGACAGTTCTGCACTGAATCAGGTCTGCACTGAATCAGGCCGCACTGTATTCCCGACCAGATTTCATCCCCGAGCTCCTCCGTACCTACGATGAGCACGAACAGGGAGGTCGACCGGATGACCGACATCGTCGTGCCGGTTCCCCGGCCGCCGGGGATGTACGACGTCGCCCGACTCGCGGGTGTGTCACACCAGACCGTAAGCCGGGTGTTGAACGCCCACCCGAATGTCAAGCCGGAGACCCGCCGCCGGGTCGAAGAGGCCATCGCCGAACTCGGCTACCGGCGCAACATCGCTGCCCGCACGCTGGTGACCCGACGATCGTCGACCATCGGCGTCATCACCAGCACCTCGGAACACTGGGGCCCGTCCAGCACGCTGGTCTCGGTGGAAGCCGCAGCCCGGGACGCGGGCTACTACGTGAGCGTCGCCGGGTTGCGTAGCCTCGACGCGACCGGGGTGAGCGACGCGCTGAGCTACTTCATCGACCAGAGCGTCGAGGGAATCGTGGTGATCGCCCCCGAAGCGGCGATGGCGCACATGGCCCAGCCGTTCATCTCCAGCGTTCCGGTGGTGATGGTGGCCGCCGGCGCCGACCCGGCCCCCGGGGTGCAGATCACCTCGGTGGACCAGGCTCTCGGAGCCAACCTGGCCACCCAGCACCTGGTCGACCTCGGCCACAGCACCATCGGACACGTCGCCGGGCCCGAACCATGGTTCGACGCGACCGCCCGGCTCCGGGGTTGGCGTACCACGATCCGCGGCGCCGGCCTGAAGCTGGGTCCGCTGCTCTCCGGGGATTGGACGTCGGCCAGCGGCTACCGGGCCGGCCAGCAGTTGATCGCCCGGGGCCTGCCATCGGCGGTGTTCGTGGCCAACGACCTGATGGCGCTGGGCCTGATCCGCGCGCTGCACGATGCGAAAATCAAGGTTCCACAGCATGTCTCGGTCGTCGGCTTCGACGACATGCCCGGGGCCGCGCACTTCATCCCCGGGTTGACGACGGTGCGCCAGGACCTCGAATCGTTGGGGCGGCAGTGCATCGAGATCCTGTTGCGCGCCCTCGCCGGCGACCGGCTGACGTCGGACCCGATCGCGCCGACCCTGGTGGTGCGGGAGAGCACGAAACGGCCGTCGGGCCGGCTGGCCGCCCGGTAGGCTCGACCGGTGACTGTGCCGTCACCTGCCCGCCCGCGCACCAACTGGGCCGGCAACATCACCTTCTCCCCCGCCCGGTTCGAACGTCCGTCGTCCATCGACGAGCTGACCGAACTGGTCGCCGACGCGCCCCGGGTTCGGGTGCTGGGCACCGGTCACTCGTTCAACGAGATCGCCGACACCACCGGCCTGCAGCTCTCGGTGGCCGGGTTGCCGGAGATCATCACACTGGACGAGGCCGCGCGGACGGTCTCGGTGAGCGCCGGCACCACCTACGGCCGGCTCGGCGGCGTTCTGCAGGCCCAGGGATTCGCGTTGGCCAACACCGGTTCGCTGCCCCATATCTCGGTGTCGGGGGCCTGCTCCACCGGTACTCACGGGTCCGGCGACACCTTGCAGAACCTGTCGGCGATGGCGTCGGCGGTCGAGTTGGTCACCGCCGACGGTTCGCTCCGGACGATCCGGCGGTCCGACGGTGAGCAGTTCAACGGGGCGGTGCTCGCGCTGGGCGCACTCGGGGTCATCACCCGGCTGGAACTCGACGTGGTGCCGACCTTCGACGTGCGGCAGGACGTGTACGACGGTCTGCCCCCGCAGACGCTGGGGTCAGCACTGGACGAGGTGATGTCCGCCGGTTACAGCGTCAGCGTGTTCACCTCGTGGCAGCGGGGTGCGCCGGTGCAGGTGTGGCGCAAACGGCGGGTCGACCAGGCCGGAGTCGAACCGGCAGATGCCGCCTGGCTGAGCGCGCGACTGGCCGACGGACCGCGACATCCGTTGCCCGGGATGGCCACCGAGAACGCGACGGCCCAACTCGGCGTGGCCGGTCCGTGGAACGAACGACTGCCACATTTCCGGATGGAGTTCACCCCGAGCGCGGGCGACGAGCTGCAGTCGGAGTACCTGGTCCCCCGCTCGCTCGGCGCCGACGCCTGGCGGGCCCTGGAACCGCTGGGCGATCGGATCGCCGAGGTCCTGCTGATCGGCGAGATCCGCTCGATCGCCGCGGATCCGCTGTGGCTCAGCCCGAGTCACGGGCGTGACTGTCTGGCGTTCCACTTCACCTGGCGGCCGGACCTGCCCGCGGTGCTGCCGGTGCTCGGCGAGATCGAGGCGGCCCTGGCCGCGTTCGACGCCCGGCCGCACTGGGGCAAGGTGTTCACCACGCCACCCTCGGCGTTCGACCGGCTGTATCCGCGGCTCGACGACTTCCGGGCGCTGGCCGCGCGGCTCGATCCCGATCGCACGTTCGCCAACGACTTCCTCGTCACGAACGTTCTCGGCCCCACCGAGTGATGTCCGGAGCCGACGGCGGGATCCCGGACGACGTGGGCGCGGCCATGCGATCCGGCGAGATGTACAACGACCTCGACGGCCGGCTGATCGCCGCGCGGGCCGCCGCAGTGCGACGCTCGGACGCCTTCAACGCGACGGTCGGCGCCGCGCCCGAGGCGCGCTTGCAGGCGCTGCGCGAGCTGGTGGCGGCCGCCGGCGACGGCGCGTTCCTCGAGCCGACGTTCCGCTGCGAGTTCGGGGTGAACATCCGGCTGGGCCAACGGTTCTACGCGAATTTCGACTGCATCATGCTGGACGGCGCCGATATCACCATCGGAGACGACGTGCTGTTCGGGCCGCGGGTCAGCCTGTACACCGCCAACCACGCGGTTGATCCGGGCGAGCGCCGGGCCGGCGCGTGTCGGGCGCAGCCGATCAGGATCGGTGACGCGGTGTGGCTCGGCGGCGGGGTGACGGTGTTGCCCGGCGTGACGATCGGTGCCGGCTCTGTGGTTGGCGGCGGCAGCGTGGTGACCAGGGACGTACCGCCCGCTGTGGTGGCCGTGGGCAATCCGGCTCGGGTGATCCGAGCGATCACCGCGGCGGACCGGGCCGGCTTCCTCGGTTGAGCGTCGACGGGCCGGTCGTCGATCTCGTCCGTCCCGTTCCGTGATCGCGCGCGGCGGGCACTGCGATGGCATGGTGGAACTGTGATGACCGTGCTCCGCGCCTCCGAGTTGCGCAAGAAGCCGGTGGTGACGTTCGCCGGCGAGGCCGCCGGCGTGGTGACCGACGTGCTGTACGCCACCGGTGGTGGATCGGTGGCGGCCTTCGCGGTCGGTGGCGGCGGCCTGCTGTCCGGCGGGGCCCACTTCGCCCTTCCCTGGGCGCAGGTCGCCGGTTTCGGACCGGCCGCGGTGATGATCCGCAGCTCGGACGGGCTGGTGCCGATCGGGACCTACCTCGGTGCCGTCGGCGGCGACGCCAGCGCCGGTGCCCGGGACGTCACCGGCAGCACCGTGCTCACCGACACCGGCGAGGCCCTCGGTCAGGTGACGGACGTCTTGGTCGCCCTGGTCCCCGGCGCCGCCCTGCAGGCCGACGTCGTCGGGTACGAGATTGCCCCCAGCCCGACCCTCGGCGGGGACACCCCGCCGGCGCGCGGGGCGCGGGTGCTGATCCCGGTACCGGACACCATGTCCGTGTCCGCCCAGCACCTGGTGGTTCCCGCCGCCGCTCGCGGCTACCTGACCGAGGATCTCGGGACGTTCGACCAGACCGTTGCCCGCTTCCGCGCCGAACTCGGAGGTGGTCGCTGATGTTGCTCTCGGAGGGCCGTGGCCGCCGGGTGGTCAGCACCAACTCCGCCGAGACCCTCGGTATCGTCGACACTTTCGTGATCGATCCGGGGCTGCGGCGGGTGGTGGCGCTTGGTCTGACCAAGGTGACCGGCCGGCTCACCGTGTTACCTTGGGAGCGGCTGACTTTCGGCGCCGATGCCGTCACCACCGGCGGCATCACCGACCTGGTCGTCCCCGAGGGTCAGCTCGCCGTTCTCGCCGACCGCCACCACGGCGCGTTGGGCAAGCGCGTCCTGGACACCGCCGGCCGCGAACTCGGGGTGGTGCGAGACGTGGACATCGACCCGAGCTCCGGTGCGGTGATCACCCTGCTGGTCGGTGAGCTCGCAGTGCCCGGCACCGCACTGATCGGGATCGGTGGCTACGCCGTCGTCGTCGCGGCTGCCTGACGCAGCCCGGGTTCTGCGGGGATCAACAGACGAGACGAGCATGGCGCCCCGGAAATCGGGAGACGCCATCCTCGTCCTATTGGCGCCCCCGCTTCGCTCGGCTCGACCGGGGCGTGACGCGTCACTTTGTTCACATGAGCGTCGAGTTGATCCTCGCAAGGTTGAGAGTTGCTGCCGGGCCTGACAGTTGGAGATCGACCGGCCGCGGCATCTGGGGCCGGATCGTGACGTGCCGGGGGTTGTGGATAACCCCGGTCGTGGCACGGGGCACTGTCGGACCCTCTGAGTAGCGTTCTTTGGTATGGCAGCGGGTGCAGCATCTTTGGCGGAACGGCGGCAGGTCATCGCCGCCTGCCGCGAGGTGACCCGGGATCTGCACACCGTCGGCTACCAATGCCCATCCGGCGAGTTGGGCGACCTGGTCGGTGACCTGGCCGAGCTGATTGCTTTGAGCACGGCCCAGTTGGCGGCCGTCGTGGCCGACGCCGAACCCGCGGCGTGGTCGAGGCGTCGCAGTGCGCGAACACGGCGCAGTGGGTGGCCGAGCACGGCTGGCATGTCCGCCGCGACGCGTACACCATCGCCAAGGCGGCCAAGCTGCTCCGCCGCCCGGAGCTGGCCGACGCCGCCGATTCGGTGCTGACCGCCGATGTCGACCTGCGTACCGCGGTGGTGGTCGGCGAGCAGTACGACAAGTTGGCCCCGGACCTGACCGACGAGGCCAAGCCCGTGGTGCTGGCCCAGCTGCTGGACATGGGCGCCACGTGCGGGCCGTCCGGTGTGCGCACCCTCAAACAGGAAATCTTGGCCCGGTGGGGTGAGGACGGCGAGTTCGACAAGCACCAGGCCAAGTGCCGCCGGCAGATCGACCTGTCCCCGGGCCGGGAAACCTCCCCCGGCGTCTGGGACTACAAGGTGACCACCGACAACGAAGGCCGCTCCGTGCTCGAGGCGGCGATCGGGCCGCTGTCCGCACCCCGGGTGGCCAAGGACGCCGACGGCCGGTCGGTCGGCGAACCCGACACCCGCACCCCCGGCCGGCGCCGCGGCGAAGCGTTGATCGAAGCGTTGCGCCGGTCGGTCACCGTCACCGACCCGGACACCGGAGATGCCACCGGCAACCCCAAAGCGGTGCTGATGCTCACCCTGGACTTCGAAACCCTCGCCGCCCAGTACGGCGCCGCCCGGGTGTTGGGCACCGTCGGCCAGGGCCTCCTGCTCGGCTGTGACACCGTCCGGAAGCTGGCCTGCGACGCGGTGATCATCCCGGTCGTCCTCGGCCGCAACGGGGAGATCCTGGACCAGGGCCGGGAACAGCGGCTGTTCACCAAGGGCCAGGTCCGCGCCCTGTGGCTACGCGACGCGCACTGCACATTCCCCGAGTGTGACGCCCCCGCCGCGTGGTGCGACGCCCACCACCTTGTCCACTGGATCGACGGCGGCCCCACCGACCTGACCAACGCCGCCCTGCTGTGCGGCCGCCACCACACCATCGTCCATCGCGACCGGTTGGCCGGCACACTCACCGACGACGGCGTCGAATGGGACCTGCGACCCGGGTCCTACCAACCACCCGACCCGCCACCCGCATGGCAGCGCGGCAACAAACCAGGCCCGGACCGCCCCTCACCGCTGCGGCCGACCGGCCGCGCCGGCCCCGGCGGATCCCCAACTTCAGGTTTCACAACCAGAGGCAACACCGTCAACCGCTCAACCAACCCGAACCGGCGGACCTAGGCCGATGATCGCCTTCGGATCGGACCGGACCTCCGTATCCGTCGATGACAGCTGCGACGGCTTCGATCTCGACAACTTGGTCCCGGTAGCCGAGGGCGGTCACACCGAGGAGCGTGCTCGGGACCGCATGCGATCCGAACGCTTCGCGGACCACTTTCCACGCCGTCACGAGGTCCGACTGTCGAGACGATGCCACCAGCACTCGGGTACTGATCACGTCCTCGAGCCGCGCGCCGGCCTCGCCCAGCGCGATCACCATGTTCTCCACACACTTCGCCGCCTGCCCGGCGTAGTCCCCTACCGCGGCCGTGGAGCCATCGGACTCGAGGGGGCAGGCCCCGGCCAGGAACACGAAGCGGGCGGTTGCCGGGGCGGTAGCGGCGTAGGAGTACTCCGCAACGCCCGACAACCGCTTGGATTGGATCAGGGTGACTGCGTTGGTCATGGCTCTGACCCTGCCACGGCTGCACCGGATCAGTGCGCATTAGCGCCGGAGCACTCGGTATCGCACGAACACCGCGCCGCCGGCGAACCGGCGCTCGTCGACGAGCTCGAGGTCCAGGCGCAGGTCCGCGGGCCAGACCGGGGTGCCGCCGCCGACCACCACCGGCACCTGCACCAACCAGAACGAGTCGACCAGGCCGGCTCGGAGGGCCGCCGCCGTCAATGTCGGGCCGCCGATACCCACCTGTCCCTCGGTCCCGGCCACCAGCGTCCGAACCGCGTCGACGTCGAACACCCGCTCCAACCGGGTCCGCGCGGTCGCCACCGACCCCAGGGTCGACGAGTACACGATCTTGTCGGCGGCCTGCCAGATCGCGGCGTACTCATGTTCGACCCGCGGACGCTCGGCGCCCCCGGAGGGCTCGGTCGGAGCGGTGTCCCAGTACCGCATCGTCTCGAACATCCGTCGGCCGTAGAGGTAGGTCCGGACGGGCCGCTCCAGTTCGTTGACGAACGCGTGCACCTCGGTGTCCGGAGCGGCCCAGTCGAAGTTGCCGGAAGCATCCGCCGTGTAGCCGTCCAGGGACGCCATGGCGCCGTACACCAGTGTTCCCACATCAGCCTCCCTGTTCAGCGCCGGACGAGCCGGTCAGCGCCGGACGAGCCGGTCAGCCGTCACCTGGATGGACCGCCGATCGCGGCTCAACTCAGCGCAGACCGGCTTGACCGATTCGCACTGCTCGTCCCCATGGACACCTCCACCACCTAGGATCCTCGCGTGAGCGAACCGAAGGCAGTCCTGCACGTCGATTTGACCGACGTCGAACACTTCACCCAGGAGTTCCTCGAGGAACTCCAGTTCGGGCAGGGTGTGACGCTGGCCCGGGCCACCACGAACGACCTCTACATGGCACTGGCCCGGACCGTGCGCCAACAGCTGATGTCGCGGTGGCTCGACACCGTGTCGAACCAGATGCGCGGCCGGGCGAAGGCGGTCGCTTACCTCTCGGCGGAGTACCTGCTCGGGCGGCAGTTGGACAACGCGCTGCTGGCCGCCGGGCTCACCCAGACCGCCGAGGCCTGCATGGCCGGCCTCGGCGTCGACCTCGACCGGTTGCGCAATGCCGAGATCGAGCCCGGCCTCGGCAACGGAGGCCTCGGCCGCTTGGCCGCCTGCTTCGTGGATTCGTTGGCCACCATGAACTATCCGGCGGTCGGTTACGGAATCCGCTACGAGTACGGCATCTTCCGGCAGACCTTCGTCGACGGCGCCCAGGTCGAGCAGCCGGACCGCTGGCTCGCCAACGGTTCTCCGTGGGAGTTCCCCCACCCGGAGATGGCGGTGACCGTCAACTTCGGCGGTCACACCGAACGCGCGACGGACGAGGACGGCACCGAGACGGTCACCTGGGTCCCGGGTTGGCAGGTGCTGGGCAT
Source organism: uncultured Actinomycetota bacterium (assembly GCA_963706185.1). GTDB lineage: Bacteria > Actinomycetota > Actinomycetes > Mycobacteriales > Nakamurellaceae > Nakamurella. The sequence continues at coordinate 42,569 of CAVPLZ010000002.1, read as the reverse complement.
CCCCTACAACTACATGGTTCCCGGATACGACACGAGCAACGTGAACACCCTGCGGCTGTGGAGTGCGCGGGCCACGCAAGCTTTCGACCTGCAGGTCTTCAACGCCGGCGACTACCTGGAAGCGGTGCGCTCCCAGGCCTTCGCGGAGAACATCAGCAAGGTGCTGTACCCGGAGGACTCCACCCCACAGGGCAAGGAACTCCGGTTGCAGCAGCAGTACTTCTTCGTGGCCTGCTCGATCCAGGACTTCCTGACCAACACCTTCCGTCCCGACTTCGACCTGCACAAACTGCCGGAGCGGGTCATCTTCCAACTCAACGACACGCACCCGGTCATCGCCATTCCGGAGTTGATGCGCATCCTGGTCGATCTCCGCGGCCTGGAGTGGGCGGACGCCTGGGCCATCTGCCAGCAGTGCTTCGCGTACACCTGCCACACCCTGCTGCCGGAGGCGCTGGAGGTGTGGCCGGTCGAGCTGCTCGAGCGGCTGCTGCCGCGGCACATGGAGATCATCTACCGGATCAACGAGGGCTTCCTGGACGATCTGCGGGTCGAGTACCCGGGCGACGAGATGAAGATCCGCAGCATGTCGATCATCCAGGAGTACCCCTATCGGGCGGTGCGGATGGCCAACTTGGCCACCGTCGCCGGGGCCAAGGTGAACGGCGTCGCCGCACTGCACAGCGAGCTGCTGCGGGAGAAGGTGCTGCACGACTTCGCGACGCTGTGGCCGGACAAGTTCACCAACGTCACCAACGGGGTGACGCCCCGCCGGTTCATCAAGCTGGCCGACCCGAAGCTCGCCGACCTGATCACCGGGGCCATCGGCCCCGGGTGGTTGCGCGACCTGAGCCGGCTGGCCGAGCTGGAACCACGCGCCGAGGATCCCGGCTTCCTCGAGGCGTTCGCCGAGGTCAAGGCCGCGAACAAGACCCGGCTGGCCGGTCTGCTCAGCGAGCGGGACGGGCTCAGGATCGACCCGACCGCGATGTTCGACGTGATGGTCAAGCGGCTGCACGAGTACAAGCGGCAGAGTTTGAAAATCCTGCACGTCATCTCGCTGTACCAGCGCCTGCAGGACGACCCCGACCTGGACCTCACGCCCCGGGTGGTGCTGTTCGGCGCGAAGGCCGCACCCGGTTACCTGATGGCCAAGCAGACCATCGCGTTGATCAATGCGGTCGCCCGGACGCTCGAACAGGACCCGGTGGTGGCCGGCCGGTTGCAGATCGCCTTCCCGGCCAACTACAACGTGACGCTGGCCGAACGGCTCATCCCGGCGGCCGACCTGTCGGAACAGATCTCGCTGGCCGGCAAGGAGGCCTCCGGGACCGGCAACATGAAATTGGCGCTCAACGGTGCGCTGACGGTCGGCACGCTGGACGGCGCCAACGTGGAGATCCTGGAACTGGTGGGCCGGGAGAACTTCTTCCTGTTCGGTCTCACCGAGCCGCAGGTGCACGACCTGACGTCGGCCGGCTATCGGCCGCACACCTACTACGAGTCGAACCCGGTGCTGCGTCGGGCACTCGATGCCGTTGCGTCTGGCGAGTTCTCGGGCGGGGACCGCAGCGCGTTCGCACCGGTGGTCGACGCCTTGCTCGGAGATGACCGCTTCCTGGCGCTGGCCGACTACCAGGCCTACATCGACGTCCAGGACGAGATCGATCAGGCCTACGCCGACCGGAACGCGTGGCACGCGATGGCCGTGCGCAACATCGCGCGGTGCGGCTACTTCTCCAGCGACCGGGCGATCCAGGACTACGTCGACCGGATCTGGCACCTGACCGCCCTGCCGTCGTGAGCAGCACCGACGTGAGCCGGGGCCGTGGTGACGTGGGCTCACAGCCGGACGGGCACTCCGGACGACGTGGTGGCACACAGCCCGCAGACCCTCGGGCGGTCGACGAGGTAGCGCAGAGACGCCGGCAGCGCAAGATCGCTCGCGTCCCGGTGAACCGTGGAGATCACCTCGTCCTCACGACCGCAGCGCTGACAGATCAGGGTGATGGTGGGCACCATCGTCGCCTCCGTCGCCGTCGCGCATCGTCGGGTTGCGATCGGCGCCGGTGAGGACAGGACGCCGACGCCCGGTGATACATCGACGGCCGGTGATGCGGGCCCGGTAATACCCGCCCGGTGATACCCGGCCGTCCTTGGCTCAGACTGCACGAGTCACCAAACGAGGAGAACCCATGTCCGCTGCGTCGTCACCGTCCTCCGGATCAGGAGTGTCCCGCTCGAAAGGTCTTGCGCTGGTCGCGATGCTGTTCGCGGTCGCCATGACCTTCATCGACCAGACCATCGTGGCCATCGCCACGCCGGGCATCGCCGACGAACTGTCGTTGACCCGATCCGGCAGCCAATGGGTGATCAACGCCTACCTGTTGACCCTCGCGGCCGGCTTCGCCCTCGGCGGCCGGTTGGCCGACGTTTTGGGCGCCAAGCGCATGGTGCTCATCGGCATCATCGGATTCGCGGCGACCTCGACACTCTGCGGGCTGACCCCCAAGGGCAGCGCCGCCGAGGCCTGGATCGTCACCTTCCGCGCCTTGCAGGGACTCACCGCGGCGTTCATGATCCCGGCGGCACTGGCCGTCGTCGTGGCGACCTTCCCGATCGGCGAACGCGGCCGGGCGCTGGCCATCTTCTTCGGCGTCAGCGGCGGGCTCACAGCACTGGGTCCCATCGCCGGCGGCTTTCTGACCCAGTGGACCTGGCGGGCGATCTTCTGGATCAACGTGCCGGTGGCGATCGCTGCGGTGGTGCTGACGTTCATGGCCGGCATCCACCAGAACGGACGACGCGAACGGATCGACTGGGTCGGCGCGGCCCTGGTCGCCGGTGGTATGGCCCTGTCGGTGTACGGGCTGCAGCAGGCGTCGGGCTGGGGGTGGGACAGCGTCAAGACCTGGTCCTGCATCATCGGCGGTCTGCTGCTGCTGGCGGTGTTCGTGGTCGTCGAGCTGCGCACCAGGGTGCCGCTGATCCGGGTGCGGATCTTTGCGAGCCGGCCGTTCTCCGTCGACAACGCCGTGCTGTTCTTCGCCATGATCGCGTTTGTCCCGACTTTCTTCTTCGCATCGGTGTATTCCCAGGTGTCGCTGGGATACGACGCGAACAGCGCGGGCCTGTACCTGCTGGTCTTTTTCGCCGGCTTCGCCCCCGCCGCCCAGATCTCCGGCCGTATGCTCGACAAGCGCGGCGCCAGACCCTGCCTGATCATCGGTGGCGTTCTCGGCACGGCCGGGTTCGCGCTCTGGGCCGCCAAGCTGACCGAGCTGAGCCTCAGCTCCCAATGGTGGGCGATCGTGCTGGCCGGGGCGGGCATCGGCTTCATCCTCGGGCCGGCGTCCACCGACTCGGTCAACCGGGCGATCGGCACGTCCTACGGCGAGGTCACGGGCATCTCCCAGACCGTGCGGAACTACGCCGCGTCGTTGGGCCTGGCGGTGCTCGGCACCCTGTTGGCGAACGTCTTCCGGTCACGATTGACCGACACGCTCGTCGCGTCCGGTGTGCCGTCAGGTCAAGCGGCAGAGATCGCCCAGCAGGCGGCGGCTGGCGGCAGCGCGTCGGGCGGGTCGTCCGGGTCGATGCCCGCAGCTATGGCTCAGTCCGTCGCCCACGACTTCGCGGTGGCCAACCAGGCCGTCTTCTATGGCATGGCGATCGCCTTGGCCGTGTCGCTGCTGCTGGCGTTCCTGCACCCCGGCGGTCGGGTCACCGTCCCCACCGAGTCCCCGGACGAAGCGACCGTGGCCGCCTGACCTCGACGGGTCGGCACCTCTGGAGTCAACAGAAATCAATGCGCGCGCCGGTCAAGCCACCCGGCGGGCGGCGCGTGGGACAGGTTCACCGATCCGCTCCGGATGCAGGATACCGGCGATCGTCTCGACCCCGTCGACCAGTCGCGGCCCGGGCCGGACGATCAGGGCATCGCCGTCCAAGGCCCACACCGGCACCCCGGGCAACGCGGCGACCACGGCCCGCGCCTGGTCGGCGGCCCCGTCGAGGTGGAATCCGCACGGCGTCACCAGCACCACGTCGGGGGCGGCCAGGCGGAACTCGTCCCAGGTCGTCTGCGCCGACTTGGCGCCCGGACGGTCCGCGACCGGGATGCCACCGGCGGCGACCACCAGATCGGGCACCCAGTGTCCGGCGGTGAAGGGCGGGTCGACCCACTCGACGACGGCGACCCGCGGCCTCGCCTGCCCGTCGACCGCGGCGGCCACGGCGGCCAGCCGAGCGCGTAGGTCGCCGACCAGCGCGGCCGCCCGGCCGGGCACCCCGGCGCGGTCGCCGATCTCCACGATGGTGTCGAGCACCTGCTCGAGTGTGTAGGGATCGAGCGACACCACCTCCGCCCGGCAGCCGAGGTAGTCCAGGGCAGCGGAGACCTGACCGGACGGCAGCGCGCACACCCGGCACAGATCCTGGGTCAGGATGAGTTCGGGTGCCAGCCCGGCCAGCGCGTCGGCGTGCAGCGTGTAGAGGTCCTCGCGGGCAGCCATGCGTTCGTTGACGTAGGCGTCGATCTCGGCCGGCGACATGCCCGACGTGTCCCGGCCGCCGACCACCACGGTCTTGTCGCGGCGGGCCGCCGGCGGTTCGTCGCACTCGAAGGTCACGCCCACGAGCTGGTCAGCCAGGCCCAGGGCGTAGACGATCTCGGTCGCCGACGGCAGCAGTGAGACCACGCGCATGGGACCAGTGTGACGCGCCTGGCCGGCCGCTCTCGATGCGCCCCGTGCCGCCCCTTCCCGAAGACGACGGCGCGCTGTGCAGCCGCCGCAGATCTCCTTGCGAGCGCATCGATCGGTAGCGTCACCCGCGTTCGGTGATTGCCGCGCCGTGCCGCACAGTGCTGCACTCGTCTGCCTGGAACACGAAATCACCTACCAAGAGGTGTCCATCCACCCCGCCTGGGCGATCGTGGTGCGCTACTTGAACGAGGTCGGGTTGGCCGGCCGCTACGCCTACGGCTGACCCACTCTGGCCGCGCTGCGCTGATCGACTCGGCCGCACGTCGCCGGCTCAGCGCAGCAGTCCGGCCCCCACGGCCGGGGCGATCATCGGGCTGAGGGGCAGCCGCGGGATCAGCGTCGCCTGGATTGCGTGGTACAGATCGGCCTTGCCGGACCACACGGTGCGGGCCACCGTGTTGTCCGGGGCGAGTTCGTGCCACCACGAGCCGTTCTCGCGGTCGAGCAGGTACTGACCGGCGTAGTCCCAGAAGGTCTGGTACCACTGCGCGAACCGTGCTTCGCCGGTCGCGGCGTGCAACGCGGCCGCGGCGGCGATCGCCTCGGCGACGACCCAGTGGAACCGTTGCCGGACAACTGGTTCGCCCGACCAGTCGACCGTGTAGACGATGCCGTCCGCTCCATCGACAGCCCAGCCGTCCCGCACCGCCGCGTCGAACAGCGCCGCTGCATCGCCGTGCATCCAGTCCGGCGGCGCATCCCCGCGCGCGGCCAGCGCCGCCGCGGTGTGCACGGTGAGCCTGGCCCATTCCAGCGAATGCCCCGGCGTTGCTCCGAACGGCCGGAAGGGGTCGTCCGGCAGGTCGGAGTTGTAATCCAGCAACGCGTTCCAGGATGCGTCGTAGTGCTCGGGGATGCGCCGGTCGTGCGCCGGGGCCTCCCGGTGCACCACCCGCTCGACGATGCGCACCGCCCGGTCCAGCCAGACGCGGTCGCCGGTGACGTCGGCGGCGCTCAGATAGGCCTCGACCGTGTGCATGTTGGCGTTGACCCCGCGATAGCCGTCGAGCATGGCGAACTCGCGATCCCATTCCTCGACGACCATACCGGCGTCCTCGTCCCAGAATCGCTCCTGTTGGACGGCCAGTGCGTCGGCCAGCAGCTCGCGCGCCCGGGGGCGCCCGGCGACCGCGGCACTCGACGCGGCCAGCACCACGAAGGCGTGCGGGTAAGCCGCCTTGGTGGCATCGGCGGGTACCCCGGCGGAATCGACCTCGGCGAACCAGCCGCCGTACTCCCGGTCGGCGAAAACCTCACGCAGCGCGGTGATCCCGTGATCGACGAGGGCGGCACAGCCCGGTCGCCCGAGCAGCTTCCCCAGCGCGTAGACATGCGTCATCCGGCAGGTGATCCACAACTCGGCCGGGCCGTCCTGGGCGTCGCCGACATCGGTCTGCCGGGCGAAGCCGCCGGAGGGCACCATTGAGCGGCGGCCGAAGCCGAGCAGCCGGTCCGTCTCACTCTCGAGCCAGCGGGCATGCGGGGCGGAGGTCAACCAGGTCATCGTCGGACCCTACTGGGCGACTCCGGCCGGCAGGACCGGCCGGGCGTTCAGCTGCGCCGGAACAGCCCCCGGCGGGACGCGGGCTGCTCCGGCCGCAGGTTGCCGAACTCGGCGAGCAGGCCGGCCACGGTCTCCGGCGGCAGGGCTTCCACCGATACGTGCCCGAGCGTGCGGATAGTACGGCGGACCTCGTCGAGGTACTCCGTGCAATGCGGACACCCCCGCAGGTGCTGGCGGAACTTCGCCGTCACGTCGGCGTCCAACGCACCTTCGAGGTAGTCGGTGACGAGTTCGACGACCTGCTGACAGCGGAGTTCCTCGTCGTCGGTCATCGCTTCACCTCGTTCCCCCGGTAGTAGTCCTCCAGTTCCTGGCGGAGCCGTGCCCGGCCCCGGTGCAGCAGGATGCGCTGGTTGCCGGCCGTCAGGCCGAGCGCAGCGCACACCTCCTCGCCGGTGAGTCCGTCCACGTCGCGCAACGTTACGACCAGCCGCTGGGACTCCGGCAATGTCGCCAACGCGACTCCGAGCAACCGGAGCGCCTCGGCATCCAGCGCCCGACGCTCGGGAGCCCATCGGGACGGCGCACCGATGGAGGTCCAGGCGCCGGGGTTCGGAGCGTCCGGCCCCTGGAACCGAGCCGGATCGACCGTGCCGACATCGTCGGCGGCCACCGCGGACCATGGCACCGTCCTCGACTCCTTCGTACCGTGGCGACGGGCGACATTCACCACGATGCCGACGACCCAGGTGCGCAGGGCCGATCGGCCCTCGAAGGAATCCAGCGAACGGATCACCGTCAGCCACGCCTCCTGGACGACATCCTCGGCCGCGGCCGTCGAGGATACGAAGCCTCGTGCGACGTGTCGCATCATCGGCGAATAGTCGGTCACCACGGCGGTGAACGCGGCGCGGTCGCCCGCCCGCAGCCGTTCGACCAGGGACGCGTCCCGGCGCAGGGCGCGACGCTCCCGACCGGTCACCTCGATCTCGCTCCCGTCCGTTGTAACGCGCTGCGGTCCAGACGCACTGACCCCGACAGCACATCATCCCCGTCGAAGGAGACCACATGTCCGTGCTTCGCACCACCACCCGCCTCTTCCTGGCCACCGGAGCCGCGCTCGCTCTGGCCGGATTCGGCGCGGCGACCGCGTCAGCCGCAGGCTCGGTCGATCAGAGCTCTCCGGCACACCCGCAACCGGATCGAGCAGTGGGTGCTGTCTTCCTGCAGCACAACGGGATCGACGCCAACACCGTGACCGCCTACGCCCGGCACGCGGACGGCACCCTCACCGAGGCAGGCACCTACCCGACCGGTGGGCGCGGTGGGGCCGAGCAGGGCGCAGTGGTGGATCCCCTGGCATCGCAGGGCGGGTTGACGTATGACGCCCGGCACCAGCTCCTGTTCGCGGTCAATGCAGGCTCGGACACCATCAGCGTGTTCGGCGTGCGCGGGGCCACCCTGCAGCTTCGGCAGGTGCTGCCCTCCCGCGGTACGTTCCCCAGTTCGATCAGCGTCAGCGGCGATCTCGCCTATGTACTCAACGCCGGCGGCGACGGGTCGATCAGCGGCTATCGGGTCCTGGGGCACCGGGTGTTCGACATCCCGGGTTCCACGCGCTCACTCGGACTGGGCAACGATGCCGTGCCGTTCTTCCTCTCCGCGCCCTCGCAGGTCGCGATCTCGCCGGATCATCGCGATGTGGTTGTCGCCACGAAGACCCACAACACCCTGGTCACCTGGCAGCTGGCCGGTGGGGTCCCGTCCCGTCACCCGGTGCTGACCGCCTCCAACGGCCCGGTGCCGTTCGCCCTGACGTTCGATCGGGCCGGTCGGTTGCAGGTGGCCGAGGCCAGCGGGGCCGTGTCGACGTACACCCTCTCGAAGTCCGGCTCCCTGTCGGTGATCTCCGGGAGCGTAGCCAACGGGCAGGCCGCGACCTGCTGGTCGGTGCAGGCCCGAGGGACGTTGTTCGCAGCCAACGCCGGGAGTGCGACGGTGTCCTCGTACCGGGTCGCTCGCGACGGCTCGGTGTCGTTGCTGAACGCCACCGCTGCCCACACCGGTGCCGGTGCGGTTGATCTCGCCGTGTCGACCGACGAGCGCTACCTGTACCAGGTCGCAGCGGGCGCCGGTGAGATCGACGTGTTCGCCGTCGGTGCCGACGGCACCCTGACGCCCGTGACCGTGCTGGCCGGGCTGCCCCCGGTCAACGGCACCGGGCTGGAAGGCATCGCCGCCTACTGAGCATCGACCCGCTGTAACGAACATCGCCCGCCGGCGAGTGATCGAGAACTGCAGTTCCAGCCGAACCACGGCACAGTTCCCAGTCACTCGCCGGCCGCTGTGCTGGGGCGCCTGGAGTCAGACCCGCGCTGCGGTACAGTCTCGTCCTGCAGTTGGTTCGATGTCGGACGGCCGGTCGGCCGCCAGGCGGCGACGCAAGAGGGAACCCGGTGTGAGTCCGGGACTGCCCCGCAGCCCGGACCTCGTGGGTAGGTCGTCGGCGCACGCATACTGCGACGGCAGTGTGCGTTGCCTGCGGTCGTCTTTCGTGGTCCGTTGTGGACTCGCGAAGGAGAGCCACGTGATCCTACATCTCCAGCCGTGCCACCGTGTACGGCTATCCACGCCAGGGCGCGGACCGTGAACTGAAGAAGGCGACCGAGGCCTACTGGGCCGGTCGCATCGACGCGGATGCCCTGCTCGACTGCCGCTCGGCGGCCTGCGGCTGCAGCGCCTGGACGAGTTGCGCACGGCCGGGCTCGACGAGATCCCCAGCAACGACTTCTCCCTCTACGACCACGTGCTGGACACCGCGTGGTTGCTCGGTGCGATCCCGGCCCGGCATGCCGCCGCCGTGCCCGACGTGGACAGCCCGACCGGCCGCCTGGATCGCTACTTCGCCATGGCCCGGGGCACCGCCGACGTCGACGCCGCTGGAGATGACCAAGTGGTTCGACACCAACTACCACTACCTGGTGCCCGAGCTCGGCCCGGACACCCATTCGCGCTCGACGCGACCAAGCCGTTGCGCCGAGTTCGCCGAAGCCGACGGCAGGCCGGCGTCACTCACCCGCCCGGTCCTCCTCGGCCCGATCAGCTTCCTGCTGCTGGCCAAGCGCGACGCCGGCCGCCCCCGGGCTTCGAACCGCTGGCCCTGCTCGACGCGGCTGCTCCCGCTGTACGTCGACCTGCTCGGCCAGCTGCGCGCCGCCGGCGCCGAGTGGGTGCAGCTGGACGAGCCCTGCCTGGTCACCGACCAGCCGTCCGAGGTGCTGGACGCACGTCGCCCGGCGTACGCGAGCCTGACCGGCGCCGACCGACCGCCCGAAGATCCTCGTCGCGTCCTACTTCGACCGGCTCGGCGAAGCGCTGCCGGTGCTGGCCGCGTCCGCCGGTCGAGGGCCTGGCCTGGACTTCACCGGACCGGCCGCCGCCAACCTGCGACGACCTCGCCGCCATCGGTGGGCTGCCCGGCAAGCGGCTGGTCGCCGGTGTGGTGGACGGACACAACATCTGGGCCGCCGACCTGACCGACGCGCTGGCCACCCTCGGCACGCTGCTCGGGCTGGCCGACCGGTCGACGTGTCGGCGTCCTGCTCGCTGCTGCACGTGCCGCTGGATGTCCGCCTGGAGCGCGACCTCGACCCGCAGCTTGCCGGCTGGTTCTCCTTCGCCCGGCAGAAGCTCGACGAGATCGTCACGCTCGCGCAGGGGTCTGCGCCGAGGGTCGCGACGCCATCGCCGGCGCGAGCTCGCAGGTCAACCGACCCGACGTCGCCGCCCGAGCGCCGCTCGCCGATCGTCCGCGGTCCCGGCCGTGCGCGACCGGGTCGCCGCGGTCACGCGACGCCGACCTGCGCCGACCGAGCAGCTACGCCGAGCGGCGCGCAGCCCAGCGGGACCGGCTGCACCTGCCGTCTGCTGCCGACCACGACGATCGGGTCGTTCCCGCAGACCGCCGAACTGCGGCGGCCCGGGCCGCCCTGCGCAGCGGGCACGCTCGACCGAGCCGGACTACGACGAGGCGGATGCGGCGCCGAGATCGCGCAGGTGATCGCCGCCAGGAGACAGCTCGGCCTGGACGTGCTGGTGCACGGCGAGCCCGAGCGCAACGACATGGTCCAGTACTTCGCCGAGCAGCTCGCCGGATTCGTCGCCACCGAGCACGGCTGGGTGCAGTCGTACGGCACCCGCTACGTCCGGCCGCCGATCATCGTCGGCGACGTCTCCCGGCCCGCGCCGATGACGGTCGATGGGCCACGCTACGCGCAGAGCCTCACCGACCCGCCCGGTCAAGGGCATGCTCACCGGGCCGGTGACGATGCTGGCCTGGTCCTTCGTCCGCGACGACCAGCCGCTGGCCGACACCGCCCGGCAGGTCGCGCTGGCGCTGCGCGACGAGGTCGCCGACCTGGAGGCGGCCGGTATCGCGGTCATCCAGGTCGACGAACCCGCGCTGCGCGAGACCCTGCCGCTGCGCGCAGGCCGACCGGCCGAGCTACCTGGGGTGGGCGGTCGACGCGTTCCGCCTGGCCACCTGCGGGGTTCGCGACGACACCCAGATCCACACCCACATGTGCTACGCCGAGTTCGGCGACGTGCTGACCGCGATCATCGACCTGGACGCCGACGTGATCAGCCTCGAGGCGGCCCGGTCGCAGATGGCGATCGTCGCCGAACTCGCCGCGGCGCGGCTACCCGCAACGAGGTCGGCCCGGGCGTCTGGGACATCCACTCACCGCGGGTGCCGTGCGCCGGCGAGATCGTCGACCACGGCTGCGCGCCGCGACATCCGCGCTGCCGGCCGAGCGGCTGTGGGTCAACCCCGACTGCGGCCTGAAGACCCGCGGCTACACCGAGGTACGTCCGAGCCTGGCCAATCTGGTGACCGCCGCGGCCACGGTCCGCGCGAGCTCCTGACTCTGGCGGACGGTGGTCCGGGCGCGTTCTCGGCCCGGCCCACTGTCCCGCCCCTGCACCCGACTCACCAGGCCCGGCTCCACGCGACCACCCGGCGCACGGTGGCGTCCTCGTCGGCGGCCAACGCGTCCAGCACGGGCGGCGGGCAGGACGGATTGGCGGCGACCCAGCCCCGCACCGCCGGATCACGGTCCGCGGCAAGCACTGTCAGTACGGCCGCCGGCGCGACCGGGTTCTTGGCCACCGCCCGGCGCACCTCGCTGACCGGGTCGGCGGCCAATCGCTCCAGCACCGCGCCCGGGGCGTGCGGGTGCGCCGCGGCGCTGGCCCTGATGCCGGGCCGACGGTCCGTGCTCAATCGCTCGAGGCGCACCAGCGTGCCCTCGGTGACCGGCGGCACCGGGTGCTCGGCGAGGATCTGCGTCAGCGGGCGCCGAGGCTCGGCCGCCGCGGCGGCCAGCGCCGCGCGCTGGGCCGGGGTCAGGAAGCTGACGCAGGACACGCCGCTACTCGCCGCCGCCGGCCCTGGCGTTGACCTCGTAGGAGGTGTTGGTGGACTCGAAGAAGTTCACCAGCTGCAGGGTGTCGTTGGCCGTCGCCATCCACTTGGCCGGGTTGGCGACGCCGTAGTGCGGGTCGAAGCCGAGCTCCTCGAGCCGCCGGTCGGCCAGGTAGCGGACGTACTGGTTGATGTAGTCGGCGTTCAGGCCCAGGATCCCGTGGGGCAGCAGGTCGCGGTTGTACGCCTCCTCCATCTCGACCGCGTCGAGGATCATCTGCTGGATCTCGGCGGCGAACTCCTCGGTGGCGATCCGGGTTCTCGTCGAGCACCGTCAGGATCAGGTTGATGCCGAACTTCAGGTGCAGGCTCTCGTCGCGCACGATCCAGTCGATCAGCGAGCCGAAGTTGCGCAGCAGGTTCCGCTGCCGGAAGCTCAGCGCGACCATGAAGCCCGAGTAGAACCAGATGCCCTCGAGGATCACGTTGTAGGCGACCAGGTTGCGGACGAAGTCCTGCTTGCCCTCGACGGTGGTGATGTCGAGGGTCTGCTCGGTCATCCGCTTGATGAAGCGGACCTCGAACTCCTCCTTGGCCGCCATCGACGGCACCGTCACGTGCGACTCGTACGCCGCCACCCGGTCGATCGGGAACGTCTCGAGCACGTACTCGAAGCTCATGCAGTGGTTGGCCTCCTCCCACATCTGCTTGGCGAGGTAGAGGTGGCACTCGGCGGCGTTGACGTAGGGGTAGACGCCGAACGCCAGCGCCTTGTTGACCAGCAGCTCGTTGGGGTTGAAGTAGCTCATCAGGAACGTCAGCGCGTGCCGCTCCTCGTCGGTCATCCGCTCGAAGTCGGCCGAGGTCCTCCCCCAGCTGGATCTCGTTGGGGAACCACGTGTTGGCCACCGCCTGGTCGTAGAGCTCCATCGCCCACTGGTAGGTGACGGGCTTGAGCAGCAGGCCCTCCGGATGCCGGTGCCCAGGATGCCCGGGGGCTGGTCATGATCGCGCCTCTCACTGTTGCTGCATTGGTGTCCGCATGCCGACGCCGGGCGGACGCGTGGCCATTGGCCGGACTCACTGCCGCGCCCGGCGGCGCGGGACGGCTCACTGGCAGGACTCGCACTGCAGGCGCTCCTGCGGGTCGACCGGGCAGGCGGCGCCGTCGACGACCTCGCAGCTCCGCTCGACCTCCGGGCAGGCGCGACCGCTTCACGGCCGTGACGGCCCGATGACCGTCTCGACACCGTCGACTCGACCACGACCTCGGCCACCTCCGCCGAGATCGACTGGCCGGCGGTCGACGACCGGCGGCTCACTCGGGGCCACGGCGGCCACCATGGCCCGCGGCAGCGCGGCCGGGGCGGCCGGTCCGTCGCACTTCGGCCCGAGTCCGGATCTCCGGTCGGAGCGGCCGGCGGCTGGGGTCGCGCCGCCGCTGCCGCCGAACCCGCGGCGGCCGCGCGGTCCCGGCGCCGCGGCCGCGCCACCGCCGCGGGCTCCGGCGCCTCGCCTTGTTGACCTTGACCGTGCTCTGCTCGGCGGTGTGCCGCGGCATCATGTGCAGGTAGTAGGTGGTCTTGACGCCCATGCGCCAGGCGGCGGCGTACAGGTCGACCATCTCGCCGACGTCGCGGCTCTGCAGGTAGATGTTGCGGCTGATCGCCTGGTCGATCCACTTCTGCGCCCGCGCCGCGACGTGGAGGAACGCGTACGGCGAGAGCTGGAAGCTGGTGCGGTAGATCTCCTTCAGCTCGGCCGGCACGCCCTCGATCGACGAGAGGTCGCCCTGGTGGCGCAGCAGGTCCTCGCGGACCTGCTCCCACAGGCCGAGCGCCCGCAGGTCGGCCGACCAGGTTGCGGTTGACCTCGAGGAACTTGCCCGAGCTGGCGCGGCTGAAGATCTGGCTGAACTGCGGGTCCAGACCCGGCGTCGTGCCGGCGACCAGACCGATCGACGCGGTCGGCGCGATCGCCATCAGGGTGGAGTTGCGGATGCCGCCGGCGACCTTGGCGCGCAGCGCGTCCCAGTCGAGGCGCGTGCGTGCGGTCGACCGCGACCGGCACGCCGCGATCGGCTTCGAGCAGCTGTCGAGCGAGTCGATCGGCACCAGGCCCTGGCTCCAGCGCGAGCCGGCGAAGTTGCGGTAGGCGCCGCGCTCGCGGGCCAGGTCGGCGCTGGCGTCGATCGCGTGCCAGCTGACGAACTCCATCACCTCGTCGATCAGGGCGTACGACTCCTCGGACTCGTACGATAGCCGAACCGCTCGACGACGTCGGTGAAGCCCATGACGCCGAGGCCGAGCGCGCGGTTCAGCTCGTTGGAGTGCTCCGACTCCGGCACCGAGCTGATGGTGATGTCGATCAGGTTGTCGAGCTGGCGCACCGCGAGCCGGGTCGACTCCGCGAGCCGGTCCCAGTCGATCTCGCCGCGCCGCCGACACGTGCGCGGACAGGTTGATCGACGCGAGGTTGCAGACCGCGACGTTGTCGCGGTCCTGCGGCAGGGTGATCTCGGTGCACAGGTTCGACAGGTGGATCGTGCCGGTGTTGTGGTTCAGCGCCCGGGTGTTGATCGTGTCCTTCCACGTCAGCCACGGGTGCGACGTCGACTGCAGCGAGATCAGGATCGCGCGGAACTGCTCGCGGGCCGTCATCTTCTGCCGCGGATCTGGCCGGCCTCGGCCGTCGCGACGTACTCGGCGTAGCGCCGGCGAGAACGCCGCGCCGTACAGCTCGACAGGTCGGGGGCGTCGAGCGGGTCGAAGAGGTACCAGTCCTCGTCGTCGTCGACCCGCTTCATGAACTCGTCGGAGATCCACACCGCGGTGTTGGCCGTGCGCGTGCGGCGGTACGGGTCGCCGGAGTTCTGCCGCAGGTCGAGGAACTGGGCGAAGTCGAGGTGCCAGTTCTCCATGTAGAAGCACAGCGCGCCGAACTTCTTGCCGCCGCGGCTGATCGCGCGCAGCGTCGAGTCGATCGTGTGCATGAACGGGATCGGCCCGGTCGAGCGTCGTGTTGTTGGAGCGGATCGGCGAGCCCTCGGACCGCAGCTTGCGTGACCGACAGGCCGATGCCGCCGGTGCCCTTGGTCAGCCACATGACGTCGCGGACGCTCTTGGCGATGTGCTCGATGTCGTCCTCCATCTGCATCACGAAGCAGTTGGAGAGCTGGGCGTACGACGGTGCCGGCGTTGACCAGGGTCGAGCCGGCGGCGAGGTACTCGAGCCGCGACATCTTGTCGTAGAAGCCGATCGCCGCCGCGGTCGGATCGGCCTCGTTGAGCGAGAGGCCCATCGCGACGCGCATCCAGAAGAACTGCGGCACCTCCAGCGGCGTGCCGTCGGGCTCGGTGATCATGTAGCGGGTGCGCATGGTCTGCGCGCCGATGTAGCGCAGCAGGTCGTCGCGGTCGGGGTCGAGCGCGGCGCCGAGCACCTCGAGGTCGAACAGCTCGGTGCCAGCCGGCGTGTCGAGCAGCCCGAGCTCGACGCCGCGCACGATCGAGGCGACGAACGCCGGCCGTGGAAGGCGCGCGACCTCGTCGCGGTCGTGCGCCCTCGCCGAAGACCTTCTTGTAGAGCGTCTTGACCAGCAGCCGCGACGCGATGGTGTCGAAGGCCGGGTCGTCCTTGACGTTCTGCAGGGCGACCTGGATGACGGCCTCGTCGAGCTGCTCGCTGGTGATGCCGTCGAAGAGCGTGATCTCGAGCTCGGACCGGCAGCTGGGTGGCGCGGGTGACCGTCGTCGTCGAGGCCGGCGCTGGCCTCCTCGATCGACCGGGCGATCTCGTAGCCGTCGTACGGCTCGACCGACCGTCGCGCTTGATGACGGTGATCATCGATCGCTCCCCGTTATGGCAGATCGCAGCCCCGGCCCCGCCGGCATGACCGGCGAGGTCGAATCATCATCTGGTAGTTACAGCAATGTAGTTCTACTACATCTAGGGGTCAAGAGCCGGGCCAGGGCAATCTGATGAGGGCAATCAAGCGGCCGAGAGCGCGCGCCCACCTGGGGAGTTCTTCCCCATCGGCCTTCGACGATTTCCGCCGGAGAGCAGGTCGGGCGCAGGTAACGTCCCCTCCGTCCGCCGTGGCGGCGGACGAGTGCGACGAGCAAGGGGGCGGGCCGATGAAGCGATTCCGACAACTGTCCATGGCGGCCGCGGCGCTGCTGCTGACCGGAGTCGCCGGAATAGTCACGGCGCAGCCCGCTGCCGCCGCGGAGGACCCGATGTGCCGCACCACCCCGGGCTCGGTCCCGTGGTACCCGGGCCCGTCGGCCAGCGCGACCTACGACTCCACGTTCCACGCGAGCGTGGCGATCCCGGCCGGCCTGCTCAGCGGCCGGTACGTGCCGCAGGGGCTGGCCTACTGGAACAACTGGAACGGGACAACCGAGGACATCCTGCTCATCTCGGCCTACCACGACGGCAACGGCGACAAGACGCCCGACGGCCCCAGCGCGATCTTCGGCGTGGTCCTCAGCGGCGCCAAGCGCGGGAAGGGTCTGGGCCGCATGCTGATCCCGACCACCCACGCCGGCGGCATCGCCATCGCCGGTGGCTACGTCTACGTCGGCGGCGAGGGCATCGTCCGCTACTGGTCGGCAGCGACCGTGCGGAACGTGCTGAAGGCCGCGAACAACAACCACCCGTACCGGCCGAAGCACACCCAGAATGTCGCCGGCCTGGCGTCGTTCCTCGGTACCCAGGGCGGCACCATCTGGACCGGTGACTTCAGTTCGACCGCGCACCAACACATGTGGCAGTACCGACCGCGCAGCGACGGGTCGCTGACCTATACCGGGGCCAAGCGGTGGGTGCCGGCGAAGACCCAGGGCATGACGGTGGTGGGCTCGAGGTTCGTCTTTGCCACGTCGGAGGGCCGCAACGATCGCAGCAACGTCTGGGTCCGCCCGACCTCGGCGACCTCGGACATCACCGACGGGACGTCGTTCTGCATGCGCGCGCCGTCCATGATCGAGGGCCTCGCGTACGGCAACTCCAACGGCAGCGCGCACGTCTGGGCGCTCTACGAGAGCGGTGCCTACACCTACAACAAGGGATTGGACGACCCGGACAACCCGATCCGGAATATCCACTGGGCCGGCGGCGCCACCCTCGCGGGCCTGTACGGGCAGAGCGACTGAGCCCGGCGTCCGACCACCGCACGGCGCCGCTACCCCGATTGGGCTAGCGTGACCCGGTGGCCCGGTGGAGCCCCTTGGAGTGGCCGGTCGTCCGACAGCTGCGCTCGGGCGACATCCTCGGCCGCGGGCCGGCGGTCACCTCGGCCCGCACCCGAACGATCACGCCGCGCACTGTCACCGCCGACCGCGTCGTCCAGAGCGTCTGTCCCTACTGTGCGGTCGGCTGCGGCCAGCGGATGTTCGTCACGGACGAGCGGGTCGTCGCAGATCGAGGGCGACCCGGACTCGCCGATCTCCCGCGGTCGGCTGTGCCCGAAGGGTGCGGCCAGCGAGCAGCTGGTCAATTCGCCCGCCGGCAGACGGCGGATCCTGTACCGCGCGCCGCAGCACGCGACTGGCAGCACGCTGGAGCTGGACACCGCGATCGACATGATCGCCGACCGCTTCCTCGACGCGCGGCGCAACGGCTGGCAGGACGCGGACGACCAGGGGCGGCCGCTGCGTCGCACGATGGCATCGCCGCGCTGGGCGGCGCCACCCTGGACAACGAAGAGAACTACCTGATCAAGAAGCTGTTCACGGCGGCCGGCGCGATCCAGATCGAGAACCAGGCCCGTATTTGACACTCCGCCACGGTTCCCAGTCTGGGAGCCTCGTTCGGACGCGGCGGCGCGACGCAATCACTGCAGGACATGGCCAATGCGGACTGCATCGTGCATCCTGGGCTGGAACATGGCCGAAGCCACCCGGTGGGCTTCCAATGGGTCACCGAGGCCAAGGCGCGCGGGGCGAGGGTGATCCACGTCGACCCGCGGTTCACCCGTACCTCGGCGGTGGCGGACCGGCACATCGCGATCCGGGTCGGATCGGACGTCGTGCTGCTCGGCGGGCTGATCAACCACGTGCTGACCCACGACCGGTGGTTCCACGAGTACGTCGTCGCCTACACGAACGCTGCCACGCTGATCGGTGACGAGTACCGGGACACCGAGGACCTTGGCGGCCTGTTCTCCGGGTTCGACCCGAGACCGGTCAGTACGACCCGTCGACCTGGGCGTACGACGCCGACGGCCCGACGGCGCCGACGGCGCCGAAAACGCCGACGACTCAGGCAACCCGGCGGCGACCCGCACCACGGGTCGACCCTCGGCGAGCCGGCCGGAGACGAACACCGCAGTGGCGGCCCGCACTCGAACACGCACGAGTCCAGCGCGACGAGACCCTGCAGCATCCGCGGACCGTGTTCCAGATCCTGAAGCGGCACTTCGCCCGGTACACCCCGGAGATGGTCCGCGACGTCTGCGGCATCGACCCTGCCGACTTCGACTACCTGGCGACGTCGATCACCGACAACTCCGGGCGCGAGCGCACCACCTGCTTCGCCTACGCGGTCGGCTGGACCCAACACACCCTGGGCGCGCAGTTCATCCGCACGGCGGCGATCCTGCAACTCCTACTCGGCAACGTCGGTCGACCGGGCGGCGGGATCATGGCGCTGCGCGGGCACGCCAGCATCCAGGGCTCGACCGACATCCCGACGCTGTTCAACCTGCTTCCCGGGTACCTGCCGATGCCCAGGTGGGCCGGCACGACACCTTCCGCGACTACCTCGACGCGATCTCGTCCAAGCAGCAGAAGGGTTTCTGGGCCAACGCCGACACCTACACCGATCAGCCTGCTCAAGGCGTGGTGGGGGGATGCCGCGACGGCCGAGAACGACTGGGCCTACGACTACCTGCCCCGGCTGTCCGGACCGCACGGCACCTACCAGACCGTCACCGACATGCTGGCCGACAAGGTCGACGGCTACTTCGTGCTCGGCCAGAACCCGGCCGTCGGGTCGGCCAACGGCCGGATGCAGCGGCTGGGCATGGCGCAGCTGAAGTGGATGGTGGTTCGCGATCTCCGAACTGATCGAGTCGGCCACCTGGTGGAAGGACGGCCCGGAGATCGTGTCCGGCGAGTTGCGCACCGAGGACATCGAGACCGAGGTGTTCTTCCTGCCGGCGGCGACCCACGTGGAGAAGGCCGGGCACGTTCACCCAGACCCAGCGGATGGTGCAGTGGCGGGACAAGGCAGTCAACCCGCCGGGTCAGTGCCAGAGCGAACTGGACTTCTTCTACGAGCTGGGAGCGCGGATCCGGCAGAAGCTGGCCGACTCCGCCGATCCGCGCGACCGCCCGCTGTTGGACCTGACCTGGGACTACCCGACCGACGAGCACGGTGATCCGGAGCCCGAGTCGGTGCTGGCGGAGATCAACGGCTACCACCTGTCCGGGCCGGACGCGGGCCGACCTGATCTCCAGCTACACCGAGATGCGCGACGACGGCTCGACCGCCGGCGGTTGCTGGATCTACTGCCGGCGTCTACGCCGACGGCGTCAACAAGGCCGCCGACCGGGTGCCGCACGGTGGCGGCAGTCGACCCAGTCGGAGTGGGGCTGGGCGTGGCCGGCCGACCGGCGCATCCTGTACAACCGGGCGTCCGCCGACCCGGACGGCAAGCCGTGGAGCGAGCGCAAGCGCTACATCTGGTGGGACGAGGAGCAAGGGCCGCTGGGTCGGCGACGACGTGCCCGACTTCCTCGGTCGACCGGGCGCCGGCAGCCGGCCCGACCCGGACGCTGGGCGGTGCCGCCGCGTTGGCCGGCGACGATCCGTTCATCATGCAATCCGACGGCAAGGGCTGGCTGTTCGCGCCGAAGGGGCTGGTGGACGGGCCGCTGCCGACGCACTACGAGCCGCAGGAGTCCCCGGTCGCCAACGCGCTGTATCCGCAGCAGCAGAGCCCGGCCCGGATCCTGTTCCCGCGCGAGGACAACCTGAGCGCGCCGAGCGCCGGACGAGCCGGGTGCCGACGTCTACCCGTTCGTCTTCACCACCTACCGGCTGACCGAGCACCACACGGCGGGCGGGATGAGCCGCTGGCTGCCGTATCTCGCCGAACTGCAGCCGGAGATGTTCTGCGAGGTCTCCCCGGCAGCTCGCCGCCGAGGTCGGGTCTGGTCAACTACGGCTGGGCGACGATCATCTCGCCGCGCTCGGCGATCGAGGCGCGGGTGCTGGTCACCGAACGGATGACGCCGATGAGTCATCGACGGCCGCACGTGCACCAGATCGGGCTGCCGTACCACTGGGGAGTCGGCGGGGATGCCGTCGTCACCGGCGACGCGGCGAACGATCTGCTCGGCGGTCGACGCTGGACCCGAACATGCAGATCCAGGAGTCCAAGGTCGGTGCCTGCGACATCATCGCCGGCCGCCGACCACACGGCGAGGCGCTGGCGGCTGGTCGCCGAGTACCAGTCGCGGTCGGGCACCACCGTGCAACCGACAACGAGCGGGTCACCGACCCGGCTCGGGAGACGATCGATCCGCCGTCCAGAGGACGACCCCGACCACGAGGGGTACCGATGGTGACGGACCAGACACGCAGGCTCGGCCGACGCGGTGCGACGGGGGGGCAGATGGGTCAGCTGACCGGTCCTACCGACCCGACCGCGACGCGCACTGGGCGCACCCCCAGCCGCGCAAGGGTTTCTTCACCGACACCTCGATCTGCATCGGCTGCAAGGCCTGCGAGGTCGCCTGCAAGGAGTGGAACCACAACCCGCGCGACGGCGACCTCGAACTGCTCGGGATGTCCTACGACAACACCGGCTCGCTCGGCGCCAGCACCTGGCGGCACGTCGCGTTCATCGAGCAGGACGCCGATCGGATCGCAGCAGGCCCGCGAGTCCGGACGGGCCCTGGTCAGCCTGGGGATGCCCGATCGTCCGTGGCGCGCCGAGGCGGTAGGCGGCGCTGCGACGCGACCGCCAGTCGACATCACGCCGCCGGACACCCCCGAGTTCCGCTGGCTGATGTCGTCGGACGTCTGCAAGCACTGCACGCACGCCGGCTGCCTGGACGTCTGCCCGACGGGGCCCTGTTCCGCACCGAGTTCGGCACCGTCGTCGTGCAGGACGACGTCTGCAACGGGTGCGGCACCTGCGTGGCCGGCTGCCCGTTCGGGGTGATCGAACGTCGCTCCGACGGGACCGTGGCGCCGACGACCGACCCGGTGAGCGCCGGGCGAACAGCCGACGTGCCCAACAGCGGCGTCGCGCAGAAGTGCACCCTCTGCTACGACCGGCTGGTCGACGGACAGACGCCGGCCTGTGCCCAGACCTGCCCGACGACGTCGATCAAGTTCGGCGACCACGACGACATGGTGCCGCAGGCCCAGGAGCGGGTGGCCGAACTGCACGCGCAGGGAATGACCGAGGCCCGGCTGTACGGGGCCAACGACAACGACGGCGTCGGCGGCACCGGGTCGGTGTTCCTGCTGCTCGACGAGCCGGAGGTGTACGGGCTGCCGCCGGATCCGCGGGTGCCGCACCGCCGACCTGCCGACGATGATCCAGCGGGCCGGTTGCCATCGGGCGGCCGGCGATGATCGCGACCGCGGTCGTCGTTCCTGGGCGGGCGTCGCGTGACGACGTCGGACTTCGACAGCTCCGGCCGCCGGAGCGGCCGACGCCGCCGGCGATCGCGGCGGCCCGGACGGCAAGCGGCGCCGGACGCGGCGGGCCGGCGCGGCGACGGCGGCCGCGAGGTGCCGATGGTCCCGGACGTCGAGTTCACCTCGTACTACGGGCGGCCGGTGGTCAAGGCGCCACCGTGGGGGCACGAGATCCCGGCCTACCTGTTCCTCGGCGGGGTGGCTGGCGGTTCCGGCCTTCTCGCGTACGGTGCACAGCTGACCGGGCGCCGATCGTTGCGGCGCAACGCCCGGCTGGGAGCGATCGGCGCGATCGGGCTCGGAAGCAGCGCCCTGGTCAAGGATCTCGGGTCGGCCGGAGCGGTTCCTCAACATGCTGCGCACCGTCAAGTTGACCTCGCCGATGAGCGTCGGTTCCTGGATCCTGGCCGTCTTCAGCGCCGGGGCCGGGGTGGCGGCCGCGTCGGAGGTCGACCGGCATGACCGGCCGAGCGACTGCCGCTCGGCCCGCTGCGACGGTGCTGCCAGCAGTCGAAGGTCGGGCCGGACTGTGGGCCGCGATCTTCGGTCCGCCGCTGGTCGCCTACACCGCGGTGCTGCTCGCCGACACCGCGACCCCGACCTGGAACGCGTGCGCACGACGAGCTGCCGTTCGTGTTCGTGAGCTCGGCGGGCCTGGCGCGGGCGGCCTGACCATGGTGACGACCCCGGTCGCCGAGACCGCGGCCGGCGCGCGTGCTCGCCGTGCTGGGCGCGGTCGCCAAGATCGCGTCGCGACCGAGTGATGGAACGCCCGATGGACCCGGTGGTGGTCGAGCCGCTGCACCACGGCCGGCCGGGCAGATGGTCCGGTGGAGCGAGCGCGCTGACCGTCGCCGGTGGTATCGGCGCGCTGCTGGGCGGCGCAACGGCGCCGGTGGCCGCGGTCGCTCCGGTCTCGCGCTGATGGCCGCGTCGGCGCTGACCCGGTTCGGCGATCTTCGAGGCCGGCATCGCACTCGGCGAAGGACCCCCGCTACACCATCGAACCGCAGAAGCGACGGCTCGCCGCCCGACGAGCGGCCGGCATCACCGACGACTCGATCACCACCGCCGGCTGAGCTTCTCGAGTCCGTCCTGTGGCGAGATTTCTCGGGCGTAGTACACAGGATGCATGACGGGCCGGGCGGCGTTGTCGGCGCTA
The DNA here is from genome assembly GCA_963706185.1 of uncultured Actinomycetota bacterium. GTDB lineage: Bacteria > Actinomycetota > Actinomycetes > Mycobacteriales > Nakamurellaceae > Nakamurella. The sequence goes on along the minus strand of CAVPLZ010000002.1, from coordinate 20,052 downwards.
TCCCTCGGCTGCGCCGGCTGGTCGGCGGCTGTTCCGGCAATCCGGCCGCGGGCGTGCCGATGGAGACATCCTTGGCGCAGGACTTTTTCACGCCGTTCCACACCCGCCGTGGATGCGGTGCAGAGCGCCGCAACGCTGCAAGCGAACGGCGGGACCTTTACCGCGGTGCAACTCTCGGACGGCGTAGCACCTTGACAGATAGCGGAAAACGGGCTGTCCCTGCTGATCACCACGATCAGCACCCCCGGCGTCGTGCCCCGGTGGCGGCCGGGCAGCCGGTCTACGCGCCGTAACGCCAGGCTCCGGCCAGCGCGCAGCGTCGATGGTCGCCGAAGCGATCAACCTGGCCCGCGCCGCGGGCGGCACCGGCAAATCCTGGTCCGGCGGTTGACTCGGCCGACGGCAACAGCAAAGTCATCACCGCTTGCCGACGTCTTGGTGCCCGGTTCTCGCTGGTCGTGACCAGAACCCGCCCGGTCGACCGGGCCATCGCCTCCATCTCACGATCAGGCGTGGATCCCGGTGCGCCGACCGCTGGCCCTGAGCTTGACCCTTCGACGTTTGAACGAAGGCCACTACGGCATCGCAAACTGCGTTGAGAAGCACCATCCCGAGCGAACAATCTCCCGCTCTACCGACCGATCGACGCTGGCGTGACTGATTGCCTCGTTCCCCCCGCCTGCTTGCCCTGTTCCCCGGCCAGTACTAGATTAGAACATGGCAAGTTGCGGCCGAGTCCAGCTCTGCGGACTTGCGGTGTAGTCGGTGGGGGATTCCTCTGGCAAGCTGCAACCGATCAGCACCTGCTGTTACGTCAACACATACGAACCACTCGGCGTCGGACCAAACGTGAGGAGTACACCGTGTCGCGAGCTCCTCGCCAGGTGTGGATCGTTGTCGCTGCCGGGGAAACAGGTCGGCCTCTGCGGTCAGTTCTCGGCCGAGCCGATGTCCGCTGCGGAGAGACGTCGGCGCGCTTCGCATCCCGTCAACATCGCTCGCCTCGACGCTCGAGACATCATCGTCGAGGGCCAGCTCCGCCGTAGTCTCAGTCGGACCATGCGTCTTCTGCGTCCATCGTGCGTCGCTTCCAGTCCCGTCCTTCAAAACACTCTATACATCCGCTGTCCTGGTACGATCTTCGCTCACCGACCGGCTGGAGGATTCACCGTCGGATTCGAAGTCGAACGGAACCTGGGTTACGGGTGTAGCTCAGCCCACGGGGAAGACAGCGATATCGCATCAGGAAGGTGCCAGACTGCCGGGAATGTGATCGTCTCCGCAGGTCAGACGTGCACGTCGACGCGATCGTCAGCGGTCAGGACATGCCCCGCGACGTAAAAGCGTGGGTAAGAGGAGGAACAACCCCCGAAGGATCAAGCACCGATGCACCTGGTGCAGGTATTGCCCTGGAGCCGATGGACAATTCTTCGGCGCACTGATCCCCACCACCGCGGAATCAGGATGCCCCGAAGGGTCGTACCTGATCAATGCACTGCCGGTCGTTCGACGGATCGGTCTTGTCGGTCGAGGAAGGATGCCTCCCCTTTCCTGACACGGGTCAGCATGCCACAGCACTGTCACGGCTTCGAGAACGGCCGTATGCAAGCGGCCAGATGCGGAGGTATCCCGCGGTGTCGTTGAACGATGTTCAAGAAAGCCGGCGAAAGCGCGAGGCCATCGGATCCGCGAATCCGGACATGGTGAACTCGTGACTTGTTGTGCCCATGGCATCCGGTACGCCTCCGATTCGAGCCTGTCGGTCTACGTCCGACGGTTCGGGTTGCGCCGCGGTGGATGGTCGGTTCTTGGTCGCTCGGGTCAGGTGTTCGTGGACGCAGTGAGTCGGCGCGGTCCTTCGGGCGCAGCGGCGACTTCTGGTCCGAACGCGGTGCGGTCGTGCCCAGCCAGACCGGTGGCGGGTCGGGTGGTCGGTAGGACCCGGGTCCGCAGGTCCCATTCGACGCCGTGGTCGGTGAGTGTGCCGGCCAACCGGTCCCGATGCACGATGGTGTGGTGGCGGCCGCACAGCAGGGCGGCGTTGGTCAGATCGGTCGGGCCGCCGTCGATCCAGTGAACAAGATGATGAGCGTCGCACCAGGCGGCGGGGGCGTCACAGTCCGGGGAATGTGCAGTGCGCGTCCCGGAGCCACAGGGCGCGGACCTGGCCCTTGGCGAACAGCCGCTGTTCGCGGCCCTGGTCCAGGACCTCTCCGTCGCGGCCGAACACGACCGGGATGATCACCGCGTCGCAGGCCAATTTCCGCACGGTGTCACACCCGAGCAGGAGGCCCTGGCCGACGGTGCCCAACACCCGGGCCGCGCCGTACCGGGCGGCGAGCGTTTCGAAGTCCAGGGTGAGCATCAGCACGGCCTTGGGGTTGCCGGTGGCACTCTCCGGTGTCCGGGTCGGTGACGGTCACCGACCGGCGCAGCGCCTCGATCAGCGCCTCACCCCGTCGCCGACCCGGGGTGCGGGTGTCGGGTTCGCCGACGGATCGACCCTCGGCGTCCTTGTCGACCCTGGGTGCGGACAGCGGCCCGATGGCCGCTTCCAGCACGGAGCGGCCTTCGTTGTCCGTGGTCACCTTGTAGTCCCAGACACCGGGTGAGGTTTCCCGGCCCGCGGACAGGTCGATCTGCCGGCGGCACTGGGTCCTGATGTTTCTCGAACTCGCCGTCCTCACCCGCAGCGGGCCAAGATTTCCTGCTTGAGGGTGCGGACCGCGCCCGGACCGAACTTCGCGCCCACGTCCAGCAGCTGGGCCAGCACCACCGGTTTGGCCTCGTCGGTCAGGTCCGGGGCCAGCTTGTCGAACTGCTCGCCGACCACCACCGCGGTACGCAGATCCACATCCGCGGTCAGCACCGAATCGGCCGCGTCGGCCAGCTCCGGCCGGCGCAACAGCTTCGCCGCCTTCGCGATGGTCGTACGCGTCGCGCCGCAGGTGCCAGCCGTACTCGGCCACCCACTGCGCCGTGTTCCCGCACTGCGAAGCCTCGACCACGCCGCGCGGCTTCGGCGTCCGCCACGACCGCCGCCAACTGGGCCATGCTCAACGCCACCAACTCGGCCAGGTCACCGACCAGGTCGCCCAACTCGCCGGACGGGCATTGGTAGCCGACGGTGTGCAGATCCCGCGTCACCTCGCGGCACGCGGCGATGACCTGCCGCCGTTCCGCCAAAGATGCTGCACCCGCTGCCATACCAAAGAACGCGTACTCAGACGGTCCGACAGTGCCCCGGCCACGACCGGCGTTATCCACACCCCGGCCGGTCACGATCCGACTCACCGTTCCCGGACGTGCCTGGCCGTCGAACTCTCAACCCCGACAGCAACTCTCACCCTTGCGAGGATCAACTCGACGCCTTCGGGAACAGAGTGACAGGAGACGGCCCGGTCGAGCCGGGCGAAGCGAGGCCGCCAATAACACGCTTGATGGCGGCTCCCGATTTCAGGAGACGCTATCCACCATCCTCGTCTCGCCCGTTGATCCTCGCAGAACCCGGTGGCGATGCGGCCGGGGAGCTCGGCGAAGGCCGCCCACCACGGCACCACAGGGTTGCGCTCGAGTACTCGTTGGGTCAGCGGACGGTGATGCCGGCACCGGGGACGGTGTGGCCGATCACCGGGTAGCCCGGGACTTCGCCGACAATGAGCAGCCCACCGGAGGTTTGGGCGTCGGCCAGCAGGATCAGGTCGTCCTCGGTCACCCGCCAGCCGCGCCCGGACGGGCCGCTGACGCCGTTCGCGTCAACCAGGTGGGGCCGGACCCAGTCCAGGTTTCGCCGCGACCCGCCGGAATGAACCCGTCCCGCAGCGCGTCTCGCGCCCCGTCGAGCACCGGCACCGCGTCGAGCTCGATGACCGCACCCACCCCGGAGGCGCGGCAGAGCTTGTAGAGGTGGCCGAGCAGGCCGAAGCCGGTGACGTCGGTCGCCGAGCGCACGCCCGCCGCGAGCGCCGCGGCGGCCGCGTCCCGATTGAGTGCGACCATGGTCGCGACCGCCTCGCCGAAAACCTCGCCGGTCTGCTTGTGCCGGTTGTTGAGCAGCCCCAGACCCAGCGGCTTGGTCAGGGTGAGCGGCAGTCCGGGTGCGGCAGCATCGTTGCGCAGCAACCGGTTCGGGTCGGCGACGCCGGTGACGGCCATGCCGTACTTGGGTTCCGGGTCGTCGATCGAGTGGCCGCCGATCACCGGGCAGTTCGCCTCGGTCGGCCACCGCCAGCCCGCCGCGCAGCACCTCGGTCATCAATTCCAGCGGCAGGACCTCCCGGGGCCAGCCGACCAAGTTGATGGCGACCACCGGTCGGCCGCCCATCGCGTAGACGTCGGACAGCGCATTGGCGGCCGCGATCCGGCCCCAGTCGTAGGCGTCGTCGACCACCGGGGTGAAGAAATCGGCGGTAGAGAGCACGGCCAGGTCGTCGCGCACCCGGACGACGGCCGCGTCGTCACCGTCGTCCAGACCGACCAGCACGTCACCACTGGTCTGCCCGACGAGCCCGCGTATTGCCTGTTCCAGTTCGCCGGGGGGAATCTTGCACGCGCATCCTCCGCCATGGGCGTACCCGGTCAGGCGCACCGGAGTCGAACTCGTTGTGGTCACGTCGCCGAGCGTAGTGACGTCCGGCGTCGGAGGATGTGGGTGCCGCACAGGCGCCGGCGCACAGGCGCACAGGCGCACACGCGCACGCGACGGCGCACGCACGGCGACGATGAACCACCGCATCCCGGCCAGGAAGGAACGTCATGCTGCTCGGCCTACCGGAGTCATTCGATTTCGCGCGCTGGGACGAACCGGAGCCGAACGCCGACATCAGGATCAGCCTCACTCGCTGGCTCGACTACCAGCGACACGAGTTCCAACGGAAGTGGCGCGATCTCGATCCCGCCCGGCTGGCCGCCTGGTCGGTGCCGCCGGTCGAGTTGTCGGTCCTGGGACTGATCCGACACATGCAGCAGATGGAGCACGGGTACCTGAGTTGGGGGCTAGGCGGCGGAGATCGGGTCGAGACGTACGGGGACGACGATTACGCAGGCGGCTCGGTCGACACGGTCACCGAGGACGTGCGGCGCTACCTCGATGAGGTGGAGCGCTCCGACGCAGCGATCGAGTTGCTGCCGAGGCTGGACTCTCCGGGGCTGGGCCACGGGAAACCGCTGGCCGACACCCTGATCAAGATGATCGACGAGTACGCCCTGCACAGCGGCCAGGCGCACATGCTGCGCTTCGCCGCGCTGGGACAGCTGCTGCGCTGACCCCGCGATCGACGGCCACGGGACCGGCCACCGACGGGTAGGTTCGCCGTCAGGGAGGCGTGTGGGTTCCTGGTGGTCCCCCCGGTCTTCAAAACCGGTGAGGTCGAGGATCTCGGCCTGGCGGGTTCGATTCCCGTCCGCCTCCGCCACCCACGGCAGACTTCGCCCCTGTGGCACACGCCGAACGCGCCGCCGACCCGGCGCGCGTGAACAATGCAGGGCATGGCCGACACCGATGCGCGCAGGCTGATCCCCAGGACGGATCAACTGCTCACGCTGCCGGAGGTGCGCTCCGCCCGGGCCAGGCTGGGGGACGAACAGGTCCGCACCGTCGTCCGGGGCCTGCAGGCACAGGCTCGGCGCGGCGCGCTGGCACCCGGCAAGGTCGAGGGAGCGCTGCTGGCGGCTCTCGCCACTCATCGCGCGTCCTCGCTTCGTGCGGTGCTGAACGCCACCGGCGTCGTGGTGCACACGAACCTGGGTCGGGCGCCGCTGTCCGCGGCCGCGGTGGACGCGCTCGTGGCCGCGGCCGGCTACGTCGACGTGGAACTCGACCTGGCCACCGGCACCCGGACCCGGCGCGGCGCCGCCGCCCGGGCCGCGCTGCTCGCCGCCTGCCCGGCCGCCGAGGACGCCCTGGTGGTGAACAACGGCGCCGCCGCCCTGGTGCTGGCCACCACCGCGCTGGCCGCCGGCCGGGAAGTGGTGGTCAGTCGGGGTGAGCTGGTCGAGATCGGCGCCGGCTTCCGGCTGCCCGACCTCATTGCCTCGACCGGGGCGCGGCTGCGTGAGGTCGGCACCACGAATCGCACCCGGGTGCAGGACTACGCCGACGCCATCGGGCCGGACACCGGTTGCCTGCTCAAGGTGCACCCCAGCAACTTCCGGGTCGAGGGCTTCACCGGGTCGGTCACGATTGCCGAGCTGCGCACCCTGGCCGATGAGTACCGGATCCCGCTGGTCGCCGACCTGGGCAGCGGACTGCTGGCGCCCGACCCGCTGCTCCCCGACGAGCCGGACGCGACCTCCGCGCTGACCGCCGGCGCGGACGTGATCACCGCGAGCGGGGACAAGCTGCTCGGCGGTCCCCAGGCCGGCCTGCTGCTGGGTCGGACCGAGGCCCTGACCCGCATCGCCCGCCATCCGCTGGCCCGCGCGGTCCGGGCGGACAAGCTCGCCCTGGCCGCGCTCGAGGCAACCGTCGCGGTTGGCCGGACGCCGGTGCAGCTGGCCCTGCACGCGGACGCCGACCGGCTCCGGGAACGAGCGGAGCTCCTCGCCGCCGGCATCAGCTCCGCCGCCGAGACCCAGGCCGACGTGGTGCCGCACGACGGCCGGGTGGGCGGGGGCGGGGCCCCCGGCGTGCCGCTGGCCGGGTGGGCGGTCCGGCTCCCCGCCTCGCTCGCGGCGCCGCTGCGCACCGGGGATCCGGCGGTGCTGCCCCGGGTGCATGGCGGAGCCTGCCTGCTCGACCTGCGGTGCGTGCCCGAAGCCGACGACCAGCGTCTGCTCGGTGCCGTCCTCGCGGCCCTGGCCACCCGACCGGACGGCACTCCGGACGAGATCCGGCGCTGAGATGTACGTCGTCGCCACCGCGGGGCACGTCGACCACGGCAAGAGCACGCTGGTGCGCGCCCTGACCGGCATGGAACCCGACCGGTGGGCGGAGGAACGGCGCCGCGGCCTGACCATCGACCTCGGCTTCGCCTGGACCACGTTGCCCTCGGGACGACCGGTCGCCTTCGTCGACGTGCCCGGCCACGAAAGATTTCTCGGCAACATGCTGGCCGGGCTCGGGCCGGCTCCGGTGGTCTGCTTCGTCGTCGCGGCCGACGAAGGCTGGCAGGCGCAGTCCAGTGATCACCGGGATGCCGTTGCCGCCCTTGGTATCCGCCACGGTCTGCTGGTGATCAGCAAGGCCGACCGGGCCGAGGACGGCGGAACGGCGGCGCTCGCCCAGGCCCGGGAACACCTCGCGGACACCGGTCTGGGCCACGCACCGGCGGTCATCGTGTCGGCGGTCGACGGCACCGGCCTGGCCGTGCTGCGGACCGCCTTGGACGATCTGCTCGGCCGGCTCTCCTCGCCCATCGCCGACAGCCGGGTGCGACTGTGGGTGGATCGCTCGTTCTCCATCACCGGGGCCGGCACGGTGGTGACCGGGACGCTGACGGCCGGCACCGTCGGCGTGGGCGATCACCTCCAGGTGCTCGGCGACCGCTCGGCAGTGCCGGTCACCGTCCGCGGCCTGCAGAGCCGCGGTGAGCCCCATCCGGCGTTGGGCCCGGTGAATCGGGTCGCGGTCAATCTGCGCGGGGTGGCCGCCCGGCAGGTGAGCCGCGGGGATGTGCTGGCCACCCCCGGCACCTGGCCCGTCACCACGTTGATCGACGTCCGCCGGGTCACCGGGATGGCCCTCACCGAGGTCCCCGAACAGCTCACCGTGCACGTGGGGACGGCAGCAGTTCCGTCCCGGCTGAGGGTCTTGGACGCAGACCACGCCCGGGTGACACTCGCTCGTGGGCTGCCCCTGGTCGTGGGCGATCGCCTGGTGCTGCGACATCCGGGGAGCCGGCGGGTACTCGGCGGAGCCCAGATCCTGGACGCGGACCCACCCGCGCTCCGTCGGCGAGGCGCGGGCGCCGGGCGGGCAGCCGCACTGCGCGACCTGTCGCCGGCGGGTGACCTACTGGTCGAGGTGGCCAGGCGGGGCGTGGTTTCCGAGCGACGCCTGCGGCAACTGGGCCTGGTCGGCGACGACTCGACGACCACCCCGGACGAGATCCGCGTCATCGACGGTTGGTGGGTGCACGCGGCGATGTTCGACACCTGGCAGCACCGCCTGCGCTCCGTGGCCATCGCCGCGCGCGAGCAGGATCCGTTGGCGCCCGGGCTGTCCCGTGGCGCCGCGACCGATCTGCTCGATCTACCCGATCCGGTCCTGCTGGACACCGTGGTGACGGCCGCCGGGCTGGAGTCGGCCGGCGGCCAGATCTGGCTGCCCGGTCACCGTCACGATCTCGGGCCGGCGGAACCGGCCGTCGCCGAGCTGGAGAATCGTCTGAGAGCAACACCTTTCCGAGCGCCCGAAGCCGACGACCTGACCGCGCTGGGACTGGGCACCCGCGAACTCGCGGTGGCGGAACGGGCCGGCCGGATCCTCCGGCTCGGCGACGGCGTCGTCCTGCTCCCGACCGCCCCGGCCCTGGCCATGCGCGAACTGTCCGCGCTGGCGCAGCCTTTCACCACCAGCCAGGCCCGGCAGGCCTTGGACACCACCCGCCGGGTGGCCATCCCGCTGCTCGAGAGTCTCGACGCCCGCGGCTGGACCACCCGGGTGGACGGCGGCCACCGCCGAGTGAACCACCGCCGGAGAAGTCAGCCCGGTCCGGATCGAGGGAAATGAGCTACAGGAACTCGACGCCCTGGGCCAGCGGCAGCTCCCCGGAGAAGTTCACCGTGTTGGTGGCCTGCCGCATGTAGGCCTTCCAGGAGTCGGCACCGGATTCGCGGCCGCCTCCGGTCTGCTTCTCGCCGCCGAACGCCCCGCCGATCTCCGCGCCCGACGTGCCGATGTTGACATTCACGATGCCGCAGTCCGAACCGCTTGCCGACATGAACTTCTCGGCCTCGGCCTGGTCGCCTGTGAAGATCGCCGACGACAGACCCTGCGGAACGGCGTTGTGCACCTCGATGGCCTCGTCGAGCGAATCGTAGGTGAGCACATACAGGATCGGCGCGAACGTCTCCTCGTGCACCACCGAGCTCTGCGCCGGCATCCGAACCACGGCCGGCTGCACGTAGTACGCGTCCGGCTCCTCGTCGGCCAGCACCCGCTCGCCGCCGAAGAGGATCTCGCCGCCCTGCTCGACGGCCGCGGCCAGCGCGGCCTGCTGGGCGTTGAAGCTGTTCTCGTTGATCAGCGGGCCGACCAGCACTCCGTCGGCGGTGGGGCTGCCGATGCTCAGCGTCTTGTAGGCGTCGACGATCCGCGGCAGCAACTGGTCCGCCACCGAGGTGTGCACGATCAGCCGACGCAGCGAGGTGCACCGCTGACCGGCGGTGCCCGCGGCGGCGAACACGATGCCGCGCAGCGCCAGGTCCAGGTCGGCGCTGGGTGCGACGATCGCCCCGTTGTTGCCGCCGAGTTCGAGCAGGGCCCGGCCGAACCGGGCGGCGATCAGCGGGGCGATCTGCTGCCCCATCCGCACCGATCCGGTGGCCGAGACCAGCGCCACCCTGGTGTCCTCCACCAGCTGCCGGCCGGCGGCTCGGTCGCCGAGTACCAGATGGTGCAGCCCGTCCGGCGCGCCGACGTCCGTCGCCGCGCGGGCCAGCAGGGCATTCGTGGCCAGCGCGGTCAGCGGGGTGGCCTCGGCCGGCTTCCACACCACGGTGTCCCCGGCCACCAACGCCAACGCAGTGTTCCAGGCGTAGACCGCAACCGGGAAGTTGAACGCCGAGATCACGGCGACCACCCCCAGCGGGTGCCAGCTCTCGGCCAGCCGGTGCCCGGGACGCTCGGACGGCATCGTCTTGCCGAACAACTGCCGGGACTGGCCGACGGCCAGGTCGGCGATGTCGATCATCTCCTGGACCTCGCCCAGCGCCTCGGAACGGATCTTGCCCACCTCGGCGGTGACCAGCGTGGCCAGGTCCGCCTTGTACTCGGTCAGCAGTTCGCCCCAACGCTTCACCAGTTGGCCGCGGACCGGTGCGGGCACCTCACGCCAGACCTTGAACGCCGCAGCGGCCGCCGCCACCGCGGCGTCGATCTGCGGTCCGGTCTGCGTCTGCACCGAGAAGATCACCCCGCCGGTGATCGGCGTCCTGACCTCGGTGGCGCCGGCGACCGCGTCGGTGTCCACCCCGACCGCAGTCAGGGCGCGCACCACGTCGGCGGCGATCTCGTCGGTGGTCGGGAATTCGACGCTCATCTGGCTGTCCTCGTCGTCGCGGGTCGTGGGTCCGATTCGCCGGTTGCGAAGGGTGGTCGGTCTCCACCGTACGAGAGCAGCTCAGATGATGTGGACCTCGTCGATCATCGAACCGGCCGCGAACCGAGCGGCGCTGAACGGCGCCGGGTCCATGAACGGCTCCCGGCCCAGGTACAGGTCGCGGACGAGCTCGCCGACCGCCGGCGCCTGCAGGAAGCCGTGCCCGGAGAAGCCGGTCGCGTACAGCACCCCGGGCACCTCGGCCCGGCCGATCAGCGCGTTGTGATCCGGGGTGTTCTCGTACAGGCCGGCCCAGCCACCGACCAGCGGCCGACCGGCCAGCGACGGCGCGACGACGGCGGCGGCCTCGTCAAAGGCGCGCGTCCAGCCGTAGCTGAACTCCCGGCAATACCCCGGGTCCTCGTCCCGATTCGAGATGCCGAGCAGCAGCCCGTTGCGGTAGTTGTGGAAGTACAGCGTGGTCGACAGGTCCAGGGTGAACGGCACCGTCGGGTGCGGAGCGGGGAGTTGCGGAGTCAGCCCGATCTGCCGGCGGATCGCCTCCACCGGGAGGTGCACGCCGAGCATCGCACCGAGCTTGGTCGACCAGGCGCCCGCGGTGATGATCACCGTGTCGGCCACGATGGCACCGCGACGGGTGGACAGGTGATGCGTACCGTCGGGCAGCGTCGCCGCGTCGAACACCTCGGTGTGCTCGCAGCACCGCACGCCGAGCGCGCTCGCAGCCGCGGCGTAGCCGGCCACCACCCGAGCCGGTTCGGCGTAGCCGTCCCGCGGCGAGAACGAGGCACCCAGCAGCACGTCGGGCTCGAGGAACGGGTTCAGCTGCGCCGCCTCGGCGGGGGTGATCATCCTGCTTTGGCAGCCGAGACTGTTCTGCAGCCGCACGCTGTCCTGCACGGCCACGAGTTCGGCTTCGGTCCGGCACAGGAACAGATAACCGACCTGCTGGAGGCCGATCGACGTGCCGAACCGCTGCTCGAAGGTCTCGAACGCGGCCAGGCTGCGGTGTCCGAGCAGCACGTTGTTGGCGTCGGAGAACGTCGCCCGGACGCCGCCCAGCGGCTTGGCCGAGGAGCCGGCGCCCAGGCTGTCGCGCTCGATCACCACGACGTCGGTGACGCCGGCCTCGGCCAGGTGCCAGGCGATGCTGACGCCCATGACGCCGCCTCCGACGACGACCACGGCGGCACGTGAGGGCAGTGGCACGGCCGGCGTCGGCAGCGGCACGACGTGAGCCAGCTGCGCGCTGCTGGCAAACGGGTCGGTTGCCGTCATGGCATGACTAGACCATGCGGCACCGGAAGCCGGGAACAGCGCATCCGACGTCTTCGACCCATGGCGGGCCACGGTCGGGTCCGGGGCGGATCAGAAGCGTGCAGGGAGCAAGCGGGGGTGACCCGGTGGCCGAGCGAGGAGGGGCGCAACGCCGCGGCCGCACCGTCGACGCCGCCACCGGCCATGACGGCCACGCTCGAACCGGCCATCCGGTGCTCCCCATCCTTTCCTGACCCTGGGCTCACGCTAGCGTCCGGAAATGCACCTCGACCTGGTCAGCATCATGGTGTACGACGACGACGCGATCGATTTCTTCACCAGCGTGCCCGGTTTCGAGGTGGAAGACAGCCCGTCGGTCACCAATGACGGCCGCCCAAAAGGGTGGGTGGTGGTGCGGCCGCCCGGTGGCGGCACCGGCCTACTGCTGGCCAAGGCGGACGGACCAGAGCAGGTGTCGACGATCGGCCGGCAGTTCGCCGACCGCGTCGGACTGTTCCTGCGGGTCGACGACTTTGCCGGCACGTCTGTTCCGGATCCAGGTCGGCCGGCGTCGATGTGCTCCGCGAACCGCGGAACGAGCCCTACGGGGATGTGACGGTATTCGACCGGTTCGTGCGGGTACGTTGAATGTGCCCGCTAACAGCCGATCAGAGGGATTCACATGGCCGAGCGCCGCAGTGGACTTGCCATCACCACCACCGCAACGGCCGGCGTGCTGCTGGCAATGGTTGGCCTGTTCCACATCGTCCAGGGTCTGGTCGAGCTGATCGACAAGGACTTCTACGCGGTCACCGCCAATTGGGCGTTCCGCTTCAACGTCACCACCTGGGGCTGGCTGCACCTGATCGGTGGTCTGATCGCCCTGCTCGCCGGGTTCGGCCTGTTCATCGGGAACGTCCTGGCCCGGACGGCGGCCGTGATCATCGCCGTGCTGAGCGCGGTGGCGAGCTTCATGTCGCTGCCCTACTACCCATGGTGGTCGACCCTGATCATCGCCTTCGACGTGCTGGTGATCTGGGCCCTGACCGCGCACGGACGGGACATCGTCACCGACTGATCGGTCCGTTCATCCGTTGCCGGTGATCTGCCGGCCGCTATCCGCCGTACAACCGGGGTGGGTGACGGCGCGGTCGAGCGGGTCGGCGAACACAACGCCGTGGTGTGCCACTGCGAGGTGACCGTTCTCCAAAGACCTCGACGGATCGGCGTGACCATCGGAGAAGCGTTCCCGACGGCCGCCCGCCCACCAGCCTGTCGTCCTCGGCCGCGGCTGGTGCGGACACCCCGGGCCCACACATCCCGCTCGCTGCCGATTGACCGGGCGCGAAACCGGGGACAACTTCAGCGTTGTAAACAATGTGGGAGGTGCTGTGGGACGGGTCGTAGCTGTGACGGGCGCGAGCGGCGGTATCGGCCGAGCGGTAGCGGTGGCGTTCGCCCGGCGCGGCGATGCCGTGGCCCTGCTGGCCAGAGGAACGGTCGGATTGGACGGCGCGGCGGCCGAGGTCAGGGCCGCCGGTGGCCGGCCCCTGGTGATCTCTGTCGACGTCGCCGACCCGGAGGCGGTCGCCGCTGCGGCGGACCGGGTGGAGAACGAACTGGGACCGCTCGACATCTGGGTCAACGTCGCGTTCACCTCCGTCTTTGCGCCGTTCGACCAGATCTCGGCCGCTGAGTACCGGCGGGCGACCGAGGTGACCTACCTCGGCTACGTGTACGCCACGATGGCGGTGCTGCCGAGGATGAAGGAACGCGACCGTGGCACCATCGTGCAGGTCGGTTCGGCCCTGGCCTACCGCGGCATCCCGTTGCAGACCGCCTACTGTGGCGCGAAGCATGCGGTGCAAGGCTTCCACGAGGCGCTGCGCTGCGAATTGCTCCACGACAAGAGCAACGTCCGGGTGACCATGGTGCAGATGCCGGCGATGAACACTCCGCAGTTCTCCTGGGTGCTCTCGCGACTGCCCAGGCACCCGCAACCGGTACCGCCGATCTATCAACCCGAGTTCGCCGCCAAGGCGGTGGTGTACGCCGCTGATCATCCGAAGCGCCGCGAGTACTGGGTGGGAGCGAGCACCGCCGCCACCCTGGCCGCGAACGCCTTGGCACCTGGCCTCCTCGATCGCTATCTGGGCCGGACCGGATTCTCCTCGCAGCAGAGCAAACAACGCCGCGACCCGGACGCGCCGGAGAATCTGTGGGACCCGGCCGACGGCCCCGACGGCCGGGACTTCGGTACCCGAGGGGCCTTCACCGACCGGTCGGTGTCCTCCGATCCGCAGCTGTGGGCGTCGCACCACCACGGATTGCTCGCGGCAGCGGGCACGGCCGGGCTCGCCGCGGGACTCGCCGCGCTGGTGCGGCGGCGCGGGTGAGCCCCGGGGTGAACAGCGTCGTCATGGCGCGAATCTGGGGCGGTCTGACCGCAGCGGCCGGCGTGGTCACACTCATTCTGGCGACTAGAGGGCGGGAGCCGGGAAGCACCGGCGCTCCGCGTCTGGTGGTCGGCGCGCTCGGCGCGCGTCAGGTCGTGCAGGGCGCCATCATCGTCCTCGCTCCCACGCCAGACCTGGTGACGTTCGCCGTCGGCGTCGAAATCCTGCACGGATCGAGCATGCTGCCGGTCGCGGCGTGGCCCCGTTACCGGCGTCCGGCGCTGCTGGCCGCCGGCCAAGCTGCGCTCTTCGCACTCGCCGGTGGCGCGATCATTTCGACGCCGCACACGTGAACGCGGGGCCGATATCCGGGGGTGTGGCGCCGTTCCCGCCGCACCCCCTTCGGGATTACGCCGTCCTGGCCGACGGCGAACGCGGCGCACTGATGTCCCCGCACGGAGAGATCGTCTGGATGTGCGCACCGACCTGGCACTCCCCCGCGGTGTTCGCCGGCCTGTTGGGCGGCAACGGACACATGTCCCTGACGCCGATCGCCAGTCACGTGTGGGGCGGCTACTACGAGCCCGGCAGCCTGATCTGGCGCAGCAGGTGGGTGACGCGGGACGGGGTCGTTCAGAGCCGGGAAGCGCTGGCCTTCCCCGGGGAGCCGCACCGGGCGGTGTTGTTGCGGCGATTGCTGGCTCCCGACACCGCGGCCACGGTGCGGTTGCTGGTCGATCCACGCGCGGACTACGGCCGCACTTCAGCGACATGGCGGCGGACCGGGCCGGGGGTGTGGACCGGTCGCACGGGGGAGCTACGCCTGCGGCTGTCCGGATCACGGGGCTGGTCCCGACGCACTCGTCACTCCGCTCCGGCCTTGTGTTGGGACCTGCAACTCTCGCCCGGGCAGCACGTGGACATCGTCCTGGAGGTCAGCGATCAGGACTTGCCCGATGAGGTCCCGGAAGCCAGGGAAGTCTGGCGGATCACCGAGGCTGCCTGGCACGACGTCGGTGCGCGGATCGACCTCGGTGACAGGTCGGAGGCGGCACGGCACTCCCTTGCCGTGATGCGCGGTCTCACCTCGAGTACCGGCGGTATGGTCGCGGCGATAACCACCAGCTTGCCGGAACGGGCCGAGGCCGGCCGGAACTATGACTATCGGTACGCCTGGATCCGCGACCTGTGTTACGCCGGACAGGCCGCCGCGGCCGCCGGAACCCCGGAACTACTCGACAGCGCGGTGCGTTTCCTGACCGCCCGCCTCCACGAGCACGGGAAGATGCTCGCTCCCGCCTACACGGTCGCCGGCGACCGAGTGCCGGATCAGCACGCGCTGCACCTGCCCGGGTACCCGGGCGGTTTCGACCGCGTCGGGAATCATGTCAACCGTCAGTTCCAGCTGGACGCGTTCGGCGAGGCATTGTTGACATTTGCCGCCGGACACGCGGGCGGCCGCCTCGACGACGATGCCTATCAGGCGGCGGAGCTCGCAGTCGAGGGCATCGTCGCCCGCTGGTCCGAGCCGGATGCCGGGATCTGGGAACTCGACGACCAACACTGGACGCACAGCCGGCTCACCTGCGTCGCCGGCCTGCGGGCCTGGGCGCACGGTAATGCGGATGCCGGCGATCTGCTCGCCCTGGCCGATCGGATCGTGGCCGAGACAGCACAACAGGCCCTGCATCCATCCGGACGTTGGCAACGCTCACGGGAGGATCCCAGCCTGGACGCCGCGCTGCTGATCCCGCCGCTTCGGGGTGCCCTGTCCGCGGACGACCCCCGCACGCTGGCCACGCTGAAAGGCGTCATGGTCGAGCTGACCGATCGCGGCCACGCGTATCGCTTCCGCCACGACCAGCGCCCACTGCACGAGGCCGAGGGTTCTTTCACCTTCTGCAGCTTCGTCGTCGCCCAAGCTCTGGCCCAGCAGCATCGAGCCGTCGACGCGGCCCGCTGGTTCGCCCGTGCGGAGAGCACCTGGGGACCGCCACGGATCTTCGCCGAGGAGTATGACGTCCTGGAACACCAGCTGCGCGGGAACATCCCGCAGGCATTCGTGCACGCCATGCACCTGGAGGCCGCGGTACGACTGGCCACCGGTCCTGCGGTCGATACCGTCGACTGAACGGCAGGCCGTCTCACCCGTCGGCCGACACCGTAGAACAGGACCGAAATTCCACCCGTAGGGGTGGATTAGGAAGCCGCCGGTCCTGGGTACTTTCCAGGCACCGGACCGCCGGGCTGCAGAGCCGGACGAATCCGCCCAGATCGTGCCCTCGCTACGCCGGCGAGTCGACAAGGGGCGGCGGGTTTCGGCTCGGCCCGGTGGTCCGCCTTCTTGGGACGGCGGTGATCTGGCTCGGGTGGCCGCCGCGCAGGCGTCCGTGCTCCTCGCCTACCGCCGCATGGACATCGATGCCCGGCACCGCATCGCCCGCATCGGCATCGCAATGCAGCGTTACAACGTGGACGTGACCCACTCGTTCTCCGTGTTGCGTCGGCTCTCACAGCAGCTGAACCCAAAGCTTGTCCGACATCGCCGGCTATGTGGTCGACAACCGGACATTGCCGCCGACGTGGGTGCCCACCTGGACCGGCCATAGTCCAGTTATGGCGGCCGGCGGCTGCCGTGTTCGGCGGACGGTGCGTCCGGGTACCTCCCTTACGAAGAAGCGGACGGGGTCGGGCTGGCCCTGGCCCCGTGCGACTCGAGTCAGTGAGGAGCCCGGAATGGCAGAGACCGTCGGCGATGTGCTGTTGCAGCGGTTGCGGGACTGGGATGTCAAGCAGGTGTTCGGCTACCCGGGAGACGGCATCAACGGCCTGCTCGCGGCGTGGGCCAAGGCCGACAACAAGCCGCAATTCGTGCAGGCCCGGCACGAGGAGATGGCGGCGTTCGAGGCCGTCGGTTTCGCTAAGTTCAGCGGCGGCTTCGGGGTGTGCGTGGCCACCAGCGGACCGGGCGCCATCCACCTGCTCAACGGCCTGTACGACGCCAAGCTCGACCACGTGCCCGTGGTCGCCCTTGTCGGCCAGACCGAACGCTCCGCACTCGGCGGGTCCTACCAGCAGGAGGTAGATCTCGCGTCCCTGTTCAAGGACGTGTGCGCCGAGTACGTGCAGACCTGTGTGGTGCCCCAGCAGTTGCCCAACCTGCTCGACCGGGCCATCCGGATCGCCCTGACCGAACGGACGCCGACCTGCGTGATATTCCCGTCCGACGTATTCAACCTGGAGTACGAGGCGCCCGGACATGCGTTCAAGCAGGTGCCGTCCTCGCCGCCGGGCTACACGGCTCCGGTGGTGCAACCCGACCCGACCGACTGCTCCGCCGAGCCGCCGAGCTGCTGAACGCCGGCGAGAAGGTCGCCTTGCTGGTCGGACAGGGCGCCCGGGGCTGCGTCGAGGAGCTCACCGAGGTCGCGGACCTGCTGGGTGCCGGGGCGGCGAAGGCCTTGCTGGGCAAGGACGTATTGCCGGACACGCTGCCCTGGGTAACCGGGTCGCTGGGCCTGTTGGGCACCAAACCAAGTTATGACCTGATGATGGGCTGCGACACGCTGCTGACCATCGGGTCGAACTTTCCCTACACGCAATTCATGCCGAAGCTGGACCAGGCTCGGGCCGTGCAGATCGACATCGACGGCAAGTTCATCGGCATGCGCTACCCCTACGAGATCAACCTGATCGGCGATGCCAAGGCGACCCTGCAGGCACTGATCCCGTTGCTGTCCCGCAAGACCGACCGAAGCTGGCGCGATGACATCGAGGAGTCCGTCGCCCGGTGGTGGGAGATCGTCGAACGGCAGGCGATGACCGACGCCGACCCGGTCAACCCGATGCGCATCTTCTGGGAGCTGGGCAAACGGCTGCCCGACGACGCGATCGTGGCCTCCGACTCCGGCAGCGCCGCCAACTGGTATGCCCGCCACCTGAGGTTCCGCGGCTCGGTGCGCGGCTCGCTCTCCGGCACACTGGCCACCATGGGACCGGCCGTGCCCTACGTCATCGGGGCCAAGTGGGCCCATCCGCAGCGCCCGGCGATCGCCCTGACCGGTGACGGCGCCATGCAGATGAACGGGTTGGCCGAGTTGATCACCGTGGCGCACTACTACCGGCAGTGGGCCGACCCGCGGCTGATCGTGGCGGTGCTGCACAACAACGACCTGAACCAGGTCACGTGGGAGATGCGGGCGATGAGTGGCTCGCCGAAGTTCGCCGAGTCACAGACCCTGCCCGACGTCGACTATGCCGCCTTTGCAAGCAGTCTCGGCCTGAATGGAGTCAATATCGACAACGGTGATGACCTCGGCTCGGCCTGGGAGGAGGCTCTTGCTGGCGTACCGGCCCACCGCTGCTCGACGTGCGGTGCGACCCGGATGTTCCGCCCATTCCGCCTCATGCGACGTGGGACCAGGCGACCTCGACCCTGTCGGCCATCGCGCACGGCGACGAGAACGCCTGGGGCTTCGTCAAACAGGGCGTCAAGCAGAAGCTGCAGGAGTTCCTGCCCGGCACGAAGGACTGACTTGTCATGGCTCGACACGACCCTGTGGGGGCTGGCCGCGACCGCCGTGCGCGATATCCGGACCGGCCGGTTCGAGCGGACCTTGTCCGCGATGACCGCGGCCGGCGCGGCCATCACAGCCGCCGAGATCTACCTGTCCCACGATGCGGCCAGCTTCGGCAACAAGGTCATGTGGTGGCCGATCGCGGTGCTGCCCACCGCGATCCCTGCCGGGGTAGCCGCAATCTTCTCGGCGCGAGCGGCCCACACCGTGCTGCCGTTGGCCAGCGCGGCGATTGTGGTCAACGGCTTGCAGGGCACCTATCTGCACTGGCGCGGGATCCGCCAGCGACCCGGTGGGTTCACCCGATACAACATGGAGAGTGGACCACCGATGTTCGCACCGCTGCTGGCCAGTCTGGTCGGGGAGGGAAGGGCGCTGGTCGCCGCCGGATGCGCCGCATGAGGGGAAGGGCTGAAACGTGTTTCCGCAGCCCGAGCGAACATGCCATGACTCCGCAGCATCGGGGTCGGTTCCCCGGCTTCGACGTCCTGGACCAGGTCGACGTGTGGGATGCCACGACCGCCGGTGCCGTCCTGGCGCGGTTGTCGCCGCCGAACGATCTCGGCTTCTTCACCCAGCGCGAGCGGCCATCGCCGAGCCGCTGCTGGACCTGTTGTTGGATCAGGACTGCGAGCCGAGGATCCCTGTCCTGGCGCTGATCGACACCCGGTTGGCCATCGGCGAGACGGACGGCTGGCACTACGACGACCTGCCCGAGGACGGCCAGGCCTGGCGGGAAACCCTGTTGCGCTGGATGCCGACGCCATGCCCTTGCACGGCACCGGTTTCGCCACCGTCGCCCGCCACCACCAGGCAGCGTTGGTTCGCACCGTGCAGTCGCTGTCCGTACGGGGCCCGGTGGAACGGGAAGCCGGCCAAGCAGGTCTGGAGTCTCTGGACCCGCTACGCCTGCACCGCGTTCTACTCGCACCCCTGGGCGTGGAACGAGATCGGGTTCGGCGGCCCGGCCTATCCCGCGGGGCTATCTCAACCTGGGTACGGATTCGCGGGAAAGTTGGGAGGTGGCCGACACCGTCGAGACAGAACCGGTTTCCTTCGCCGATCGGATCGACGCCGCCGACAAACGTCACCAGGCGTCGTTCCGGGACGGCCGATGAGCACGAAGGGTCGACCGCTGCCGGTTCTCCTTCGCCCAGGTCCGGCAGCGCAATGAAGTCGCCTGGTTGCTGCCGACCGACGGCAGCCGCACCGACCATCGTCGACAAGGACATGCGCCGGTTCGCCGACGATGACGAGGTCGACCTGGTGGTGGTCGGCGCCGGAGCCGGCGGCAGCGTGCTGACCCAGCGACTGGCCCGGGCCGGCTGGTCGGTGGCGTGTCTGGACGCCGGTCCGTTCTGGGACCCGGACCGCGACTGGGTCAGCGACGAACGGAGTTCGCACGCTCTACTGGACGGACCCGCGACAGATCGGAGGTGCCGATCCGGACGCCTGGTGCCCAACAACTCCGGGCGTGGCGTCGGCGGATCGATGGTGCACTACGCCGGCTTCACCCCGCGATTGCACCCATCCGACTTCCACACCCACACGCTGGACGGGATCGGCGCCGACTGGCCCATCGACTACGCCGATCTGCGG
>CAVPLZ010000001.1:0-52441 GCA_963706185.1 uncultured Actinomycetota bacterium | reverse complement strand
CAGAATTGTCGGTATCGATGCGCCGCAATGCCGTTGAGGCGATGCGCTTGGCGTGTGGTGCGTTGGGTGATGAATGCGCTCGGCGAGTCGGTCGTCGTAAACCACTGACTGATCATCCGGCAGGCTCGGCGCCGCAGCAAGGCACGTTCACAGTCCCCGGAACACCGTGCGCAGAGTCGCCAGCTCCCGGCTCTCCGTGACGCCCGCCGGAACGTGCGCGGGGTCGAGGCGGCCGTAGACCAACCGCAGGAACGCCTCCGCCGGCAGGGTCAGCGTGGCGTCGGCGTCGTCGCCGTCCTCGGCCTCGGTCGACCGACACGGCCGGCCCGGTGACGATGAGGTACCGGTGGTCCGGATCGGTGACCGTCACGCCGATCGTCTTGGGTTCCGCGGTGGGCTTGCCGGCGCGAGCGGCCAACGCCGGCACCCCGTCCAGCAAGAGGTCGACGGCGTCGGCGGCCACGGTCGCCGCCGGATCCAGTGCGGTGGCCACGTCCCAGGTGTGGACGGCGTGCTCGCCGAGCTTCATCACCACCAACCGATTCAGGTCGGCGTCCATGCCGAACAGGTTGGCGGCGAAGCGCTCTCGCTCCGGCGCGGACAGACCCTCGATGCGCGCGAGGAACGTCTCGTTCGCCTCGATGCTGCCGGCCACCTGTTCCTCGGGCGTTGAGGCATCCCAGCGGGCCCAGATCTGTTGGAACGTCGCCATCTCCGGCGGGTCACCCCCGGTCAGACCCGCCTCGAGCATCAACCCGAAGACCTCCGCCTGACTGCCGAGGTGCGACGCGACCTGGGCGATCGGCCAGCCCTCGTCGTACGACTCCTGCCGGATGCCGTCGGCGTCCAGGCCCTGCAGCAGGCCGGTGAGCCGGTCGTGGGAGTGGCGGAGGGCGGTGATCGCGGATGTCGGATCGGTTGCTGTGGGCACCCAACCCACGTTACGGGAGGCGTTCGGCGACCCTCAGGGCAACCCGCGACCGGTTCGGGACGGTCCGGGACGGATCAATGCAGTCCGCGACCGGCCAGCCAGTCGGCGGCCCGCTTCGCCGACGCCCGGCTCAGCCAGGCGTCCTGCACGGTCTCGGCCAGCTCCTGGTAGCTCAGCTGCGGAACGTGCGCGGCGCGGAGCAGGACCGACAGGTGCCCGTTGAAGTGCGGTGTGGTGAAGAACGGCGTCGACTCGTCGCTGACCAATGAGGTCTTCTCGTCCTCGGACTCCACCCAGAACACGATGACGTCGGTCAGCCGGTGACCGGTGTCCGGGTCGACCGCGTCCGGCCGCGCGGTCCGATAGAAGATGAACGACTTGCGTCCGACCTGGTAGACCGGATTGCCCTGACCACCGTGCTCGACGGTGACGAAGGGCATCCCCATGGCCAACTCGTGCACGTCCTCGGGCCGGGCCCGGCGATCTCGCGCCATGTCGGTCGAGCCTAACGGCCCGCGGGGTCAGGCCGACAGGTGCTCCACCAGGATGCTGACGCCGATCCCGATGAGGATGAGGCCGCCGATGACCTCGGCCGGCCGCTGGAACCGCACCCCGACCCGGTGCCCGATGAACACCGCGGCCAGCGACAAACCGAATGTGACGAGGCCGATGATGCCCGCGGTCATCCAGATGTTGACGTCCAGCACGGACAGCGAGATGCCGACGGCCAGCGCGTCGATGCTGGTGGCCAGCGACAGCACCAGCAGCTCGTGCAGGCCGATCCCGTCGCCCGATTCGTCGCCGCCGCCCTGGTCGTGCTGGAACAGCGCCTCCCACAGCATCTTTCCGCCGACCAGCACCAGCAGCCCGAACGCCACCCAGTGGTCGTAGGACTGGATCACCGAGGCGAACGCCGAGCCCAGCAGCCAGCCCAGGATCGGCATGACCGCCTGGAAGACCCCGAACGCGCCGGCGATCAGCAGCGCCTGGCCCCAGCGCAGCGTGCGGATCTTCAGACCACGAGCCAGCGACACCGCGAACGCATCGGCCGAGACTCCCAGGGCGATCAGCAGGACCGTCCAGAGCGACATGATTCCCCTGGTGACTCAGGCGGACAGGAACAGACAGAACGGATGGCCGGCCGGATCGAGCATCACCCGGACGTGGTCCTGCGGCTGGTATTCCGCCCGTCGGGCGCCGGCGCCCTCGGCCCAGGTGACCGCCTCCTCGACGTCCGCCACCGCGATGTCCAGGTGGGTCTGCAGCTGCTGTTCGCCCGGCCGGGACGGCCACACCGGCGGCGACGTAGTCCTGCTCGTACTCGAAGTTCAGCGTCGGACCGACCTGGCCGTCCGGCGGCCCCATCTGCGCCCACCCGTCCTCGGGCGGAAACCCGGGCCGGGCCGGTTCGGTGACGCGCACCGGCCAACCGAGCAACCGGCTGTAGAACGCGGCCAGGGAGCGCGGATCGGGCGCCGCGATGGTCACCGAGGTCACCCGCAAGAGCGGCTGGGACATGCGGCCAACCTACGCTGCGCGACTCCTCGGTCACCCGCCGGCAGCGGCGCCCGGTCACCCCGGCCGGCGGCCGAGCCGGCTCAGACCAACGAACTCACGTCGTCGCCGGCCAGGTAGATCGACACCGAGGCGGCAGCGCCGTCGGCCCGGACCCGGGTCGCGGCACCGGTCCCGTGCACCGCCACCGGCACGCCGTCCTCCACCTCCAGGGTGGTCGCCTCGTCCAGCGCCCACCCGACGCCCGGACCGGACGAGGAGAGGACGGCGTAGATGAGTCGCTGCAGGGTGCCCCACTGGGCAGCGTGCACATCGACCATGAACGGCACGATGCCGAGGCCGGTCGCGATGGTCAGCGGCTCGAGGTCCTCGCCGACGTCCTCGTGCACCGCGGCGACCGTCCGACCATTGACCGTCGCCTGCCAACCGCCGACCAGGGCGTGCTCGGCGGCGATGGCCGAGCCGGCGGAGAACCCGGCGTAGATCAGGCCGTCGGCCCGCATCCGGTCGAGCCACTCGGTGCCGCCGTCGACCAGCACATCGCGGTAGCCGGGGGTGAGACCGCCGGCGACGTAGACGCCGGCGACGTCGTCCAGATCATCCGGCCGGGCCGGACGCTCGGCCGACACGGTGATCACCGTGCTGTGCTCGAGCCCGGCCGCGGCCAGTTCGGCCGACCAGCGGTCCGGCTCGGCGTCCTCCTCGTCCAGCAGGTACACGACGACCCGGTTGCCCGGGCCGACGGCGTCGACGAAGGGGCGGTGGGCGGCGGCGCTGTCCCGGCCGCCGCCGATCAGAAAGGCACGCATCCGGTGATCATCGCTCGGTCGCGCCGGAAGCGCGTGCGCAGCCCTGGGGGTCCAGGACGGGATCAGGTCCAGTTGGACAGCAGCGTCAGGCAGAACGGGTGGCCGGCCGGGTCGAGCAGCACTCGCCAGCGTTCTTCTCCGGGCTGGTCGTCGGGCACCGTGGCGCCCAACTCGACGCAGCGGCGCTCCGCGTCGGCGATGTCGTCGACGCCCAGGTCGAAGTGGAACTGCTTGGTCCCCTGCGGGTTGGGCCAGGTCGGCGGCTGGTAATCGTCGACCTTGCCGAAGCCGATGGCCGCGCCCGCCCCACCCTTGAGCATGGCGTAGGACTCCGCCTCGTAGGCCCGCTCCCAGCCCAGCACGGCCGACCAGAAGTCGGCTTCGGCCTTGGGGTCGGCGCAGTCGAGGGAGACCATGGCGAGTTCGGCAATCGCCGTCGTTGGTGGTGTTCTCGGTCATGTCGGTGAGCCTGCCTACCATCGCCGGGATGAGTATTGGAGAAACGCGACAGTGACCGACGTGGTGGTGAATCTGGTCCGGCTCCCGACCGGCCCGGATCCGGCGGTCGCGACGACGTCGGGAGCGGGGGTCCTGCATCCCGAGCGGCTGGACGACGCGGCCACCCTCACCCGGCACGCCTGCGATCCGGCGTTGTCCCGTTGGGTGGAGTGGTACTGGCGGCTGACCTGGGACCTGCCTTCCGGGGCGGGTTACACCAGTCACACGCTGCCGCACCCCACCAGCAACCTTTCCGTCGAACTCGGCTCCACCCGGCGGGAGGTCGGTGCCGACCCGGTGGTGCTCACCGGGGTGGTGACTCGCCGGTTCGACGTGACGCTCACCGGTGGCGGACTGGTCGTCGCGGCCAAGTTCCGGCCGGGCGGCCTGACTGCCCTGACCGGTTCCAGCGCCCGTCCGCTGCGGGACCGGGTGCGTGCCGGCCCGGACCTTGCTGCCCGGTGCGGCGCTGGGACCGCTGTACGAGGTGCACGACGCGACCACCGCGCCGGAGGGGGTCGCGGCGCTGGACTCTGGCGCTGCTCGCCGTCACGCACGGAGCGCCCGACGACCCGCGCTACGACCGCGTCCTGACCATCATCGCCGAGTTGCTCGCCGATCGATCGTTGACCCAGGTCGGCCAGCTGGAGGACCGGTACGGCCTGTCGGCCCGCTCCCTGCAGCGGCTGTTCCTGCACTACCTCGGCGTCGGCCCGAAGTGGGTGATCCTGCGCTACCGGATCCACGACGCGGTCACCGACCTCGACGCCGGTTACGCCGGTCCGTTGGCCGACCTGGCGGCATCGCTGGGCTGGTACGACCAGGCGCACTTCATCCGGGACTTCACCGCCCTGGTCGGGCAGACCCCCGGTGACTATCGCCGCGGCCTGGACTGAGCCCGGCATGCTCGGTCGGTGCGACCGGCGAGCCGCGCCGACGGCTTCTACCGATGAGCGTCGACGGCAGCCCGAAGGCCGGGAACAGGTCCGGCCCGAACGTGGTGATCTCGGCGATGCGCCCGCCCTCGATGCGCAGGACGTCGAGCTTGAACGGGCGGAACTCGGCGTCGCCCGGGCGTCGCAGATAACTCGCTGCCGCCGGCGACCGGTTGGCTCGCGACCGGCACCAACCGCCATTCGCCGAGGTCGACGGCACGGGCCAGCAACGGCACCAACGACTCGCGTCCGTCGTACAGGTACGGCATCGGCGGCATGGTGATCCGCAGGTCCTCGGTGGCCACGGCCATCGCCGCGTCCACGTCGCACCGCTGCGCGGCATCGATGAACGCGGCCAGCAACCGGCGTTCGCCCTCGTCGGGCGTGGGCGCGGACCACTCGGTCCGGTGCGAGGGCAGGTGTGCGCGCATCGTCTCCCTCGCCCGCTGCACCGCGCTGTTCGCAGCCGGCACCGAGGTACCGAGTTGGTTGGCGGTCTCGGCCGCCGTCAACCCGAGCACATCCCGCGCCAGCAACGCCGCCCGCTGCCGGGCCGGCAGCACCTGCAGCGCGACCAGGAACGCCAGTTCGACGGTTTCCCGGTCGACGGCGCGGTGTTCGGGACGCTCGGATTCGTCGGCCGGTAGCGCCTGGTCGAGCAGGTCGTCGGGATAACAGGTGAGCCAGGCGATCTCGGAACCGCTGGCCGCCGCCGGTCGCCGGCCCCGAGCCCGGATCCGGTCCAGGCAGACGTTGGTGGCGATCTTGTACAGCCATCCGCGCAGATGCTCGCCGGTGAACCCGTCCTGGGCCCGCCACGCGCGGAGATAGGTGTCCTGCACCGCGTCCTCGGCCTCGTGGAACGACGCCAGCATCCGGTAGCAGTGCACGTGCAGTTCCCGCCGGTGCGCTTCGACGGCGGCGGCGTCCAGGGTCGGCTTGCGCTGCTGGTCAACGGGCATGGTGGCGGATCTCCTGCACGGCCCAGGTGTTGCCGTCCGGGTCGTCGAAGTAGAGGAACGTCCCGTAATCGGCCCGGTTGGGTTCGACCCCCTCGGTCTGCACGCCGTCGGCGAAATGCACCGGCCCCGAGTTCTCCACACCCTGCTCGGTCAGGTGCGCGTGGGCGGCCTCGATGTCGTCGACGACCAGATGGGCGCCTTTCAGTGAGCCGGGCGCCACGCCGCCGCCGAGACCGGTGCCGAACACGATGGAGCAGGCCGACCCGGGCGGGGTCACCTGGATCACCCGGAAGTTCTCGTTCGGTGCGAAGTCGGTGTCCAGTCGGAATCCCAGAGTGTCGACGTAGAACGCCCTGGCCCGTTCCACGTCACTCACCGGGGCGATGACCACTTCCAGCTTCCAGTCCATCTGTCTCTCCTTCGGCCCGTTGTCCCAGCCTGTCAGGGACGACTCGACCAGTGGAACGTGCCCGGCCCCGGATACTCATCGGTGGACCGGTGAGTGTGCGGGTCAGCGCCCCTGGGGAGATGGAGACGAGAGCACCGACCGCCGGTCAGTCGGGCGAGTACGGAGGCGCGACACCCCACCCCCAGTGGGGCACGGGTGCATCCGCGACGACGTCGGCACCTGCTTGGGAGTTGTGCATCGCCAGTCGCGACCCCCACTCGACGTAGCCCACGAAGGCGGCGCGGAACTCCGGGTCGGCGGGCAGCCCGGCGTCGTCGGCGGCCAGGCTGAGCAGGGTCGCGAAGCGCAAGCGGTGATCCGGGCCGATGCCGAGGTTGCGGTGGTGATCCACCATGCGTCGATAGCCCCCGAGTTCACGGGTGTAGTCGTCGGGTCCGCCGAACACCTCGATCCACCAGCTGGTCACGTGGGCACGGTGGTCCTCGCTCACTCCGCCGGGAAAGAAGGGGCCGAGCAGATCATCGTGTTCGACGCGGTCGTAGAAGCAGTCCAGCAGTCGGCGGAATGCCGCGGATCCGCCGGCCCACTCGTACAACGTCGGGTCTACCATCTGTAACACTGTAATCTCGCGGCGGCGGCGACGGTCCGGCCCGGTAGTGAGCCGGCTCGTCAGTAGGCTCGGTCGATATGTGGCCGCCCATCGAACCCTTCGCCTCGGGGCTGTTGACCGTCCGCGACGGCAGCCGGATCTACTGGGAGGCCAGCGGCAATCCCGATGGGGTGCCGATGGTGTGGCTGCACGGCGGGCCCGGCTCGGGACTGCCGTCGACCGGATACCGGCGGCAGCTGGATCCCGAGCAGTGGCTGATCGTCGGCCTCGACCAACGCGCCTGCGGACGCAGTCGCCCGCTGGCCACCGAACCCGGCTTCGACCTGTCGACGCTGACCACCCAGACGATGATCGCCGACCTGGAGGACCTGCGCGTGCACCTCGGCATCGAGCGGTGGCTGGTGGCCGGCGGGTCCTGGGGGGCGACGCTGGCCCAGGCCTACGCGCAGGCCCACCGCGATCGGGTCACCGCTGTTGGTGGTGGTCGCGGTCACCACCACCAGCCGGGCCGAGGTCGAGTGGATCACCGACGTCGGTGGGCCGGATCTTCCCGCGGGAGTGGGACGCCTACGCGGCGGCCTCCGGTCGGCGGCCGGGCCAGCGCGTCGTCGACGCCTACCTGGAGCGGATGACCGACCCCGATCCGGCGGTGCGGTCGGCCGCCGCCACGCGCCTGGTGCACCTGGGAGGACGTGCACGTCTCGCTCGACCCGGCCCACCGGGCCGACGTTCACCGTGATGGCACCGGCCCAGCAGGAGTTGATCACCCTGCACGTCGTGCACTCGTGGGCCAACTCCGGCTTCCTCGGCGACCACGGGATCCTCGACAACGTCGGGCTGCTCAGCGACCTGCCCGCGGTGCTGATCCACGGCCGGCTGGACGTCAGTGGGCCGCTGGTCACCGCCTGGGAGTTGCACAAGCGTTGGCCGGGCAGCCGGCTCGTGGTGCTGGAACACGAAGGTCATGGCGGCAAGGGCATGTCGGCGGCGGTGCGAGACGCATACGCGCAACTCCTCCCGCGCCTCCGCTGATCGGCGGCCGACCGCTACTCGTCGACCACTCCGACGGTCACCTCGATGTTGCCCCGGGTGGCGTTGGAGTACGGGCAGATCTGGTGGGCGGCGTCGGCGAGGTCCTGGGCCCTGGCCCGGTCCATTCCCGGGATCACCACCTCCAATTCGGCCGACAGCTGGTAACCGACGCCGTCGTCCCGCGGACCGATACTCACCCGTGCGCCGACCGCCGAGTCGCCGATGTCGACCTTCCGGGTACGGGCCACCCGGCGCAGGGCCGAGTGGAAGCACGCCGCATACCCGGCGGCGAAGAGTTGTTCGGGATTCGCCCCGTCCCCCGACCCGCCCATGGCCGCCGGGCGCTCGAGGTCGAGATCGAGCCGGCCGTCGCTGGTCCGGACGTGCCCGTTGCGGCCGTCGCCGGTGGCGAGCGCCTCGGCGGTGTACAGGATCTGCATCTTTGTCCTCCGATGGACGTCGGTACCCCGATCCCCTGATACCCGCGATCGACGCCCGTCACCCACCGGAGCCCGCTTCGCGGAGCGGTCAGAGCGCCGGTGCCCGGTCCAGCGCATCGATCACGGCGTGCACGGACCGGGCGACGTCGGCGGCGTTCGGTCGACCAGTTGCTCACCGACACCCGCAGGACGGACCGGCCGCGCCATTGCGAGGCCGACATCCACGAGATTCCCGCGCCGTTGATGCGGTCGGTGACCCGCCTGGTGGTCTCGTCGTCGACGAACGCGAGACAGACCTGCGTGTAACACACCTCGTTGAGCACCTCGACGCCGGCCACGCCGCGCATGCCGTCCGCGAAGGCCTTGGCGCCGGTCGCCAACCCGCCGACCAGGTCGGCAACGCCGGAGCGGCCGAGGGACCGCAGCGCGGCCCAGACCGGGACTCCCCTGGCGCGCCTGGACATCTCCGGCGGTCTTCTCGTACGGGATCGCCCGGTCCTTCGTCGTGCAGCAGATAGCTGGCGTGCACGCCGAGGCCGCCGCGCAGGGCGGCGCGGTCGGCGACCACCGCGAGCCCGCAGTCGTAGGGCGTGTTCAGCGTCTTGTGCGCGTCGGTCGCCCATGAGTCCGCGGCGGCACACCCGACCATCAGGTGGGCCAGGCCCGGCACCGCCGCGGCCCACAGGCCGAACGCCCCGTCGACGTGCACCCAGGCGCCCCGGCGGTGGGCAACGGCAATGGTCTCGGGGAACGGGTCGAACGCGCCGGAATGCAGGTTGCCGGCCTGCAGGCACACGATGATCGGCGCGTCTCGGGGAATCGCGGCCAGAGCCGCCTCCAGTGCGTCAGGACGGATCCGCCCCTGGTCGTCCGCGTCGACGAGGCTCGCCGCACCGAACCCGAGATAGCGCAGGGCCAGGTCGACCGAACCGTGCCGTTCCGCGCCGACCAGGACGTGCACCCGAGGGGCTCCGGTGAGCCCGTCCCGCTCGCACATCCCAGCCGACCCGGTCGAGCACAGCATGACGGGCCGCGGCCAAGCAGGCGAAGTTGGCCATGGTCGCGCCGGTGGTGAACCCGACGTCGGCCGTCGCCGGCAGCCCGAGCAGATCCAGCAGCCAGGATGCGGCGGCCTCCTCGGCGGCGACCACCCCCGGCGTCGCCTGCCGCATACCGGCGTTCTGGTCCCAGGTGCTGACCAACCAGTCGGCCGCCAGCGCGGCCGGGAGCGTGCCGCCCATCACCCAGCCGAAGAACCGGCCGGAGCCGATCGCCATCAGCCCCGGTTCCACCCCGGCGACCAGCGCCTCGACCACATCGGCGGGTGCCGTGGGGCCATCGGGCAGCGGGCCGCCCAGTAGGTCGAGCGCCTCCTCCGCGGTGATCTCGGGTCGTACCGGCCGGTCCTGGACGGTGCGCAACCAGTCGGTGGCGTGATCGACGGCACGGCGCAGCGGGGCCACGTACTGCTGGTGAAACGCGGTTTGGTCGTCGGTCGGCATCCGAGTCCCTCTCGTCGGTCGGCTGCGAGCGCTCCCAGGAGCATCCCGAGCCGCGGGCTGATCCCGGTAACGCCGATCGTCCATCAATCCGACCCGAGCGGCTCGCGCTGCCCTCAGCCGCTGAACGCGCTGTTCCGCACGTCGCGGTCCAGCGCCCCGGCCAGGAACGACGCGGTGCCCGCGGTGAACAGCTCGCGGGCGGCGGAGGCCAGCGCGCCGTAAGCGATCCAGGCCAGTCCCCCGCCGACCGACACCCGCCGGACCCCGGCCGCGGCCAACTCGGGGACCGTCGGTCCGTGCGGCAACAGCAGGACATTGATCGGTGCGTCCACCGCCTCGACCACCGAGGCGATCTCGTCGAGATCGAGCAGACCGGGCGCGTAGAGCACGTCGGCGCCGGCGTCCCGATACATCTGCAGCCGGCGGATCGTGTCGGCCAGATCGCCGGAGCCGTACAGCTGGTTCTCCGCGCGGGCGGTCACCACCAGGCCGTCGGCCGCCTGGACCGCCGCGGCGACCCGGTCGGCGGCGCGCTGCGCGTCGATGACGGTCCCGGCAACCGGGTCATAGTCCTCGATCGAGAAGCCCGCCGCGCCGGCATCGACCAGCCCGCGGACGGTCACCCGTAGACCGGCCAGGTCGTCGGAGTAGAGGAACTCCGCGTCGACCGAGACGGGAAGGTCCACGGCGGCAGCGAGCGCGGCCACGTGGGTCAGCAGCTCGTCGCGCGTGACGTGCTGATCGCTGCGGCCCAGCGACGCGGCGAAGCCGGAGCTGGTGGTGGCAATCGCGGATGCCCCACAGACCTGGAGCACCCGCGCCGAGCCGACGTCCCAGGCGTTCGGGATGACGAAGGTGGAGCGAGCATGCAGGGCGCGGAAGCTCTCGACCAACAGGTTCATGATGCCGAGCGTAGGAGCGGGGTCGGACGGCCCCGTCGTTGCCGCCGAACGTCGACCAGGCGTTCCCGCGGGAACGCCCGACCGCGTTCCCGCAGGAACGTCGCGGGTCAGGATGTCAGCAGGCCAACCGGCTCCAGCCCCAGCCACTCGGCCAGGGCGACGATCTCCGCGTTGATCGCCGTCAGCATCCGCTTGGTGACCCGCACGTCGGGGTGCAGCGCGGTCACCTCGAACACCCCGCGTTTGCGATCGGCGACGGCGTCGAGTTTGCCGACCAACTGGTCGTGGTGCAGCACGGGCAGCGGGAAGTAGCCCCAGCGCCGGGCGGCGGCCGGCTTGTACATCTCCAGGATGTACTCGTAGCCGAACAGTTCCTGCGAGCGGATCCGATCGTGGATGAGCCGGTCGAACGGCGAGAGCAACGCCACCCGACCGGTGAACGGACGATCCAGCGCCTCGGGGTCCACCCGCCACGCGAGCGCGCTGCCCTCGACCTCGGCGGCCACCCCGGCGCCGGCGGTCGTCGTCGCCCGCGCGATGCCCAACGCCCGCAGCCGCCGACGGTCCAGTTCGGCGGCGGCCTCGTCCTGCGGTACCGCGGTGAGCCCCGGCGGGTACACCCGCTCGGGCAGATCCCAGAGCCGTTGTTTGCCTGTGCGTCCGGCGATGGCCACCTGACCCCTGGCCATCAACACCTCGAGCATCATCGTCACGTTGCGATTGCCGGTCCACCCGGTCGACTGCCAGGGACGGACGCAGGTATCGGCGATCTGCTTGGACAACAACGGACCGGCGTCGCGCAGCCGGGCCAGCACATCGCGCCGGAAGGAATCGTTGTCGCGCAACCAGTCCCGGGTCTCCTGGTACTTCGGCGGACCGGCCATCCGGTCCAGGAGCAGGGGCAGGTCGGCCATCGGCCGCACCATGGCCACCGCCCCACTCTTCGGATCGTCCTGCGAGCTGATCTCGAACAGCACCCGGTCGTCCAGGGCCCGGGTGAGCTGCGCGGGTCGGTAGCTGTTGCCCAGCCGGGTCCAGGCGATCAGGTCGGCGCTGGGTGCCACCGCGGCGGTCGGGTCCAGCTGCAGGAACATCAGCTGCTCGACCAGACCGATCAGATCGGTGGGCCTGTCGGCGTCCAGCCGCTGCGCCCCGACGGCGATCCGCCGCGCCTGTTCCCGGGTCAACCGCAGCGCCGCCATGCCGATCATCGTAGGGAGACCGAACGACGGTCGGCGGTCGGACGACGCTGCACCGGGTTCGACGGGCACGGGTCCGGGCACGGCAGGTGCACAGGAGCCATGACGACGCGAAGGAGCGGCGATGACGCACACCGAGCCCGATCCGGAACCGGGCGAGTACCCGACCGAGTTGCATCCCGATCAGGTCGCGCTGCCCGGCGGACCGGAGAGCGGCGACGAGATCCCGGCCGACGAGGAGTTGGAGAGCACCGCACCGGAGTACAACCCGGAATAATGCACCGGTATGACGCGATTCCGGGCCGACCGCGGGCGTCCGGTGTGGTTCGTCGAGGCGTTGCTGCTGGTGGGTGGATATGTCGTCTTCGGAGTGGTTCGGGCGGCCATCGATCGCGGCAACCCGGCGGCGACCGACAATGCCCGGTTCGTACAGATGTTGGAGCGCACGTTCCGCCTGGCGGTCGAGTACCCGTTCAACCACGCCATGCTCGCCCACCCGATCGCGGTCTACGGCACCGGCTATTTCTATCGCCTCTGCGTGCTCGCGGTGCCCGCCGTGCTCGTCTGGCTGTACGTCCGGCACCCGGGGCGTTATCGCTACCTGCGCACCGTTCTCGTGGTCGCCACGCTGATCGACCTCCCGCTCGTCTGGCTCTTTCCGGAATCGCCACCGCGATTCGCCCAGCACGGCATCGTCGATTACGTCGCCGACTTCGACATCCTCGGCGGTGCCTCACTTCGAGACCCGCACTCGGGAGTGAACCTGCTCGCCGCCATGCCGAGCATGCACATCGCCTGGACCAGTTGGTCGGCCTACGCAGTGTTCCTCTCGGTGCGGTGGCGACATCCGCGCGCGGCGTGGCTGGCGTGGCTCTTCCCGCTGCTCACCGCGTTCGTCGTCCTGGCGACCGGAAACCACTACGTGCTGGACATCGCAGGAGGGGTGGCGGTCCTGGCCGTGGCGATCGCGTTGACCACCTGGGCCGGTCGCAGCCGGCGGGCCCACCTGCGTACCGCGGTCAGATTTCCAGGAAGTCCAGCAGCGACCGGTTGAACTCGTCGGCGTGGCTCACATTGCACCCATGGGGGGCGCCGGCGATGACATGGAGCAGCCTGCCGTCGATCGCCTCGTGGGCGCCTCCATGCGCCCGAGCGCTGCCTTCTGACTGGCTGCTTGCACAGCGCGAGCGCCTGCTGCCGTTGCTTCTCGCTGACCATCAGGGTCCCGTCGGCGGAGAAGAACTGGGTGACGAACAGGTCGTAGAACGCGTCGGTGTCCTCGGTCATGGATTCGCTCCCCGTGGGTCCACCGGCCTCGTCGTGGTCGGAGCCGTCCAGGGATTTCGGAGCCCCGGCCGGGTTCGGCTGGGTGCGGCGCCGTCCCGGCTGCCGAAAGTCCATGGAAATGTGTTCGGCATGAAGCGGGTAGTCGCGGCTGGACCTGGGTACTGCCATCACGGGGAGGTCGCGCGCCCGGGCGTGCCGGCTTTCCTAGGCCCCGAGGTCGAACAGCCGCGCCTCGGGGCCGCCTTATGCGCCGGGACTGGCGGCGGCACGTGCCGCCGCGAACGGTGCGCGGTCGAAGATGATCCGCATCCAGCTGATCCGGCCGTTGACGACTCTGACGGCCTCCGCACCGGGTGCGTCGGCGACCGGCCTCGTGTCGGTGTCGTAGACGATCACTGCGGTGTCCTCGTCGCCGAACGCGGCCACCCGCTCGTATCTCGTGACGATCCCACTGAACGGCTCCATGAACTGCCGGAACCCGTCAGCGCCGTCGATCCGACCGGCCGGCGCGAGGACGACGACCTCGTCGGCCACGTACCGCATTGCGGCGTCCATGTCGTGACTGGTCCAAGCCTGGTGATAAGCGAGCAGGACGTCGAGTGCGGGACTGCTGGTCATGGTGGTCCCTTCGGCCGCGGTGACAGTCGTGGTCGACGATCGCCCGTCGATGGCGCCGACGGTCGCCCGACCGATCGAGTACGTGCTCGTTGCTGGTGAGACCGTAGCGTTGAGCTCGGACATTCCGCTGAGTGCTATCTCGAGGGGACCCAGTCGGGGTCGCGGCCGACGAAGGCCATCAGCTGGTCCGGCTCCGGCGCGTCCGGCGACACCGGCATCTTCGGACCGTACTGGCCGGAGGCCCGCAGCATCTCGTCGATCGGCTGCATCCCGGTCAGGAGCATCCTCGCGAATTCCGGATCCAGCGCCGGATCGATACCGCCGGCCTTGGCGAGATCCCATGTGTGCATGAAGATGTCGGAGGTGTAGAACTGGTCGATCGCGTCGGCCAGCCGGTGCGAGCCGACCATCGGATGGGCGAATTCACGATCGCCGTCGTCGAAAAGCTCCTGCACCGCGGCGGCGTGCGCGGCCCAGGCCGCGGCCGGATCGTCGGCCACGGACACGGTGACCGGCGCCAGGGAGATCCCGCCACCGGACAGGAAGGCCGGGAACCATTCGACCAGATGACCGACGACATCCCTGGCCGCCCAACCGGGCACCGGAGCGGGAGCGTCCCAGTCGGCCACGGCGGCGGCGATGTCGCCGAAGTGGCCGGCGATCTCGCGGTGCCGGTCGGCCGGATCCTCGGGCAGGGCCATCAGACTGCTCCACCGGCGAACAGCGCTTCGAGCTTCGCATAGCCCTGGTTGACGCCGACCGCCATACCACCGCGCAACCATTGGTCACGTTCCTCGATGCTGTCGCACAACGACTGGGACCGCAGGCGGGTCCAACCGTCGCCGAGATCCTCGAACCACATTGTCCCCAGCGCAACGCTCTCGGGCATGCCCTCGAAGGTGAACGTCTGCACGATGCGATCGGCGGTGATGTCGTGGAACGAACCGTAGAACGCGTACTGGTGACCGTCGTGCTCGTCCAGATAGCGGTACCCGCCGCCGCGACGTGCATCCCAGTGCTCGATGCGCACGCCCGCGTTGCTCGGACCGATCCAGCGGGCGAACAGATCCTGGTCGGTGTGCGCGCGCAGCAGTTGCGCCGGCGTCGCGCGGAAATCCCGGATGATGGTGATGATCGGCAACGTCGGGTGGGCCTCGATGGTCGCCTCGGCGTGGGTGGTGCTGGTCATGATGCTGCTCCTCTCTGATCACGGTCGGCGTTTTCCGACTCTGCGTCTTGCAGGTCTGACAGGACGGCGTCGAGGCGGCGGAACCGTTCCTCGGCCTGCCGCCGGTACCGCTCGATCCAGCGCTCCATCAGGTCGAACACCTCCGCCTCCAGATGCACCGGGCGACGCTGGGCGTCCCGGCTCCGGGTGACCAGGCCGGCCTCCTCGAGCACCTTGAGATGCTTGGACACCGCCTGCAGGCTGACCTCGTACGGCGCGGCCAACTCACCGACCGTGGCGTCGGCCGCGGTCAGCCGGGCGACGATGTCCCGCCGCGTCGGATCGGCCAGGGCCGCGAACACCCTCGACAGCTGATCCACCATCCCCGCCCTCCTCAACCTTCCGGTTGAATAGTTCTACCGCGCTCCTACCGGCCTTGTCAACCGAACGGTTGAACAGCCACAGAAACGCACCGCGGGGAGGAAACGCCCGCCCGGAACACCCGCGGCGGCGTTTCCTCCCCCCGGTCGGCGTCAGACCGGCGCCGGTTCCGGCACCTCGGCCGTCCGACGCAGCCGGGGTACCGCGATCGCGGCCGCCACCGCGAGCAGGGCGACGACCGCAGCCGCCCAGAACAACGCCGAGTTCGCGGCTGCCGCTCCGTCCACGATGATCTGGTGCGCCGACGCCGGCAGCGCCAGCAGCCGCGCCGGGCTCAGCTGCGCCACGTCCAGGCCGGTCGTGGCCGGGTCCGGGTGGTTCGCAAGGTAGCCGGCGAACGCATTGGCGAACACCGCTCCCAGCGCGCCGACCCCGATCGCACCGCCGATGGTCCGCAGGAAGGATGCTGCGCCGGTCGCTGCGCCGACCTCGGTCTGCGGAGAGCTGTTCTGCACCAGCACGAGTGGGGTCTGGAACAGCATGCCCACCCCGATCCCGGCGATCAGCATGTAGCCCGCCGTCACCCAACTCGCTGTCTCGGCGCCCATGGTCGCGAGCAGCGCCGCCGCGAGGGCGAGCAGTGCGGTGCCGGTGATCATCACCGGCCGGTACCGGTTGCCCTTGCCGGTCCAGCCGCCGATCAGCACCGCCACCGCGATCGCCGGCAGCAGCAACGGCAGCAGCAGCAGTCCGCTGTTGCCCGCCGACTGGCCCTGCACCACCTGCAGGAAGACCGGCAGGAAGTTCATCGAGCCCATCATCACGGCCCCCGTCCCGAGGAACATCACCAGGAACGACATCAGCACCGCGCGGTTGCGGAACAGATCAAGCGGCAGCACCGGGTTCTCGGCGCGCCGCTCCACCAGGATCAGCACGGCCAGGGCCACCGCGGCGATCACGGTCGCGCCGGTCACCGGCCAGGACAGCCATTCGTACTGGTGGCCGCCCCAACTCACGGCGAGCACGATGCCGGCGCTGGCCACCGTGATCGCGCCGAGCCCGGCGAAGTCCACGGTCCCGCCGAGGTGGGTCCGAGGCAGCTTGAGCAGCAGCAGCACGCCCAGCAGCGAGATCCCGACCAGCGGCAGGTTCAGCAGGAAGATCCAGCGCCAGCTGAGGTGATCGGTGATCACGCCGCCGATCCAGGGCCCGAGGATCATCGAGATCGGCGCCACCGCACCGAAGATGCCCTGGTAGCGGGCCCGTTTCTCGGGAGGTACCACGTCGGCGACGACGGCCAGCAGCGTGGTGAACGTCATCCCGGCGCCGAGGCCCTGCACGGCACGGGCGGCGATCAGCTCCGTCATCCCGGTGGACAGCCCGGCCCACAGCGAGCCGACGAAGAACACCCCGAGCGCGATCAGCAGCAGCGGCCGGCGACCGAACATGTCGCCGAGCCGCCCGCTGACGATGGTGCCGATCGCCATCGCGAGGAGATAGCTGGTGGCGATCCAGGCGATCCGGTCGAAGCCGCCGAGTTCACCGGCGATGGTGGGTACCGCGGTGGCCGCGACCAGCGCGTCCATCTGCACCGGGATCAGGGCCAGCACCAGGCTGACCATGATCGGCCAGAGCGCTCGGGTGGCTACGGGTTGCCCTGCGGGTAGCGGGTCGGTGCTCAGGGACGTGGTCATGGCATCCTCACTTACTTGTCGCCCGGCTAGTTCCTTGCCGGTCGTCAGGTAAGCACAGTTCCTAGCCGGTCGTCAAGTAACATTCCCTGGAAGAGGTCACCGAGGATAGGAAACGCACACCGATGCCACGCGACGGAGCCGACACCAAGGCGCAGATCCAGACGGTGGCCATGCGCATGTTCGTCGAACGCGGCTACGACAAGACCTCGTTGCGCGAGATCGCCGAGGAGATCGGCGTGACGAAAGCCGCGCTGTACTACCACTTCCGGACGAAGGAGGACATCGTCCGGGCGGCCATGGCGCAGTACTCCGCCCGGATCACCGAAACCCTCGACTGGCTGGAGTCCGCCGCCGGGGAGCCGGACCGGCACGAGCAGCTGGTCGACCGGCTGCTCGACATCTTCACCGACGACGACGGCGTCGCCCTGAAATTCGGCCAGGCCAATCCGACGGCGATGGCCAACGAGGACTTCGGTCAGCTGCACATGGGCCAGATCATGCGGTTGATGGGTCTGCTCGCCGGTGAGCATCCCGGACCCGAGCAGACCACCAGGGCGACGTTGGCCTTCGGAGCGCTGGTGATCGGGACCGTGCAGCCGATGCTCCCGCCCGAGGCCCCCGGCCCACTGTCCGCATCGTTATCGGCACCCATGGCGGACCGGCGGGCGGCGGCGCGCAAGATCGCCTTGGAGCTCCTGGCGCCGCTCGCGCCGCAGCAGTCCGCTAGCTGATCGACCCTCGGGGCAAGCTCCTCCTGCTCGTCGACTGAGGATGCCCCCCGCCCGCGGTGAGCCGGCCACGCGGTCAACTCGGCCGCTTCTCGCAGGCGATGCCGTCACTGTCGCCGTCCAGTCCGGGGCGATATCCGGGTTGGCCCCGGTACAGCGGCGCGACGCCGGCCGCCCAGGCGTCGGCGCACTTCGCGTAGTAGGCGTCTGCGGCCTGGGTGGTCGGGGCCGTCGGGACGCTGGGCACGACCGGTCGGACGGCCGTCGTCACCGGGTTGGATCGCGGTCGTCGACGTCGCGGTCGTGGTCACGGAGTTCGGCGCGGTCGCGCCGCACCCGGTGAGCACCCGGACCATGGCGGCCCGCTCGGCCGGCGTCACCCACAGTCCGTAGACCGCCTTGACGGTGATCTGCCTGGACACGTAGGTGCAGCGGTAGCTCTTGTTGGCCGGCAACCAGGTTGCGGCGTCACCATCGCCCTTCTGCGCGTTCATGGCCCGGGTGGTCGCCTGCAGGTTGGCCGGGTCGTTGGCCAGGTCCTGGCGCCGCTGCGCGGAGAGCTGCTGCGCCCCGGTCTGCCACGCGTTGCTCAGCGCGACGACGTGGTCGATCTGCACGGCGGCCGCGTCGACGGTCCGGGAGAAGGCCACAACGGTCGCGCTGTACGGGTCGTGCAGGACGCCGGTCAGCACCACGCAGCCACGGGTACCGGGCTTGACAGTGATCTGGACGAGATCCCGGCCGAGGATGTCATTGCGGGTGTCGCAGCCGTTGTGGCCGCCGGCGACGTCGACATCGTCGGTCCAGGCGTCGCCGAACTGGGCCCGGGTGTACCCGGTCTTGGGTGCCCGGCCCTTCACCGGCAGGGTCACCAGCACGGCGACCGCAGCGTCCGCCTGGGCCGCGGACATCATCGGCGTCGGGGTTGGGGTCGCCGAGGTTGGGAGCGCCGTCGTCGGGCCGGCGGAGGTCGTCCCGGGCCCGGCCGAGGCCGTCGCGGGGACGGAGACGGAGGTCGGCGGCCGCGTCGAGAGCGCAGGTGAGGACGGACCGGGCGGCGTCGACGGCCGGCTCGTGAGCATGGTGACGGTGGAGGTAGGGAGAGTCAGCTCGTCGGTGGGCGGGCCCGGCCGGGAGATGCCGAACACCACCGACACGATGATCGCGATGCCGATGATGCCGAGCCCGACCAGGATGCCGGCCACGCCCCTTCGGTTGCGGGCCCGGCGCGGCGGCGACGCCGGGTCGGTCACGCCAGGTCGATGACGAAGAAGGCACCGCCGTCGTCGTGCTGGATCCGCGCCGCCCCCTGCCAGCCGGCGAATCCGCCCGTCCCGGTGCCGGGAACGATGTGGCCGAACCAGGTGTCCGGATCGGACTCCAAGCCGCCGTGATGCACGGTGATCGAGCCGTCGGCGCCGTCCTCGGTGTGCCCGGTGATCCGCTCGACCGCGACGTAGGAACGGTTGCCCTCCTCACCCGAACTCAGGAAGACCGTCGTCGCCTCACCGACGATGCCGTCGGTGAACGTCTTGGCGAAGGTCAGGATGCCGAACCAGTCCACGTCCAGATCGCTGACCTGACGCGGCTCGTACCCGTCGACGT
Organism: uncultured Actinomycetota bacterium; assembly: GCA_963706185.1. GTDB lineage: Bacteria > Actinomycetota > Actinomycetes > Mycobacteriales > Nakamurellaceae > Nakamurella. The sequence continues at coordinate 33,216 of CAVPLZ010000001.1, read as the reverse complement.
TGAATCGAGCAATCAGACTCATGGTGCCCTCGGACGCAGGACCCGCCTCAGATCATCGACCATCGGACACCGGCCGACCATCGGATCAGGCTTTGCGCTGCATGCTCTGCCACTCGAACGGACGCAAGACCCGGGGGTTGACGGACATATCAGTTGTCTGACAACCTACGATCGCGGCCTAGGTGCCGAGCTCGTTGGGGCGGACTCCCGGACAGGTGGATTCATGCGGACCATCGACTGGATCGGCTGAGGGTGGCGACCGACCCGGGCACATCCGGTTGATCGACCAGACCGCCCTGCCCGCCGAGACCGTGCTGCTGGACATCCACGCGGTCGACGACCTGATCGCTGCGATCGGGCGGCTGTCGGTGCGCGGCGCCCCGGCGCTCGGCGTGGCCGGCGCCATGGGCGTGGTGTTGGCCGCCCAGCAGTACGACGGGGACGCCGTCGCTCAGGCCGCCGCCCGGCTGCGGATGGCTCGCCCCACCGCGGTCAACCTGTCCGTCGGCGTCGACCGCGCGCTGACCGCGTGGCGGTCGGAGCACGCCCGGCGCGCTGCAACCGCCCTGGCCGTCGTGACGAGAACTGCGAAGCGTGCATCCCGATGGCCGATCGTGGAGCCGCACTCGTGCCGCTCCCTGGTCCCGGACCGGATCGGCGCCTCACTGCCCTGACCATCTGCAACACCGGGCGCTCGCCGCCGTCGAACACGGCACCGCCCTCGGCGTGATCGAGAAGCTGCACCTCGATGGCGCTCTGGCGTTGGCTCTGGCCTGTGAAACCCGACCGCTGTTGCAAGGCGCTCGGCTGACCACCTGGGAGCTGGCCGCCATGGGCGCTCCTCACGAGTTGATCATCGACTCCGCGGCCGCCGGCATCCTCGCCGCCGGCGACGTCGACGTCGTGCTCGTCGGCGCCGACCGCATCGCGGCCAACGGCGACACCGCCAACAAGATCGGCACGTTCTCGCTGGCCGTCGCGGCCGGCTACGCCGGCGTCCCGTTCATCGTCGTCGCCCCCGAGTCCACCGTCGACCCGTCAACCGCGTCCGGCTCGGCGATCGAGATCGAGGACCGCGGCGCCGACGAGGTGATCGGGTACGCCGGCACTCCTACTGCTCCCGGGCCGGGTGGCCTGCTTGCCGGCCTTCGACCTTCTCGCCTGCTTGCCCGCACGCACCTCCCGCGGCGAACCGTCCGGTCGGCCCGCGCGAAGCGCCTTGTGCCCATCGGATCGGCCTGAATCGCCCGCCCGCCCTACCCCCCGCCGCCGTTCAAGGAGGAACGCACCATGCGTCACCGGACCACCCGCATCCGTTGCGCCAGTACTCGAACGCCCGCAGCAGCACCGGTTCGCTGCACCGCGTTGAGCAGATGACCGACGATGTTGTCCACCAGGTCCGGCAGTCTCCGCCGCAGCGGCGTCGTCCAGCACCTCCCGGACCATGGTTCCGGCCTCGGCCGCCAGTCGTCGTCCTCGGTCCTCGGCGGAAGCAAGCTTCACCCTGCCGGCCGATAAGCCTTCCGGCGCCAAGGACAACCTCAAGGTGGCGCTGGTCCGGCAGTCCGGCATCGGCGACTACTTCGAGCAGTGGGGCAGCGGCGCCAAGGCCCAGCTGGAGGCCGCCGGGGCGACCGTCGACATCTACGACGCTCGCAACGACAACGCCAAGCAGGCCACCGACTTCAACACCGCGATCGCATCCAAGCCCGACGTGATCATCGTCGACCACGGGCTCAAGGACACCATCGACCCGAAGGTGGACGAGGCGATCAAGGCCGGTATACCGGTGGTGGTCTACGACGTGGCCGTCGGCAACCAGGACGCGCTGTACCTGTCCCAGGATGACGAGTCCATCGCCAACAAGATCCTCGGCTACATGAAGGGCGAGAACCCGGACGGCGGCAAGATCGCCTACGTCAACGTTCCGGCATCGCGCCGCTGGACTCCCGGGACAAGGTCTACCAGCAGTTCCTCAAGGACAACCCGTCTTCACCCAGTCGACCCACTTCGGCAAGTACTCCGAGTCGTGGCCGCCGACACCGGACGAAGCGTGTAGGCGGTGCGGACCATGTCACCGTCGGACGGCCAGCGCCCGCCGTCCGCACACCCACGCCCCCCGTCGGTCAGCGACGGATCTGCCACAGGGCCGCCGTACGAATTCGGGGCATAGACCGGGTCGGTGACGTTCACAGTTCGCATCGCACCGTCCTTGCTGTACGCGTGCACCGGCACCTTCGGGGTGTTCACCGGGATCTGCTTGTAGTTCACGCCGAGGCGGGCGCGGTGCGCGTCGGCGTAGGAGAAGCCGCGGGCCAGCAGCATCCGGTCGGGCGACAGCCCGGTGCCGGCGACCATGTTGTTCGGCTCGAAGGCGGCCTGCTCGATCTCGGTGTGGTAGTCGGTGACGTTGCGGTTCAAGGTGAGTCGGCCGACCTCGTGCAGGGGATAGTCGCCGTGCGGCCAGACCTTGGTCAGATCGAAGGGGTTGAAGCGGTAGGTCTTCGCCTCTTCGTACGGCATGATCTGCATCTTCAGCGTCCAGCTGGGAAACTTGCCGGCTTCCAGGTGTTCCCACAGGTCGCGCTGGTGGTAGTCGGTGTCCACTGCGGCCATCTGGTCGCCCTCGTCCTGGGTGAAGAACTCGATGCCCTGGTCGGTCTTGAAGTGGTATTTCACCCAGAACAACTCGCTGTGGGCATTGATCCGCGATCTTCAGCGTGCAGCTGGGAGCTGCCGGCTTCCAGGTGTTCCCAGCCAGGTCACCTGGTGCGCTGACTCGGTGTCCACGAAGAACACCGGGGTGTTGTTGCCCACGATGTCCAGATTGCCCTCGGCGGTGTAGAACTTCAGCGAGAACCCGCGCGGGTCGCGCCAGGTGTCTGGCGATCCGCGCTCGCCGGCGACGGTGGAGAACCGGGCCAGCACATCGGTGGTGGCGCCGGGCTGGAAGACCGCGGCCCGAGTGAACGCGCTGACGTCCTCGGTCACCTCGAACGTGCCGAACGCTCCGCCGCCCTTGGCGTGCGGCTGGCGCTCCGGGCGGGCGCGACGGACGCACGCTGGTACTCAAACAGGCGTTGCCCTACGTCCGGCTGGTCGGGCCTTCCTGGCCATGACCAGGAGCGCGCTGCGCGGGAGGCCCATGCGATCCGCACCCACGCGGCGCTGTCCGACCGGGTCTGCGCCCTGACCTATTACGACGAGGACAACCACGTCCTGGCCCTGGAGGACCTGACCGACCACATCGTGCTGCGCGGCTATCTCGACCAGGGCAACGACATCGCCGGCGTACCGGAGATCCTCGGTAGGCACGTCGCGGACATCGCCTACGGCACCTCGTTCGTCGCGGTGGGCGAGGAGGTGTTCCGGCTGGCCGCCGCGGACGCGGTCAACACCGAACTGTGCGCCCTCACCGAGGACGTCATCTTCACCGAGCCCTTCCTCGGCTCGGACCGCAACTCATTGCAGTACCCCGAGGCCGAACGGTTCGTCGCCGACCTGCAGCACGACCGGGCCTGGATCGCCGGGGCCATGCGGTGCAAGCGTCGATTCCTGACGGTGGCCGAGGCCCTGGTGCACGGCGACCTGCACACCGGCAGCGTGTTCGTCCGATTCGACGGCCGTGAGGACGGTGCCCCCGGCACGGATGGCTGGTCGGTCAAGACCTTTGATCCCGAGTTCTCCTACTACGGCCCGATCGGCTTCGACCTCGGCCTGCTCTGCGCCAACTTCGTGATGGCCGCGGCACGCGCCGACGTGCTCGGCGAACACGACCGGCGCAACGAGCTGATCGACGCCGTGCCGCAGGTCTGGGCCTCGTTCGAGGCCCGGTTACGGGCGCTGTATGCGGGGCGTGCGCAGCCGGGCAACTACCCGGACGAGTTCCTCGACGCCTGGCTGGCCGACATCGCAACGGACACAACGGGTTTCACCGGCTGCGAGATTGCCCGCCGGATCATCGGCCTGGCCAAGGTCAGTGACCTTGAGTCGCTGGACCGGGCCGGGTACCTGCGGGCCACCGAACGCTCGCTGGAGGACGCCATCGTCACGTTGACCAACCTGGCCGACGGCGCCGACATGGTGCGGCGGGTGTTCGGCGACGACGTGATCGTCGTGCCGTACACGATGCCGGGATTCGACCTGGCCCGCGCCGTCGCCGACCTGTGGGATGAGCAGGCCCATCCCGGCACGATCGGCTTGGCGTTGCTCAACCACGGGCTGTTCACCGTGGGCGTGGACACCCGCGAGGCTTACGAAAGGCACATCGGGCTGCTCGATCGGGCCGAGCGTTACCTGGCCGAGCACGCCCTCGTGGCCGATCCGTCCCGGTTGAAGTCGGCCATCCCGATGCTCGAGCGGCCGCGACGTGGGCCGCGGTGGCAACGCCGCGGGCGCACCGATGATCGTCTCCCGGCACACCGACGGTCCGTCGCCGGTTTCGTCGCCCGCCCCGACCTCGCCGAGGTGTCCACCCGCGGCCCCGCGACCCCGGACCACATCATCCGCACCAAGCGAATTCCCGTCGGCGACGGTGCGCCGACGCGCTGATCGGTGCGGTGGAGCGGTCCGTCGCGGGCTACCTCGCGACTGCGTCGCGCGCAACTTGCACCGCTGGCCGCGCAGGCCGTGCCGATGGGCGCCCGGCCGAACCGCTGACCACGCTGGACCCGCGCCGCGGGTGCTGCTCGACCCACGGATGGGCGTGCTGACCGTGGGCCGGCAGGCCAAAGATGCGCAGATAGCCGCCGACATCTACCACCACACCATCGAGATCATCGAACGCGGCGAGGCGCTCGGCGGGTATCGGGCGCTCGACGAGGCAGCTCTGTTCGACGTCGAGTACTGGGATCTCGAGCAGGCCAAGCTGCGCCGGGCCGGGGCCGCGCCGATGTTCGCCGGACAGGTGGCGCTGGTCACCGGGGCGGCGTCGGGTATCGGCAAGGCGTGCGCGGCCGCGCTGTTGGATGCCGGCGCGGCGGTGATCGGGCTCGATCTGGCGCCGGCCACGGACTCCACGTTCGGTGGCCCGGCGTGGCTCGGGCTCACGGTGGACGTCACGGACGAGGCGGCACTCGAGGCGGCCGCCGCGCGGGGGGTCGAGAAGTTCGGCGGCGTCGACATCGTCGTGGTCAGTGCCGGGGTGTTCGCCGCCAGCGCACCGATCGCCCAACTGGACACCGCCGCGTGGCGGAAAACGATGGCGGTCAACGTGGACTCGGTGGCTACCCTGTTTCGCATCGTGCACCCGCTACTGGCGCTGGCCCCCGCCGGGGGGCGGGTCGCGGTGATCGCCTCCAAGAACGTGCCGGCGCCCGGACCCGGCGCGGCCGAATACTCAGCGTCCAGCCGGCCTTACCCAGCTCTCCCGGGTCGCCGCGCTGGAATGGCGGCCGACGGGATCCGGTGAACCTGGTCCATCCCGACGCGGTGTTCGACACCGGCCTGTGGAACCCGGACTTGCTCGCCGAACGCGCCCAGCGCTACAACATGACCGTCGACGAATACAAGCGCCGCAACCTGCTCAGTACCGAGGTGTCCAGCTCACTGGTCGGATCCGCCGTCGTGCGGCTGTGCTCCGACGAGTTCCGTGCGACCACCGGCGCCCAGGTACCGATCGACGGCGGCAGCGACCGGGTCATCTGACGCGCAGCACGGAGAATTGGAATCGGCCTTCGGCGAAGTAGGTCTTGGACGCCAACGTCGCGACCCCGCTGTCGGTGTAATGGATCTGGTCCAGCAGCAGATACACGCTGGCCGGATCGTGGACCCCCCAACCGATGGATCGTCCTGACACGGCGTGGATGTCGGCCACCGACGTCGTGGGCTCGACCCGGTGGCGGCGGAGCAGCTCGAACAATGACCCGCGCACCCGAGACGGGTCGAATTCGGCTCCCAGCAGGTGGGCCGGGATGGCGTCGTCGGAGAACGCGACCGCTTCGCCGTCGGCGAGGACCGCACGTTGCACGGCGAACACGTCGGGTCCGTCGTCGGGTAGTCCGAGACGTTCGCCCTCCGATGGTGTCGCCGCTCTGAGCTCGGCGTTGTCGAAACGCATCTCCGGCTCGAATCCGTGCGCGCGGATGATGTCGGACATCGACTGAAGTTCCTGCAGGGACGTCTTGATCTGGCCGCCGTACCGCGCGACGAACGTGCCTACGCCGTGCCGGGTTCGGGTCCGGCCCTGGTTCTCCAAGAGCTGCAGCGCTCCCCGCACCGTACTGCGTGAGACGCCGTACTCCTCGGCCAGTTGACCTTCGCTCGGCAGTCGATCCCCCGCCTGCCACTCGCCGGCTCGAAGCCGTTCGCGCCGGCTGACCGCCATCTGCAGTGCAGGTTGCGTGCCGCCTCAGCGCCCGTCACCGGTTTTCGGCACGGTTCGATTCTAGTGCGCGGGGCGGGACGCCGCGGGCTGGTCGCACCGAGCGAAACGTCCGAACAAGCACACCCCGCCGCATCGGCCGTGTACGGACAGTGATCGTCCGGGTGGCCGGAGCTGTTGCCCGGGGTTACCGTCCCGGTGATCCCGCGCGGCGACGGTGCCGGGCGGCCGGAGGAGCGGAGTGCGCATATGGTGCGACGCGGATGTTTTCGGGCGATTCTCGCGCTCGTGGTGACGATTGGCGTGGCCGTTCCCACCAGCGGCACCGCACTCGCCGGGACATCTGCGGCCGGCGCCACCACCGGCTCGCCGAGCGGCTCGGGCGGTGGTTCGGGCGGGCACGGGGTCGACAGGTTGACAATCACCTCGGTATCCAACCCGCACGCCGGCCTGGTCAGCGGCGGCCAGGTGCTCTTGCGAGTTTCCGCACCGACGCGGGACCGCGGATCCGCCCAGGTCTGGCTGAACGGCCGGACGGTGACGTCGGTATTCCACCGACAGTCGGACGGCAGCTGGCTCGGCCTCGTGCCCGGTCTACGCACCGGGAACAACGCGGTCGTTGCCGCCGTCGGCCGGGAACGGACCTGGCTGGTAGTGGACAACCACCCGATCACCGGGCCGGTGTTCTCCGGACCGCAGCAGACCCCGTTCTACTGCGAGACCACCGCGTTCGGGCTCGCGCCGGCGACGCAGCCGCTGTGCTCGGCACCGACCGTGGTGAGCTACCAGTACAAGACCACCGCCGGCGCTTTCGTCGCGCTGGCCGACCCGGCGTCCCGGCCCGCCGATCTGGCCACGGCAACGGTCGGCGGCAAGCCCGTGCCCTACATCGTGCGGATGGAGACCGGCACCATCGACCGCGCCGTCTATCAGCTGGCGGCGCTGTACGACGGAACCAACCCCACCCCGTACACCACCGACCGCAGTTGGAACGGCAAGCTCGTCTACACCTTCGGCGGCGGCTGCAACGCCGGCTATCACCAGGGCGCGGGCACCGGCGGCGTGGTCAACGACCTGTTCCTGGCCCAGGGCTACGCAGTGGCGTCGTCCACCCTGAACGTGCTCGACACCAACTGCAGCGCCATCATTTCGGCCGAGGCGGCGATGATGGTCAAGGAGCACTTCATCGAGACCTACGGCCCGGTGCAGCACACCATCGGCTGGGGCGGTTCGGGTGGGGCGATCCAGCAGTACCAGATCGCCGAGATGTACCCCGGCATCGTCGACGGCATCATTCCCGGCATCTCGTTCCCCGACCCGTTCACCACCCTGGAACCGGTCACCGACTGCCGGCTGCTCAACACCTACTTCGCCGGCGCCGGATCCTCCTTCTCCACCGCGGCCCGCACCGCGGTCGCCGGCTTCCCGCTCCTACGACACCTGCCTCTCCTGGGATGCCACCTTCGCCAGCCGGGCCACCGCCACGGAAAGTTGCAACCCGGCCATCCCGGCCGACGCCATCTGGAACCCGACCACCAACCCGGACGGGGTCAAGTGCGCCGCCACCGAGCAGTTCGTCAACCAGTTCGGCCGCGACCGGCACACCGGATTCGTGCCGCTCCACGCTGGACAATGTCGGCGTGCAGTACGGCCTCGGCGCGCTGCAGGCCGGGTCCATCACCCCGGCCCAGTTCGCCGCGTTGAACGCCGGCATCGGCGGCATGGACTACACCGGTGCTCCGCAGGCCGCGCGCACCGAGGGCGACGCCGGCGCGCTGGCCAAGGCCTACGCCGACGATCTGCTGAACCGCGCTTCGCAGGGCCTGAAGACCACGCCGATCATCGACCAGCGCACCGACCTGGACCAGGCCGGCTTCGGCAACGACATCCACACATCGGAGTGGTCGTACGTGATGCGGGCCAGACTGCAGGCCGCCAATGGCACCTCGGCCAACCAGGTGATCATCACCAGTGGGTTCGCCCCGGACCAGGTCGCCGCGTCGTACGTCTACGAACTGGCGGCGATGGACCAATGGCTCACGAACATCGAGGCCGACACCTCGCACCGCAGCCAGCAGTTCAAGGTGATCGCCGACAAACCGACCGGTCTGGGCGACGGCTGCTACCTGTCGGCGACGAACCGAATCGTCGAGCAGCTCACCTATCCCGCATCCGGACAGTGCGGTGCCGTCTATCCGGTCGGCGCGAACACCCGGCTGGTCGCCGGGCAGAAACTGTCCCAGGAAGTGCTGAAGTGCCGGCTCAAGCCGTTGGACTGGACCGACTACGCGCCGGCCAGGTTCACGGCGGCGGAGAAGGCGCAGCTGCGTTCGGCCTTCCCGCGCGGGGTGTGCGACTACTCGAAGTCCGGCGTCGGACAGCAACGACCGCGAGGTGTGTGGCTGGACTACAGCTCCCACCGCCGCTGAGCCCGCCCAGTCGGATTCTGCCGGCAACGTACGACCTCGAGCGGATTACCCCAGTCGCCCCAGGTCGCCACATGCCGGTCCACCACCGTCCGCGGGTCGACTGCTGAGCGTCGGCCGTGCGGCCGACACTCGTGCCCGCGAGGACCACTGGGCCGCGGCGGGTGGGCTCAGCGCTCGGACAGCGGGCCCAGCACCGGCTTGACGTCGAGGACCGGTGTGCCGTCCACAACCTCGATGCCGCTCACCCGAATGGCGTCGGCCTCGACAGCGAGCACCTCGACCTCGTGCAGGCCGATCGGATTCGGCCGATGCGGAGACCGGGTGCTGAAGACGCCCAGCGGGCGCTGTGCGGGATCTCCGCGCGGATGCACGGTCAGTACGCTCCGGTCGGCCCGATCCAAGTAGGTCAGCACCACCAGCCGATCGCCGACAGCCAGGTCGGCCCACGCCGCGCGCAATGTCGGCCCGGCGAAGATGATCGTCGCGGGCGGGGCACCCTCGTCACCCTGCCGGGGCGCATCGGCCAGATCACGCAAGTCCGAGTGGACATGGCCAACGGGGCTGACCACGAAGTCCGTCATGACGCCAGTGTGGCGCATGCCTCGCTGTCCTTCGCCGGCCCAACGGCTACCGGAACGGGTGCAACCGAGGGGTTTCGGAGTTGCTCAGTGCGACCCCGACGTGGTCGACGAGATCGCGCAGGGGAGTCGGGACGGCGTCCGGTGGGAATGGCCGCGGCCAGCGCCGCCGCGAACCGGGACTTCCGACCCGAGGCGATCCCGGCGAATCGGTGGAGTTGGTCGGCCAGGTCACGTCCGCGCCAGAACGCCTGGTCACGGAAGCGCTCGAAGCTCCGTCGTAGCCCCAGGTCGTCCAGCGCCGCCAGCACGGCGTCGGGTCCCAGCGCGCGGATCATCTCATCCTCGAGATCGGCCCGGCACACCTGAAATCCGAAGCGCGCCATGTCCCGCGGTTGTTCCACCCCGACACGGTGCGCCTGGAGTGCGCGGACGAAGAAGCGGGTTTCGCCCTCGTCGCACAGTCCGAGAATGCGGTGGGCCCGGCCCGGTTGGGTGAAGTGGTCGAGCTGCTGACGAATGTTGGTGACGCCGCCCATGTCGACCACCTGGACCCGCTCGACGTCGAGGTTGCCTGCGCTGCGCAACAACGCTCTCACCGCCGCGACGTCGCTGCGTCCCTCGACCAGGACCACCACCGGCGGCACGTCGGCGGGTGGCGGCGGGGCCGTCACGACCTGGTCGGCGCCCGGCCGGCGAAATCGTTCACCGGATACTTGCGCCCCGCCGCCGCGAGCTTGGCCGTCGCCGCCGACACCAGGTCGACATCGGCCTGCTCGGCGATGTTCAGCAGATAGATCAGGATGTCCGACAGCTCCTCGGCCACCCGGTCGTGCAAGGTGCCGGCGCGGACGTCCTCGCGGACCGAAACGGCCGGCACCCACTGCAACAGCTCGGCCAGCTCGCCGACCTCGCCGACCAGGGCAAGGGTGAGCGACTTCGGATCATGGAAGCGATTCCAGTCGCGTTCTTCGTTGAATCGGCGGATCGCCGCCGCGAGTTCGGCCAGGTCGGACATGGGACCAGGGTCGCACGGCTCCCCCCGCTTCCCCCGGTGGGCACGAGTCAGGCTCGATACCGGGTGCCCGCAGCGGCCGCGGCCCGTAGGTTGGTCGCTATGGCAGTGGTGCCCGAATCCTTGCGTGCCTTGGTCGACGGTGGGGCACTGGCCCACGTCGCGACGCTCGAGCCGGACGGCAGCCCCCAGGTCACCGTGGTGTGGGTCGGCTGGGACGGCGACGACCTGGTCAGCGGACACATGTCCCGGCGGCGCAAGGTGCGCAACGCCATGCGCGATCCGCGGGCCGTCGTGTCCCTGGAGGCGAGCAAGGAGCCCGGCCAGTTCCTCGTTCCGTATGCCGTACTCACGACGACCGTCTCGGTCGAGGAGGGCGGGGCGTGGGACCTGTTGAATCGGCTGGCGAAGATCTATCTGGATGCTGAGGCGACGTTCCCGGCCCCTCGGGCCGAAGGTGGTTTCGTGCTGCGCTACCGGATCGATCGGATCGGCGGCGTCGGGCCCTGGGTCACGACGACGGACTGACCCGGCGCAGCCGAGCTGGGCCAGGTCGGACATGCCACCAGCGTCGCACGGCCGACCGGCATCACGTGGGCCCGGGCAGGGCGCGAGCTCCGGCCCCGCCCTGCCCGGACGATTTCAGGAGCGAGCGCTCCCCAGGCACTCCTGGAGGCCGCCCCCGAAGCCCTTCTGGAACCAGGACACGCGCTGGGCCGACGAGCCGTGGTCCCCTTCCCCGGTCCACCGGTGGTTGTCGCCCATCGCCTGCAGCGAGTCGACCAATTCCCCTGTGTCGGCCGAGTTGAGTTCGAGCGAACCGGCACTGACTGCGCCGGCCAGGGTGGCACCGGCCATGCAGTCCGCCTGCAAGTTCCTGCTGGGCGAGGACGGTGTAGCCGGCGCCGGCGTCGGTCAGTCGCGCTTGGGCGACGTGGCCCCATTCGTGGGCCAGGACGAGGTACACGAACTTGTCGCCGAACGCCTTGTACCCGGCGTCCAGCAGTTGCCGATCCCAGGCCACGAAGCCGGTCGCCGCTCTGCGCGCCGGTGGCGGCGTCGGCGCCACAGAAGAACGCGTTCATCGCCGGTGCGGGTTCGCCGCACGTCGGCGCCTTGGCCCGGGACGAGGAGTCGTAGAAGCCGTCGCCGTTCCACAGGGTCGGTCCGACCCAGTCGATGTTCCATTGCTTGAAGGTTGTCGTCCAGTAATTCTCGATCACCTTGACGGCGTCGACGGTGTCCGCGTCGACGCCCTTGCCGGCCGTGCTGCCCTGCCTGCTCGGGTCCGCGGTGTCGCTTGCGCCCGGCTGGGCCGGGGCGGTCTGCGGGGCGGGTGGTTGCTCGCCGGCGGTGGACCCGGTGTCGTCGCCGACCGAATTGTCATTCGGCGCCGGGACGGTCACCGTCACCGTGGTGGTGACCGGCGGCGCGCTCACCTGGACGATGGCAACTGCCGGGCCGGCCTGCCCACCGACCGCGGTCGTGGGCATCGCCACCGCGACCAGGGCGGTGGCGCCGGCGACCGCCGCGGTCAGGAAGCCGACCGCGACGGTCGCCGGGCGAGTACGTCTGGTGCGCATGTATTCTCCGTGTGAATCGCGTGAGAGTTGTTGCAGGTCTTGGATCCTGCTCATTCCAGAGACGTTTCACCAGGCTGTGGATTGCGCGCTCGACACGTGATCTGAGTCACAGCACGCCTCGATCAACCGCAGGCGGCGCCGACACCGCCTCCGTTCAGTTCCCGGCCCCATACGCCGTGGCCCGTAGAGTGCTCACGCGCTGGGAGAGCGCGGCGGCCGCGCCCACCGCTGCGATGAGCACCGCCAATGCGGCGAACGAGCCGACCGGACCGAGCCGGCCGGCCGCCGACCACGTGAGCAGCCCCGCGCCGAGGGCGGTCCCGGCGTCGAAGGCGACGTTCCAGGCGGTACTGACGGTGGCGGCGTCCCGTCCGGCGAATTGCCTCAGGCTCACGCCGAGGGTGACCGATTGCAGGGAGCCGTATCCGATGCCCGCCACTCCCACCGCGGCCAGCAGCAGAACGCCCCGGTCGGGCGACAGTGCCAGTCCGAAGAGGAAGACCCCGACGACCATGATCGCCGACAGCGGCACCACCAATCGGCCGGCGCCGACCCGATCCGACAGGCCGCCGACCAGCCAGCGGGACAGCACCGCGGTGACACCGAAAACCAGCAGAGCCGCAGTGACCGGTAGGCCGGTGCCGATCACCGGTAGCAGGGTGATGATTCCGCCGCCGGCGGCCGTCACCACGAACAGCAGCAGACACGGCCACAGGCACGCCCGCAGCACCGCGCCGGCACCGGCGTGATCGTCGGATTCGCTGCCGGCGACCTGCCCGATGAACCAGCAGGCAGGAACACCGAGGATCGGCAGGGCGGCGATGAAGCAGACGGCGGCGAAGGCGCCGTGCTCGGTCAGCGCGGTGCCCAACCCGGGCCCCAGCGCGATGGGAATGGCCGCCCCCAACCCGTACAGGCCGATGGCCGCGCCGCGACGGTTCGGAGTGACCGCCTCGGTGGCGGTGAGCGCCCCGATGACGGTGATCAGCGCGAATCCCGCACCGCGCAACACCGACAAGCCCACGATGGCCGGCATGGATGTCACCAGGGCATAGAGCGGGGCGGGCGCGCCCAGCAGCAGCAGGCCGACGGCCAACAGTGCGCGGGCCGAGAACCGACGCAGCAACGCCGGCGTGACGAGCTGGACTGCCACGGTGGCGATCAACGTCGCGGTGGTGGCAACACCCGCCGCGCCCGAGGGGAAGCCGAGGTCACTGAGCCGGGCCGGCAGCGCGCCCAACAGCACCGCGAACCCGGTGAAGCCGAACACGACTGCGGCGATCGTCGCGCGCACCTGCGGCACCCGCCACGGCGGAGCATCGATCCGGTCCGTCATCGCCGCCATCGCACCGGTCGATCATGGCAGCCGCTCCGGATGCCTCGGACCGAGCCGTCCCGATGCGGGCGACCCGTTCGCGCCTCGCCGGGTCGGGCCCCGGTCCGGTGGCGGCGCAGACGTCGCCGACGGACGCCCGCCGCGCGATCGTCCGGTTCGGGGTTGATGGAGCAGGATGGCCCGATGGACATGCCGGAGATGGGACGGGTGCTGCCGTTCCGTCCTCGACGGTCTGCTCCTTCCGCAGTGCGGCCGGCGCCGGCAGCGCCGGCCTTGGTGACGTTCCGGATCAGTCTGGACGAGGTCGAGCCCGTCGTCTGGCGGGAACTGGCCGTGCGCGGCGACCTGACCTTGGATGTGCTCCATCAGGTGGCGAACCGCGCCATGGGCTGGCAGGACTGCCACCTGCACCGGTTCTCCGCCGCCGCCGCTCACCCCTACGACACCTACTTCCTCACCGACGTGGATGTCGAGGAGGGGGACCGTGGTGTCGAGGAATCCACGGTCCGGGTGGACCAGGTACTCGGGGCGGTGGGTGACGAATTGACCTACCTGTACGACTTCGGTGACCACTGGCAGCACACCCTCAGGGTGACGTCGACGCGTCCGGCAACCGCCAACGACCCGATCGCCAGCTGCCTGGACGGCCAACGCGCCTGCCCGCTGGAGGACTGCGGCGGGATCGGCGGCCACACGGAGATCCTGGACGCGTTCCGCACCGATCCCCGCCGGCAGAACTGGCCGGAGATCCTCCGCGACTGGGTTCCGGCCGACTACGACCCGGGTGTGTTCGACCTGGCGCGGGCCAACCTGCTGCTGGCCCTGATCGGCGCTTCGGTGGTCGAGATCTTCGAAGCGATCAGCGGGTTCGCGGACCGGGTCGAGCGGGCTGCGGCCCTGGACGACGTGCTGGCACGGTTGGACCCGCCCGAGATGGCCATCGAGCTGGGCGAACTCGCCGGGCGGGCCGAGGAACCGTCGGCTGGGAGCGGCGACGGACCCGACCCGGCGCAGGCGGTCGGGCCATGGCGCTCGCTGCTCGAGCCGGCCGCCGACGGCGGGATCCCGCTCACCTCGGCGGGTTGGATGAAGCCGGACGTGGTGCTGGACCTGGCCCGCCGGACCCACCTGCTCGGCCGCTGGTACGGGCCGTGCAATCGTGAGCAGAACACTCAGCCGCTGGCGAATCTGCGCGCGTACACCCAGTCCGTGGGGCTGCTCCGCAAGAACAAGGACCGCCTACTGCTGACCCGGAGCGGCCAGTCGGCGCTCGCCTCGCCCCATCGGCTCGCCCGGGTCCTCGCCGACGGCCTGCTGGCCGCCAAACGGCCCCTGCCACAGCGAGACGCCACGGTGTTCTTCCTCCTCGGCGTGGCCGCCGGGTTGTCCCAGGAAGCATCCATCGGATTCGCCGAACGCTGGATGCTCGAGTTGCGGTGGATGACAACGACGGCAGGCCAGGAGGTCCCGCTGAGCAATTCCGACATCTCCCATCTGGTCAAGGATGCCCGGCAGATGCTCAACTGGGCCGACGATGAGCCGATGTCTTTCCGGGACCGGGTTTTCGGGCCGAGCGCACGCCACCTGGCGCGACTGGCGCTGTGGCCGCATTGATCCCACCCGTAGTCGCATGAACCCGCCCGCACGTCCCGCAACGGTGGTCGCCTGGCGTCAGATGGGATGGGTGATCGCGCAGCCCTGGTGTGACCAACTGCCCCAGTGGCGCAGGACGCGTACCGCCGACCCGAGCTCGGCACAGGTTCGCACCACGACGTCGCTACCGCAGAGCACGCAGCGGAATTCGGCATGGACACTGGCCACGGCCTGCTGGTTGCCGCAGCCGGGACAGGTCGCCTCGATACCGGCCGGGTCGGCCGCTGCGGCGAGCGCCGCGTGATCCGAGGAGGGTTGGTCGCCCTGAATCCGATGCGGCGCGGCCGAGCCGAGCACGGCGCCGAGGACATCCAGGTGCATGACGGGTATTCCGCTGGGTGTCCGCCGAACGGCGAGGTAACGCTTCCAGGCGCGGTTGGCCTGATCGACCACATCCGACTCGGCCGTCCGCGCCAATTCTTTGACCGCATGCAGGACGTGCTGCTGCATCAGCATCGCAGCAGTGGCGGCGCTTCGGGCGGCCTCGTCGACTGCCGGATCAGTGGCGATTTTCGATAGCTCACCGAGCAACTCGCCGAGCTGGGCGCAGGCTGTCCGCGTGTAGTCGAACACCTCCCGCAGTGCCGCGGGTGGCAGATCCGCACGCAGCTTCCACGCGTCATCCCGGGGCCACGCGTGCGCTCCGGGCAGCCCGCGGGCCTTGGCGACAAGATCTCCGACGGTCTTGTCCCAGAAACCGAACTGGGGCGCTAGCGAGGTGTATCGGAGGGCCCGTTTGACCGGGGTGTAGTCGACGTTCACCTGGCGTGCGGAGCGCATGGTCACCAGACGGGTCGCGACGGAATCGATCGCCGCCAGATTGTCCTGCGCGAGTTCGGCGACGTTGTGCAGGTAGGTCCCGAACCATGGGCCGGCCAGTTCGTAGTCGCCACGAGTTCGGGTGCTCGCCTCGAGGGCGGAGAAGGTTTGCGGCGAGTACCCGTCAGCCGGTGGGTGGTCGTCCCACCACAGTTGCTTGAGCCGGTCGTGGACCTCATGGGTCGGGGGTGAGAGCGCCGCCGATCGCATGGCGACGACGGCCGCGCACCGGCCCGCGGTGACGTGATCGGCATCGGCGAGCAGGCGCTGGGCCAACATCTCGCCGCCGACGGCCTGGGACAGCCGGCTGGCCACGATCGCTGCGGTCGCCCCGATCTCCGGCTGTCCGTTGGCCGAGTACTTCACCGCGGCGAGCAGGTGGTGCAGTCCGTCGTCGCCGCGGTGCAACGCGACCGAGGCCAGGCCCGCCACCAGGTGCGGGGTGGCGCTGTACGGGTAGCTGTCGATGCTGCGCCGTGCATCCCGCAGCGCGTCGTCGTGCCAGCCCTGTGACAGCGCGGTCACGGCCATCTCGCACGCCTCGGCTCCGGCCGTCTGCGAGGGGTGCGACAGGACGTCGATCATCTCGCGGCTGTGTCGACCGAGTTCCTCGATGGCGGCGGTGACCGGAGCCAGATCGATCGTGGCGTCCGATCTGGCCAGGCCCAGCTTGTCGAGACCCTCGTCGAGGACACACTGCACGATTCCCTCGATCAGGTCGTCGAGCATCGGCCAGTCTCCTCTTCGCGGTCGACATACAGGATCCTGCTCCGACAGGAGGCTCGCAAGACCATCCTGATGCCCGGACGGCGCGGGGGCGGGTCTTCCTTATCCAGCCTGGCGTCGTTTCCCGGACCCAAGTGCCGGCCACCCGTGCCAAGAAACAGTTCTCGTGTGGCGCCGGCGTGAGGTTTCGCTGTTCCCAACGCTCCGCCGGTGCGTCCAACCGGGTGAACTCTGCCGAGTTTCGTCCGTTCCACGCGCGCTGCGCTTCCTCCTCGGGAGGACGGCCCAGCCACCCCGAGGAGCGCGCATGTCCGAGGAACCGAGTCAAGAGCTTCGTATCGCGGTGACCATGACCGGAGGGGTGAGCCTGGCGATCTGGATGGGTGGGGTGGCGCGCGAGCTCAACCTGCTGTCCATGGCGTCGCGCCACAGCCGGAGCACAGATGTGCCGAAGAGCCCCGACCAGCACGTGCAGCACCTGTACCGCAAGCTGCTGGATCTGACGCAGGTCAGCGTCGACATCGACGTGTTGTCGGGGACCAGCGCCGGCGGGATCAACGCCGCGGTACTGGGTTACGCCCAGGCAAAGGATCTGGACATCGAGAAGTGGGGTGCGCAGTGGAACTCGCTGGCATCCCTGGAAGATCTGTTGCGCAACCCCAAGGACAAGAACCCGCCGTCCCTGTTGCTGGGCGACAAATATCTCTTCGACAAGCTCGGCCAAGCCTTCGCCGAGTTCGACCCGGCGGCGCGGCCCAGTGGCCCGGGGGCGGACGCGAAAGACCATAACAAGCCGGAGACAACGGTTTTCATCACGACAACTCTGCTGCACGGCGAGACCAGCCGGTTCACCGACTCCTACGGGACCTTGATCCAGGACACCGACCATCACGGCCTTTTCCGTTTCGACCACGCCAGTCTGGCCGATGGTTCACCCGATGCGATAGCGGCGCTGGCCCTGGCCGGCCGCTGCACCTCGTCGTTCCCCGGCGCGTTCGAGCCCTCGTTCCTGCCGTTCGACGAGGCTGTGCCCGCACAGCGCGACGGGGTCCCGCGCCGGCCCCCGATGGACCGGTATGCCAACACCACCCGCCCCCACTGGGTGGCCGACGGCGGACTGCTGGCCAACCGGCCGATCGGACCGCTGCTCGAGACGATCTTCGACCGGCCGGCCGACGGGCCGGTCCGCCGGGTGTTGCTGTATGTGGTGCCCAGTAGCGGCCCTGCGGTCGACCCGCTGTTGGGCACGGTCGGCGACGACCCGGGAAGCCCGCTGTCGATGACCTCGGCGTTGATCAAGGACCTGGGCGCCGTGCTGTCCCAGTCGATCAGCTCCGATCTGGGGGCGATCCGGGAACACAACGACACCGTGGACGCGTTGACCGACTCCCGGTTGCAGCTCGCCCAGCTCGGTGCGCACCTCGAGTGTCGACTGACCGGCATCGCCGGTCTGCTCGACGACTATCGGCGTCGGGAAGGGCGAGCCCTGGCCCAACCCGTGGTCCGCGAGGTGATGCGACTGACCGACGCCGCCGGAATGGGACACGCGTCGAAGGTTCCGGCCGGCTGGGTCGAAACCCTGGATGCCGGTGTTTCCTACGGCGGGAAGAACACCGAACAGGAGTGCCTGGCCAATGCCATGGCGGCCATCACCGCCGGCTGGTCCCGTCAACCGCCGACCGCCGACCAACTCGCCTTGTTCGGCCGACCGGCATGGGACGGCGCGAAGGCAACCGTGCTGGCCATGCTCCGCGCGGCCCAGAAGATCGCCAACCCCGCCGACTGCGCGGAGCTCCACGCACTTCGGAGCCAGGTGCACGGCGCCTTCGCCGGAATCAAACCGCGCCCGGAGGTCGCTCGGATCGTGGCGGAGCTGCTGGCCGAGGCCGGGAGAAACCCCGTCGCTCCTGACCTGCAGGCGGCGCTGGCGAGTCCCGCGGCGTTCTGCGCCTACGCCGCCAGGAAGTTCGCCACGGCTTTGGCCACCGGGGTGGCCGACCCCGCACATCCGGCGCCACCCACGGACGGCCTTGACGCGTTGCGCAGCGCCTGGCAGCAGCTCGACAAGGCTCTGACGGATAGGCAGCCGTTGCTGCGCGGGATTCTGGACTCCACCACCGACTCGAGTCCCGATACGCCCGGCGGCCAACTCCGGGCCTACGTGACGTATCTGTTCGACGGCGACGGGCCTGGCGTGGCCGAGCGATTGTTCGATCTGCACGCCGCGCAACGCGCCCTCACCCCGCTCACCGGTGAGGTGGAGCAGTCGGTCGAGCTCATCCAGGTCAGCGCGGACACCCGGACCGCCCTCGACCCCAAGCGGAGTACGGCTGACCGCAAACTGACCGGGATGCAGCTGCAACACTTCGGGGCGTTCTACAAGCGGTCCTGGCGCGCGAACGACTGGATGTGGGGGCGGGTCGACGCCGCGGGTTGGCTGGTCCACATGGTGTTGCAGCCGCAGCGGCTGCGCGACGTGACAAGAGATTCGCCGGACGGGAAGGCCGATCTGCTCGCCAAACTGAAGATCGTTCTCGACGACGAACCTGGGGTGGCAGCCGAGCCGAGTGCCGCGGTCCTCGGTGAACTCGAGTTCCTCAAGGACCGGACCCGGCCGCTTCCGCCATCGCTCCCGGAGACGTCGATGTGGATCGCCTCCGCACTTCAACGCCGGATCGTCGACAAGGAACTGCCGATCGTGGCCGAGGCCATCACGGTCGATGTCGACCGGGGCGCAGCGAACTGGCGCGACGAACGGCAATGGGTGAATGCCGTTCTCGCCGATTCCGCCAAACCCGTGGTGGGTCCGGCCGGCCACGTGTCCAGCACGCCGCCGACGCCGGCCGCCACGGCCGCGCGACTCGACCGGCTGTCCCGGAGCTTCGTCACGAACCCGGTGCCCGCGCAAACCTTCGCCAGCGAAGTGGGCCAGCCGCTGCTGGCCAGGACCGTCGGCAAGGCCATGGCCACCGGCACCAACGCCCTGACCACGGCCGGCGCCGAGATCTCCGCGCTCAAACCATTGTTCGCGTCACTCCGGGGGGTGACCCTGACGACCTACCAGGCGACCAAGGTCACCAAGGCGACACCGCGGGCCCTGCTCGCCGGTGGTCTGGCGATGATCGTGGTCGGTTTCGTGCTGGCGGTCGGCTGGGGCAATGTGCTCGGCCTCGGTGGAATCGGCCTGATCGTCGCCGGCATCGTGGTGCTCGCGCTGGGGGTATGGGGCGTGTCGTGGCGGGGGGTGCTGGTGTTCCTGGGCTTCCTGGTCGTCCTGCTGCTGATCGCACCGGCCTTCCCGGTGGTCCGCCGATGGCTGTTCTCCACCGATCCTGCTGACCTCGGCGCGTTGACGCCCTGGTTGACGTCGCTGCCGACCTGGCTCGGCTCGACCTGGTGGCACCCGATTGCCGTGCTCGGGGGGCTGTTGGTGGTGGTCGCCGGGATCTCGTTGGCCGTCGGCCACTCCGGAGAACTGCGGCGCCGGGACCAGGCCGTGAAGGTCCGGATTCACCAACGGGCCACCGCCAAGGGGTAGTGGAGCACTTCTGGTGCCCCGACCGACTGCAGGGTTCCCAGCGGGTACCTCAGGTCGGCACAGTCGTCCGGAGCTGGCCGTAGGTCCGTGCGATCGTGTCGAACACCGACTTGGGCTGCCAGGGCATGTCGGGATAGCGGGGATCGCGTGGCGCGTCGTCGGGGAGCATGGCGACGACGCCGTAGGAGACCAGGTCGGTGTCCCGACAAGGGTCGTCGTCACGTCGTCGGGTCGAGTACTGGGCGAAGGTGAACCAGAACCCGCCGTCGATGCCGGCCCGGTCGAACGCGTCGATGCTCCGGGTGAAGTAGTCGACCTGTTCTGATTCGTCGCGGTGCAGGGTCCCGTCCAACGGCGGATCGGCGGTCGGGTCGCCGACCAACCAGCCGAGCCCGCCCCGGTCGCCGGCCCCGCGGTACGTGCAGCAGCCGAACTCGGTGACGGTCACGGGCTTGCCGTGCCGACGTTCGCGGCGCAGCAGATGCTCGTAGTACCCGGCGTTGTCCGCGTCGCGGTAGGCGTTGAGGCTGACCAGGTCGAACGCTGCCCAGTTCATCGCCTCCCATTCCCAGATGCCTGCGGCGTAGCTGATCGGGCCGCCGAAGATCGGGCGCGCGACACCCAGCATCTCGTTCAGGCATGCCTGCGTCTCGGCGCCGAGCAGACCCGGATCGACCTTCCCGGACATCAGCGCCGAGATCCGCTCGGGGAAGGTCGCTCCCGGTATCAGGCCCGCGCCGAACAGGCTGATCTCGCAGCCGAGGAGGAGCACCACGTCACCTCCGTCGCGTTGCACGCGCTCGGCCCGCACGGCGCAGTCCCGGGCGACCTCGACCATTGCCGGCGCATCAAGGTCGGCGGTGAACGGCGAGATCCAGACCTGCAAGCCGGCCCGGACAGCCATCCGGGCAGCCGCCTCGATCCGCGCGGGGTCGCTTCCGCTGACCCGAACAGCGTTGCAGTGCAGGTCGTCCGCGATCACCCTCATCTCGTGCTGCACCGTCGAGAGATCGAAGTCCGGTCGCGAGTTCTCACCGAGCACGAAGCCCGTGTCGTAGCTGATTCCAGCCGTTCTCATCGCTCGTTCCCTCCAGCCTTGGTAGTGGCGTCCGCGGCGGCGGCCGCGATCGCCTGTGTCACGTATTCGTCGAGCAACTTCTCCATCGGTACGGTCACCGCACCTCCGATGACAATCGAGCCTCCGATGGCGACCACGACCAGGACCGTGGACAGCCAGACCATGACACCGACGGGCAGGAGGAAGGCGCCGGCGACCCTCAGGAGGCACTCGACCAGGAGCGCGACGGCCCAGACCATCGTGTAGCGGGCGAGATGCTTCGCGAACGTGGCGGATTCGGCGGTCAAATGTTGCCAGGCCCGGACTCGGTCCGGGTTCCCCCGGGTCAGGTAGGGCTCGAGTGCCGGTGCCATGAGTGGCCGGCCGCGCAGCACGGACCAGATCATCACCAGGCCGGCCACCGAGGAGACACCGGAATCCTTGGCGATCATCAGCCGGGCGTTGCCGGTGACGAACGTGACGAGGAGACCGGCAAGGGTGAGTGCGAGCATCAGCACGGCGACGCCATTGACCTGTCGCTCGCGAACGGTGCTCCAGAGCGCGCGTCCACCCGAAACCGCGCTGGCCGAGGCCAGCGCCCAGACCTGTGGCGCCCCCAGAACGGAGCCGACGACGTAGTAGATGCCCAACGGCAGGGCGATGTCGATGGCGAGCGGGCGCAGCACGGTCAGCAGGCTCGCCGCACCCGGCGAGCGCCTGTCGTCCACCGGGGCGGTTCCGGCCTTGATCGCGTTCATAGCTGAATGTTAGGTCCGACCTAAGTTCATGTCGATAGTACATTTGTCATGGTTGCCGGTTAGCATCTCCGTGTGTCGGTACCCGAGGGCCTGCGCGAGCGCAAGAAGCAGCAGACCCGCGCGGCGATCTCCGCGGTGGCAACCGGCATGTTCATCGAGCGCGGCTTCGACGCGGTCACCATCGCCGACGTTGCCGCGGCCGCCGAGGTTTCGAAGATGACGGTGACCAACTACTTCCCGCGCAAGGAGGACCTCGTCTTCGACATGCGGGAGGGCATCGTCGAGGGGCCGGGCCGCGCGGTGCAGGAGCGCCCGTCGGGCACCTCCTGCACGGCGGCCGTCCGTTCCTGGTTCCACGCCGGCCTGCGGGCCGGGGATCCCAGTCTGGGCGTCCACGGGCCCGCGTTTGCCCGGCTGGTCCGCGCCAGCCCGACCCTGCTCGCCGCCGAGCGGGAGATGTGGGAGGCGCGGGAGGCGCGATTGGCGCGGGCCATCGTGGACACCACGCGCTCCACCGGCCGGGATGTCGCGGCGCGGGAGGTGCTCGGCCGGATCCGCGCGGCCGCTCTTGCCGGCGTCCTGCGGACCGTTCACGACGAGGGCCGCCGGCGCATGGTGCTCGGCGAGCAGCCGCGGCCGGTCATCGCAGCCGCGGTCGGCCGACTCGCCGATGCCGGGTTCGACCTGGTCGCCCCGGTCGCCCGGGCCGATCAAGGCGACGGCGACGTCCTACCCGTTCGGCGCCGCCGATCACACCCGGATTCCCGAGAATCTGAGCGCCATCGGGTATGTCGAGGACGAGTACTTCGTCAGCGGATTGGCCAACATCTACACCTGGCCCGCCCCCGGCCCAGCGGTCGTGCGAACCCCGAATGCGCCGTACACCACCCGGATCCTGGTACGGCGACCGGCGAAGGCGGCGGCGTTCAGCGGCAACGTGGTGGTCGAGCCGCTCAATCCGTCGAACCTGTTCGACCTCAACCTGGGTTGGGGTCTGATGCACGATCAGCTGATCCGCAACGGCGACGTCTGGGTGGGCGTCACCGTCAAACCGGTGTCGATGCAGACGCTCAAGACCTTCGACCCGGTCCGGTACGCCCCGCTGGCGATGGACAACCCGCTGCCGCTGACCGATCCCGGCAATTGCGCGACCGTTCCGTCCGACAGCTCGCGCAGCACGGAGAACGGCCTCGCCTGGGACATCTACAGCCAGGTGGGCGAGTTGCTGCGGTCCGGGACCGCGAAGAGCCCGGTGTACTACGGCGGCAAGAAGCCCCAGCACTCGTTGAAGCTGTATGGGTTCGGCTATTCGCAGACCGGCGGCTACATGTACGACTACATCAATGCGGTCGCCCCGCTCGTGGTGCAACAGACCGGCCGGTCCATCTACGACGCCTACCTGGTGGCGGTGGCCGGTGGCGCGTTCGCCGGGATCTACCCCATCAACCAGTGCGAAGCGGTTCCGGCGGTCGACGATCCGCGGCGGCAGTTTTCCAATGTCGGCGTGCCGATCATCCACGTGATGTCCCAGTCGGACTACCTGCGCGGGATCACCGCCCGGCGGCCGGACAGCGACGTGCCCAGCGACGCATACCGGCAGTACGAGATGGCCGGCGCCGGCCACGCCACTCCTGGCGAGTTGAACTACGCGGCCGCACCCGCCGACATCGAGAAGGGCGGCCGGGCGGTGCCGCCGATGGACTGCAACGAGGGTCCCCGCAGCCGCTTCCCGAGCCAGATCTTCTTCGACGCGATGCTGCGCAACCTCGATCAGTGGGTGCGCAAGGGCGTAGCTCCGCCGCACGGTTCGCCCATCGTGGTGCAGAACAACCAGCCGGTACTCGACCGCTGGGGGAACGTGGTCGGCGGTCTGCGCTCGCCGTACCTGGACGTGCCGACTTCGACCTGGTACGGCAGTTCCACCGGACCGTCGTTCTGCGTGATCGCCGGGCACGAGGTGCCGTTCAGCGCAGCGCTGCTGCGGCAGATCTACCCCAGCCACCAGGCCTACGTCCGAGCGGTCACCAAGGACACGCACGCACTGGTGAAGGGTCGGTTCATCACCGCCCAGGACGGCGCCATGCTGATCCGCCAGGCACAGCAGGCCGACGTCCCGTAGCCGCGGCTACACAAAGGGTGCGCCGCATCCCGCTGAGGTCGACGCGAGTGGGCGCTGTGCAGGCGAATCCGAGGCGTTCACCCTGCACAGCGCCCAGTCGAGGGGCCGCACGACCATGACCGCGCCCACCGGTGGCCCGGTAGGCGCCGTCGAGCGACGCTGCTCGGCGCAGTACCCGGACGCTAGTCTCGATCGGGTGAGCACGGCACTCGAGACTCCGCTGGACCCCGGCGAGCAGCGCATCTTGGGCGCGTTGATGGAGAAGCAGCGGACCGTCCCGGACAGCTACCCGCTCACCGCGAATGCCCTGCGCAGCGCATGCAACCAGGCGTCCAGCCGCGAGCCGGTGATGGATCTGGACGAGCAGACCATCCACCGGACGCTGGCCGGACTGCGCGAGCGCGACCTGATCCGCTTCGTGCACACCGGCGCCGGCTCCAGGGTGGTGCGTTTCCACCAACGGTTGACCGAGGCGTTGCAGCTCGACGATCCCGCCGCGGCCGTGCTGACCGTCCTGCTCCTGCGGGGACCGCAGACCCCGGGCGAACTGCGCACCCGCACCGAACGGCTGCACGCGTTCGCCGATCGTGATGCGGTCGAGGCGCTGCTGTCCGAGTTGGCCGATCGGGACGATCCGCTGGTCGTCCAGTTGGAACGCAAGGCCGGGCAACACGACCACCGGTGGGCGCACCTGCTCGGCCCCTTGCCGGAGGGGTCCGCGGTTCCGGTCACCGAGACCGTGGACCGGGAAAGCGTGCTGGCGCACGGTGTGGACGCTCGTGATGCCCGGGTGCTCGCGACCTACGAGGCCAGCGCCGCCGGCTACGCCGAAGCGCTCGATGACGAGTTGGCCCACAAGCCGTTCGACACCTGGCTGCTGTCCCGGTTGGTGACGCTCGCCCCGCCGGGGCCGGTGATCGACGTCGGATGCGGGCCGGGGCACGTGGCGGCATGGCTCGCCGACCGGGGCCGGGCCACCAGCGCAGTCGACCTGTCGCCGGCCATGATCGACGAGCTACGGGCCCGGCATCCCGAGATCGATGCGAAAGTAGGAGATCTCAGCGATCTGCTGCGCCCGGCCGCGGCGGCGGGCTGGTCGGCGATCACCGCGTGGTACGCACTGGTCCACCTGGCGCCCTCCGAGCTTCCGGGAGCGATCCGGGCGCTCGCCCGGGTGCTCGTGCCCGGCGGAATGCTGGCGCTGGCCGTGCATGTCGGCGACGAGGTGCGCCACGTCGACGAGCTTTTCGGTGCCGCAGTGGATGTCGACTTCGTGTTCCATGACCGTGAGCGGGTGCTGGACGCCTGCGCCGCCGCCGGCCTGACCGACGTCGAGTGGTATCTGCGCGGGTCCGACGCCGCGCACGAGGTGGACACCGAGCGGCTGTACGTGCTGGCCCGAAGGGCGAGCTGAGTGAGGGAGAACGTGGCGGAGCTGCAGGTGTTCGTGGGGGATCGGGTGCTGCCGGTTTCGCAGGCCGGGGTGTCGGTGTTCGACGCCGGCTTCCAGTCCGGCGACGCCGTGTGGGAGGGACTGCGGGTGTATCGGGGACAGGTCTACGCCCTGGACGAGCACCTGACCCGGCTGGAACACTCGGCGAAGGCCCTGCGGATCACCCTGCCGTTCGATCGGCAGCGGATTCACCAGGGCGATCGTTGACACGTTGGCGGCCAACGGGTTCACCGACGGCGTGCACGTCCGGCTGATGGTCACCAGAGGTACCCGCTCGACCTCCGGCATGGATCCCCGCAACGCGCCGGCCCACGGCACCCTGGTGATCATCGCCGAACCCAAGCCGGTGGACGAGCTTCCGACGCCGCAACGATTGCGGACCGCCAGCACCCGCCGGCCGCAGCCGCACTTCGTCGACCCCAGCATCCACCACAGCAACCAGTTGAACTCGATCCTGGCCCGCCTCGAGGTCATGGACGACCCTGATGTGGACGCGGCCCTGATGCTGGACACCGACGGTTTCGTCGCCGAGGCCGACACCGCCAACATCTTCTGTGTCACCGCCGGTGTGGTCCGCACCCCCCTGCCCACCGCCTGCCTGCACGGGCTGACCCGGGCCACCGTGGTCCGGCTGAGCCGCGAACTCGGCCTGCCCACCGAGGAGAGCAGGCTCACCCTCTTCGATCTGTACTCCGCGGACGAGGTGTTCCTGACCGGGACCGTCTGCGAGTTGGTGCCGGTGGTGGAGATCGACCGGCGACCGATCGGGTCGGGCGCTCCGGGACCGGTGCACGCGAAACTGCTCGCCGCCTACCGGGACCTCGTCGCCCGCTCTGTCGACGCCGCGAGTCGGTAGGTAGGTCAGCGCGAGAGCCGGTCGACCACCAGCGTTCCGCCGCTCATCACGACCGCAAGGTGGGCGCCCTGACCCTGCAGCACCGACAGGTCCTCGAGCGGATTGCCGTCGACCACCAGCAGGTCGGCCAGGTAACCGGGCCGCACCTGACCGAGCGTGTCGCCGAGTCCGACGACCCGAGCTCCCACCATGGTCGCGCTGCGCAGCACGTCGGCGATCGGCTGCACCTGGGCCCGCAGTACCAACTCGTGGCTCTGGTGCTCCCGCGGGGTGCGGAACAGGTCGGAGCCGAGCGCCAGAGCCACCCCGCGCCGAGCCGCCAACGCCACCGCGCGCAGCGCGTCCTCCTGGACGGCGGCGGCCCGGTCCCGGTGCTGGTCGGGCAGGCCCAGTTGGTCACCGATCCGGGTCACCCAGTGGTAGGGCGACAGGGTCGGCACCATGATCGCGCCGTGCTCGGCCATCGCCTTCGCCGCCCGCTCCCCGATCAGGCTGCCGTGTTCGATGGTGCGGACGCCGAGTTCGGCGGCCCGGGTCACCGCATCGTCGCTGTAGGCGTGGGCCGCGACGTAGCTGCCGGCCCTGGTGGCCTCCTGCACCGCGACGGCGATCTCCTCGTCGCTGTACTGCGAGCCGTCCAGCAGGTCGGTCGGTGACGAGATACCGCCCGAAACCATCATTTTGATGTGGTCGGCGCCGCGCCGCAGGTTGTCCCGCACCGCCCGACGGACCTCGTCGGGGCCGTCCGCGATCCGGCTGTTCTGCTCCCCGGTGGACACCTCGTCCGCGTGCCGGGCCCGGACATCGCCGTGACCGCCGGTCTGGCTCAGCGGCCGGCCGGCGACGAACAGCCGCGGACCCCGCACCAGGCCCAGTTCGAGTGCCGTCTTGAAACCGGCGTCGGCGCCCCCCGCGTCGCGGACGGTGGTGAAGCCGCGGAGCAGGCTGTCGGTCAGCTCGCGATAGGCCAGGCCGACGCTCACCGTGCGTTCCATGCTCGGGTGCTCCACCATCGCAGCCGCATCGATGTGGACGTGGCAGTCGATCAGGCCCGGCATGATGGTGCGTCCCTCGGCATTCAGGACGACCGTGCCGGGTCCCGGATCCGAGATGTCGCCGACCTCGACGATGCGCTCGCCCCGCACCAGGACCGAACCCGCGCTGACGGTTCCGGCCGCCACATCCAGGATCTGTCCGCCGCGGATCAGGACGGCGGCATGCTTCGACGGTCCGCCCACGGAGACACTCATTCCGAGACCGGCGCCAACCGGATCATCGACCAGGACACGGGGGGCAACTCGGCCGTCAGCACACCGTCGGCGCTGGCCGCCCGCTTCGCCGCAGCGACGGGTCGAACGGCGTCCGGATGCTCGGCCGTGTTGCTGGCCAGCAGGGCCGAACCGCCCAGCGCGACGTGCTCGACGACCCGCAACGTCGGCGACGGCGGAATTCGCAGACTCAGCGCCGCCGACTCGGACGGGTGCCGGTTCACGGCGAAGACCGCAACCTCACCGGTCTCCGGGTCCCGGGTGGCGACCACGTCGACGGCCGGCGCCTCGCCGCGGGCGCCGGCGTCGATCGTCTCCGTGTGCGGCTCGATGCGGAGAACGTCCCCCCGGGCATGCCTGGCGGTGAGCGCGAACGGGTGGAAGATCGTCTGCCGCCAGGCCGGCAACCCGGGCTCGGAACGGATCGGAGCGATCACGTTGACCAGTTGCGCCTGGCAGGCGATGTCGATGCGGTCGCTGTGCCGCAACAGGCTCATCAGCAGGTTCCCGACGACGACCGCATCCAGCGTCGTGTAGGTGTCTTCGATCAGCCGGGGGGCCATCGTCCACTCGAGGTTGGTGTGGCCGACGAATCTGCTTTCGTACCAGATGTTCCACTCGTCGAAGGACAGCTTCATCCGCTTGGGCGACCGCCGCTTCGCCGCGATGTGGTCGCAGGTCGCGACCACACCGTCGATGAAGGAATCCATGGCAACCGCCGACGCGAGAAAGGCTTCCTGATCGTGGTCGAACTGCTCGAAGTACGCGTGCAGGGAAAGGTAGTCGACATGTTCGAAGGTGTGGTCGAGGACCGTGGCCTCCCACTGTCCGAAGGTCGGCATTCGATCGTTGGAACTGCCGCAGGCGACCAGTTCGATGCTCGGATCGACCTGCCGCATCGCCTTGGCGGTTTCGGCGGCGAGCTTGCCGTAGTCCTCGGCGCTCTTGTGGCCGGTCTGCCACGGACCGTCCATCTCGTTGCCCAGACACCACAGCTTGATGCCGTACGGGTCGGCCGTCCCGTGTCGTCGACGCAGGTCCGACAGCGCCGTGCCGGACGGATGATTGGTGTACTCGAGCAGCTCGCAGGCTTCGGAGATGCCCTTGGTGCCGAGGTTGACCGCCATCATCGGCTCGCAACCCACAGCGTCGCTCCAGCGCATGAACTCATCGAGTCCGAAGGTGTTCGGCTCGACCGAGCGCCAGGCCAGGTCCAGACGCGACGGGCGATCCGCGACCGGTCCGACGCCGTCGCGCCAGTCGTAGCCGGACACGAAGTTCCCGCCCGGGTACCGCACCACGCTGACGCCCAGCTCGCGGGTCAGTTCCATGACATCGGTCCGGAACCCGTTCTCGTCGGCCGCCGGATCGCCGGGGTCGAAGATGCCGCCGTAGACGCACCGGCCCATGTGTTCGACGAACGACCCGAACAGCCGGCGCGGCACCGGTGCGATGACGAACGAGGGCTCGAGGACGGCGTCGCAGCGGATCATGCCCGGTTACGCTAGTGCCGCCGATCCCGAGCGCAGCAGCGCACCCGCACCTGCCATAGCAGGTCCGACGCCGACAGCCCGCAGATCAGCTCGTCGTGCCGGGTCGCTGCTCGGCGGTGGCGGGCAGCCCGTCCGTGGAGTCGTCCCGGGGGTCCGCCCCCGCGCGTTCTCCCGGCTCGGCCGGGCCCGCGGTGTCGCGGGCGCCGACGGTGTCGGCGGTCCGGGTCTCGGCGATCGATCCGGGGTCGGAGGCCGGCTGCGCGGCGGTCGCCTGCTGGTCGATGGGTACGTCGGGATCGGTCATCATCGCTCCTCGCTGAGCTGTCGCCTGGTGTCCGATAAGTGCCCAACACCTGGCCGCCTCACCCGGCTGCGGCTGATTGAGCCGGCCCAGGCACCGGGTACGACCCTGACACCTACATGTGCCGGGAGATGCGATGACCGAACCGATCGACGACCGTTCCGACGTGCCACGGGAGTCCGCTGCGACGGTCCGTGCCGCCCAGGACCGGCAGGGCACCCCCGGAGACGTGGCGCGCCCGACCCCGGAACCTCGCTCCCTGGCCGAAGCGCTCGAGGTCGATCCCGACCGCGACGACATCAAGGGCTGACCGGTGCCCGAACCGCAACCTGTCGAGCTGTTGGTGATCGGTGGTGGCCCCGCCGGGCATCACGCCGTCAGGGCGTACCGCGAGGCCGGCGGGGCGGGGACGGTGGCGCTGGTGTCGGCCGACGATGCCGCCCCGTACCACCGTCCGCCGCTGTCCAAGGACTATCTGCGCGGGGAGGCGGACGATGAGGACCTTCCCATCGAGGCCGAATCCTGGTACGCCGACAATGACATCGACCTGGTGCTGAACAGCTCGGTGGAGGAGTTGGAGCCGGCCGCCCGGATCGCCAGGGCGGGGGCGGGCGAACGGTGGCGATTTCGCGCCTGCGTGGTTGCCACCGGGTCCGAACCGCTCGTACCGGAACTCCCTGGCACCGAACATCCCGACGTCCACTATCTGCGCAGCATGGACGACGGGAAGCGGTTACGGGAGCGGGCGACGGCAGCCGGTTCCGCGGTGGTGATCGGATCCGGCTTCATCGGCTGCGAGGCGGCAGCGTCGCTGGCGATGCGCGGGCTGACGGTCACTCTGGTCACCGACGAGGATCTGCCGCAGCAGGATCGGCTCGGGTACTGGGCCGGCGAGCGGATCAAGGGCTGGCTGCGCGACGTCGGCGTGCAGTTCCGCGGCGGCGTCGAACTACTGAGCATCGTTGATGGGCATCGGGTCTCGTTGTCCGATGGCCATGACGTGGACGCCGATCTGGTGCTGTGTGCCCTGGGCATCCGACCGCGGAGCGACCTGGCCGAGCGCGCCGGGTTGACCATCCACGGCGGGCGGGTGCCCGTCGACGCAGCCATGCAGTCGGAAGTGGCCGGACTGTTCTTCGCCGGCGACGTCGCCCTGGCGGTGAATGCCACGGCGGGCCGCCGGTTGGTCGTCGAGCACTGGGGCGAGGCCGAGCGGATGGGGTCCATCGCCGGGACGGTGGCCGCCGGTGGTCGCGCCGAGTGGGCCGAGGTGCCCGGCTTCTGGTCGGAGATCGGCACCCACACCCTGAAGTACGCGGCCTGGGGCGATGGCTACGACGAGGTTGTCCCGGTTCCTGATCGGGATGGCGCCTTCACCGTCTGGTACGGCCGCGACGACCGGGTGGTCGGGGTGCTCACCCACGACAACGATGCCGACTACGAGCAGGGCACCGCGCTGGTCAGGCGTGGCGGTCCCGTCCCAGCCGGGTGAGTGAGGAGTGGACCGCTGGTTCCCGTCGTCTTCCGGACTCTGCTCATCGAGCGAACGCTGGCCCGGGAAAGCGGGTCCGGCGACCCTTCTCAGCGTTCACTCGACCGACGCCGACAGCATGAGGTTGCACGGTCATGCTAGATTTTGCACATGCATGCAAGAGCGCTGAAGCGTCCGTCGGTGACGTCCGAGGCGCGCCGCCGGCAGATCCTGGACGCCGCGGTCGCCACCATCGCCGCGGACGGGCTGGCCAAGGCGTCGTTCTCGGCCATCGCGGAGCGCGCCGGGTTGTCGTCCGTCGGGTTGATCTCGTACCACTTCGCCGGCCGGGACGAGCTGATCGGCCAGATCGTCGCCGACTACTACGCCTCGATCACCGCGCACATGCAGGACCGGATGGCCGGGATCAGCTCCCCGACGGCCGCTCTCGAGGCCTACATTTCCGGCGTCATCGACTACATCGGCGCCCACCCGGCGCAGATGAAGGCGCTCACCGAGGTCTTCCTGCAGGGCGCGATGAACCATGGGCGAGCCGAGGAGGACGCCGCGACCGGCCCGGTCGAGGACATCCTGCGGGCGGGGCAGCGAGCCGGCGAGTTCCGCCCGTTCGACGCACCGATCATGGCCGCGCTGATCCAACGAGCGGTGGACGGGTTGCCCTTCCTGTTGGCGTCCCGGCCCGAGCTCGAACCGCGCTCGTTCGCCCAGAACTATGCGACCGAGGTGGTGGCTGCGTTCCGGTTGGCGACCCGGAGCGAACCGCCGCCATGACCGGGGCACCGTCCGCGGGCCGGGCTCGTCCGACCACCCTGCTCGCCGGCATGGCCGTCGATCTGGTGCTGCCGGTGATCGTGTACTACGGGCTGCGCAGCGTCGGGGTAGCGCCGATGCCCGCGCTGCTCGCCTCGGCGTTGCCGCCGTTGGTGAGCGTCGTGGTGACCGCGGTGCGCGGGCGCCGACCGGACGGCCTCGGCCTCGTCGTGGCCGCGAGCGTGCTGGTCGGGGCCCTGCTGTCGGGGACATCCGGCGACCCCCGGGCGCTGTTGATGCGCGACGGCTGGCTGACCGGCGCGTGGTCCGTGGTGTTCCTGGTCGGTCTGCGGTGGGGTCGGCCGCTCACCTTCACGCTGGCCCGGCCGTTGCTGGAGGGCCGTCGGATCTGGGATCCGCGGGGCGGTGGCCTGCGGGCTCCGCGGCCCGAGTCGTGGGACGAGTTGTACGCGACCGAACCGCGATTTCGGCGCATCTGGCGAGTGACCGCGGTGATCTGGGCGACTGCGTTCGCGGTGGATGCCGGGCTGCGGATTGCGATGGCAACCGCGCTACCCGTCGATGTGGTGCCGGCCCTGAGCGCCGCGTTGTGGCCGGTGACACTGGTTCTGCTCCAAGTGGTCACCAACGTCTACCTGGCGGTCGCCGGATTCTGGCGCATCCTGCTGGCCGAGCAGACGTCCGCCGGCGAACGACGCGTGACTCAGGCCAGCTCGGCCAGTCGCTCCACCGAGACACAGCTGGTCAGGCAGCGCTCCTTGGCGTTGCCGGTGAGCGTGGCCACCCAGTCGGTGAAGCCGCCGTCACCGAAGTCGCTGTCGGTGTCGTCGTCGTCGAGCAGCAGGCGGATTGCCCCGCTGGTGTAGTAGCCACGGCCCTGCGTGCGGTTCGGATCAGGCTCCACCGGAACGGCGCCGTCGGCGAGCGCAGGCAGCACCGTGTCCGCGATACGTTCGGCCACGACGCCGTCGGCGAAGTTCCTGTCCGTCATCCGCGGACGCCCGCGACCAACGAGATCCCCGAGCACCCATTGCCAATACCGAGGTGCTCGATCAGCATCTCGGCCTCGGTGCGACCCGAACCACGATCGCGCATCGACGACACCAGCGCGAACAGCCGGAAGTGCGCGAACGACCGGGGGCGGAGAACTGCTGCGCCCGCAGCACGCGCTGCGCGCGGCCAGATCGACCCGGCCCCCGGCCGCGGTGCCGACGCCTGCGGTGGCGGCCTCGACCGCCAGCGCGTTGGTCGGGTCGCTGACGACCTCGGTACCGCGGACCGTGCTGACGATCTGGTTCTGGTCGATGGTGGAGACCGCCGAGCAGGTGCCGAGCGGAGCCACCGGTCGAGTTCCACCCCATCGAAGTGGTCGGGCAGCACCTCCCACAGACGCGACTCAACGCGGTGGAGCACTCGTGGGTCGGCCGTCGACGGTGCGGACGAACCGGTCGGTGTCCCACTGCCGCATGACGTTCGCCGGAGTGACCTCAGCCGCCCTGGTGCGGGCCAAGTCGAGTTGCAGCGACCGCAGATCGGCGGGCGGCAGTTCGATCTCGAGCGCGCGGCGCGCGTCCCCGGGCAGCTCGGCCCACACCCGTTCCGATCGCAGTCCTGTCGGTCGCTACCCATCGTCCGAGGATGTCATCGGG